>NZ_JASDCU010000001.1 GCF_030407765.1 Microbacterium sp. APC 3901
GTCGGGGGAGCGGCTTCCGGCCCGGTGGCCGGAGTTGCGGACGGCGCTGCTGGACGGGGTCGTCGGGGTTGACGGGTTTCTTGCCGCGACGGGCCCGATCGAGCGGGTGTGGGATCGGCTCACCGTTGATCAGCGGTTGGCGGCGGATGTCGCGTTGGCGGGGTGCGCGCGCGGGCATGGACTCGACGTGGGGGACGACGGGGACCCAAGCGATGATCCGAGTGGCGACGAGGATGCGGCGGGTCCGTCGCCGACCGTGCAGGATTTGAAGGGTTTGGCGGAGGATCTCGCGTCGATGTTCGATCCGGATGGTGAGGAGCCGAAGGATGAGGATGCGCGTCGTCGCCGGGGGATCACGATCGGCCGGTTGAAGGACGGGATGCACGCGATCCGCGGGTACCTGACCCCGGATGCGGCTGCCCAGCTGCAGCTCATCATGGATGCGATGTTGAACCCCAAGGGCGACGGGTCGCCCCTGCCCGGAGTGTTCTTCGGCCCCAGTAGCGGAACGGAATCCGGCTCCGGTGCGGGGGCAGACGCAGGCGCTGACGACGGCTCGCACGGCTTCGCCGCGAGCTTCGGCGCGGATGCCGAGTCGGATAGTGCCCCGATCGCCGACTCGGACAGGGAGCCGGACACTCATGCCGATGCCGATGCCGATGCCGATGCCGATGCCGATGCCGATGCCGATGCCGATGCCGATGCCGATGCCGATGCGGGGGAGGACCCCTTCAATTCCGATGAGCGGAGCGTGATCGATGACCGCACCGCGGCGCAGAAGCGACATGACGCTCTCGCAGCGGCGCTGGCTCTCGCGGCCCGGCGCAAGGACATGCCGAGGTTGGGTGGCGCCTCCCCGGTGCTCGTCGTCACCGTCGATGCGAAAGACCTCGCCCACGGGTCAGCCTTCGGTGTAGGTACCAGGGCCGGTGCTGGTGCTGGTGACGCGAGCATCGCTGTCCGCAACGGCGGATGGGCGACGATCCCTGGATCCGGTGCTCACGTGCCCGTCTCGGTCGCGGCGCAGGTCGCGTGCTCGGGAGCGATCCAGCGGGTGCTCATGGATGAGGGTCGGATCATCGGGATCACGACGACGGATCGGGTGTTCACCGTGCATCAGCGGCGGGCGATCATCGCCCGTGACAAGGAGTGTTTGATCCCGGGGTGTCATGTGCCGACGTCGTGGTGTGAGATCCACCACGTGACCGAACACGCCAGGGGTGGGCCCACGCATACGGATAACGGTGTGCCGTTGTGCTGGTGGCACCATCGATCGCTGGACACTTCGCAGTGGGAGATCCGGATGAATGGCGGAGTCCCGCAGGTGCGCGGACCGGCATGGTGGGATCCCGCACGCCACTGGCGCACACCACGACTTAGCCTGCCCGTCCGCTCGGCACCGACACACCTCGCCCGAACAGGTTGATGTGCTGCCTGGTCTTCGGCTGTGTCGCGCCCCCGGGGACCGGTCAGACTGCAAGGAACGCGACCTCGGCGGGACGCGATCTCAGCGAAAGCCGCATTCATCGCAGCCCGCATTCAGCGCAACCGCATTCAGCGCAACCCGCATTCAGGGAGACGCGGTCTCAGCGAACTCGGACTCAGCGGAAGTCGACGAGCCCTGCGTGCGCTGCCGTGACCAGGATCTGCACGCGGTCGCGAACGTGCCACTTCGACATGATGCGACCCAGGTGAGCTTTCACCGTTCCCTCTGACACGATCAGCGTGCGCGCGATCTCCGCGTTCGACATTCCCTGGGCCAGGCGCTGCAGCACCTCCTGCTCGCGATCGGTGAGCGCCTCGAGCGAGTCGTCTCCACCGACCGGCTCCGTGTCACGCACGTGCTTGATCAGCAGCGAGGCGATGCGCGGGGACAGTGAGCTCGCTCCGCTGTAGACCTCCCGCACGCCCTCGAGAATGCTCGCAGCGCTGGAATCCTTCAGCAGATACCCCGATGCACCCGCGCTGAGCATAGGCAGCACCGTGTCGCTGCCGTCGAGCGTGGTGACGGCCAGGATCTTCACCTCGGGCCATCGCTCACTGATGACGGCAGTCGCCTCGATGCCATTCATCTCGGGCATCTGCACGTCCATCATCACGACATCAGGGTGCTCGCGCCCCACCACCTCGATGCCCTCGAGCCCGGACTCCGCCTCAGCGACCACGGTGATCTCGGGGTCTCGTGAAACGAAGTGAGAGAGCGCTGAGCGCACCAGGGGATCATCATCGACGATCACGACGCGGATTTGGGACATGGACGAAGCCTAACCGGGGTGGACCTGCGTCGCGATCTCCTAGACCTTTGGCTATCAAGGTCTAGACGTGCGGCAGATGTGGTGCGAGAAGATCACCGAGAAGATGAGTACATCGCTAGTCAAAAGTGCAATAAAGGAGGTGAATCTCTATGTCTTTCTGGAACCAGGTTGGACTCTTTTTCGGCTTCTACCGTTAATCTATATGGCGGAAAGGAGATACTGAAGTATGGCTTCAAGTCTTCCGGCGGGTGAACGCGCAGACGTCACTCGACTCGGAAAGGGCGAGAAGCTCAGCACGATCGAACGGATCGCCGTACTGGCGGTCGTCGGAACGATCGTCACCTTCGACACCGTCGGACTGTTCCTCCCTCCGGGATTGGATCCTCTGACGGCGGCACTCGGGATCGCATCCACCGCGGTCTTGGCCCTGTATCTCTGGTCGCCACTGATCGCGACATACGCCCTCGGCGTGGTGTTCGCACTCTCTTTCATCCCCGGCATCGAAGCCCAGGTGCTCACGACCGCCGCTTTCGCGGCAGGCTTGATCGTGCGTCTGGGATGGACCTCCTTGGTCCTGTCCTATGCCGGAGTTTTTCTCCTCGCATCCGCACTGGTCGTCACTGGCGACTCGAGGGATGCCTTCAATATCGCGATCTTCCTGGTCGGCGCCGCAGTATCCGGTGCCGTCGGCTTCGCACTTCGCATCGCGTTCGCCCGAGGGCGGACGCTCGAGGTGCAGCTGGCCGAGAAGGCCGAGCAGGAACGGCAGGCAGTACTCGCTGAGCGACGTTGGATCGCCGGCGAGTTGCACGACAGCATCGCGCACCACCTCACGGTGGTGGCGCTGCACGTGCAGATGCTCGACGACGATCGCACCAGCAGCGAATCGCAGGAGGCGATCCGCATCGCCGCACGCAAGGCGATGACCGATCTCCGCTTCGTGATCGACCTCGCAGACGACGGGCCCCGGTCCGAGGGCATGCCCTCGGGTGATCTGGCGGCCTCCGTCGACGAAGCCCAGCAGGAGTTCGAATCCGCGGGTCACGCCGTGATCGTCGACGGCGACCCCTCTGACGAGCGCATCCCGCGCGCGGCCGAGATCATCCTCGCGCGCATCCTGCGCGAGTCGGCCACCAACGTCCTCAAGTACGCAGGCGAGGGCGAAGTCCTGATCCGATTCGACATCGATGACGACTCCGCAAAGCTGACGGTGAGCAGCCCTCTCTCTGTCACGCCGCGTCGCGAGCTCTCGTCGAGCCGCACCGGCGTCGGGCGCATGGCCGAGCGCGTCCTCGGCGCCAGCGGTGAGTTCAGTGCCGGAGAAGCAGACGGACGTTGGGTCGTGTCAGCCCTGCTGCCGATCGTCTGACCGAACCGGTATTCCGGCATCTCGGCGACGGAATTCGGCCGGATTCCCCAACTGGTATACCGGTACTCTGGAAGCAGAACCGCGGAATTCCGCGGGTTTCGGCGAGATGACTAGACGAAAGTCCAGGGTAGGTCTCGACTATAGACCGTGTTCCATGGTGTAGCCGGGCGCATACATTGGGCATACCCCAGAAATAGCGCATCCCCAGCGCTGTGATCGCGAGCGCGATCTCTGGAATCTGATCCCCAGCGCGCTCGCGATCGGCTTCTTCCCTCCGAGGGTTCTCCCCGTCGAGGAATCGACGTCGACCGGCTGGCTCCTAGCCGCCCACCGCACGCATGTAGTGCCCGTCCGTCGAGATCCCGGACGCTGCGACGGTGAATCGCACCACCTCACTGAGATAACGGTCCTCGGACGCCTCGAAGATGCGTCCGCTCGCGTCGCGGGAGATCCGGCTGAGTCGAAGGATCGGCGTGCCCTGTGCCACGCGCAGCAGAGCGGCATCCTGCTCATCGGCCGCGACCGCGTCGATCTGGTGCTCGAGTCCGACGATCGGGTGCCCGACCGACCCCAGGTACTCGGTGATCGAGATCGCGTCGGTGTCGACGTCGAGCAGTCGGCGCCCCACGGCTTCGGTGTAGAACAGGCGCTCGAGCATCGTCGGCCGACCGTCGAGCAGGCGAAGCCGCACGACGCTGACGATCGTGTCATCGGGGGAGACGCCGAGAAGCTCCGCGCGGTCGCCTGCCCGACGAAGGCTCAGCTCCTGCGTCTGCGCACCGGGAGTCACGCCGAGATCGCGGGCCCAGCGCGTGAACGGCACCGACATGTCGACGGCCTGACTCGCCTTGCGGGAGACGACGCGAGCGGGGCGGCCGCGTCCGGTCTCGATCAGGCCCTCGCTGCGCAGAGCCGCCAGCGCGTTGCGGATGGGACCGCGAGACGTGTGCCAGCGTTCGGCGAGCTCCGACTCTGTGGGCACGTCGTCGCCGGGGCGCAGAGTGCCCGCCGCGATCTGGGCGCGCAGGTCGTCTGCGATCTGGGTGTATACAGCTTCGGCCACATAGGCATACTACTTGGTGACGCCAGGGATCGGCCGGCGTTCTGCTGACGTTCATTCGTGGAAAAACCGGGTGAACGGACCTTGAACTCTTGCAAGTTAGGTATATATCTTGACCGTTGTCCTGTCAGAGTTGCTCGTGGATCACCCCCTCCCACTCTGAAAGGTCCTCATGAAGCTCCGCGCTCTCCCCGTACTCGCCGGTGCCGCGATCCTCGCGCTCGGTCTGGCGGCCTGTTCCGGCTCGGCTGATGCAACCGACGCGTCCAGCGCCGACGCATCGTCGACCACGAGCGGCTTCGCAGTCGACGAGAACACGCTCGTCTTCGGCGTCGTACCCGACTCGGTCGACACCGAGACGAACTACCAGCCGCTCATGGACTACATCGCCGAGATCACCGGCAAGTCGGTCGAGTACCACGAGTCCACCGACTACGCGGCACTCATCGAAGCCTCCGTCGCCGGAAAGGTCGACGTGGCCTCGTTCTCGGGCTTCACCTACGTCACCGCCACGAACAACGGTGCGAAGCTCACCCCGATCTCGTCGATCGTGACCGAAGAGGGTCAGGAGCCCGGTTACTACTCGCAGGCGATCGTGCCCGCCGAAAGCGACATCTCGAGCATCGAGGACTTCAAGGGCAAGAAGGTCTGCTTCGTCGATCCGTCGTCGACCTCCGGCTACCTCTTCCCGTCGTACAACCTGCTCGAGGCGGGCATCGACCCGAAGACCGACATCACCCCGGTCTTCGCGGGCAAGCACGACGTCAGCGTGCAGAAGGTCGGCGAGGGCGTCGAGTGCGAGGTCGGCTTCGCGGAGGACTCCGAGGTCGAGAAGTCGGATGCCGTGAAGGTCATCGACGAGACCATGGTGCCCGGTGCTCCGCTCGTCTACGCGTCGGCGCTGCCCGACGACGTCGCCAAGGAACTCGTCGACGGCCTGTCGGAGGTCACGATCGACGACATCATCGCCGCCGGCGTCGACAGCGCCGACAGCGACTCGTTCCGCAGCGTCTTCTTCGCCACGAAGCCGGTCGATGACGCGTACTACGACCTGATCCGCGACATCTGCAAGGAGACCGACGCGGAGCAGTGCCAGGGCTGACACGCTGACACCCGCCCCGTCGCCCTGCTCGCCGAGCGGTGAGCGACGGAGCGAGGCGAGCGAGACGAGACGCGCCGAGGTCACTGCGTTTCGTCTCGCTTCGCCGGCTCAACCAGACGAGCAGAGAATCACGAGGAGAACTGACATGAACGCGGCATCCGATGCCCTCATCCGCCTGGACGGCGTGACGAAGACCTTCGGCACGACCACGGCGCTCAAGAACGCGTCGCTGCAGGTGTCGCGCGGCGAGATCGTCGTGCTGCTCGGACTCTCCGGCTCGGGCAAGTCCACACTGCTGCGCCACCTCGACGGGCTCGAGGTGCCGACCTCCGGCGACATCGAAGTGCTCGGATCCCAGGTGCCGACGCTGAAGGGCAAGGCGCTGCGCCGCCTCCGCAGTCGCGTGGGATTCATCTTCCAGCAGTTCGAGCTCGTGCCCTCGCTCACCGTGCTCGAGAACGTGCTCACCGGATCGCTGTCGGAGGTCCGCGGACCGCGACTCGGGCTCTGGGGCTATTCGAAGGCGGCGAAGCTGCGCGCGCTCGAGCACCTCGACCGCGTCGGACTCCTCGACCGCGCCTACCAGCGCAGCGACACCCTCTCGGGCGGGCAGCAGCAGCGCGTCGCCATCGCCCGCGCTCTGATGCAGAAGCCCGACATCCTGCTCGCCGACGAACCCGTCGCCTCGCTCGACCCCGAGTCGAGCGACCAGGTGATGGCGCTGATCCGCGAGATCGCCGCCGACGAGGGACTCACCGTCGTCTGCAGCCTGCACCAGGTCGACCTCGCAATCTCGTGGGCCGACCGCATCGTCGGCCTGCGGCACGGCGAGATCGTGCTCGACACCCCGACCGGAGACCTCACCAAGGCCGAGGTCATGGAGATCTACGGTCGCGTCGCCACGACCACCGCAGAGATCCGCGCCGTGCAGGACGAGCTCACCGAGATCACGGTCGACATCGCCGACATCGACAGGGCCAGAGTCTGATGACCGTGCTCTCGGACGCACCCGCGACGCCCGCGGCCCCAGGACGCTCCACCGTCTCCGACCGCGCGCCCCAGCGCCCGATCTCGGCAGAGCGCATCGCCGCCGGACTCACCCTGGTGGCTCTCCTGGTGCTCGGCATCCTCGCGGTCGAAGAGGTCGGCATCTCGATCCCGGCGATGGTGCAGAGCTGGGGCAACGCCGAGAACTTCATGGCTCGTGTCGGCGGACTCTCGTTCCCCGAGCCGGCCGACCTCGCGTGGCTCATCGCCCTCACTGTGGGGCTCGTGCTGGTCGGCACGCTGCTCGCCGCCGTGCTCTCGGTGCCGATCGCCTACCTCGCCGCCTCCAACACGACCCCCGGCAACGGCTGGCGGGCCGCGGCCCGATTCGTGGGAGTCCTCACCCGCGCGCTGCCGGATGTCGTGCTCGCCATGGCGTTCGTGCTCATGTTCTCGCTCGGCACCCTCCCCGGCATCCTCGCCATCGGCATCCACTCGATCGGGATGATCTCGAAGATGTTCGCCGACGCGATCGAGCAGATCGACGAGGGACCCCGCCTCGCGATCCGCGCAGCCGGCGGATCGAAGATGCAGGAGTTCGCCTCGGGCATCCTTCCCCAGGTGCTGCCGAGCTGGGTCGCTACGGTGCTGCATCGCAACGACATCAACCTGCGTGGCAGCGTCGTGCTCGGCTATGTCGGGGTGGCTGGCCTCGGGCTCGAGATGTCGTACGCCTTCAAGTCGCTCAACTACGGCAAGGGACTCGGCATCGCGCTGGTCATCTTCATCCTGTGCGTCGCGATGGAGATCATCTCGAGCCTGGTGCGCGGGGCGATGCTCGGTCAGCAGCGGCAGACCCGTTCGTGGATCGACCGCATCATCCACCCGCGACTGCGCGACGCGACAGCATCGGAGGCCTCGGCACCACCCGCATGGGCGGCCAGCCCTCAGACCGCGGTGCGGCGACCGTGGACGGCGGAGCGCGTGCGCAACACGAGCGGCATCGTCGTCGCAGTGCTCGTCGTGATCGGCGGCGTCGTCGTCAGCCAGATCAACTGGCTCGACTTCTTCACCTTCTGGGGCAAGCTGCCCGAGGTCGCGGCGAAGTTCTGGCCGCCGTCGTTCGGCAGCTACGAGGCATCGGCGATGATCGCCGCCATGCGGGACACGATCGCGATCGCCCTCGCCGCGACCGTGCTCACCCTGCTGCCGTCGCTGATCCTCGGTTCGCTGGCGGCGAGCAACGTCGCACCCAGCTCGAGCGCACGCGGCATCGCCCGGTTCCTGCTCGTCGGCATCCGCGGCATCCCCGAGCTGATCCTCGCGATCGTGCTCGTGGTGATCACGGGGCTCGGCGCGCAGGCGGGAGTCATCGCGCTCGCCATCGGCGGCATCGGACTGCTCGGCAAGCTGATCGCCGACTCTCTAGAGGAGGTCGATCGCGGGCCAGAGCGCGCGCTGCGCGCGGTCGGCGCCACCCGTCTGCAGACCTACACCTCGGCGACCGTGCCGCAGGGCATGCAGGCGCTGATCGGGCACAGCTTCTACATGCTCGACACGAACATCCGCGCGGCGACGATCCTCGGCATCGTCGGCGGCGGGGGAGTCGGCTACTACCTGCTCAACGCGAGCCAGGGCTCGCGCTACGAGACGGTGACCGCGATCGTGCTGATGATCCTCGTCACGGTGCTCGTCGTCGAGGGACTCGCGATGTGGATGCGGAAGGTGTTCCGATGATCGGCGACGGCAGAGCGAACCACAGCGCGGACCTCGTCGTGGTGGGCGCGGGCATCATCGGGCTCGGCGCGGCGTATGCGGCGGCTCGACGCGGTCAGAGCGTCATCGTGGTCGACAGGGCGGATGCGCCGGTGGGGGCGACGATCCGCAACTTCGGGCATCTCTGCATCGGCGCGCAGACCGGCGATGCGCGCCGCTATGCCGACCTCTCCCGTGATCTGTGGCTGCGCCTCGCGCACGACGCGGGCTTCTGGCTGCGTGAATCCGGCACGCTGGTCGCCGCCCGTCATGCAGACGAGATCGCCGTGCTCGAGCATGCGGCGGCCGACGGCGGCATCCGGATGCTGGAGGCCGACGAGCTGCGGCGTCTCGCCCCGCTGCGCGCCGAGGTGCTCGTCGGCGGCGCGCACATCGAGACCGACCTGCAGACCGATCCGCGCACTGCCGCGGCTGCGATCGTCCGACACCTCGCCGCGCAGGGAGTCGAGTTCCGCTTCCGCACGGCGGTGACCTCGGTCGCCGGACGACGTGTCGGCACGACGAGAGGCACCATCACGGCGGGTGCTGTGGTCGTCGCGGTCAATCACGACGTCGACCAATTGCTGCCGGAATTGGCCGACCGCGCCGGTGTGGAGCGATGCGCTCTCGACATGATGCGCGCAGCGGTGACGTTCCGGCATCCGCTCACGGCCCCGCTGCTGACCGGCTGGTCGCTCGTGCGGTACGGACGCTTCGCAGACAGCGCGGCCGCCGGTGCCCTCCGGGATCGCCTGCACTCGGAGCGCCCCGATCTCGCGGCGCTCGATCTGAATCAGATGTACACCCAGCTGCCGGACGGCACGCTCATCATCGGCGACTCCCACGCCACCTCGAGCGCACCAGAGCCGTTCCAGCCGGAGGCGGCGTTCACCGCGTTCCTCGCCGAGGCGGAGGCGCTGTTCGACATGCCGACACCGCGGGTGCTCGAGCGATGGCAGGGCGTCTATGCCAAGGCACAGCGCGACTTCCTCATCGACACGGTCGAGGAGGGCGTGCTGGTGCTCGCCGCGACCACCGGCATCGGAATGACCACGGGTCTGGGGCTCGCCGAAGAGAATCTCACCGCCGCCTTCGGGTGGGCACCCGCAATGGAAGGAACCTCATGACCACTCATCTCTCCGCACCTCCGGCACTCGAACTCGTCGTGCTCGACATGGCCGGCACGACCGTGCTCGACGGCGGGGTCGTCGAGACGGCGTTCCAGCGCGCAGCCGAGCGCACCGGCGTCGCAGATGGGATGCCGTGGGACGACGCACTCGCCCACGTGCGCGCGACCATGGGGCAGTCCAAGATCGACGTCTTCACGCATCTCGCGGGTGGCGACCGGGCGGCAGCCGAACAGGCGACGGCGGCATTCGAGGGCGCCTATGCCGAGATCGTGGCCGAGCAGGGGGTCACTGAGATCCCCGGTGCCGCGGACGCGATCCAGGGCCTGAAGGATGCCGGTCTGACCGTCGTGCTGACGACCGGGTTCGCTCCGGTCACCCGCGATGCGCTGATCGACGGTCTCGGATGGAGCGACCTCGTCGACCTGGCGCTCTCGCCGGTCGATGCGGGGCGGGGTCGCCCTGCTCCCGACCTCGTGCTCACTGCGCTGATTCGCACGCAGACCTCGGCGGTCGCGTCAGTCGCCGTCGCGGGAGACACCGTCAGCGATGTCGAATCGGGGCGCCGTGCCGGTGCCGGCTTCGTGGCCGGCGTTCTCACGGGTGCCCACGACTCGAGTGCCCTCGAGCTCGCCGGCGCCGACGTCGTGCTCCCGGACGTGACGCACCTCCGCAGCGCGCTCGCCGAGCGCGCGCTGCTCGCGCTCGCGCCCAGCGCCTGAGTGGCCGACATGGGAACCGTGCTGATCCGACCACCCGGCCATCGCCGCGACGTCGCCCTGCGCCCCGCGGCCACGGCGATGGTGTGGATCGGCGAGGGCCACCCGCACGAGACCATCGCTGTGCCCGGTGTCGCTCTCGGCGAGAACGACGTGCTGGTCGCGGTCGAGATGTCGACCATCTGCGGGTCCGACGTGCACACCGTGCAGGGGCGGCGATCGGCTCCCGTGCCCCTGGTGCTCGGCCATGAGAGCGTCGGACGCGTGATCGCCATGGGCGATGACGGGGCGACAGCCGTCGACGGCACCCCGGTGCGTATCGGCGACCGGGTGGTCTGGTCGGTCACGATCTCCTGCGGCACCTGCGATCGGTGCGTCCACGGCGTGCCGCAGAAATGCCGCACACTGGGCAAGTACGGCCACGACCGCATAGGCGTGCACGGCGACCTGACCGGAGCCTTCGGCACGCACGTCCAGGTGCGCGCAGGCACCGCCATCGTACGGGTGCCCGAGTCCCTGCCGGCTTCGGTGCTCGCACCGGCGTCGTGCGCGACCGCGACCGCCTGGGCCGCCGTCTCCAGGGCGGCACGTGATCACGACCTCGAGGGCGCAGTCGTGCGCATCCACGGGGCCGGCCTCGTCGGGCTCTCGGCCGCCGCGATCGCCGTGGAGCAAGGGGCGACGGTCGAGGTGCTCGACCCCGCGCCCGCACGGCTCGCTCTGGCTGCACGATTCGGCGCCGGCCGCATCGATCGCGATCCGGACATCGTCATCGAGGCCTCGGGGCATGCCGTGTCCGAGGCCCTCGCCGGTGTGGGCACCGGGGGCACGGTCGTGCTCGTCGGGAGCGTCTTCCCCGCAGAGCCGGTGCCGCTCGATGCCGAGAGCATCGTGCGTCGGCTGGTGACCGTCACCGGCGTGCACAACTACACCGGAACCGAACTGGCCGAGGCCGTCGGATTCCTGGCCGGGCGAGGCCGCGCCTACCCGTTCGCGGATGCGGTCGGAGAGGTGCGACAGCTCGCAGCCATCGACGAGGCGATCGCCGCGGCATCCGCTCCCGGTGCGCCGCTGCGCATCGGGCTCGTGCCGGGTCACTGAACTCGGCACTGAACCCGACGGGTACCCGACGGGTATCGGACGGAGGGCGCAGGACTCTCAGTCGGCCGGCTCGCGCGGAGCGGTCGACGCCTGTCCGGAGCGTCGCGGGCCTGCGGGCCTGATCCCCTCGGCGTGGAAGGCGAGCAGCCGCATCGCGGTGTCGACCGTCTCGTCGAGGATCTCCTGCGGGTCGCCGGTGAGCGCCAGCATCCGATGACCGACTCCGTCGCCCGTCGCCCAGCCGAGGAAGACGGTGCCGGGGTCGTGCCCGCCTTCGCCCTCGGGGCCTCCGACGCCGGTGGTCGAGATGCAGACGTCGGCGTCGAAGAGCTGTCGCGCGCTCTCGGCGAGATGCTCGGCGCACTCGGCCGAATACGGATCGGTTCCGGGTGCCAGACCGAGCAGCTTCTCCTTGACGTCGGTGAGGTAGGCGACGATGCCGCCGGCGAACCAGTCGCCTGCATCGTCGCCCGCGCCGATCATGCTCGCCAGGCGTCCCGAGGTCAGCGATTCGACGACGCAGACGCGCAACCCGCGTTCAACGGCGACCTCGCTCAGCCGATCCAGCGACGACTGCTCTGCAGTCACTTATCCTCAGCGGAGTCGGCGTGCGTCGGCGCGTCCGATTCGATGTTCGCCTCGTCGGAGTAGTCGGGCCGCGGCGGCTGCAGCGGCTGGTCGGAGTACTCGCCACCGAGGCGGCCGCCGAAGGGGCGCCCGTGGTCGGCGAACTCGTCGCGCGCGTAGACGAGCTCCCACTCTCCGACCGTGAAGCGCGCACCCGTGCGCAGCGTCTGCGAGCGGTCACCCGGGTGCGTGGCGGTGGCCTCGGGGTTGCTGTTCATCTCGCCCTCGCCGTGCAGTTCGAGCACGTACTCGTCGCGGTCGTCGTGCGTGATCGTCGCGTGCACGGGGTCGGCGCCGTCGAGTCGGAGTTCGTTGTCGGCGGCCGAGCCGATGCGCACCACGTCGACCTCGAGGGCGAACTCCGCGCGCTCTCCGTCGCGGGTGATCCGCAGCCGGGGGTTGCCCTCGCCGAACTCGGCGTGGGTGGTCGTGGGGGTGTAGCCCTCGTCGGAACGGTCGTCGATGTGTCGTGCGTTCATGGTGGGTCTCCTCGCATTCCCTGTCAGGATATGCGACCGGGGATTCGCTCGCAGGGGGTTGACTTCGGCCGCTTCCGCACCCGATTGTCAACCCCCTGCCGACGGCGTCGAGAGGCCGCGAGTGTCGATGGACGCCCGACTCGCGCCACGAACGGTGGTCGCCCGTCGCGAGGAAGAGGAGACACCATGGCAGACAGCACGCCCGACCCCCGCAGCCAGCACCGCCAGGAGGAGTTCCCCGCTCAGCAGCAGGACCAGCCGGGCCTGACCGATCAGATGCGCGCTGTGCCCGACCACGGCGAGGAGTCGTACGTGGGGCACGCTCGGCTCGAGGGTCGTCGAGCTCTCATCACGGGCGGTGACTCGGGAATCGGCCGGGCCGTCGCGATCGCCTTCGCCCGCGAGGGAGCCGACGTGGCGATCGTGCACATGCCGGAGGAGCAGCCCGATGCCGATGAGACGATCGAACTGGTCCGTGCCGAAGGCAGGCAGGGGGTCAGCCTGGCCGGAGATCTGCGTGATGAAGCCTTCGCGACCGAGGTCGTCTCGGAGACCCGGAGCAGTCTCGGCGGATTGGACATCCTGGTGCTGAACGCCGCATACCAGCACGACATCGACGGCTTCGAGAACCTCGAGACCGACAGGATGCGCCGCGTGTTCGAGACGAACCTGTTCGGGCTGCTGTACTCGGCCAGGGCGGCGTACCCGCACCTGGAGTCAGGGGCGAGCATCATCGTGACGGCGTCCGTGCAGGCGTTCGAGCCCTCGCCCAATCTCATCGACTACGCGATGACCAAGGCCGCGCAGGTCGCCTTCGTGAAGGCGCTCGCCGAGGAGGCGGGCGAGCGTGGCATCCGCGTGAACGCCGTCGCCCCGGGGCCCATCTGGACTCCGCTGATTCCGGCCACCGGGTGGAGCGACGAGCGAGTGAAGACCTTCGGCTCCGACACGCCTCTGGGGCGCGCCGGGCAACCGGCGGAGCTCGCCGGCGCCTACGTGTACCTCGCCTCTGCCGAGTCGTCGTTCACATCGGGAGCAGTGCTCGCGGTCACCGGAGGCAAGCACCTCTGACCGCCGGAGTTCACCGGCATCTCGCCGGGTCGTAGGCTTGCGGGGTGCAGCAGTCCGCGTCGTCCCGCCCGCTCGTGGGCGTCGCACTCGTCATCTGCTCCTGCCTCTCCTTGCCGTTCGGGGCGGCCGTCGCAGCCCAGCTCTTCCCGGTGCTCGGCCCGTGGGGCGTGACGTCGTTGCGCGTCGCGATAGCCGCGCTGCTGCTGGTGGTCATCGTGCGCCCGAGGCCGATGCGCTGGACGAGGGCGCAGTGGCTCGCTGCAGTGCTGTTCGGAGTCGCGCTCGCCGCGATGAACGGCTTCTTCTACGCGGCCATCGACCGCATCCCGCTCGGCCCGGCCGTCGCGATCGAGTTCCTCGGCCCGCTGGTGCTGGCGGCCGTCCTGACCAGGCGCCTGGCCGATGCGGCCTGGGTGGGCGTCGCCTTGTTGGGTATCGTCCTGCTCGGCGTCGACGGACTGATCGGCGCCGAGCCGCTCGACCCTCTCGGCGTCGTCTTCATCCTGATCGCAGCGGCCTTCTGGGCCATGTACATCCGTATGAGCGCGCGAGTCGGTGCGATCATCCCGGGCACCAGCGGGCTCGCGGTCGGACTCGTCGTGGCTGCGGTGCTGCTGATCCCGGTCGGGGTGCCGGCGGCCGTCACCGTCGCGGGCGACATGCAGCTGCTGCTGCTCGCCGCGGTCACCGCTGTGCTGTCGTCGGTGATCCCCTACAGCTTCGAGCTCGCAGCGCTCCGTCGCCTGCCGCAGCGTGTGTTCGGTGTGCTGCTGAGCCTCGAGCCCGCGTTCGCGACGCTCGCCGGATGGTTGATCCTCGGTCAGTCCGCGACCCCGCTGAGGATGCTCGCGATCGCACTGGTCGTCGCGGCGAGCGTGGTCACGACAATGGGCGTGCGGCGTCAGCGGCGTCGAGACGGGGCCGCAGCAGGACGGGACGGTGACGCCGGACCCGACGACGCTGATCGCGATGACGAGCCCGGGCCGTTCACCGCCCCGATTCCGCTGCCCGATTGACCACCCCGACCGTCAGCCCTTGACCGCGGCCGGTACGGGCAGGGGATACCGTCGCCGCAGCAGAATGCGCTGCACCAGCGTCCAGACGACCGTGACGGTCAGGTAGAGCGAGGCCGCGAGGGGCACGAACACGGCGAACACCGCCGTCAGATAGTGCAGAGCGCTCGTCACTCTCAGCATGGTCGGCGAGTTCAGCGGCGAGTCGTCGTCTACCGCGGTCGGTCGGAAGACCCGCCGCGTGATCTCCGCCGCTGCGATCATCACGGCGATCAGGGCACCGAACACCAGCAGCGTCTCGGGTGACGCCGTGCCGCCGAAGACGGCCGAGACGAGGCTCGTTCCCAGCGGTGCACCGAACAGGTCATGCGTGAGCAGGTCGTTGGCGTGCCCCGCGATGTCCGGGCGGATGAACAGCGTGTACAGGATGCCGACGACCGGCGCCTGGGCGAGCACAGGCAGCATGCCGGCGAACGGAGACGTGTTCTCGGAGCGATAGAGCTCGAGCATCTCCTTCTGCAGGCGTTCGGGGTTCTTCTTGTGTCGGCGCTGCAGCTCGCGCAGCCGGGGCGCGAGGCGCGCCCTGGTCTGCTCGGCCTTCGCCTGCGAGATGCCCACGGGAATCAGCAGGGTGCGCACGAGAAGCGTCACGAGCACCACAGCGAGGGCTGCGGCGGATGCTCCGGCGAGGGGTTCGAGCAGCGAGGAGAGCCCGGCGAGGGCGCCGTACGCCGCATCGAGCAGAAAGGTCAGGGGTGGGAAGGCGAAGATGTCCATGGAAGTCCGTTCGTGTGTCGGGAAGGGTCGGCGAAAGCCGCGCAGTCCCGTACGAGGACGGACTACGCGGGAACGGCGACTCCCGGCGCACGAGGGCGCGGATGACCGGCAGCGTCAGGATCGCTCTGCGCGAGCAGCGTCGAGACGTCGATGGCCCGCAGCGGATGCGGAGCGGTGCCCGGCGAGGGCGGTGCCAGGCTCAGAGCGACGGCGATGGTGAGCGTCGTCAGGGCGATGAGCGCTATGGCGACACCGAGTGCCGCGGCATCCGGCACCGCGATGATCCCGAGCGCGGCCGCGACGAAGCTGAGCATCTGCCCGAACCACTCGCTCATGCGCGCTTTCCTGATCCCACACGCCGAGGTTATCACCGGCATCCGAGCAGGGGATCGGGCGTCCGCGCTCGTCTCGGGGCGGGAGAGCGGAGATAGCCTCGATACATGACTGACCTGCGTGCGCTGCTCGGCATCGAACACCCCGTCTTCCTCGGACCGTTCGGAGGGCTGTCGTCCGTCGAGCTCGCCGTGTCCGTCAGCGAAGCGGGGGGACTCGGCGGGTACGGGCTGTACGGCTATGACGGAGACCGCATCCGCTCGACCGTCGCCTCGCTCCGGACGGCGACCGCGCGTCCGTTCGCCGTGAACATCTGGCTGCCGACCGGCGACGAGGTCGAACCGAACCCGCAGCACACGGTGTTCGCGCAGGCGTTGCAGCCGTTCTTCGACGCGGTCGGTCTCGAGATGCCGGCGCGACCCGAACGGTACGCGCCCCCGCTCGACGAGCAGCTCGATGCGATCTGGGAGTCGGCTCCGCCTGTGCTCAGCACCGTCTTCGGCATCCCCTCCGGTGATCTCATCGAGGAGGCGCATCGCCGCGGGATCCGCGTGGTGGCGACGGCGACGACCGTCGCGGAAGCCGTCGCTCTCGCCGAGGCGGAGGTCGACGCCATCGTCGCGACCGGCTTCGAGGCCGGAGGCCATCGGGTGTCGTTCCTGCGACCGGCCGAAGAGTCGCTCATCGGCACCTTCTCGCTCGTGCCGCAGGTGGTCGATGCCGTCGATGTGCCGGTCATCGCGGCGGGCGGCATCGCCGATCGGCGCGGCGTCGCAGCCGCTTTCGCTCTCGGCGCCTCGGCTGTGCAGGTCGGCACGGCCTTCTTGGCGACGACCGAGTCGGCGGCGAATCAGGCGCATCGCGACGCCATCCGCTCGACAGCCGCCGACGGCACCGTGCTCACGCGGGCGATGAGCGGTCGCCTCGCCCGCGGAGTGCGCAACCGGGCGGTGCGAGCGATCGAGGCGGGTGGAACCATCGCCCCGTTCCCGATGCAGAACTGGCTCACCGGAAGGTTCCGCGCCGCGGCGGGTGAGCAGAATCTGGGGGAGCTGCAGTCGCTCTGGATGGGTCAGGGAGCGCCGCTCGCCCGCTATGCGACTGCGGCGGAGGCCTTCGCCGAACTGGTCGCGGGAGTTCCCGCGAGCGCCTGAGCTCGACGAGAGCCGAGAAGCCTGCCTCAGAGGATGACGGTCGAGCGGCCGTGCACGATCACACGGTCTTCGGCATGCCACTGCACGGCGCGCGCGAGCACGAGGCGCTCGACATCGGCGCCGCGGCGTTGCAGCTCGGCCGCCGACTCGGAGTGTGTGACGCGCGTGACGTCCTGCTCGATGATCGGCCCCTCGTCGAGGTCGGCGGTGGCGTAGTGGGCGGTCGCCCCGATCAGCTTCACGCCGCGGTCCTTCGCCCTGGCATACGGGTTGGCGCCGATGAACGCGGGCAGGAACGAGTGGTGGATGTTGATGACGGGGGCGCCGAGACCCGTGATGAAGTCGTCGCTCAGGATCTGCATGTATCGGGCCAGGACGACGAGATCGACGTTGCCTCGGAGCATCTCGAGCTGGCGCTGCTCCATCGCCTGCTTGTCGCCCGAGGGGATGTGCACGAAGGGCACTCCGAACGACCGCACCGACTCGGCGAGGTCGGGGTGATTCGAGACGACCATCGTGACGTCGATGTCGAGCTGGCCGCGCTGCGTGCGCCACAGCAGCTCCATCAGGCAGTGGTCGTACTTCGACACGAAGATCGCGACGCGCTTGCGGCGGGCGGTGTCGTGCAGCGACCATTCCATGCCGAAGCGCTCGGCGATCGGCGCCAGGTCGGCCTCGAGCGCCGTGCGGGCGGCGGAGAGACCGGGGAGGTGGATGACGGTGCGCTGGAAGAACCGACCGCCCTCGGAGTCGGTGGAGTGCTGGTCGAGGGAGATGATGTTCGCGCCGTGGGCGGAGAGCACTCCGGCGACGGCGGCGACGATGCCGGGCTGATCGTCGCAGGCGATCAGCAGGCGGGCGGTGTCGGGCTGAGACATGGGGGCTCCTCGGGGGTGTGCATCGATTCTGCCGTGGATGCGACCACCGGGCGAATCGTCGCCGCCGGGTCGCTACTCTGAGAGCGTGGACGCGGGCGATCTCGGACTGGTGCTGATCCCGCTGCTCGCCGTGGCAGCGCCGCTGCTCGCGCGCGGCATCAGACCGGTCATCCGGGTGCCGATCATCGTGTTCGAGCTCGTGCTCGGGATCCTCGCGGGTCCGGCTGTGCTCGGCTGGGTCGAGCCGACGCCCATCCTCGAGAAGCTCAGCGACTTCGGCCTCGCGATGCTCTTCTTCATGGCCGGATCCGAGATCGACTTCCGCGCCGTCTCCGGGCGCCCGCTCGTGCGGGCCTCGATCGGCTGGAGCATCAGCGTCGTCCTCGGGATCGCGATCGGCTTCTTCCTCGCACCGGGGGAGGGGATGGTCGTGATCGCCATCGCGCTCAGCTCCACCGCACTCGGCACGCTGATGCCGATCCTGCGGGACGCGAAGGAGACGGACACCCCGTTCGGACGCGCCGTCACCGTGATCGGCGCCGTCGGCGAGTTCCTGCCGTTGATCGCGATCTCGCTCTTCCTGAGCACCCGCACCACTCCGCTCGCCGCCGCGGTGCTGCTCGCCTTCGTGGTTCTGGCCGGTCTCGCCGTGCTGGTGGCCCACCGGATGCAGCACGGGCGCCTGCACGCGTTCGTGCGCGCCACGTTGCACACCTCCGATCAGTTCGGTGTGCGCTTCGTGCTGCTGCTGATCGCGGCGCTGGTCGGTCTCAGCGTCATGCTCGATCTCGACATGCTGCTCGGCGCATTCGTCGCTGGGGCCGTGTGGCGCATCATCATGGCCCGGGCGCCAGAGAAGGACGCAGCGGCGATGGAGACCAAACTCGAGGCCATCGCGTTCGGCCTCTTCGTGCCGATCTTCTTCCTCTACACCGGTGTGAACTTCGACCTTCAGGCGCTCACCGGCTCGTCGTCGGCGATCCTGATGCTGCCCCTGTTCCTCGTCGCGCTGCTCGTGCTCCGCGGCACCACCGCACAGCTCTCCGCCCCGCCGGGCTCGAGCGTGAGAGACCGCACGGCGCTCGGCCTGCTGGCCTCCACAGGACTGCCCATCATCGTCGCCGTGACGGCGATCGGAGTGGACCAGGAGATGATCGACACCGGCACGGCCGCTGCACTCGTGGGCGCGGGGATGCTGTCGGTGCTGCTGTTCCCGCTGATCGGCATGCTGATCCGCGGCGACGCCGCGCGGCTGGTCGACCCCGAGGTGGTTCGCGCGAGTCCCCAGGGGGAGCTGTGACGACGGCATCCGCGCTGATCGCCGACGCCGTGGGTGCGCTCTCGGGCCTGCCTCAGGAAGGACTGGGCGAAGAGCGGGACTCACGGTGGCGCGGACGTCGCATCGTGCGGGTGGGGGCAGCCTGGCACATCGGAGTGCTGCTGCTCACCGAGACTCATGCTCTGGCGACCGCCGAGGTGCTGCGCGCTGCGGATCCCGGGCGCCGTGGCTACACGGCCGAGTCCGCGCGCGAGCGCGCCGAGCGACGTGCGCTGGCACTGCGGGGCGGATTCGACGTGGGCGAGGTTGTGCACATCGGGTGGACGGTGATCGACCTCGAGGCCGTGGATGCGGGTGGAGCATCGGGGCCGCTCGCGACGATCGACGCCGTGCCGTCGGTGCGATGGAGCAGCGCGGGCGGATGGATGCCGCTCGAGGCATACCTTCGCGAACGGGTGGAGCTGCTGCGCGGCTGAGCCCGCGTGTGAGCTGCTGCTGACCTGCTCGTCGTCAGGCGGATGCGAACGTCTGCGCGAAGCGGCGCAGCAGTGCCGCGCCCTCGGTGACCGATGCCGCGAGCACCTGGCCCTGTACCGCGTCGAACTCATCGGGGTCGAAATACCCGGTGGTGCGGTAGAAGGTCATCCGGTCGGCGAAGTCCCTCGGGGTCGGCTCAGGGTGGAACTGCGCCGTGTAGAGATGAGTGCCCACCCGATACGCCTGCACGGGGCACGCGTCGTTCGTGGCGAGCAGCACCGCACCCTGCGGCAGCGCGGCGGCACTCTCCTTGTGGGCGGTGAACACGGTGAGGGCGGGGGAACTCGGGCCGAACACCGGATCCGCCGCGCCGGCCTCGGTCGTCTCGATCACGGTGGCGCTGGCCGGCTCGGGGGTGTCGGTCGTGACGTCGCCACCGAGCATCCGCGTCACCACGCCGATGCTGAAGCAGGTGAAGAAGACCGCGATCCGGCCGTCCATGGCCAGCCGTGCCATGTGCTCGAGATCTGCTTCGACGCGGAGCTGCACCGCCGACTTCTCGACGTCGCTCACGTTGAAGGGCGAGCCGCCGACCACGACGCCGCTGTACCGCGCGAGGCGGGCGGGGTCGAGGGGCTCGGCGAGCAGATCGATGCGGTCGACGACGTCGACGCCGAGCGCCCGCCGGAACGAGGCGTGCTCGGCGTCCGCCGCCCCGAGTTCGGGGCGCACACAGACGTAGAGAAGCGAGACCACCACGAGAGTCTAACGACGACCGGAGGGGGGCGCCGTCACCGCGGTCGACGAGACGTCACGGTCGAGTCATCGTGATGAGTTCGACGTGCGACCGCGCACGATTCCGATGAACGTCTCGACGTCGGGCGTCGTGTGCTCTCGGCGCCAGGCCAGGGCGACAGTCGAGGTCGGTCCGTCGACCAGGGGGCGATGGCCGACATCCTTGCGGTGGTGCATGCGCGCGAGAGACATGGGAAGGACCACGATCCCGGTTCCGGCAGCAGCGGTCGGGATGGCTTCTGCGACGGTCAGCGGCGCGAACGACGGGGAGACGGCGCCGGGGATGTCGATCGGGCCCAGCGGGTCGTCGATCGGGGTCATCACGATCTCGCCCGCGAGGTCGGCGATGGTCAGCTCGTCGACGGCGAGCAGGTGCGAATCGATCGAGGCGACCACCACGGGCACCTCGTCATACAGCGTGATGACGTGCAGGGTCTCATCGGTCAGCGGCATCCGCACCAGCGCGGCGTCGAGGTCGTCGAGCGCCTTGCGCTGATCGGCGACCTCCACCGACACGATCTCCACGGGCACGTGCGGCATCCGCTGCTTCCAGGCGTCGATCCACTTGCCGGGCGTGGCGCCGGGCACGACCCCGAGCCGGAACGTGCGGGGCTCGTCGGACTCGGGTTCCGGCGCATCGAACACCACCTTTGCGGTCTTCTTGGGTGGCTGGGGCGGCGGGAATCGCTGAGCCGGTGCCGCCCTGTTGCGTCGCACGGGCGAGCCCTTGCCGGCGCGCCCTGCCGGTCGTCGTCCCTGAGTCGCCATGTGCTCCAGGGTACCCGGCGGATGCCGTGAGGCGGTCTGAGATCGGCCCGTGATCAGGCCGCGAGCCACAGCCCCTTCGGGTCGGTGGCCACCGTCAGGCCGGCGGCGACCGTCTCGTCGTCGCCGATGCGAGCACCGCGCACGATCCGTGCACCGGCCCCGACATCGGTGCGGACTCCGATGTGCGCGCCGTCTCCGACGGCAGCGCCCTGGCCGATGTGCGCGTGCGCGTCGACGTGCGCACCCTCGCCGATCACGGCATCCGGTTCGATCCATGCGCCGCGGGCGATGGTCGCCCCTGCGCCGATACGCGCGCCGGGTTCGATGTAGGCGCCCGCTTCAACATGCGCCTTCGGATGGACCTTCGCGCCATGCGCGACGAGACCGCGGCCGTTGGCGTGCTTGCGATACCGCAGCGTCGCTCCCTGGTCGTTCTCGATGTCGACGTAGTTCTTGCCCACGATTCCTCCCCGTGTTCCGGAGTTCTCCGGATATATCAATAACCACGGGTGTGCCGGATTCATTCCCGAGCATGGATTGGAGTCATCGCTGACACACGGGGCACCAGAAGGTGATGCGCTCGCGGGTCGGATCCGCGCCCAGTTCGCCCCGCTTGATCAGGGCTCCACAGCGACGGCAGGGCTTGCCGGCACGGCCGTAGACCCAGGTTCCCTGACCGGGACGATCGACTCCGGTGAAGGTGCGGTGACGGCGATCGCGGTTCGCCCGGATCGTGCGCACCCCGAGGTCGAGCAGTGCGGGCACGTCGACCTCCGGGGCGGGCGTGGTCGGCAGGATCCCCCGAAGGAACAGGAGTTCTGCCGCGTACTCGTTGCCGAACCCTGCGACGTTGCGCTGGTCCAGCAGAGCGACGTGGATGCTGCGGGAGTCGGCATTCACCCGCCTCGCGGCCTCGGCGGCGTCCCAGTCGGGGCCGAGGGGATCGGGCCCGAGGTAGCCGACGAGCTCGTCTTCGTCGCGGGTCGGCACCACCTCGATCTCGGCCAGGTCGATCCCCACAGCTTCACGCTGTGCGGTTCCGACGATCGCACGCACCTTGAACGCCGGATGCCGCCACTTCTCACCCGCACGGTAGACCAGCCAGGCCCCGTCCATGCGCAGATGGGAATGCAGTGTGCTGTCGCCGATGCGCAGCAGCAGGTGCTTGCCGCGGGCGATCGACGAGACGATCGGCTGACCGGTCAGGTCGAGGGTCGCGAAGCGCGGGACGCGGAGGTCGAAGCGGGCCACCTCCGCGCCGACCAGCGCCTCGTCGAGACGTCTGGCCGCACGGAAGACGGTGTCGCCCTCGGGCATCAGGCGTGTCCTGACCCGGCGGGCGGCGGCAGGGGTGCGGAGACGCTGCCCGGTGCGGGCGGTGCGGGTGGTGCGGGTCGTGCGGGCGGTGCGGGCGGTCCGGGCTGCGCGGACGGCGGGGGAGTCTGCGGCAGGGGAGTCTGCGGCAGGGGAGTGCGCTCCAGCATGGTGCGCGCGAGAGTCGTGGCGCCCGCGACGGCGGCTGGCATGACGGCGACCGCGCCGCCGGGGATCAGAAAGCACAGCTGCGTCGCGACGCCGAAGCCGAGCACGCGCGCGCGACTGCCGCGGAACAGCACCGCACGGTCGGCGGGGGTGAGTTCGCGGGCGTCGAAGGCGCGACCTGTGAGCTCGCGTGCGAGCATCCGCCCCGACAGCACGACGCCTCCGACAGCCCCGAGCGCACCTCCGACGAGCGGGACGAGTCCGAGCAGCAGCACCAGGAGCGCGATCAGGATGCCGAGGACGACGAGGCGCAGCCCCTCGCCGACAGCCATCCAGAATCCACCGCCGTCGGAGGGCGGGGCATCGCCGAGATCGGTCTCGACCGCGCGCCAGATCCGCTGGTAGAACGGGTCGCCGATGGTCAGCGCGAGGGCGCTGAACACAGCGCTCGCGAGGGCGAGCGCTGTGGCGAAGATCACGATGCCGACAGCGGCTCTGAAGACGGATCGCCAGGCGGGGATCCAGCCGTCTGCGAAGGGCGTGACGGCGTCGGAGATCGGCGCGAGCGACAGAGCCAGCGGCACGAGACCGGCGAGCAGCACCAGAGCTGCGATGAGCCCGGGCACGAGTCCCAGGGCCATCAGCCCCGGGCGGCGTCGCCACGTGCCGAAGCCGCGCAGCAGAGTGCGGATGCCGTAGACGAACTCCCCGATCATTCGTCCAGCCTAGGAGGGCATCGATCCTCTGGCGACCGCGCGCAGCATCCGGACGTCCACGGCGATCAGCGAGCCGACCTGAAGCGTGTCCGGAACAGGCTTCCCGCTTCCGACGACGAGGGTCGTGCAGCCGGCGGCCACGGCGGATGTCGCGCCGACGAGGGAGTCCTCGAGGGCGACACATCGATGGGCGGCGACGTCGAGGCGCTCGGCTGCGCGAAGGTAGGGATCCGGCGCGGGCTTGGTTCGAGGGGTGTCGTCTGCCGTCACGATCACGTCGAACGCCGACAGGTCGACCGCCTGCGCGAATCGCTCCACCCAGTGCCGCGGGGAGGAGGTCACGAGGGCCAGCGGCACCTGTGCTGCGGCGAGGGCGGTCAGCAGCGATCGAGCGCCGGGAGTCCAGGACACGCCGCCGTCATAGGCCTCGATCGACCGCCGATCGAGCTCCTCGGCGACCGCTGCCGTCGTCATCTCGAGCGACAGGCGGCTGCGCAGGGTGGCAGCCGCGTGGTCGAGGTCGAGGCCCCGCAGCGTCGACACGAGAGCGGGGTCGTCCGCGCCGCTGTGCCGGCGCACGAACTCCTCGACGACGAGCAGCCACGTGCTCTCGGTGTCGAGGAGCGTTCCGTCCATGTCGCTGAGCACCGCCCATTCGGCTCGTGTCGCACCGGCTGAGTGCGGTGTGCGGTCGGGCATGGGGCTTCCTCCAGTCGGCGACCTCGAGGGATCGCTCAGCCCATCCGACCCGACGAGACGCGCAGCGCGGCGTCGTTCCGCGAACTCGGGGTGAACACCGGGCGGCCGGCAGCTGAAGTCCGATGGACAGGTGCGTGCACGTGTGCACTCGGGGGCCTGCGGAGCACGATCCGTCCGGCCGACCGCGGATACGCTGAGGCGGCGTCCCGTCCCTGTGCAGGGCGGTGAGGTCGGGAGGAGACGTCACATGCACCGCTATCGGGAGATCGCGCGGGATCTGAGCATCCAGATCATCGACGGCGTGTTCGATGAGGGTGGGATGCTGCCGCCCGAGGAGCAGCTGACCCGCACCTACGGAGTCTCCCGCGGCACGGTGCGCAACGCGCTCGTGCTTCTCGCCCGTCAGGGAGCGATCGCGCCCCGCCGCGGATCGGGCTGGCTCGTGCGCACCACGGTGCAGAGTCAGCGCCTCTCGGAGATGCGGTCGTTCGCGCAGTGGGCGCGGAGCCGCGGGATGGAACCGGGGGGACGAGTCGTGTCGCAGCGCCGCAGGGCCCCCACAGCACTCGAGCTGAGGCAGCTGCGCGGTGGGTCCCGCGCCGGAGACGTGCTCGAGGTCGTGCGACTGCGTCTGCTCAATCGACGCGTCGTGATGCTCGAGCGCACGACCTATCCGGCGTGGATCGCGCCGATGATCGAGGCGCTGTCACCTGAGGAATCGTCGGTCGTCGGTGCGCTCGAAGAACACCACGGCGTGCGCATGGTGCACGGGGAGCACTCGATCGATGCGATCGCCGCGTCCAGCGAAGACGCGCGGCTGCTCGCGGTGCGGCGGTCGAGCCCGCTGCTCCGAGTGAACCGCGTCAGCTACGCGGCAGACGGTCGCGCCATCGAAGCGGGCGACGACCGGTATCTGGCCGACACCATGTCGTTCCAGGTGCAGGCGTCTCTGCATGGCACCTCTCTGACCAGACAGGCCAACTGAGGCGAGCCGACGACACGACTCTCGAACCGGCGGGCGTCTCCGCGGTGGACTGCTGTGCGCACGCGTCCAGCAGGATCCGGTCGGGGAGGACGGATGTGGCCGTCCGTTCACCTTCCGTGCATCCGTGGTTGGGTGGCCGCGGCGACGCTCGAGACATCAGCCCACTCGTCTCGAAAGGACGACACCCATGCATCCCTCCCGACCTCAGACCCGAACCAGGGGTGTCGCCCTGATCGGCGTCGCACTGTCCGCCGTGCTGGTCGCCAGCCCGATCGCCGCGAGCGCGCAGGTGCCGGCCACGGCGCCTCACGAGGTGGCCGCGGCCGCCGACTCGTCGTTCCAGGTGCCGAACGGCGCTCTCGTCGCCGGCAGCACGGTGCGCATCGAGTACGCGACCGACAGTCCCGACGACACGAACTGGATCGGGTTCTACCGCGACGGCGAGGTACCCGGCGGTGACGGTCAGGTCTCCGTCGCCTGGAAGTACGCCCCCGGCGCGTCGGGATCCATCGATCTCGAGGTTCCCGCAGCTCCCGGCAGCTACACGCTCTGGTTCCTCGCGGCAGACGGCTACGAGCCTCTCGCCGAACAGCAGACCGTGACCGTGAGCGCTGCCGGTGGCGAGCTGAGCCCCGGAGATCCCGCGGCCGCCGTCGACATCGATCCTGTGACGACGGGCGTCGCGACCGATGGCGTGCTGCTGCGCGAGGGCTTCGACGCCGGGCTGCCCGAGAGCTGGTCGGTGGAGTCCGACTCGGCCATGGACGGTGTCGGCACCGCCGACTACCGAGGCTGGTCCGCCGCGACGCGTGACGAGTGGACGGCGAACGTCGACGAGATGCGCGCACGCTTCGCCCGCCCGCTCGCCGGCTTCGCAGTCGCCGACGCCCAGCAGTTCGGAGCGCATCCCTTCTCCTCGACGCTCACCAGCGCCGCTGTCGACGTCGAGTACCTGCGCTCGCTGGAGCTCTCGTTCGACAGTCACTATCGCGGTGCTCCCGCGCAGACAGGCGTCGTCCGCGCCAGCTTCGACGGAGGGGACTGGGTTGAGGTGCTGCGCCTCGACTCCGCATCCGTGGCCGACGGCTACGACCCCCTGCAGCTGAACTACATGCAGGAGATCGCGATCGACGTTCCCGTCGGCGCTGCCGAGGCGCGATTCCAGTGGCAGCTCGACGCACCGGATGCCGGTGCCCGCTACTGGGCGATCGACTCGGTGACCGTGCGTCAGGGCGTGCTCATGACGGATGAGGCGTCGACGACGCTGTGGACGGTGTCTGACATCCAGGGGCACCCCCAGGACTTCGAACACGGTCTCAACGATCTGCACGAGCTCGCTCCCGACCCCGCAGGTCTGCTGATCGTCGGAGACCTCGTGAACTCCGGCACGCCGACCGAGTGGGACGAGATCTACCAGGTCATGGAGAACACGACCGCGATCCGACCCGACACCACCGTCGCGTCGATCGGCAACCACGAGCGCTATGCGAGCGGAGGTTTCGCGGCGAACTTCGAGCGGTTCCTCGCGTTCGCCGAGCGAGACAAGGCGTATGCCGAGTACGTGCTCAGCGGCCCCGGCGGCCAGGTGCCGGTGATCACGATCGGTCAGGAGATCAGCGGCCCGTCCGATGTCGCGATGACCGACGAGCAGGTGGAGTTCCTCGAGGAGCGCCTCGCGCACTGGACGGCGCAGGGCTCGCAGGTGATCGTCAACACGCACTTCCCGCTCGGCGACACCGTCTCCGCATCGTGGATCCCCTGGTACCACGACCACCACCTGATGAACGACCGTCTGACGAGCATCCTCGGCAACTATCCGAACGCGGTCGTCTTCAGCGGCCACACCCACTACCCCGCGACCCTGGGCGACTGGGCGGTGCAGCGCCGCACGGCGGACGGACACCCCGACGGCTTCTGGTCTGTCAACACGGTGGCGATGCACGTGGGGTGGGACGCTCGCGGCGAGAACACGCAGGGCATCAGCGAGGTCACGATCGGTGACGTCAACAACGGCCTGATCGTGGAGTCGTATGGCGACCGCATCGTGGTCAAGGCGCTCGATTTCTTCGCCGATGAGCAGATCCGCGAGGTCACCATCCACAACCCGCTCACGCCGTATGCCGCGGACATCGTTCCGGTCTCCGAGCGCCCCGCGGACTACTCCGCGGTCGATGCGGCCCTCGCAGCGGTGCCCGGCGACCTCAGCCCCTTCACCGCTGACAGCGTCGCCGCGCTGAACCGCGCGATCTCCGCCGTCGAGCGCGAGCTGACGACAGCCGACCAGGCCGATGTCGATGCCATGGCAGCGGCGATCCGCACGGCGATCGACGGGCTGGTGCGCATCGAGGACGAAGTACCGGGCACTGATCCCGGTGCGGGCTCCGGCACGGGCTCCGGCTCGGGGTCGGGCTCTGATTCCGGCTCGGGGTCGGGCTCTGGTTCCGGTGCGGACGGGGGTGCGGCCGACGGTGACCTTGCGACCACCGGCTACGACCCCGGCGTCACCTGGATCCTCGCACTCGGTCTTCTCGGGCTCGGTGGAGTCCTCCTCGTGGTGCGACGCCTCGCGGCTCGTCGCTCATCGTCGGACGCCGAAGAGACGACGCTGCTGAGCTGACGCGCCGAGTCGCCCCTGCGACGCCGCCGGTCTGCGCCTCGGGGTGCGGATCGACGGCGTCGCGGTGCGTGAGCGGTCGGTTCAGATCGCCTTGCGCAGCGTGTAACCGCGGGGCGTCGCGACGAACCCCGCATCCTGCAGGGCGAGGGCGAGCTCGGTGCCGTAGACGCCCTCTCCGTTGACCTTCTCGACCGTGAGGGTGTCGAGACGGCGGGCGCGGGCCGTCGCGGCGAGGTCGGACGCCGCGGCTCGCAGCACCTCGGATTCGTCGGTGAAGCACAGCACCGTACGGCCGCCCCGTTCGAGGTAGAGCACGAGCGAACCGTCGACGAGCACGACCAGGCCACCGGCCTTGCGCCCGGGGCGATGCGACACCTCGTCGCGCTTGGGCCACCCGAGAGCCGCGCCGTAGGGATTCGCGGGGTCGGTCGCGGCGAGCGTCACGGTCTTGCGCGGGGGCGGGTCGGCGAGGCCCGCGAACGTGCGGAGGCGGTCGACGGTGGCGGATGCCGCGAACTGCGCAGCACCGAGCCTCTCGATCACGTAGCCGCGACGGCAGTGTCCGGCCTCTTCGAAGCCGGCGAGCACCCGGTAGGTCTGAGCGAAGCCGCCCGGGACGCCCTCTGCCTGCACCGCGCCTCGTGTGACGACGCCGTAACGGTCGAGCAGCAGCCCCGCGGTGACGGTCGCCCGACGGGCGGCATCCGTGTCGACGGAGGGCAGCAGCGACCAGCGTCCGCCGATCGACGACGGTCGCGCCGCTGTGCGGGCGAGCGACATGCCCCGGTAGGTGCGCGTGCGCGGCGCGCGTCGCGTGACCCGATGGGCCTGCGACCCGCCCGCCAGCAGCGAACGGATCGGGGCGAAGGTGTCGTTCGTCACGCGGCCGGCCCAGGTCAGCGACCACAGTGCCTCGAGCACGGACTGCTCGTTCTCGGCGCCGGCCATCTCCTTCAACTGGCCCGCGAAGTAGGCGCCGCCCGCCTCGAGAGCCGCGAGCACCCGGGCCTCGAGCGAATCGGTGGCGATCTCGTCGTCGGGTTCGGGGAGTGTGAAGGGTGCGAGGTCGGCGGGGTGCAACGAGACCCAGCCATCACGGCCGGGGAGCGTGCCGTGACCTGACCAGATCACCTCACCCGACGCAGTGAGTTCGTCGAGCAGGGCGGGGGAGTAGTCGCGCACGCGGGACGGGAGCACCAGGGACTCCCATGCGCTGGCGGGGATGGGCACCCCGGCGAACTGCTCGATCACGGCGAGCACGCCGTCGAGTCCTTCGAGCGGACGGCCGAGGTGCTGCCAGTCGGGCAGGAAGCGCGCATATGCCTCGGGCGACACCGGCTCGACGCTGCCTCGGATCGCGGCGAGCGACCGCATCCGCAGGCGACGCAGCACCTCCGTGTCGCACCACTCGGTCTCGTTGCCGGTGCCGGAGGCCTCGGGCAGGAAGTAGCCGCTGGTGAGCCGGCCCGAGTGCTCCAGCCGCTGCAGGGTGTGCCGGGCGACGGCCGCGCCGAGGCCGAAGCGCGACGCGATGGCATCCGTCGTGAAAGGTCCGTGCGTGCGGGCGTACCGCGCGACGAGGTCGCCGAGCGGATCGGCGAGGGGTTCGAGGAACGCGACGGGGATGCCGGTCGGCAGCGCCGCGCCGAGCGCATCGCGCAGGCGCCCCGCGTCTTCGATCGCGGCGACGCGCGTGGTGCCGGCCACGGTGACCGGGATCGCGCGACGGGCGTCGATCAGCGCGGCGAGGTGTTCGGAGGCCGAGCCTGTCTCGGGGTCGAGTCGCGCGTCGATCTCGGCCGCATCCATCGGACCGAGCATCCGCAGCAGGTCGGCGACGCCCTCGAGGCCCCGTGCGTGCCGCTCGGGGTCGAGTCGCTGCGCCTCGCGCTCGAACTGCGCGATGACGTCGGGATCGAGCAGCTCACGGAGCTCGACCGTGCCGAGCAGCTCGCCGAGCAGGGCAGGGTCGACCGAGAGCGCGGCCGCGCGACGCTCGGCCAGCGGCGAGTCGCCCTCGTACATGAACGCGCCCACGTAGCCGAACAGCAGGTCGCGCGCGAACGGCGAGGGCTGAGACGGCTGCGTCTCGACGAGCCTGATGCGCCGGTCGGCGATCGAGACCGCGAGCCTGCGCAGCGACGGCAGGTCGTAGACGTCCTGCAGGACTTCGCGCAGGGTCTCGAGGATCACCGGGAACGTCGGATGCCGGCGCGCGACTTCGAGCAGCTGCGCAGAACGTTGGCGCTGCTGCCACAGCGGGGTGCGCTTGTTCGGGTTCATCCGCGGCATCAGCAGCGCGCGGGCGGCGCACTCGCGGAAGCGGGAGGCGAACAGCGCCGAGCCGCCGACCTCCTGCGTGACCAGCTGCTCGAGCTCGTCGGGGTCGAACACGAACAGCTCGGCTCCTGGCGGTTCGGCCTCGGCATCAGGAATGCGCACGATGATGCCGTCGTCGCTCGCGACCGCCGAGCCCTCGACTCCGAGGCGCTCGCGGATGCGGGCGTTGATCGCCAGTGCCCATGGCGCGTGCACCTTCATGCCGTAGGGGGAATGAAGGATGACCCGCCAGTCGCCGACCTCGTCGCGCCCGCGCTCGACCGTGAGCGTGCGGTCGGTCGGCAGGGTGCCCGTCGCCTCCCGCTGCTCGGTGAGGTGCGCCATCAGGTTCATCCTGGCCTGCTCGTCGAGTCCGGCGTCGATCAGCCGCTGAGCCGCCTTCTCGGGAGTCGCCGCCGACACCTCGCGCGAGAACTTGCCGAGCGCCTCGCCGAGTTCGAACGGGCGGCCGATCCCGTCGCCGTGCCAGAACGGCACCTTGCCGGGCTGGCCGTACGCGGGGATCACGTTGACCCGGTCATGCGTGATCTCGGCGATGCGCCAGCTCGTCGTGCCGAGCGTGAACACGTCGCCGACGCGCGACTCGTAGACCATCTCCTCGTCGAGCTCGCCGACGCGTGCGCCGGTGCTCTCCCCGGCGACGAACACGCCGAAGAGTCCGCGGTCGGGGATCGTGCCGCCGCTGGTGACGGCGATGCGCTGGGCGCCGGGGCGGCCGGTCAGCGTGCCGGCGTCTCTGTCCCACACCAGGCGAGGGCGCAGCTCGGCGAACTCGTCGGAGGGATAGCGTCCGGCGAGCAGATCGAGGGTCGCCTCGTAGGCCGATCGGGGGAGGGACTGGAACGGCGCCGAGCGACGCACGGTCTCGAACCACTCCTCGACGCTGATCTCACCGAGTGCGCTCGCCGCGACCGTCTGCTGGGCGAGGATGTCGAGCGGGTTGCGCGGCACCTGGATCGCCTCGATCTTGCCGGCCAGCATCCGCTCGGTGACGATCGCTGTGTGCAGCACGTCGCCCCGATGCTTGGGGAACAGCGCAGCGCGGCTGATCTCGCCGACCTGGTGCCCGGCGCGGCCGACGCGCTGCAGGCCGGAGGCGGCAGAGGGCGGCGCCTCGACCTGGATCACCAGGTCGACCGCGCCCATGTCGATGCCGAGTTCGAGGCTGCTCGTCGCGACCACGCAGCGCAGTACACCGGACTTCAGCTCTTCCTCGACCTGGGCCCGCTGCTCCTTCGAGACGGATCCGTGGTGGGCCTTGGCGAGCACGGGGTCGGCTCCGGCTGTCGCGCCCGCCTGCGCCATCATGGCCGCCGGCATCGATGCCTCGGGCAGGGCGACGCCGATGCGCTCGGAGTAGATCTCGTTGAGGCGCCCCGTGAGGCGCTCGGCCAGCCGTCGTGAGTTCGAGAACACGATCGTCGACTTGTTCTGCAGGATGCGGTCGACGATCGCCTCCTCGACGTGCGGCCAGACCGAGCCGGTGACCTCGGTGTACTCGGCATCCGTCGCGTCGCCGCCGTCTTTCGGCGCACCGGGAGGCGGTGGCGGGTTGGTCATGTCGTCCATCGGGACGACGACGCCGAGCTCGAAGGTCTTCGATGCCGGCGGCGCGACGATCTCGACCGGAGCCGCGCCGCCGAGGAACCGCGCGACCTCGTCGATCGGACGCACGGTCGCCGAGAGTCCGATGCGCTGGGCCGGCTCGGCGTGGCCGTGAGTGCGGCGCAGCGCGTCGAGACGCTCGAGGCTCACCGCGAGGTGCGCGCCACGCTTGGTCGCGGCGACCGCGTGCACCTCGTCGATGATGACCGTGTGCACGTCGCGCAGAGTCTCGCCGGCTCGACTGGTGAGCATGAGGTAGAGCGACTCAGGAGTGGTGATGAGGATGTCCGGCGGGTCGGAGACCAGCTTGCGGCGGTCGCTCGAGGTCGTGTCGCCCGAGCGGACACCGACCGTCACAGAGGGCGCTTCGATGCCGAGACGCCTGGCCGACTGGCCGATGCCGATGAGCGGAGAGCGCAGGTTGCGCTCGACATCGACGCCGAGAGCCTTCAGCGGCGAGATGTAGAGGATGCGTGTGCGCGAACCGTCTGCGGCCTTCGTGCGCTTCGCGGGCGGGGCAGGCTGCTCGGTGCGCTCGCGGAACACGCTGTCGATCGCCCAGAGGAAGGCCGAGAGCGTCTTGCCCGACCCCGTCGGGGCCACGACGAGCGCGTGCTTGCCCGCCGAGATCGCATTCCACGCGCCTGCCTGTGCGGGCGTGGGTTCGGCAAAGGCACCCCGGAACCAGTCTTGGGTGGCAGGGGTGAAGCGGTCGAGCACGTCGCTCATCCCTCCATCATCACCTGTGCCACGGACATCGGGGCGACCGTTGTCCGACGGGGAGGGCATCATGGAGAAATGGCGACGCACACCACGAACTACGTGAGCACCTTCATCGAGGTCGCGGAAGACTGTCCTGTCGACCACGCCGAAGAGCCGCCGACGGGTGAGAAGCCCACGATCGCCTCTCTTCACTATCGACTGATCGCGTCGGAGCCGTATGCGCGCACCTCCGACGATGTGATCTTCACCACCCATGCGCTGCGCGCCGGGATCGACCCCGAAGACTCCGCCGCACGCGAGGCGTTCTTCTCGAAGGGGCAGCCGTGCCTGCGCTCGTCACCGCTGGGAAAGCGCTACGGATGGGGGATCGCTCACGATGCCGAAGGGCGGGTCGCGCTCGTCCCTCGAGAGTCCGAGGATTACACGCTGCTCGCCGCCGACCCCGCGATCGCCCATACCCGGGCGATGCGGAGCCGACGGGTGTGAGCTCACCGTGCAGTCAGTGCGCCGTCGGCCTCGATCTCGAGCGTGAGATCCAGGTCGAGACGGGCGAGGAACGCGTCGTCGTGACTCACCACCAGCACAGCCCCGCGATAGGCGCGCAGCGCCTCGACGAGCTGGTCGACGGTGTCGATGTCGAGATTGTTCGTCGGCTCGTCCAGCACCACGAGGTGGGGCGCGGGGTCCGAGAGCAGCAGTTTCGCCAGAGCCACGCGGAACCGCTCCCCGCCTGACAGTGCGGCGACGGGCCGCTCTGCCGTGGCTCCTCGGATGAGGAATCGTGCGAGGCGATTGCGCAGCTCCTTCTCGGGCACCTGCGGTGCGGCATCCGCGATGTTCTCGAACACCGACCGGTTCTCGTCGAGCCCGTCGACGCGCTGCGGCAGGTAGCCGATGCGATCGGTGAGCGCGGTCGCGACCGGCGCCGGCCGTTCAGTATTCAGCAGGGATTCCGCCCCGTCGGCCGTCGAGCCGTCATCCCGACCGATCTTCGGCATCTGTGCTGAATCGTGAACGCCGGCTGCGGACACCAGGCGTTCGAGCAGCGTCGTCTTCCCCGCCCCGTTGCGCCCGATCAGCGCGACGCGGTCGGGGCCCTGGATGATCCACGACCGCTCGCCGTCGCCGATCATCGCGATGCGCCGAGAGCGCGACACCTGCGGATCCGGAAGCTCGATCTTCATCGACGCCTCCGAGCGCAGACGCCGCCCCGCCTCATCGAGCGCGGTGCGAGCGGCATCCTCCTTCGCGCCGACCTCGGTGCGCAGCTTTCCCGCCGATACCTCGGCAGCCATCTTGCGACCATGCGCGATGATCTTCGGCACGCGCTTCTCGACCTCCGCCTTCTTCGCCGTGCGGGCGCGGTGCGCGAGCTTCACCTCGGCCTCGATGCGCTGACGTTTCTCTCTGCGGAACTCCTGCTTCGCGGTGACCTCGGCCTGCCTGGCGGCCTCCTGCTCGGCGTCCAGCCAGGCGCGCCATTCGGAGTACGGTCCGCCGAACACGTTCAGCATCTGCGCGTAGAGCTCGGCGGTGTCGTCCATCAGCTCGAGCAGCGAGAGGTCGTGGCTGACCACGATGAGCGTGCCCTTCCACGACCTGATCATGGCGGCCAGCTTCGCGCGGGCGTCACGATCGAGGTTGTTGGTCGGCTCGTCGAGCAGGGTGATCGGAGCCCGGCGCAGACGGATGCCGGCGATCGCGACGAGCACGGCCTCACCGCCGGACAGCTCGCCGACACGTCGGTCGAGGAACTCCGGGGCGAGCCCCGCTTCGGCCAGGGACATCTCGGCTCGTGCCTCGATGTCCCAGTCGTCGCCGACCGCGTCGAAGCGCGCCTGATCGACATCGCCCGCGCTGATCGCGCGGACGGCATCGAGGGCTTCGGCGATTCCGAGCAGCTCGGAGACCCGTCGGTCGACGTCGAGCGTGAGCTGCTGGGGGAGGTACGCGACCTCGCCCGTCGCGGTGAGAGTGCCGGTCGTGGGGCTCAGCTCGCCCGCCATGAGGCGGAGCAGCGTCGACTTGCCGGCGCCGTTGCGGCCGACCAGTCCGGTGCGACCGGAGCCGAAGGAGCCGGAGACCGAATCGAGCGCGGTCGTGCCGTCCGGCCAGGTGAAGGTGAGTCGGTCGAGGGTGACCGACGCGTGAAGGGTGGGCGTTGACATGGTGTCTCCTGTCGAGTGCGAGGGTGCACTGACACCGGTCGCCCGATCGCCCCGTCTGAGCGGGGCGCCGTCGAAGGACAGCGGGCGTGGTCTGCCGTGGAGTCGGCGATCGTCGGGTCAGCGCGCGGAAAGATGAGCGCGGAGGCGACGGATCAGATCAAAGGACTTCCAGACACGGCGGACAGGACTCCCCGACGATACCCGGGCGTGTCGGACTTTCGCAACCCCGGGCGTGTCGCGGTGGCGGATGGGTTCGGTCAGGCCTGGGCGGCCCGCTCCAGCCACTTCGTGAGGAAGACATGCACGTCGCGGAGTTCTTCCTCAGAGATGCTGTGCGTGAGTCCGGTGTAGACCCGCCCGGACAGCTCCGAGTGCGTCGGCAGCCACTCTGCGGTGTGCGCGATGAGCGCCTCGGGGATCACCTGGTCGTTCGTGCCGCGGCCCCAGAAGACGTGCGGTCGTGACTCGGTCAGGGCTTCATCGCCCGGCAGCTCGCCGGCGGCGGCGTAGCCGCTGAGCGCCACCACGGTGTCTACGCTCTGCGGGGCGAGGCGCATGGCCTGCAGCGCGACGGCGGCGCCCTGCGAGAAGCCGAGGAGAGCCACCGCGGGAGCATGCCCCCGAGCATCGTCGAGCCAGCGCAGGAACGCCTCAGCCGCGAGCGTCACCGATGCGGCGCTACGACCGTCGAGGCCCTCAATGGCGTACCAGGAGCGCCCTGGCATCGGCCACGGGGGTGCGAGCGGGGCGGCGACGGATGCCACGGCGATGCCCTCGGGCAGATACGGGACCAACCCGAACAGGTCGTGCTCGTCGGCACCGTAGCCGTGCAGCAGCACCAGCAGCGGCATCCCCGCGCGGTCTTCTGTCGACCAGCGCGTGAGGAGTCCGTCGATCATCAGTTCTTCGCTCACCCGTCCATCCTGCCAGCGCCCTCCGACACGCGCAGGCGGTGATCGTCGGATCGTATGCCGGTCATGGCCGCAAGTCGGTGTTCGGGCGCGGACGTGGCTGGTAGAAAGGAGACATGGCCGTCCGCACACCTGATCCCGACCCCGAGCCCGACGACGGCATCGAGGGCTTCGGCTCCGCACAGCCCTCGCGCGACTCCAACCCCGGGTGGTTGAGCGAATACGAGCTCGCCGAGGCACGACGCCATCTGCCGATGCTCTACGTCGAGGCGATCCCGGTGCGCACCGACGGTTCAGGGCAGGTGACCGAGATCGGCATCCTGCTGCGCTCGACGCCGATGGGAGAGATGACGCGCACCATCGTCTCGGGTCGAGTCCGGTTCGGTGAGACGATCCGCGACGCGCTGTTCCGCCACGTCGAGAACGACCTGGGTCCGATGGCGTTCCCGCTCCTCCCGCCTCAGCCGCTGCCCTTCACGGTCGCCGAGTACTTCCCGATCCCGGGCGTCAGCGCCTACCACGACGACCGTCAGCACGCCGTCTCGCTCGCGTTCGTGGTGCCGGTCACCGGCACGTGCGAGCCGCGACAGGACGCGCTCGAGGTCACCTGGTTCTCGCCGGAGGCCGCGGCGTCAGACACGGTCGCCGCCGAGATGGAGGGTGGGCGCGGCACGCTCATCCGCCTGGCCCTCGCGAACCTCGGTCTGCTCCGCTGACGACCGCCCTCAGCGCGTGGTGAGGCGCGCGAGCTCTGCGACGAATTCGTCGACGTCGGACTCCTCGGTGTCGAAGCCGCACATCCAGCGGACCTCGTTGCGCGCGGCGTCCCAGTCGTAGAAGCGGAACGATTCGCGCAGTTGGTCGGCGATGCCTTCGGGGAGAGTCGCGAAGACGCCGTTCGCCTGGGTCGGCTGCGTGAACGAGACGCCGGTGATCGCCCCGGCGGAGATGCCGGCCTCGATCTCACCGCGCAGACGCTGGGCCATGGCGTTCGCGTGCTGGGCGTTGCGCAGCCACAGGTCGCCCTCGAGCAGAGCGATCAGCTGTGCCGAGACGAACCGCATCTTCGACGAGAGCTGCATGTTGAATTTGCGGGAGTACTGCAGACCCGTCGACGCCTCGGGGTTCAGCACCACGATGGCCTCGCCGAGCATGGCCCCGTTCTTGGTGCCGCCGAAGCTGAGCACATCGACGCCTGCGTCGCGGGTGAAGGCGCGCAGCGGAACGTCGAGGGCTGCTGCCGCATTCGAGATGCGTGCCCCGTCGAGGTGCAGCTTCATGCCTCGTTCGTGTGCGTGGTCCGCGAGTGCGCGGATCTCGTCGACCGAGTAGAGAGTGCCGAGCTCGGTCGACTGCGTGATCGAGACCACGAGCGGCTGTGCGCGGTGCTCGTCGCCCCAGCCCCAGGCCTCGCGGTCGACGAGCTCGGGGGTGAGCTTTCCGTCGTCCGTCGGCACGGCGAGGATCTTGAACCCGCCGATCCTCTCGGGGGCGCCGCCCTCGTCGACGTTGATGTGAGCGGTGGATGCCGAGATCACGGCGCCCCAGCGGGGCAGCATCGACTGCAGCCCGGTGACGTTCGCCCCGGTGCCGTTGAACACCGGGTACGCCTGCACGCCCTCGCCGAAGTGGGAGCGGAAGACCTCCTGCAGACGCGCCGTGTAGGCGTCTTCGCCGTAGGCGACCTGGTGGCCGCCGTTCGCCGCCGCGATGGCCGCGAGGACCTCGGGGTGGACGCCGGAATAGTTGTCGCTGGCGAAGCCCCGGACAGCGGGGTCATGCTGAATGCTCACCGCACAAGCCTACGGGCCGATGCCGGTGTCGGATGCCGCGTCGCGCCCCGATCCGCGGAGGCCGCCCCGATCCGCGGAGTCCGCCCCGATCCGCGGAGTCTCTCCCCGGATTCGCCCGTCGAGCGCGTCCGCGTCCGCAGATCGGGACAGCTCTACCGAATGTCCGAGCCCACGCCTACCCTCTAAGTCATGGAGCGCACCGCGGCGAAGACCGCCTTCGCGAACGTGCTCGTCAACACGCTCATCGCGAACGTGACGACGAGCTTTCTGTGGTTCGCCCTGACCTTCTGGGTCTACATCGAGACGCAGTCGGTGCTCGCCACGGGCATCATCGGCGGCGCCTACATGCTGTTCGTCGCCTTCTTCGCGATGATCTTCGGCACGATCGTCGATCGCAACCGCAAGCACACCGTGATGCTGCTCTCGAGCGTGATCTCGGCGGTCGCCTTCCTGATCGCGGGCGTGCTCTACGTGTGGCAGCCCGAATCGGCCCTGCTCGACCTCGGCGCCCCGTGGTTCTGGCTGTTCTCGGCGATCATCCTCTTCGGCGGGGTCATCGAGCAGCTGCGCAACATCGCGCTCTCGACGACGGTCACGCTGCTCGTGCCCGAAGAGCGCCGTGCCAACGCCAACGGCCTCGTCGGCACCGTGCAGGGGCTGGCCTTCCTCGTGACGAGTGTCTTCTCGGGGCTGTCGATCGGGTTCCTCGGCATGGGGTGGACCCTCGCGATCGCGATCGGCGCGATGGTGCTCACCTTCGTGCACCTGCTCTTCATCCGCATCCCCGAGGGCACACCGCAGCCCGATCCCGATGCCAAGAGCGCGCTCGACTTCCGTGGCAGCGTGGCGGCCATCCGACTGGCACCCGGACTGTTCGCGCTGATCATCTTCTCGACCTTCAACAACCTCATCGGCGGCGTGTACATGGCGCTGATGGACCCCTACGGTCTCACTCTCTTCGACGCGCAGATGTGGGGCTTCGCGCTGGCGTTTGCATCGACCGGATTCCTGATCGGCGGCGGCCTGGTTGCGAAGTTCGGCCTCGGCGCCAAGCCGATGCGCACACTTCTGCTCGTCGTGATCGCGATGGGCATCCTCGGCTCGGTCTTCATGCTGCGCGAATGGTGGCCCCTCTACGTGATCGGCATGTGGGTCTACATGGCGCTCGTGCCTCCCGTCGAGGCGGCCGAGCAGACGATCATCCAGAAGGTGGTCCGCTACGACAGGCAGGGGCGCGTGTTCGGTGTCGCTGCCGCGATGGAAGCCGCAGCCGCTCCGATCACGGCGTTCATGATCGCGCCGATCGCCGAGTTCCTGATCATCCCGTACATGAAGACCGCCGAGGGGCAGCAGCAGTGGGAGTGGCTGCTCGGCGAGGGCGACGCTCGGGGCATCGCGCTGATCTGCCTGTTCGCGGGCATCATCATGGTGATCGCTGCGACTCTGGCGTTCTTCACCAAGTCGTACCGCAAGCTCACCGAGCTCTATGCGAATGCGCCCGCGCAGGACCCGAACGGCGAGGACGCCGCAGAGCGCCGTTCCGCGGCAGATGCTCCGGCACCCGTGCGCGGCCTGCCGCCGGAGGTTCCGGACGCCCCTGATACGCGGCGCTGAAGCGGCGGCAAGCGGCGGCAAGCGGCGACAAGCGGCGGCAAGCGGCGACAAGCGGCGATAAGCGGCGACAAGCCGCGACGCGCGTCGACCGGGTCAGTCGAGCGGGATGATCTGGTCGTTGAGGCCGGCGGCGTCCGCATCCCACAGGGCCAGCACTCGGGGCACGAGAGATTCGGGCGCGAGCGTCTTCGCACGGAACACCACGGATGCGGCGCGCAGCGGTTCTCCCGCATCCCGAGCCGCCTTGGCGAAGCCCTGCGCCACCGCGCGCGTCCATGCCTCACTCGCCGCCTTGACGGCTGCGTAGTTCGCGCCGCCGGCCAGAGGGCGTCCCACCGCGGTCGACGAGACGATCGCGAATCGTCCGGCGTCCGAGGCGCGGAGTGCGCTGTCGAACGCACGGCTGGTCGCGCGCACCGCATCGAGCGCGGGGAGGAGCGCGCGGAAGTCGTCGTCGGACTGCCCGGCGAGCCCGCCGCCCCCGCGCCAGCCGCCGACCAGCGGGATCACGGCATCCACCGCGTCGATCCGCGACGCCAGCTCTGTCATCGACTCCAGTGAGGTCGCGTCAGCCACCTCGACCCGCACTCCGATCGCCTGCAGCGACTCGAGTCGCTCGGCGGAGCGCCCGGTGGCGATCACGCGTGCCCCGGCATCGACGAGTGCGTGCGCGAGCGCGAGTCCCGAGGGGCTCGTGGCTCCGGCGAGAAGGACGGTTCTCTCAGTGACGCTCATGTGCTCAACTCTCGTGTAGAGACAGTTCTGCGGCCACCCCGGGCAGGAATGGCCGCAGACGCTGCGTCCGATCGCCCCCGCGACCGGACCCCAGAAATGCGCGAGTCAGTCGTCGGTGCCCCGGATGCCGACGGTCGACTCGATGACCGGCTTCATCTTCTTGTCGAGGGCTTCGAAGAACATGGACAGGGGGAACTCGTCGTCCAGAACGGCGTCGGTGAAGCCCTTGGGGGCGCCGGCGAGGATCTCGTCAGGCAGGCCGCGAGCCCACCGCGAGGCAGGGTTCGGGGTGAGGACGGAGCGGACGAGGTCGTAGGCGGCCAGCCAGTGCGCGGTCTTCGGCCGGTCGATCGAGCGCCAGTAGAGTTCGTCGATCGCGTCGCCGAGGGCGACGACCGCGTCGGGAACGGCTGCCCAGTCGAAGGCGAGCGCGGTGTCGGTCCAATGCAGCACACCGCGCTGGTGCAGCCACGCGAACAGCAGCTGGCCGCCCAGGCCGTCGTAGTTGCGCACACGAGACCCCGTGATGGCGAACCGGAAGATGCGGTCGAAGATCACGGCGTACTGCACGAGATCCGCATGGTCGAGCATCTCCTGCTCGGAGTCCGAGAGGCTGTCACCGGCCTCGGTGCGCGCCCGCAGGGACCGCTCGATCTTCACCGACTCGCGGAACGCGGTGAGGTCGCACCGCAGCTCTTCGAGCGAGTAGAGGAAGAACGGCATCCGCTGCTTGATCATGAACGGGTCGAACGGCAGGTCACCGCGCATGTGGGTGCGGTCGTGGATGATGTCCCACATCACGAACGCGCGCTCGGTCAGCGCCTGGTCATCGAGCATGGCCGCGGCCCGTTCCGGAAGCTCGAGCTTGGTGATCTCGGCGGCGGCGCGGGTGACCCGGCGGTAGCGGGCCGCTTCACGGTCCTGGAAGATCGCGCCCCACGTGAACGAGGGGATCTCGCGCATCGCGACGGTCTCGGGGAAGAGTACGGCCGAGTTCGTGTCGTACCCGGGCGTGAAGTCGACGAGTCTCAGCGAGACGAACAGCTTGTTGCCGTACTCGCCGGCCTCCAGGGCGGCGATGAACTCGGGCCAGATCGTCTCGACGATGAGCGCCTCGACGAGGCGGTCGCTCGAGCCGTTCTGCGTGTACATGGGGAAGACGACCAGATGACGGATGCCGTCGACCCGGTGCTGCTGAGGCTGGAAGGCCATGAGCGAGTCCAAGAAGTCCGGCACGCCGAATCCTTCCGAGACCCAGCGGTCGAAGTCGACGATCGACGCGGCGAGGTACTCGGCGTCGTGAGGGAAGGCGGGGGCGAGAGCGCGGATGCCGTCGGTGATCGCCTCGACGAGATCGCGGGCTGCGGCGTGGTGCGCAGCATCCGGGATCGAGCCGTCCTTGACCTGCATCTCGCGGATGGCGATCGCGGCGTCCTTGAGCTGCGCCCATGCGGCGGAGGATTCGGCGTTCGCTGCGTCCTCGACGACCTCGGGTTCGCCGACGATGGCCTGTGCAGCGGAGCTGTTGGCGGAAATGATGGACATCGGGACCTCCGATCGGAGAATTTCACGGAAAGATTCCGGCATATACGGAATCCTGACGATAATATTACATCCATGGATGACTCTGTCGACCGCTCGATCCTGGCCGCGATCTCTCGAGACGGCCGGGCGACACTGTCGCAGTTGTCGGATGCCGTCGGCCTGTCCGTGTCGGCGGTGCAGTCGCGACTCCGTCGACTCGAGACCCGCGGAATCATCACCGGGTACCGGGCGATCCTCGACCCCGAGCTGGTCGGCACCCCGCTCTCGGCGTTCATCGAGATCACTCCGCTCGACCCGGCTCAGCCCGACAACGCCCCCGAGCTGCTCGAGCACCTCGACGCGATCGAGGCGTGCCACTCGATCGCGGGCGACGCCAGCTACATGCTGTTCGTGCGCGTCGCCTCGCCGCGTGCGCTGGAAGAGCTGGTGCGCGACATCAGGCTCGCCGCGAACGTCAGCACTCGCACCACGGTCGTGCTCCAGACCTACTACGAGCACCGGCCGATCATCTCGGTCGCCCCCGACGGCGACTAGCGCACCGCGCGGATCGCAACACCGCGCCGATCACAACACCGCGCCGATCACAACACCGCGCCCACCATCGCCTCGCCGAGGGGCGTGCGCAGATGCAGCATCCTCGCGCCGTCGCGTTCGCTCGAGACCAGGCCGGCGTCGCGCAGCACGGTGAGGTGATGGGATGCCGTCGACACGGCGATCCCGGCATCCTGAGCCACCTGTGAGGTGGTGCGGGCGACGCCGGCCTCGAGCAGGATCGTCGCGCGCGCCGGGCCGATGAGGGCGCCGAGTGACGCGGCGATCTCGCTCGCGTCGCGGGACCAGCCGGCGGTCACGCCCCGCGCGGGATAGAAGAGCGTCGGCTGGGCCGGCGGTTCGGTGAGCACCATGCATCCCCACGACGACATCACCGACGGCACGAGCACCAGTCCGCTGCCGTGGCAGTCGACGAGCTCGCTGTGGCGGCGAAGCGAGACGCGCACGGCTCCGTCTCCCCAGCTGACCGTCGGATGCAGCCCACCCGCCATCGCTCTGATCCCCGAGGTGGCGATCACCCTCGACCGCACGGCGATGTCCGATCGCAGCAGGCGTTCGAGTTGCGGCCAGACAGGAGCGAGCGCGGCATCCCACACCTCCGACCATGCGTCGGCGATGATCTCGCGGGCACGGGCCGGCTGCTCCTGCATCTCGCGCAGCGCCCGCTGGCGGGATCCCGACGAGCGGATCACCATCTTGCCGAAGTCGACCCGCATCGGGTCCAGCGGCGTGATGCGCAGCGCCGCGAGCTCTGCCTCCGGCGTCATGTCCCACCCCGGCGCCGCCGTGAGGAAGTCGGGCATATACCCGTCGTCGCCGATCACCGCGGCGAGCAGCGGGAAGCTCTCCCGCGGAAGTCGATCGCGCACCGCGCGCAGCCACCCCCACTGCAGCGGGTGCTGCTCCGGGCGCAGCAGCACCCGCACGGCGTGTGCGAGCTCGTGGCCGGGGGAGATGCCGAAGCGCACCGACTGGATGTCGCCGGGGCTGAGGTGGAACTCGACGCGGTGGTCGGGGTGCTCGATGCCTTCGACCGGCGTCTCAGGTCGATCTCCGCTTGAGTTTCGAGCCACATCGAAACTCTAGGACGAGCGCGGGCGCCTGTCGAGACTGGGCTCATGAACAGCACGTCATCTGCTCTCGAAGCCGTCACCGCAGTGGACATCCGCATCGGCACCGGACGCAGCCGCAGGTTCGTCGGGGCGGATCACGGTGCGGGGCATCTCGTACTTCTACGTCGAGAATCAGCCGGGCGAGGGTCCGGGTCTGCACTGGCATCCTTACCCCGAGACCTGGGTGGTGCTCGAAGGCACGGCACGGATCACGGTCGGCGATGAGACGATCGTCGCCTCGGCAGGCGACACCGCGACAGGCCCGGCCTTCGTGGCACACTGCTTCACGAACGTCGGCGAAGCGACGCTGCGCATCATCGGCATCCATGCGTCGGCGACGATCATCCAGACCTTCCTCTCCGACGACTGAACCACCACGCACACAGGAGCATCCGTGTCCTTCCAGGCATACCTCGACAAGGTCGAGACCCAGACCGGCCTCACCCCTCGCCAGTTCATCGAACTCGCCAAGGAACAGGGGTTCGACGAGACCACGAAATCGACCGTCGTGCTCAACTGGCTCAAGCAGGACTACAGTCTCGGCCACGGTCACGCGCAGGCGATGGTGCACGTGATCCTCAAGGGGCCGAAGATCAGTGACAAGCACGTCGGCAAGGGCGGAGCGCACGGCGATGTGTCGGACACCCTCTGGCTCGACGGCAAGGACAGCAACCCCGACCGCTGACCCGCTTCGCGGGAGTCCATCGGTGCCCCCAGTAGGATTCCCTGCGTGGCAGCATCCTCGAAGCGCAAGAAGAACCAGCCCCGGGTGAGCGGCAATCCCGCGAAGCGGGCGAGCGGCAACCCGGCGAGCCAGGCCGTCATCGACGCGGGGCCCGTGACCGTCGGCGACTGGATCGGGGCCGCCCGTCTGCGCACCCTTCCGCTCGCCGTCGCCCCGGTCGTCATCGGCACCGGGGCCGCACGCAGCACGGGGCCGGAGTTCCACTGGGTCATCGCGCTGGCATGCCTCGCGGTCGCCGTGCTGCTGCAGATCGGCGTCAACTTCGCGAACGACTACAGCGACGGCATCCGCGGCACGGACGCCGTGCGCGTGGGGCCCGCCCGCCTCACGGCATCCGGCCGGGTGAAGCCCCGAACCGTGCTCGTCGCGGCGCTCGTCTTCTTCGCGCTCGCCGCGGCGGTCGGCGTCGCCATCGTGATCCGCACCGAGCAGTGGTGGATGCTGGCGGTCGGTGCAGCCTGCATCGTCGCCGCCTGGTTCTACACCGGCGGCAAGCGCCCGTACGGCTACAACGCGCTCGGCGAGGTGTTCGTCTTCATCTTCTTCGGGCTCGTCGCGACCCTCGGCACCACGTGGGTGCAGATCTTCGAGCTGCCTCAGCAGGCCTGGCTCGGGGCGATCGCCGCAGGTCTCTTCGCGTGCGCGGTCCTGCTCGCCAACAACCTCCGCGACATCGATCAGGATCGCGTGGTCGGCAAACGCACCCTGACGGTGCTGATCGGCAAGCGGGCGACCCAGGTGCTGTTCACCCTGTTCGTGCTCGTGCCCTTCGGCATCCTGGTGCTCATCGCGCTGCTGTACCCGATCGCGTGGATCGGCCTGCTCGCGCTGCTCGCCGGACTCCCGGCCATTCTCATCGTCTGGACCTACCGGCAGGCGAAGGAGCTGGTCACGGCCCTGGCTCTGACGTCGCTGACTGCACTGCTCTATGCCGGGGCGTTCTTCTGGGCGCTCTCCGGCTGAACCGGCGGCGAGCCGGATCCGGTCAGTCCTCGCGGCGCGTGGTGCTGCCGGCCTCGCCGGCGACGGCCTCGTCTTCGGCATCCGCATCGGCCTGCTCGGCAGAACTGCGGCCTGAGCGGCGCTCGACGATCCGCGCTGAGGCGTCGGTGAGGGGTCGGCGCAGGAACAGCATCGAGATGCTCATGCCGATGAGGGCGGCGAAGATCGCGGCGAGCCACCAGTACTCGCGGAAGATCGGGAAGAAGAACCACATGATCGCGAGCGGCACGAGGAAGGCCAGCAGGCGCAGCACGGTGTAGACGAGGAAAGGTGCACGGTTCTTCACCCGGACAGTCTACGTTCGCGAGCTGAGGGGTCTGCTGTCAGCTGTCGAGGCCGAGAGCCTGCAGCGGGATGCCCCGCACGACGCGTTTCCAGGGGTGCTCGCCGAGCGACCACAGCAGTTTCGCGTCGAGGTCGAGGGCGAGGTCCTCGCAGCCGACCGGAAGCGGCATCCGATCGCGCACCAGGGCGTCGCGGGTGCCGGTCCACAGCGCGCCGGGGCGCATGCCGTCGGACTGCGAGATGAAGTGCCGGTCGCCCCAGCGCGCCGCACCCTGCATCTGCGTGATGCCGGGGCAGAAGCGCCCCTCTTCGCGGAAGCCGTCGTCATCGGAGTCTGGCACGGTGAACTCCGCAATCCGTCCCTTGTCGTCCTTCGCATATTCGCCGATGAGCACTCGTCGCAGGGGCGTGCCGTCGTCGTCGAACACGCGACCGAGGTACGAGCAGCGCAGCTCGATCGGGTGCACGCGCGTGCGCACGGCGACGAGCGCGGTGGCACGGAGCCCTCGGCCGCGCGCACCAGCGATGCGTCGTGCGTCGGCGCCCCGCACCCGGCGGATGTCGGCGAGGTCGAACTCCCAGATGCCGCGCCCGGTCGCCGCGACGAACAGCCGATCGTCGAACCAGGCGAGGCCGCCGGCGTGGATCGGGGCGGGCTGCAGCTCACCGCCCTCGTCGACGGCGAGCAGCACGTCGAGATGACGAGAGCGCTCGAGGTCGACGAACGCGACGCGAGACGCCAGGTGGTGGCCGTCGAGCCGCTGGCGGAACCAGCTCACAGCGAGTGTCCGGCGCCCGTGCCACAGACCGAGGTCGATGCCCTGCGGATACCAGCGACGCGTCCAGGTGCGGGCGCTCAGCCACCGCAGGTCGACCGTGGTACGGCGCTTCTGGCGCACGGGGCGCCAGGTGGTTCCGAACGGCCAGAGCATGCTCCCATCGTGGCCGAACGCCGGGTGAGGTGCGAATCCCGCAGTGGGCAGGGCGTCGACGGAGGTCGCGTCACCGCGTGTTCACCCGCCGTCCCCCGATCGGCAAGGAGCGCCTGAGAGCATTCCGAGACCGTCGACCCGGGGGAGTTCTGTGCGCACACCGCTCGTCACCGTCATCCTGCCCGCGAAGGACGCAGGCGCCTACATCGGCACGACGCTCGAGACGCTGACGCGGCAGTTCGACGACCCCGCCTCGCTCAAGCTCGTGGCGATCGACGACGGCTCGCGCGACGACACCGGCACGCTGATGCGACGATACGCCGAGCGGTTCTCGCACGCCGAGGTCATCGTCAATCCCCGGCCGAAGGGGCTGGCGAGCGCCCGCAACCAGGGGCTCGCGCATGTCGACGGCGACGCGTTCTGCTTCCTCGACGGCGACGACTGGATGCAGCCCCAGCGGCTGTCAGTGCTGGCCCGGCGGCTGAACGAGCTCGGCTGCGACTTCCTCCGCACCGACCACGTCACGGTGAAGGCGGGCGTGCGCACCCTCGTGCCGGCGCCGTACCCGTGGCGTGAGGGAGTCGGATCACCCCGTGAGGCGATCCTTCCCGACAACGAGCCGACCATGGTCGATTACCCGTTCGCGTGGGCCGGGATCCTGCACCGTCGCCTGATCGACCAGGGACTCGCGGGTTTCACCCCCGGCCTCTTCACCGCCGAGGACCGACCGTGGATCTGGCGACTGCATCTGCAGGCCCGATCGTTCGCCGTGGTCGACGCCCCGGCTCTGCTCTACCGCCGCGGGGTGTCGACGTCGCTCACGCAGGTACGCGATCGGCGACAGCTCGACTTCGTGCACGCGATGGGTGAGGTGCTCGACATCGTCGATGCGGATGCCGAATCCGACCTGTTCCTGCCGAAGGCGGTGTGGAGCGTGATGGCGCTCTCCTCCCGTCATCTCGTGCGGTCGCGAAGGATGACCCCGTCGCTGCGCGGCGAGATGCGGGCCGGCATCCGAGGACTGCTGGCGCGTCTGCCCGAGAGCGAGACGAGCGCGGTGCTGTCACGCCTCGACGGGCCGCGGCGCCGGGTACTCGCTCCGCTGCTGCGCACGGTCGGACGTGCGGCATGACCCAGCTCTTCGCGGTGCACAGCGCCTATGGGCTCGCCACCGCGGCCGCCGCGCTCGACGGCGGCATGCTCGGCGACCACGGCGAGCGCATCCTCGTTCCCTTCGTGTCATCGCGAGTGCCCGAGACATCGATGAGCATCGCCTCCGACCCCGCGCTGGCGAGCCTGCGCGACAGGTTCGAGCGCGTCGAAGATCTCGACGCGCTGCTCGGCCCCCTGCATCCGACCGCGTGGAAGCCTCATGCCGCTGACCTGCCGCTGCTGCGCCGACTGCTGATCAGGGCCTGGAGCATCGACGTCGGCGACCTCGAACTGCTCGTGCAGAGCCCGCAGGTCGCCCCGGCACGCACCCTGATGCAGCTGTTCCCTCACGCGCGGCTCACGATCATCGGCGACGGGCTGATGACGTACGCGCCCATGCGGGTGCGGATGCCGCACACGGTGACCGCTCGGATCGGTCGCGTCGTGCACGTCGACGTGGTGCCCGGGGTGACGCCGTTGGTGGGTGCGCCCACGGCGAGGCCCGTGCCGGTCTCGCCCGACCTGTTCCGCTCGGTGCTCGCCGAGACCGCTGCGGCGGTGGACGACACGGCCGAGCTCGAGAGTGCTCTCGGCGGTGAGCCGACCGTGCTCGTGCTCGGCCAGTACCTGTCGGCTCTGGGCCTCGTCAGCGAGAGCGAGGAGATCGCGCTGCAGAAGGAGATGATCGACCGCGCGGCGAGCCGGCGACCGCAGCACATCGTCTTCAAGCCGCACCCCTCCGCTCCGCCCCGGCTGAGCGACGCTCTGCGAGACCGGGCGCGGGTGCACGGCATCGACTTCCGCGAGTACCGCGGCGCGCTCGCCGCAGAGGTGCTGGCCGAACGACTCGATGCGACAGCCGTCATCGCCGGTTTCTCCACCGCTCTGCCGACCGTGCGGGCGCTGTTCGGCCGTGAGATCGATGCGGTCGGGGCCGGCACCGTGCTGGCGAGGCTGACTCCGTATGAGAACAGCAATCGGGTGCCGGCGACGATCGTCGATGCGCTGACCCGGGCTGACTCTCCCCATCGCGACCCCGAGCGCATGCAGCTGCTGATCGACGCGGTCGGCTATGCCATGCAGCCCGTCGTCGCCGGGCACCTCCGCGGTCGCGCCGAGCAGCTGCTCGCCGGCATCCGTCCCGCTGACCGAGATCGGTACTTCGCCCCCGAGCGGCTGGCCGAGCTGCGACTTCCCGGAGCCCCGCGCGAGACGGCGGTGCGTCGTGTGCTGCGCCCTGTGGGTGGCATCGGCCGGGTGGAGCAGGCGAGGCTCACGGTGCTCGCAGCGCGGCGCAGACTCGCACGTGCGTGGCGGGTGCTCAGAGGGCGATGACGACGACCATGACGACGATGGGGCGAGGGACATGACCGCAGAACACCGGAGGACGGAAGCAGGCAGGGTCGTCGCGATCATCCCGGCGCGAGGCGGATCGAAGGGCGTGCCGCGCAAGAATCTTCGACGCGTCGGCGGAGTGCCGCTCGTCGAACGCGCCGTGCGCACCGCATCCGAGACCGACGGCATCGACCTCGTGGTCGTCTCGACCGACGACGACGAGATCGCCGCGGTGAGCGAGGCCGCAGGGGCGCGAGTCGTGCGACGACCGGCCGAGATCTCCGGCGACACGGCCTCGTCGGAGTCCGCGGTCCTGCATGCGCTCGACGTGCTCGATGCCGAGGGGGAGTCGGCCGATGTGGTGGCCTTCCTGCAGGCGACGTCGCCGTTCATCACGAGGGACGCGCTGTCGGGTGCGGTGCGCGAGGTGCGCGAGCGCAGAGCCGACAGCATGTTCGCGGCTCACGAGACCTACGGGTTCCTGTGGTCGCGCGGCGACGCCGGGCAGCCGAGCGGGGCAGGGCGGACGGATGCCGACGCGGCCGTCGCACTCAACCACGATGCCGCGCATCGTCCTCGGCGGCAGGACCGCGAGCCGCACTTCCTCGAGACGGGGGCGTTCTATGTGTTCCGGGCGGACGGCTTCCGTGCGGCGAGGCATCGGTTCTTCGGTCGGGTCCGCATCGCCGAGGTGCCGGAGTGGACGGCGATCGAGATCGACGACGAGCAGCAGCTCCGCATCGCCCGCGCACTCGCAGCCCTCCACGAGAGCCCTGAGCGGGTGCCGGTGCGAGCGATCGTCACCGACTTCGACGGGGTGCACACCGACGACACCGCGACCGTCGACGCCGACGGTGTCGAACGGGTGCGGGTGAGCCGTGAGGACGGCATGGGGGTGTCGCTGCTGCGGCGTGCCGGCATCCCGATGCTCATCCTCTCGACCGAGGTCAACGCGGTCGTGCGGGCTCGGGCAGAGAAGCTCCGCGTTCCCGTCCTGCACGGCATCGACGACAAGGAGTCGGCGCTGCGAGGGTGGGCGGAAGAGGTCGGCATCCCTCTCGCCGACATCGCGTACCTCGGCAACGACGTCAACGACCTCCCGGCCCTGCGCATCGTCGGCTGGCCCGTGGCGGTGGCCGATGCGCATCCGCTCGTGCTCGAGGCGGCCCGTGTCGTGCTCAGCCGCCGCGGCGGCCACGGCGCCGTCCGGGAACTGATCGAACGGGTGTTGCCGGCCTGACCGGTGCCGGTAACCCTCCTGTCGTGCGGCGTTCACTCTCGGCGCGTACTCAGAGGAGAAGGCCATTTCGACGACCGGAGGAACCATGACTGTCAGCATCGGCTCACGCGTGATCGGCGGCGGCCACCCGGCCTATGTCATCGCGGAGGTCGGCCTCAACCACAACGGGGACGTCGACATCGCCAAGCGTCTGATCGACGTCGCGGCGAAGGCGGGTGCCGACGCCGTGAAGTTCCAGAAGCGCACCCCCGAGATCTCGACCCCCGAGCACATGCGCGATGTTCCGCGCGAGACGCCGTGGGGCACCATGAGCTACCTCGACTACCGCCGCCGCGTCGAGTTCGGCCGCGACGACTACATCGCCATCGGCGACCACGCCACGATGCTCGGCCTCGACTGGTTCGCCTCCCCCTGGGATGTGCCGAGCGTCGACTTCCTCGAAGACCTCAACGTCGTGGCCCACAAGGTGGCCTCGGCCAGCCTCACCGACACCGAGCTGCTCGTCGCCCTCCGCGAGACCGGCAAGCCGATCATCCTCTCGACCGGCATGTCGACGATCGAGCAGATCGACCGCGCGCTCGCCACGCTCGGCACCGACCGCGTCGTGCTCATGCACGCCACGTCGACCTACCCGCTCGAGCCCGAAGAGGCCAACCTCCGCGCGATCGCCACGCTGCGCGACCGCTACCCCGGAGTGCCGGTCGGCTACTCGGGCCACGAGCGCGGTCTGCAGATCTCTCTCGCCGCCGTCGCGATCGGCGCGGTCGCGGTCGAACGCCACATCACGCTCGACCGCACGATGTGGGGATCCGACCACGCGGCATCCCTCGAACCCACCGGCCTCGAGCACCTGGTGCGCGACATCCGCGTGATCGAGACGGCTCTGGGCGACGGCGTCAAGCGCGTGTTCGACAGCGAGCGTGCGCCCATGGCGAAGCTGCGTCGCATCTCGGCATGACCGGATCGGGCATGACCGGATCGGGCGCTCTGCGAGTCGTCGCGATCGCCGACGCCGACTCCTTCGTGAAGTGGTCGGCGTCGCTGCTCGGCGGTGTGCCCGGCATCCGTCCGCATCTGCTGCTGGTGCAGACCCCGCTGACCGCGAGCATCGATCAGCAACGCACGGCGCTGGCCGGCACCGGGATGCTGTCGGGCGACGTCACCCGCATCGGCTTCGCTCAGGCGGCCGCGTGGCTCGAGGGGCAACGGCCCGACGTGGTCCTGCTCGCCGGACGAGGGCCGTTCGTGCGCCTGATGGGACGCCTGATCGACGCACTCTCGCACCGCCCGGTGGTCGTCGCGGGGCTGCCGGGAATGGCGATCCCCGCTCAGCGCGGCGCCCTGGAGTACCGCAGGCACGCCGACCTGCTCGTCGTGCATTCCCATCGCGAGGAGCGCGCGTTCGCCGAACTGGGCCGCCGCATCGGCGTGCAGGTGCCGACGGCACTGGCCACGCTGCCGTTCGCCCGATCCCGATCGCGGATGCTCGCCGCTGACCGGGCGCGCGTGCTCGGGGCCGACGCGGGTCATCCGGCAGGCACCCTCATCGCCGAACGCCCGGCCGCTCCGAGCGCGGTGCGGATGCCGGCGACCGACATCGTGTTCGCGGCGCAGGCGCTGGTGCCGGTCGGTCGGGACGAACGCGCCGAGATCGCCGCGACCCTCGTCAGGGCGGCCGAGGCCGATCCGAGTCGTCGAGTCGTCGTCAAGCTGCGCTCGCGTCCGGGGGAGTCCGAGACCCACCTCGAGCGCGATCCGTATCTCGAGCTGCTGCCTGCCCGGCGCCCCGACAACCTCGTGGTCTCGTACTCCTCGATGGCCGCCGCGCTGTCGACGGCGGCCGGACTCGTCACCGTCAGTTCGACCGCGGCCGTCGAGGCCGTAGCGCTCGGCGTGCCCGTGATCGCGCTGGATTCCTTCGGCGTGAGCAAGAGCCTGCTCAACACGGTGTTCGTCGGCAGCGGCCTGCTCGGCGGACGCAACGAGGTCGTGGCCGGTCGATTCCGGCATCCGCATCCTGCCTGGCTGCAGGACAACTACTTCCACCCGGCGGCCGAGTCGACGTGGTGGAACCATGTCGAGCATCTCGTCGCCCTGCGCAGAGCCGGCGCTCTGCCGGCGAAGCTCGTGCCCCCAGCGCGAGGTGGAGCGATGCACGAGGCATGGCACCGCGCGAGTGTGCTCGGCTCGAAGGATCGCACGCTCGGCGGCAGCGCTGCTCTCGCCCTGGGCGTGCCGGCGACGACCCTGCTCGCGGCGCTGCGGCGCGGGCGCTCGTCCGGCGATGGGGCGACCTGGGCTGACGCGAGCACCGACTTCACGCTCGAGCCGAACCCGTTCCACGACTCGATCCGGCGCTGATCATGTCCGCCGAAGTCGGCTGCTGCGGGCGCTCGATGCGCCCGCTCCCGACTCACGCGCGTAGCGGTCCGCGGGCGATGATCGAGGGCGGGTTCGGGTCGTTCCACCGCTGGAAGGTCTGCACCCACCAGAAAGCCCCGAACAGGATCAGGGCGATCGCCTCGCCGATGAGCACGACGGGCGTCTCGCCGAACGTCTGGCGGAAGAGCACCGCCACCACGAGCAGCACGAGGTCGGCGATCAGCAGTCCCGCGATCCAGCGGTAGATCGATCGCTGGCGGGGCGTGGGCGGGGTCTCGCCGGGGTCGAGAGGGCCGCCCGCGTAGAGCACCGGGACCGCCGCGAACACTCCGAAGAACACCAGCGTCACCGCGAAGTGGATGCTGGCCACGGGCCAGAAGTTGAACGGGAAATCCTCGTCGAGGGCCGGTGCGAAGGCCAGGGCCGTGACCACCGTGGCCGTGACGAGCGCGATCGCCGACACCAGCTCGGCTGACCGGTTCGGGGTGCGCGTCCGGTGACGGATCACGGCCATCGTGATCACCACGGCCACCACCGCCACGGCATATACGGCGACACCGGCCTTCGCGCTGCCGACATACCCCGCCGGGATGCAGTCCGTGGTGACCGGACACGGGATGTGACCGACCGCCCGAGTGTCGGCGAGCCCGGTCGGAACGATCGCGATGAGCGGCGCGAAGACGGCGCACACGTCGAGCAGCGTCGTCGCGCGGCTGCGACCCGAGAGGGCCAGAAGGACGACGGATGCCGCGATCAGTGCTCCGACGAAGACGTCGCGCGCCGGCGTGTACACCGCATGGCTGATCGAGTGGGGCGGGTTCCAGCCGAACGTCAACGGCTCCCACAGGACGACGACGCTCTGCAGCGCGACGGCGACGAGCAGCGTGAAGACGATCAGCACCAGCGATAGGCGCAGGTAGCGGTGGCTCTTCTGCGGGGTCGTCGCGGGGCTGTCTGCGGCTGCCATGTTCGCGACGCTACACCGCTCGTCGGACGCCGGCGTGCGACGCGGCGTGACGGCCCTTGTCATGCGCGGACTCACTCTGTCAATCCCCGCAACGATCCTGGCCTTCCTGTTCACCGCCGGGTAGCGTCATTCCCATCGCGGCGATCCGGGCGGTCCCGGGCCTCAGCTCATACCTGACGGCGTTGCGGGTTCGACTCCCGCCGTCGCGTCCACTTGTTCGGGCTCGGAACTCCTGATCCTCCGTCTGGCATCGCGAGCAGACCGGGGATGCTCACCCGGGACTCGCTTGCGGTCAGCCCCCTGAGCGGCGACCGCGCCGCAGACGTTCGACGGTCTCGCCCGCCGCGACACCGACGAGAACGACCGCGGTCGTGATCGACAGGGTGAGGACGTCGACGATGACCCCGGCGAACCCGACACCGGCGAGCACGATGAGAGCCACCAGACCGATCATCTGAGCTCGCGCCCAGCGCCCTTCGAGCACGCGGCGGAACAGCGCCGTGCCGGCGAGGAAGAGGGTCGGTGCGCCGACGACCACGACTGTCGCGGCGAGGCCGTGCTGGTGCGGAAGCGCGAGCATCTCCTTGTCGCCCACGCTCAGGAGCACGATGCCGGCGATGATCGGAAGATGCACCCAGGTGTAGACGGTGCGGGCGAGGCGGGCCGGTTGGTCCGACGCCTCGATCGCCTCGGCGCCGATGCGTTCACCGTGATCGAAATAGATCCACCAGGTCGCCGCCGCGGCGACGAACGCCGTCATCATCGCAGCGATCGATGCGACCGACGACTCCTTGTCGACGAACGCGAAGCCGGTCACCAGCAGGCCTTCACCGAGCGCGATGAGCACGAAGAGGGACGTGCGCTCGGCGATGTGCGGACCGGAGAGATCCCAGGAGCGCAGCAGGACCTTCCCCTGTCCGGGGACCGGAAAACCGAGCACTGTGCCCAGCAGTTCGAGTGCCAGCGCGGCGGCCCACAACGGCAGCTGCCACCCGAGGGGCATCAGGGCGCCGGCGATCCACAACGCGCCTCCGGCGACCGTCCAGCACAGGATGAGCGAGAAATCGCGCGCCACCCGCCGGTCGTGACGGGCTGTCGCCCACACGATGAAGACCGTGCGTCCGACCTGGAGGACGACGTAGGCGATCGCGAACGCCCACGCTCGATCGCCGAACGCCTCGGCGATCGAGACGCTCATCACGAGCGCCACGAAGGCCAGCGCGATCACCGCTGCGCGCACGGGGAGCTTCTCGGGGTCGAGCCAATTGGTCACCCAGGTGGTCGACACCCATGCCCACCACAGCGCGCACACCATGATGACCCCCTCGAAGGCGCCCAGCGGCGTCTGATTCTCGTAGAGGTAGGCGGACAGCTGCGTCAACGCGAGGACGAACAGGAGGTCGAAGAACAGCTCGACATACGTCACTCGATCCGCGCGCGGAGTGTCCGTGGGGCGCAGCACGTCGCGGGCCATCCCGAATGCCATGCCACCATCCTGGCATCGCCGACTGAGACACCACCATTACGAGAACGTAGGACTACCCCGCCTGTGCCAGCCAGAAGCTGCGATAGAGCCCCTCTTCGGCGAGCAGCTCGTCGTGGGTGCCGCGCTGGACCGCACGACCGTCGGCGAAGACGACGATCTGCTCGGCGGTCGACACCGGTTCGAGGCGGTGCGCGATCAACACGCTGGTGCGGTCCCGCCGCAGCACTCTGATCGCGTCCTCGACGGCGTCGCGATGGTGCAGGCCGACATCGGCCGTGGCCTCGTCGAGGATCACCACGGCGGGATCCGCCAGCAGCGCCCGCGCGATCGCCAGCTGCTGGACGCGCCCCTCATCGAGAGACGCACCCGCATCGGCGGATTCGAGAGACCCGACCGCCCACTCCGCACCGACCGCCACCAGCACTGCGGCCATCTCGTCCGCGCTCGCGTCGGGCGCGACGAGGCGCAGGTTGTCTGCGATCGTGCCGCGGAACTGATGCAGTTTCCTGCGACACGTAGTACGGGGGCGTCGTGTGGGGCTCGACGCGCACGCCGCCGGAGGTCGGCGGGTGGTGCCCGGCGATGACCCGCGCGAGCGTGCTCTTGCCTGAGCCCGAGGACCCGACGAGCGCGGTCGTCGTGCCCGGTTCGATGCGCAGCGTGACACCGCTGATGCCACGCCCGCTCGTCGGGTACCGCTAACCGACGTCGTGCAGGTCGATTCCCGCGGGCGTCGCGCGACTCGTCCGATCCGGAGAGCTGGTCACCGTCGCGGACTTCGCCGGCGCCAGGTCGATCACACCGACGAGCCGCGCGAGTCCGATCGCCGCGCGCTGGATGTCGTCGAGGCCGAAGATGAGCTGGCCGACCGGATCGAACAGCCGGTGGAACAGCAGAGCCGCCGTCGTGACCATGCCGACGGTGATCGCGCCGTTCGCCTGCAGCACGAACCCGGCGGCGAGGATCGCGCCGAGGCCGACCAGCTCTCCGCCGTTGATCCAGCCGAACAGACGGTTGCGCACGCGTGCGCCCTCGATCTGCATCCGGATCGAATCCTCCGCGCGCGTGCTGACACGCTGCAGGGCGCGGTCCTGCTCATTGAGGGCGGTGAGGGTCTCGATGCCCTCCACAGCCTCGAGCACGGCCTGGCTGCGCGCGGCCTCGCGCACCCGAACCTCGCGGAACACCACGCGCGAGCGCCGCAGGAACGCACGGGTGCCGAGCACGTAGAACGGCACGCTCGCGATCCCCGCGAGCGCGAGCCACGGATCGAGGGCGGTCAGAGCGACCAGGGAGACTCCTATCGCGAAGCCCGCCGACAGCAGCACGGGCATCACATCGCCGCCGGCTTCGGCCACCGCGTCGACGTCACCCGTGACCCGGGAGAGCAGGTCGGCGGTCTCTCCGTCGTCGATCGTGCTCATCGGCAGACGCATCGCCGACGCGAACACGTCTTCGCGCAGATCGGCCAGCACGTCCTGCACCAGCCCCGTCAGCACGCGCGCGGCCCACAGCATCACCAGCGCGGCGGCGACCGCCCCGGCTCCGGCGCCGGCCACCCATCCGACGATGACCGCGATGCCCGCGTCGGTCGAGACGGCGTCGACGATTCGGCCGAGACACGCGGGCAGCACCACGCCCAGAGCGGATGCCAGGAGGAAGAGCGCCGCTGTGCCCGCCGATCGCCGTCGTCGGCGGCGCAGCAGCATCCTGATGACGACGAGCACCCTGGTGCCTGTCGCGATCGGCAGAAGCGGAGTCGGAGCGTCAGTGGTCATGGCGGGCTTCCGGTCCGTTCTCCGAGAGGTCGACGACCCGGTCGCATGCGGCGAGCAGAGTAGGCGAGGTGCTGATCACGATGGCGGTCCGGTCGAGCTCCGAGAGGGCCCGGGCGATGTGCGCCTCGGTGATCGCATCGACGGCCGAGGTCGGCTCATCGAGCACCACGACGTCGGCGTCGGTGTGCAGTGCTCGTGCGATTCCGATGCGCTGGCGCTGCCCACCCGAGAGCCGTCGGCCCGACTCGCCGACCTGCGCGTGCCAGCCGCCGGCTTCGGCGATCGTGTCGTGCAGCGCAGCCGCCCCGATGAGCTCGGGCTGCGGATCGTCGGTGCTTCCGTGCCCGCGCACAGCTTCACGCAGCGTGCCGGTCACGACGGTGTGGCGGTGCGGCAGTGCGACGACACGTCGGCGGTAGTCCGCGGCGTCCAGGTCCCGCAGATCATGCAGAGCGCCGTCGATCGAGACCGCGACCCTGCCTCGCTCGGGGGGGATCCGCAGGCCGAGCAGGCGCGAGAGAGCACGCGCCGTGTCGCTGTCGGAGGGGCGGATGCCGAGCAGTTCGCCGGTGCGCACTTCGATGCGCTCGGAACCGTCGGTGCCAGGGCGGAAGACCAGTGCGACCCCGTTCGCGGGTCGGTCCGCGGCCTCGCGCTCGCCGTCGACCGGCGCCGCCGGGGGAGCGTCGAGCAGGTCGTCGGCGTTGATCATCTCGGCGAGGCGCTTCGCCGAGGCGAGCTTGTGGATCCAGTTCGACGGGAACGAGCCGGCGTGAGCGAGGGATCCGCTGAGGAACTGCGCGAGGCCGAGCACCGTCACCAGCTCGCCGATGCTGATCTCGCCCTCGGCGGCGAACCAGGCCGACAGTCCCGCGAGCGCGGTGGTGGCCGCCGCGGCGAGCAGCGAGCTCACGGCCTCGTATGACGCGAGCGATCGTCCGGCGGCGGTCGCGGCGATGCGGCTCGCGTCGCTCGCCGCGACATAGCGCCGCACCGCCTCCTCGCGGGCTCCGATGCCGACGAGCACGCGGAACCCCGCCATGAAGTCGGCGGCGACGGCACCGGCCTCGGTCGCCGCATGCTGCTCCACCGAGCCACGACGTTCGAGCGGGCGGGAGACCATCCGCATCACCCACATCATCGCGGCGGTCGACGCGAAGACGACGAGCGTCGCGATCGGCGAGATCACCAGCATCGCGAGCGCCGCGCCGATGATCGCAGCGATCGTCGCGCACTGCTGAGCGACCGACCACGCGACCCCCGCGACCCGATAGGTGTCGGAGGTGACGAAGGTCAGCGCCTCACCCGGGGTCACGGCTCGTCGAGAGAGGCGGGGGCGCAGCATCCGCGACAGGGTGAGGTGCCGGAGCGCCTGCTCGCCGTATCCGTACACGCCGACCATCAGACGGGAGGCCGCCTGATAGCTCGCGGTCAGCAGCAGGAACGTGCCGGCCAGCACGCCGAGCCAGATCGCGAGCGCCAGGGGATCGGACGGCAGCACGGCGCGGTCGATCGTGGCGCCGATGATCACGGGGATCGTGGCCTCAGCGAGGGAATGGGCGACGAGCAGCGTCGTCGCCGCAGTCAGGGTGAGCCCTCGGCCCTGCGAGGTGAGCGCGATCGCGAAGAGCCTCCGGGGAGTGAACGTCATGGCGTACGCCGTCCGAGCGGCAGCACGAGCGCCCCACTTCGCCGAGTCTTCGAGGCGCGCAGAAGCGTACGTCATGACTTCCTTCAGAGAGACGGGGAGGGTATGTCGCGTCCGTGCCGCGTGGAGTCAAGTAAGCAAGACCTGACTCATCGATGCTAGAACGCGGGGGTGCCCTGGAGTGTTGACCGGCAGACGACGTGTGTCGTGGACCAGCCGGTTTCCGGGGCTCGGCACCCTGCTCCGCGTCATGGCCCCAGCGGCGGTTCCTGTCGACGATCCGGGCTTCGATCAGAGCACCGCACCGGGGGATGATGGATGCATGCCCACCCCTCATCGCCCCGGTCTGCGGATCTCGGCCGGTCTCACGATCCCCGAGGCCGAGCTGTCGTGGCGCTTCTCGCGCTCGTCGGGTCCGGGTGGGCAGGGCGTGAACACGGCGGATTCCCGAGTGGAGCTGGTCTGGGATGCTGCGAGCAGCACCGCTCTCTCGCCGCACCAGCGCGAGCGTCTGCTCGAGCGGCTGAGCGGCCGGCTGGTGCACGGGGTGCTGACGATCGCCGCCTCCGAGCACCGCGCGCAGCTGCGCAACCGCGATGCGGCGCGAGAGCGGCTGGCGGCGCTCGTCGCAGAGGCGCTGCGTCCGCCCGCGCCGACCCGCCGCCCGACCAGGCCGAGCCGCGGGTCGAAGGAGCGGCGGCTGACGGCCAAGAAGCAGCGCACCGACGTCAAGAGGCTGCGTAAGCCGCCACGAGACGGCTGACGAGCGTCGTCAGTCCTTGCCGCCCCGCACGAGTTCGAGACCGGCGCCGGCGAACTGCCGCAGCGTCGCATCCGGCAGGAAGGCTCGAGTGAGGGCCGTGCCGATGGCCGCGAGGTCGCTCTCGTCGCGGAACAACAGGTACATCGTCTCGTAGCGCGGGTGGAACTTCTGCTTGAAGCGGTGCAGCGACGCGAAGCCGTAGACGGGTTCGAGCGCGTCGGCGAGGCGGTCGCTGAGCACGGCGATCATGCCGGCATCCGGTGGATAGTCGTGGGCGAGCGGAGCTCCCGAGAGTGACATGATCTCAGCGCCCTCTTCCGAGAACTGCCTCGCCGACGACCCGATCAGGTACTCCATGACGGGCCCGAAGCCGCCGTCGCGACGGCGCATGAGGTCGAGGGTCCATCCCCGCACGGTGCCGCCCTCGCCGTAGACCGGCAGCCACGACAGGAATCCGTCGACGTCGCCGTTCGGTGCGAGCGCCAGAGCGAGTCGCACCTCGGGGTCTTCGGCCTCGTCGAGCGTGCCGAGCGTGAACCGCATCTCGGGGAGGTCCTTGTCGCCGACCCAGGCCTCCGAGATCGCCCGCAGCTGCTCTCGCACGCCCCAGGACTCGTCGCTCAGGCGCGTCAGGCGGAAGGTCATGTCATCGCGCCCCGCCCGATTGAGGGAGCTGCGCACCGAGTTCCACCTCTTGCCCGTGAACTCCAGCCCCGGCAGGTCGACGATGGTGTCGTCGGCGACGACCAGACTGCGCCAGCCCGCGGGCACGGCATCCCGCGTCGCGTCGTCGGCGCTGAAGAAGCAGGGCACGAGGCCTGCGAGCTCGGCGGTGCGGATGAAGTCGGTGACGGCATCCGCACGCGACGCCGACGGCCCGATCGGGTCGGCGAGCGCGAGCGCGACGCCGGCTCGTCGCTGATACGCGACGATGCCCGCGGTGCTGCGCGCGTAGCTGTTGCCCTCCCACGTCGTCATCCACGAGAGGGTGCCGCCGCCGTGCGTGCGCAGCTCGGTCTTGACGTCCTCGACGGTCGGGGCGGGTTGGATGCCGAGCGGCGACTTGCGCTTCGCCCGGAACGCCCGACGCACGGCGATCAGGTAGACGAGGAGGATCAGCCAGAGGAAGCCGTTGGCGAGGGCGAGCTCGGTCTCGCCATCCCAGCGCAGGTCGATGTCGGCCTGCGAGAAGACGGTGATGAGGATGAACATGAGTGCGGCGATCAGGACGTTGAAGAGGCCGAGCAGGATCACGAGCACCCACGACCAGCGGCGGCCGCGCAGCAGTCCGTTCACGAGCACGACGATGACGACGATGTCGATCGCGAGGTCGATGAATCCCCCGGATGCGGGCTCGGTCGGACCGAACGGTCCATCGGTGGCGATGAAAGTCGTGATGATCTCGACCGCCCCCAGCACCAGCAGGGAGATCACGGCGATCAGGCGCTGTTCGCGCACGGTGGTCCGCTGCACGCGCAGGGAGCGGTCGACGACCAGGACCAGCAGCACGGCGAGCAGATGCTCGAGATCCGCGAGCGCACCCCAGAACAGCATCGCGATGAACACGAAACCGAGCAGCACGAGCCAGCCTCGCACCCGCCACGGCGGGCGGAAGAGCCCGACCGCGGCGGCCATGCACGCCATGGTGCCGCCCGACGCGCCGACATCGAGCGCCTGGGCCTGCTCCTGAGCCCAGGCCCACGGCAGCTGCGAGGCGAAGAAGAGCACGAGCGCGGTGGCCAGGATCGCGAAGAGCTGCCCGACCCAGTAGTAGGCGAGAGCGACCCTGGTTCCACGGCGGTACTCGAGATACGCCATGCCCCAGAACCCCGAGATCGTGAACACGTACACCCAGGGCGCGTTGACGAAGAAGGTGCCGGTGAGCGGCGTCCACCACATGCCCTGCGCGAGGTTGCGCAGACCGTAGGCGACGGCGTCGAACAGGTCGGTCTGCTCGAAGGGGCGCCACAGGCCCTGCCACAGCACGCCGACGGCGAGGATCACCGCGACCATCGTGAGGGTGGCCGGCATGCGTCGCAGCACGGCGACGACGGGATGCGATGTGGGGGTTCGCGCCTCGGCCATGCGCTCAGCGTAGCGAGGGCGGCGCTCCCTTCGAAGGGTTGCGGCGGTGCGGCGGGGCGGGGCCGGGCGGCGCGGTGGTGGCGTGCGGCGGTGGCGGTGCGGCGGGGCATCGCGTTGGATGGAGTCATGATCGCGCATCGATCCCTCCGCTCCTCGACCGCGCGTCGGCGCGTGTCGATCGCTGTCGCCACCGCATCCGTCGCCCTGCTCGCGGCCTGCACGTCGCAGTCGCCTCCGACGCCCGTGTCGGGAACGGAGTCGTACGTCGAAGACCTCGACGCGCCCTGGTCGATCGCGTTCCACGGCGATGTCGCTCTGGTCAGCGAGCGCGACAGCGCCCGCGTGCTCGAGATCGCCGCCGACGGTGAGAAGCGCGAGGTCGCTGTCATCGACGGAGTCGAGCCCGGTGGCGAGGGCGGGCTGCTCGGGCTCGCGGTGCACGACGGCGAGCTCTTCACCTACTTCACCGCGCAGGGGGAGAACCGCGTCGAGAGGCGCACGATCGTCGGGGATGCCGGCGGGCTGTCGCTCGGCGAACCCACCGCGGTGATCGACGGCATCCCGGCCGCCGGCACTCACAACGGCGGACGCATCGCCTTCGGCCCGGACGGGATGCTGTACGTCACGACGGGTGACGCGGGCGATCGCGACAGCGCTCAGGACCTCGACGCGCTGTCGGGCAAGATCCTGCGACTCACTCCCGATGGCGAGGTGCCGGACGACAACCCCTTCGACGCCTCGCCCGTCTACAGCTACGGCCACCGCAATCCGCAGGGCATCGCGTGGGATGCCGAGGGCGCGATGTACGCGAGCGAGTTCGGGCAGGACACCTGGGACGAACTCAACGTCATCGAGCCCGGCGGCAACTACGGCTGGCCCGAGGTCGAGGGAATCGCCGATGACAGCGACTACATCGACCCCGTGCAGCAGTGGCGACCGGATGCCGCGAGCCCGAGCGGCATCGCGGTGACGGGCTCGGACATCGTGATCGCGAACCTCCGGGGTGAGCGCCTGCGCACCGTGCCGCTCGACGATCTGACCTCAGGCACCGATCGGTTCACGGGTGAGCTCGGACGTCTGCGCGACGTCGTGGTCGGTCCGGACGACGAGCTCTGGGTGCTCACCAACAACACCGACGGACGCGGCAGCCCCTCGCCGGGCGACGACCGCATCCTCCGACTCGACCTCGACTGAGTCCGCGGCGCGGATCAGGCGAAGGCGTCGACGCCCGTCGCACGTGGCCCTGCCCGACTCAGCCGTTCACGGCTGTCTCGATCGCCGCCTCGAGGTCGTCCCACGCCTCCAGCACGACGGGTTCGCCGTCGACGAAGAAGGTGGGCGTGCTGCGCACTCCGAGATGCTCGCCGTCGCTCTTGTCGGCCTGCACACGCTCGAGAGTGGCCGGCGCGGCGACTGCAGCGTCGTAGGCGGCCATGTCGAGTCCGAGTTCGACGGCGAGCGCCCGGAACACCTCCGGCGTCTCCTCCGCCTGCTCGCCCCACTGGGCCTGCGTCTCGAACAGTCGGTGGTACATGTCCTCGAAGCGGTCCTGCTCCGCCGCAGCCTCGGCGGCGAGAGCGGCCTGCGTCGAGTTGATGTGCCCCGGAAGCGGGAAATAGCGGACGACATAGGTGATCTCGCCGTCGTACTTCTCGCGAAGGTCTTCGACGATCGGATAGAACGCGGCGCACGCCTCGCACTCGAAGTCGAGGAACTCGACGACCGTGACGGCATCGGGCCCGCCGTCGTCGAGCACGTGCGAGTCGGTGCGAACGGTCTGCAGCCTCTCACCCTCGGGCGGCGACGGATCGGCCGCTCGCTGCGACATGGCGTAGACGATGCCGACGATCGCGAGGACGATCGCGACGGCGATGGCGATCAGGGTCGCCTTGACAGGGGTCTTCATGGGGTTCTCCAACGGTTCGGATCAGGCAGGGTGATCGGGCCGCGGCAAGTGCGCGGCCGGGGTCGCCGACGAGCGGCGTGCCTGATTCAGGTGCGGGAGAGCGAGAGCTGCGTGAGGGTGAGAGCGGGCACGTGCCGGCGAGGACCGGCACGGCTGGGCGCGGATGCGCGATGCGCGACGGCGCGCCGGATCAGTGTGGCGCCCCTGCCCGACCGGAGCGACAGCAGCACGAGCAGGAAGCAGCAGAGCGCGGCGATCACGACGGTCCCGGTGTCCGACGGAGTGGTGTCGGTCACACTCGTGTCGGCGTGGTGGCCCGAGACCGACGCGACGCTCGCACCCGGTGCGAGGCACAGCGTCGTGTGCGCATACGCCGTGCCGTGCGACGTCGACCACGCGCCGATCACCAGCAGCAGGGCGAGGCCGAGCGCGAGACCGATCCGGAGGACCAGCATCCGCTCGACGCCCTGGTGGCGCAGTCGCATCGACGGGGCAGGCATGGTGCGCGCAGTCTAACGATCGGGCATCGGCGCCCGCCCGCAGGCGCCCCCGCGGATCCACGTCTCGCAGACCCGCCTACACTGGAGGGGTGGCGAGACTGTTGATCGTGGGCGGCTTCCTGGCCGCCATCTTCTGGGTGTTCAGCATCGTCGACTGCGCAGTGCAGCCGCCGACGCGGCACCGGGGTGTGCCCAAGGCCGCCTGGATCGCCATCGTCGTCTTCATTCCGGTCATCGGCGGGATCCTCTGGTTCACGCTCGGCCGTCGCCGCGCCAACGACAACGGCGGGGCGATCCGGATCCTCGCGCCCGACGACGATCCCCAGTTCCTCCGCAGCATCAGCAAGAGCGAGCAGGATGCCCGCATCCGCCGTCTCGAAGAGGAACTCGCGAAGCTCGAAGACGAGACCGACGACGGCACCGCACCCGACGGCACGGCGCCGGACACGCGTCCGTGACAGCATCGCCGGCGATGGATGCCGCGGCATCCCTGATCGCCGACCTCATCGGTCACGGTGTGCGCGATCTCGTGCTCTCACCGGGCTCCCGCTCTCAGGCGCTTGCGCTCGCCGCAGTGCACGCTGCGAACCAGGGACACCTTCGCCTGCACGTGCGCATCGACGAGCGCGTCGCCGGGTTCACGGCATTGGGTCTCTCGCGTGAGACCGGTGTTCCCACCGCCGTGCTCTGCACGTCGGGAACCGCCGTCGCGAACCTCCTCCCGGCGACGATGGAGGCCTTCCACTCCGGAGTGCCGCTGCTGCTGCTGACCGCCGACAGGCCGCCGGAGCTCCGCGGAGTCGGAGCGAACCAGGCGACGATCCAACCCGGCATGTTCGCCTCCTGGGTGCGTGAGCAGATCGACGCACCTGTTCCTGGCGACGGCGACTGGTCGGGGCTCGCGGCACCAGCCGTGGCAGTCGCGATGGGAGCGGATGCCGCGCACGGCCTCCCCGGGGTCTCGGGCCCCGTGCACCTGAATCTGCCGTCACGAGAGCCGCTCTCGGGTGACCTCCCTGCCGTCGACATCGCCGCCGGTGAGGCTCCGAGAGCGGTCGCTGCGGATGCGCTCGTGCTCGAGCGCGGGCTGCGCACCGTCGTCATCGCGGGCGCCGATGCCGGCCCGGATGCCGAAGAGGTCGCGCACGCCGGATCCTGGCCGCTGATCGCCGAGATCGTCAGCGGCGCCCGTTTCGGACGCCAGGTCGTGCACGGCTATCGTGCGCTTCTGACCGACGACGCGCTGGGTGGACGGATCGAGCGGGCCGTCGTGCTGGGGCATCCGACTCTCAGCCGCGAGGTGGCCCGCCTGCTGTCGCGAGCCGACGTCGAGGTGATCGCCGTCCGCCGAGGCGGTGAGGCTCTCGACCTCAACGGACGCACGAGGCCTGCAGCATCCGTCGCGGTCGCCACCGGCCCCGCCGACCGCGAGTGGCTCGGCGCCTGGCTCACGGCATCCGCAGCTCACGCCGTCGACCTCAGCGAGCGGGCTCCTGACCAGGGCGGTCTCACCTCCGATGATCCGTCCGCTCGACGCGATGCCGTGAAGGCCGAGCTGGCAGCGGTGCGCCGTCCGCTCGACCGCGAGCTCCTCGCCGATGCCGTCTGGCGTGCGACCTGGCCGCACGACCGACTCGTGTTCGGGTCTTCCCGTCTCGTCAGGGTGGCCGACTCGGTGCTGGGCGGCAAGAAGGTCCCCGTGCACGCCAACCGCGGACTCGCCGGGATCGACGGCACGATCGCCACCGCCACCGGCATCGCTCTCGCGAGTCAGGCCGGGGGCGCCCCCGGGGTCACCCGCGTGCTGCTCGGCGACCTCGCCTTCCTGCACGATGTCGGAGCGCTGATGCTGCCGCCGGACGAGCGCGAGCCGCGCATCCAGGTCATCGTGGGCAACGACGGCGGCGGCACGATCTTCGACGGCCTGGAGGTCGCGGGCACCGCGGCTCGCGCCGACCTCGACAGGGCGTTCTACACCCCCCAAGCGGTGCGTCTCGAGCAGCTGGCTCTCGCCTACGGGTGGGAGTACCAGCGCGTCACGACCCGCACCGCGCTCGATCAGGCCCTCACGACTCCGGCCGGTGGCCGGCAGTTGATCGAGGTGCCGCTCGCGCGCTGATCCCGTTCGGCGCAGAGAGCGTCCGCAGTGGCAGGATGAACGCATGACAGCGCACGAGTGGGCGAAGACCCTCCAGGTCGGCGACGGATTCCGTCTCTCCGATGTCGATCCGCGGAGCACCGCCGGGTACGGTGGCGCGAAGGCCGACGGCAGGCGGGATCTCGAGGCCGGACTCGACGAGCTCAACCAGCTGCAGGAGCGGCTGTTCGCAGAGAGTCGCGTCGGGGTCGCGAAGGACTCGGTGCTGCTGATCCTGCAGGCGATGGACTCCGCGGGCAAGGGAGGCATCGTTCGGCACGTCGTCGGCGGCGTCGACCCGCAGGGTGTCGCGCTCACGGCGTTCAAGGCGCCGACCGACGAGGAGCTCGCGCACGACTTCCTCTGGCGAGTGGCCAAGCGGCTGCCGGACCCCGGATTCATCGGCGTCTTCGACCGCTCGCACTACGAGGACGTGCTGATCGGTCGGGTGCGGTCGCTGGCCCCGGCAGACGAGATCGAACGTCGGTATGACGCGATCAACGAGTTCGAGGCGGAGGCTGCGGCATCAGGCACCCGCATCATCAAGGTCATGCTGCACATCTCGCCCGACGAGCAGAAGTCGCGGCTGATGGAGCGGCTCGAGCGGGCCGACAAGCACTGGAAGTACAACCCGGGCGATGTCGACGAGCGACTGCTCTGGGACGACTACATGTCGGCGTATCAGACGGTGTTCGACCGCACGTCGACCGCTGCGGCGCCGTGGCATGTGATCCCGGCAGACCACAAGTGGTTCGCCCGCCTCGCCGTGCAGGAGCTGCTGCTCGATGCACTGCAGCAGATCGATCCGCAGTGGCCGGCGGCCACCTTCGACGTCGAGGCCGAGAAGAAGCGCCTCGCGGCCAGCTGAGCAGGCCGACGCCGCGTTCACAATTCAGCATGGTCAGCGCCTCGTCGGCCTGAGCGGACCTGACGGAGACCGTCATCCGCGATTCATGCTGAATCGTGAACGCGTCGTCGCGGAGAGTCAGGCGAGGGCGTCGACCAGCGGACGGAACTTGACGCGGGTCTCGAGCAGCTCCGACTCGGGGTCCGAGCCCGCGACGATCCCCGCGCCCGCGTAGGCGGTGACCGCGATGTCGGTCTCAGCGGCAGCGAACTGCGCGCAGCGCAGCGCGATGGCCCACTCGCCGTTGCCTGCCGCGTCGACCCATCCGACCGGACCGGCATAGCGTCCGCGGTCGAACGGCTCGAGTTCGCGGATCGTCGCGATCGCCGCGGAGGTGGGCGTTCCTGCCACGGCTGCCGTCGGATGCAGGGCGCCGACCAGGTCGAGCGACGAACCGCCGTCGGCCAACTCGCCTTCGACATCGGTCGCCAGGTGGAACAGGTTCGGCAGCTTGAGCAGGAACGGCTGCTCGCTCGCAGCCAGCGCGCGCGTGTGCGGGCGCAGCGAGGCGAGCACGCTCTGCACCGCGTAGCCGTGCTCGTCGAGATCCTTGGTGCTCGATGCCAGATGAGCGGATGCCGCGGTGTCGGCGTCGGCATCGGCTCCACGTCCGATGGTTCCGGCGAGCACGCGGGCGGTGACGGTGTGCTGCTGCACGGTGACGAGCGTCTCGGGGCTCGCGCCGATCAGGCCGTCGACCGCGAAGGCCCAGGTGTCGGGGTATCCGGTCGACAACGCGCGCACGAGACGGCGCAGGTCGGATCCGGCGGGGATGCTGCCGGTGAGGTCGCGAGCGAGAACGACCTTGCTGAGCTCGCCGTCGGCGATGCGGGCGAGCGCCTGACGCACGGAATCCTGGTAGCCCTGCGGGCTCTGCGCACCCGGACCCACCGTGCCGGCCCAGTGTGGGCCGTAGGCGATCGTCGACGCAGCGGACTGCGGTGCGAGAGCGGAGTGCGGCGTCGACGACGAGCTGATGCGGGTGAGCCACGTGCGCCCGTGGTGTCGGCCGATCACGAGCGCGGGCACGACGAGGACGCTGTCAGCGTGGGAGTCCTCATCGAAGGTCAGTGCGCCGAAGGCGACGAGGCCGGAGCCGGGGAGCGCGAGCTCGTCATCGATCTCGGCATCCTGAGCCAGGTCTCGCCAGGCTGCGGCGATGGCGGCCGAGCGCAGGGGCGCCGTGCCCGCGGGTATGCGGATCGTCTCGACCACGCCGTCTCCCACGGCGACGATGCCGTCACCACGACGCAGCCATGCGAGGGGCCGCGACGGGTCGGCATAAGCCAGGAGATCCTCGACCGGATCGATCTCACGGGTCTCCACGACCAGCCTGCTGCTCACCTCTCCAGCCTAGTTCGTCGCTCGTCGACCGGCCTTCGCTGTGCCGCCTTTCCGGTGAGGTCGCCTGTCCGGTGAAGCGGCCTGTCCGGTGCGGTCGTCTGTCCGGTGCGGTCGTCTGTCCGGTGCGAGACCCGTGCTCGGACGTGAGACCGCCTTCCCGTCGCGAGACCCGCGTTCCCGACAGGGGTTTCGTGCGGTGGTGGCGGTTTCGGTCTGCGGTGGCGCGGGATTGGTGGGGCTCGGCCGTGAGACCGCCTTCCCGTCGCGAGACCCACGTTCTCGACAGGGGTCTCGCGGCAAAGGGTGGGTCTCGCGGCGAACGGTGGGTCTCAGGGCAAAAGGTGGGTCTCGCGGCGAAAGGTGGGTCTCGCCACGACAGGGCGGTCTCGCTCATCCGCATCACCGTGATGTGAGAGACCCCGCTTACGCTGAGGGCATGAGCGACGCCCGCCCCGAACCCGGCACCGAGATGATCTTCCAGTGGCGCAAGTGGGACGGCTCTCCGCATTGGCGACACGAGTGCGTGTACCTCGGCGCCGATGAGTGGGGCGACTGGCTCGGGCAGCCGGTCGGCTGGCCGAGTGCTCGGCCGGGAGCGGCCTACATCGCAGAGACCCCCAACGTGACGCTGGTGCCGCGACAGTCCGACTTCGCCCTGACGGTGAACCGCGATCACCCGAAGGGCATGCGGGTCTACATCGACATCGGATGGGATGTGCGCTGGTCGGATGACCCGCTGCTGGCGATCGGCATCGACATGGACCTCGACGTCGTGCGGGTCGACGGGCCGCGGGGTATCTGGGTCGACGACCGAGACGAGTGGGCCGAGCACCGTGTGCGCTACGGATACCCCGCCGAGATCGTCACCGCGCTCGAGGCGCTCGCGCTCGACCTCGAGCGGCGCGTGCGCGATCAGACCGCTCCGTTCGACGATGCGACCCCGGATCTCTGGCTCGATCGCCTCGACGCGCTGCACCTCGCGCCTAGACTGGGCCTGTGACCTCGAACGAAGCAAACCGCGCCGATCTCGGCAAGGACCCCGCCCGCGTCAGCGGCATGTTCGACCAGGTCGCCGCGGGATACGACCGCACGAACACGGCGATGACGGTCGGCAACGACGCCCTCTGGCGCGCAGCCACGACCAGGGCCGTGGCGCCGAAACCGGGGGAGAAGATCCTCGACCTCGGTGCGGGCACCGCCTCGTCGTCGGCATCCCTCGCCCGCAGCGGAGCGCAGGTCGTCGCCGCCGACTTCTCGCCCGGCATGCTCGCCGAGGGCAAGCGTCGGCACGGCAGCATCCGCAATCTCTCGTTCGTGCAGGCGGATGCCACCGATCTGCCGTTCGACGACGGCGAGTTCGACGCCGTCACCATGTCGTACGCCCTCCGCAACGTCAACGACCCCAAGAAGGCGCTGCGCGAGCTGCTGCGCGTGACGAAGCCGGGCGGCCGCCTCGTGATCAACGAGTTCTCGACCCCGCCCGGTGCGCTGTTCCGCGCCGGATACCGGTTCTACAACTCGCAGGTGCTGCCCCGAGTGGCCCGCGTCGCGGGAACGAACGGCGACGCCTACGACTACCTGAACGAGTCGATCCGCGACTGGCCCGATCAGAAGAAGCTCGCCGCGTGGATCCGCGAGGCCGGCTGGACCGAGGTCGAGTACCGCAACCTCTCCTTCGGGATCGTCGCACTGCACCGGGCGTTCAAGGCCGCGTGAGTACGACGCGCGAACCCCCACAGCTGACGACGGTAGGCTGAGATCGTGACTTCGAGCCGCGTAGCCCCGGGTTCGCGACTGGCGAGCCGTCTCGGTTTCAGCGACCGTGTCTTCATCGGCACGGCAGGGCGACGTGTCGCTCAGGCGATCGAAGACGGTCTCGAGCGTGTCGAGACCGGTCTCGCCGACGATGTGCGCGTCGCCGACCCGCTCGCCGACGCGGCCAGCCGCTACCTCTATGAGGCGGGGGGCAAGCGCATCCGCCCCGTGCTGACCCTTCTGGCGGCACAGCTGGGCGACGGCAACACCGACCAGGTGATCGACGTCGCGAAGGCCCTCGAGATCACCCACCTCGGCTCGCTGTATCACGACGACGTCATGGACGGGGCCGACCGCCGTCGCGGTGTGCCTGCGGCGCAGACCGTGTGGGGCAACAACATCGCCATCCTCACCGGCGACATCCTGTTCTCCCGTGCGAGCCAGCTGATGTCCCGACTGGGCGAGCGGGCGATCCGTCTGCAGGCCGACACGTTCGAGCGACTCGTCCTGGGGCAGATGCACGAGACCATCGGCGCTCAGCCCGGCGACGACCCCATCGAGTTCTACCTCCAGGTGCTGGCCGACAAGACCGGCTCTCTGATCGCCGCGGCGACGCAGGGCGGTGTGATCTTCTCGAACGCGCCCGCGCAGTATGAAGAGCCGCTGCGCGTCTATGGCGAGAAGATCGGCGTCGCGTTCCAGCTGCTCGACGATGTGATCGATCTCTCGGCGAAGCCCGAGGACACGGGCAAGGTGCCGGGCACAGATCTGCGCGCCGGGGTGCCGACGATGCCCTATCTGCTGCTGAAGGCCGAGACCGACGATGCGTCGATCGATCTCGCCGGACGCATCGACGAGGGTGTGTCCCGCATCGCCGAGGGGGCGGACCCCGCAATCCTCGACGGGCCGCTCACCGAGCTGCGCGATCACGTCGGCACTCAGAAGACCCTCGCGCTCGCGCACTCCTGGACCCAGGATGCGATCGATGCGCTCGCCCCGCTCCCGCGCGGCACCGTGCGTGAAGCGCTCACCCGCTTCGCAGAGACCCTCGTCGAACGCTCCAGTTGATGCGTCGTGGCCCCAGTGCCACGCGCTCCGGATGTGACGGCATACGAAAGGACCCCTTATGACCAAGCTCAGACTGGCCATCGTCGGAGCGGGCCCCGCCGGCATCTACGCCGCCGACATCCTGCTGAAGGCCGAGCGCAAGTTCGACGTCTCCATCGATCTCTTCGAGCAGCTTCCGGCGCCCTATGGCCTCGTCCGCTACGGCGTCGCCCCGGATCACCCCCGCATCAAGGGCATCATCAACGCGCTCCGCGATGTGCTCGACCGCGGCGACATCCGTCTGTTCGGCAACGTCCGCTTCGGTGAGGACATCACGCTCGACGATCTGAAGAACCACTACAACGCGGTGATCTTCGCCACCGGCGCGATCCGCGACACCACCCTCGACATCCCCGGCATCGACGCGGTCGCCTCCTACGGTGCCGCCGATTACGTGAGCTGGTTCGACGGACACCCCGACGTGCCGCGCGAGTGGCCGCTGGATGCCGCATCCGTCGGCGTGCTGGGCAACGGCAACGTCGCTCTCGACGTCGCCCGCATGCTGGCCAAGCACGCTGAGGACCTGCTGGTCACCGAGGTCCCCGAGAACGTCTATGAGGGGCTGAAGGCGAGCGCGGTCACCGACGTGCACGTGTTCGGTCGCCGTGGCCCCGCGCAGGTCAAGTTCACGCCGCTCGAGCTGCGCGAACTCGGCGAGCTGCGCGACGTCGACATGGTCGTGTACGACGAGGACTTCGACTACGACGACGCGTCGAAGGACGCGGTCGCCAGCAACAAGCAGGTCATGGTCATCGATCGCATCCTGCAGTCGTGGCGCAAGCGCGACTCGGTGAACAACGCCGGAGGCACGGCATCTCGTCGTCTGCACCTGCACTTCTGGGCGCGCCCGGTCGAGGTCCTCAAGGACGAGTCCGGCCGCGTCGCTGCCCTCGTCTATGAGCGCACGAAGCCCGACGGACAGGGCGGCGCCGTGGGCACGGGTGAGATTCGCGAGGTGCCGCTGCAGGCGCTCTACCGCGCGATCGGCTACTTCGGCTCGCCGCTTCCGGGTGTGCCGTTCGACAAGAAGCACGGTGTGATCCCCAACCGCGAGGGCCAGGTGCTCGCCAAGGACTCGAACCAGCAGATGACGGGCATCTACGCGACCGGTTGGATCAAGCGCGGACCGGTCGGACTCATCGGCCACACCAAGTCGGATGCCATGGAGACCGTGCGGCACATCATCAACGACCAGGGTTCGTGGTGGCACCCGGAGGACCCGTCGGAAGAGGCGATCCCCGCGCTGCTGCAGGAGCGTGGCGTCAAGTGGACGGACCTCGAGGGCTGGCATCGACTCGACGAGCACGAGGTCGCGCTCGGTGCGCCGCAGGAGCGTGCCCGTGTCAAGGTCGTGCCGCGTGACGACATGGTGCGCGTCTCTCGCGGAGAGTGACTGACGCCGGATCGTTGTCGGCACCTCTCATGTCGGGGAGTCGACATCCCTAGGCTGAGTGCATGCGACTGCGCTCTCTGATCGTCCTCGGCACCGCAGCTGTGCTGCTCGTCTCGGGGTGCACGGCCCAGCCGACACCGAAGCCCACCGGCTCGCCGTCGGCGTCCGCCTCGGCAACGCCGACAGCGACGCCGACCCCCGAGGCAGCCGTCGAGCCCGAGACCGCGTTCGACGTGAGCTGCGACGACGTCGCCGCAACGATGGCAGAGCTGCTGGGCGAGCCGTCGACGCCGGTCGAGCCGGTGCTCTCCGTGGTGTCGGCGATGAGCTGGCTTCCCGGGCCAGCGCAGCACATGTTCCAGCGGGCCGGGGGCATCGCCTGCTCCACCGGCGACACCGAGCGCAGCTGGGAGGTCACGATCGTTCCGGACGCGCAGGCTGTGATCTCGGGTGCGACAGAGCGTGAGGGCTTCTGGGGTGAAACGGCTGGCTGCGAGTACGGGCGCTGCGGGTTCGAGCTGCCCGACGGAGACGTTCTGCTGTCGGCAACCGTCGTCGATCCCGATCTCGGCACGGACGACGCCGCCCGGATCGAGGAAGGTCTGCGGAGGATCGCCTCGTCGGCGGCTGCGAGCGTGCGCGAGGTCGAGTACGTCGACAGCGACATCGTCGGTGCTCCGTGTGACCGCTTCGCCACGCCGGAGCAGGTGAACGCCGCATTCGGAGTGTCGGACGCGACTCTCTTCACGGACTTCGGCGGCTGGGGGATCCCTGCTGAGGTGTATCAGGTCGTCAACGGCTCACGCATCTGCTACTTCAAGTCGTCCGGAAGCGAGTACGAAGGGTCGAGTTACCTGATGCTCACGACGCTTCCCGCAGGAGCCTGGGCATTCGAGAAGCTCGAGGGCGACCCCGTCGAGGTCGAGGGAGCCGACGCCGCCAAGGCCAGCACGGGTGAGCGCGGCGAGAACATCCTCGACCTGCGCGTCGGCCTCGACTGGATCCGGATGGTGACGTACGACAACGGATCCGGTGCTGCCGACCCGGTTCCGCTGGCAGAGACGGTCGCGCGCAACCTCACGGTCGGACACACCGCTCCCGAGTAGCCTGCACACCGTCGGCTAGCCTGGCGGCATGGCTGAGTGGATACCGGACGTTCTCGGCGACGAATTCGAGCAGCTCACGCTCGAACTCGGCGAGGATGACGAGGGCCCGCTGTTCGCCACGCTCGTGAGGGCGCTGCCGAGGGAGCTGCCCTGGTGGCATCGCATGAGCGGTCGCCGTCTTCCGCTCGAGGACGTCGACGTGCTCTACGTGCACGGCTGGTCGGACTACTTCTTCCAGAAGCGACTCGCTCGCTTCTGGACCGCGCGAGGTGCGCGCTTCTTCGCACTCGACCTGCGCAAGTACGGACGCAGCCTGCGCGACGGGCAGACCCCTGGCTACATCACCGACCTCGTCGCGTATGACGACGACATCGCCGCGGCGCTGCACGCGATGGGCCGTGGCCCCGAGGCCACCCCATCCGCGCGCCGTCTGGTGCTTCTCGGCCACTCGACCGGTGGGCTCACCCTGAGCCTGTGGGCATCGCGGCACCCCGAGACGGCGGATGCGGTGATCCTGAACAGTCCATGGCTCGAGTTCCAGGTCGCATCGGCACGCCCGCTGATCGCGCCGATGGCCGAACTGCAGGCGCGGTGGGCTCCTCGGGAGGTGGCCCCGCAGGTCGATCTCGGGTTCTACACGCGCGCGCAGCAGGAGGTCGCCGATCCCGAGGATCCTGTCGAGGTGAACCTGCTGTGGCGGCCGGCACAGACCATGGCGGTGCACGCAGGATGGTTCCACGCGATCCTCACCGGACACGCCCAGGTCTCGGCGGGGCTGTCGATCGACGCAGCCGTGTGCGTGCTGCTGTCTGCCCGCTCGGCGACACCCACGCGATGGTCCGAAGACCTCACCAGCGCAGATTCGGTTCTGGTGGTGGACGACATCGCGCGGGCGTCGCTCAAGCTCGGCCCGTCCGTCACCGTCGAGCGCATCGACGGGGCCCTTCACGATGTCTTCCTCTCTCGCCACGAGGCGAGAGAGGAAGCGTATCGGCGCCTCGACCGGTGGGTCAGAGGCTGGACGGCCGCGCGCTGACATCGTCGAGCGCCGACAGCGGCGAGTGCTCAGCCGCAGCGCTCAGACGTAGTGCATCAGACGCGCCTGGCGCTCGGCCTCGTCGGCATCGCCGCGCAGCACCGCGTCGTGGAAGTTCCGATAGACCAGAAGCATGCGCTCCCGGTCGTTCTCGGGAACGCTCCAGCCGCGGAGGTTGCGGAACAGCGCCATGCTCGCGTCGTTGATCAGCACCTGATGCTGCAGGTTTCGACTTCGTGCGCTGAGAAACGAGAACACCGCCCATCGGGTGTTGGAGATGTGCACGTCGTCGTCGAGCGCCGTGTACATCTCTTCGACGAGTTCCGCCAGGCTCTCGCGTTCCTCCTGGCTCATGCGCGCGATGCCCATGCGCGCCGCGATGCCTGCCTGATACCCCGCGAACTCGAGCGTCTGCTCGACGGTCTCGGGAGTGACCGCGGTGACCTCGGTGTATCTGCTCGGGTACATCGTCACGAGCCCGAGACGCTCGAGGCGCTGTAACGCCTCTCGCACCGGCGTCCGTGACACATGCAGTTCTTCAGCGACATCGACATCGCGGATTCGATACCCCGGCTCCAGCACGCCGTCGACGATCTGCGCGCCGATGTGCTGAAAAACCTCCTCCGCCAAGAGCTGCTTGCTTTCTCTGACACTCGTCATCGAGGTGTTGTTGTTCATGGATTGCCCCCAGTTGCTTTCCAGATCCGGGCTCCCCATGATGTGCCCGGACGGCCACTACATCACGAAGTCGTTCGCGATGCCAATAATCCACAGACGAGTTTTCGGGCGAGCACATCGGCGCTCGCCCTCGGGGCGTCGTCGCAGAGTTCGGTACGGGTGATTTCTGTGGCCGACGGGTGTTGGGACACCCGCCGGCCACAGACGATGGCGCGCACGGAGCTGCACTGCGCCCAGTCCCCACAAGGCGGGAACCGCGATCCGCGAAGCGCGGAGCCGTGGTTCGGCAGCGCGTCATGCATCGCCGCATCGTCTGTCGCGTTCGGGACGCGACTGCATCCAGTCTCGGGCACTCCCGCCCATATATCGGAATGGGATCTGAGGGCACAGAAAGGGGGGACGGATGCCTCGGCATCCGTCCCCCCTTCGAACGGAGAGATCAGCGGTAGTTGATGAACTGCAGGTCGAGGTCGAGGTCCGAGCCCTTCAGCAGGGAGATCACGGACTGCAGGTCGTCACGGCTCTTGGACTGCACGCGCAGTTCGTCGCCGTGGATCTGGCTCTTCACGCCCTTGGGTCCCTCATCGCGGATGATCTTGTTGATCTTCTTCGCGTTCTCCGAGGAGATGCCGTCCTTGAGGGTCGAGACGATGCGGAACTCCTTGCCGCTCGCGAAGGGGTCACCCGATTCCAGGCTCTTGAGCGAGATGCCTCGCTTGATGAGCTTCGACTGGAAGACGTCGAGAACGGCCTTCGCGCGCTCCTCGGTGCCGGCGATGATCAGGATCTGCTCGCCGCTCCAGGCGATGGAGGAGCCGGTGCCCTTGAAGTCGTAGCGCTGCTCGATCTCCTTGCGCGCCTGGTTGAGGGCGTTCTCGGCCTCCTGGTGATCCACTTTCGAGACGATGTCAAAGGAACTGTCAGCCATAAGCAAAGTGTATCGGCACGGCCGTTTTCACGCTTGTTTGGAAGCGCTTCCATCACGCCTCACCCCGGATTCCGCGGTCACAGCTTGATATCGAAGGCTTCTTGCATTGCCATTCTCAGCGTTCTCGTTGCATACTGTAAGCGCTTGCAGTCCTGCAGGTCACCAGCACTTCAGAGAGGCACACACCAATGAAGGTGAACAAGAGGGGCATCGTCGCCGCCGGCGTCATCGCGATCGTTTCGACTCTTACGCTTGCCGGTTGCTCGACCGCGACCGATGGCGGCGACTCGGCCGAGGGCGAGAACAGCGGAACGCTGACCGTATGGGTCGACGCGGAGCGGGTCGCGGCGCTGCAGAGCGCCGCCGATTCCTACGAGGACAAGACCGGGGTCAAGGTCGAACTCGTGGGCAAGTCCGTCGACGACATGAAGGACGACTTCATCCAGCAGGTGCCGACCGGCAAGGGCCCCGACGTCGTCATGGGTGCGCACGACTGGCTCGGCGAGCTGTCGACCAACGGCGTCGTCGCCCCGCTCGAGCTCGGCGACTCGTCGGCCGACTACCTGCCCGTCGCACTCCAGGCCGCGACGTACGACGGCACCGTCTACATGCTTCCCTACGCGGTCGAGAACATCGCCGTGCTGCGCAACGCCGACATGGTCCCCGCCGCCCCGACGAGCTTCGACGACATGGTCTCGAAGGGCACCTTCGTGGTCGAGCAGGGCACCGAGGGCAACCCTTACCACCTGTACCCGTTCCAGACGGCATTCGGCGCCCCGGTCTTCGGCACCGATGACTCGGGCAGCTACGACGCCGCCGACCTCCAGCTCGGCAGCGAGGGCGGCACGGCATTCGCCGACTGGCTCGCCGCTCAGGGCGCAGCGGGCACGCTGAACACCGACATCGACGGTGAGATCGCCAAGCAGCAGTTCCTCGACGGCACCGCGGCCTTCTGGCTGACCGGCCCGTGGAACGTCGGTGCAGCGACCGATGCCGGCATCAACGTGGCGATCGACCCGATCCCCAGCCCCACGGGAGAGACCGCTTCGCCGTTCGCGGGCGTCAAGGGGTTCTTCGTGAGCTCCGAGTCGAAGAACAAGGTCGCCGCGAACGACTTCCTCGTGAACTACATCGGCACCGAAGAGGTGCAGCTCGCGCTGTTCGAGGCCGGCAACATCCTGCCCGCACTCACGGCCGCCGCTGACACCGCCGCGTCCGACGCGATCATCGCCGGCTTCCAGGCCGTCGGTGCGGATGCCGTCCCGATGCCCGCGATCCCCGCGATGGGTTCGGTCTGGGAGTTCTGGGGCGTGGCCGAGGCCGCGATCATCAACGGCTCCGACCCGGCGTCGACGTGGCAGAAGCTCGTCGACGACGTCACCGCAGCGATCAAGTAAGACACCCAGCACAATCCCTGCCGGGGCGGACCTCGTCCGCCCCGGCAGCTCGACGACGGGGACGAGATGACACTGACCGAAGAGCCCACGGCTCCACTGACCAAGCGCCAGCGCCAGGCCGCCGGGATCGCCGAGGCGGCATCCGGGCCGATCGGATGGATGCTGCTGAAGATCCTGCTGCTGGCGATCGTCGACGCCATCGCGCTGTACGCGGCATTCGTGCTGTTCAGCCAGCAGGAGTGGTTGGTGCTCGGCCTGGTCGTGGCCGTCACGGTCCTCGTCAACTACATCTACTTCTCGCGCAAGCGCATCCCCGCGAAGTACCTGACCCCGGGCATCATCTTCCTCATCATCTTCCAGGTGTTCACGCTGCTTTACACGGGCTACATCGGCTTCACGAACTACGGCACCGGGCACAACGGCACGAAGGACCAGGCGATCTCGTCGCTCCTCGCCTCGGCCCAGGAGCGGGTCGAGGACTCGGCGACGTATCCGGTCACGGTCGTCGAGCAGCTCGGAACCTACGGATTGCTCGTGACCGACCCCGAATCGGGTGACGCGCTGCTCGGCACCGCTGAGCAGCCGCTGCAAGAGGTCGACGCCGACTTCGAGGGTGGCCAGGCCGTCGCCGTCGAGGGATGGACGACGCTGCCGCTCGCGAAGGTCTTCACCCTGTCGGAAGAGCTCGAGAAGCTCTCGGTGCCGTTCAGCGACGACCCGAACGACGGCAGCCTGCGTGCCCCGGACGGTCAGAAGGGCTACCTGTACGTCTCGACGCTCGAGTACGACGCGGGTGCCGACACCATCACCGACACGACGACCGGTGCCGTCTACTCCGACACCGGGCAGGGGTCGTTCATCGCCGAGGACGGCGCAGAGCTGCTGCCCGGATGGCAGACCACCGTCGGGTTCGACAACTTCGTGCGCGCGGTGACCGACGAGAACATCCGTGGTCCGCTCATCTCGGTGACCATCTGGACGTTCGTGTTCGCGGTGCTCTCGGTCGCGACCACGTTCTTCCTCGGGCTGCTGCTCGCGCTGGTCTTCAACAACACGCGGATGCGGTTCCGCAACGGCTACCGGATCATCCTGATCCTCCCGTACGCGTTCCCCGCGTTCCTGTCGGCTCTCGTCTGGGCGGGCATGATGAACGAGAGCTTCGGGTTCATCAACCAGGTGATCTTCGGGGGAGCGGACATCCCGTGGCTCACCGACCCGAACCTCGCCAAGGTGTCGGTGCTGCTGGTCAATCTCTGGCTCGGCTTCCCCTACATGTTCCTCGTGTGCATGGGGGCTCTGCAGGGCATCCCCGAGGACGTCAACGAGGCGGCCGTCATGGACGGCGCGAACCCGTGGCAGGTGTTCCGCCGCATCAAGCTGCCGCTGCTGCTCGTGACGGTCGCGCCGCTGCTGATCTCGTCGTTCGCCTTCAACTTCAACAACTTCAACCTGATCTACATGCTGACCAAGGGCGGGCCGCGCTTCGAGGACGTCAGCATCCCGGTCGGACACACCGACATCCTGATATCGATGGTCTACAAGGTGGCGTTCACGGGCCAGTCCCGCGACTACGGTCTCGCCTCCGCGTTCACGATCCTGATCTTCATCGTGGTCGCGACGATCTCGATCATCAGCTTCCGCAAGACCAAGGCCCTCGAGGAGCTGAACTGACATGAGCATCACGGACACCGGCACTGCCCGCCCCGTCGCCGTCGCGCAGAACCTCGCGCCCCGTCGTCGTGGCTTCGGCGCGTGGTTCGCAGACACCGGATGGCGCCATGTGGTCGCCATCGTCGTGAGCGCCTTCGCGCTCTTCCCGCTGCTGTACGTCGTCTCGGCCTCGCTCAACCCGAACGGCACGCTGACCGGCTCGAACCAGCTGTTCTCGGCGTTCGGGTTCGACAGCTACGTGCGCATCCTCAGCGATCCGCAGAACCCCTATGGACTGTGGTTCCTGAACACGCTGATCATCGCAGTGGTCACCGGGGCGGTGACCGTCTTCATCGGAGCCCTCGCCGCATATGCCTTCTCACGCATGCGCTTCGCCGGCCGTCGCATCGGCCTCGTCACGATCGTGGTCGTGCAGATGTTCCCGCAGCTGCTCGCGGTGGTGGCGATCTTCCTGCTGATGTCGACGCTGGGGGACTGGTTCCCCGCCATCGGCCTGAACACCCACACGGGCCTGATCCTCGTCTACCTGGGCGGCGCGCTCGGAGTGAACACCTACCTGATGTACGGCTTCTTCAACACCCTGCCCATGGAGCTCGACGAGGCCGCCCGCATCGACGGAGCCGGTCACGCCCGCATCTTCTTCACGATGATCCTGCCTCTGGTCGCGCCGATCCTCGCGGTGGTGGCGCTGCTGTCGTTCATCGGCACGGTCAACGAGTACGTGATCGCGAGCGTCATGCTCGTCGACGTCGACCAGCAGACCCTGGTCGTCGGCCTGACGAAGCTCGTCGCGAACCCGCGCTACGCGGACTGGTCGGCGTTCTCGGCCGGAGCCGTGATGGCGGCCATCCCGGTGATGATCCTGTTCCTGTTCCTGCAGCGGTACATCGTCGGCGGGCTGACGGCCGGCGCGACCAAGGGCTGATCGAGGGTCATGGTCGCACCGATCCCGGCGTTGCGATGCCGGGCGCGGCATCAGCGGTCGTAGCGTGATGGCATGACACGTGTCGCGGGGCGGAACGTGGCGATCAGCTGGATCGCCGCAGTGCTGTGCATCGGGGTGGTGGGTGCGCTGATCTGGTTCTCGATGCCGATCGTGCCGGTCGTCGCGTCGTTCGTCGGCGACGTCCTCCGCGCCACTCTTCGATAGCGGCGCCGTCGCGTCGGGAGAGCGAGGCGCGTGATCACGGGCTGGGCGACACGTCGGCACGCCTCCGTCGGGGCGCGGTCGGGCGGCGGTAATCTCGCAGAGCACACATCCGATGAGAGGCGCACCCATGAGTGACCCCGAGGTTCCCCAGCCCGAGCGGCCGAAAGACGTCAACGACGTCGTCGACAGCGCGAACGCTGGACTCGACGACGCCGCCGCAGCGAGTGCAGGCGTGCATCGCGCGCCCGCGGACCGTACGAACGAGACGTCGGCCACGACACAGACCCAGCCCGCAGTCGACCCCGATGTCGCCGCGTTCGAGGCTGCAGAGAAAGACCACCCCGGCACCTTCGCGACGCCGGAGCTCAACGACCCGAAGTACCTCGACGACGCAGACGACACGACGAAGTCGTGGAACACGGATGCCGACACGACCAAGTACTCGCACACGGATGCTGACGCGACCGCCGCGCACACGACGCCGGCCGCGCACGAGCAGTCCGCGCTGGCCGGAGCCGCGTACTCGTCGACCGATCACGCCGAGACCCGGATCGTCCCTTCGGAGCCGGCGCCTGCCGAGCCCGCCGTCGTTCCGATCCAGCAGCAGCCGATCTTCGTGCAGGCTCCCGAGCCGCCCCGCGAACGCGGCAACCGCGGGACCGCGGGCGCGATCGGTCTGCTCGCCACCATCGCCTTCGCGATCCTCTACCTGGGTGCGACGCTCGGCCTCCGAGCCGTCGCGGGCGACATCACGGGCGAGAACATCGGCGAAGCCGCCCTCGCTCCTCTGATGACCTGGGCATACTGGGTTCCGGTCGTCGGGTTCTTCCTCGGCTTCTGGCTGCTCGGTGCCTTCATCAACAGGGGACGCTGGGGACTCTGGGTGGTCTTCGGGATCATCGTCGGTCTCGTCGCCTACGGCGGGCACATCCTCGGTGCGCTCTTCGAAGCGCCGTTCTGGCTGCTGACCGCTCGCGAGGGCAGCGAACTCATCGGCGCGCAGCTCTTCCACCCGCTCGCCATCGCGGCATTCGTCTTCGCCCGTGAGCTCACGATCTGGTTCGGCGCCTGGGTCGCCCGCAGCGGTGCGCGCAAGACCGAGCTCAACGCCGAGGCGCAGCGCGAGTACGAGCGCACGCTCGAAGCCGGCCCCACGCTGGCGAGGTAGTCACGAACATGTCGTCGCCGAACCCCCGCGGACCCGAGTCCGCGGGGGTTTCGGTCATTCTGGCGCTGGTGCTCGCCACGATCGGCTTCTTCGCCCTCGCGGTGTTCGGCCTCGGTGCGGTGAGCATCGTGACCGACAGCGACATCATCGCCGTCCGAGGTCTCGGGCCGCTGCCCGGTGCGATCGGGATGCTGGCCGCCGTGGTGACATTCGCGCTGTCGCTCCGGTCGTCGCTGCGGCGGGCGCAGCCGTCGTTCGTGTCTGCGCCGGCGGTCGCGTTGGCCACGGCACTCGCGCACCTGGTCGTCGTGTGGATCGCGGTCGCCGCCGTGCGAGGCGACATGATCGTCGCGACAGTCGTGGCGGGCGATCTCGTGCGCGGGGGAGCGAGCGCGGTGCTCCTCGCCGCCGCGGTGATCGCGGCCTGGGGCGGCATCGCACTCCGGCGCACGCGTGCGCAGCATCCGCAGTGGCCGTGGGAACGCGACGAAGACGAGTGACGCCCCGCCGTGACGCGGAAATCTCCGCGTGAGCGGCGCCCGAGCCGTACGCTCTAGGTGTGGAGCGCTCGTTGGAGACGCAGGTCGACCAGGCCGTCGACGCCTGGTTGCGCTGGGTGCCGCGCTGGGAGCCGGCGACCCATCGTGGTCGGGTCGCGCCCTGTCGACGCTGCCTGGGGTCGCCGATCCTGTCTGCGGCGGGTATCGGCTCGAACACACCACACGGTGTGCAGCACGGACTCTCGACGCGGATCAAGACGATCGTCGATCACGCCGTGGCCGAGTACACCGCCAGGAACCTGCCGATGCTGCAGCGTGAACTCGATCAACAGGCCGCGCGGAATCGGGCCCGCAGCTATCGCCCGGCCGACGGTCTGGATCCCGAGTTCGACGGGCTGCCGCTCGACCCCGAGCCGGTTCCGGGCGCGCCGTTCCTCTTCACGATCGCCGGCATGGCCGACGAGGCCGTCGCCGACCTGCCGCCCCTGCCCCCGCTGAGCGATGAGGCCAAGGTCGCCCTGCGGCAGGAGGTCGCGCTCGCCGACGAGTACGCCAACATGGTCGGCCGCGAGATCTGCGGCATCCTGCTGCGCCATCGCATCTACATCCAGGCCGCGATCTCGCAGCATGTCGAGCCGCAGATCGAGGCGCTGCTGGCCGAGCTCACCGACTCGCTCGACTCCCCTTTCGACGCAGATCAGTCGTAGCGGTTCGTGGGCCGACCGGCTCCGGTCTCGCACGCGCACCCGGCACTCTGCCTGCGGATCCGCTGAGAGCTGCGAGCGTCGCTGGCGATGAGCCATCTCCGCTGGGTATCGTTTTTCGATAGATACCCATTGGCGATCGATAGGGCAACCATGCATCCTCGTGTCACTCGCGTTCTCAAGGCGCTGATCATCGTTCTGCTCGCACTCCTGCTGGCGAGCCAGACCCTGGTCATCCCCGAGGTGGCCCGCATCACGGCCGTCCGCAATCCCGACGTCGCCTGGCTCGAGGTTCCGGGCATCATCGGCGCCGTGCTCTTCCTCGCGCTGATCCAGGTGACGCTCGTGTGCATCTGGTTCCTGCTCTCGCTCGTGCAGGACGATCGGATCTTCCGTGTCGAGGCGTTCCGATACGTCGACATCATCCTCGGCGCTCTCATCGCGGCCGGGGTGGTCATCCTCGCGTCGTACCTGGTGATCGTCGCCAGTCGTTCCGTGTCTCTGTCTCTCTCGCTGCTCGCGGTGCTGGGCATCGTGGTCAGCGCCGCGCTCGCGCTGCTCGTGGTCGTGCTGCGAGGTCTGCTGCGCAAGGCTCTCGAACTCGAGCAGGACATGTCGGAGGTCGTCTGATGCCGATCGTCATCGACCTCGACGTGCAGCTCGCGATCAAGAAGATGAGCGTGCAGGACTTCGCCGACGCGATCGGCATCACCCCGGCCAACGTGGCCGTGCTCAAGAACGGTCGAGCCAAGGCGGTGCGTTTCACGACGCTCGAGGCGATCTGCCGCGTGCTCGAATGCCAACCCGGAGACATCCTGCGCTGGGTCCCCGACTCCGAGGAGCAGCGATGACCGTCGCATCGACCCCGAGCGCTGAGGCCTCGTCGATCACCTGGGGTGAAGCGGTCGCGCGGTATCTGCTCGACGGCGGGACCTGCCCGGTGTGTCAGTGGCCACTGGACGGCGGATGCTGCGCGCGATGCGGTTCCGACCTTCGCGGCCCTGTGGGCATCGAGATCTGGAAGGCGTCGCTCGCGGCCGCCGTCGCCATCCGCGCGCGCGACGAGACTCTCCGTCGCGTCCCGACCGTTCACGCGGCTGTCGCCACCCGTGTGTCCATCCCCCTGTCCGACGCACCGTCTCCGGCGGAGGCGGCGGGGGCGCCGCCGTCGTCGCCACAACCGCCGGGCGGGGGAGCGCGGAGTGCCGAGGCACCGGCGCAGAGCAGTGCGACGCTGCAGTCGGTGCTGGCCACCGCCGGGGCAGGGCTCTTCGCCGTCGCAGCCATCGTCTTCACCTATTTCAACCCCGACCTCGCTGACCGCGCTGTGCGCAGCGTGATCGTCGGGCTCATCACTCTGCTGTTCCTCGGTGGAGCCTGGCTGTTGTCCCGCCGAGGCCTGCGCTTCTCCGCCGAAGCGGTCGGTGGCCTCGGGCTCGTGTTCGCGGGGCTCGACGTGCACGCGGTCGCGCAGCTCGCGGCTCCGCAGATCGATCCGTGGGGCACCGCGGCGGTCGCGACTGCCGTCGCCTCTCTCGCGGTGCTCGGCGCCGGCAGGCGCTTCGACATCCGGGTCTGGCAGTGGGTCGCCGTGGTGGCGCTGTCGGTCGCCCCGGCGATGCTCGGTGCTGCGGGCGGCACGGCGCTCTCCGGTGCCGTCGGTGCGATCGGTGTCGCGTTCGCGGGCGCGATCGTCGAGTGGCTCAGGCTGCCCGTGGTCGAGCGCACCACTCTCGTCGCGGTGCAGCTGGTCGCCGTCGTGAGCGCCCTCCTGCTGCTGGTGAGGATCGACGGCGACATGAGCATGACGCTGTCGACGGCGAGCGGACTGCTGCTGCTCATCGCCGCGCACGCCGTGATCGCCGCACGGCGGATGCTCAGGCCCCTGTGGTCGTACGTCGTCGGCGCGACAGGGTCCGCGGCGTTGATGCTCGCCGTCTACGGCATCTCCGGCATCCGGGACCTGGACACGTCGTGGCACTTCGCGATCGCTCCGGCCGTGGCATCCGTCGCGCTGGTCCTGGTGGGGGTGCTGGTGCCGCTGCCGTCCCGGGTGCCGCGTGGATACACGGTCGCCGGCGCGTTGACCGTGCTCGCCGTGCCGTCAGCCGTGCTGCTGATGCTCGCGGGGATCACCGGCGGGACCACCGTGATCGCCTTCCTCCGACAGATTCCCCCGCTGACCGAGGGAGGCATCGCGGGCTGGGGAGGCCCGATCGGCCTCGCCGCGGTCGGCGGGGGTCTGGCCGTCTACGCCGTGCTCGCCCGTGAACGCGAAGGTGCGCGGTTCTTCGCCGTGCCCGCGTCTCGACTCGCGATCGCGTTCGCCGCCGTCGCGATGCTCGTTCTCGGGTGCAGCGGGCTGTTCGTGCTGCCGGCATCCGTCGCCGTGCTGATCGGCATGGTCCTGGCGATCTCGGCCATGCTGTGGTGGATGCCTCGCCGGATGCCGCGCCGGATGGCGGGCAAGAGCGTCGGCCCGATCCTGCTCGTCGCCGCCCATCTGGCTCTCGCCTCGGCCGTGATGGTGGCCTGGCGCGAGCCGTCGATCGTCCCGACAGCGGGGGCGGCGACGCTTCTCGCTGTCGCCGCCCTCGCCGCGGTGCGTCCTGCGCGCTGGCGATTCCTCTACGTCGGTGCCGGCTTCGCCTACGGCCTGGTCCTGGTCGCGACGGCTCTCGCAGAGAGCGGGGTCGACGGCATCGCACAGCTGTGCCTCACCGCATCCGCTGGCCTGGTGGTCGCGATCGCAGCCACGTATCTGACCGCGATCGGCGCCCGCTCCTGGCAGGCGATCCTGGTCGTCTCGGCTGTGCCGTTCGGCATCGGGGTGCTTCAGGTGGTCATCGAGCGCAGCGGCTGGACGGCGCTGTCGACGGGGCTGATGTCCGTGCTGGCGATCACGTTGCTCCTCACCCGTCGGCCGGGGCTCACGCCGCTGGTCCGCACGGTGGCGGCCGGGATGCTGGTGCCCACGCTGTCTGTGGTCATCGTGTGCCTCGGTGCGCAGTTCCTGGCCTCGAGCGGATCCCCGATCGTCCTGCCGATCGTGGCAGTCGTGGTCGCACTCGCCCTCGCCTCCTCGTCGCTCGTGACGGACGTGCTCGCCGCCAGCGGGCATTCCGCCCGCACGATGAACGCCGCTCGCGTCGCGATCGAGGCCTCGGCGCTGCTCACCGGGGCGATCGCGACGGCGCTCGCACTCGCGCGCGACGCCGCCGGGCTCGGCACGGCACTGCTCGTGCTGTTGATCATCGGCGTCGGAGCGGTGTCCGCCGCTCTCTTCGCCGCTCGCCGTCACTCGTGGGTGGTGGCCAGTGCCGCCTTCACGGGTGCGCTGTGGTGCACCTGGGGCATCGCGGGCGTCGAGGTGCTCGAGGCGTACCTGTTGCCGCCGACTCTCGGCGCCGCACTCGTCGGGCTGCTCCTCACGCTCCGCGGACACCGCTCGACGGCGCTGTTCTCCGCCGGGCTCCTCCTTGCCGTCGCCCCGCTGCTGGCGACCGTCGCCGTTGCAGGGCTCGACGACGGTCAGCCCGCTCTCGCGTGGCGGGTCGGGGGTCTCCTCGCCGCGGCATGGGCTCTGCTGATATCCGAGATCCTGCTGGTCCGGGTGCGAGCGGGATCCCGCCTGAATCGCGTGCGTGCACTGCGCATACCCATCCTCGTGGCAGCGGCACTCGCGGCGACCGTCGGGCCGCTCCAGGGCATCCGCATCGGACTGGGCGGGGACCTGCCCTCGGTGCACGGTCTCGCACTCTTCCTCTGCTGTTTCGGCGTCAGCGCCGTGGGCGCCGCGGCGCTGATGCTCGCCGGCCGCGGGATCAGACGCGCAGCCGCCGATCGCTCGGTGCTGCGCACCACGAGGTGGCTCGGAGCGCCCGCCGCGCTCGCCCTCGCGGTCGGCACCTGGTCCGCGATCGAGCGCGACTGGTTCTCGGTCTGGCCGATGTGGATGCTGATGCTCGGCTACCTCGTGGCGACCGTCGTCACCGCACACCGGGTGACACGGCGAGAGACGACGGCGCCGCCGGTGTGGTTCCTGTTCGCGATCGCCTTCGTGACCGCTGTCGTGGCGTGGAGCCCGCGGGATCTGCGTGTCGAGTGGTTCTCGCTGCCGCTGGGGGCGTTCCTCCTGCTCGCCGGCGCGATCGCCCTGCGTCGACAGCCGTCGGAGCGGGCTGTCGCGCGACCCACGATCGACAGCTGGCCGGGTCGCTGGACGGGGTCGTGGGCGCTGCTCGCGCCGGGCATCGTCACGATGATGATCGCGTCGATCGTCTCGACCTTCACCGACCCGCTCACCTGGCGGGCGATTCTCGTGATGGTGCTCGCGCTGATCGCGATCCTCGTGGGTTCCCGCGAGCGACTCGCCGCCCCGTTCCTGCTCGGCCTCGTCGTGCTGCCGATCGAGAACGTGTTCGTGTTCTCGGTGCAGATCGGTCGGGGTGTGGAGTCGATGCCGTGGTGGATCACGCTCGCGGTGATGGGCGCGGTACTGCTGATCATCGCGGTCACCGCCGAACGTCGGACGGGGGAGGGGAGCGGCGTGGCAGCGCGCGTCCGCGACCTGCGCTGATCGGGGGTGAACACCGGCCCTCATTTGACCACCACGTTACGCGGCATTACACTTGATCAGGTGTGTGCACGTCTCGACGTGCGCGCTGGGCGTCGGCACCATGCCGGTCCGCCCCCACGGCATACCCACCACCACAAAGGCTCGTCGATTCCGGCGTGCCGGTGGGTCACTGATGTGAAACCCATCACGCTGTCACCGTGCAGCATTATGAGGAGAGAACGTGCCAACCATTCAGCAGTTGGTTCGCAAGGGTCGCTCGCCCAAGGTCACCAAGACCAAGGCGCCTGCACTCAAGTCGAACCCGCAGCAGGCCGGGGTCTGCACCCGCGTCTACACCACCACCCCGAAGAAGCCGAACTCGGCGATGCGCAAGGTCGCTCGTGTGAAGCTCCGCAACGGCACCGAGGTGACCGCCTACATCCCGGGTGAGGGTCACAACCTCCAGGAGCACTCCCTGGTGCTCGTCCGTGGTGGTCGTGTCAAGGACCTCCCCGGTGTTCGCTACAAGATCGTCCGTGGCGCCCTGGACACCCAGGCCGTCAAGAACCGTAAGCAGGCTCGCAGCCTCTACGGCGCAAAGAAGGGCTGAGTCCAATGCCTCGTAAGGGTCCCGCCCCCAAGCGTCCCGTCGTCAACGACCCGGTATACGGCGCTCCGATCGTCAGCCAGCTGGTCAACAAGATCCTGGTCGACGGCAAGAAGTCGCTCGCCGAGTCGATCGTCTACAACGCCCTCAAGGGCGTCGAGGCGAAGAACGGTCAGGATGCCGTCGCCACTCTGAAGAAGGCGCTCGACAACGTGCGCCCGACTCTCGAGGTCAAGAGCCGCCGCGTCGGTGGCTCGACCTACCAGGTTCCGGTCGAGGTCAAGCCGCACCGCGCGAACACCCTCGCGCTGCGCTGGCTCGTCAGCTACGCCAAGGGTCGTCGTGAGAAGACGATGACCGAGCGTCTCCAGAACGAGATCCTCGACGCGTCGAACGGTCTCGGTGCAGCGGTCAAGCGCCGCGAGGACACGCACAAGATGGCCGAGTCGAACCGCGCGTTCGCTCACTACCGCTGGTAAACAGCTTCGCCTGCCCCCGGCCACACGCCGGGGGCAGGCACCCACTCTTCGCAGTACGACTGCCAAAAAGATAAGGACACTCCTGTGGCACAAGACGTGCTCACCGACCTGAGCAAGGTTCGGAACATCGGCATCATGGCTCACATCGATGCCGGCAAGACCACCACCACCGAGCGCATCCTGTTCTACACGGGCGTCAACCACAAGCTCGGCGAGACCCACGACGGTGCCTCGACCACCGACTGGATGGAGCAGGAGAAGGAGCGCGGCATCACGATCACGTCTGCCGCCGTGACCTGCTACTGGAACAAGAACCAGATCAACATCATCGACACCCCCGGTCACGTGGACTTCACGGTCGAGGTGGAGCGCTCGCTCCGCGTCCTCGACGGTGCTGTCGCAGTGTTCGACGGCAAGGAGGGCGTCGAGCCCCAGTCCGAGACCGTGTGGCGTCAGGCCGACAAGTACAACGTCCCCCGCATCTGCTTCGTCAACAAGATGGACAAGCTCGGCGCGGACTTCTACTTCACCGTCGACACCATCATCAACCGCCTCGGCGCCAAGCCGCTGGTCATCCAGCTGCCCATCGGTGCAGAGAACGACTTCGTCGGCGTCATCGACCTCGTCGAGATGCGCGCACTCGTCTGGGCCGGTGACTCCAAGGGTGACGTCACCATGGGCGCCTCCTACGAGGTCCAGGAGATCCCGGCCGACCTCAAGGAGAAGGCAGACGAGTACCGTCAGCAGCTCCTCGAGACCGTCGCCGAGACCGACGACGCTCTGCTCGAGAAGTTCTTCGGTGGCGAAGAACTGACCGTCGCCGAGATCAAGGGCGCGATCCGCAAGCTCACCGTGGCTTCCGAGATCTACCCGGTCCTCTGCGGTTCGGCGTTCAAGAACCGCGGCGTGCAGCCGATGCTGGATGCCGTCGTCGACTACCTCCCGAACCCGCTCGACGTGGGCTCGATCGAGGCGCACGACCCCAAGGACTACGACACGATCATCGAGCGTCACCCCGACGCGAAGGACCCGTTCGCGGCTCTCGCGTTCAAGGTCGCGGTGCACCCGTTCTTCGGTCGTCTGACCTACGTGCGCGTCTACTCGGGCCAGCTCGACTCCGGCGCCGCGGTCGTCAACTCGACCAAGGGCAAGAAGGAGCGCATCGGGAAGATCTTCCAGATGCACGCCAACAAGGAGATCCCGGTTCCCTCGGTCACGGCGGGCAACATCTACGCCGTCATCGGTCTGAAGGACACCACCACCGGTGACACCCTCACCGACCCGACGTCTCCGGTCGTCCTCGAGTCGATGACGTTCCCCGAGCCCGTCATCGAGGTCGCGATCGAGCCGAAGACCAAGGCCGACCAGGAGAAGCTGGGTGTCGCCATCCAGAAGCTCGCTGAGGAGGACCCGACCTTCCGCACGGAGCTCAACCCCGAGACCGGTCAGACGACCATCAAGGGCATGGGCGAGCTGCACCTCGACATCCTCGTCGACCGCATGAAGCGCGAGTTCAACGTCGAGGCGAACGTCGGCAAGCCGCAGGTGGCGTACCGCGAGACGATCCGCAAGGCCGTCGAGAAGTACGACTACACGCACAAGAAGCAGACCGGTGGTTCGGGTCAGTTCGCGAAGATCCAGTTCAACATCGAGCCGCTCGACCTCGACGACGAGAAGACGTACGAATTCGTCAACTCGGTCACCGGTGGTCGCATTCCGCGTGAGTACATCGGCTCGATCGATGCCGGCTTCCAGGACGCGATGAACGTCGGCGTGCTCGCCGGCTACCCGATCGTCGGCGTCAAGGCGACGATCGTCGATGGTGCTGCTCACGACGTCGACTCTTCGGAGATGGCGTTCAAGATCGCAGGATCCATGGGTATGAAGGAAGCCCTGCGTCGGGCCAACCCGGCGCTCCTCGAGCCGCTCATGGCGGTCGAGGTGCGTACTCCTGAGGAGTACATGGGCGACGTCATCGGCGACCTGAACTCGCGTCGCGGCCAGATCCAGTCGATGGAGGACGCCGCCGGCGTCAAGGTCGTCCGTGCACACGTCCCGCTGTCCGAGATGTTCGGCTACATCGGCGACCTGCGCTCGAAGACCTCGGGCCGCGCCGTCTACTCGATGGAGTTCAACAGCTACGCTGAGGTTCCCCGCGCTGTGGCCGACGAGATCGTCCAGAAGCACCAGGGCGGCGAGTAACACTTTCCTGGGAGCCGGGTTACGGCTCGGCTCCCAGGTCACCTACAACTTCACATTCCCTCTCTACTAAACTGAGATTCACACCCGTAGAGAACCGGTCGCAAACCAGTGCCCGGCACCCTCTACATGACGTCCTGAGGAGGACCCAGTGGCTAAGGCCAAGTTCGAGCGGACCAAGCCGCACGTCAACATCGGAACCATCGGTCACGTTGACCACGGCAAGACCACGCTCTCCGCAGCGATCTCGAAGGTGCTTGCTGACAAGTTCCCGTCTGACACCAACGTGCAGCGCGACTTCGCTTCCATCGACTCGGCGCCGGAAGAGCGCCAGCGTGGAATCACCATCAACATCTCGCACATCGAGTACGAGACCCCGAAGCGCCACTACGCGCACGTTGACGCCCCCGGCCACGCCGACTACGTCAAGAACATGATCACCGGTGCTGCTCAGATGGACGGCGCGATCCTCGTGGTCGCCGCCACCGACGGCCCGATGGCTCAGACGCGTGAGCACGTGCTGCTCGCCAAGCAGGTCGGCGTGCCGTACCTGCTCGTCGCACTGAACAAGTCCGACATGGTCGACGACGAGGAGATCCTGGAGCTCGTCGAGCTCGAGGTCTCCGAGCTGCTCGCCTCGCAGGGCTTCGCAGAGGACGCTCCTGTCGTCCGCGTCTCCGCTCTCAAGGCCCTCGAGGGCGACGAGAAGTGGGTCCAGTCGATCCTCGACCTCATGGAGGCCGTGGACGAGAACGTTCCCGACCCCGTGCGCGACAAGGACAAGCCGTTCCTGATGCCCGTCGAGGACGTCTTCACGATCACCGGTCGTGGAACCGTCGTCACCGGCCGCGCCGAGCGTGGCACGCTGGCCATCAACTCCGAGGTCGAGATCGTCGGACTCCGTCCGACCGTCAAGACCACGGTCACGGGTATCGAGATGTTCCACAAGCAGCTCGACGAGGCATGGGCCGGCGAGAACTGTGGTCTCCTGCTCCGTGGCACGAAGCGTGAGGACGTCGAGCGCGGTCAGGTCATCGTCAAGCCGGGTTCGGTCACGCCGCACACCGACTTCGCCGGTACCGCGTACATCCTGTCGAAGGATGAGGGTGGGCGTCACAACCCGTTCTACACGAACTACCGCCCGCAGTTCTACTTCCGCACCACCGACGTCACCGGCGTCATCACGCTGCCTGAGGGCACCGAGATGGTCATGCCCGGCGACACCACTGACGTGACGGTCGAGCTGATCCAGCCGATCGCCATGGAAGAGGGCCTCGGCTTCGCCATCCGTGAGGGTGGACGCACCGTCGGCGCCGGTACGGTCACGAAGATCATCAAGTAAGCATCTGCTTTCTCGCACAGGGGTCGGACCTTCGGGTCCGGCCCCTGTGTCGTACCCGGCGCGGTCAGGTCGTACCCGGCGCGGTCAGGTCGCGCATGCGGGCGCCTCTCGGCGGCTTCGCGGCGGGATGAGATCCGAGATCGATAGCATGGCCGAGCCTGCCCGCGGGTATCGCCGTCGCCCGGCCTCGGGCATGAGAGAGGAACGCGATCATGACACAGATCCAGGTAGGGCCCCCGCCGCCGCGAAGCCATGCACGGCTGTGGATCTCGACGCTGCTGCTGATCGTGTACTCCGCGTTCGTGCTCCTGGTGACGATGTGGCCGCAGCCTGAGCAGCTCGAGTTCGACAGCGTCGCAGCGCGAGTGCTCCGTGCACTGCACAACCTCGGCGTGCCCGAGAGGTTCGACTACAACGAACTGGAGTTCGTGGCCAACATCGGCATGTTCGTGCCGCTCGGCTTCCTGCTGGGGCTGGCGCTCGCACGTAAGGCGTGGTGGGTCGCGATCTTCCTCCTTCCCGCCTTCTCCGGGGCGATCGAGTTCACGCAGGGCATCGCCCTCGATGAGCGCGTGTCGACCGTGTTCGACGTGCTCGCGAACACGATCGGCGGGTACGGGGGTCTGCTGCTCGCGATGATCCTGAGGGCGATGATCCATGCCAGGGACCGCACCATGATCGAGCGCGAGCTGTGGGAGCGTCGTGCAGCCGCCGCCGAACTGCAGCGGCAGAACGCCGCTCGTGCTGTGGCTCGCGCGACGCAGACGTCGCAGCCGGTGCCGGCGTGGGCCGAGGAGCCCGATCCGGTGACTCGTGTGCTGGACGCGGACTTCTGGGAGACGGGTGACGCGCCTACGGTGCGGATTCCTGTGTAGATCGGGGTGGTGCTCTGCGCGTCAGATAGTCTGAGCGAACCGGTCGCTTCTCCAATAACGTAGGGCTTCAGAATGACTGTACGAGTACATCTGGACGGAGTCGTGGGCGACTTCCTCAAAGGCTGGGCCGTCGATGACGACGCTCCGAGCGTCCCGGTGGTCGTCGAGGTATTCGCGGAGTCCCGGCGGCTAGGCTCAGTCGTAGCGGACAGAGAGAGAAGAGATCTGGCGACCGAGGAGGGGCGCAGCCCGTCGATCGGGTTTCGATTCGTGCTGCCTGCCTCGCTGCTCACCGGTGATGAGGAGCAGTTCACCGTGCGAGCCGTGGTGGCGAACGATGGACAGGCGACGGCCACTCGCACTCTGGCGACGACCCGGTTGGCGTTCGCGACACCGGCGGGCAAGCCGTGGGTTCTGGCATCGGATGACATTCCCAGCGTGGAGGGTGATGTCGACGACGAACTCCGGAGCATTCTCGCGTGTGCGAGTGCCGGCGAGATCGACGAAGCGATCGGAATGGCGCGCGCGAAGTTTCGGTTGAACCGTGACCTGTTCGGCGTGGATACCGGACTGGTCGAAGCCGTGTCGCGCCACACCGGCGTGAAGACATTCGAGCAGCTGATGACCGACCGGCGCCATGAGTGGTTCGAAAGCGGCAACCATTCCTTCTGGCAGAGTCGGCTGGAGAAGAAGGACGCGATGCACGCGTTCGCACGGGAGAACCTCGTCGAGATTCCACGACAGATCGCACATTTCTCGGACCCGGAGGAGCTGCTGCAGCTCGACCTTCCGCAGCGCTACGTGGCCAAGCCGGACGGTCTGGCGTCGGCGAAGGGAGTCTTCGCCGTATCCCGCGGTGTCAACGTGTTCACCGGCAAGCCCATCTCACCGGATCGCATCGTGGCGAACTGGCAGAAGCTCGCGAGCGAGACGGACCGGGTCGATATGTACATCGTCGAGGAGTTCGTCGCGGACCGCTTCGCTCCGGAAGCGAACGTCATACCCCTTGACTACAAGTTCTACGTGTTCCGCGGCATCGCCGGGTTCCTCGAAGTGTTCGACCGCAACTACCCCGGACCGTCCAGACGGCCCTACTCGGTCACGTGGCGCCCTCTGCCGCACCCGCTGGAGTTGGGCCGGACTCTGGGCAACGCGATGCGCGAGCCCGACAACCTGAGCGAAATGATCAGCGTCGCGGAGCGGCTGGGCAGTGAGGTGGGAGCGTTCTGTCGCGTCGATCTCTTCAACACTCCGAGAGGCCCGGTCCTCGGCGAGATCACCATCTTGCCGGCGAACGGAAAGAACCGAACCGCCTATGCGAATGTGATCACCCAACAGGCGTACATCGTGTTCGAGGACCAGGAGCTCTGGTCCACCGACGCGTGATGCGCTGAGCGGGCGCATCCCCCGCCGGGCGGACACGAAACACGACCGACACTCAACGTGGTTAGGATTGATCCGACCGTCCAACGGCCTCGATCGGGTGCCGACGCTGAGCTGTGAAGCGAGAGTAATACTGGTATGCAATCCCCTGTTCTCCTGCCGACTCCTCATGTGTCGATCATCATCCCCATGTACAACGACGAGGAATGGATCGCCGCGGCAGTCGAAAGCTGCATGCGTCAGACGCTGAGCGCGATCGAGATCATCTGTGTAGACGATGCTTCCACGGACCGCAGCCGAGAGATCGTCGAGCGTTACCAGGCCGTCGACCCGCGCATCCGCCTCGTTTCCTTCGACCGCAATCGCTCGGCCTTCCAGGCTCGACGAGCGGGCATCATGGCCGCGACGGCTCCGTATGTGCTGTTCCTCGACGGTGACGACGAACTCGCTCCGGATGCCGCTGAGAAGGCCACGGCTGAGGCGCAGAAGACGAGTGCGGATCTCGTCGGCTTCGGTGTCGAGGTCGTGACTCCAGACGGGCGCAGCGGTGGGGGCTTCGAGAAGCGGCTGCAGCCATCCCACGAGCTCCTCGAGAACGATGCCATCCTTCCGAGTCTCTTCCCCGTCGGGGTGCCCGCGCGCGGGCAGATCTGGCGCTACCTCTTTCACGTCGGGCTGCTCCGTGTCGCCTATGCGCAGCTCTCACCCGACCTCGAGCTCTACCGAGCCAATGATCTGCCCATCGCCTATCTTGCGATCGCGGCGGCGCAGCGGTACGTCTCACTGCCGGCGAAGCTGTACCGCTACAACTTCGGCCGAGGAATCAGCGGACACCGCGTCGAGGAGGCTTCGCAGTTCGAGTTCTACCTGCGCGCGATCGACTCGATCGACAGCATCGCGCCGGCGGTGCGCGAGCAGGCGCGCAAGCGGATCGACCCGGATCCCCTCATGGACAGCTATGCGTCCGCCAGGTTGTCGGTGATCGGCAACCTGCTCAACTACCTGATCAACAACACAGCGGAGGGCGTTCGGGCCGACTGCCTCGGGCTGCTGCGCGAGCGCGTCTCCGAAGAGGATGTGGTTCTGGCGGCGACGGGGTTCTGCCCCGGGGCGCTCGCGCTCCTGGCGCAGAGCAGCGACCGGATCGAGCTCGGCAGCCGCCCGATCCGCAGCGTACTGCTGACGACGAAGTCGCTCACGACAGGCGGGGTGTCCGGCGTTCTCCTGACGCAGGCCAGAGTTCTCCTGGACGCAGGATACGACGTCACGATCGCAGCGCGACGGCCGGGCAGCTCGGCGGACGCAGTCCCGTACGGCGCGAAGTTCGTCGAGATCGGCGAGGGGAGCCTCCTCGCACAGGTCACTCAATGGGGCGAGATCTGTCGTCGGGAGTCCATCGATCTCGTGATCGACCATCAGATCCTCTACAGCAGGGACTGGCCTGCGTACGCGCTCATCGCGCGTTCACTGGGGGCTGCGACCATCGGATGGGTCCACAACTTCGCTGCCAGGCCGGTCTACGACCTCAACGACCTCACCTCGCTGATGACCGATCATCTCGGCGCGCTCGCTCAGCTCATCACCCTCTCACCGCTCGACGTCGCATTCTGGAAGCTTCGTGGCATTCGACATGTGGCGTATCTCCCGAATCCGCCGTCTCCGATGATCCTGGAGGCGCCGATCGAGAACATCGTCAAGACGGCGCCTCAGGGACGCCCGGTGAGACTCCTCTGGTGGGGGCGTCTCGAACAGCACACGAAGCAGGTCCGCCAACTTCTGCTCGTGGCGGCAGAACTCCGGAAGCTCGGCGTCGCCTTCGAGATGAAGATCATCGGGCCGGGGTGGGCGGAGACGGAACCGCACATGCTCGAGGCAGAGGCCCGCAAGCTCGGGCTGGAGGAGGTGTCGGTCCCGGGACCGTTGTACGGCGAGCATCTGCTCTCCGCCATCGATGCCGCGGATATCTTCGTCAACACCAGCGTCATCGAGGGATATCCCCTGACGATTCTCGAGGCTCAGGCGCGCGGCCTTCCCGTGGTCATGTACGACATGCCCTGGCTGGCTCTCGCCGCCGACAACGGGGGGATCGTGAGCGTTCCTCAGGCCACCCCGGCGGCGTTCGCACGTGAGGTCGTCGCGATCGTCGAGAGTCCCGACCGCTACGACGAGCTCTCCCGTGAATCCCTGGCCGTGGCCAAGAGGAAGCGCGACTTCGATTTCGGACAGACGTACCGTCAGCTCGTCGAGGGAGAGCTGCCTGCTGCCTTCTCACCTGAGCCCACGCTCGACGATGCACAACGCCTGATCGATCTGCTCATCTTCTTCACCGAGCGCAACGCCGGTCTCAGGGCGAAGAAGACGGCGGCAGTCGCGGCCGCGAGGAAGGCCACCGCAGAAGCGGCGGCGACCAAGAAGGCGGCCGCAGTCGCAGCCAAGGCGGCTGCGAGGAAAGCAGCGAGGATCGCGGCCAAGGCCGCGGAGAAGAGCGCGACGAGACAGGCGGGGGAGCGGACTCAGAGTGCGACACCGACTGCGGCGAGGATCTCACGGCAGTCGACGAGTCCGTCGCCGTCCGCTCAGGCGTCGACGCGAGCGAAGACCGCCCCTCCGGTACAACCGGATCCGCTGCTCGTCGGCATGATCCGGCCGCTCGGGCGCGTGGTCCTGAAGGTCATGCCGGGCTTGCGGCCGACGGCGCACAAGTTCAACAAGATGGTTCGAGAACGCTGACCGCTGCCTGATCGGAGAACCGACTGATGCTCCGATCAGGACTGGAGCACCTGTCGGCTGGTGGCGCTACGACGCTGTGTCGGTCGGTTCCGTCGAGGCAGTGCGAGCGGACCCTCCTGATCGATCGTCGATCGGCAGATCGCGGATGAACCGAGCGGGGACCCCGCCGTAGAGGGTGTTGTCCGGAACGTCCTTGGTCACCATCGCACCGGCGGCGATGATGCATCCCTCGCCGATGGTGACGCCGCCCAATACCGTCACCGATGCCCCGATCCATGTTCCTGCGCCGATCACGATCGGATCGAATCGGGACTTGCCCGCGCGGCGGGAAGGCGGGCCCACTTCGTGAGTGTCCGAGATGAGGCGAACGAAGGGGCCGATCCGCACGCCGTCGCCGATGGACGTGTTGGGGCGGATGTACGCGTCTCTGTTGATGAAGACGTTGTTCCCGATCGTGACCGGGCCGAGCATCTCGGTGCCTCGGTAGAAGTTCGCCCCGTCGCCGATCGTGATCGGGCGATCGTCGCTGTGGGAGAAAGAGACGCGCTGATGGATCTTAGATCGGTCGCCGACGGTCAACACCATTAGTGCAGTATATTGGCTCGCCACCTGCAGGGCGCCCGTCGCTGTCCTCCTGCCGCTCTCCATCCGGGGCCCGTCGGCGATGGGAACGGTGAGAAGGGCCGTGTCAGTCGGCGTCGATGACGTCGTGGATTCGCTTGGTCAGCGCTGCCAACTCATCTCGCGCGGTGTCGATCGACGGCGCGAGCAGAGGGAGGTGCTCGTCGAGCCGTGCTGAGAACTCATCCATCTGGTCGTAGCGCCCGACGAGCTCGCCGAGACCGGCGGTGGCCAGGAGGCGATGGATCTTCTGCGGGTCGGCGCCCGAGCCGATGGGATATGCTCCCTCGGATGCCGCGATGATGAGGCCGTGCGCTCGATCGCTGACCACGAATCGGGACATCTTGAACGCGCCGCGTGCATGCGCGTCGAGAGTGGCATGGTCCATGCTGGGAGGCATCAGGTACTCGCCGCCGAGTTCCTCGGCGAGACGGACCGCCCGAGGTGCGTCGCGCGAGACCTGAGCGAGAGTGACGATCCGCGTCGACGTGCGCGAAGCCAGATCGCGGACGGATGCGATCCATCGCGAACCCGGCCACGGACGATCGAATCGGAGCGTCACCGCGAGCAGAGGACGCTCGTCCGCCGGCGCCCATTGGCTCGTCGGCGTTCCGAGGGAATACGCCCAATCGGGTGCGACGTCGCCGAATCCTGCGGCGTCACGAGAAGGAGTATCGCGCCAGGAGACGATCGCCGCGTTGCGAAGAACATCGTCGAACTCCACTTGCTCGATCGACGAGGGGTCCTTGATCCCGAAACCGGCCGCGATGAACACGCCGCCGGCGTCGACGGTGCGGCGCAGCTCGCGGGTGCGGTGGATGTTCGGGAACAGTCCTGGCGGCGGATTGATCTCTCCCGCGTTGAGGAAGTGAACTCCCCGACGCGCGGCATCACCGGCGGCCAGCCAGGTCGGCCGGTGCGTGTAGATGCGGTCGCGCCTGCCGAGCGCGAAGCCGGAGGTGTAGTCGGGGGTGGCTGCACCGAAGTAGATGTGCAGGCGCCGTCCTTCGCCGCGAGCGGCGTTGAGATAAGCGAGCCGGAGGGCCGAGTCGCCGAGGTTGTCGTCCTGCCCCGCCAGGTGGAAGAAGAGATCCTGGGGTCTGTTGGCGCTCATCACGGTCCAGCATATAGTTGTCGAGTGCGTCTTGCGAATCCCGGTAGTCGAATCGATCCCCTCGTGGTGCTGACGGATCACCGCTCACCGCAAGCCAACGTCAGTTACATCGATCAGATCATCGGTGAAGGCGTCGACGGCATCAAGTTCTCCCATTTCGCGCGCGAGCTCAGAGACCTGGACGTGGATGTCGTCCACGTCAACCAGGCGGTCCGGTTGCTCGGCGGAGCGGGCACGACGAACGACGAGCGTGCCGACATCGCTCAGGCGGTCGTCGCTGAGCTGCGACGACGCGAGCTTCCCCTCGTCCAGACGCTGTACGGTCCCCACCAGGGTGCGGGCGCCGAGTGGCGTCGCGCGTTCGACGATGCCACAGCGATGTTCATCGTCCTCGACGAGGCGACCTCGACCCCTGCCCCAGGGCGCACGACCGTCATCCCTCATGCGCACTATCGTGATCGTTTCGTCGGGTACCCGCGCAAGGAGCAGATCCCTGGTCGACTCCTCGCCATCTCACCGAATCGCCTCGTCAAGGTGGCGGCCGGCCCGCTGAAGATCTTTCCGCTCACCAATACTCCGGGCCTCTCCCTCCGCGTGATGGGGCAGCCCAATGCGGCCCTCGATGCGTTGCTCGAGAAGGTCCTGGGTCGTCACCCTGAGCGTGTATCGGCGGTGACCGGTCTCGTCTCCGACGCGATGATGGTGAACGAGATCAGCGCTTCCGAGCTGGTCATTCTTCCCGACAACGCAACTTTGGTGGACGAGAGCATGCTCATGCTCGCGCTGAGCCTCGACAGGCCCGTCCTCGTTCCCGAGTCGGCGGCCACCCGCCTGTTGGCGGAAGAAGTCGGGTCCGGCTGGGTGCATCACCATGAGGGGGCAGTGACCGCCGAGCGGCTGGACGAAGTCGTGGATGCGGTCCGTAACACGCCGCGCTCGGAACATCCCGATCTCAGCAGGCGCGACGCGGGCGCGACCGCCGCACGGTATGCCGAGGTGTTCCGGTCTGTGGCGACGAGCGACGTTCCCGCCTGACTCGCATCGCCGGCGACGGGAACGCCGTCCGCGCACCGCTTCCGCTCCTGAGCGACCCCTGTCAGCGGCTCAAGAGCGCATGCTTCACCCGCGCTGCCGTGGGACGCAACCACGGGGCCATGTCGAGCACCACATGGGCAGCCGGCGTCACGCGCGCGACGAGACGCCAGGTGCGCGAACGAGCAGGAGTCGCCCGGCGTCCCGCGGCCGGGCGGCCCCGCCTCGACGGCGCGGATCTTTTCGCCGCCGCGTTGCGGACCTTGGCGTTCTGCTCGGTGAACAGCACCACCAGGTCGACGAGCCGACGGATGTCGTCCGTGGTGGGGGAGGGTGAATGTGAGGCTGGGAGCTCACCATTCACCAGCTGCTCGTAGAGAGACGCGAAGTCGTACGTGAGCTCGCGGCGACCGGCCTCGATAGAGGCCCGTGAGAGACTGTCGTACATCGTGGGCGTCGCAGCGATCTCGGCGATCCTCATCGCCAGACCTGCGGCATCGCCCTGACCGGACGTGACGATACCGGCATTGTCCTCGGCGACGGCGAGCCACGGCAACTCGTACATCGCGACGGGCAGGCCCCGTGACTGGGCTTCGGGAATCGTGAGCGGGTATCCCTCGATGACACTGGTGTTCACGAAGAGATCGCTGGAATCGATGGCAGCGATCAGTTCGTCGCCGTGGAGGGGGCCGACCGCGTGCACGCGGTCGGCGACACCGTGCTCGGACGCGAGGGCCATCAGCTTCTCAGCGCTCATTCCGCTCCAATCCGGGCCGACGATGCGCATCCGGAAGTCGACGCCGAGACGGTCGAGCTCTGCCGCGACCAGGACCAGTTCTGCCACACGCTTCGTGCGCTGCTCGAGTCTGCCCCACCAGATGAGCTCGATCGGACGCCGCTCCGGGGCATGCTTGGGCTCCGCGACCGCCGATGACTCGAGCAGCAGCGGGGAAGGCGGGTTCGGCAGGTAAGAGACTCTGGGCATGCCGCGCAGTTTCCAGAACGCGACATCGAGCGGAGACAGCACGATCAGGTGTGAGAGCGCAGACACATGGCGAGCCTGGAAGTCCAGGCTGTTGAGACCGAGGAGAAGTGACCGGCCCGCGAAGTTGTGGGCCCAGCCGATGGTCGCCGCTCCCTCGGCACTCGCCGCGAGGGCGAACGCCGGCCACGTCCGCGTGTAGAGCCAATGGTGTTCGATCACGACATCGACCTCGCGGGTGCGGCACAGCTCCGCCCACTGATCGAGCTTCGAAGCGAGATCAGGGCCGTCGATCTCGACGAATTCGACTCCGGGCGGAACCATCGCTGCATCGCTCCCGGGCTCTCGCGCCGCGATGGTCACCGAATAGCCCGCCTGGACGAGGAACCTCGCCTGCGAGAGCAGAACCCCCGACACGCCGCCGGTTCGCACGATGTTGGTGGTGAGCAGCACGTTGCGGACAGCTCGTTCGCCCAGGTGCCTGACACCGAGGTGACGGGCCGCCGTGTCGAGGGCTGCTGGCCAGAACCGCGCGGTTCCCTTGACGATATCGCGCGCGGGCGCACGGGTCAGAAGATGCTGGAACGTGGCATCGAGCAGATGCTCGGCCGTGTGCTCGGCGAGGTAGTAGGTCGTGTAGCCGATGATCGATGACCGAGCGGCCTGGTAGGTGTCGACGATGAAATCGGATTCGTCGCTCCGCGCGGAGATCCGATCGACGGCGGGCGCGATGGTGTTGATCGCGTCGATCGCTCCTGCATAGAACTTCGCCCAGCCGAGGTCCGCCACCTTCTGCCCGCTGCCCCCTCGGCCGAAATGATAGCGATACAGGCGGTCCGGCATCGAAGCGTACTTCGTGGCCAGCGCCGCGGCGAGGAAGGTGATGGGCAGGTCGTTCACACGCGGGATCACGAGGTCGTCCGGCATCAGCGCGTACGCGTCGGCGAGGACCTGTGTCCGGAAGAGGAAGCGCCAGAGCTGTCCCTGAGCGGGTTGGTCGACCGGGAAGAGGCCCCGAAGAACGTCCGTCCCGGTGAGTCCGTCCTGCGTGGGCTGCAGGCGTGCTTCAAAGCCGCCGCCGGTCGCGCCGTCGTTCCTCACGACGTCGATGCCGAACTGCACGAGGTCAGCACCGGTCGCGACGGCCCTCGCCAGGGACCGCTCCGCAGCGACCTCGGCCAACTCGTCGTCTCCGTCGAGGAAGAGCAGATGCGCGGCCCGTGCCTCGAGGATGCCGATTCTCCGCGCCTGGTACGCAGACAGGTTCTGCCCCTGCCGGATGACCCGGACGCGCGCGTCTCGCATCGCGTACTGCTCGACGATCTCAGCGGTCCCATCGCTGGATCCGTCGTCGACGACGATGACCTCGACCGCCTGCAGAGTCTGACGAAGACAGCTCTCGACAGCTCCGGCGATCACCTCGGCGTCGTTGTAGACGGGAATGACGATCGATACGAGTGGCGTGGATTCCATTCTGCTTTCACCCTGTTGAGAAACTCGCATGGTCATGACTTCCGCCCTCGGCCCTGGGACGCCCGCCATGTGTCGATACGGAGGAGTGCGGATTTGACGCGTCGCGCAGCGGGTCGGATCCACGGAGCACGATCGATGGCACGCTGTCCTGGACCGGTGAGCCGCCGTTCGATCGTGGCGGCCAGGGTCTGCGGTCCCGCAGAGTGACGTCTGCCGGCGGTGCTCGCCGTGCGCCCTCGCCTCTTGCTCCCGGAACCTCCGGTCGGCGCGGGTGCGGGCCTGTTCTCGGCGAAGAAGATCAGCAGGTCGAGGATCTGCTGTCCTGACTCCATCGAAGGAGCGGGCGAGAACTCGTCGGGGAGGTCGCCGAGGACGAGCTTCTGGTAGAGATCGTCGAAGTCCACCGCTCCGATGCGCTCGGTTGCGTCGATGGACGCGCGAGACAGCTCTTCATAGCGATCCGGATCGTCGATCAACGCGAGTACGGCATTCGCGAGCGCCCGGGCATCCCCTTGCGCCACCGGGATGACGCCCGGATTCTCCTGGACTGGCAGGAGCCAGGGCAGCTCGTACATCACGACCGGGAGGCCGCGTGACTGCGCCTCGGGGATCGTCAGCAGGTATCCCTCGATGATGCTGGTGTTGATGAAGACATCCGAGGAGTCGATGGTGTCGACGAGACTCTGTCCGTGCCGCGCCCCCGTCAACTCGACCACGCCCTCGACACCCCTCTTCCGGGCGAGGGCGGTCAGGCTGGCTGCAGTGGTGTCATTCCAATCCGGACCGACGATCCGCAATCGGAAGTCTGCACCTGCACGCTTGAGCGCGACAGCCATCTCGATGAGATGCGTGACCTTCTTGGTGGTCTCGTCCAGCCGTCCCCACCAGACGAGCTCGATCCGCCGTGAACGCGGCGCGGACCGAGGTGCGACAGCGCCCAGCGAGTCGACGATGAGCGACGAGGGCGGGTTCGGGAGATACGCCACGTGCTCGACACCGCGCAGCTTCCAGAAGGCGACATCGAGCGGCGAGAGCACGACCAGTTGAGCGAGCGCACCGAGGTTGTCCTGCAGCAGCGAGAGCAGATCTGTGCCGTTGTACGTCGGGCGTCCGGAGAACGCATGGATCCACCCGATGGTGGCTGCGTCCAGCGCGTTGGCGACGAGCGCGTACGCGGGCCAGTCCCGTGAGTACATGATGCGGTGGTCGATGACGAGATCGATCTCGAACTCGCGGCAGTGCGCCGTCCACTGACGGAGACGCTCGCTTTTGCCGGAGCCGAGGAGCTCCACGAGCGTCGCGCCCTCGGGGACCAGTGACATGTCGCTCCCGCGACGGTGCGCGAGAATCGTGACGCGGTAGCCTGCGGCGAGCAGGACCTGTGCCTGCGAGATGAGAACGCTCGACACTCCGCCCATCGTCAGGACGTTCGTCGTCAGGAGCACGCTCCGCGCGTTCCGCCCGCGAAGAGGAGGGTGGTCAGCGAACTCGGTGACGGAGGCGAGCGCGTCCGGGGCGAACGCGGCGGCCGCCGTGACCACGTCGGCGGAGCTGACGCTGCTGCGCAGGGCACCTCGGACCTCGTCGCGCATCTCCTGCGTCGAGCGCTCCGAAAGGGCCACCGCCTGGCCGATCGCAGCAAGTCGAGTCGACTCGTAGGCATCCACGAGCGGTTCGGGATTGAAGTGGTGGCGTGCCGCGCTCCGCACGAGGGGAGCGACCGCATCGAGGACCGCGATCGTCTCGACCGCCGCGCGCATCCGGTCGTCGGCGGCGACAGGGAGTCCGTCACTCCCGCGTGAGGGGAAATGCCGGTAGATCCGAGTGTCGAAGGAGACGTAGGTGTCTGCCTCGGCAGCTGTGAGGAGCACGACGAGCACATCGTCGGCCCACGACTCCGAGAGTTCAGCGGGAGGCAACGCGGCGCACGCTGCTCGCAACCTCTCGGCGCGAAACGCGAGCCTCCACAGTCGGGTGTCGGTGGGGGAAGACGGGGGGAACAGCCGACGGAGGATCTCGACCCCGTTGAGGCGGGCATGCTCCGGGACCAGCGTTGCAGAGGACGGACCGCTACCGGCTGGCGACTCCGCGGTCTCGATGCCGAACTCCACGATATCCGCGTCGAAACGAGTGGCGTGTCCGTGGACCTTGCCGGCAGCGTCCGGGTGCAGCTCGTCGCCGAGTCGGAGGAGCATCACATATGGCGCGCTCGCGGCGGCGACCCCTGCGCGCAGCGCCTCTCTCGTCGTCCCGTCGCCCTCATGCTCGATGACGCGGACACGGTCGTCTCGCGGGATCAGGTCCCGTGTCGCCTGCGCAGACGCGCGGTCGACCACACAGAGGATCTCGAGGGGAGCAAGAGTCTGATCGCGGCATGACTGGAGCGTCTCTGAGGTCCATCGAGTGTCCGAGCGGATGAGGACGACGATGGTGACGAGTGGCGACGGCGATGACATGGCGATTCCGACTTCTCAAGAGGCGTCGACTACCGCGACGCGGCGGCAGACCGGTACACGGCGGTGAACTGCTGCGAGACGGTGTCAGGATCGCGCGCGTCCAGATCCGGTGTGCCGGTGGGGGGCGACTTCGTGAACGATGCGAGGGCCTTCTCCAGCTCGACGGCTGTGAGGCGCCCTGGGTGCAGCCGTACCCACGAGTCTCCGACCTCTGCAGCGAGATCCCTCGTGAACGGTGTGTCCTCGACCAGCACAGGGCGGTCCAGAGACAGCGCCAGCAGCATCGTGCTCATCGATTCGTCCGTCTCCGGCGCCTCGACGATCACGAGCGCAGCTCTGCTGATCTCCTCGACCCGAGCGGCGTCTGAGACTGTGTCGTCCAGCAGCGTGATGGTCTTGCTGTTCACGCTGATCGTGCGTGCGAACGACGAGGCGAGCCGCGAGGGAATCTTGCCCACGATGCGCAGCGTGTGCGCAGGAAGATCTGCGTAAGCGAAGACCTTCATCGCCGCCTCGTAGGCGCTGTGGAAGCTGTCCGGAGTGACGAAGAGCAGACGGCCGGACTCAGCGACGCCGCGGGGGTAGCCCAGGAACCGGAAGCGCAGATGACCATGCGGGATGAGTGTCGCCTCGCGCCCCTGCGGGACCGTGCGATGCGCGCTGTGAGTGATGTAGGTCGACGTCGCTCTGTCGAGGATGGCTTCGGCTCGGGATCCTCGTGAATCTCGGTCGACGTCGGCGGTCACGGTTCGCACGAGTGAGACTCGCCGTCGCTTGAGAGCCCGTGTGAATGCGGTCGCTCGGGCGACCTTCTCGGATTCGGGCACGCGGCGGTTCCCCAAGACGGCGGCCGAGTCGGTGAGATGAACGACGTCCACTGAGTCGCGGCCACTCGGGGCGTCTCGGTACTCGAAATCGATCCCGAAGGGAGGGCTGGAAACCGAGCTGTCTCCCAGAATCTGATCCACATAACGGAGACGATGCGAGGGAGGACGTCCGGATACGAGTACTTTGAGACTCACGTCTCGCTCGTCCCCGCTGGGACTCACACGGCCCAAACGGGTCCGCGTGCGGGCGACGAGAGACCTGAACGCGAACGACACACTCCTAACAATAGACTTTGACCTCGGTGAACATGGAAACTACTCAGAATGTCTTCGCGCAGTTGAGCGGCCAGGACGACAACCTCGGCGATTCCGAGCTTCGCGTTGCGTACCTCGATGCCCTTCGCGGTCACGGAAGGCATGTGCACGTCTTCCTCGCGACGCCCACGACCGACTACTCCGCGCGGTTCTCGACCACATCGGATGTCACCTTCTACGAGGACCGGGTGTCATGGGCTCGTGCGATGAACGCGACGACGCGCCCCGTCTACGCGTTCAACGCGGGCGAGATCAACCCGCGTCCAGGGGTCTTCCCTGGACCGCGCCTGGTCAAGGAAGCCACGCGCGCGGTGTCGAACGGCGGCATCGTGCTCGCCACGGGCATCGGCATCCGCAACGCTCAGGATGTGAGCTCCGTGAAGTTCGACCCGGCGTTCCGCGACGCCGCGGTCATGTCGTGGCGCGACCAGGGCTCACGGGATGCCGCAGGCTTCGGCGGTTTCGCACCGGACTGGGCGTACTCGCTCGGTCGGGCGACCGCTGACTGGGCCAAGCCCGACGAGCGGCCGCTCCTCGCGGTCACGTTCCGGTTCGACCGGCCGTGGCCGGGCGATGAGTGGCTCTCGGCGGTGAGGGCGTTCGCTCTTGCGACGTCGACCCGCATCGTGACGGTGACGCAGGTGGCGCGCGATTCTCCCCGTGCGGTGCGTCTCGCTGAAGCGCTGGGAGGCGACTATCTGGAGCCCCCGAGCATGCGCCACGACGCGCTCGACGAGTACGTGCGCGCGGTGTACAGGCAGTCGCTTGCTGTCATCAGCGATCGAGCGCACGGCCTCATCATGGGCGCGAGCGAGGGTGCGTACCCGATCGGCTCGGGAAGCGACCCGCACAAGATCTCCCGCCTGCTGGCGGCGGTGGGTCTCGGCGACCTCGTCGGTCGGTACGACCAGTTCGGCGACTTCGCCCTTCGATTCGAGACCCACCTTCCGACGCTCGCACCGGCGGTGAACGTCGCCCGCGCCGAGATCGCAGACCTGACCGCGCGAATCCGTGCGGCGATGGACGCAGTGGCGTAACGCCCGCGGTCGGGCCTCAGCGCGCGCCGAGCCACCCCTTCGCGCGGTGCGCGAGCGGCTGGAGTCCGGGGAGGCGCCGAAGAGCTGCTCGCCCGAGTGGTGCCGCGGACTGCCACATGCGCTTGCCCCAGGTCGGCGAATCCGTGGACGCGACGGTGCGACCCTCCGCCCGCTCGGCGAAGAACACCAGAAGTCCGAGCAGCTGCCGCGCATCATCGAGAGTCGGCTGCGGTGCGAACTTCGGCGGAAGACCACCGGTGACCAGGTCGACATACAGCTGAGCGAAGTCGTCCTCGCGTGCCCGCGACGCGGCGTCCAGCGACGCCCGAGACAGCTGCAGATAGCGCTCCGGGTCCTCGAGCGTCTCCGCGAGCCGAGAGGCGAGACCCCGCGCGTCGCCCTGCGGCACGGCGACGACGCCCTGGTTCTCCTGCACGAGTGTGAGCCACGGCAGCTCGTACATGAAGACGGGCAGCCCGCGAGCCTGCGCCTCCGCGATCGTGAGCTGGTACCCCTCGATGATGCTCGTCGAGATGAAGGCATCTGCCGAGTCGATCGCAGCGACCAGGGCGGCCCCTCGCAGAGGCCCGACCGCGGCGACGGCGTCGCCGACGCCGCGCCGCCGTGCGAGCGCGTTGAGCTTCTTCGCGGTGACGTCATCCCAGTCGGGCCCGATGATCGTGAGGTCGAAAGGCACGCCGAGGGCGCGCAGCTGCACGCCCACCTCGACGAGCTCACGCACCTGCTTGGTGCGCTGCTCGAGTCGTCCCCACCACACCAGCTCGAGCCGACCCGACGGGGCGCGCTTCGCACTCGAGTGAGCCGCCGACTCGAGCATCAGCGGCGAGGGGGGATTCGGCAGGTATGCGACGTGTTCGACGCCCCGCAGTCGGAAGTAGGCGACGTCGAGCGGCGACAGAGTGATGAGCTGGGCGAGCGTCGGGCTGCACCGCTCGATGAGTGTCAGCCGGTCGTTGCCGTCGTACACGGGCCGAGCGACGAAGTTGTGCAGCCAGCCGATCGTCGCCGCGCCCTCTGCTCGCGCCACGAGGGCGAACTCCGGCCAGGTGTCCATGTAGAGCACCTGATGGTCGATGATCACATCGACCTCGTGTGCTCGGCAGAGCTCAGCCCACTGCGCGAGCTGATCGGAAAGCCGACGTGAGGCGAGCTCGACGAACGGGATGCCGGCGGGCAGCGCGCTCGCGTCGCTCCCGCCGTTGCGCGCCACGACGGTCACGCGGTAACCGGCTTCGTGCAGGTATCGCGCCTGCGACGTGAGCACGGCGGAGACGCCTCCGGTGCGCAGCGTCGATGTCACGAGCAGGATGCTGCGCGCGGGCCGTTCGGGCAGGCCCTGCCACGTCGTATGGAACTTCAGAGCCTTGAGTGTCGCCGGATAGAACCGCGCGGCCGCATGCACGATGTCCTGCCCGCTCGCGACCGTGTGCAGGTGCGCGAGAGCGCTGTCGAGCACTGCGTCATCGCTGTGCTCGACGAGTTGAAAGCACACATACCCGATGATCGAGAGGCGCACGGACTCATAGGTGTCGCGCACGAGGCCCGGGTCGGCGTGAGACACGGTGAGCGCATCGACGGCCGGCCCGATCGCATCGACTGAATTGATCGCTCCGGTGTAGAACTGCGCGCGTTCGACGGTGTCGACACGGTGACCGCTGCCGCCGCGACCGAAGTGGTAGCGGTACAGCTTGTCGGGAACAGCGGCATAGCTCGTCGCGATCGCCGCCGCGAGGAACAGCAGCGGGAGGTCGTTGACTCGGGGCAGCGCGAGGTCGTCGGCGACCAGCGAGTACGCCTCGCGCAACACGCGGGTGCGGAAGAGGAACCGCCAGAGCTGGCCCTGCGCCGGCTTTCCCAGGGGAAACAATCCGCTCAGCACGTCGTGGCCGGTCAGCGGATGCTGCGGCGGCTGCAGCCGCACCTCGTAGGGACTGCCGGTGCGGCCGTCGCGCTCGACCACGGTGACGCCGAAGCCGACGATGTCGGCATCCGTCGCCTCGGCCTGCGCGACCGCTGTCGCCGCGGCATCCGGCGTCAGCTCGTCGTCGCCGTCGAGGAACATCACACGGTCGGCGTTCGCCGCGAGGACTCCTGTGCGGCGGGCCTGGAACGCCGACAGATTGCGGTCATGACTCACCACATGCACCCGCGGGTCTCGATGCCGGAAGCGCTCGAGCACGGCTGCGGTGCCGTCGGTCGACGCATCGTCGACGCAGATGATCTCGATATCGACCAGCGTCTGTGCCAGGGCGCTCTCGAGAGCCGTCGCGACAGTCGCTTCGTCGCCCGAGACCGGCATGACGATGGTGAGCAGAGGGCGGAGTGTCATCGCGGACGAGTCTATCCGCGGGCCGGGATAGCCTGAGGGCATGAAGATCGCCATCGCAGGGACCGGATACGTCGGCCTGTCCAACGCCGTCATCCTCGCCCAGCACCACGAGGTGTTCGCCGTCGACATCGACCCCGCCAAGGTCGAGATGCTCAGTCGCCGAGTCTCGCCCATCGCCGATGTCGAACTCGAGGACTACCTCGCCACGCATGATCTCGACCTCACAGCGACGGTCGATGCCGAGGCGGCCTATAAGAACGCGGATTTCGTCGTCGTGGCCACCCCGACGAACTACGACGAGGTCACCAACTACTTCGACACCTCGACGGTCGAGAACGTCATCGATACGGTCCTCGCGGTGAACCCTGACGCGGCGATCGTGATCAAGTCGACGGTGCCGGTGGGATTCACCGCGCGCATGAACGCAGAGCATCCGCGGGCGGCGATCGTCTTCTCGCCGGAATTCCTGCGCGAAGGGCGCGCGCTGCACGACAACCTCTATCCGTCGCGCATCGTCGTCGGTGACCGCGGCCCTGTCGGAGAGGCCTTCGCCGCGCTTCTGCTCGAGGGCGCGATCGCCACCGACGTGCCCGTGCTGCTCACCGAGTCGACCGAAGCCGAGGCGATCAAGCTCTTCGCCAACACCTACCTGGCGCTGCGCGTGGCGTACTTCAACGAGCTCGACACCTACGCGGTCGTGCACGGGCTCGACACCAAGCAGATCATCGAGGGTGTGGGACTCGACCCGCGCATCGGGTCGCACTACAACAACCCCTCCTTCGGCTACGGCGGATACTGCCTGCCGAAGGACACCAAGCAGTTGCTGGCGAACTACTCCAAGGTGCCGCAGAACCTCATCGCGGCGATCGTCGACGCCAACAGCACACGCAAGGATTTCGTCGCCACCGACATCCTCGCCCGAGAGCCACGAACCGTCGGTGTCTACCGCCTCGTCATGAAGTCCGGGTCCGACAACTTCCGCGCGTCGTCCATCCAGGGCATCATGAAGCGCATCAAGGCGAAGGGCGTCGAGGTGGTCGTCTACGAACCGTCCCTCGACGAGGACGAGTTCTTCCACTCGGAGGTCGTCCGTGATCTCGACGAGTTCAAAGCCCGGGCCGATGTGATCATCGCCAACCGCTCGACCGATGCGCTCGACGACGTCGCCCACAAGATCTACACGCGCGACATCTACGGTCGCGACTGAGTCGCCTCAGGGCGACGGAATCGCCGTGTGGGGTAGCATGATCCGATATGCCGCCCTGGTGCAGACTCGCCGCGCATCGGGGTAGAGAGAGGTAGAGGATTCCGAATGGGAGCGATGGCTGTGCCCGCGACCGCCGGTCTGACGGAGGTGGGGACACGTCCTCGATTGGGCGTCTACCTCGTCGAGACGTGGCGTCTGCGCACGTTTGCGTTGCGGTTGGCCGGCAGCCGTCTGATCGCAGGGTTGTTGCCGAACCGACTCGGCGTCCTGTGGATCGTTCTCAAGCCTCTCGCGCTCGCGATCGTCTACGGGACCATCTTCAACTTCATCCTCGCCGGTGCCGCACGACCCGCGAACTTCGTGCCGTATCTCATCGTCGGCGTCTTCGTGTTCGAGTTCTTCACCGGGTGCTTCGGCAGCGGGTCGAAGGCGATCACCAGCAACGCGAAGCTCGTGCAGAGCTTCGGATTCCCGCGCATTCTGCTCCCGGCGTCCGTGATCGCCGAACAGGCGATGCGAATGATCCCCGTCGTGGTCCTGCTCGGCATCCTCCTGCTGATCCTGGGTGAGCCGATCTCATGGTCGTGGCTGCTCATCGTTCCGATCCTCGCGGTCATGGGCGTGTTCAACTTCGGTGTCGCACTGGTGGTCGCCCGTATCGCGGTGCGCACGCGCGACATCCAGCAGCTGGTGCCGATCATCAACCGTGTGCTCTTCTATGCGAGCGGGATCTTCTTCAACGTCGACGGCGCACTCGCCGAATTCCCGACGATCCTCACGATCGTGCACCTGATCCCGACGTACGACTTCATCTCCCTCGCGCGAGACGTGCTGTTGTCCGGATACTCGGCACCGCTGCTCGCATGGATCGCTGCTCCGGTCTGGGCGTTGGTGATGCTCGTCGGCGGCGTGCTCTATTTCTGGCAGGGCGAACCGAGGTACGGACTCAGTGACTGACCTCCTGCTCCCCGGACAGTCTCCCGTGGCAGCTCATGCGCCGCGGGCGATGATGATCGCCGACGACGTGCACGTCAACTATCGCGTCTTCGCCGCAGGCAAGAGGATGACCGCACGAGAGTCCCTGACGAGTCTGAGCTCGATCCGGGGCGGGCGTGATCTGCAGGTGGTCCCCGCGCTGCGCGGAGTCAGCTTCACTGCCACCGAGGGTGAGTCGATCGGTGTCGTCGGGCACAACGGATCCGGGAAATCGACCCTGTTCCGGGCGATGAGCGGTTTGATCCCCCCCTCCGAGGGCGCGATCTTCGCTCGCGAGCGACCCGTTCTGCTCGGTGTGAATGCCGCACTCGTCCCCGAGCTCTCGGGGGAGAACAACATCAGACTCGGCCTGCTGGCGATGGGGTTCGCTCCCGATGAGGCGGCGGCTCAGGTCGGTGAGATCGCCGACTTCGCAGAGCTCAATGACTTCATCTACCATCCGATGCGGACCTACTCCTCCGGTATGGCGGCCCGCCTACGATTCGCCATCGCTTCGGCGAGAGCGCATTCGATCCTGCTGATCGATGAGGCGCTCTCCGTCGGAGATCGACGATTCCGGGCGAAGAGCGAGAAGCGCATCAACGAGCTGCGTGACAGCGCCGGTCTGGTGATGATCGTCAGCCACTCGGTCGGGTCGCTCAAGGAGACCTGCGAGCGCGTGCTCTGGGTCCACAAGGGCGAGCTCATCGCCGACGGCCCCGCCGACGATGTGATCTCCGAGTACATCGCGTGGACGAGGAACCCCGGCGCCAGCGCTGTCGGCGCGGCCTCCGCACCGAGGCCCTCGACGAAGAACGCACCGGTCGCGGTCGGGTTCGATCCGAGCACCGTCGTGGACGGTGATTCGTCGCGAGCGCATTCGGTGCCCGTCGCGCTCTCCTCCGCCGCAGACGAGCCACGAGCGATCGCCCGTCGCGAGCGGCACCGCCGCGATGAGAAGCGCACGAGACAGCGCAGCGTTCTGCTGATGGTGCTCTCCGGCGTCGCCGTGCTCCTCGCTGTGGCCGCGGGGGCGATCATCGGCACGCTGAGCAGCGTCGCAGCTCCCACCGAACCCGAGTCGTCCCCGCGTCCGACAGCCGCGCCGTCCGCGGCCGCCGCCGCCGATCCGGTCATTCAGAGCTTCGCCGTCAACACGGCCACCGTCGAATGCGCCTCTGAGGACGCTGAAGACGGACAGGTGCTGCTGAGCTGGCAGATCGACGACGCGGAGAGCGTCGCGATCGCGGCGGCAGAGACACAGGTCGATGCGCTCGAGCTACCGCTCGCTGCAGCCCTGCCGGAGAACCTCTCCGATCGAGCCGTGCCCTTCTCCTGTGCGGAAGAGGCCGTCGTCTACACGGTCACCGCAGAGAACGCCGACGGCGTGCGGGTCAGCGCGTCCGCTTCGGTCGCGCGAGTGCTGCCGGTCGAGGAAGAGGAGCCCGACTACGAGGACTCTCGGCCCGAACCGCAGCCCTCGCAGCCGACTGAGCCCCAGCCGGTCACCCCGTCCGAGCCGGCGCCCCCCGTCGAGCCCGAACCGACCACGCCGCCCACCGATCCGGCGCCTGAGCCCACGACGCCACCGATCACGGAGCCTCCCGTCTTCGACCCGGGAACCGGCACCACCACCCCCTGATCGTCCGATGCATCGGACCGAGGAGATCCACCTCATGCGCCGCCGGGATTCACGATCGTCCAGAGCGCCCCGCGCCACCCGAACCTTCGTATCGCTCACAGGGCCCGCGGGCAACATCGGTGACGCGCTGATCCGCCGTGAGACCCTCGGGTGGGCGATGGGCACGAGCGACGAGCTGGTCGCCTACACCGGAGATGCGCCCGATGTCTGGCTCACGCAACTGGGCGTGCCTGCCGACGCGATCGTGCTGCGCGACAAGAAGTCGGTGCCGCGGTGGCTCCGTCTTCTCGTTCTCGCTCCTCGACACCCCGTGCTGGTGTTCGAAGCGGGCGAGATTCCGCTCGACCGCGGCAACGGGCTCAGAGAGCTCGTGTTCCTGGCCGAGACTCTCATCGTCCGTCTCAAGGGCGGGGTCGTCGTCCGCCCGCCGCGAGGTATCCGCGCGCCCTCGCAGCCCTCGCTCGCGATTCATCGCCTGGCGGCCCGGCTCTCGCAGGTGACTCTGTGGCGCGACGAGTCGACGCTCGCGACTGCGCGATGCGGCCGGCTGGCGCCGGATATCGGATTCTCGGCAGGGACGCGCCCTGGACTCCCGTGGGGCGAGCGCTCCGAGCTGCTGGTGAGTCTGCGCGGTGCGCGCCCGCTGCCGGATGCGGAGTGGCTCAGCGCGGTGCGTGAGACAGCCGAGCGCGCTGGCCTCTCGATCCGCACGGTCGTGCAGGTGCGCGAAGACGAGAGCCGAGCGCGCGAACTCGCCCGGCTGCTCGGCGGTGAGTTCGAGGACTGGGGCGACACTGATCCCCTCGAGCAGGAGGAACGCCTGCGTCATCGCTACGACGCGGCGCAGATCGTCATCAGCGACCGCATGCACGTGCTCGTGCTCGCTGCCCTGAGCGGGGCGGTTCCCGTCGAACTGGTTCCCCGACCCACGATGAAGATCACGAAGGCGTTCGCGGCCATCGGGCTGCACGGCGTCTCCGTCGATTCGTCCGCGGATGATCCGACGCGCATGCGCGCGGTGCTTCTCCCGACGCCGGAACGCGCGGCCGAGGTCTCCGAGCGCGTGCGCATCGCGGCGGCGACTCTCGAAGGAATCCAGCACGGGATCCGCGATGCCGTGCGCAGGGTGCGAGCATGACCGACGCCGCGGGGCGAGCCAGCACCCCGCCCGCGCGCATCCTGTTCCTCTCGCACAGCCACCCCTTCGGCGCCTTCCGGGTCGGCAGCCACCACTACTCCCGTGTGCTCGCTGGGCGCGGAGCGGACGTCGTGCATCTGAGCACCCCGATCTCCCTCCTCCATCGGGTGACCGGACGTGTGGATCGACAGCACCTGGCGATCGTGCCTCGTCGCGCTCGACGCGACGATGACGGAGTGCTGCAGGTCGTCCCTCGTACGACGATGCCGGCGCCGCTGGGAGCGCCGACCGTTGCTCGGATGCTGCAGCGCGAGGGCATCTCCGCCGCATTCGATGCCGTGCTCATCGATCAGCCGCTGCTGTGGGACGGTTCCGTGCGATCGCTCTCGAATCTCGTGATCTATCGACCCACAGACCTGTATCTCGACGGACTGAAGCACGCTCTGCAGCGACGCATCCTCGACGAGGTCGACGGCGTGATCGCCACATCCGACGAGGTCCTGCGAGGACTCGGAGCGCTGCGCGTGCCCTCCCTCGTGCTGGAGAACGGGGCTGAGGTCGCGCGCTTCGCACCGTCTGCCGCCGAAGGCACTCCCCGTGCGGCGCGGTGTGTCTATGTCGGGGCGCTGGACAGCCGGTTCGACTGGGAACGGGTCGAGGCCTGGGCACGAGCACGGCCGGACGTCGGGTTCGTCATCGCCGGGCCGGACGCGCGCCCGCCGCGTCCCCTGCCGTCGAACGTCGACATCGTCGGGCCCGTCGCCTACACAGAGGTCCCGGCTTTGCTGCACACGGCGCGGGTCGGTCTTCTGCCGCTCTCCGACAGTCCCCTCAACGCCGGCCGCAGCCCGATGAAGCTCTACGAGTACCTCGCCGCCGGCCTCGCCGTCGTGGCGCGCGAGACGCCCGGCATCCGCGCAGCATCCGATCTCGGCATCGAGGTGTACACCGACGACAGCGGCGCGGATGCCGCGCTCGAACGCGCGCTCGCACAGACGTCGCCGAACCGCGCAGGCGCCGACGCGGCGTCTGCCGCATCGTGGGAGCGCAAGACCGATTCGCTCGAGGACTTCCTCCGGTCGATCCGGGGACGCCGAGCCTGATCAGTCGAGCAGTCTGGTGATCGTCTCCGAGATGATCCCCGCGGTGCGGTTCCAGTCGTAGCCCTCGGGCGGCGACACCCGTCGCTGAACGGACATCGCCTCGGTCAGCGCGTGCGCCCACTCCTGCACATCGTCGGCGGAGTGCACCGCATGACCGCGATCTCCGACGATCTCCGCGACCGATTCGCACTCCGCCCAGTGCACGACAGGCGTGCCGCAGCGGATCGACTCCAGGGCGGGAAGCCCGAACCCTTCGAGCGTCGAGGGCATCACTGTCGCCGCAGCGCCGCGGTAGAGGTCCGCCAGCTCCTCATCGTCGATACCGCTCACCCAGCGCACTCTGGCGTCGACGAGCCGGTGCGTCGCCCTGGCCTCGAGGTCTGCGATCTCGCGCTCGGGGACGACAGCCACGAGGCGCAGGTCGGGTGCCGAGGCCAGCGCGTCGAGAACGACGTCGAGGTTCTTGTGTGCGCGGCCGTTGCCGACGAACAGCACGTAGGGGTCGGACTGTGGGAGCGCGTCTGCGCGCGGGCGGAAGGCATCAGAGCATCCGTTGCCGGCATTGACGATCTCGACCCCGTCATCCCGTACCCACGAACGAAGCGCTCGAGCCGACGTCTCTGAGACGGTGAGCACGACGCCGGTTCTGCGGATGACGTCTCTGACCGGACCGGAGTAGTAGGCCGCGAACTTCCAGCGGTCGAGGCCCGGGCTGCTCAGCTGGATGAGATCGTGCAGTGTGAGCAGCTGCTTCCGAGCGCGCACGAGAGCGCCGTACCCCGGTGAGTAGACGAGGGCACCGGGCACGGCCGCCGCACCCACCGAGCGGAACGCGTCGACCGCCGAGAACGGGGTGCCGCCGAGGTTCAGCGACTCCCAGGGCAGCGCCAGCCGGGGGAGGACCTCCGCGGCGTAGCGGCCGATGCCGTGCGTACCGCGGTACCGGTCGTCGACGAGGACGGTCACGCGCTCCTCGTCTCCGGCAGGCGCGCCCCGTCGACCGACTCCGCCACCCACTCCCTGATGCGATCGGCGAACACCGCTTCGGAGAACTTCTTCGCCTGCGTTCGGCATGCCTCGGGGGACACGCCGCCGGCCACGTCGACCGCGCGGCGCAGCTCGTCGCGCGACCAGTGCTCGACGAACGCGCCGGTGCTGCCGTCGACGATCGTCTCGGCCGTCCCGCCCACGGGGGTGGCGATCACAGGTCGCCCTGCTGCCATGGCCTCCACGGGGACGATGCCGAAGTCCTCGACGGCGGGGAAGACGAGGGCGATGCAGCGCTGCAGAAGTGCCCGGTAGAGCTCTGTTCCCGGCGACCGCACGAAGAAGACCCGACCGGGCGCGCGCTCCTCGGCGATCGAACGGAGACGAGCCTCGTCCGGGCCCGCACCCGCGAGCACGACGGGCACGTCGGCGGCGACGCCGGCCTCGATCACGAGATCCAGCCGCTTGTAGGGGATGAATCGAGAGAAGCCGAGGAGAAAGGTCTCAGGCAGGAGAGCGAGGGCGGCCTCATCGCGTGCGTCCGGCTCCGGTGCGCGGAGGAAGCCGGTCACGTCGACGGGAGGGTGGATCACGGTGCTCTCGCGGTGCCATGCCTGAGCGATGCGCTTCTGCACGAACACGCTGTTCGCCGCGATCGCGATCGGCTCCTGGGCGCGCCTGCGATCGAGCCCCTTCAGCATCTTCGCTGCGGTCCTCGCGGCGAAGGTGTCGCCGCGCACATCGAGCTCGGGATTCCATATGTAGCGCGCCGGGGTGTGGGCGTACACCAGCTTCGGGGCGCTGTGCCCAGCTCCTGCGAATCTCGCGTGGTGTGCGAAGAGATGCGAGCTCGCGAGGATCCAGTCCGCCTCCACGTTCGGAAGAGTCCGCCACGCGAGAGGCATCAGTCCCACGGCTGCGGCCTTGCGCCCGCGCAGCGGAGTGCGAGCCAACCACGTCTCGCCGTCGACCTCGAAGCGACCTTCGCTGTCATTCCACAGGCAATAGCGCGCGGCGTCCGGGAACACCTCGCTCATGGCCTCGAAGACGTTCTCGGAGCCGCCTCTCGGCGCGAGCCATTCGTGCACCAGCACGCCGCTCACAGCGCCGACCTCGCACCCCGTCGTGCGCGGGCGCGCAGTGTCGGCGGGGCCTCTGCAAGCATGCGTCGAGTCTAGGGAAGTTCTGCGCACACGGCTGCGATGGGCTGTCAGCTTCGTCTCGACTCCACCCGATATGTTGGAAGGCGAACACTACGGGGGAAGGACATGATGGCTCTGCGCGCGACGAAGAAGACGATCATCATCGCGAGCGCGGTCACCGTGCTCCTTGTCGGAGGGGGCGCCGCGGCTGCGATGGTGATCTCCGGGCAGCAGGCTCAGCCTCGCGCCGAGGCATCGCCATCGCCGGAGGCCACTCCCGAGCCGGTCGTGACCGAACAGCCGGCCGTGGTCCCTGTCACGAACGTCGCGCGGGCTTCGGTCGACGGATGGACGCTCGCGGACCGCAGAGTAGTAGGCACGGTCCTTCCCGAGGTCGGCGACGCGGCGCAGGGCGCCGTGTCGCTGCGCGTGGATGCGCCGGCCGACGATGCGGACATCATCGCTGCGTCCGCACCCGTCGCGCTCGCTCCGAGCACGGACTACACGCTCCGAGTATCCGTGCGGGTGCTCGCCGAGGAGAAGACCGAGACCGGGGTTCGCCTGAACGTGGCGGGTCAGACCTTCACGCTTCCCGAGTTGGATGCGGAGTGGGAGACGATCGAGTTCCCGTTCACGTCGGCGAGCGATCAGCCCGCCGAGTCGACGTTCGACGTCGCGTTCTCCGGTGCCGTGCGAGGTTTCGGGATCGACGACGTGTCGATCACCGCGGCCGGCGGCGACAACCTCGTGCCCAACGGATCGTTCGAGGCCGTGCAGACGCCGGCCGGCATCGTCAACGACTCTCTGATCATGACCGACGAATCCGCTCTGCTCGCCGTCTCGCTCGCTGAAGGGCCCGTGCAGTGGAGCGCCACGTCGACGTCCGGTGGTGAGCCGATCACCGGCGAGTTCGGTTCCACGGGTCCGCTTTCCGCCCTGCCCCTGACCGGCGTATCGCAGGGACACTACACGGTCGCCGTCAACGACTCCGCGGGTCGGCAGATCCAGACGGATGTCGCTGTGATCGACGCCGACGGCTTCGCCGTGGCCCAGGACGGCCGCTTCGGGGTGGGAGCGCATGTCGAGAAGGAGGCCTTCGTCGGCACGGGTTCGCTGGCGGCTGCGATCGGCTTCGCCGAGGTGCGCAACGACATCTCGTGGGAGCGGAACGAGAAGGTCGCCGGGCAGTACGCGTGGGATGAGAACTATGTGCGCGAGTTCGAGCGCATGCACGCGAACGACGTGAAGCTGCTGGGCCTCGTCGTCTACGGCAACAGGCTCTACGGCGCCAGGAAGGCACCGGGCAATGAGACCTCGATCCAGGCATACGGCGCCTATGCGAAGGCCGTCGCCGACAGGTTCGACCTCGTCGGACTCGAGGTGCTGAACGAGTTCAACCATCGTGAGAACGACACGGCGTGCGGGGCGGCGCCTGCATGCTACGTGCCCATCGCGCAGTCGGTCCGCGACCACGTCAGCACGGCGTATCCGGAGCTCCCGATCGTCACCGGTTCCACGGCACTCTACGACCGCGATTGGTTCGTCGGGTTCTGGCAGGCCGGCGGGATGGGCGTGACCGATGTGGCGAGCTACCACCCGTACGAATCGTGGATCAACCGCGACGCCGATCTGATCGCGGGAACCGTGCAGCAGTCCTACGCCGACATGCAGGAGACCGCGGGGGAGACCCGGCCCGTGTGGGTGACCGAGATGGGGTTCCCGACGCACTATGCAGGAGTCTCGCTGCTCGAGCAGGGGCAGATGATGGTGCGCAACCAGGCGCTTGCCTTCGCCAACGGCGTCGAGAAGTACTTCTGGTACGACCTGGTGAACGACACCCCCGACCCCGCTGCGGGCGAAGCGAACTTCGGGCTCTATGAGAACGCACCACGTGCAGGCGTCGTCGCTCTCGCTCCGAAGCCCGGGGCTTTCGCCCAGGCGCTGATGATCACTCAGCTGCGCGACAAGGCCTTCACCTCGGATGAATCCGATGAGCAGACCTCGGTCGAGGTCTTCGGTTCAGGAGATGAGGCGACGCGCATCGCGTGGGCGCCGCAGGGCGAGGTGCAGCGCACCTTCACGTCCGACGTTCCCCTGACTGTCACCGACATGTCCGGAAACACCGAGACGATCGAGCCCGAGGACGGCGAGGTCTCGCTGACTCTCGGCGCGTCTCCGATCTTCATCTCCTCGGAGTCCGAGTGAGCGCGGACGGGGCGGCTTCAGGCGTCGCCGGTACAATTCACCAGATCACCCCCGCACGAAAGGTACGTCGTCCATGAGCGCAGAGCGTCAGGATGCGCAGGGCATCGACGAGCGGATGCCGGGCCGTCAGCGGAGGCGGCGCCGAATCTGGACCGTTGTCATCTTGGTCATCATCGCCTTCCTCATCGCGGTGTGCTGGGTGGGACTGCGCGCGATCACGGTGAAGGACGGACTCGTCCAGAGCCAGGACCTCATCTCGGAGATCCAGGGCGGCGGCGACGTCGACGATGCGCTCCCTCAGCTCTCCGAAAGCGCCGCCAGCGCCGGTGCCGCGGCGTCCGACCCTGTGTGGTGGGTCATGGAGTGGGTCCCGGTCGTGGGCGACAACCTCAAAGGTGTGCGCCTCGCGGCGCAGTCGCTCGACGCACTCGTCAACGGCGTCGCCGTGCCGGTGATGGGTGACGAGGATTCCACCGGATCGATCACCGAGCGGCTCCTCGATGCCACAGACGACCAGGCGACGCACATCACCGAGCTCGCCGACGGACTGGAGTCCGTCTCCAAGTCGCCCTTCCTGGTCTCCGTCGTGCGCGAGGGAGTCGATCAGGTCGACGAGGTGATGTCGGCGGCCGCCCCGATGATCGGGGTCCTTCCGAAACTGCTCGGCGGCGACGGCGAGCGCAAGTATCTCCTCGTCTTCCAGAACAACGCCGAAACGCTCGCACTCGGGGGCAGCGCCGCAGCCCAGACTCTCGTGAAGGTCGATGAAGGGTCGATCGCGATCGGCGCGCAGGGAGACAGCGGCAACTATCAGAACGGCGTCGCTGTCGACGTGGAGGTGCCCCCGAACGCCATCCAGCTGTACACGCGCTATCTCGTCGACCACATCAACACGAGCATGAGCCGCCCCGACTTCCCCACCGCAGCGAAGATCATGCGTGCCTGGTGGCAGCGTGACATCGCAGACGACGAGATCGCCGGTGTGGTCTCGATCGATCCGCTGGCGCTGGGGCGCATCCTCAAGGCGACGGGCCCCATCGAGCTCGCCTCGGGCGAGGTCCTCTCCGAAGAGAACGCGGTCTCCCTGCTGCTGAGCGAGGTCTACGGGCGCTGGGACTCGTACAAGGAGCCCGAACTCGTCGACGGATTCTTCGCCGACACGGCTGCCGCGGTCTTCGACAAGATCGCCGCCGGTGACTTCGATCTGAAGGACATGCTGTGGGCCATCACGGAGAGCGCGTCTCACGGCAGTGTGCTGGTCTGGAGCGACGACGAGCAGGTGGCTGAGGCGATCGAAGGGGCCAAGATCAGCGGGGTGCTTCCGGCGGACAACTCCAACGTGACCACCATGGGCATCTACTTCAACAACAGCAACGGCTCGAAGATCGACTACTTCACGGAGACGGCGACGACGGCCACTGCCGTGTGCGAAGCAGACACGGCGACGTTCACGGCCACCGCATCGCTCACGTTGCCGCTGACGCAGCGCCAGGCCGAGGCGCTGCCGCGCTATGTGCAGAGCATGACCTTCGGCGCCCGGTTCCGCGATTGGATCTTCGTCTACGGTCCTCCGGGGACCACGCTCGCCGATGCGACCTTCAACGGTGACGAGGTGTCGGTCATGCATCGTGACATCGATGATCTCGGTCGGCCGGTGGTCGCGTTCGAGGCCTGGTTCGACCCGGGTGATTCGGTCGACGTCACCGCGACGTTCGTCGGCGGCGATGACGACTACGGCCCTCTCGAGGTGAGGACCAACCCGATGGTGCGGGGCGCGAAGCCCGTCGTCACGGACGGCTGCTCCGGCTGAGGCCTGTCCCCGATTCCGGGCAGACCGATATACTTGCTCGCGTTCTGGCGTCAGTACAGCCGAGGGGGGTGAGAGTCGTCGTCGTTCAAGTCGAGCACGGTGGCTTCAGCGCCCCGCGTGAGTCGACGAGCACCGCCCAGGTTCGTGTGAAGAAGATGCGGCGAGCAGCGTGGACTCGGCTCTACGCGAGTCGCCTCTTCTACAACGACGTGGTGGTCGTGCTGGTCACGCTGATCGTCGCCGCGATCATCGTGCTTCCCGGGCTTCTGACCGGTGTGTCCTGGCCCAGCGGACCCCGAGTGTCGTACCTGGTCGTGCTCGCATCGATCGGCATCCTCTGGCTGATCGCCTTGGACGTGGCGGATTCGCGGGACCGCCACACCGTCGGGCACGGAGCGGATGAATACCGACGCATCGTCAACGCGTCGATCGGAGTGTTCGCGGTCACCGTCGCGATCGCGTTCTTCCTCGGGATGGAGCTCTCCCGCGCCCTCGTCGCTGTCGTCTTCCCCCTCGGTCTGGTGCTTCTGCTGCTGTCGCGATGGATGTGCCGCCAGTGGCTGCGTGGTCGGCAGAAGACGGGGCAGTATCTGCACAGGGCGGTCGTGATCGGCGAGCCGTCGAAGGTGGCCCTCGTCGGGCGCGAGATCCGGCGGGCGAAGAGCAGCGGGTACGAGATCCTCGGCGTGATCACCGAGAACACCTCCGCTGCCGACATCTCGGGCTTCGAGGTGCTGGGCGACATCGCCAACGTCGAGCGGGTGCTCGATGAGGTGCGCTTCGATGCGCTGATCATCGTCGGGTCGGATGACCTCGACCCCCTGACGATGCGCCGCCTGGGATACTCGGTGTCTGACCGTGACATCCAGCTCATCATGGCCCCGGTGCTGACGGATATCGCCGGGCCGCGCATGCATGCGACTCCCGTCGCCGGTCTGCCCCTCGTGCACGTCGACTTCCCCCGCATGGAAGGCGCGAAGCGCTTCCTCAAGCGCGCCTTCGACATCGTCGGATCCTCGCTGCTCCTCGTCGCCCTGTCTCCGGTCTTCCTCGTCGCGGCTATCGCCATCCGCATCGACGGACCTGGCAGCATCTTCTTCCGTCAGGAGCGGATCGGCCGCGGAGGACATACGTTCGGCATGCTCAAGTTCCGGTCGATGGTGGCCGACGCCGACGACCAACTGGCGACGCTTCTCGATCTGCAGGGCGCCGCCGGCACGCCGTTGTTCAAGATCAACGACGACCCTCGCATCACGAAGGTCGGACGCTTCTTCCGCAGACACTCCATCGACGAGCTCCCTCAGCTGGTGAACGTGTTCCTCGGGCACATGAGCCTCGTCGGACCGCGGCCGCAGCGTGCCACGGAGGTCGCGCTCTACGACGACTTCGCTCATCGCCGCCTGCTCGTCAAGCCGGGCATGAGCGGACTCTGGCAGGTGAGCGGGCGCTCGTCGCTGTCGTGGGAGGAGACCATCCGCCTCGACCTGTACTACGTCGAGAACTGGTCGCTCATGCAGGACCTCATCATCCTGTTCCGCACGGTGCGCACGGTGGTCGCCCCCGGTGCCACGGCGCACTGAGTCCGGGTCGCGAAGATTCCCGGCGACTGTCCGCGTCGCATCCACGGCTGAGGCCGGTCGCTGGGTACATTCAAAAACATGAGATCCCCCCTTGCCCGGTGTGTCGCCGCGAGTGCTCTGGTCGTCTTCCTCGTCGGCGGTGCCTCGGGCTGCGCTGCGGCTCCGGGCGCGTCGAGCCCCGTTCCGACCTCGACGGCTTCGACTCCCGACCCCACGCCATCGACCGCTCAGCCGACCTCCGAGCCGTCGGTCGCCCCGGAGCCGACGCCGACCGCGTCCGACGACTTCGGCGGATTCGCCAGTGCGGAGTTGGCGCAGATCTGCATCGACGCGACGCTCTCGGCCTTCCCGGCCGACGTCGCCTTCACGATCGAAGACACCCGCATCGAGCAGCGACTGGTCTCGCCCGAATGGCTCGTGCTGGTTCCTGCGCAGGCCTCCGGGCTCGAGGCGCAGGCCCAGTGCACGATCGGCGGTACGCCCTCTGCACCCGAGCTCGGCATGTCATCGGCGTCGCTCGAGCCGCTGCCGGAGGAGCAGATCCAGAACCTGATCCGCGGCGAGAATGAAGGCGGCGATCGCTAGTGTGCGACGCGGGGGACGTAGAGCCCTCGAGGAGCCACACGCCGCAGCCGATCTTCTCGCGGCGCGTGATGCTGATAGCGGCGGGCACTGCGCTCGGGGCATCCGCCGTCGGCTGGGACGTGTTCTCTCCGGGGCTCAGCGCGACCGCGGCAGGAACCTACCTTCGGCCCTGTGGCAACGTCCCCATCTCGAGCTCCTGGCAGGGGCATAAGAATCGGAATCCGCCATCCGGCGAGCCCGGTACCGACTATGCGGTCGTCGTCGGCACGCAGATCCGGGCGGCCGCCGACGGAGTGATCGTCGATCGCAAGGATTCCACGACGACCGCGACCGGACGCTACCTGGCGCTCCGCACCGACGACGGCAACTACATCCGCTATCTGCATCTGCGATCGAGCACGGTGCCCCTGGGCTCGCGTGTCGTGCGCGGACAGGTGATCGCCTACTCGGGCGCGTCCGGCTTCGGCAGCGACAACGGGTACGGCCCTCATGTGCACGTGTCCCTGTGGATCGGCGGTACTCCGCTGCAGATGGGATTCACCAACTCCGTCGACTTCGAGAACTACGCCCAACCGGAGGACCCCGTGCCCATTCATCAGTCCAGCACCTATTCGTGGAACGCCATAGTGCCGGTCGGCGTCTGGACTCGAGTGCCGGTCGCCGCAGACCTGTACTGGCTCGCGCACAGCAGCGCGACAGTCAAAGAGACCGGCGACCTCACGATCTACTTCACCGCGAGCGGTGTCACGAGAGGCTTCCAGGTTCGAGTGGTGGCGGAGACGCTCAACGCGAGTGGAGGGGTCACGAACGTCACTCCTCAACCGGCGCTCGAGATTCACGGGACGATAGCCACGACCAGGAACTCACCGACCTACGGGCACTACTCCCTTCCCTACTCGCTCTCGGCCCCGATTCGTCTGTTCGCGGAGGTCCGTGCACTGAACGGGGGGCTTCGGATCCAGCAGGTGACGGTCAAGAAGAACTACTGGGTCTCGTAGAACCGACGGCCGCCTTCTGAAATACTTCCGCCGGCCACCCGTTGCGTGCAGAATGAACGTGCGTCGGGATCCGGCGCATCAGAACGGATACAAGGGGGCCCGCTATGGGTATCGATGAGACTGTCAACAAGGGCAAGGATCTGTACGAGCAGAACAAGGACAAGATCGCCGAGGCAGTGAAGAGCGAGCAGGCCGAGGACATCAGCGACAAGGTGCTCGACGGCGTCGCCGACTTCGCCAAGAAGATCGCGCCCGGGGCCGCCGACAAGATCGACGAGATCCGCGACACCGCCGACAAGGCCGTCGGCAACGAGTAGAACTCGCGACTGGCACCGAGAGCGGCGACTCCTCCCGACGGGGGAGCCGCCGCTCTTCTGCATCCGGCACCAGGTATTCCGTCCGGCGGTATCGCGTTTCAGGGCGGCGTCCCCTTAGAATGGATGACGATCGCCTGGGGAACTTGCGATCAGGGATGCCGAAGGGGTTCGACATCCTGAACTCACGCGGTTCGCCGCGTCAAACTGGGGATAACGATTTTGGGGATCATCGTGCGACGCGCGCACTCTGTGCGCTCTGACGTCATCCCGCCCGCGCGGCGGTCGCTTCGCCGCGCCCTCGGTCGAGGATCCCGGCGTCCCTTCACGCCGGGCTTCTCGCGTTCGGTGTGCCCCCTCGCACTGAACGCCCTCCCCAAGCGGGGCGAGGCATGGGGATGCCTCGCCCCGCTCTCCCGCTCTTCCTGACGGACGTGCCCAGGGGATGCACAGCGAACGCGACACGCCCGGGTTTGCGCAAGTGAAATCGGCCGTGGCAGAATAGACAGGTTCGACATTCCGGCGTGCTCAGCGTGTCCGGATCACCATCACGACAGTGCATAGGCGGCGCAGACGCGCAGGGACCTAGGCCGCGGGTGGCAGAACGATCCCGACATCTTCATCACGAGGGCTTCGCCGTGCGCGGCGGAGGTCGGAAACCCGCTCGCTGCGAGGCGTGCGGGATGACAGCAGAACAGTGGTGCAGCAGATCGACTCGCGAGAGCCGTCTGAGTGCCGAGGCGCGAACAGCGCCGACGTGCGTCCAATGCCCCTGGGTCACCCGGCCCAGGTCGGTAAGACGCTTAAAGAGAGAGAGCAGACAATGGCGGGACAGAAGATCCGCATTCGCCTGAAGTCGTATGACCATGAGGTCATCGACACGTCCGCACGCAAGATCGTCGACACGGTGACCCGCGCGGGCGCAACGGTCGTCGGACCCGTGCCCCTGCCGACCGAGAAGAACGTCGTGTGCGTCATCCGGTCGCCCCACAAGTACAAGGACAGCCGCGAGCACTTCGAGATGCGCACCCACAAGCGTCTGATCGACATCATCGACCCGACGCCCAAGGCTGTCGACTCGCTGATGCGTCTCGACCTGCCTGCCGATGTCAACATCGAGATCAAGCTCTGAGGTCGGCCATGGTTGATATCAACTCCAAGATTTCCAAGGGCATGCTGGGCACCAAGCTCGGTATGACCCAGGTCTGGAACGAGAGCGGCAAGCTCGTTCCCGTCACCGTCATCGAGCTCGCCTCGAACGTGGTCACGCAGATCCGTACCCCCGAGAAGGACGGCTACAACGCCGTTCAGATCGCCTACGGCCAGATCGACCCGCGCAAGGTGAACAAGCCGCTGACCGCTCACTTCGAGGCCGCTGGCGTCACGCCGCGTCGTCACGTCACCGAGATCCGCACCGCGGATGCCGGCGACTACTCGCTGGGCCAGGAGCTCACGGTCGACGGCACCTTCGAAGCAGGCCAGCTCGTCGACGTCGTCGGCACGAGCAAGGGCAAGGGCTTCGCCGGTGTCATGAAGCGTCACAACTTCAAGGGCGTCTCGGCTTCGCACGGTTCGCACCGCAACCACCGCAAGCCCGGCTCGATCGGCGCATCGTCGACCCCGAGCCGCGTCTTCAAGGGCATGCGCATGGCCGGCCGTATGGGTGGCGAGCGCGTGACCGTCCTCAACCTCACGGTGCACGCCGTCGACATCGAGAAGGGTCTGCTGCTCGTCAAGGGCGCTGTCCCCGGTGCTCGTGGCCGTATCGTCTACGTCCGCAACGCAGTGAAGGGTGCCTGATCATGGCTGACTCCACTCTCGCGCTTGACGTCCTCAACGCAGACGGCAAGAAGGCTGGCTCGATCGAGCTTCCCGCCGCGCTGTTCGACGCCAAGACGAACATCCCGCTCATCCACCAGGTCGTCGTCGCGCAGCTCGCGGCGGCTCGCCAGGGAACCCACTCGACCAAGCGTCGCGGTGAGGTCTCGGGTGCAGGCCGCAAGCCCTTCAAGCAGAAGGGCACGGGTAACGCCCGTCAGGGCTCGATCCGCGCGCCGCACATGACCGGCGGTGGAATCGTGCACGGCCCCAAGCCGCGCGACTACTCGCAGCGCACCCCCAAGAAGATGATCGCCGCCGCCCTTCTGGGCGCGCTCAGCGACCGCTTCCGCGGAGACCGCATCCACGCCATCGCGTCGTTCGGCATCAACGGCACGCCTTCGACCAAGACCGCGGTGAACTTCCTCACCAACGTCGTCTCGTCGAAGAACGTGCTCGTCGTCATCGAGCGCAACGACGACGTGACGCTGAAGAGCATCCGCAACCTGTCGAACCTGCACGTGCTGACGTTCGACCAGCTCAACGCCTACGACGTGCTCGTCTCCGACGACATCGTCTTCACCCAGGCCGCGCTCGAGGGCTTCATCGCCTCCAAGTCCGGCGCCAACCAGGAGGTCTCCGCATGAGCGAGCAGGCAGCTGTTCTCCAGACGGCCCTGAACAAGGACCCGCGCGACATCATCCTGAAGCCGGTCGTGTCCGAGAAGAGCTACGGGCTCATCGACGAAGGCAAGTACACCTTCCTCGTCGACCCGCGCGCTTCGAAGACCGAGATCAAGCTCGCCATCGAGAAGATCTTCGGCGTCAAGGTCGCTGGGGTCAACACCCTCAACCGCGTCGGCAAGGCTCGTCGCACCCGCTTCGGCGCAGGCAAGCGCAAGGACACCAAGCGTGCCATCGTGACCCTGAAGTCGGGCACCATCGACATCTTCACGGCAATCGGCTGATCCGGGGGATAAGGACAATAATGGCTATTCGCAAGTACAAGCCCACGACCCCGGGCCGTCGCGGCTCGTCGGTGGCTGACTTCGCCGAGATCACCCGATCGACGCCGGAGAAGTCGCTGCTGCGCCCGCTCTCGAAGACCGGTGGTCGCAACAACCAGGGCCGCATCACGACCCGTCACATCGGTGGTGGCCACAAGCGCCAGTACCGTGTCATCGACTTCCGTCGCAATGACAAGGACGGCGTCGACGCCCGGGTCGCTCACATCGAGTACGACCCCAACCGCACGGCTCGCATCGCGCTGCTGCACTACTTCGACGGCGAGAAGCGCTACATCCTCGCGCCGGCGAAGCTGAAGCAGGGCGACGTCATCGAGTCGGGTGCTGGTGCCGACATCAAGCCGGGCAACAACCTCCCGCTGAAGAACATCCCGACGGGTACCGTCATCCACGCGATCGAGCTCCGTCCCGGTGGCGGCGCGAAGATGGCGCGTTCGGCCGGTGCATCCGTCCGTCTCGTCGCCAAGGACGGCAACTTCGCCCAGCTGCGTCTGCCCTCGGGCGAGATCCGCAACGTCGACTCGCGCTGCCGCGCGACGATCGGCGAGGTCGGCAACGCCGAGCAGTCGAACATCAACTGGGGCAAGGCCGGCCGTATGCGCTGGAAGGGCGTCCGCCCGACCGTCCGTGGTGTCGCGATGAACCCGGTCGACCACCCGCACGGTGGTGGTGAGGGCAAGACGTCCGGTGGACGTCACCCCGTCTCCCCGTGGGGCCAGGCTGAGGGTCGTACCCGTCACGCCAACAAGGAAAGCGACAAGTACATCGTGCGTCGTCGTAACGCCGGCAAGAAGCGTAAGTAGGAGTAAGAGAAGATGCCTCGCAGTCTTAAGAAGGGCCCCTTCGTCGACGATCACCTGCTTCGCAAGGTGGTCGTGCAGAACGAAGCCGGCACCAAGAACGTCATCAAGACCTGGTCTCGCCGGTCCATGATCATCCCGGCCATGCTGGGTCACACGATCGCGGTCCACGACGGTCGCAAGCACATCCCCGTGTTTGTGTCCGAGACCATGGTCGGCCACAAACTGGGCGAGTTCGCGCCCACCCGCACCTTCCGCGGCCACGAGAAGGACGACAAGAAGGGCCGCCGCCGCTGACGCGGTGGCGATAGAGGAGAGAGAAATGGTGGAGTCCATCGCACGCGTGCGACACATCCGCGTGACCCCTCAGAAGGCTCGTCGTGTCGTCGCGCTCATCAAGGGCAAGCAGGCCCAGGAGGCTCTGGCGATCCTGAAGTTCGCACAGCAGAGCGCCAGTGAGCCGATCTACAAGCTTGTCGCGTCGGCCATGGCCAACGCGCAGGTCAAGGCGGATCGTGACGGCGAATACCTCGACGAGCAGGACCTGTACGTGGCTAACGCCTACGTAGACGAGGGGTCGACGCTCAAGCGTTTCCGCCCCCGTGCACAGGGTCGCGCTTTCCAGATCAAGAAGCGCACGAGCCACATCACGGTCGTGCTCTCGACGCCTGAGGCGGCTCCGGCCGCTGCAAGCGACAGCAACAAGAAGGCGAGCAAGTAATGGGACAGAAAGTAAACCCGTACGGCTTCCGCCTCGGCATCACCACGGACCACGTGTCGCGTTGGTTCTCGGACTCGACGAAGCCGGGTCAGCGTTACGCCGACTACGTCGCCGAGGACATCAAGATCCGCAACCTGCTGAAGACGCAGCTCGACCGCGCCGGTGTCTCGAACATCGAGATCGAGCGCACCCGTGACCGCGTCCGCGTCGACATCCACACCGCCCGTCCGGGCATCGTGATCGGTCGTCGTGGCGCCGAGGCCGAGCGCATCCGCGGCGACCTCGAGAAGCTCTCGGGCAAGCAGATCCAGCTGAACATCCTCGAGGTCAAGAACCCCGAGGCCGACGCTCAGCTCGTCGCACAGGGCATCGCCGAGCAGCTCTCTGCTCGCGTGGCGTTCCGTCGTGCGATGCGCAAGGGTCTCCAGGGCGCGCAGCGCGCTGGTGCCAAGGGCATCCGCATCCAGGTCTCCGGCCGCCTCGGCGGCGCCGAGATGAGCCGCTCGGAGTTCTACCGCGAGGGTCGTGTGCCGCTGCACACGCTGCGCGCGAACATCGACTACGGCTTCTACGAGGCGAAGACCACCTTCGGCCGCATCGGCGTGAAGGTCTGGATCTACAAGGGTGACCTGACCAACAAGGAGCTTGCTCGCGAGCAGGCCAACGCCCCGAAGTCCCGTCGCGACGACCGTGGTGGCGACCGCCGCCGCGCGCCTCGCAACGAGGCCCCTGTCGCAGAAGGAGCGTCTGCCTGATGCTTATTCCCCGCAAGGTCAAGTTCCGTAAGCAGCACCACCCCGGTCGCAGCGGCCAGGCGACTGGTGGCACGAAGGTCTCCTTCGGCGACTACGGTATCCAGGCGCTCACGCCTGCCTACGTGACGAACCGTCAGATCGAGTCCGCTCGTATCGCGGTCACGCGTCACATCAAGCGTGGCGGCAAGGTGTGGATCAACATCTACCCTGACCGTCCCCTCACGAAGAAGCCTGCCGAGACCCGCATGGGTTCCGGTAAGGGTTCCCCCGAGTGGTGGGTCGCCAACGTCAAGCCGGGTCGCGTCCTCTTCGAGGTCTCAGGCGTGAGCGAGGAACTCGCTCGCGAGGCACTGACCCGTGCCATTCACAAGCTGCCTCTCAAGGCACGCATCATCAAGCGCGAGGAGGGCGACGCGTAATGGCGATCGGCACCAAGGAGCTCGCTCCGGCAGAGCTCGACACGTTCGAAGACCAGCGCCTCGTTGAGGAGCTGCGTAAGGCCAAGGAGGAGCTGTTCAACCTCCGTTTCCAGTCGGCCACCGGCCAGCTGGAGAGCCACGGCCGCATCCGCGCCGTCAAGCGCGACATCGCGCGCCTGTACACCGTGATCCGCGAACGTGAGCTGGGCATCCGCGCGACGCCCGCTCCCGTCGAGGCTCCGGCCAAGAAGGCGACCAAGTCGAAGGCGAAGAAGGCGGACTCCGCCGACGACGCCGTGAAGGAAGAGGCTGAGTGATGGCCACCAAGAAGGAAGCTGCCGTCGAGGCTGAGCACGCAGAACACGATGTTCGCGATGCGGATGCCCGTGGGTACCGCAAGTCGCGTCGTGGCTACGTCATCAGCGACAAGATGGACAAGACCATCGTGGTCGAGGTCGAGGACCGCGTGAAGCACCCGCTTTACGGCAAGGTCATCCGCCGCACCTCGAAGGTCAAGGCGCACGATGAGGCGAACTCCGCCGGCATCGGCGACCTCGTCCTGATCAACGAGACCCGCCCGCTCAGCGCCACGAAGCGCTGGCGTCTGGTTGAGATTCTGGAGAAGGCCAAGTGATCCAGCAGGAATCCCGCCTCAAGGTCGCCGACAACACCGGCGCGAAGGAACTGCTCACCATCCGTGTGCTCGGTGGCTCGCGCCGCCGTTACGCCGGTCTCGGTGACACCATCATCGCGACCGTCAAGGACGCGATCCCGGGCGGCAACGTCAAGAAGGGCGATGTGGTCAAGGCCGTCATCGTCCGTACGGTCAAGTCCACGCGCCGTCCCGACGGCTCGTACATCAAGTTCGACGAGAACGCCGCCGTGATCCTGAAGAACGACGGGGAGCCTCGCGGCACCCGTATCTTCGGACCGGTCGGTCGCGAGCTTCGTGACAAGAAGTTCATGAAGATCGTCTCGCTGGCGCCGGAGGTTATTTAAGTCATGGCGAAGATCAAGAAGGGTGACCTGGTTCAGGTCATCACCGGAGCGACGCAGGAGCGTGGCGGAGATCGCGGCAAGCAGGGCAAGGTCCTCGAGATCCTGGCCGAGAAGAACCGCATCATCGTCGAAGGCGTGAACTACGTCACCAAGCACACGCGCGTCGGTCAGACGCAGCGTGGCACCAAGACGGGCGGCCTCGAGACTGTCGAGGCCTCCATCCACATCTCGAACGTCGCACTCGTCGACCCCTCGACCAAGAAGCCGACCAAGGTCGGCCACCGGGTCGAGGAGCAGACCAAGGACGGCGTCAAGCGCACCGTCCGTGTGCGGTACGCGAAGAAGTCAGGTAAGGACCTCTGATGGCAACCACCGACGCTGCGGTGGCTGGCAAGATCCAGCCCCGCCTGAAGGCGAAGTACAAGGCCGAGATCCAGCAGAAGCTGCAGGATGAGTTCGGCTACACCAACGTGATGCAGATCCCCGGTCTGGTCAAGGTCGTCGTGAACACCGGTGTCGGTGAAGCGGCCCGCGACAGCAAGGTGATCGACGGCGCGATCGACGATCTCACCAAGATCACCGGTCAGAAGCCGCTCGTCACGAAGGCTCGCAAGTCGATCGCGCAGTTCAAGCTGCGCGAGGGCCAGGCCATCGGCGCACACGTCACCCTCCGCGGTGACCGTGCGTGGGAGTTCCTGGACCGTCTCGTCTCGCTCGCTCTGCCCCGCATCCGCGACTTCCGCGGTCTGTCGGGCAAGCAGTTCGACGGGAACGGCAACTACACCTTCGGTCTCCAGGAGCAGAGCGTGTTCCACGAGATCGATCAGGACAAGATCGACCGCGTTCGCGGTTTCGACATCACTGTCGTCACCACCGCGAAGACGGACGACGAAGGTCGCGCGCTTCTGCGTCACCTCGGCTTCCCCTTCCGTACGGAAGACGCCAAGGCGTAAGCGGTTTCGGGCGGGGCGCACAGCGCCCCGCCCGATCCCGTACAATTGAAGATTGCGTGTCATCGCAGGCCGTCTGTCGTGTAACGGCAGCCGGAACCTCATGAACAAAGGAAAACAACAATGACAATGACAGACCCGGTCGCAGATCTGCTGACCCGTCTGCGCAACGCGAACTCGGCGCATCACGATTCCGTGACCCTGCCGTCGAGCAAGCTCAAGACGCACATCGCCGAGATCCTCCAGCAGGAGGGCTACATCGCCGGTTGGGAGACGTCTGACGCTCGCGTCGGCACGAACCTCACCCTGCAGCTGAAGTACGGCCCCAACCGTGAGCGCTCGATCGCGGGCATCAAGCGCGTGTCGAAGCCCGGCCTCCGCGTGTACGCGAAGTCCACCGAGCTGCCCAGGGTCCTCGGCGGACTCGGCGTGGCCATCCTGTCCACCTCCTCCGGTCTTCTCACCGACCGTCAGGCAGAGCAGAAGGGCGTGGGCGGAGAAGTTCTCGCCTACGTGTGGTAATCGAAAATGTCGCGTATTGGACGACTTCCCATCGACGTTCCCGCGGGCGTGACCATCTCGGTCGACGGCCGTGAGGTCGCGGTGAAGGGCCCCAAGGGTGAGCTCACCCTGACGGTCGCCAAGCCCATCGAGGTCGCGGTCGAGGAGAACCAGGTTCTCGTCACCCGTCCCGACGACGAGCGCGAGTCCCGGTCGCTTCACGGCCTGACCCGCACGCTCATCAACAACAACATCATCGGCGTGACCCAGGGCTACACCAAGGGTCTCGAGGTCGTCGGTACCGGTTACCGAGTGGCGCAGAAGGGCAGCTCGGTCGAGTTCGCTCTCGGCTTCTCGCACCCGGTCCTCATCGACCCGCCCGCCGGTATCACGCTCACGGTCGAGGGCACCAACAAGCTCACGGTCAGTGGTATCGACAAGCAGGCTGTCGGCGAGGCAGCTGCGAACATCCGCAAGATCCGCAAGCCCGAGCCGTACAAGGGCAAGGGCGTGCGCTACGCCGGCGAGATCGTGCGTCGCAAGGCCGGAAAGAGTGGTAAGTAACCATGGCTCTCAAGTCAAAGTCTGACGCCCGCGCGCGTCGTCATGCCCGCCTTCGCAAGAAGGTCGTCGGCACCGAGTCGCGTCCGCGTCTCGTCGTCAACCGCTCGGCTCGCCACGTCTTCGTGCAGCTTGTCGACGACAGCAAGGGTCACACCGTGGCGTCGGCATCGACGCTCGAGACCGACCTGCGCTCGCTCGAGGGTGACAAGACCGCCAAGGCCCGCAAGGTCGGCGAGCTTCTCGCCGAGCGTGCGAAGTCTGCCGGCGTTTCCGAGGCAGTGTTCGACCGTGGCGGCAACCGCTACGCAGGTCGTGTCGCCGCCATCGCCGACGGCGCCCGCGAAGGGGGTCTGGCACTGTGAGTGACAACAAGGAGAACGAAGTGACCGAAGCGGCAGCTGCCACTTCCGAGACTGCCACCGGCACCACGCAGGCAGAGCCGTCTCAGCGCGACAACCGCCGCGGCGGTGGCCGTGGTGACCGCAACCAGGGTGGCCGTGACCGCAACTCCCGCGACCGTGGGGACAACCAGTTCCTCGAGCGCGTGGTCACCATCAACCGCGTCTCGAAGGTCGTGAAGGGTGGTCGTCGCTTCAGCTTCACCGCTCTCGTGGTCGTCGGTGACGGCAACGGTCTGGTGGGCGTCGGCTACGGCAAGGCTCGCGAGGTCCCCCTGGCGATCTCGAAGGGTGTCGAAGAGGCCAAGCGCAACTTCTTCCGCGTTCCGCGCGTCGGAAGCACCATCCCGCACCCCGTGCAGGGTGAGGCCGCAGCAGGCGTCGTCCTGCTTCGTCCCGCCGCTGCCGGTACCGGTGTCATCGCCGGTGGTCCGGTCCGCGCCGTGCTCGAGTGCGCCGGTATCCACGACGTGCTGTCGAAGTCGCTCGGCTCGTCGAACACGATCAACATCGTGCACGCGACGGTGACCGCCCTGAAGATGCTCGAGGAGCCCCGTGCGGTCGCCGCACGTCGTGGCCTCGAGTTCGATCAGGTCGCACCCGCGCGTCTCGTCCGTGCGGAGGCAGACGCCATCGCCGCACAGAAGGTAGGTGCCTGATGGCTGCGCGCCTGAAGGTCACGCAGGTCAAGTCCAAGGTGAGCGAGAAGCAGAACCAGCGTGACACGCTGCGGAGCCTCGGTCTGAAGCGCATCGGTGACACCACCGTTCGCCCCGACGACGCGCAGACGCGCGGTTACGTCAAGACCGTCGCCCACCTCGTAAAGGTTGAGGAGATCGACTAATGGCTGAGAAGAACGAAGCCGTCGAGGCCGAGAAGGCCACGAAGAAGGCTGCCGCTCCCAAGGCCGCAGCCGAGAAGAAGCCCGCCGCCAAGAAGGCAGCTGCAAAGGCGTCTTCGGCGAAGGCCGACGCCGTCAAGAAGCCTGCTGCGAAGAAGGCTGCGCCGAAGAAGGATGCTCCGGCATCCCGCCCCGGCGTGCTGAAGGTGCACCACCTGCGTCCGGTCCCCGGATCCAACACCGCGAAGACCCGTGTCGGTCGCGGTGAGGGCTCCAAGGGTAAGACTGCGGGTCGTGGTACCAAGGGCACGAGGGCTCGCAACACCGTTCGCGTCGGATTCGAGGGTGGGCAGATGCCGCTGCATATGCGCACCCCGAAGCTGCGCGGGTTCAAGAACCCGTTCCGCGTCGAGTACCAGGTCGTGAACCTGGAGAAGCTCGCGGAGCTGTACCCCAAGGGTGGCGACGTCACCATCGGCGACCTGGTCGCAAAGGGTGCCGTTCGCAAGAACGAGAAGGTCAAGGTTCTCGGAAACGGCGACATCGCCGTGAAGCTCACCGTAGCGGTCGACAAGGTCTCGGGTTCTGCCGAGCAGAAGATCGTGGCGGCCGGCGGATCCGTCAAGTAACCACTTCATGAGAGGGGTCGGAGATTCTCCGGCCCCTCTTATGGGTTAGCCTGTTCTTTCAGCCGTCCTTCAGGGATCGGCAACCTTTCAGGAGGACGTCCTTGTTTAGCGCCATCGCGCGGATCTTCCGCACGCCCGACCTGCGTCGGAAGATCGGTTTCACCCTCGCCATCATCGCCATCTATCGGCTCGGCTCGAATGTGCCTGCTCCGTTCGTGAACTTCCCGAACGTCGAAGAGTGCCTCGCGCTGAACTCCGGGACAGAGGGACTCCTCGGGCTCGTCAACCTGTTCTCGGGTGGCGCGCTCCTCCAGCTTTCGATCTTCGCGCTCGGCGTCATGCCGTACATCACCGCGACGATCATCACGCAGCTCCTCCGCGTGGTCATCCCTCACTTCGAGGCTCTGCACAAAGAGGGTCAGGCCGGCCAGGCCCGCCTCACCCAGTACACGCGCTACCTCACGATCGCGCTGGCGCTGCTGCAGTCGACGACGCTCGTGACGGTGGCCCGCAGCGGCCAGCTCTTCGGCACGACCGACATCGCCGCCTGCCAGAACCTCCTCACCAACGACGTGTGGTGGGCGCAGCTGCTCATGATCATGACGATGACCGCCGGTACCGGTCTGATCATGTGGTTCGCCGAGCTCGTCACCGAGCGGGGCATCGGCAACGGCATGTCGCTGCTGATCTTCACCTCGATCGCCGCGACCTTCCCCGGCGCCATGTGGCTCATCTGGGAGAGCAAGGGCTTCGAGGTCTTCCTCCTGGTGCTCCTGGTCGGAATCATCGTCATGGCTCTCGTCGTGTTCGTCGAGCAGTCGCAGCGCCGCATTCCGGTGCAGTACGCCAAGCGCATGGTCGGTCGCCGCACCTACGGCGGCACCAACACGTACATCCCGATCAAGGTGAACATGGCCGGCGTGATCCCGGTGATCTTCGCCTCGTCGCTGCTCTACATCCCGGCGCTCATCGCGCAGTTCAACACCCCGCAGGACGGCTCGGAGCCGGCGGCGTGGGTCACCTGGATCAGCGCGAACTTCACGACCGGCAACAGCCCCATCTACATGGCGGTCTACTTCCTGCTGATCATCGGCTTCACGTACTTCTACGTCGCGATCACCTTCAACCCGGTCGAGGTCGCGGACAACATGAAGAAGTACGGCGGGTTCATCCCCGGCATCCGTGCCGGTCGTCCCACCGCCGAGTACCTCGACTACGTGCTCACCCGCATCACGCTGCCCGGCTCGATCTACCTCGGCCTGATCGCGCTGATCCCGCTGATCGCTCTCGCCACCGTGGGTGCCAACCAGAACTTCCCGTTCGGCGGCGCGTCGATCCTCATCATCGTGGGTGTCGGTCTCGAGACGGTCAAGCAGATCGATGCTCAGCTTCAGCAGCGTCACTACGAAGGGCTCCTCCGATGACTCGATCAGCTCGTCTTCTCATCGTCGGTCCGCAGGGCTCGGGCAAGGGCACCCAGGGTGTCCGCATCGCCGAGTCCTACGGCATCCCGGTCGTCTCGACCGGAGACATCTTCCGCGCCAACATCAAGGAGGGGACGCCGCTCGGCCAGCAGGTCACGGCCATCCTCGACAAGGGCGACCTCGTTCCCGACGAGCTGACCAGCGAGATCGTCCGCGATCGCCTGTCTCAGGATGACGCGGAGAACGGCTTCCTGCTCGACGGGTATCCCCGCAACGCTGCTCAGGTCGAGCACCTCGACGCCTTCCTGGCCGGTCGCGGCGAATCGCTCGACGCTGTCATCCTCCTCGACGTGCCTCGCGAAGAGAGCATCGAGCGGTTGAAGCTCCGTGCGGCAGAGCAGGGTCGTTCGGATGACACCGACGAGGCCATCGCACACCGCCTCGACATCTACGAGCACGAGACGGCCCCGATCCTCGAGGTCTACGGCCCTCGTGGCATCGTCGACCGCATCGACGGCGTCGGCTCGCTCGACGAGATCACCGAGCGCGTGTTCGCAGCTCTGGTCGCTCGCGGCCTGCGTCTCGCGGCCTGAACACCGGCACGATGTTCCGCAAGTCGATCTACAAGAACGCGGCTCAGCTGCGCGCGATGGTCGAACCCGGCCTCATCACGGCCGCGGCTCTGGATGCCGTCCGGCCGCTGATCCGGCCGGGGGTGACGACCCTCGAGCTCGACGCCGAGGCCAACCGCGTGATCCTGGCCCGTGGCGCGGAGTCGAACTTCCAGCTGGTTCGCGGATACCGCCACACCACCTGCATCTCGGTCAACGAGGAGGTCGTGCACGGCATCCCCGGCGAGCGGATCCTGCAGGCCGGCGACATCGTCTCGGTCGACTGCGGCGCGCAGTTCCAGGGGTGGAACGGCGACAGTGCCATCACCGTGGTCGTGCCCGACGACACCCGCCCCGAGATCGTCTCCCAGCGCCAGGAGCTGTCGCGCGTGACAGAAGGGTCCATGTGGGCCGGCATCGCCGCCATGGCGTCTGCTTCCCACCTGGGTGACATCGGCGCCGCGATCCAGGGCTACATCGAGGCTCAGGGACCGTCAGCGGTCTCGGGCCAGACCTACGGCATCCTTCGCGAGTACGTCGGACACGGCATCGGCCGCAAGATGCATGAGGCGCCCAGCGTCTTCAACTACCGCACCCCTGATCCGGGCGCCGAGGTGAAGCCGGGTCTCGTGCTGGCCATCGAGCCTATGGTGACCGCCGGCAGCGACGAGACCTTCGTCGAGGACGACGACTGGACGGTCTCCACAGTCGACGGCACCGACGGATCGCACTGGGAGCACTCCGTCGCGCTGCACGAAGACGGCATCTGGGTGCTCACCGCGCCCGATGGGGGAGCGGCAGGCCTCGCCCCCTTCGGCGTCACGCCGACGCCGATCGCCTGACCTCTCGGCGGCGACGCCGCGGACGTGCGCTGTCGCTGTCTGTTGCTGCGTCGAGACCGTTGCTAGTGCGCGAGGGCGAGTGCGCGAGACCGTTGCTTGTGCGCGAGGGCGAGTGCGCGAGACCGTTGCTTGTGCGCGAGACCCATGATCGTGCGTGAGGCCCAGGCGCAGAACGTGGGTTTCGTCGACGGATGCCGGTCTCGCCGTGTGAAGGGCAGGACGGGCCCGGGTCAGTGCGCGAGACCGTGGCTTGTGCGCGAGACCCATGTGCAGAACGCGGGTCTCGCCCGGCGAGAGTGATTTCGCCTGCGTGTGTCAGGGGTGCGGCGCGGCTCAGGGGCGCAGCCGCGGCGCCTCGCGCAGGGCGAGTCGCAGCGAGGCGAGCATCCCCTCCTGCGGAGGCCGAACGAGAGGCACGCCGGCCGCTGCCAACGCGGAGCGAAGCGGATCCACTTTCCACGCGTCGGCGAGGTCCCAGCGGGCGACCGGATGCCCGTTGCGACGGAGTCTGTCCTCCCGGCGCTTCTCATCGGCGAGGTGCTGAGCGGCAGCGTTCGGATCCTCGAGGCGGTACTTGCCCCATCCGTCCGCCTCGCCGATGACCCGGCATGACGGGAAGAAGAAGTCTGCACGGTCTTTCGTTCCCTCGTGCGTGAACTCGGTCTGCAGCTGCGGTGTCTCGAATCCGCACCACGCGATCACTGCCCGGCTGACGCTCTCGCCGGGTGATTCCGAGCGTTCGTCTGCATTGGTCCAGACCCATCGTGCGCGGGCGCGGCCGCGGCTGTTCATCTGACCGCACAGAGCCTCGTCAGCGGTCGAGCGCCGCACATCACCGCCCTGGAACGGGGACATCGCCGCATCGGCGACGGCCAATCCCTTCGCCGATGACAGGACTCTCGTCAGATCGACGGCCGTGTCGAGAAGGTCGGTGCAATGGATGCCGGCGATCGAGGTCACCCCACGAGGGTCCGCGGAGGAGTGGACCATGACGTCGCCGAATCGTCGCGACTTCTCGCCGGCATCCGCCAGCACATGGATCAGGGCGGTCTCGCCGAAGTGCGGCAATCCGTGCATCACCGCCGCAGACTCCAAACACAAGACCGCACCCGGATGCGTGCGAACGAAGGCATGCACTCGCGCCGCGTAGCGCTGCCAGGGGCGCAGCGCGTCGTACAGGTCGCGACGCGCGTAGACGCCGGAGCGCACCCGCTGCAGGTGCGGGCTCGCTGCGCGCATCCCCAGCATCCGCATCTCCGTACTCATGAACAGTGGTACGGGCGAGGCGGCGAAGGCGCGATCTGCGAGAGTCTGCATTACTGCATCCTTTGCGCTGAGCTGGGGCGCGGGCAGACGAGTGCACGGGCGGACCCGGATGCTGTGGGGGAGTGGTCCTGGATGCTGTGCCGTGCAGGAGCCGTCGTCGGTGGTCGTCTATTCGCCCCCACGGTGCGCCCACAGCTCGCACGCCATGAGACCGACCGTGCAGCACGAAACCCATGTCGTGCTCGAGGGTCTCGTGCACGGATGCCGGCTTCGGGCTGGGGGGGAGGCGCGGGGTCGCGTGAGACCTATACCGTCGGGTGAGACCCACGGGATGGAGTGAGGCCCATGAGATGGGGTGAGACCCACGAGATGGGGTGAGACCCACGGCGCGGGCGAGGGTCTCGTGTGAGGATGAGGGTCTGGTGCACGGGCGAGGCTCTCGTGCGAGGGCGAGGGTCTCGTGCGAGGGTGAGGTTCTCGTGCGAGGATGTCGGTCTCGCGAATCAGGGGCGGTCGCGAGCGGGGCACGACCTGGTCACAACGCGCACATAGGTTTCTCCGGGCACAATGGGTGTATGGGTGCGCATGCACCCGAGGACTTCAGGCCGGGCCCGCCGCGGGCGGGCCTCGACAGAAACGGAAAGCAATGGCAGCCGCGAAGAGCAACACCAACTGGTTCGTGATCGGCGTCTCGGCGGCAGTGGTGGTCGTTCTGGCCGTGCTGGCGTTCGTCGTCGTGTTCCTGAACAACCAGGCCACCGCCCCGGGAACGGCTCCGCAGAGCTCCATCGTGAACGAGGAGACCGGTGCGATCTCGTTCGGAACAGGCGAGGACGAGATCGACACATACGTCGACTTCATGTGCCCCGTGTGCGGGCAGTTCGAAGACGTCTACGGCGAGCAGCTGCAGGCCGCCGCGGCTGACAACCAGATCACGCTGAACATCCACCCCGTGTCGATCCTCAACCGTCTCTCCACGACGGGGGAGTTCTCCTCGCTGTCGGCCGGCTCGATGTACTGCGTCGCCGAAGAAGCTCCCGACTCGACCCTCGACTACTTCAACCTGCTGTTCGCGAACCAGCCGGAGGAGAACTCCGCCGGACTCAGCGCCGATGAGCTGAGCGCACTCGCCGAGCAGGCGGGCGCCGGTGCCGCTGCGGACTGCATCGCCGACGGCACCTTCAACAAGTTCGCCGATTCGCAGACCCAGGTGCACGAGATCTCGGGGACGCCGACCGTCGAGATCAACGGCACCCGCATCGAGAACAGCGAGATCGCCACGGAGTTCGCCAAGATCTTCGGCTGATCCTCGCCGTTCGTCCAACGGGAGTTCCGGCATCCTGCTCAGGTTGCCGGAACTCCCGTTGTCGGATAACATAGATCCTTGGTGCCTTGCGCCTTGATTCGGCGTGTCTGAATCGGCAGAAAGCACCGCAATCCAATCACCCACCGCAGATCGACCGGTCTGCAGAAGCGTCAGCGAGGCTATGGCTAAGAAAGACGGTGTCATCGAGATCGAGGGCGTGATCTCCGAGGCTCTGCCCAACGCGATGTTCCGCGTTGAGCTCTCCAACGGACACAAGGTCCTTGCAACGATCTCAGGCAAGATGCGGCAGAACTACATCCGCATCATCCCCGAAGACCGTGTGGTCGTGGAGCTCAGCCCCTACGACCTGACCCGTGGACGAATCGTCTACCGCTACCGCTGATCGGTCGAGAAGTAACACCCCAGGCACTCAGCCTGCCCGGTGAAGACAGCGAATAGGAAACATCATGAAGGTCAACCCCAGCGTCAAGCCCATGTGCGATCACTGCAAGGTGATCCGCCGTCACGGCCGCGTCATGGTCATCTGCAAGAGCAACCCGCGCCACAAGCAGCGCCAGGGCTGAGTGCCCGCCGGCCGTGCCGGCGGACTCTTCGGATCTGACTCACAACTCAATACACACAACGGCAGGATCAGATTCCACGCGAGTGGAGGACACCTCGGGACAGAGGCCCGAGCACCGCTCCTGCTCCACACCTCTACCAATCTCAGGAGAACCGCATGGCACGTCTTGCCGGCGTTGACATCCCGCGCGATAAGCGCGTGGTGATCGCCCTTACCTACATCTACGGCGTCGGCCGTACCCGCTCGGTCGAGATCCTCAAGGCAACGGAGATCGACGAGAGCATCCGCGTGAAGGACCTCAGCGATGAGCAGCTGATCGCCCTCCGCGACTACATCGAAGGCAACTACAAGGTGGAGGGTGACCTGCGCCGCGAGGTCGCCGCAGACATCCGCCGCAAGGTCGAGATCGGCTCCTACGAGGGCGTCCGCCACCGTCGTGGCCTCCCGGTCCGTGGTCAGCGCACCAAGACCAACGCCCGTACCCGCAAGGGCCCGAAGCGCACCGTCGCAGGCAAGAAGAAGGCCCGCTAAGCGCGGCCCCCAGGGACTAGGAGAACACTTTCATGGCTGCACCCAAGGCCGCCGCGCGCAAGCCGCGCCGCAAGGAAAAGAAGAACATCGCGCTGGGCCATGCCCACATCAAGTCGACGTTCAACAACACCATCGTTTCGATCACCGACCCGTCCGGCGCTGTCATCAGCTGGGCATCGTCGGGTGGCGTGGGCTTCAAGGGCTCGCGCAAGTCGACCCCCTACGCCGCTGGTCTGGCAGCCGAGTCGGCTGCCCGTCAGGCGCAGGAGCACGGCGTCAAGAAGGTCGACGTCTTCGTCAAGGGACCGGGCTCGGGTCGCGAGACCGCGATCCGTTCGCTGACGGCCGCCGGCCTCGAGGTCGGCTCGATTCAGGACGTCACCCCGCAGGCGCACAACGGCTGCCGCCCGCCGAAGCGTCGCCGCGTCTGATCCGGCTTGTTGAGCCGCTCGGTCCTTCGGGGCCGAGCGGCTCGACGCCCGCCAGCGCGGGCATCGACTCCCAAAACTCAAAACCTCACCCCACCACATGTCATATAGCGGGCATGTGATCGAAAGGAACACAGAGTGCTTATTGCACAGCGTCCCACACTGACCGAGGAAAAGATCGTCGAGAACCGTAGCCGGTTCATCATCGAGCCTCTGGAGCCCGGCTTCGGATACACGATCGGCAATGCGCTCCGTCGCAGCCTGCTGTCGTCGATCCCCGGCGCCGCGGTCACCAGCGTTCGCATCGACGGCGTGCTGCACGAGTTCAGCACCATCCCCGGCGTGAAGGAGGATGTCACCGAGATCATCCTCAACATCAAGCAGCTCGTCGTCTCGTCGGAGCGCGACGAGCCCATCACGGCGTACCTGCGCAAGACCGGTTCGGGCGAAGTGACTGCCGCTGACATCTCGGCTCCGGCCGGTGTCGAGGTCCAGAACCCCGAGCTCGTCATCGCGACGCTCAACGAGACCGCGAAGTTCGAGCTCGAGCTCACGATCGAGCGTGGCCGTGGCTACGTCTCGGCGACGCAGAACCGCAACGAGTACGCCGAGGCCGGTCAGATCCCGATCGACTCGATCTACTCGCCGGTGCTCAAGGTCAGCTACCGCGTCGACGCCACCCGTGCGGGTGAGCGCACCGACTTCGACAAGCTCGTCCTCGACGTCGAGACCAAGTCCGCCATCAGCCCCCGTGACGCCGTCGCTTCGGCTGCGAAGACGCTCACCGAGCTGTTCGGTCTCGCTCGCGAGCTGAACGTCGAGGCTGAGGGCATCGAGATCGGCCCGGCGCCGGTGGAGGCAGTCAACTCCAGCGAGCTGTCGATGCCGATCGAGGACCTCGACCTCTCGGTCCGCTCGTACAACTGCCTGAAGCGTGAGGGCATCAACACTGTTTCCGAGCTCGTCGCCCTGTCGGAGACGCAGCTCATGAACATCCGCAATTTCGGCCAGAAGTCGGTCGACGAGGTGCGCGACAAGCTCATCTCGCTCGGTCTGTCGCTCAAGGATTCGGTGCCCGGTTTCGACGGCGCCCACTTCTACAGCGGCAGCGAAGACGAGTCCTTCTGAAACCCGACCTTTCTGACCAGGAGTTAGACGATTATGCCCAAGCCCACTAAGGGTCCCCGCCTCGGAGGCGGCCCCGCACACGAGCGTCTGCTGCTTGCCAACATGGCGGCACAGCTCTTCATCCACAAGTCGATCAAGACGACCGAGACCAAGGCGAAGCGCCTGCGTCCGCTCGCGGAGCGTCTCATCACGCTCGGCAAGCGCGGAGACCTGCACGCGCGTCGTCGTGCGATGACCGTGCTGCGTTCCAACAAGGACGCCGGACACGTGCTCTTCACCGAGATCGCTCCGCTCGTCGCAGACCGTGAGGGTGGCTACACCCGCATCACGAAGGTCGGCAACCGCAAGGGTGACAACGCTCCCATGGCCGTGATCGAGCTCGTTCTCGAGCCCGTCACCCCCAAGGCGAAGTCCACCAAGAAGTCCGCCAAGGCTGAGAAGCCTGCCGAGGTCGTCGAGGAGGCTCCCGCAGAGGAGGCTCCCGCAGCGGAGACCACCGACGCCGGCGCCGAGTCGCAGGCCGAGGGAGAGGCAGCCGAGGCTGCCGCCGAGGACGCTGTCGAGAAGAAGTCCGAGTAAGCGCCTCGCTCGTTCTGAGAAGCCCGCCGCCCCGAGAGGGACGGCGGGCTTCTTCGTTGCTGCGCCACCGGAGTCAGCGTGTGCGCAGGTCCTTGCGCAGGATCTTCCCCGATGCCGACTTCGGAATCGCGTCGATGAACTCGACCTGACGCACCTTCTCGTGAGGTGCGACGTGTGCCGCGACGTATGCCATCACGGCATCCGCGTCGAGCTCCGCGCCCTGCTGCACCACCACGAACGCCTTCGGCACCTCTTGGCCGTCTGAGTCGGGGGCGCCGATGACCGCTGCATCGGCGATCGACGGATGCGCGAGCAGCACCGCCTCGAGCACCGCCGGTGCCACCTGGTAGCCCTTGTACTTGATGAGCTCCTTGAGGCGATCGACGATGCGGAAGATGCCGTCGTGCGTCACGGTCGCGACATCGCCGGTATGCAGCCAGCCGTCGGCGTCGAGCATCTCGGCCGTGGCATCCGGCCGGTTCAGATAGCCGGCCATCACCTGGGGGCCACGGATCAGCAGCTCTCCGGGTTCGCTCGCACCGTCATCCGGGGCGACGACGTCGCTGCCGTCTTCTGCGACGAGCCGCGCCTCGGTGTCGGCGAGCAGCATGCCGACCGACGATCTGTCGATGTCCGGTCGGTCGTACGGGATCGCATGGGTGACCGGACTCGTCTCCGTCATGCCGTATCCCTGGCACACTGTGCAGCCGAGGCGTGTCGCCACCGCAGATGCCAGAGCGCCGTCGAGAGGCGCGGCACCCGAGAAGACGACCTTGATCGCCGACGTGTCGTACTCGTCGACGAGCGGATGCTTCGCGAGGGCGACGGCGATCGGCGGGGCGATGAAGACCCAGCTGGTCCGGTGCTCCTGGACGACGCGGAGGAAGTCCTCAAGGTCGAACCTGGGCATCGTGACGAGAGCTGCGCGCTGGCGCAGCGCGAAGTTCAGCAGCACCGTCATGCCGTAGATGTGGAAGAAGGGCAGGACGGCGAGCACGCGGTCGTCATCTCCGAGCGAGATCGTGGAGCGGCACTGGCTGACGTTGGCGATCAGGTTGCGGTGCGTGAGCATGACGCCCTTGGGACGACCGGTGGTCCCGGAGGAGTAGGGCAGCACGGCGAGATGCGTCGCCGGGTCGAAGCTCACGTCGGGGGCGGTGCGGCCCTCGCCGAGCAGATCGGGAAGCGACGGATGCCCGTCTGCACCGTCGAGGACGATCACGTGGTCGTCGTCGAGACCGACCGCGGCTGCGGCGGCACTCGCAGAGGCGAGCAGCGGCGAGACGGTGATGAGCCACGTCGCCTCGGCATCCGTCAGCTGGTTGGCGATCTCATCGGGCGTGTAGAGGGAATTGACCGTGGTGGCCGTCGCCCCGGCGCGGAGGATGCCGTGGAAGACGGTCGCGAAGGCGGGGATGTTGGGGCACAGGACGCCCACCGTGGTCCCGACGCCCACTCCGCGGGCGGCGAGGGCTCCCGCGAAGAGATCGATCTGCGCGATCAGCTGCCGATAGGTCGTCGTCGAACCGCTGATGCCGTCGACGATCGCGATCGCATCGAGCCGGTCCTCTTCGACGTCACCGAACAGGAAGTCGTGGATCGAGACCGCAGGGATCTCGACATCGGGATAAGAGCTGCGCACCATGAGATCTCCTTCGATCCGGGTCATCGACGACGCCGTCGGATGCGATCCAGTGTCGCACACGAGGAGATCGAGTCCCAGGGTGATCGGACGTGATCCTGCGCGGAGATCACACCGGTCCGGTTGCGCGATACCGTGTGCCGGGTCGACCCTTCGTCGTGTAGTCGAGGGTGCGGATCGCGCGCCCCGTGCTCGCGAGGTGTTCGAGGTAGCGCCTGGCGCTGACGCGCGAGATGGTCAGGTCGTCGCCGATGTCGGTGGCGGAGGCGTCGGGTCGAGCCGCGAGGGCCGACGAGATCCGGTCGAGGGTTTCGGGGCTCAGTCCCTTGGGGAGCCCGAAGCGCTGACGGAACGCGATGATCGCGTCGGCAGCCTCGACGCGCTGCACCACGTCGTGCAACTCTGTGTGATCGCGCAGCAGCAGAGTGGCCTCGACATCCGTGCCGTCGACGCGGCTCCCGGTGCTGCGCGCCACCAGGACGTGCGATCCGACGATCACCGGTCGGCCCTCGTTCTCGCCGACCCTGAGCACCTCGAGCAGCTCCTCGTCGAGGACGTCGGCCGCGACCGCGTCGTCGAGATCACCTGAGTCCTTCTCGAGCAGGCGCGCGGCGGCGTCATTCGCGAGGGTGATCCTGCCGGCGCCGTTGACGGTGATGACGCCCTCGCTGAGGCGATGCAGGGTCGTCTCCTGGTTCTTCACGAGGGCCGCGATCTGATGCGGCTCCAGTCGGTAGATCCGTCGTCTGATCACCGAGGTCACCCACGCCGAGCCGAAGACGCCGAGCACGGCGGCCGCGAGCATCGCCGAGATCAGCCACGTGAGGTTGGCGGTGAACTCCTCGTTGAGCTCCGACTCGAGGATCCCGACGGATGCCGTGCCGATGACCTCTCCATCGTCCTCGCGGATCGGCACCTTGACGCGCCAGGACGTGCCGAGTGTGCCGGTCTGGGTGCCGACGTAGATCTCGCCCGAGAGCGGCACCGACGGATCCGTCGACACCCGCTCGCCGATGCGGTCGGGGTGGGGGTGGGAGTAGCGGATGCCGTCGGCGTTCGCCACGACCACGTATGCGAGATCGGACGCTTCGCGGATGACCTCGGCGATCGGCTGGATCGCAGTGGCCGGATCGACGTCGTCGAAGGCATCGAGGACGGGAGGAAGCGCCGCGATCGATTGGGCGACAGCCTGCATCCGATCCTTGTAGGCCTCGCGGAGCGCCTGCTCCTGCAGAGCACCGGCGACGATCCCGGTGGCGAGGGTCACCAAGAACACGATCAGCGCCTGCAGAGCCAGCAGCTGCACCCGGAGCGTCATCTTCGAGGCCACGCGCCCATTCTCCTCGCTGTGCGCGTGCGCCGCGACGCGGGGCGAGAGGCGATCGTGACCAATAGTTTCGGAACGCGACCAATGGTTTCCGAAGCTTGAGCAGCGGCGGGCGTCCTCCCAGGGTGGACGGACAGCACCACGAACGCTCAAGGAGGAGCGCACATGAAGAAGTCACGCATCGGCACGGCGGTGGCACTCGCCGCGGCAACCGCACTCGCACTGACGTCGTGCTCGGGCAGCACCGAGCCCGCAGGCGACGACGCCGCGGACGAGGCGGTCACGATCAGCGACGTGAACATCGTCGTCCCCGCGGACCCCGGCGGAGGCTGGGACCAGACCGGCCGCGCACTTTCGCAGCTCCTCACCGAGGAGGGCATCGTCGGCTCGGCGCCGGTCACCAACGTCGGAGGTGCCGGCGGCACCGTCGGTCTCGCCCAGCTCGCGAACGAGCAGAATCCGGCGACCCTCATGGTGATGGGGCTCGTGATGGTCGGCGCGGTCGAGACCAACGCCTCGGCCGTCCGCATCGAGGACATGACGGCCATCGCCCGTCTGACCGACGAACCGCTGGTCGTGGTCGTGCCGGCGGACTCGGAGTACGACACGCTCGAGGATCTCATCGACGACGTGGTCGACAAGGGACAGGAGGTGACCATCACCGGTGGTTCTGCCGGCGGCGCCGACCACATCCTCGCCGGGCTCATGCTCGAGGAGGCCGGACTCGACGGCGCCGAGATCGCCGAGAAGCTGAACTACACGCCGAACTCCGGTGGCGGCGAGGCGACGTCGCTGATACTGGGCGGCAAGGTCGACGCGGGCATCTCGGGTGTCGGCGAGTTCCTGCAGCACATCGACGCGGGCACGATGAAGGCTCTCGCGGTGTCATCGGACGAGCCGGTCGAGCAGCTGACCGACGTGCCCACGATCACGGATGCGGGCTACGACGTCGTGCTGACGAACTGGCGCGGCGTGATCGCACCGGGAGACATCGCTGACGCGAACCGCGAGGAGCTGACGCGGATCGTCACGGAGCTGCATGAGTCGGAGGCCTGGACGGCCGAACTCGAGACGCGCGGTTGGGCGGATGCGTTCCTCACGGGCGGCGAGTTCGACAAGTTCCTCGTGGGGAACGTCGAAGAGGTCACGGCGACCCTGCAGAACATCGGTCTGGTCGGCTGACATGAGTATCGGGTCCTCCGGGCCCGACGGTGTGCGGATCGGCGAACGCCGGTCCGCACTCATCGTCGGCCCCGTGCCGGTGGGCGAACTCGTCTTCGCGCTGCTGATGGTCGCGCTGGGCGCCTTCGCCCTGATCGGAGTCTTCTCCATCCATGTCCCGGTCGGCGCCCAGGTCGGGCCGACCGTGTTCCCGGTCTTCGTCGCGATCCTGCTTCTCGGCTCAGCGGTGGCCGTACTCGTCGGCATCCTTCGCGGCCAGAGGGGTGTTCCCGAGGACGGGGAGGACGTCGATCAGTCCCTCCCGACCGACTGGATCACACTCGTGAAGATCGCCGCGTTCCTCGTGGCGCACCTCTTCCTCATCGAACCCCTCGGCTGGGCACCGGCCGCCGCGATCCTGTTCGGCGGTGTCGCCTGGTCGCTGGGAGCGAAGCGGTGGTGGGTCGCCTTCGGCGTCGGAATCGCCCTCGCGCTCGTCGTCCAGGTCGTCTTCGGCGGTCTGCTCGGGCTGTCGTTGCCCTGGGGTCCTGCTCTGGGCTGGCTCGGGAGGATGTTCTGATGGACAGCTGGTCTCTGCTCCTCGAGGGATTCGCGACTGCGCTGCAGCCGCAGTACCTCGTCTTCGCGTTCCTCGGCGTGCTCATCGGCACGGCGGTGGGCGTGCTCCCCGGAATCGGTCCCGCGATGACGGTGGCGCTGCTGCTGCCGCTCACCTACATGCTCGAACCGGCGGCCGCCCTGATCACCTTCGCGGGGATCTACTACGGCGGGATGTACGGCGGGTCGACCACGAGCATCCTGCTGAACACCCCGGGGGAGTCGGCCTCGATCGTCACGGCCATCGAGGGCAACAAGATGGCCAAGATGGGACGCGGCGCGGCGGCCCTCGCCACTGCCGCGCTGGGGTCGTTCGTCGCCGGAACCCTCGCGACCATCGGGCTCACCCTGCTGGCCCCCGTGCTCGCGCAGTTCGCCGTCAATCTCGGACCGGCGGACTACGTCGCACTCATCGTCGTCGCCTTCATCACCGTCGGAGCGCTGATGGGGTCGTCCGTTCCACGCGGCCTCCTCTCGCTCGGCGTGGGGCTGTTCCTCGGCCTCGTCGGAACCGACCGGCTCTCGGGGCAGCAGCGCTACACGCTCGGACTGCTCCCCCTCGCAGACGGCATCGACATCGTGCTGGTGGCAGTCGGGCTGTTCGCGGTCGGAGAGACGCTGTACATCGCCGCACGGCTGCGGCACGGGGCGATCGACGTGATCCCCGTCACGCGGGGGTGGCGCAGCTGGATGAAGAAGGACGACTGGCGTCGTTCGTGGAAGCCCTGGCTGCGCGGCACCGCGATCGGCTTCCCGATCGGCACGATCCCCGCGGGTGGGGCCGATGTGGCGACCTTCCTCTCGTATGCGACGGAGCGCAAGCTCTCGAAGCACAAGTCCGAGTTCGGACGCGGCGCGATCGAAGGCGTCGCCGGGCCCGAGTCCGCGAACAACGCCGCGGCCGCCGGGGTGCTCGTGCCACTGCTGACACTCGGATTGCCGACCACGGCGACCGCCGCGATCATCCTCACGGCGTTCCAGTCGTACGGCCTGCAACCCGGACCGATGCTGTTCACGAGCCAGTCGAATCTCGTCTGGGCGCTCGTCGCGAGCCTCTACATCGGCAACGTCATCCTGCTCGTGCTGAACCTGCCGCTCGTGGGCATGTGGGTGAAGCTCCTGCAGATCCCGCGTCCGTACCTCTATGCGGGGATCCTCGTCTTCGCCGCTTTCGGCGCCTATGCGTTGAACTACTCGGTGGTCGACATCCTCATCCTGACGATCATCGGGGTGCTCGGGTTCTTCATGCGAAGGTACGGGTTCCCGGTCGCACCTCTCGTGGTCGGCATGATCCTCGGGCCGATGGGCGAGGCGCAGCTGCGTCGCGCGCTCCAGCTCAGCCAGGGAGACCTGACGACGCTCGTCGCGCAGCCGTTCGCCGCGACCGCGTACGTCCTGCTGGCGCTCCTGATCGTCGGCGGCCTGTGGTTGCGCCGACGCCAGCGCCGCTACGAGCAGGCGTTGACCGAGTCGATCTCGGTGCCTGTCAGGGCCGACTCCGAGGTCTGACGGCAGAACGGGGCGGAGGCCTGCGAGTAGGCTGATCCGGTGACTGATGCAGAGACCCTGAGCAGAGGGCCTCGCGCCTACACGGCATTCATCGGCATCGGCCTGATCGCGGGCCTCCTCTCCGGCCTCTTCGGCGTCGGTGGCGGCACGGTGATCGTTCCGCTGCTCGTGCTCTTCCTGCACTTCAACCAGCGGCTCGGCGCCGGCACGTCGCTCGCGGCGATCGTTCCGACGGCGACGGTCGGCGTCATCTCGTACGCGATCAATGACTCCGTCGCCTGGATCCCCGCGTTGATCCTCGCAGCGGGCTCCGTCGTCGGCGCTCAGATCGGCACCCGGATGCTGCCGAAGATCTCGCAGACGGTGCTGCGATGGTTCTTCGTCGGCTTCCTCGTGGTCGTCATCGTGAGCCTGTTCCTGGTCGTGCCGTCGCGCGACGCGGAGTTCGAGCTGCAGCTGCTCAACGGGCTCGCCCTCGTGGTGGTGGGCGTCGCCACGGGCATCCTCGCGGGGCTCATCGGGGTCGGCGGCGGTGTGATCGTCGTGCCGATCCTGATGCTCGCCTTCGGCACGAGCGACCTCGTCGCCAAGGGCACATCGCTGCTCATGATGATCCCCACCGCGATCTCGGGCACGATCGGCAACCTGCGCAACCGCAACGTCGACCTGCTCGCCGCGGCGATCGTCGGAGTGTCCGCGTGCACGACCACCGCGCTCGGCGCGTGGCTGGCAACGCTGATCGACCCGATGGTGGGGAACATGCTGTTCGCGGCCTACCTCGTGGTCATCGCGGTGCAGATGGCGATGAAGGCGATCAAGGGGCGCAAGAAGAAGGACTGAGGGCGGCCCTGTCGCGGGTGCTCGGTAGGATCGAGGGGTGGCAGTGAACCAAGATCTTCTCGGCCGGGAGTTCCCGCCGACGTCCCCCTACCTCGTCGGCCGCGAGAAGGTGCGCGAGTTCGCGCGCGCTGTCTTCGCCGACGCTCCGCAGCACACCGATGTCGAAGCCGCCCGTGCGGCCGGATTCGCCGATGTCGTGGCACCGCCGACCTTCGCGATGGTCATCCAAGACCTCACGCTGCAGCAGCTGCTCGCCGAACCCGACTCGGGCATCGTGCTGGCGCGCACGATCCACGCCGAGCAGAAGTTCACCTACTCCCGACCGATCGTCGCGGGCGACGAGCTCACCGGAAAGCTGCGGGTGACCGCCATCCGAATGATGGGGGGCAACGCCATGATCACCAGTGCGGCCGAGATCACGGATGCCGCCGGCGAGCATGTCGTCACCGCCACCAGCGTGCTGCTGGTCGGCGCGGAAGAAGGAGCAGAGTGATGCCGTTCGCTGTCGGAGACATCGTCGCAGAGCGCACGGTGCACATCACCCGCGAGTCGCTCGTGCGGTACGCAGGGGCGTCGGGCGACTTCAACCCGATCCACTACCGTGACGACATCGCCGCCGAGGTGGGCCTTCCCGGCGTCCTCGCGCACGGCATGCTCACGATGGGCATCGCCTCGTCGGTGGTCGTCGCCGCTCTCGATCCGGGCGCGCGGATCATCGACTACGGCGTGCGATTCACCAAGCCGGTCGTGGTCGATCCCGCAGACGGAGCCGACCTTCACGTCGCCGCCACCGTCGGCGCCGTCGACGAGGAATCGACGCGCATCGACCTCAAGGTCACGTTCGGCGAGACGACGGTGCTCGTCAAGGCGCAGCTGCGCGTCGCCGCCTGATGGGCGACCGCGTGGTGCACGAGGTCGAACCGCTCGAGCTGGCTACCCTGACGACGCTCCGCACAGGTGGGGCTCCCGAGCGCATGCTCGAGGCGTCGACCTCCGCCGAGCTGATCGATGCGCTCACCGACGTGTGGTCGCGCGGCGAGGAGTGGTTCGTCCTCGGCGGCGGCTCCAACCTGTTCATCGGCGACGACCCGTTCGAGGGCACCGTCATCCGCATCCTCACCCGGGGCATCGAGGAGCTCCCGTCGCCGCACGCCGGACGTATCCGGCTTCGTGTGCAGGCCGGTCACGGCTGGGACGATCTCGTCGCCTACGCCGTGGAACACGGGTATGCGGGACTCGAGGCGATGAGCGGCATCCCGGGCACCGTCGGCGCCTCACCGGTGCAGAACATCGGTGCGTACGGTCAGGAGATCCAGGAGACCCTCGTCGAGGTCCAGCTGATCGACGAGGCGACGGGCGAGGTGTCTGTCGTCCCTGCGTCCGAGCTCGGGCTCGGGTTCCGAACCTCTGTGCTCAAGCACCACTACGGCGGTGTGCCGCAGCGCCGGGCCGTCATCCTGTCGGTCACGGTCGATCTGCTCGTCGCCGAAGAGCGCGTCGTCCGCGGCGAGCAGCTGCGCAGGGCGCTGGGTCTCGACTCTGACGCCCCTGTGCCGCTCACCTGGGTGCGCGAGCGGATTCTCGCGACCCGCGCCTCGAAGGGGATGCTGCTCGACGAGAACGACCCCGACACGCACGGCGTCGGCTCGTTCTTCCAGAACGCGATCGTGCCCGAGGTCGTGGCCCGCGCTCTGCCGCCCGAGTGCCCGCGGTGGCCGGTGACGCCCGACCTCGACACCGTCACGGTGATCCCGCTCGCCTCGTACGAGGGCTTCGTGCCCGCCGCGAAGACGGAGGCGCCGGATGTGAAGGTGAGTGCCGCCTGGCTGATCGAGCACGCCGGGATCCGCAAGGGTTTCAAGCTGCCGAGGTCGCGGGCATCCGTCTCGACCAAGCATGCTCTCGCCCTGACCAACCGGGGCGGAGCCACGGCGGCCGAGGTCTCTGAGCTCGCCCGCTTCATCCAGAGCCGCGTCCATGCGGAGTTCGGGCTCGTGCTGCAGCCCGAGCCCGTGCTGCTCGGCGTCGAACTGTAGCGGCCCGTGCTCGAGTGGCTCCAGGCCGAGTGGCCTCAGGTTCTCGGTTTCGTCACGGGCGCGATCTGCGTGTGGCTCGCCGGCCGACGCAATGTCTGGAACTACCCGATCGGCATCGCCAATAACGTGGTGCTGTTCATCGTGTTCATCGGCGCGGGGCTCTATGCGACCTCGGTGCTGCAGGTCGTCTACCTGCTGATGGGTCTGCACGGGTGGTGGCGGTGGACGCGGGGCGCAGAGCAGAGCCGCACCTACGTCGTGAACACGCCTCGTCGCGCGTGGCCATGGCTCGCGCTCGCCGCAGTCGCCGGCACGGCCGTGATGGTGTGGGTGCTCATGTCGTTCACCGACTCGCAGGTCGCGATCGCCGATGCCGCGACCACCGCCGCGAGCCTCGTGGCGCAGTACATGCTGAACCGCAAATGGATCGAGAACTGGTTCGTGTGGATCCTGGTCGACATCGCCTTCGTCGGCCTCTCGATCGCCGCGGGGCTCTGGGTCATCGCAGCGCTGTACGCGCTCTTCATCGCCCTGTGCGTGATCGGCTACCGCTCGTGGCGTCAGGCGGCCGCTGTCGACCGAGAGACCTCCGCGGTCATGGCGCCCGCCCGAGGATGAGGCGACGCGCATGAGCGGACACGGTCTCGTCCTCGGCAAGTTCTATCCCTTCCACGGCGGGCATTCGCACCTGATCCGTCAGGCGCAGCGAGAGAGCGACCGGGTCACGGTGCAGGTGCTGGGTGCGTCGGTCGAGTCGATCCCGTTGGCGGTGCGAGCGGACTGGATCCGAGAGTCGCACCCGGGAGTGCGCGTCGTCGCAGCGATGGACGATGCACCGGTCGACTTCGAGTCGGAGGCGGCGTGGGACGAGCACATGGCGCTGATCGCTTCTCTGCTCGACGGTCCCGTCGACACCGTGTTCTCCTGCGACTCGTATGGCGGCGAGCTGGCCAGGCGCCTCGATGCGCGGTGGGTGCAGATCGACGAGGGGCGGCGGATCAATCCCGTCTCGGGCACGGCGATCCGTGCCGACGTCGCCGGCAACTGGCACGAGCTCGCACCGGCGGTGCGCGCGTGGCTGACCGCGCGCGTCGTGGTGCTGGGCGCGGAGTCGACCGGGTCGACGACTCTCGCCGAGGCCCTCGCCGGTCGTCTGGGCACGCTCTGGGTGTCGGAGTACGGCCGTGAGCACTCCGTGACCCGCGTCGGCGGGCTGACCGCGCCGTGGCGCAGCGACGAGTTCGACCTGATCGTCGACAGGCAGATCGCTCTCGAGCAGCATGCGCTCAGGCAGGTGCCGGTGCCGGTTCTCGTCTGCGACACGGACGTGCTCGCGACCGCCCTGTGGCACGAGCGCTACGTCGGTTCCGTGGCGCCGCGCCTGCATGAGGCGGCCACCGCGCACCCACCGCTCCTCTACGTGCTCACCGGCGATGAGATCCCCTTCGAGCAGGACGGCCTGCGCGACGGGGAGCACATCCGCCACGACATGCAGCAGCGTTTCCGCGACGTGCTCGCCGCGCGGGACGTGCCGTGGGTCGAGGTGCGGGGCGATGTTCCGACGCGGGTCGAGGCCGCGGCATCCGCTCTCGAGCCTCTCCTCGCCGCACACCTGAGCTTCGCTGTTCCGCTCGAGGCGCGGCCGCTCGACGAGCAGCGGGCGCTCCAGCAGGTCGCCCGATCGACATCGTTAGGATGATCGCATGCCCGACCGCTGGAACCGAGTGTCCGCATCACCCACGAACCCCGGCACCGGCCACGGCGTCGAATCTCTGACAGCCGAAGACCTCTTCCGCCCGGTCGCGCGCGGCGCTGTGCCGCTGGATGAGAAGCTGCGCCAGGTCTATTACTGGATCGTCAACCGTGCCGTCATCTCGCCCTACTACGACATGGAGTTCTCACACACGGAGCCGCTGTCGATCGGGCTCGGGGATGCCGGAGCCACGGTGTCGCTTCCGACGCAGGCGTCGTTCTCGTCGAACGTCCTGGTGCCGCTGCTCACCTTCGCGGTCGGCGGCAAGTGCCTGCTCATCGGCGGACCGGGGCGCGGCAAGACCACCGTCGCCGTGCTCATGGGCGTGCTCGCCGGCACAGCCTCCGACGATGTGCGGCGAAGCGTGCAGCAGGGGCAGCCGCAGTTGACGGTCAGCGATCTCGTCGGCATCCCGCTTCCTCGCGACCTGGTCGCCGCCGAACGTCTCGCCGACATCCGCATCGCCTGGCGTGAGTGGCTCGGGCTGCCCGTCAAGATCATCGACGAGTACAACCGCATCCCCACCAAGACCCAGTCGGCGCTGCTGACGATGGTGGCCGAGGGGTACGTCGAGAGCCACGATCAGATGCGCCGCACCGCGCCGGACGGCGGAGTGGAGAGCTGGTTCTTCACGGCCAACGACGACGCGGGCGGCGGCACCTTCCCTGTCATCCAGGCACTCCGCGACCGGATGGACGTGACGGTGCAGGCGGCCGGATTCAACAGCCGGTTCTTCGACGAGCTGATCACCCGCGTCGAGGCGGGGGAGAAGCCCGAAGAGCATGTGCCCGCCGAGCTGACGTTCGATCCGGCCGAGCAGACCGAGATGCGTGCGCAGATCCGCGGGGTGCCGATTCCGGATGCCGTGCGCGAGCGCCTGCGTTTCTTCCTCAGTCACTTCGAGTTCGTGCAGCATGGCGGGCGCCGCTTCGAGTACCGCACGAAAGACGTGGTGACCACGGCTGGTGGCCGGGTGGGCGAGGTGATCGAGGCGAACAGCGGCGCCGACCTCGAGATCGATCTCGGCGCGCAGACCCGCAACGGCCTGTCGGTGCGCGCCCTGCAGACGCTCATCATCTATGCCAAGGCGATCGCGTGGTTCCGGGGCGCGGATGCCGTCGAGCTCGACGACGTCGCCGCGGTGCTGCCGTTCGTGCTCCGAGGCAAGCTGCTGCCGAACGCCACTCATCCTCGGTTCGATGTCGGGGCGGAGCGTGAGCTCAGCACAGACACGGTGAGCTGGCTGGCCGACCTGTTCACGCAGTCGTGTCGCCAGTACGACGCGCTCGGGCGCGAATCCGACGATGAGGTCGCCGCCCTGCTCGCGGAGTTCGACCGCGGGCTCGACGGCCTCCCGGCGCTCGAGGCGTCTCGACGCATCACCGCCGTCGAGGCCCAGCTGCGCCGGATCGCGACGGTGGGCAAGCTGTACGGACGCGACTTCGACGACGTGATCGCGCTGAAGTACCTGCATCAGCGGTATACGGCCTATGTGCGCTGGCAGGAGCTGCGCGGGTGAATCGCGTCCCCGTGCAGCTGGCGAATGCCCAGGCGCCGTTCCCTCCCGCAGAGCTGCCCGATCTCTCCGCCGCCGGTCTCGACTCCGCGCTCGCATCGATCTCGGTGCGGGGCGCTCACGGTGATCCGCTCCTGTTCGCCGGAGCGCTCGCCGCAGGCGTGGCGCAGGATCCCGCGGCGGTGACCGTTCGCGATCGGGCTCTCGATCTCGTCGCGGTCGCCGCCTGGCGCGCGGGCGCTCTCGGTCTGCGCGCTGACGCCCTCGATCGTCTCGAGCATCTCGACAGCCCCGAGCAGCGTCTGGCCGCTTCAGCGACGCTGGGAGTCGGAGTCGATGTGCTCGACGAGTTCCGGCGCCGACAGCGGGCGGATCGCTTCTGGTGGCCCGGTCGCGCCGACCAGCGCGGGTATGTGCTCGCCGTCGGCGGGTTCCGCGGAATCGGAGGTGCGTGGATCCGGCCTCCCGAGCGCGTCGAGACCCTGGCGGATGCCGGAGCCTTCGCCTTCCTGGTCGCGGGCTCGTGGTGGCGACTCGACAGCGATGCGTGGGGCGCGCGGCTCTCCGCGCTCTCCGAGGCGCCGAGCACGGTGCGCTCCCGCGACGACGGGGTGAGCATCGTCATCGGACCGGACACCCATCTCGCGTGGGTGCACGTCAGGGAGCCGGCGTGAGGGATCCTGCTGATCGAGTGCCGCTCACCGACGACGCCCGCGCGGCGTGGGAGCGCGCGCTGGCTCTCTGGCGGGTGCGGCTCGACGACCCGGCGGTGCTTCCGGGCGCCGCCGACGAGCACGGGGCACCGGCCTGGTTCTCGTTCCCGCCGTCGGTGACCGTCGACCCTCGCTATCTCGCCGAGCGCGGCCTGGCCGATGAACTGTGGAGCATGTTCGCCCACGAGATCGGCCACCACGTGCTCGCCCCCAGCACACGGATCGATGCGCTGAAGATCGACCATCAGATGGCCAAGGCGATCGCCGCCGTGTCGCTGCGCTCGAACCCGGGGGAGGGCGCGCGACGCCTGTCGAACCTGTGGAGCGATCTGCTGGTCAACACGCGCCTCGCGCAGCTGCAGCGCGCGGAGCCGGGGAGCACGGCCACCGCCACCCGCGATCTGGGCATCGTGCGCCTCGGCCGTGCACTCTATCCGGCGCCGGAGGGAAGCGCCGACCGGCTGTGGTGGGTGTGCTGCCGGGCATACGAGCTGCTGTGGCAGCTGCCCGCCGGCACCCTCTGCGCGCTCGAGCCGCCGAGGCGGCCGGCGCGGGCGATCACGCAGACCGACCTCGTGCCGTTGAGCCGGATCCCCGAGAAGCACCGCGAGAAGGAGCGCCTGCTGCGTGCGGCGCAGGCCGAGAGCGCACGGGTGGCCGCCGAGCTCGCCGGCGCGACCGCCACCAACCCCGGAGTGGACGCCGCACTCATCGCCGACACCGTGCGCACCTTCGGCACCGACCCGGTGTCGGGCGCCGCCCGATTCGGTGTGATCGCCGCGCCGTACCTGGCCGAGCTGGAGGGGGCTGCGCACAGCGGCCCGTCGGCGCCGGTCAGTGGATGCGGCGTCGACGACGCACCGGCGACAGCCGAGGAACTCGGTCGCATCCTCGCCGACCAGCGGCTGCGAGACGACCTGCCGCGGCATCCGGGGATGATGCTCGACCCCGATGGCGAGGACTCCGCGGATGAGGCGTCGAAGACGGGGCCGCGCAAGGACGGCCAGCGTCTGACGATCGCGCGGACGCTCGCGCTGTACGGCGAGAGCGGTGAGGATGCCGTGCTCGCCGCCTGGTACCGCAACGAGGCGGCCAGGTGGGTGCGTCCGTACACACGCCCCGCACCCGCGAAGCCGGTGGGCGGCATCCCCGGTCCTGACGAGCTGTGGGAGGTGGGCGATGCGCTCGCCGACCTCGACTGGCCGCTGACGATGCGCTCGGGCGCCGTGATCCCCGGCGTCACCACCCGCCGGCGCTCCGAGCTCGACGACGAACCGCTCGTGCAGGAGACGAGTCTCGAGCTCGACCTCTACATCGACTCGTCCGGTTCCATGACGCATCCGCGGCAGGGCTCGCCCGCAGTGCTCGCGGGGACGATCCTCGCTCTCTCGATCCTCCGCGGCGGTGGCCGAGTCAGGGTGACCAGTTTCTCAGGAGCCGGCGATGTGGCGGGGATGCCGCGCTTCGGCCGAGATCCGTCCGAGATCATCGCCGCGATCGCGCTGTACTTCGGTCGGTCCACGTCGTTCCCGCTCGATCTCTACTCCGCCAGGTACGCCGGCCTTCCTGCGGTCGGAGAAGGCGCGCCTCGTCACGTGGTGGTGCTGTCGGATGACGGACTGGTGTCGATGTTCGGGGTGGGCAACGAGCCGTATGCCGGTGTCGCCCGGGCCGTTCGCGAGGTGCTCACGACCGGTACGCTCGTGCTCATGGACCCCCGGCACCAGGTCGCGACGCTCGCCGAACGCGACGGCTACGACGTGGTGTACCTCCGCACGATGGCCGAGGCACCCGCGGCGTGCGCGGCGCTGGCGGCGGCGCTGCATGGCTGACACCGAGGCGCTTCTCGCCGCCTGGAGCGAGCGCGCAGACGGAGAGGTCGACGCCTGGGCTCGGGCGAGGCCCGGGCCGGCGCTGGAGTCCGTCGCCGCGCGGATCTCCCGCATCCCGCAGGAGTTCCTCGACGAGCGCATCTCGCTCCGAGCGCTCGCCGGAGACGTCCTGGGCGGGCAGATCGTCGCGTCGAGGTTCGAGGACGACCCGCGGGTGCGCCAGGGCGCCGCGATCGGCCTGTGGCTCGTCGCCAGCGAAGGCGTCATCGAGCCGCTGCAGCCGGCGCTCGCGAGCGGGTGGGCCGGCCTCGCGGTCGACGCGCTCGCACTGCGCGTCGCCCCGGTCGCGTCGCCGTCGGACTGGACCTCAGACGATGAACGGCGCACCGAAGCCGCGCGCACCTTCCTGCTCTGGTGCGGATTCCTTCCGGCGGGCGAGGACGCCGCGACCGCCGCCTCGCTGTTGGCGGCCTGCGACTCGCTCGCTCGCAACAGGGCGCTCGCCGATGCGTTCGAGGGGCACCGGCACAGGGCCGAGATCGCCCGCAAGCTCGCCGAAGCGCGACGCAAGGAAGCGGCTGCGCGGTACTCCAGTGAGTGATCCCGACCTCAGCGGGGCGCTCGCGCTCGCCGAATACGCACCGGGGGAGGCCGCGGTGCTCTCCGACGCCGAGCGCTGGCCGACGCTCGACGCCGCAGGCATCGTGCGGTTGACGCACTGGCGAGAACACCCCGACGCCCCGCGCTGGACGCATGCCACGGGCGACCGACTCACCGCCGAACAGGTGCAGCGGGTGCGGCATCCGCTGTCGACCGACGACTGGCTGATCGATCATCTCGCCACCGCACGACGCACGCTGCGCTATCGCGGGATGCCGGCTGACTCCGCGCTCGACGACTTCCCCACGATCTCGCGGACGGACCTCGTCGACGACCTCGCGGCCTTCGTGCCGCTCGACGTGGATCTCTCCCGGATGCTGCACGGCACGAGTTCCGGCTCGACCGGCGCAGCGCTGCTCATCCCCGATGACGTCGAGGAGGTCGCGCGCGGCTTTCACCTGCTCGTCGCGCTCGCGGCGTCTGCGGGTGCCGCGGTGACGATCGACGGCGAGCGCATGGCGGTGGCGAACCTCGTCTTCCAGCGGCAGGCCTTCACGTATGTGTCCGTGATCTCGAGCTTCGCGCACCGGGCCATGGCACGACTCAACCTGCATCCGATGTCGTGGAGCGGTCTCGACGCCCGCTCGCGATTCCTGGCCGAGGCGGATCCGCAGATCCTCAGCGGGCACCCGACGAGTCTCGCCGAGCTGCTCGACGCCGGACTCGACTCTGTGCTGCATCCCGCCGTCATCTTCTCCGGCGCGATGGCGCTGTCGGCCGCGCTGCGCGCACGGCTGGAGACGGCGTTCGAGTGCCCCGTGATCGACGTGTACGGGTTGCACGAGACACGCCCGATCGCCGCGCGCACCGATGACGGGCCGTTCCGCGTGCTCGACCGCCGAGTGCACGTCGAGGTGTGGGATCCTCGACGCGAGGTCGCGCTGCCGCCGGGGGCGATGGGCGAGATCGTCGTGACCGCGGGAGAGAACCCGCTGCTGCCGCTCGTGAGATACCGCACGGGTGATTACGGGCGCCTGGTGCGGCTCGATGACGGGGCAGTGGGGATCGCCGACCTCGAGGGGCGGGAGAACACGCGGTTCCGGGCCGGCGACGGCACACTCGTGCCCTGTGTCGAGCTCACGCAGCATCTGCAGGCACACGGTGCGCAGGGATGGTCGATCGACCAGGATGCCGCCGGTCGTGTGCACGCCGTGATCGCGGGAGGGGACGAGCCCGGCATCCGCGCGGCTCTGCACGCACTGCTCGGGGCCGAGATCGAGTTGCGGCGGGTCACGCGCCTGATCGACCTCGGCGAGGGCAAGCCGCGGCGCTACCGCAGCATGGTGCCCGACTGACAACGTCGTCCGTTGGCCGTACACTCGCGGCATGAGCGGACTGATCCCCTACCTGCTGTTCCCCGGCAACGCGGCCGAAGCGCTGGAGCACTACCGTTCGGTCTTCGGGGGCGAGCTCCAGCTCCTCGACTACGCCGGCGCGGGACGCCACGACGGGCCGGCGGATGCGATCGCGCACGGGCAGCTCGCGGGCCCGGTCGAACTCGCGGGTGCCGATGCCGGTGCTGACGACGACGCCGTGCAGATGAGCGGGATGTTCCTCTCGCTGCTCGGTACGGCGAATGCGTCGACGCTGACCAGCTGGTTCGACCAGCTCTCGAAGGAGGGCCGAGTGATCGACGCCCTGCAGAAGCGCCCCTGGGGCGACTACGACGGCACGGTCATCGATCGCTACGGCATCCGCTGGCTGATCGGATTCCACGACGAGGCGTGACGAGACGAAACGCCCGTCAGCTGAACAGGCGCTGCAGGCGCTGCACGCCCTCGAGAAGCTGGTCGTCGCCGAGCGCGTACGACATGCGGATGTACCCGGATGGGCCGAAAGCCTCGCCGGGAACGACCGCCACCTCGGCCTGCTCGAGGATGAGGTCGGCGAGTTCGAGCGATGTGGTCGGCGTCTTGCCGCCCCAGGTGCGACCGAGCAGACCCTGCACGTCGGGGTAGACGTAGAACGCGCCGAGCGGGTTGGGCACCACGAGTCCGTCGATCTTCGACAGCTCCGAGACGATCAGGCGGCGACGGCGGTCGAATGCCTCGCGGAACTGCTCGGCCTCGGTCTGCGGGCCGTTGAGTGCGGCGATCGCGGCCTTCTGGGCGACGTTGTTCACGTTGCTCGACAGGTGGGACTGCAGATTGGCGGCGACCTTGATGGCATCCGCGGGGCCGACCATCCAGCCCACGCGCCATCCGGTCATGGCGTAGGTCTTCGCGACGCCGTTCACGAGGATCGTCTGACCCGCCACCTCGGGCACGGCCTCGACGATCGAGGTCGCCTTGACGCCCTCGTAGGTGAGGTTCTGGTAGATCTCGTCGGAGATGACCCAGATCCCGTGCTCGAGAGCCCACTCTCCGATGGCCGTGGTCTCCTCGGCCGTGTACACCGAGCCGGTGGGGTTCGAGGGGGAGACGAACACCAGCGCGGTCGTGCGCTCGGTGCGGGCCGCCTCGAGCTGCTCGACCGTGACCTTGTAGTCCTGGTCGGCGCCCGCGAACACCTCGACGGGGGTGCCGTCGGCGAGGCGGATCGCCTCGGGGTAGGTGGTCCAGTACGGAGCGGGCAGCAGTACCTCGTCTCCCGGGTTCACCACGGCCTGGAACGCCTGGTAGACCGACTGCTTGCCGCCGTTCGTCACGATGACCTGGCTCGGCGACACCTCGAGACCCGAGTCGCGCAGCGTCTTCGCAGCGATCGCCTCCCGCAGAGCGGGAAGGCCCGGGGCCGGGGTGTAGCGGTAGCTCGCCGGGTCGGCGAGAGCCTCGGCCGCTGCGTCGACGATGAACTGCGGCGTCGCGAAGTCGGGTTCGCCCGCGGCATACGAGATGACGGGCTTGCCTTCGGCCTTGAGGGCCTTTGCCTTGGCATCGACCTTGAGGGTCGCGGATTCGGCGATGGCGGAGAGCTTGCGAGAGAGAGGAGCGCGTTCGGTCACGACTACGAGCGTACTCGGGCGGGACGGGTCGATGACGGGTCGGATGCCGTCAAGAATCGCGGTTCTTTCCGGCGCTCGCCGCGGAACCGACGCGTCTTCGCCTCTCTGCGTGTTCGTGCGCGTTAGGCGGACGTCAGGCCGTGGGCCTTCGCGACGGCATCGAGTGTGATGCGTCCGCCCTGCACGTTGAGACCCTTGGCGAGCGCGGCGTCCTCTGCGGACGCGCGCTCCCAGCCCTTGCCGGCGATGGCAGAGACGTAGGGGAGAGTGGCGTTGGTCAGTGCCCGGGTGGCGGTCTCGGGCACGGCACCCGGCATGTTCGCGACGCAGTAGTAGATCGAGTCGTGCACCGCGAAGGTGGGGTCGTCGTGCGTCGTGGGACGCGAACCTTCGAAGCATCCGCCCTGGTCGATCGCGATGTCGACGAGCACCGAGCCCGGCTTCATCCCGGCGACCATGTCGTCGGTGACGAGCTTCGGCGCGGCGGCACCGGGGATCAGCACGGATCCGATCACCAGATCCGCCGTCGCGAGCTCTTCGGCGATGTCGTAGCGGCTCGACGCGCGGGTCTCGAGGGCGCCGCCGTAACGGTGCTCGAGCTCGCGCAGACGCGGAAGCGAGATGTCGATCACCGTCACCTGGGATCCGAGGCCGAGGGCATTCGCTGCCGCATGCTCACCGGCGACGCCACCGCCGATCACGACCGTCTTGGCGCGAGGGGTCCCGGCGATGCCGCCCATCAGCACTCCGCGTCCGCCGGCGGATCGCATGAGGGAGTATGAGCCCATCGTCACGGAGAGACGACCGGCGATTTCGCTCATGGGCACAAGCAGAGGCAGGCTGCGGTCGGGCAGCTGCACCGTCTCATAGGCGACGGCCGTGGTTCCCGCGTCGACGAGCGCAGTCGTCAGCGCCCGGTCGGCGGCGAGATGCAGGTAGGTGAAGAGGGTGAGGTCGGAGCGCAGGAAGCCGTACTCCTGGGCGATCGGCTCCTTCACCTTGAGGAGAAGGTCTGCCTCGCCCCAGGTCTCCTCGGCCGTCGCGACGATCTTGGCGCCTGCGGTCCGGTAGGCCTCATCGGAGATGCCGGATCCGACGCCCGCTCCCGACTGCACGAGCACGCGATGGCCCTCGTGAACCAGCCGGTCGGCGCCCGCGGGGGTGAGCGCGGTGCGGTTCTCGTTGTTCTTGACCTCGGTCGGCACGCCGATCTTCATCGATCCTCCAGATTGCGGTTGCGTGAGTGCATTTCAGAATCGCAGAAACGTCGATGATTCGACAGAATGCCTGAAGAACATTCGCCCCACTCGTGAATCCTGCATAATTATTCGCATGGAGACGTCATCCGAAGCCCCTCAGACGAACACCCTTCGGGCGCCGGCACTCGACGCGGTCGATGCGAGGATCGTACAGCTGCTGAGTGCCGATGGGCGGATGACCAACGCAGAACTCGCAGGCCAGCTCGGAGTGGCACCGTCGACGGCGCACGCCCGACTGCGTGCACTCGTGGATCGGGGAGTCATCAGCGGCTTCCACGCGAGCGTCGACGAGCGGATGCTGGGCGCCGGCCTCCAGGCCATCATCGGCGTCAGCCTTCGACCGAGCGCCCGGCGCGAGAGCATCGTCGAGTTCGCCGATCGCGTGCGGGCGCTGGCGCAGGTGATCCAGGTCTTCTTCCTCGGCGGAGACGACGACTTCCTGTTGCACATCGCCGTCGCTGACTCGTCGGAGATGCGAGAGTTCGTGCTCGAGCACCTGTCGGCGCAGAGCAGCGTCGCGTCGACACGCACCAGCATCGTGTTCGACTACCACCGCAACTCGGTCGCCGCATCGTTCCGCTGAGGCTCCGAGGAACGTATATATTGCTGTGCCTCACCGCGCGCAATTATCGTGAGGGCGGGGACTGGGGCGCACGCAGAAGGCGGCTCGCACCCTCTGGGGGATGAGATGGCACGAGCACTCGATGATGCGGAGATGGTCGCGTGGCTGGGCCGACTCTCGGGCGGACTGTGGGTGCCGCCCGCCGCTGGTGAGGGCGCGCGCGATGGCGCGACGGTGCCCGAGTGGTTCTCCGCCGAGGTGATGCGACTCGATGGCCCGCTCGGCATGCTGCAGCTCTCGAACTTCGGCACCATGAGCGCCGCTGATCCGGATGCGTTCGAGGCTGCCCTGCTGCGCAGATCCATCGGTGCCACGATGCTCTACAGCACGCTCGAGACCTCGCACACGGTCAGCTACGAGGTCGGTGCTCCGGAGGGCATGGACATCATCATCCTCGGCACGTCGAACCAGGGAGGGCAGCGGTTGCGCACCGCCGCGGGCGTGCAGCTGATGAGCGTCGGGCGGATGGGGTTCATGTCGAGTCTGGGGGCGTCATCGATCGAGCACTTCGGGGTGAGCGAGACGACCGGTGTGGTCGTGCCGGTCTCCGCGGTGCCGGGATACCAGCACGCGCTCGCGGCAGGAGCCGGTATGTTCCCCGATACTCCGCTGACCAGGGCTGCGGGAGCGGCCCTGGGGCGGATGCTGTTCGAGTGGGCGAAGGATCCCGATCAGGGCGAGGGAGCTCTGGCGGGCACCGAAGCGGCGCTCGTCGCGCTCGTGCGCAGTCTGTTCCGCCAGTTTCCCGGTGACGGCGAGACGGATCGCGCCGGTCTGGTGCGTGCTGCGGCGGATCGGATCATCGAACGACGCCACCGGGATGCGGCATTCGGAATCGCGGAACTCGCAGCGGAACTGCACGTCAGCCGTCGCCAGCTCTTCCGGCTGTACGCCGGGATGGACGAGAGTCTCGCCGCGCGTCTGCTTCGCCGGCGGTTGGTGACGGCACGGGAGCAGCTGGTGTCCACTCCGCCCCAGGATCTGGCGACGGTCGCGGCACAGTCGGGTTTCGCGGATGCGGCAGCGCTTCGCGCCCAGTTCACCCGTCACGTCGGGGTGAGCCCGAGTGCGTTCCGGATGGCCGCACGCACGCAGCCCCCGCGCCTCGCCGAGGCGATGCTTCTGAGCGGCGAGCAGTCGGGCCCCTCGGCCTGAGTCTGCGGCGCCGTGCGCCGTGCGCCCGCGCTGAGCGTGGGGGTGTCCTGCCCGAGACCGGCGTCTCGGGCCGAGGTGAAGTGCTCGCTGAGCGCGGTGCGCAGAGCGACACCCGATCGCGATTCCGGTGCCATCTGTCGCACAGCGTGCCGGGGTCCGTTCATCCGGTGACGGGACGCTCCGCGGTGCTTCCGGCAGCCTGGGTGCGTGCATAACCTGAACCTGCCCGTGTCCCCAGGCGGGCCATGACGGCAGGTGGTGCGGGAGCCGCGACTTCCCATACGCCGGTCGTCACGGCTTCCGGACGAGGCGGGATCGCCCGTCCGGAAGCTCGGGGGAAGGCGCGTGAGCGTCGGGCACTACGGATCGTCGGCGCACAGCGCCGGCGGACGTGCGGGTGCCTCGGTCGGGGGGACCGGGGCACCCGCGAAACCCGGAGCGACCGCCGCGCTCCGCACGCGAACGAGGCCGGATGCCGCCGTCAGGCGCCGAACGACGAGGGCAGTGCGCAGTAGTCTGCGAAGCGCCGCGTCGGATGCGCCGGATCTGAGACATCGACGATCGCAGAGGCGATCGAGTGAGGCGCCTCGTCGCCGGCGAGCTGCCACACGATGAAGTTCCAGAGTCCGCGCGCTGTCGTGCTGAGCAGCGCGGGCGGCCCCGAGACGATCAGGACGGCGCCGCTGTCGGGCGAGGCTCGGAACGGCGCGATGACGGCGGCGCGCAGAGCCTGCTCGTCGCCGTCTCTGCTGTCGGCCCGCTCGACCTGCTGACCTGCCGATGTCAGGGCGGAGGCGAAGTCGTCCGCTGCTCGGTGTGAGCGCTCGGCATCCGCTCCGGCGACGACGACCAGTCGGCGGCCGCGCGGGTACAGGTGCAGGAATTCGGAGGAGATGTCGGACCAGACGTCGCTCATGATCTCAGGCTACGCCCGTTCTCGAGGGGCGGATCGAAGAAGGCTCGGCCGTCGATGTGCGTAGGCAGGGGCCCTTCGGATGCCGAACCGCGGCATCCGAAGGGCCCCTGTGCAGAGAGGGTCAGGCCTCCTCGACGAGGAAGCGGCTGTAGGCGCCGAGCGTCAGGAACGCCGGGAACTCCTCGTGCAGCGCCACGTCGCGGAACACCGACGCCGCGTCGTCGAAGCGGTCGCCGTCGCGTCGCTCGACCTCGCCGAGCACCTCGACGATCAGGCCCTCGACGTACTCGGCGGTGATCGGTGTGCCGTCCTCGGTGGAGCGGTCCTGATGGATCCACTGCCACACCTGCGAGCGGCTGATCTCCGCGGTCGCTGCATCCTCCATCAGGTTGTCGATGGCCACCGCACCGAGCCCCCGCAACCACGCCTCGAGGTAGCGGATCGCCACAGAGACGTTGTCGCGCACGCCCTGAGCCGTGATCGGACGGCCGATGTGCAGGTCGAGCAGCTGCGACGCGGTCACCAGGACCTCGGGGCGCTGCCGATCGACCTGATTCGGGCGGTCGCCGAGCACGGCGTCGAACTCGGCCTGTGCCGTCGGGATCAGGTCGGGGTGGGCCACCCACGTGCCGTCGAAGCCGTCGCCGGCCTCGCGCTTCTTGTCGGCCGAGACCTTCTCGATCGCACGCTCGGTCACCTCGGGGTCGCGACGGTTCGGGATGAAGGCGCTCATGCCGCCGATCGCGTAGGCGCCCCGCTTGTGGCAGGTCTGCACGAGCAGCTCGGTGTACGCCCGCATGAACGGCACCGTCATGGTCACCTCGCTGCGGTCGGGAAGAACGAAGCGAGCACCGCGGCCGCGGTAGTTCTTGATGATCGAGAAGATGTAGTCCCAGCGCCCGGCGTTCAGGCCGGCGCAGTGGTCGCGCAGCTCGTAGAGGATCTCGTCCATCTCGAACGCCGCCGGCAGAGTCTCGATGAGCACCGTGGCGCGGATCGTGCCATGGGGGATGCCGATGTACTCCTCGCTGAACGAGAACACGTCGTCCCACAGCTTCGCCTCTTCACTCGATTCGAGCTTGGCGATGTAGAAGTACGGTCCGCGGCCGTTCGCGATCAGCTCCTCCGCGTTGTGGAAGAAGTAGAGTCCGAAATCGACGAGCGACCCCGAAGCCGCGGTGCGCCGCCCTGCGCGATCGGTGAACTGCAGGTGCTTCTCGGGCAGGTGCCAGCCGCGAGGGCGCATCACGATCGTCGGCGTGCGCTCGGCGGTGACACGGTACTCCCTGCCCGGTCCCGATTCGCTCGCGGGACCGGTGAAGGAGAGCTCGCCGCGGATCGCGTCGCGCAATGACAGCTGACCCTCGACGACGTTCTTCCAGGTGGGGCTCGTGGCGTCCTCCTGATCGGCGAGCCACACCCGCGCTCCGGAGTTCAGTGCGTTGATCGTCATCTTCGGGTCGGTGGGCCCGGTGATCTCGACCCGACGGTCTTCGAGCCCGGGTCCGGGGCCCGCGACCCGCCAGTCGGCATCCGCGCGGATGTGCGCGGTGTCGTCGCGGAAGCGCGGGTCGTGCCCGTTGCCGATCTCGAACCGGCGGCGCATGCGGTCGGCGAGCCGGTCGTGACGGCGGGCGGCGAAGCGGTGGTGCAGTTCGGTGAGGAACGCGATCGCCTCGGGGGTGAGGATCTCGTCATAGCGCTCTCGCAGTGGGCCGGTGACGGTGATCGCCGGGCCCTGCTGCGTCGTCTGGATGGGAGCGGTCGTCGGGGGAGCGGTGGGAGTGGTCATGATCTGAGTCCTTTGGAGTGGCTTAGTGGAACTGCGCGGCTTCGGTGGAACCGGCGAGGGCGAGGGTCGCGCTGTCGGGGTTGAGCGCGGTCGAGATGACGTCGAAGTAGCCGGTGCCCGCCTCGCGCTGGTGCTTGGTGGCGGTGTAGCCGTTCGCCTCTGCGGCGAACTCGGCCTCCTGCAGCTCGACGTACGCGCTCATGGCGCGATCGGCGTAGCCGCGGGCGAGGTCGAACATCGAGTGGTTCAGGGCGTGGAAGCCGGCGAGCGTGATGAACTGGAACTTGTAGCCCAGGTCAGCCAGCTCCTGCTGGAACGTCGCGATCTCGGCGTCCGACAGGTGACGCTTCCAGTTGAAGCTCGGGGAGCAGTTGTAGGCGAGCATCTTGCCGGGGAACTGCTCGTGGATGGCCGCGGCGAAAGCACGGGCCAGCTCGATGTCGGGTTCGCCCGTCTCGACCCACAGCAGATCGGCGTACGGCGCGAACGCGAGGCCACGGCTGATGACCGATTCGATGCCGGGCTGGATGCGGTAGAAGCCCTCAGTCGTGCGCTCGCCGGTGGTGAACCGCTGGTCGCGCTCGTCGACGTCGCTCGTCAGCAGGTCGGCGGCGAGAGCATCCGTCCTGGCGATGATGACCGTCGGCACCCCCGACACGTCGGCAGCGAGGCGCGCCGCGTTCAGCGTGCGGATGTGCTGCTGAGTCGGCACGAGCACCTTGCCGCCCAGGTGGCCGCACTTCTTCTCGCTCGCGAGCTGGTCCTCCCAGTGGATGGCGGCTGCTCCGGCCTGGATCAGCGACTGCGCGAGTTCATAGGCGTTGAGTGGCCCACCGAAACCCGCCTCGGCATCGGCGACGATCGGTGCGAGCCAGTCCTGCGTGACCTCTCCCTCGGCATGCTCGAGCTGATCCTGGCGGATCAGCGCGTTGTTGATGCGACGCACGACCGCCGGCACCGAGTTGGCGGGGTAGAGCGACTGGTCGGGGTAGGTCTGGCCGGCGAGGTTGCCGTCGGCCGCGACCTGCCAGCCGGAGAGGTAGATGGCCTTGAGGCCCGCCCGCACCTGCTGCACGGCCTGGCCGCCCGTGTAGGCGCCGAGCGCCCGCACGTAGTCCTCGGTGTGCAGCAGGTTCCAGAGGTTCTCGGCACCGCGGTGGGCCAGGGTCGCGTCTTCTCGCACCGAGCCCCGGATGCGGATGACGTCCTCTGCCGAGTAGGTGCGCGCGACGCCGTCCCAGCGAGGATCCGTCTCCCAGATCTCCCGGAGCTCGGCGGCCGTCTGAACCTGGTCGCCGGCACGCAGACCTGCGGGTCGCGGGGTGTGGTTCTGAGCGGTGTTCGTCATGGTGTCTCCTCCGTTGGATGCCCGGACCGTGAAGCCGGGTGGCGTGTTTCCACTGTGGGTGAAGATCTGGCCCGAACTTGGCCAATCAACAGGAGAAGATCGGCTGAAATTCTGTTTCTGTGACAGAATCGGCCGCATGAGCACCTCAGTGGTCGAAGAAGACGCCGACGCCCTCACGATCGGGCGGCGCATCCGTCAGCTGCGCACCGCACGGGGGATGACCCTCGATGACCTGGCAGCGGCCGTCGACCGGGCACCGAGTCAGATGTCGATGATCGAGACCGGCAAGCGCGAGCCGAAGCTCACGCAGTTGCAGGCGATCGCGCGCGCTCTCGGCGTCACGATCGACGCACTGCTCGAGGGGGAGCCGCTCGATGAGCGCAGCGCGGTCGAGATCGCCCTCGAGCGAGCCATGAGGGGGCAGACGTTCCAGGCGCTCGGGATCGAGCCCTTCCGCATCGCCAAGAGCATGCCGACGGATGCGCTGAAGGCGCTGCTCGCCCTGCACGGCGAGATCGACCGGTTGCGCGATGAGCGTGCGGCGACCCCCGAAGAGGCGCGGCGCGCGAACGTCGAACTCCGTCACCTGATGCGGCGGCAGGACAATCACTTCGCCGATCTCGAGGCGAAGGCTGCGGAGATCCTCGCGGCTGTCGGCCACCCCGGCGGTCCGCTCACGCAGCGCACCGCATCCGAGATCGCCGCCTATCTGGGGTTCACGCTGCACTACGCGCCCGACCTGCCGCAGACCACACGCAGCGTCGCCGACCTCGCGAACGGGCGCCTGTATCTGTCGAGCAGCGTGCCGGCCAAGGGCGATGCGAGAACGGCCGTGCTGCAGGCGCTGTCCAGTCGCATCCTCGGGCATGCCGAACCGCGCAGCTACGCCGAGTTCCTACGTCAGCGCGTCGAGACGAACTACCTCACGGGTGCGCTGCTGGTTCCCGAGGCACATGTGGTGCCCGCGCTGAAGGATGCGAAATCACGCCGGGCGATCTCCATCGAGGACCTTCGCGACGCCTATTCGGTCTCGTACGAGACGGCGGCGCACCGGTTCACGAATCTCGCGACCCGTCACCTCGACATCCCCGTGCACTTCCTCAAGGTGCACGAGTCGGGGACGATCACGAAGGCCTACGAGAACGACGACGTGAACTTCCCGACCGACCGACTCGGGTCGATCGAAGGGCAGATGTGCTGCCGGCGGTGGACGAGCCGCGTCGTGTTCGATGAGGACGACCGCTTCAACCCGTACTACCAGTACACCGACACGGGTAACGGCACCTACTGGTGCACGGCCCGAGTCGAGGCGTCGAGCGAGGGGCTGCACTCGGTCAGCGTGGGCGTGCGCTTCGACGACACGAAGTGGTTCGTCGGGCGCGACACCCCGCACCGCGGAGTCTCGAAGCACTCCGTCGAGGTCTGCTGCCGCCGAGCACCGGCCGACCTCGAGGGGCGATGGCGTGAGAACTCCTGGCCGAACGTCAGGACCCCTCGCACCCTGCTCGCCACGCTGCCGACCGGGGCGTTCCCCGGTGTCGACACCACCGATGTGTACGAATTCCTCGAGGCGCACGCACCGCGCTGACCGACCTCGGCCCTCGGGAGGCGGCTGCACGCCGGTCGGCGCCGGTCGGCGAGACCGAGGTTTCGGGGTGAGACCCGTGTGCGGTCGGTGGGTTTCGTGCCGGAAGGTGGGTTTCGTGCCGGACGGGGAGTAGGGGGAGTAGGGCAGGGCAGCTAGTCGCGGGCCGTCTGCAGCAGCGCCCACAGCTCTGCGCGGGCGGGGAACGACGACAGATCGCTGCCGAGCAGCGAACCCGCCTGGGTGATCCGCGACCGCAGCGTATGGCGGTGCACGCCGAGGGCCGCAGCCGCCGGCTCGGACTTCGCATCGTGCTCGAGCCAGGTGCGCAGCGAGTGTTCGAGGTCGCCGCCTGATCGCGCGTCATGATCGCGGAGAGGCGCGAGCCGCGACTCGGCGACCAGGCGGGCCTCGTCGGTCGCGAGCGCGCTGAGGATGCTGGATCCCGCCGCATCGGCGAAATGGAACACCCCTGCGCCGGACTGCTGTCGCAGTGCCGCGAGCGCCTGAGCGTGGGCGCGCGAGAACGCGTCGTACGACTCCGATCCCGATGCGCCGATGCGGATGCCGAAGCGTGCGGCCACCTCGTCGAGCAGTGCGTCGTCGTCCATCGACAGGCAGAGCACGACGCCCTCGGGGGACTCGGCGAGGAAGCTCGCGGTGCCGTGCTCGGCGCGGCGGCGGTCCCACCAGTCCGCGAACGGTCCGGTCGGAGCGTCCGCGGCGATCGCCACCACCACGGGCGCCGACGGCATGCCGCCGAGCACTTTGCGGGCGAGTGCCGGGTCGTCGTCGAGCAGGGAGCTCAGCAGCTGCGAGTTCAGCCGGCGCTTGCTGCGGGCGAGCTGGTCGCTCTGCTCCAGCGCGAGCCCGGCCATCGCGATCACCGACGTCACGACCGTGCGGGCCTCCGCGTCGAGTGTGTCGACCGCCAACGCGATCACTCCCCGCAGGTGTCCGCGGCGTCCGACCGTGAAGAGCGTGAACGTCTGATCGTCGATCGTGAGCGACTGCCCGGCTTCGAGTCCGCGGGTGAGGATCTCGGTCGCACGCTCGCCGAGCCGGGTCAGCCGACCCGCTGATACGGCTGACCGGGGGTGTGAGAGCTGAAGCGAGCCGGCCGCGTCGTACATGCCGACCCAGACTCCCAGGCGCCTCCCGAGTTCGGCGACGGTCGCGTCGAGCCCGCGGGGACGGAGTGCGGCCAGTGCCAGCGCACGCTGGGTGTCGAGCGCCCAGGATCTGCGGGCGTAGGCCTGAGCGGCGATGGCCTCGGAGTGCGCGCGGGCGATCGCGATGAACGGTGTGCGATAGGGCACCTCGAACAGGGGGGTCCCGCGGCGTGCGCACTCGAGGATCAGCTCCTCGGGGATTCCGGCGCGATGCACGTCCGTGCCGAAGCCGAGGCCGAGCACCCCGCGGTCCGCGAGCCGCCCCACGTACACGTCGAAGTCGGTTCCGGCGTCGAACTGGGTGCCGGTGGTCAGCAGAGCAAGGTCCTGGGCGAGGAACGGCGTCGGATCGGCGAGGTCGGAGCTGTGCACCCAGCGCAGGGGGCGATCGAGCGCGCCCGCCGGAAGGTCGCTCTCGTTCGAGATCAGCCCGAGTCCGAGGTCGCGACGCCGGAACAGAGCGCGCAGGGTGGGCTGCTCTGCGTCATCCATGCCGATGCTCCTCTCCCGTCATCGGGGCCGGAGGTGTACGGTCGGGCGATGATCTCTACGAGATTGTACAGCCGGGCGAATGCGGCTGTGGTGGATCCGGTCGTACGCTCACGGACATGGCTCTCCTCGACACCGCAGCTGTTGCAATCCCCCTCGGTGGACCCGACCTCCCCCAAGAGCGTCGCCTCGTGACCGACCTCCCCGGCCCCCGCTCGGCCGAGATCCTCGCACGCAAGGCGGGCGCCGTCGCCGCCGGCGTCGGGCACACTGTTCCGGTCGCGGCCGTCGCCGCCGGCGGAGGAGTGGTCGTCGATGCCGACGGGAACTCGCTGATCGACCTCGGCTCGGGCATCGCCGTGACGACCGTCGGCAACGCGCACCCCAAGATCGCCGCAGCAGTGGCCGCTCAGGCCGCGCAGTTCACCCACACCTGCTTCATGATCTCGCCGTACGAGTCGTACATCGAGGTGGCAGAGGCGCTGAACCGTCTCACCCCCGGCGCCTTCGCCAAGAAGAGCGCCCTGTTCAACTCCGGCGCAGAGGCCGTCGAGAACGCGATCAAGATCGCCCGCAAGCACACCGGCCGCCAGGCGGTCGTCGCCTTCGACCACGGCTACCACGGCCGCACCAACCTGACGATGGCGCTGACCGCCAAGTCGATGCCCTACAAGAGCGGCTTCGGGCCGTTCGCCCCCGAGGTCTACCGCGCACCGATGTCGTACCCGTTCCGCGACGGACTCGAGGGTGGCGAGGCCGCGGCCCGCGTCATCCTGCAGCTCGAGAAGCAGATCGGCGCCGACAACCTCGCCGCCGTCATCATCGAGCCCATCCAGGGCGAGGGCGGGTTCATCGTCCCGGCCGACGGATTCCTCCCGGCGATCGCCGACTGGTGCCGAGCCAATGGCGTCGTCTTCATCGCCGACGAGGTGCAGACCGGCTTCGCCCGCACCGGCCACATGTTCGCCAGCGAGATCTTCGGCATCGAGCCCGACCTCATCACGACGGCCAAGGGCATCGCGGGCGGGCTTCCTCTCGCCGCCGTCACCGGGCGCTCCGAGATCATGGACGCCTCGCACGCGGGCGGCCTCGGGGGCACCTACGGGGGCAACCCGATCGCCTGTGCGGCCGCGCTCGCCGCGATCGACGTCTTCGAGAACGACGGCGTGATCGAGCGTGCCCGTGAGATCGGTGAGATCCTCACGACGCGCCTCGCGGCCATGCAGCAGAAGGATGCCCGCATCGGCGACATCCGCGGTCACGGCGCGATGATCGCCGCCGAGTTCGTGGACCCCGAGACGAACGCGCCGGATGCCGCACTCACCGCTGCCGTCGCCAAGGCGTGCGTCGCGCAGGGCGTCATCGTGCTCACCTGCGGCACCTACGGCAACGTCATCCGCTTCCTGCCCCCGCTCTCGATCGGCGACGATCTGCTGAACGAGGGCCTCGACGTCGTCGCGGGCGCACTCGCGGCGAACGCGGGCTGACAGGCCTGCGGTCGCGGCTCGCCGCGTCCGCCACCACACGTCCGGCCGCGACGAGGATCGGGGGATTTCGAGTCGCGGCCGGCACATACATTTCCAACGAAGGAGAAGCAGATGGCTGAGATCACTCGCGACGTGCTGATCGTCGGAGCCGGAGCCGCAGGGCTCACGGCCGCGAACGACCTGCGCAAGGCCGGACTGTCGGTCGCCGTCCTCGAAGCACGTGACCGCGTCGGCGGCCGCCTGTGGACCGACGTCATCGACGGCGCCATGCTCGAGATCGGCGGCCAGTGGGTCTCGCCGGATCAGGATGCGCTGAAGGACACGATCGAGGAGCTGGGGCTCGAGACCTACAGCCGCTATCGCGAAGGCGACAGCGTGTACGTCGGCCCCGACGGACAGACTCACCGCTTCACGGGCGAGATGTTTCCGGTGTCCGCCGAGACCGAGGCCGTCATCGCCGAGATCACCGAGCGCCTCGACGCCATGGTCGCCGAGATCGACCCCGATCGCCCCTGGGCGCACGCCAAGGCCGAAGAGTGGGACTCGGTCACGTGGGACGCCTGGCTGCGGGCGCAGACCGATGACGACGAGGCCGTGCGCAACCTGGCCTTCGCCACCGGCTCCGCGATGCTCACCAAGCCCACGCACTCGTTCTCGTTGCTGCAGTCGTTGTTGATGGCGGCATCCGCCGGTTCGTACTCGAACCTCGTCGACGCCGACTTCATCCTCGACGAGCGCGTCGTCGGCGGCCTGCAGAAGGTGCCGCTGCTGCTCGCCGAGCGCCTCGGAGACGACGTGCTGCTGAACCAGCCGGTGCGCTCGCTCGAGTGGACCCCCTCGGCAGGCGCGGGAGCCCCGTCGTCGGTCGTCGCGACGACGGACGACACGACCGTGCGCGCCCGCTTCGCGATCCTCGCGCACGCTCCGGTGCTCTACAGCCGCATCGCATTCGCGCCGCCGCTGCCGCGTCGTCAGCACCAGATGCACCAGCACATCTCGATGGGCTTCGTGATCAAGGTGCACGCCGTCTACGACCGTCCGTTCTGGCGCGAGCAGGGTCTCAGCGGCACCGCGTTCAGCCCCTACGAGCTCTCGCACGAGGCGTACGACAACACCAATCACGGCGACGAGCGCGGCACCCTGGTCGGCTTCGTCAGCGACCAGAACGCCGACGATCTGTTCACGCTGTCGGCAGAGGAGCGCAAGGAGCGCATCCTCGAATCGCTGTCGCACTATTACGGCGACGAGGCGAAGAACCCCGTCGTGTACTACGAGAGCGACTGGGGCACCGAGGAGTGGACTCGCGGCGCGTACGCGGCGAGCTTCGACATGGGCGGACTGCACCGCTACGGCGCGGACCTGCGGTCGGCCGTCGGACCCATCCACTTCGCCTGCAGCGACATGGCAGGAGCCGGCTACCAGCACGTCGACGGCGCGATCCGCATGGGACACCTCGTCGCTTCGAACATCGTCGAAGCCACGCGCGGCGCGGGCGACACCGCCGAGGTCGGCTGATGACCGGCGCGGTCGTCGTCGGCTACACGGCGACGGATGCGGGAGCGGATGCCGCGGCGCTCGGCGCGCGGCTCGCCCGCAGCCTCGGTGCGGTCCTGCACCTCGTGATCGTGCTGCCCGCGGAGGGCACCCGCAGCGCGGCCGTCCCCCCGGAGCGCGCCTACGAAGAACACATCCGGCGACAGGCGAAGCAGTGGCTCGAGGATGCCGTCGTGCGGCTGCCCCAGGAGCTCACCCGCACGGGGCACGTGCGCTTCGCCGAGTCGTTCGCCGAGGGGCTCATCGCCGCCGGTGAGGAGTTCGACGCTCGCCTGATCGTCATCGGCACCGCAGGCGGCAGCCTCTTCGGCCGTCATCGCCTCGGCAGCGTCGCCTCCGAGCTGCTGCACTCGTCGACCATCCCCGTCGCGCTGGCCCCGGCCGGTACGGCGGAGCAGGACGACCATGTGCTCCCGAGGGTGACGGCGGCGGTCGGCAACCGCGCCGGCGCCGACAATCTCCTCGACGAGGCCGCCGCGATCGCGAGCGAGTCCCGCGTCGGTCTCCGACTGGTCTCGCTCGTGCCGTTCGACGTGCCGCCCGGCCTCGACACCGGCGCGATCCGCCTGGTCGGCGACGAGCACGCGAACGAAGTGCTCGAGGTGGCCAAGGGGCTGCTGCCCGAAGAGCTGAAGGCCGAGGTCGAAGAGGCCCCCGGCGACACGGTCGAAGACGCCGTCGCGAATCTCACCTGGCTGCCCGGTGAGGTCGTCCTCGTCGGTTCCAGCCGTCTGGCGCAGCCGCGCCGCCTGTTCCTGGGCTCGACCGCAGCGAAGATGCTGCACGAACTGCCCGTGCCCATGATCGTCGTCCCGCGCACCCGCGCCGAAGCAGGAGTCCGCTGATGAGCAGCTCGAACCGGGCGACGGAGCCCGAATCAGGAGTCACGACAGGAATCTCCACCAAAGGGCTGAGTGCGGGCACCGTCGGTCTCATCGGGGCCGTGGTGATCGGCATCTCCTGCATCGCTCCGGCCTACACGTTCACCGCAGCCGTGGGGCCCACGGCCTCCGAGGTCGGCGCGCAGATCCCGGCCGTCATCCTCCTCGGGTTCATCCCGATGCTCCTCGTGGCCTTCGGATACCGGGAGCTCAACAACCGGATGCCGGATTCGGGAACCTCCTTCACCTGGGCGACGCGGGCGTTCGGCCCGTGGATCGGGTGGATGGCCGGATGGGGCCTGATCGTGGCGACCATCCTGGTGCTGTCCAACCTCGCGGGCGTGGCGGTGGACTTCCTCTTCCTGCTGCTCTCGCAGATCACCGGCAACGCGGACATCGCGGCGATCGCGTCGAACACCTGGGTCAACATCGGCGTGTGCCTGCTCTTCATGCTCGGTGCCACATGGATCTCGTACCGCGACATGCAGACCACGCAGAAACTGCAGTACTGGCTCGTCAGCTTCCAGATCCTCGTGTTGGTCTTCTTCGCCGGCGCCGCGATCGTGCAGGCGGTGAACGGCAACGGCTTCGACTACCAGCCGTTCGACCTCAACTGGTTCAACCCGTTCGCGATCTCGTCGTTCAGCGCCGTCGCCGCCGGTCTCTCGCTGTCGATCTTCATCTTCTGGGGGTGGGACGTCACTCTCACGATGAACGAGGAGACCAAGGATCCCGAGAAGACACCGGGTCGCGCCGCGACCGCCACGGTTCTCACCATCGTCTCGCTGTACCTGCTGCTCGCCGTCGCGATGATCATGTTCGCGGGCGTCGGCGACGGCGAGCTCGGCCTCGGCAACGGCGACATCCAGGAGAACGTGTTCTTCCACCTCTCCGGTCCGATTCTCGGCCCGCTGGCGTTCCTCGTCTCGCTCGCGGTGCTCACGAGTTCCGCGTCGTCTCTCCAGTCGACGTTCGTGGGGCCCGCGCGGACCCTGCTCGCGATGGGACACTACGGCGCACTGCCCAAGCCCTTCGCCAAGGTCAGCCCGCGGTTCTTCACCCCCGGGTTCGCGACCATCGTGTCGGCCATCGTCGCGTCGGCGTTCTACGCGGTGATGCGCGTGGTCAGCGAGGACACGCTCTGGGACACCATCCTGACGCTCGGCATGATGATCTGCTTCTATTACGGCATCACGGCCTTCGCCTGCGTCTGGTACTTCCGCAAGCAGTGGTTCGACTCGACGAGGAATCTGTTCTTCACGTTCCTGTTCCCGCTCATCGGCGGGATCATCCTCGGGATCCTGTTCTTCACGACGCTGATCGACTCCATGGACCCGGCCTACGGCTCCGGGTCGCAGATCGGCGGCGTCGGCATCGTCTTCATCCTCGGGATGCTCATCATCGTGGTCGGCATCGCGGTGATGATCTGGCAGCGGATCAAGCGCCCGGCGTTCTTCCGCGGCGAGACGCTCGGGATGGATGCTCCTGCGAGCATCCGCAGACGCTGACCGCGTCCGCCGCATCCGGCTTTCCTCCTCCCCACAGAAAGAGATTCATGAGCACTCAGACTGAGCAGGCGCTGCTCGACAGCATCCCCACCGGCCTCTTCATCGGGGGAGAGTGGATCGACGGCGAGACCGGCGGCACGTTCGACGTGCAGGACCCGGCGACAGGCGCGGTCATCCGCACGATCGCCGACGCGACGCCGGGCGACGGCATCCGAGCACTGGATGCTGCCGTCGCCGCGCAGGACGAATGGGCGGCCACGGCGCCGCGCACCCGGAGTGAGATCCTCCGGCGCGCCTTCGACCTCGTGCAGGAGCACAAGGAGGACCTCGCGCTGCTGATGACCCTCGAGATGGGCAAGCCTCTCGCCGAGGCCCGCGGCGAGGTCGCCTACGGCGGTGAGTTCCTGCGCTGGTTCAGCGAGGAGGCGGTGCGCATCAGCGGACGCTACGGCATCAATCCCGAGGGCACCGGCCACATGGTCGTCTCACAGCGGCCCGTCGGCCCCTCGTTCTTCGTCACCCCGTGGAACTTCCCGTTCGCGATGGCGACGCGCAAGATCGCTCCGGCTCTCGCGGCCGGATGCACCGTCGTCATCAAGCCCCCGGCACTCACGCCGCTGACCACGATGTTCTTCACGTCGCTGCTCGAGAAGGCGGGCCTTCCCGCCGGCGTCGTCAACGTCGTGCAGACCTCGAAGTCGTCGGCGCTCTCGGCGCCGATCATCGCCGACCCCCGTCTGCGCAAGCTGTCGTTCACCGGCTCGACCGAGGTGGGCCGCAAACTCATCGCGCAGGCCGCCGAGGGCGTGCTGCGGGTCTCGATGGAGCTCGGCGGCAACGCCCCGTTCGTCGTGTTCGACGATGCCGACCTCGACAAGGCGGTCGACGGCGCTCTGGCGGCGAAGTTCCGCAACATCGGCCAGGCGTGCACCGCGGCCAACCGCTTCATCGTGCACAAGGACGTCGCGGACGAGTTCGCCCGCAAGGTCACCGAGCGTGTGAAGTCGATGAAGATCGGCCGCGGCACCGAAGACGGCGTCTCGATCGGACCGCTCATCGACGAGGGCGCGGTCGCGAAGGCGGGCGAGCTCGTCGACGACGCCGTCGAACGTGGTGCCACGCTGCTCGCCGGCGGCAAGGCGCTAGAGGGCACCGGAACGTTCTACGAGCCGACCGTGCTCACCGATGTGGTCGCGGGCTCGGCGATCCTCCGCGAGGAGATCTTCGGCCCGGTGCTCGCGATCGCGACGTTCGAGACCGAGGACGACGCGGTTCGTCTCGCGAACGACACCGAGTACGGACTCGTCTCGTACGTGTTCACCGAGAACCTGCAGCGCGGGCAGCGCATGATCGACAGGCTCGAGACCGGCATGATGGGTCTCAACGTGGGCGTCGTGTCGAACGCGGCGGCACCCTTCGGTGGCGTCAAGCAGTCCGGCGTCGGCCGAGAGGGCGGCCTCGAGGGCATCCACGAGTACCTGTCCACCAAGTACACGCTGATCCCGATCTCCTGACCACCACCTCCGGTCCGGGTCCCTGATCCTGTCGAAGGGGCCCGGACCACCAACATGAGAGGACTCGACATGACCACCGATTACGCCGTCATCAACCCCGCCACCGGAGAGACGCTGGCGTCCTTCGACACGTTCACGGATGCGCAGATCGAGGAGGCCGTCGCGGCCGCCGACGAGGCGCACCGCGACTGGTCGCGTTCCTCGACCGTCGCCGAGCGCGCAGCGCTGCTGCGCCGTGCGGCCGAGCTGCACCGCGAGCGCCGCGAGGAGCTCGCCGACGTGTTCGTGCGCGAGATGGGCAAGCCCCGCGAGGCCGCCCTCGGTGAGGTGGATTTCGCCGCCGACATCGCCGAGTACTACGCCGACCAGGCCGAGGCGATCATGGCCGACCAGCCGATCGCCATCCTCGGAGACGGCTCGGCGATCGTTCGTCGTTCGTCGCTCGGACCGCTCGTCGGCATCATGCCGTGGAACTTCCCGGCCTACCAGATCGTGCGCTTCGCAGCTCCGAACCTGATCGTGGGAAACACCATCCTGCTCAAGCCCGCGCCGCAGTGCCCCGAGTCGTCGACCGCGATCGAGGCGATCTATCACGACGCCGGATTCCCGAAGGGCGCGTATCAGAACGTCCTCGCGACGAACGACCAGATCGCCGACATGATCGCCGACCCGCGCGTGCAGGGCGTCTCGCTCACGGGATCCGAGCGGGCCGGTGCCGCGGTCGCCGAGATCGCCGGACGCAACCTCAAGAAGGTCGCACTCGAACTCGGCGGGTCCGACCCGTTCATCGTGCTCTCCACCGATGACCTCGACGCCACGGTGCAGGCCGGCGTCGACGCGCGTCTCGACAACAACGGTCAGGCGTGCAACGGCGCGAAGCGCTTCATCATCGTCGACGGCCTGTACGACCAGTTCGTCGAGAAGTTCACCGCGGCGATGGCCGCGGTGACGGCGACCGACCCGACGCTCGACGACACCGTGCTCGGCCCGGTGTCGTCCGAGACGGCGGCCGAGAACCTGCAGAAGCAGATCGACCAGGCCGTCGAGCAGGGTGCCACGCTGCTGACCGGCGGCACGCGCGACGGAGCATTCTTCGCGCCGACCGTGCTCGCTGACGTGACCCCCGAGATGAACGTCTACCGCGAGGAGCTCTTCGGCCCCGCTGCGGTCGTCTACCGGGTCGCCGACGAGGACGCCGCGGTCGCCCTCGCGAACGACACGCCCTTCGGTCTCGGCTCGTACGTCTTCACCACCGACGCCGAGCAGGCCGAACGGGTCGCCGACAACATCGAGGCGGGGATGGTCTACGTCAACCTCGTGCTGGCCGACAGCCCCGAGCTGCCGTTCGGCGGCATCAAGCGCAGCGGCACCTCGCGTGAGCTGGGGCACCTCGCCGCCGACGAGTTCGTCAACAAGAAGCTCATCCGCATCGGCTGAGCGTGCGGAACCGGAGGGGCGGATGCTGCGACATCCGCCCCTCCGTCGTCTCCGCGGCAGGTCTCCGGACCGACCCCCGGACCCGCCCGCGGGCGTAGGTTGGACGCATGGGAACCGTCGCAGCGAACATCGTCAAGACCCTCCGCGCCAACGGGATCGACCGTGTCTACGGCCTTCCGGGTGACTCCCTCAACGGGTTCACCGACGCCCTCCGGAAGGACGGCGGCATCCGATGGGTGCACGTGCGGCACGAGGAGTCCGCGGCCTTCGCGGCGGCGGCGGATGCTGCGCTCACGGGCGACCTCGCCGTCGTCGCCGGCTCGTGCGGGCCGGGCAACCTGCACCTGATCAACGGCCTCTACGACGCCAACCGATCGCGAGTCCCGGTGCTCGCGATCGCGGCGCACATCCCCACGACCGAGATCGGCACGGGGTACTTCCAGGAGACCCACCCGCAGGAGCTCTTCCGCGAGTGCAGCGTCTACGTCGAGTACGTCGCAGACCCGAAGCAGATGCCCCGCCTGCTCGAGATCGCGATGCGCGCCGCGATCGAGCAGCGCGGGGTCGCGGTGCTCGTGATCCCCGGCGACGTCGCCCTGGCGGAGATCGCCGACGACCGCGCCGTGGTCATAGAGCGCTCGCACCCGGTGATCGTGCCGAGCGGTGACGAGCTCGCCAGGGCGGCGACGCTGCTCAACGCCTCGAAGAAGACCACGATCCTCGCCGGCGCAGGCGTCGAGGGGGCGCACGACGAGGTCATCGCGCTCGCCGACCGACTCGGCGCGCCGATCGTGCACGCTCTGCGAGGCAAGGAGTTCATCGAGTACGACAATCCGTTCGACGTCGGCATGACGGGGCTTCTCGGCTTCGCCTCCGGGTATCGGGCGATGGAGGCGGCCGATACGCTGCTGGTTCTGGGCAGCGACTTCCCTTACGAACAGTTCTATCCCGAGCACGCCACGACGATCCAGGTCGACATCCGCGGCTCGCAGCTCGGCAAGCGGCATCCGCTCGATCTCGGTCTGGTCGGCGATGTCCGTGCGACCGCCGAGGCACTGCTGCCGCGCCTCGCCGAGAAGAGCGATCGCGATCACCTCGACGACTCGACCGCGCACTACCGCAAGACCAGGGCGAAGCTCGACGACCTCGCGACGCCCACGAAGGCCGGGCGGCCGATCCATCCGCAGTATCTCGCGCGACTGCTCGACGAGCACGCGGCGGATGACGCGGTGTTCACCGCCGATGTCGGCTCGCCCACCGTCTGGGCCGCCCGCTATCTGTCGATGACCGAGAACAGACGACTGATCGGCTCCTTCACGCACGGGTCGATGGCCAACGCCCTGCTGCACGGCATCGGGGCGCAGGTCTCGCATCCCGATCGGCAGGTGATCGCCCTCGCCGGCGACGGCGGGCTCGCGATGATGCTGGGCGAGCTGCTCACTCTCACGCAGAACAGGCTTCCGGTGAAGACGATCGTCGTGAACAACTCGTCTCTGAACTTCGTCGAACTCGAGATGAAGGCGGCCGGCTTCGTGACCTACGGCACCGCGCTCGACAACCCGAGCTTCGCGGCGATCGCCGAGGCCATGGGCATCTTCGCCCGCCGCGTCGAGAACAGCGAGGATCTGCCGGATGCCGTCCGCGAGGTGCTCGCGCACGACGGTCCCGCGCTGCTCGACGTCGTCACCGAAAGGCAGGAGCTGTCGATGCCGCCCGCGATCGAGGCCGCACAGGTCAAGGGCTTCGCGCTGTACGCGATCCGCACGGTCATGTCTGGCAAGGGCGACGAACTGCTCGACCTCGCGCGCGCGAACTGGCGTCAGTTCCTCTGAGCCGCGCACCCCTGGGGAGGAGAACACCTCTTGGGGAGGAGCAATCCGCCCGATCGCTCCTCCCCACGGGAGATCTCCTCCCGACGAGGTGCTGCCCGGGACCCGGACCCGGACCCGCCCCCGAACTCGCGCCTAGCTCTCGATGAGCCCTCGCACCTCGGCAGCCTCGACCTGACGTCCGAGCGACTCGAGCACGGTGCCGAGCTCGAGCGCCGACACCTGGCGCAGTGGCGCGTGGTCCACAGCGTGCTCGAGTGCGCTGCGGTAGATCGGCACAGCGTCGGCGGCGCGGTCGTCGCCGGCGAGCAGGCGGGCGGCGAAGAGCTCTGAGCCTCCGGCCGAACCGGCATCGCCGATCCCCGCGAATCCGTCGGCTGCGGTCAGTGCCGCGGCCACGGCCTCATCGATGCGGCCGAACTGAGCGAGCGCTCGACCTCGCGAGTCGGTGACATCGGCCAGCAGCCACCCGGCCTCGTGCTCCCGCGCCAGTGCGGCGACCTCGTCGAACAGCGCGAAGGCGCGGTCATCCTGCTTCGCGCTGTAGGCCTGTCCGAGGCTGTGCAGCACGTCGGCGAGGGCGCCGACCGCCTCGGGGGCCTTTCGCACGATCTCGGATGCGGTTTCGAGCGCGTCGATCGCCTCGTCGTGCTCGTCGAAACGCGCGAGGATCTTCGCACGCTCGGTCAGCGCCATGGCCTGATCGGCGTGCTCCTCCGCCTCGCCGAAGAGATCGGCCGCATAGCCGAACGCACCGACCGCCTGACCGAACTCACCGGCCGAGCCGAGGGCGCGGGCGAGCAGCGATGCCGTCATCCCGCGAGAGGCGGCAGGAACTCCGGCCTTCTCCTCGCTCTCGAGGACCTGACCGAACAGCTCGGCGGCCACCTCGGCATCACCCGCAGCGAGCATCGCCCGCGCCAGGCGGAAGTCAGCCCCCGCCTGATCGCCACCCTCCTGGGCGACGAGACGCGAGGTGACGCGGTAGCGCGCGACGGCCTTCTCGGGGTCGCCGGCGTCCTCCCAGAGTGCGCCGGCGAGCAGATGCGCGGTCGCCAGGGCGGTCGTGGCGCCGAGCCCGGCCAGGAGACGCGACGCCTCATCGGCATCCGCCGCGCCCTCCGCGTAGTGCTCACTGCCGCCACGAACCCTGGCACGGGTCTGCAGCGCCTGTGCGCGGTGGCCGACGCTGAGATCGTCCTGAGCCAGGAAGCGGTCGAGCAGAGCGGATGCCGCCTCGATATCGCCCTTCTGCAGCACCGCCGCGATGGCGACGAGCGTCGTGGTGTTCGACAGGCGCACATCGTCTGCGTCGGCGAACGCTCGGGCCGCGATCTCCGCCATGTCGAGCGCCGCATCCGGTTCGTCGGCCTGCATGTGCAGCGATGCCCGGCTGATCGCCACATCTCCTCGGGACCAGGCCGGGAGGGAAGCCGCCGTCGCGAGCTCGTCCTCGAGCGCCGCTGCGGCATCGGCGGTGTTCAGCCCGAAGGTCGCGAGACCCAGACGCTGCTCGAGGTCGGCCTGTGTGTCGAGCCCGGCGGCGCGCAGGGCATCGATCCGCGCGGGCAGCAGGTCGGCGGCCTCATCGGCGCGGTCGAGGGCGATGAGGATGCCGAGGCGCATCGACATGAGCTGAGCGAGCTTCGAGGGATCCTCGACCCCCAGGGCGTGCGGCAGAGCCTGCAGCGTCTCGTGCTCTGCCCCGAACTGGGCGAGATCCATGACCCTGTCGAACCACGCCTCGGGGTCGGCGGGCGTGGCCGAGTCCGGAACGGTGGCGAACGCGTCCGACCTGATGGGCACGTCGTAGTGCTCGTCGGCGAGGGCGCGCAGGCGGGTGAGGCTGCGTGCGTGGCCGTCAGTGCCGTCGCGGTGATCGAACTCCGAGCCGATGCGTTCGGCGGCAGCCCACGCGGTGGCGGCGAGCTCGGCGGCGCCCCAGGCGCCATCGTGCTCGCCGAAGAACGCGGTGAGTGCGGGGGAGTCGGCGCCGCGCACCGGGGCGTCGCCGTGGCCCGCCGCGGCGACGCGGTCGAGGGCGAATGCGAATGCGGCCAGCGCCGCGAAATGCGCGTCGACGTTGAGCCCGTCGTGCGAAAGCCACGGGATGTGGCGCTCGACCTGCGCGAGCGCCCTGGCCTCGTTGCCCGTGAGAGCGGCGAACACGATGTTGTTGGCCACGATCCGCAGGTTGTCGGGGTTGTCCTTGGCGAGACGGTAACTGCGAAGATGCGCGCTCTTCGCCTCGTCGAGGCGCCCGGCGCGGAGGTACGGCACGAGAACGCGCGACAGTGCGTGCTCCGGCTCCTCGCCGCACGAGAATCCGCCCTCGAGCATCTCCTCGACGAGTCGGATGGCTTCGGCGTCTCGATAGGTCTCTGCGAAGAATCCGGCGAACTGGCTGCGCCCGCACGCGTCGCAGTGGCTGTGGTCGTCGCGGGGCGTGGCCTCCAGCTGCACGCGCAGCGCCTCAGCGTCGTCGATGCGCCCGGCATCCCACGCATCCTCGAATCGCGCCGTGAGCACTCCGCTCATGCCGAGCCCGCCAGCGCGGTAGTGCGTCTCCATGTCGTCGAGCACCGCCGAGATCTGCTCGGTCGAGAACGCGGGAGACGAACGCAGAGACGACGCCATCCATTTGAACTGCCACATCAGGTCGGCGCCGCCGTATTCGAGGTCGGCGGGGAACCGCTGCGGGTCGGCGTCGTGTCGGGCGAGGCACCACGCGAAGGAGTTCAGCATCACGTCGGTCGCGCCGTTCATGTTCGCGGATGCGGTCTGTCGCATGCGCGCCTCATACTCGAGTCGCTCGTCACCGAGCTCGACCGCGAGTGAGACGGCATCCGCCACCAGCGCCTGCTCCGCCGGGCCCCACGGGGTGCGGTCGATCTCCTCGATGAGCTGTCTGAAGCGCTTCTGCGGACGTGTCATGGGGATCCTTCGAACGGAGCGAGTGTCGGACAGCGCGGTCAGACGGCGTCGTCGAAGGGGATCGAGTCCTCTTCGATGCCGGCCGAGAGCGAGACGAGGTCTGAGAGCGCGGTCGTCATGAGCGCACGATCGGAGTCGGAGAGCGGGTGGTGACCCGCCAGCAGAGCCTGGATGTAGAGCAGCTGCACGGTGCGTGCGAACACCGAGTCGTCGTGCACGCGCACCAGCGCCCGCACGACGCGGTTCGACCAGTTCAGGCACAGGCGCGCGCTCAGATCGTCGTCGCGGCGGGCCGACACGGTCGAGTCGATGCGGTCGAGCACGCCGCCCCACAGCGATCCGGTGATGCCCTTCGTGCGACTGCGATCGATCCTGCGCAGCACATCGGGGTCGGCGACGTAGAGCGCTGCGAGCCCCGGCTGGTCGATCGAGCGCACCGTGACGGAGCATCCGGATGCCGTGAGCACGCCGCCTGCTCTGTCCTCCAGTGCCATCGCGGCGTCCCGGTCGTCGAGGGGCGGGGGATCGAGGCGGTCGAGCTCACCGGCGACGTCGACGAGCTCGATCGTGACGTGGGGGTAGAGCTCCGGCAGCATCCGCACGAGGTCCGCGTCATACAGGTACCCGCCGTTGACCAGCACCTCTGAGGCGGGCGAGATCCCGGCGACCTGGCGGAACTCGTCGACCGACTGCGCGAAGCGCACGTGCGGATACCGCTCCACGAGATCGCCGATGCGCATCGTGCCGTGCGTCGTCTCGAGAGTCAGCCATCGTGTGATGAACATCGCCAGCTCGTCGTCGTGGCGCACCAGCGACTTCAGTCCGACCTCGTGGACCGCCACGAACTGGGCCAGTCTGTGCGGCTCACGCAGGCCCAGCTCGAGCACCCAGCGACGGATGCTCGCGCCCAGCTGCTCTCGCACGTGCTCGAGCGCCGCGTCGTCGACGAGCGACTCGCGACTCGCCGTCGGGGCGAGGCCCGTCGAATCGACGACCGCCCGCACGAAGAACGCCCACTCGGGCAGTACATCGTCGACCCGCTCGCCCAGGAGCATCCTGCCGAGATACATGCGGGTCGCCTGACGAGCACCGGGTGGGGGAGCGTAAGGAAGCACGTAGGCCAGGCCTCTGGTGCCCGTGGCGGGTTCGCTGAGCTCGATCGCGTCGAACGGCGTGGCGCCGACGAGATCGCGCCCGTACTGCACAGCGCCGTCGATGTCGTCGACGGCATCGAGGAAGGGTGCGCGCCTGGTGATGTCGATGTCGCCGCTCGCGGACACGAGCGTCACCTGCACGGGGAGGAACTCGGCGAACACGGTGGCCAGCTCGCGCACGGCCGCGGGGCGCAGCAGCTCGTCGGCGTCGAATCGGGGCGTCAGGTGCACGCTCGTGCCGATGGGCAGATCGTCGTCGATCTCGACGACGCGGAAGGTGCCGTCGGCGCTGCCCGTCCACTCGACGGCCGAACCGCCTCGTGCGCTGCGCGAGCGGATCACGATCGAATCGGCGACCATGAAGCAGCTGAGCAGACCGATGCCGAACTGCCCCAGGTAGTCGCTGCGAGGAAGGTCGAAGATGTCGCGCTTCGAGCTGCGTCCGACCGTCGCGAGCAGGTCACCCACCTCGGCGGCGCTCAGGCCGACCCCGTCGTCTCGCAGCACGAACTCGCCGGAGGTGTCCGTCAGCGCCGTGATGCGGATGCTCCCACCCTTGCCGTCGACCTCGCGTCGAGCCGTGATGGCGTCGCGTGCGTTCTGCAGCAGCTCACGCAGATACACGCGTGGACTCGAGTAGATGTGGCGGCTCAGAAGGTCGACGACACCGCGCAGGTCCACCTGGAACTGCTGCACGTCAGCGCTCACTGCGCCCCCTCCCGTTTCGTCCGCTCGCCGAGCCTAACAACAACGACGAGAGCGGGCCCGGTTCTGCACCGACCGACGGATGCCGTATGCTTGTCGAGCAGTTGTTGTCTGCATTCTTTCGCCGTGCCCCGGTCCTTCCGGTCCGACAGCGGTGGCAGGATGAAGACGACACCCCGAGACCTCCCGGTCTCTAGGGCGGTAGCTCAATTGGCAGAGCAGCGGTCTCCAAAACCGCAGGTTGCAGGTTCGATTCCTGTCCGCCCTGCGCGTCAGCACACGCTGACACACGAAAGGTACATTCAGGATGGATCAGGACGAACCGCGCGGCGAGGTCGTCGCGGCCGGCGCCACCCGCGAGAAGAAGCGTGGCATCGCGGGCTTCTTCGCAGGCATCGCCCTGTTCTTCCGTCAGGTCATCGCAGAGCTGCGCAAGGTCGTCACGCCGACTCGCAAAGAGCTGGTCAAGTTCACCGCAGTAGTGCTCGTCTTCGTTCTCATCGTCATGGGCATCGTCTACGGACTGGACACCCTGTTCGCCTGGGTGACGCACATCGTCTTCGGGGTCCCGGGCGCCTGACGCCCTCGCGGCCCTGGCCGCAGTGATTGGAAAGAAACAACGTGTCTGAACGATATTCCGACGACGCCGACTGGGCGACGGCTGCCGAGCAGTCCAGCGAAGAGGACGAAGCCCAGGAGGGCAACGTGCTCGCTGCGGAAGAGCAGTCGGTCACCTCGGCCGAACATGTCGCCATCCACATCGAGGACGTCGACGGAGACGACGACGCAGATGTGCAGGACGACACCGACATCGACATCAACGACCCGGAGGCGGACGCGATCGTGAACGACGCTCTCAACCTGGACGAAGCGGCTGAGACTGAAGCTGCCGCTGAGGTCCTCAACGAATCCGTGGCGGAAGAGACCGCTGAGCTCGAGGCCGCCGAGGCCGACGAGGTCGCCCCGTACGACGGTCCGGACGTCAACGGCGACGAAGACGCCGAGTCCGACGAGGACGAGGACGCCGAGGAAGACCCGTACGAGGCGTTCCGCATGGACCTTCGGATGCTTCCGGGCAAGTGGTACGTCATCCACTCCTACGCCGGGTTCGAGCGCAAGGTCAAGGCCAACATCGAGCAGCGCAAGTCGACGCTCGAGGTCGAGGACGAGATCTACCAGATCGAGGTCCCGATGGAAGACGTGGTCGAGATCAAGAACGGCCAGCGCAAGATGGTCACCCGCGTGCGCATCCCGGGCTACGTGCTCGTGCGCATGGAGCTGACGGAAGACACCTGGTCGGTCGTGCGCCACACTCCGGGCGTCACCGGCTTCGTGGGCAACGCCCACAACCCGACGCCACTGCGCTTCGAAGAGGCCTTCAACATGCTGAAGTCGCTCGTCGAGGTCAAGGACGTCCCGACCGCCAAGAACATCGCGTCGAAGGGCGGCCTCGCCGTCGCTCGTCCGCTCCCGGCCGAGGTCGACTTCGAGGTCGGCGAGACCATCACCATCAAGGAGGGCTCGTTCGCGGGTCTTCCCGGTTCGATCAGCGAGATCAAGCCCGAGAGTGGCAAGCTCACGGTGCTCGTGTCGCTCTTCGAACGCGAGACCCCGGTCGAGCTGTCGTTCGACCAGGTCACGAAGATGGTCTGACCCACACACGCTCAGCGAGAACGGCCGCCCCGATCGGGGCGGCCGTTCTCGCGTTCCCGGGGTGCTCTCGCATCAGGTAGACTTGTGTGGTTTGCGTGCCGCTTCGTCGTGCGCGCAGACGACCGCAGCCCGGAGATGCCGGGTTCGCGGGAGAGCGGATGCACCCGCACCCGTTCGATGAAAGGAAGAGGATATGGCACCGAAGAAGAAGGTGACCGGCCTGATCAAGCTTCAGATCAACGCCGGTGCAGCCAACCCGGCGCCGCCGATCGGCCCCGCGCTCGGTCAGCATGGCGTCAACATCATGGAGTTCTGCAAGGCGTACAACGCCGCGACCGAGTCGCAGCGCGGCAACGTCATCCCCGTCGAGATCACCGTCTACGAGGACCGCAGCTTCACGTTCATCCTGAAGACCCCGCCGGCTGCGGAGCTCATCAAGAAGGCCGCTGGCGTGCCCAAGGGCTCGTCGACGCCTCACACGGTCAAGGTCGCGAAGATCACCAAGGACCAGGTCCGTCAGATCGCCGAGACCAAGCAGGCCGACCTGAACGCGAACGACATCGAGGCTGCCTCGAAGATCATCGCCGGCACCGCCCGTTCCATGGGCATCACGGTCGAGGGCTGAGGAGAATAATCATGGCTACGAAGTCCAAGGCTTACAAGGCTGCCGCCGAGAAGATCGAGGCAGACCGTTTCTACACTCCCAGCGAGGCAGTCGCCCTCGCCAAGGAGACCGGCTCGACGAAGTTCGACTCGACCGTCGAGGTCGCGCTGAAGCTCGCAGTCGACCCCCGCAAGGCAGACCAGATGGTGCGCGGCACCGTCATCCTGCCCCACGGCACCGGCAAGACCGCCCGCGTCATCGTCTTCGCCACCGGCCCCGCGGCCGAGGCAGCGATCGCCGCAGGCGCGGATGAGGTCGGCGGCGCCGAGCTCATCGAGAAGGTCGCCGCAGGCTGGACCGCGTTCGACGCGGCCGTCTCGACCCCGGAGCTCATGGGCCAGGTCGGTCGTCTCGGAAAGGTCCTGGGTCCGCGTGGACTCATGCCGAACCCGAAGACCGGCACCGTGACCCCCAACACGGCCAAGGCCGTCGAGGAGATCAAGGGCGGAAAGATCGAGTTCCGCGTCGACAAGCACGCCAACGTGCACTTCGTCGTGGGCAAGTCGTCGTTCTCGGCTGACCAGCTCAACGAGAACATCGGCGCAGCGCTCGAGGAGATCGTTCGCCTCAAGCCGTCGAGCTCGAAGGGCCGTTACATCCAGAAGGGCGCCGTGTCGACCACGTTCGGCCCCGGCATCCCGCTGGACGTCAACTCCATCTGAGTGTGATTCCAGAGAGGCCCCCGCATTCTGCGGGGGCCTTTCTGCGTCCCGCGCGACATCGAGCGTCATCGGATGTTGGGATGCAGGTCGGATGCCGCGTACTGTGAATGAGTTCCGCGCCACAGCACTCGCGCCTCACCGCACCCCAGGAGGGTCACATGTCTCGTCGCCTCATCGCCGTCACCGCATTGGTCGTCGCCGCAGGAGCGCTCACCGCCTGCAGCGGGAGCACCGCACCTGCCGAGAGCAGCTCGAGCGAGGGCGGATCCGACTTCGGCCTCGTCACGGACGGCGTTCTGACGGTCGCCACCGAGGGTACGTACCGCCCGTTCAGCTTCCACGATGACGGCGGAACCGGCGACCTGACCGGCTTCGACGTCGAGATCATCGAGGCGGTCGCCGAGAAGCTCGACCTCGAGGTCGAGTTCCAGGAGACCCAGTGGGACGCGATCTTCGCCGGGCTCGACGCGGGCCGCTTCGACGTGATCGCGAACCAGGTCAGCATCAACGAGCAGCGCCAGGAGAAGTACCTGTTCAGCGCTCCGTACACTGTCTCGCCGGGAGTCATCGTGGTCGCCGAGGACGACGACTCGATCTCATCGTTCGACGACCTCGAGGGCAAGACGACGGCGCAGTCGCTCACCAGCAACTGGTACGAGCTCGCCACCGAGTCCGGTGCCACGGTCGAGGGTGTCGAAGGCTGGGCGCAGGCCGTCGAGCTGCTGCGTCAGGGTCGCGTCGACGCGACGGTCAACGACAAGCTGACCTTCCTCGACTACGAGAAGACGAACAGCCCGTCCGGTCTGAAGATCGCCGCCGAGACCGATGAGGCCGGTGAGCAGGCGTTCGTGTTCACCAAGGACAAGACCGACCTGGTCGAGGCGATCGACGGCGCACTCGAGGAGCTGCGTGCGGACGGTACCCTGGCCGAGATCAGTGACAAGTACTTCGGCGACGACGTGACGCAGTAGCCCATGGAGAATCCCTGGCAGCTGTTCTTCGATTCGCTCGGCCCGATCGCCCTCGCGGGCGTGACGGTGACGGTTCCACTCGCGCTGATCTCGTTCGCGCTGGGTCTCGTGCTCGCCGTCGGCGCGGCACTCATGCGGATCTCGGTCAATCCTGTGTTGGCGGGCATCGCCAGGTTCTACATCTCGGTCATCCGTGGCACGCCGATGATCGTTCAGCTGTTCGTGATCTTCTACGGCCTCGGGTCGATCGGGCTCAAGCTGGATCCGTGGACCAGCGCGATCATCGCGCTGTCGCTGAACGTCGGCGGCTACGGAGCCGAGGTGGTGCGCGCCGCCATCCTCTCCGTTCCGAAGGGGCAGTGGGAGGCGGCATACACGGTCGGCATGAATCGCACGCGCACACTCACGCGCGTGATCCTGCCGCAGGCCGCGCGGGTCTCGGTGCCGCCGCTGTCGAACACGTTCATCTCGCTGGTGAAGGACACCTCGCTCGCCTCGCTGATCCTCGTGACGGAGCTCTTCAAGGTCGCGCAGCAGATCGCGGCGGCGACTTTGGAGTTCATGGTCGTCTATCTGGCTGCCGCGCTCGTGTACTGGGTGATCTGCCTCGTGCTGTCGTTCGGCCAGAGCGCTCTCGAGAGGAGACTCGATCGCAATGTCGCTCACTGATCCGGCGCGCGCGCCCCAGTCCACCGCAGACGCGCTGCTCACCGCGCGCGGCCTGCACAAGCGCTTCGGCGACAACGAGGTGCTCCGAGGCATCGACCTGACGCTGCATCGCGGGGAAGTCGTCGTGCTGATCGGTCCGAGCGGATCGGGCAAGACGACGGTGCTCCGCGCGCTCAACGGCCTCGAGACGCCGGACGCCGGCACGATCGTCGTCGCGGGCGGGCCCGACATCGACTTCGCTCCGGAGGCTGCGCTGCCGAAACGCACTCGCGCGCAGAAGCGGCTCGCGTTGCGCGACCGCTCGGCGATGGTGTTCCAGCATCACAACCTCTTCCCGCATCTCTCCGTGCTCGAGAACGTCATCGAGGGCCCGTGGCGGGTGCAGGGCAGGCCGAAGGCCGAGGTGGTCGCCGAGGCGCGGGTGCTGCTCGCCCGAGTCGGGCTCGCCGACAAGGAGGACGCTCGTCCGCATGAGCTCTCCGGCGGTCAGCAGCAGCGGGTCGGCATCGTTCGCGCACTCGCGTTGCGCCCTGACCTCCTGCTGTTCGATGAGCCGACCAGCGCGCTCGACCCCGAACTCGTGGGTGAGGTGCTGCTGGTCATCAAGGAGCTCGCCGACGAGGGGTGGAGCATGGTGGTCGTCACGCATGAGCTGAGCTTCGCGCGCGAGGCGGCAGACCATGTGCTGTTCATGGATGCGGGCGTCGTGGTCGAGGAGGGTGCCCCGGCCGAGCTCTTCGGCGCCCCCCAGCACGAGCGCACGAAGAAGTTCCTCACCCGCATCCTGCGGCCGCTCGACGGCGACTGACAGAGCATCCCGAGCAGCCCCGGTCGAATCCACCGAACCGCCTCACACGTGCAGCACCGGAAGCACCAGGCTGACGGCCAGCGTGATCATGACGAGGGCGATGAGCGCGTCGAGGATGCGCCAGGAACGTTCGGTGCGCAGCCAGCGGCCGAGGTAGCGGGCGCCGAACCCCAGCGCGGTGAACCACAGGATGCTGGCGGTGATCGCTCCGGCCGCGAACAGCCACCGGTCCTCGCCGTGGGTGGCCGCGATCGACCCGAGCATCAGCACCGTGTCGAGATAGACATGGGGGTTCAGCCAGGTCAGCGCCAGTGCTGTCGCGATCACCGGGGCGAGCGCCGTGCGAGTCGCCGTGGACGTGCCGCTCCCGCTCGAACGCGCGATCGGGCTCTCGCCGTCGGTCTGATCGACGCGCAGCTGCTCGCCACCTCGCCACGCACGGCGCGCGGCGAGGATCCCGTAGGCCAGCAGGAACAATGCGCCCGCCCAGCGAGCGACGACGACGAGCCAGGGAGCCGCGGAGATCACGAAACCGAGTCCAGCGACGCCTGCAGCGATCAGCAGAGCGTCCGACACGGCGCAGATGATGACCACGGGCAGTACATGCTCGCTGCGGATGCCCTGCCGAAGGACGAAGACGTTCTGGGCACCGATGGCGATGATCAGCGAGAGGCCGAGGCCGAGACCGGAGAGCACGGGGAGCATCCTTCCACGCTAGGTGTCCTGAAACATGAGCACCAGTTCGCAGAAGTTGTGAACCATTAGCATCACTAATGTGAAGATCGACCCCGAACTTGCCGCCACTCTCGCCGCCGTCGCTGATGAGGGAACCTTCGACGCGGCGTCCCGCGTGTTGAGGGTGACGCCGTCTGCCGTGAGTCAGCGGCTGAAGAGCCTCGAAGAGCAGCTGGGACGCGTGCTCGTGGTGCGAACCAAGCCGGCGCGCCTCACGGAAGCCGGTGAGTCGGTGGTGCGCCTGGCGCGCCAGATCGCGTTGCTCGAACACGACGCGCTGGCCGGGCTCGGTCTCGACGATGTCGACGCACCCCGCACCCGCATCCCTCTCGCCGTCAATGCGGACTCGATGGCGACGTGGTTCCTCGGCCCGCTCGCGAGGCTCTCCGCAGCACACGAGCTCGACTTCGACCTGCACCGGGACGACCAGAACTTCACGGCCCGTCTGCTCGAGTCGGGCACTGTCATGGCTGCGGTCACCAGCGAGGCGGAGCCCGTGGCCGGATGCTCCGTCTCGCCGCTCGGCGTGTTGGAGTACCACGCGATGGCTGCACCGGCGTTCGCCCGACGGTGGTTCGGCGACGGCATCACGGCCGAAGCCCTCGCGGTCGCGCCGTTCGTGGACTTCGACCGTCGGGACACGCTGCAGCACGAGTGGCTGGGTGCCATGGGTGTCGCGCAGCAGGGGGTTCCCAGACACTACGTTCCGGCGTCGCATGATTATGCCCTCGCCGTCCGGCTGGGACTCGGTTGGGGGATGGTGCCGCTTCTGCAGACCGATCACGAGCTGGTGCCGCTCGGGGGGCCCCCGTTGCGGGTGAGTCTCTACTGGCAGCAGTGGAATCTGCGGTCAGGGCTGCTCGACACGATCGCCGCCGACATCGCGTCCGAAGCGCGGCGAGTGCTGTCTCGCTGAACCGTCGACCAGCCGATCGGTCACCTCTCGGGCCAGACATTGTGTCGCTTAGGAGGCCCCAGGATAGCTGTTCGTGACGTTCCTCCCCTTTTAATCGCAGAGTACTTGGACAAAACTGTCGACAACGACATGAACACTCGGATGCGGGCCGCAGAAGGGCGACCATCCCCAGGCATCTGCGGTTCGTGATTCCTGAGGGGGAATGTCATGGCTGAGAAGAACACGCAACGCAAGGTTCTGGCAGTGCTGGCCGGTGGGCTGGTGCTCGGCGTAGGAATCGGGGTGACGCTCGCAGCCTGGAACGATTCGGAGTTCGCGACCGGCACCTTCACCGCAGGGGCGTTCAACCTGGAGGGCTCGACGACCAGCGCGAGCGACGGGTACGACGACCACAACGTCGATCTGGGAGACTTCGCGGCGTCGCTCGTCTTCGAGCTGCCCGCTGTCGCGTCGTCGATGTCACCGGGCGATGTCGTCCACGCGCCCTTCTGGGTGCGCCTCGACAGCACGACCACGAACGGCGCCACGCTGCTGCCGTCCGGAATCACGGCGGGAACCGGGGGCAACGAGGCCAACCTGTCGTACACCGTGACCGCGATCGAAGCCGCCGACACCTGCGATGAGGCGGCCACGGGAACAGTCGTGGCGACAGGCGCGACCCTGAGCGATCAGACCGGGGCGACGTCGCTCCCGCTGGCCGCGGGCACTCCGGCCGGAACGGCGGGGGTGCCGATGCAGCTGTGCTTCGCGGTGACCGCGGGTGCCGGTCTCACTCAGGGCGCCACCGCGACCGCGACCTGGGAGTTCACGGCCACCTCGACTGCGGACTGATCATGGCCGACACCCGCAGAGGCATGCGGGAGGGGAAGCGATTGCTCTCCCGTCGGATACGCGCCGTGCTCGCGGGCGGACTGGTGTTCGGCGTCGGCGCGACGATGACCCTTGCCGCCTGGAACGATTCCGAATACGGCAATGCGACCTTCACCGCCGGGAGGTTCGACATCGTGGGTGCGACCGACGGCGCCACGTTCTCGAGCCACCCCGCGGGCACTCCGGCGGCGCTGTCGTTCAGCGCACCGTTCTCGGCGATGGCCCCCGGGAACACGACCTACGCGCTGTTCAGCGTGCGCACCGCGAATCCGTCGGTGGCGGGAACTCTGCAACTCAGCGTGACCTCGACGGCGGGAACCGGGCTCGGGACGTACCTGCGATACGGGGTGCGGGCGATCGCGGGCACGTCCTGCAACAGCACGACGTATGCGGCCGGCACCGCGGTCGTTCCCGACAATTCGCAGATGTCGGTCGGAGGCACCGGGACCCAGGCTGCCGCGGCGAACGGCGGGGCAGCCGTGAACTACTGCTTCGCGGTGACGCTGCCGGCTGCGACCGACAACGCCGCCCAGGGCCTGACGGCGATCCAGACGTGGCAGGTCGCCGGAGTGTCGAGCTGATGCGCGCGCAGAGCCGCGGATGAACTCGGAGGAGATGATGAGCGCACCGACGAGGCGGAGTCTGCGTGAGCAGGCGGCCACGATCGGCGAGTCGCCGTCGGCGCCCCCGGGTTCGGCATCCGTGCCGCCCCGTTCGGCGCGGCGAGGCCTCGGCAGCGCCCTCGCCGATGCCCTCCTCTGGGTCGCGGCCCTCGCCGGACTCGCCTGCATGGTGCTGGTGATCGTCGCACTCACGGCGAACATCACTCTCATCATGTTCCGCACCGGATCCATGGCGCCGACGATTCCGGCGGGGTCCGTCGCGGTCGTGCAGAGCGTCGCAGCCTCACAGGTGCAGGTCGGTGATGTGGTCACCGTCGATCGAGAGGGCGATCTGCCGGTCACTCACCGCGTCACCTCGATCGCCCCCGGTGCGAGCGAGGACGAGCGGATCATCACGATGAGAGGAGACGCCAACGCGGCCGACGATCCGCACCCCTACACCGTGCAGACGGTGCGCGTCGTGCTGCTCTCGGTTCCGGGCATCGCGACCGTGGTCGTCGCGATGGGCAACCCCTCTGTGCTCGGCGGTCTCACGGTCGTCGCGACCGCTCTGGTCGCCTGGGCGTTCTGGCCGCGCTCGACGGCGAGCCCGCGGGCGCGGCGCGAACCGCGCGAGGCCGGCCGATGAACCGGCGGGCGGCGTGCGGGGTGGGCGTCTCGGCGATCCTCGCCGGAGCGCTGGTCGGGGCGGGGCCCGCGTCGGCGGCCCCGTCGACCCAGGTCGTGCAGGGGGAGGTCCTGCGGCTGGTCTCGGTCGCCGATTGGGACGCTGCGTCGAGGCTGTCGCCAGGACAGTCGGTGCAGTGGGACGTGACGGTGAGCGCCGAGGCGCCGGACCCGGGGACCGTGGTGGTCGGGATCAGCGCGAGAGGGGGTGCGGCGCTCGTGATCGACGTGCTCCGCTGCGCGCAGGAGTGGGGCGAGGGCGGCTGCTCCGAGGGAGAGGCCGCTCTCGAGTCCGGCTGGTCGATGCCGCGGGACGGCGTCGAAGTGCCGCTCGTCGAGATGGCGGACACAGAGGTCGCGCACCTCAGGCTCGTGATCGCTCTCGACGGAGAAGATGACGGCACGACGCAGGTGCGCGTCCACGCGCGGGGGGCCGGTGAGTCGGCGAGGATCGGGCCGGACGGAGGGCTGGCGACGACGGGCGCGGCACCGTTCGAGCCCTGGCTGATCGGCGGGGCGCTGGCCCTGATCGCGAGCGGGGCCGGGCTGAGCGCGGCCCGGCGTCGTGGCGCGGCCCGTCCGAGGGAGGGCGAGTCGTGACCGGCCGACGCGGCCGGCGGATCCTCGCCGGCGTCGCGGGGGCGGCGCTCCTCCTGGGAGTCGGCATGGCACCGACGGTTCGCATGACCGAGGCGGCGTTCGGTGACACCGACCACGCGAGGACGACCATCACCGCGCTGCGTCTCGCACCGCCCCAGGTCACCGGCTTCTCCTCGTGCATCCGCCCTCCGCTGATCGGTGGTTCGTTCATGAAGATCGTCTTCCAGTGGCCCAACGCCTCGGCGCCGTACTCCACCATGACATCGTCGAACGTGCAGTGGCGCGTCGGCACGACGGTGATCGTCCCCACAGTCACCGGGCCGGATGCGCAGGGCAGGTACACGGCGGACATCACGACGGGATTGCTCTCGGGGTGCTCGGGTCGTTGCTGGGCGCCGACGTCGTCCTCGAGATGCGGACGACCTATTCGGGGTGGACCTCGCCCGGAGTCACGACGGCGACGTACAACGCTCCACTGCTCGCGGGCGCGCCGACCTGCACTCCGGCGAACGGTGCCTAGTCTGCGAGCGCGAGCGCGCGGAAGGCGTCGCGCTCGCGAAGGTGCTCGCGGCGGCTGGCCGCGGCGGCGGCCGCGGCATCCGCGATCCGTGTCGGCACCTGCATGCCGGTGGTCCGTCGGTACAGCTCGTCGATGAGGTCGGTGGCCAGGCCGACGAGCTTCGCGATCTCGCGGTCGTCGCGGTCGATCCAGACGCAGCGGGGCTCATCGTGGATCGGAGCGAAGTCGACGTGCTCCTCCCAGACGAACAGGGTGCGCTCGGCCCCGAGCACGTGCTGCTGCCACCAGATCTGGCGGAGGTAGGTGCGGGGGATGCCGCGGAAAGCCTTGTTCGTGGTCTTGATCTCGGCGAGCTTGACGCGGCCGTCTGCGTCGACGGCGATGCCGTCGGGGGTCGCGAGGTGGCGATGCTCGACCTCGGCGCGGAACAGGGCGGACGAGGGCAGGATGCCGTGGGTCGCCGCCACCCAGGCGGCGATCTCGGGCTCGCGGCGCCGTCCGTGATCGGTGTACGCGTTGCCCCCGAAGCGGGGGCCACCGCCGAGCTTCGAGTCGGCCGCGCGCGCGATCGACCTCTCGCTCGTGAGTCCGGCGACGTCCGTGGCGGTGATCCCGCGCGAACGTGCCCTCATCCAGGCCACGCGGTCACGGGAGTCCGCGACGATGCGAGCTTGGAGTTCGGGGGTCACCTATCGAGGGTAACCCCGGTCGCCGACTCTCACTCCCGCACACGCCGCCCTGCGGCATCCATCGCACACTCTCCGCGTCGGCGACTGGTCAGTCGAGCGTCGGCCACCCCTGCGGGCCGGAGGAACCGGCGACGTAGTCGTCGAGCGGCACATCGCCCCGCCGCCACGCCTCGAGGACCGGGGCCACGATGCGCCAGGACTGTTCGGCGGCGTCGCCGCGCACCGCCAGCATCGGATCGCCGTCCAGGACTCCGGACAGCACCTCGGCGTAGGCCTTGAGCGCGCCTTCGCCGAGCTCGGCCGACAGGGTCGCCCGCTCCAGCTCGAACGGGTCTTCCGACGCGTTGAGGTTCAGCTCGAGCGACATCCGGTCCGGGCCGAGCGAGAACCGCAGGACGGCGCCGTCCGACGTGCCGGTGAGTCCCCGAGGCAGGTGGCGGACCGGGCGGAAGCGCACGACGATCTCTCTGGCGGGCGTGCCGAGGGCTTTGCCGGAGCGCAGTCGGAACGGGATCCCCGCCCACCGGGCGTTGCGCACCTCGAACGTCGCCTCGGCGAGAGTCTCGGTCTGGCGGTCCGGATCGACCCCGGGCTCGTCGACGTACGACGGCTTCGCTGTGCCGTCGACCTCTCCGGCGGTGTATCGGGCGCGGCGAGACGACGCCACAGGATCGTCGCCCCACACGGTGGTCGCGCGCAGCACCGCGCCGGTCGCGGCACGGAACTCGATCTCGTCGAGAGTGGCGGGCTCTTCCATCGCGAGCACGGCGAGCACTTGGAGCAAGTGGCTCTGGATCATGTCGACCAGCGCGCCCGCCTTGTCGTAGTAGCCCGCTCGTCCCTCCAGCGCCAGTGACTCGTCGTAGACGATGTCGACGGATTCGATGCTCTCGGCCGACCAGAGCGGTTCGAGGATGCGGTTCGCGAACCGCGCCCCGAGCAGATTCAGTGTGGTCGAGCGGCCCAGGAAGTGGTCGACGCGGAAGACCTGGCTCTCCGGCACGAGCGCGGTCAGCGCGCGGTTCAGCTCTCGAGCCCCCGCCTCGTCCGTGCCGAAGGGCTTCTCCATGACGAGCATCGCGCCCGAGGGCAGCATGTCGGGAGTGAGCGTCGCGATGCACGCTGCCGCGACCGAGGGAGGCACTGCGAAGTAGACGGCGACCTGACCGGTGAGCCCACCCAGCAGCGAGCGCAGGTCATCGGCGCGCGTGATGTCGGTGCGCAGATACGTGGCATCGACGCGAGCTGCCGCGGCCTCGGCGCCCATCGAGGCGAAGGCCGTCTCGACGACCGTCTGCAGCTCGGCATCCGTCCATTCCTCACGGTCGGTGCCGATGATCCGCACCGAGCGCGTGGGCTCCCTCGTCAGCAGCTGGCCCAGAGCGGGCAGGAGGAGGCGAGAGGTGAGGTCGCCACCCGCTCCGAGGATCACCAGCGTCGTCGCGTCGGTCATGTTCTCACCGTATCGCTCCGACCCCGGGCGAACATGTCAGACTCGATCGATGCCCGCACCGATCGAGGACTACGCCCTGCTCAGCGACTGCCGCACCGGCGCGCTCGTCTCGAAGGAGGGCAGCATCGACTGGCTCTGTCTCCCTCGCTTCGATGCTCCCTCGCTGTTCGGGGCGCTGCTGGGCGAGGCGAGCAACGGATGCTGGAGTCTGCGCCCGCTCGACGCGACGGCGACCTCGCAGCGGCACTACGTGTCGGACACGTTCATCCTCGTCACACGCTGGGAGACGGCCGACGGCGTCGCCGAAGTGCAGGAGTTCATGCCCCTGCATCCTTCGCGCAGCGATGTGGTGCGCCGGATCGTCGGCATCGAAGGTCAGGTCGAGTTCGTCACCGAGCTGCGGCTGCACTTCGACTACTCACGCAGGCTCCCCTGGGTGCGGCAGGTGGGCACGAGCGAGGAGCCGGCACTGCGCGCGACGGCCGGACCCGAGGCCGTGATCGTGCGGGGAGTGCGGCTCATCGCGGAGGATCATCGGCACCGGGCGACCTTCACCGTGTCGGCAGACGAGGTCCGCGACCTGACGCTCAGCTGGTTCCCCTCGCACGAGCATGCGCCGTCGCCGCTCGATGTCGACGCTGCGATCGCCGGGACGCGATCCTGGTGGCAGGGGTGGGCGAGCGGGATCAGGCACGACGGAGATCACCGCGATGTGGTCGTGCGCTCGTTGCTCGTGCTGCGGGCACTCACGAACAAGGACACGGGCGGAATCGTGGCTGCGGCGACGACATCGCTGCCGGAGGAGTTCGGCGGCTCGCGCAACTGGGACTACCGCTTCGTCTGGCTGCGGGATGCCGCGCTGACGCTCGAGGCCCTCATCGCGCACGGGTTCCTCACCGAGGCGCACCACTGGCGACGCTGGCTGCTGCGGGCCGTCGCCGGTGAGCCGAAGGAGGTGCAGATCATGTACGGGATCGCCGGAGAGCGCGATCTCATCGAACGCGAGCTCACGAGCCTGCCCGGCTACGGAGGCGCCGCACCGGTGCGGATCGGCAACGGCGCGGTCGACCAATACCAGGGCGACGTGATCGGCGAGGTGCTGGTCGCGCTCGAGTGCGCCCGGATCGCCGGCCTCGAGGAGGGCGACTTCTCGTGGCCGCTGCAGCGCGCGCTCATCGAACAGGTGATCGCCTCGATCGAGCGCCCCGACAACGGCATCTGGGAGATCCGGGGGGAGCCGCAGTGGTTCACCCACTCCCGGGTCATGATGTGGGCGGCGCTCGACCGCGGTGTCCGCGCCGTGCGGGAGCACGGCCTCCCGGGTGACGCCGATCGATGGGCGGCGGTCCGCGACGGGCTGCGCCGCGAGATCGACGGTCGTGGAATCGAGGCAGAACAGGGGTATTTCACTCAGCATTACGGCTCGACCGAGGTCGACGCCTCGTTGCTCGTGCTTCCGCAGGTCGGATACTGCGCGCCCGACGACCCTCGGATGATCCGCACCGTGGAGCAGATCGAGCGCGCGCTGCTCACGGACGGATTCGTCCGACGCTACCGGACGGAGTCGGGTGTCGACGGACTCGATGGGGGAGAGCATCCCTTCATCGCGTGCAGCTTCTGGCTGGTCGAGCAGTACGCGACGAGCGGGCGCATCGACGAGGCCCGCGACCTGATGACACGCGTGGTCGACATGGCGAACGACCTCGGCCTGCTGTCGGAGGAGTACGACGTCGCGAACGCGCGACAGGCGGGCAACACCCCGCAGGCTCTCTCGCACCTGAGCCTCATCCGCGCTGCAGACGCGCTCGCCGGCCACGGAGGGCGCGCAGCGCACCGGCGGTGAGTCTTGGCCGATTTGGGAACGCGGGATGCGGTGAGGTAGAGTCATAGCAACCGAAGACCGCTGGTCATCGTCATGCGTGCGAACGCGAGACGATCGAAGCTCTGCTCAGCAGGGGCCCGCGCAGGACACGAACTTCCAAAGCTCCGTGCGCTTGCGCCGGAGCTTTTCTGTTGCATGCGGTCAAGGGTCGGTGCCTCACCGCCGTGAGGCGCCTCGTACACACCAAGGAGTGACCATGGCGCAGAAGGACGCATCGGTCGCCGAGCTCACGAAGTCATTCGAGAACTCGACTGCCGTTCTGCTGACCGAGTACCGCGGTCTGACGGTTGCCCAGCTCAAGGAGCTGCGCAACAGCATCCGTCAGGACGCTGAGTACGCCGTGGTGAAGAACACGCTGACCAAGATCGCCGCCAACAAGGCTGGCATCACCGCGCTGGACGACGACCTCAAGGGTCCGTCGGCCGTCGCGTTCGTGCACGGTGACTTCGTCGCCACTGCCAAGGCTCTTCGTGACTTCGCCAAGGCCAACCCGCTTCTCGTGATCAAGTCGGGCATCTTCGAGGGCAACGCCCTCTCTGCCGACGAGGTCAACAAGTACGCCGCGCTGGAGAGCCGTGAGGTTCTGCTGGCGAAGGCTGCGGGCATGATGAAGGCCACGATGGGCAAGGCTGCCGCCACCATCGATGCTCTTCGCGAAAAGCTGGAGACCGCTGAGGCCGCGTAAGCGACCTGACGTTCTCGTTCAACAAACCCCATCTATCTAGGAGATACATCATGGCTAAGCTCACCACTGAGGAGCTGCTCGAGCAGTTCGCCGGCCTGACCCTCGTCGAGCTCAACGACTTCGTCAAGGCGTTCGAGGAGAAGTTCGAGGTCACCGCTGCTGCCCCCGTCGCCGTTGCCGGCGCAGGCGGCGGCGCTGCTGAAGAGGTTGAGGAGAAGGACTCCTTCGACGTCATCCTCGAGGCTGCGGGCGACAAGAAGATCCAGGTCATCAAGACCGTCCGCGAGCTCACCTCGCTCGGTCTCGGCGAGGCCAAGGCCGTCGTCGACGGCGCTCCCAAGGCCGTGCTCGAGGGCGCGAACAAGGAAGCCGCCGAGAAGGCCAAGGCTGCTCTCGAAGAGGCAGGCGCCACGGTTACCCTCAAGTAATCCGTTCCGGGTCGCGGCGTGACGCCTCGACCCGGAAGCGTCTGAACGCTTCACGAAAGCCCCGGGTTCGCCCGGGGCTTTCGTGCGTCCGGAGCCGGGCGATGACGTCGGGGTCAGCGACGACCCGCGGTGGAACTGCGAACGACCAGGGCGGATGCCGTCACGGTGTGCTCTCGTGGTGAGCCAGGACGGTCTATCTGCTGCCGCAGCAGGCGGACGGCCTCGTGCCCCTGCTCTCGCGGCGACTGCTTGATGGTGGTGAGCGCGAACATCTCCGCGTGCTGGTGGTCGTCGACGCCGACGATGCTGAGTTCTGTCGGCACGGCGATCCCCAGACGACGGGCCGCGATCATCGCTCCGATCGCCGCCTCATCGCACACGCCGACGATCGCGGTGGGCCGCCCTCTGCGGTCGCCGAGAAGCTCGACGGCAGCGGCGTAGCCGCCGGGCATCGTCGGACGCGCATAGGCGATCCTTGCGATGGCCTCCAGGCCGGCCGCGGCGAGTGCCTCGAGATATCCGTCGACGCGTTGGGCGTCGCCGAAACTGAGGTCGTCAGGATCCGCGGATCCGCCGATGAAGGCGATGTCGGTGTGGCCGAGTTCGATGAGGTGCTCGGTGGCGATGCGGGCGGCGGCGACGTCGTCGATCGACACGGCACTCGACCCTTCGCTGTAGGGGCCGACGCTGACCAGGGGTCGCTCCGAGCGATGCAGACGCTCGAGCTCGTGCGCGCTCGGCTGGATGCCGACGGCGATGATCCCGTCGAACCGGCGGCCCGGCAGCACCGTGTCGAAGAGGCGCTCTCGGGTCTCGCTGCCCTCGCGGATGCCGTACAGGGCGAGTTCGTAGTCGAGGGCGAACAGAGATTCCTGGATGCCGGCCAGCAGCTCGGCGAAGAACCAGCGATCGACCGGAGGCATGATCACCCCGACGGTCTGCGTGCGTCCCGTCGCGAGGCTCGTCGCAGAGGAGTGTGCCACGTAGGCCAGCTCCTCGGCGGCATCCGTCACCCGCTGGCGGGTGCCTTCCGCGACGTATCCGCGTCCGCTGAGCGCGCGGCTCGCGGTCGCCTTCGATACGCCTGCACGCGCCGCGACGTCCGCGATCGTGCTCATGGGTCCTCCTCGACCATGATCCGGCGCGTTGCTGCCCCCGCGCCGATGTCAGCGTAGCCGCTCGGCGGCGGGAAAGGAACCGGTTCCATACGACCCGCGAGAGAGCGCTCCCATCCGACGGTCTCGTACAGCTCGAATGGTTGCGAGCTTGTGATCCTGGCTTATTGTGCCGGGCTCACAGACCCCGGTAGGTTGTCCTGGAATCGGTTCCCGATTCTGTGCCGAGGGGCGGCGCAGGATGACGTGGGAGCCGTGAAACTCGAAGAGGAGAATTCACATGGGTCTGTCACAGCGTTCCCGGCGTTACGCGCCAATCGCACTGCTGGGAGTCGCGGGCATCGCGCTCGCCGGCTGTGGTGCCCCTGGCGGCACCGACGGCGGTACGGAGGGCGGCGGCGGCGGAGACAACTCCGTCACCATCTACGGCACGATCGTCGAGGGCGAAGCGGAGCTGCTCGCAGAGTCCTGGGCGGACTTCGAAGAAGAGAACGACATCGAGATCAAGTACGAGGGCAGCCAGGACTTCGAGACGCAGCTCGGCACCCGCGCGCAGGGCGGCAACCCGCCCGACATCGCGATCTTCCCGCAGCCCGGACTCTTCGCGGATTACGCGGCCCGCGACTTCCTGAAGCCCGCACCCGAAGCGGTCGAGGCGAACGCGAAGGAGTACTGGACGCAGGGGTGGGTCGACTTCGGCACCTACGAGGACGAGTTCTACGGCGCACCGCTCATGGCGAGCGTCAAGGGCTGGGTCTGGTATTCGCCCAAGAAGTTCGCCGAGTGGGGCGTCGAGGAGCCGACCAGCTGGGAAGAGCTGCTCACGCTCACTCAGACCATCCAGGAGACGAGCGGCAAGGCCCCGTGGTGCGCCGGCTTCGAGTCGGGCGTCGCGACCGGATGGCCGGGCACCGACTGGATCGAAGACCTCGTGCTCCGCAACGCCGGTGCCGACGTCTACGACCAGTGGGTCAAGAACGAGATCCCGTTCACCGACCCGCAGATCAAGGAGGCGTTCGACGCCACGGGTGAGCTGCTGCTCAACCCGGCCTACGTCAACGGCGGCTTCGGCGACGTGCGCTCGATCAACTCGACCGCGTTCGGTGATGTCGCGCCGGCAGTCGCCAGCGGCGAGTGCGCGCTGACCCACCAGGCATCGTTCCTCTCGGGCTTCTTCCCGGAGGGCACGGACATCTCCGAGGAGGGCGACGTCTGGGCCTTCCTGCTTCCGAGCCAGAGCGAGGACGAGACGTTCATCACCGGTGGTGGCGAGATCGTCGGCGCGTTCAGCGACGACGAGGCCACGCAGAAGGTGCTGGAGTACCTCTCGAGCCCCGAATGGGCCGACAGCCGTCTCGCACTCGGCGGCGTGACGTCCGCCAACAAGGGCGTCGACATCGAGGCCGTCGAGAACCCGATCCTGCAGGAGTCGATCAAGCTCCTCCAGGACGACTCGGTCACCTTCCGCTTCGACGGCTCCGACCAGATGCCCGGGGCCGTGGGCTCCGGCACCTTCTGGAAGGGCATGGTCGCCTGGATCAACGGAACCTCGACCGATGAGGTGCTCGAGCAGATCGAGACCGGCTGGCCTTCCAGCTGATCTGACCAGGTGGGCCACCCGAGGGGGTGGCCCACCTTCTCGCACCCGGTCCGCGCATCGTCGCGCGGACCGCTGATCAGCTCCGTCTCATGAAGGGGAATCCATGAACGCGACTGTGTTCTTCCAATGGATCGGGTCTCTGCCCCCGATCGCCCAGGCTCTCGCCGTGGTCATCGCATTCGCGGTGGTCGTCGTCGTCATCCTGCTTCTCGTCGACATCGCGCCGCGAAAGGGCGCGCTCTACACCGGCATCCGCCTCGCGATGTGCCTCCTCATCCCGCTCGCGGTTATGTGGTTCTTCAACTCGTACTACTGGGCGATGGGAGTCGCAGTCGCCGTGGGAGCGCTGTTCTTCTTCCTCGACTACCGCTCGCGTGACGGAGCCGGATACCTGATCCAGCTCGTCGCCTTCATGGCTCCGGCGATGCTGCTGCTTCTGGCAGGCCTGATCCTGCCGTCGATCCAGACGGTGTACGCGTCGTTCTGGAACTCGACCGGCAGCGACTTCGTCGGCTTCTCGAACTACCTCTGGATCTTCACGCAATCGGACGGTGTGACCTCGGTCGTCAACACCATCGTCTGGGTGCTGCTGGTTCCGACGCTCTCGACCATGGTCGGTCTGGCCTACGCGGTCTTCATCGACAAGACCCGCGGCGAGAAGATCTACAAGCTGCTGGTCTTCATGCCGATGGCGATCTCGTTCGTCGGCGCGAGCATCATCTGGCGCTTCGTCTACGCCTACCGTGGCCCCGAGTTCGAGCAGATCGGTCTGCTCAACCAGATCCTGGTCTGGTTCGGCGGGGAGCCGCAGCAGTTCCTGCTGAACGGTCCGTGGAACAACCTGGCGCTCATCGTCGTGTTGATCTGGGTGCAGACCGGTTTCGCGATGGTCGTGCTCTCGGCATCGATCAAGGGAGTTCCCACCGAGCTTCTCGAGGCGGCCGAACTCGACGGCGCGAACGCCTGGGAGCGTTTCCGTTCGGTGACGATCCCGTCGATCCGCCCCGCGCTGATCGTCGTTCTGACCACGATCTCGATCGCCTCGCTGAAGGTGTTCGACATCGTGCGCACGATGACCGGTGGCAATTACGGGACGTCGGTGCTCGCGAACGAGATGTACACGCAGTTCTCCAAGTTCGAGGCGGGTCGCAGTGCTGCGCTCTCCGTCATCCTGTTCATCCTGGTGCTCCCGATCGTCATCTACAACGCGCGCCAGATCAAGAAGCAGCGGGAGATCCGATGACCGACACCGTGAACTCAGACACCGGCCAGAGCACGAGGGCAATCACGACAGGCGGACGCTTCGAAGCGTCGGCGGGCCGTGCACGCAAGCGTCTCAGCCGTCCATGGGCGACGGTCGCCTCGATCGTCATCGCCGTGGTGTGGACCATTCCGACGCTCGGACTGTTCATCTCGTCGTTCCGCCAGAGGGATGCGATCGAGACCACCGGGTGGTGGACGTTCTTCACCGACCCGCAGTTCACCTTCGACAACTACGTGGCAGTGCTGCAGTCCGGCACCACGCAGCTGACCATCCTGGAGTCGTTCTTCAACTCGATCGTGATCACGATCCCTGCCACGCTCATCCCTCTGATGATCGCGGCGATGGCGGCGTACGCGTTCTCGTGGATCGACTTCAAGGGCCGCAACGCGCTCTTCATCTTCGTGTTCGCACTGCAGATCGTGCCGATCCAGATGGCACTCGTTCCACTCCTGTCGTCGTTCTCGCGAGGAATCAACCTGTTCGGCGTGCAGGTGACTCAGGGTCTCGGCGCATCCGGCGGCTATGCGCAGGTGTGGATCGCCCACACGATGTTCGCTCTGCCGCTGGCGATCTACCTGCTGCACAACTTCATGTCGGAGATCCCCGGCGAGATCATCGAGGCCGCACGCGTCGACGGTGCATCCCGTGGTCAGATCTTCTTCCGGATCGTGCTGCCGCTGACCATGCCGGCGATCGCGTCGGTGGCGATCTTCCAGTTCCTGTGGGTCTGGAACGACCTGCTCGTCGCCCTCGTGTTCGCCGACGGCGCCGCCTCGCCGATCACGAAGGTGCTCGCCGAGATCACCGGACGCGGGGAGGGCTGGTACCTCCTCACCGCAGGGGCGTTCGTCTCGATCATCGTTCCGTTGATCGTGTTCTTCTCGCTCCAGCGGTACTTCGTGCGAGGGCTCCTGGCGGGTTCCACGAAGGGTTGATCGGCTCTCACTGAGATGCGGACCATACGATGCCGCGATCGGGCGCAACACAGCCCCGGTCGCGGCATCGTCGCACGTACTCTGTGAACATGAAGTACGCAGACTCCATCGTCGATCTCGTCGGCGACACGCCCCTCGTGAAGCTCCAGCACGTCACCGAGGGCGTCGCGTGCACCGTGCTGGTGAAACTGGAATACCTCAATCCCGGCGGCTCGGCGAAGGACCGCATCGCGTCGCGGATCATCGAGGCGGCCGAGGCATCGGGCGACCTGCAGCCGGGTGGCACCATCGTCGAGCCCACGAGCGGCAACACCGGCGTCGGCCTCGTTCTGGTCGCCCAGCAGCGCGGGTACAAGTGCGTCTTCGTGCTGCCGGACAAGGTCGGCGAAGACAAGATCGACGTGCTCCGAGCCTACGGCGCCGAGGTCGTCGTCACGCCGACCTCGGTGGCCGCTGACAGCCCGGAGTCGTATTACAGCGTGAGCGATCGGCTCGCCCGTGAGATCCCCGGAGCGTTCAAGCCCAATCAGTACGAGAACCCGAACGGCCCGCGGAGCCACTACGAGACCACCGGTCCCGAGATCTGGCGGGATACGGACGGACTGATCACGCACTTCGTCGCCGGTGTCGGCACGGGCGGCACGATCACGGGCACCGGGCGCTATCTGCGCGAGGTGTCGGAGGATCGCGTGCGCATCGTGGGGATCGACCCCGAAGGAAGCGTCTACAGCGGCGGCACGGGTCGCCCGTATCTGGTCGAGGGCGTCGGCGAGGACATCTGGCCGGGCGCCTACGACCCGACGGTCCCACACGAGATCGTCGCGGTCGACGACGCCGAGTCGTTCGCGATGACCCGGCGGCTCGCGCGAGAGGAGGGAATCCTCGTCGGCGGCTCCAGCGGCATGGCCGTGGTCGGCGCGCTGCGGGTCGCGCGTGATCTGCCGGCGGATGCCGTGATGGTGGTGCTGCTCCCCGACGGAGGACGCGGCTACCTCGGCAAGATCTTCAACGACGGCTGGATGCGCTCCTACGGGTTCAGCGAGGTCGAGGAGGGCGAGACCGTGTCCGACGTGCTGGCCGCCCGCACGGTTCGACAGGCTCAGGGCCCCAGAGGAGCGACGAGCATCCCCGACCTGGTGCATGCGCACCCGACCGACACGGTGCTCGAGGCCATCGGCATGATGACCGAGTACGACGTCTCACAGTTGGTGGTGCTGAGTGCTGAGCCTCCCGTGATGATGGGCGAGGTCGTCGGCACGGTCGACGAGAAGGGGCTGCTCGACCTGCTGTTCCGCGGAGACGCCAAGCCTGCGGACGCCGTGGGGGAGCACGTCGGCGAGCGGCTGCCGCTGATCGGCATCCATGCTCCTCTCGCTCAGGCGCGGGCCGCTCTCGCCGACGCCGACGCGCTGCTCGTCACGCTCGACGGCAAGCCGCACACGGTGCTGACCAGGCAGGATCTGCTGTCGTACCTCTCGCGCTGACGCCCGGCGTAACAGGGGCGGCTGTCGCCCCCGGGGCGGACGTAGGCTGAGGGCATGTCCGAGCATGCTTTCGCCACCCGAGCCATCCACGCAGGTCAGGCGCCCGACCCGACCACGGGGTCGATCATCCCGCCGATCTATCAGGCGTCCACCCATGTGCAGGACGGCATCGGCGGGTTCCGTGACGGCTACGAGTACAACCGTGCCGGCAATCCGACACGCTCATCGCTCGAGACGCAGCTCGCGGCGCTCGAGGGTGGCGCGAACGCCCTGTCGTTCTCCTCGGGTCTCGCCGCGGAAGACGCGCTGCTGCGCGGCATCCTGAAGCCCGGCGACCATGTCGTGCTCGGCAACGACGTCTACGGCGGCACCTACCGTCTGTTCGCCCGCGTGCTCTCTCCGTGGGGGATCGAGTTCTCGACGGTCGAACTGTCCGACCTCGACGCGGTGCGCGCGGCGATCCGCCCCGAGACGAAGATCGTCTGGGTCGAGACTCCCAGCAACCCGCTGCTGAAGATCGTCGACATCGCGCTCATCGCCGAGATCGCGCACACGGCCGGTGCCATCGCTGTCGTCGACAACACCTTCGCCTCTCCGGCGCTGCAGCAGCCGCTCTCGCTGGGCGCAGACCTCGTCGTGCACTCCACCACGAAGTACCTGGGCGGACACTCCGACGTCCTCGGCGGCGCGGTGGTCTTCGGCGACGACCGCTACTTCGAGCAGATCAAGTTCCAGCAGTTCGCCGTGGGGGCCGTCTCGGCGCCGCTCGACGCCTGGCTCACGACCCGCGGCATCAAGACGCTCGCGGTGCGGGTGCGCCAGCACTCCGAGAACGCGCAGGCCATCGCCGAATGGGCCGCGGCTCGCCCTGAGTTCGCGACCGTCTACTACCCGGGGCTCGCCTCGCACCCCGGGCACGACATCGCCGCACGGCAGATGAGCGGCTTCGGCGGGATGCTGTCGCTCGGCCTCTCGGCGGGTGCGGATGCGGCGAAGGCGTTCGCCGAATCGACCGAGATCTTCCAGCTCGCCGAGTCGCTCGGAGGCGTCGAGTCGTTGATCGGCTACCCGCCGGACATGACGCACGCCTCGGTGCGCGGCACCGCGCTCGCCGTGCCCGAGAACGTCGTGCGTCTGTCGGTGGGCATCGAGGGCGTCGACGACCTGATCGCCGACCTCGAGCAGGGACTCGCGCGCCTGCGCTGACACCACGTCGGCTGACGTCTGGTGGTCCACTGCTGGGTGGTCAGAAACGCATCCCCGGAAGGCCGGACGGATGCGTTTCTGACCATTCAGCGTCGATGCGACATACAGGTGCGTGCGAGCGGGCTGTAGCATGGAGACTTCGCCCGGATCGAATCGATTCGACTTTCGTCGCCGATCCGACCGTTCTCGCGACTCGATCTCTCACTCTTCCTGCACGCCCTCGAACTTCGGAAGGACCGTCGTGCCCGACGCTCCACGCACTGACTCCATCTCGACCTCCGCCCCCGAGCGAACGGCCACCGGCAGCATCCGCATCCCGTCGGCGACCGGAGCGATCCGCACCCTGGGGTCGAACCCGGCCACAGCGCCGATCATGCTGCACCCCGGCGACTCGATCTCGAACGGTCGCCGCGCGCTGTACATCGTGCTGCTCGGGGCTCTCACTGCGCTCGGACCGTTCACCATCGACCTCTATCTACCCGCGTTCCCGGTGCTGGAGCAGGATTTCGAGACCACCGCAGCCGCGATCCAGCTGACCCTGACCGGCACGATGATCGGCTTCGCACTCGGTCAGCTCGTGGTGGGGCCGCTCAGCGACAAGGTGGGCCGGCGGGTTCCGCTGATCATCGTCACGGCCCTGCATGTGCTGGCCAGCGTCGCCGCCGCCTACGCACCGACCCTTCCGCTGCTCAGTGGCGCTCGCGTGCTCATGGGCGTCGGCGCCGCTGCCGGTGGCGTCGTCGCGATGGCCATCGTGCGCGACCTCTTCGGCGGACGCCGTCTGGTCGTGATGCTGTCGAGGCTCGCGCTGGTCTCGGGCGTGGCCCCGGTGATCGCCCCGCTGATCGGCTCATGGCTGCTCACGCTGATGCCGTGGCGCGGCATCTTCGTCGTGCTCGCCCTCTACGGCGTGCTGATGCTGATCTCGACCGTGGTGTTCATACCCGAGACGCTGCCGATCGCGCGGCGCCAGGAGAAGGGCGGCGCCACTGTCATGCAGCGGTATCGCTCGGTGTTCTCCGACCGTGTCTTCATCGGTGTGCTGATCATCGGCGGCATGACCTTCTCGGGCCTGTTCTCGTACCTGTCGGCGTCGCCGTTCCTGTTCCAGCAGACCCACGGACTCGACGCGCAGCAGTACGGCCTGCTGTTCGCCGTCAACTCCCTCGGGGTGGTCGCGGGTGTCCAGACGGCCTCCCGCCTCGCCGCTCGGTTCGGCCCGCAGTGGGTCATGGCGTACTCGACCGCGGTGCTGCTGTTGGCCGGGGTCGCGATCATCGTGACCGACCAGCTCGGCCTCGGGCTCTGGGGCACGGTGATCCCTCTGTTCTTCTTCATGACCGCCTGCGGATTCACGTTCCCGAACGTGCAGGTGCTCGCCCTCGACCGCCACGGCAAGGCTGCGGGCACCGCGGCATCGGTCATCGGCGCCACGAACTTCGGCGTCGCGGGACTCGTCTCCCCGGTCGTCGGATGGATCTCGCACGGCACCGGAATCACCGCCACGAGCATGGCCTCGGTCATGGTCGGCTGCGCCGCGATCGGCATCCTCTCGCTGTGGTTGATCGTGCGTCCGCGGAGCGTCGGCATGCTGGCTCCCTGATTCTCAGCGTCCGACCGGCAGAATAGAGCGATGAGAAGACGAACGCTGCTGTGGACGGGAACAGGGATGCTCGTCGCGGCGACGCTCCTCGGAGCAGCGATCGTGTTCGGGTACACCGAGCCACCGGGATTCGACACCTGGTGGAATGAGACGGTCAGCGCGTCGCGCTCCGACTGGATGCTGTCGTTCGCTCTGCTGCTCGATCACATCGGCGGAGGCTGGATCGCGATCCTGCTCGTGCCCGTGCTCGTGATCGTCGCTCTCCTGATCGCGCGACGATGGCAGGCAGCCGTGTTCGCCGCCGTCGCGTTCCTCGTGAGCGCCGGGGCGGTGCAGCTGCTCAAGCACCTCTTCGGCCGTGCGCGCCCGGAGGACATGATCGTGGCGAGCGACTTCGGTTCATTCCCCTCGGGGCATGCAGCCAACGCTGCGACGATCGCGATGGTGCTGTGGCTCGTCTTCCCGCGGGTGTGGACCGCGATCCTCGGCATCGCGTGGGTGGTCGCGATGGCGATCTCGCGCACCCTGCTGTCGGTGCACTGGGCCACCGACACGCTCGGCGGCGCCCTGGTCGGAGCCGGTGTCGTGCTGGTGCTCGGGGCGTGGCTGCTGCCGTGGGTGCAGTCGGCGACGCGGCGAGACGACCCGGCGGTCACGCCGATAGGCTGACAGCTCACCCCCACCCGTCGAGGAGCAGCAGTGTCGCGCATCCGTCCTTATCGTCCGTCCGACCGCGATGCCCTCTACGAGGTGTGCGTGAGGACTGCGGATGCCGGTGCAGACGCGACCGGCCTGTTCTCCGACGACTCGCTCTGGGGCGACCTCTTCGCGGTGCCCTATGCCGAACGGCATCCCGACCTCGCCTGGGTCGTCGAGACCGATGACGAGCGCGTGATCGGCTACATCGTGGCGACCGACGACACGGACGCCTTCGCCACCTGGTTCCGCGACGAATGGTGGCCGACGCTGCAGGACCGGTATCCGCAGGCGGCGGAGCCGACGACCCGCGAGGAGCGGATGATCGAGCACGGTTACGCACAGGCACCCGGCCGCAACGCAAACTCGGCGGACTACCCGGCCCATCTGCACATCGACCTGCTGCCCGAGACGCAGGGACAGGGGCTCGGGCGGCAGCTGATCGAGACGCTGTTCGCCGAGCTCACCCGCCGGGGAGTGCGCGGTCTGCACCTGGGCATGGACCCGAACAACATCGGAGCCGCCGCCTTCTACGAACGGCTCGGTATGACCCCCCTGCCCGCAGAACCGGGCGGGCAGAGCTACGGCGTGACGTTCGCCTGACCGGCGGAATCCTCGGAGCTCGATAAAAGGATCAAGGCCCCCGCTGGCGCGGAGACCCTTGATCTTTTTGGCGGTGACGGCGGGACTCCGATCCTCGCTGGCGCTCGGTTCTCCCCGAATCCCACGGTGCTCGATAAAAAGATCAAGGGCCCCCGCTGGCGCGGAGACCCTTGATCTTTTTGGCGGTGACGGCGGGATTCGAACCCGCGGTTGCTTGCACAACACACGCTTTCCAAGCGTGCTCCTTCGGCCGCTCGGACACGTCACCAGGGAACAACCTGAACAGTCTATCCGATCGCGCGGACGACCCCGACCAGGCGTCTCGGATGCCGGTGATAGCCCGCTGAGCGGGATTCCGTTGATCCGATATGTGATGCGTCGCCATCTTGCGCTCGCGGCACCGTGCTTCTTAGCCTCATGAGACGCCGCAATGCCGTCATACGAACGCACTCCTGCGTCGTTCGGGCGCTGCACCTCGAAAGGATCTTGATGACGACTGTCGACGCCGTAGCCACCACGAGCACCGCTCTGCGCATCGCCCTGCGTACCGCTCACTCCCGTTCGCTCGCGGACCTCGGTCTCAACGGGGTGGGGCGTGCCCGATTCGGGTGGCGCGACCGGTCCATCGGCTCGGTCGTAGAGCGCGCCGGTGGTCGGTACTGGCTGCGCGTCGTCTGGTCCGCGAGAGATCGGGCGCGCGGTGCCTGGTGGACCGGCAACCAGGACGCCTCGCGTATCGATGGGGTCGCGAAGCCGCGCCTGCTCGATGTGCGGGCGTGGGAGGACGGACCCCTCGTGTACCGCGCCGAACTCATGACGCTGCTGCCCGGGCGAGTGTGCGCGACGGACGCGGTGCTCGCAGGGGTGCCCGGTCTCGACGAGCCGTGGTGGGGGGAGTTGGAGCGCAACCTCGAAGCCCTGTCGGTCGTGACGACGGATCGGATGGTGCTCGATCCCGAGATCATGCGCCGGCGGATCAGCGTCTTCTTCGGCCTCGAGATGGACATCGACTCAGACGGCTGGCGGCCGAGTCACGGCGACCTGCACTGGAACAACATCCACCGCGATCCGTTCGCGATCGCCGACTGGGAGGCGTGGGGTCTTGCCCCTCGAGGGTACGACGCCGCGTTCCTGCTCGGCCACTCGCTCGCCGTGCCTCATGTCGCCGACCCGATCGCGCGACGCTTCCGGCGAGATCTGGAGTCGGAAGGCGGCATCGTGTCGCAGCTCTACGTGATGACGAAACTGCTGACCCGCGCTGACGCGGGGGAGCACGAGCATCTCGTCCCCGCGCTTCACCGCCATGTCGGGCGCCTTCTCGGCACCAGGGTCCCCGTAGCGCGTCGGCCCTCAGCCGCGACCTGACGTCGCTCAGCGGGCAGGGACTGGGTTCTCGCGTCGTCTCGTCGTCACGAGCAGAGAATATTGCAGCACATTCGGTGGATATATAACCTCATGTGAGGACGCACCGGTGCCACAGAGGCACCTCGATATTTCTGGGGAGAAATGCATATCAGCACGACGGAGGCATCGCGGAAGAGCCACGAACCGGAGCTCATCGGAGCACGAGCGCTCCGGGAATGGATCACCGGTGAGCAGAAGCAGTACTCGCGGGTGTTCCTCGTCGAGAACGGTGTCGCCGCGGAGGCTGTCGCCCAGGTGGCCCGCGAAGAGGACGCGGTTCTGCTGCACGCGCAGAGCGGCCACTATGACGGACCCGCCGACACCGTTCGCTACACGGGCGCTCTGAGCGAGATCGGTGACGAGTTATTCTTCGGCGAACGCGGCGTCGAGCTCCAGGATTACGTCGCTGCGGCGTTCGTGCAGATCATCGGACCCACGACGGTGGGCTTCTTCGATGAGACCGGCTGGCAGGCGTTTCTCGACGATGCCGAGCTCGCTCGTCGCACCGGAGTCTTCCCGTCGTCATTGATCGACCCGCGGGTGCTGCTCGCGAACCGCAGCGCTCTTGCGGCACCGAGGGAGCTCGCGACTCCGAGCGCGATCAGGGTGGGTGCGGACGGGCGGGTCAGCGTCGGTCTGCAGGGTGAGGTCATCGGCGAGATCGACGAGCTGCAGACCGTGATCGAATCCCGCTGGCCTCAGGCTGCGGCGTGGGGAGGCATGGTGCCGAGTCAGGCACTCATGGAGGATCTGACCTGCCGCGGATGGATCGAGCGGTACCTGAACGCGACGGACCTCATCAAGATGCTCCGCTGGGCGAACGGCGTCGAGAAGATCTCGGGATTCGGCTGGTCGCTCATCGACGATGACCGGGCGGACGCCGAACCGCTGCCTGCGGATCCGTTCCTGCTCGAGACCTCAGACGGCTTCGTGCTCGCCGACACCACGACGAGGCGTCGCCAGCTGCTGTCGCCCATGACTGCGAAGGTCGTCGCCGCCACTCAGACCTCCAGCGCGCCAGAGGTCGCGGTCGATCGACTGGCTCGGGAGTGCGGCCTGTCCGAGTCCGACGCGAACGCCCTATGCCGCGACGCTGCCGCCGCGCTCGGCATCCACTTCGGCACGCGTGCTCACGCGTCACGCCGGCCGGCGTCGGGCAGCGGACGATGAACGTTCCGCACGCATTGTGGACATCGATGCTCCCGGCAGACGCCACCTTCACGCAGGACCGGGTCGCGGTCGGGGCCGCCGGAAACCGGATCGAGTTCGCGGACGGATCCACACGCCTCAGCGCGACGAGCGGACTCTGGAACGTTCCCCTCGGCTTCGGAAATCAGGCGGTCGCCGACGCCGTGAGCAGCGCGACGCACGATGCCTCGTACCTGACGCTGTTCCGCGCACCGCATCGGTACGCCGAGGTCGCGGCCGAAGCGCTCATCGGCCTCGCCGACCCCATCAGGTACAGCCGGGTCGTCTTCTGCACGTCTGGCGGGGCGGCGAACGACGCAGCGATGAAGCTCGCACGGCAGTACTGGGCACAGCAGGGAGCCGCGTCGCGTTCTCTCGTCGTCGGTCTGCAGGGCAGCTATCACGGCACGATGTACGGCAGCCACGCACTGAGCGGAGACGACCTCCTGCAGTCCGTCTACTCCGTCGACCGCAGGTCGGTGCGGCATGTGTCGCACAGCGATGACGGAGAGGAGCTGGAGATGCTTCTGAAGCGGGAAGGTTCCCGAGTCGCGTCGGTGGTGGTGGAGCCCGTCCTGGGCAGCGGCGCGCACGCACTGTCGGATGCATTCATCTCCCGGCTCCTCGACCTGCGCGAGGCATACGGGTTCCTGATCGTCGCCGATGAGGTCGCAACGGGCTTCGGACGTACCGGCACGATGTTCGCCACAGACGAGTGGGGTGCCCCACCGGACGTCCTCGTCCTCTCGAAGGCGTTGACGAACGGCGCGACGGGCGCTGCAGCTCTGCTTGTGGGAGCGCGCGTCGCGTCCGAGTTCACGCGCGGGGGCTGGACGTTCGTGCACGGTGAGACGCAGGCGGGGACGCCCGCATGCTCTGCGGCCATCGTCGCGGTGATCGAAGAGGTGCACCGCATCGACGTCGAGTCGACCACGCGGGCGCTCGCGGCCGATCTGTGGAGTCTGGCGACTCGGCTGAAGTCCGACGGGGTGGTCACGGAGGTGACAGGACGAGGCTGCTTCGTGGGGCTCGCCCTTCGCAATCCGGACGCGAGCCGGCTCTCTGGAGCGGAGGTTCTCGACGTCGTCGACGCCATCGCTGAGAACGGCGTCCTCGTGCAGCCCGGCCCGAGCGCCATCGAACTGATTCCCGCGTACGGATTCGGTACGAGTGAACTTCTCGAGGTCGATTCGGCTGTGCGCGCTGGCATCGCGCAGGTGCAGGAGCGTCGACATGCGCTCTGAGTTCGCTGCACGGGTCCCGACTCTCTGGTACGGGCACGACATCGCGGGGCAGGTGATCACTCGGCTCACCGCCGATCGAGAGACCCTCATGATCGTGGATTCGTCGCTCGCCACGCGGGGCGCCTCTGACTGCTCGGCACGAGCGCTCGAAGTGGACGCTCGCTCGATGACCGCGACGGCGGTCGGCACGATCGCGGATGAGATCGTTCGTCGGGCCCCGAGCGTGATCGTGGCGGTGGGTGGAGGAAGCGTTCTCGATGCCACGAAGATCGCATCGCTCGCACTCGCTCCGGGGCACATTTTCGAGTTCGCCATCGAACGCGCGTCGAGGTCGGCGTTGACCTTCCTGCCGGATGCTCCGCCGGCCGTGAGCATCGTCGCAGTGCCCACGACGCTCGGCACCTCATCGGAGACGAACAGCGTCAGCATCCTCAAGAACGACAGCGGGTATCGGCTCATCGTGGGGCGCTCCCTGAGACCCCGCCACGCCATCATCGATCCCTGCAACCTGATGACCCTCACGCCGGCCACGGTCAGGGAGGGAGCACTCGAGGCGTTCCTCCGTCTCGCAGGCGCATCGACGAGCTCGCGGCGAAGCGCCAGAGGACGACGCGACGCGGCCGCGCTCGGAGGCGCTCTTCTCGAAACGGCCTCCGGCGACGTGAACACCGCCGCTTCACGCCTGCGTCTCGCCCGTCTGAGCGCGGCGACCCAGCGCTCTGCGGCGCTGAGAGGGCAGGATCCCTACAGCGCCCGTCACTGGTACCTGGCTAACGAAGTCGCCTTCGTGCTGGAGGTGCGCAAGATGGTCGCCACGGCCGCGGTCATCGCTGCGGTCTGGCGTCGAGTGTGCTCGGGAGACCCTCGGTGGGGAGATCGCGAGAGCCTCGAGGAATTCTGGATGAGCGTCGTCGGTCGGATCGCGCTGCCGCTCGACCCACCCGCGGGCATCGCCGCGCTCATCGACCGCTGGGGCATCCCGACTCCGCCACGACCGACAGCGGTGGAGATGCGCCGCATCTCCACCGCCACGGAAGCTGCGTGGGGGAATCGCTACCCGATGCTCGCGGGCCTTTTCGCAGACGACTTCTGCGATCTGCTCCGTGATTCCTACTGGAGCGAAGGAGGTGAATGAGATGAACGAAAGTGTGCAACAGCGAATCCAGTTCCAAGAGCTGGAGGGGATGGATGCCCCCAGCTGGGAGAGCTTCTATCAGGGCGCGATCAGTGCGCTGGTGCTGATAGGGATCGGCGCTGCCGCCGCGACGTGACCCTGTCGACCAGACAAGACGAAATGGGAGGGAGGTGAGTATGCACGCAACAATGCCGACCCTCGAGTTCACCGAACTCGAGGCCATGGAGGCGCCGGATGACGCCCTTGATTGGACCCGCGGATTCGCCGTCGGCGTGATCATCGGGATCATCGCCCTGACATAGGAACCGCCTTCGTAAGGCGTACCGAGGAGGTAGCACATGCAGACGAAGTCGCTCGAGTTCGTAGAGCTCGAACACATCGATGCGCCACTCGAATGGTGGGAGCACGCGAGCTACATCATCGCCATCATCGGCGGTGCGGCAGCGATCGCGACCTGACCGAAGGGGTGCGGGTGGGTTCGACGCACCCGCACCCCATTTTCCCGCTGAGAGGTGATGCGTGAATGTCCAGTTCTCTTACTGAAGCCGTCGTGGCGAGGCTCTGCACGGTCGGAGCGGTGCCGAAGGAGCAGGATCTGTATTCGGGTGCCGGCACCGATTTCTACGATCGGCTGGTCGGGCCCGACCGTGCGGAGATCAGGGAGATGCTCGCGCTTGCGAGAGACACAGAGGGGCCGATCCTCGATCTCGCGGCGGGGACCGGGAGGTTGACCGTCCCTCTGGTGAGATCGGGCAAGCGGGTGACCGCGATCGATCTCTCCGACGACATGCTCGCCCGCTTGCGTCGAGCGCTGCCGGAACACGCGATGTTGGAGTGCGTCGTCGCAGACATGCGCGACTTCTCGCTGCCGCAGCAGTTCGGGCTCGTGATCATCGGGGCGACTTCCATCACGTTGCTCGACCGCGTGGCGCGGTCGCTCCTGTACGCGAATGTGCGACGCCACCTCGCGCCTCACGGCGTCTTCGCCTTCACACTCGCCGGAGACGCCTCTGCGCAGACCTTCTCGGTGTCGACGGATCGCGAGATCGAGGTCCCCGGTCCCGACGGTGCCGAGACCTATCTGTTCTCGCAGCAGGTGGAAGAAGATGGCGCAGCGCGGGTGGTCAACTGGGTTCGCGCCGCCGACCTGACGGAGGGCGGCGAAGTGACAGTGCTCACGAGCCGTCTGAGAGTGCTCGATCGCGCGGAGCTCTCGCGAGAGCTCGTCGAAGCGGGATTCTCCGTCCCGGCCATCTCTCCCGTTCGGACGCTCGGTGGAGAGGACATCGTTCTGCTCACCACGACCTGCGCGGGACACTCGGAGGAGAGGGATGCGGATGCCTCCCGGTAGCTTCCCTCGACGGCATCGGCCTCGCTCGGGGGAAGATGCGCTCGCCGCCGACTCGTGCCCCCTCCTCGCATCCGGCGTCGACTTCGAGCAGGCCGATGACGACGGGACATGGATCGCGACGCTGCACGGAGTGCCTTCATCGAGGGTCTCGCGTACCGTCGTCGAGCTTCTGCGAGCGATGAACGGCGAAACCGCACTTCATGATCTGCATCGGCGCTTCGCCCCTTCCGAGTCGTGGGAGCACTTTCTGCGCCTGGCAGGGAGATTCCGCGCCTGTGGACTCCTCGAGGGCGACGAGAAGCTGCCGCCCGGCCGAGTCGTCTACCGGCCCCCTTTCACTCTGCAGATCGCGACGCTACGCGCACCCGCCATCTTCGGTCGTCTGGACCGACTGATCGTCCCGCTCCCACACCGAGCAGTCGTGATGTCGATCGCGATTCTGCTCTGCCTGGGACTCGTCGCCGCGACAGCTCAGACGGAAGAGCTGTGGGCCGCCCTCACCACGCCGGTGCCGCTCATCGTCCTCGCGTACCTCGTCGTGACGCTCTCGCTGATGACCCTGCTCCACGAGAGTGCTCACGGGATCACGCTCACGAGGTTCGGCGGAAGACCCCGCCGGGCGGGCTTCATGCTCTTCTACCTCAGTCCGGCATTCTTCGTGGATGTGACGGACGGGTGGCGGCTTCCTGAACGCCGGCAGCGCGTCGCCATCGCGCTGGCGGGGCCCGCGGTGCACGCCGTCGTCGGCGCGATCGCACTCATCGTCGCGCTCACGCTGTCGCAGCCAGTGATCCGCCAGAGCGCGCTGCTCCTCGCCGTCTCGTGCGGCGCCATCGCCCTCATCAATCTGATCCCCTTCGTGCGGTTCGACGGGTACATCGCGCTCATGAGCGCTCTGGACGAGCCGAACCTGAGGGCGCGGGCGATCCACGACGCCTCGGGCAGACTGGCCGGTCTGCTGTTCGGCGGGCAGCGCAGCACCAAGCGTCTGGACACGTGGTGGAGCGTGCCGTTCGGGCTCGCGTGCCTCGTCACCCCGGTCGTGCTGGTGGTGTTCGCCGTCGCCCGCATCGCTCGCGCACTCGCCGGAGGCGGACCGATCCTCGGATCGCTCGTCATGGCGCTCGAGGCCGTCGTCGTGATCGCCGGTGTCGTGATCCTCGTCAAGGCGCTGCGCCGTGTGCTTCGGTCCGGCGTCCCGCGGCTCCGATTCGGGTCGGTCGTCATCGCACTCGTCGCGAGCATCGTGATCGCCGGCGCCGTGATCCCCGTGCCTGTGACAGCCACCTTCGGTTTCACCGCGCACGGTGACCGCGTGGTCCTTCTGCAGGCCGGCGAGACCGGCGACGCGTCCGAGGCAGACGTGCCCGAAGGTGCCCGGGTGGTCCTGATGAGCAACGGCATCCTCGCCGACGAGCAGGTTGGTGAAGGGGTGGTCTGGTCGCAGCGGCCGCACCGGACGAGGGTGCCGCTCGAGGCGCTCTTCCCGATCGTGGCGGACGGCGTGACGGTCCCCGCGGTGATCATCGCCGGGGTGAACGTGTCAGAGGAGACCGGCTCCCTGCCTGCGACGGGGCAGGCGCGAGTCGAACTCGGTGTGAGAAGTCTGTGGCAGACGCTCTGGGTGGCCGGAGTGGAGATGCCACTGTCATCTCTTCAGAGCGGAGAGGTGGGAAAGGAATGAAGATGAACGGTCACGCGATCGAGGTCCGAGGACTCACGAAGAGGTACGGAGATCGGGCCGCGGTCGAAGAGCTGTCGTTCGCTGTGCCGTACGGATCGATCGTCGGCCTTCTGGGGCCCAACGGCGCGGGCAAATCGACGACTCTGCGAACGATCGTCGGCCTGCTGAAGCCGACGAGCGGTGACAGCCTCATCGACGGCATGCCGTTCTCCGCGCTCGCCGATCCGGCATCTCACGTCGGCGTCCACATGGACGGCTTCGGCTTCGAGGGCGGTATCACCGCCCGGCGTCACCTGGAGATCTGCCGGCTCGCGGCGGGGGCCCCTCGGGGACGAGTCGACGAGGTGCTCGAGGAGGTCGGGCTCGCAGCGGATGCCCGTCGCCGAGTGAAGACCTTCTCGACGGGGATGACCCAGCGACTCGGGCTGGCCGCAGCCCTCATCGGCTCGCCCCGGACACTCATCCTGGACGAGCCGGCCAACGGGCTCGATCCCGACGGCATCCGCTGGCTTCGCAGGTTCCTGCGCGGCTATTCGGAACGCGGCGGCACCGTCCTGATCGCCAGCCACCAGCTCGCCGAGCTGGAACAGGTCGTGGACGAGGTGGTCGTCATCAAGCGGCGCGCGCTCTTCGCCGGGCGGCTCGCTGACCTGGTGACGAGCGACGCAGACTCGCTCGAGAGCAAGTACTTCGATCTCGTTGAAGGAGCCTCCGCATGAAGGAAACCGTCCGAAGCGAAGTCCTGCGCTCGGTGAGCGGGTCGTCCATCCTGGCGGTCTACCTCGTGGCCGTCCTGATGCCCGTCTTCGTGCTGTTCTCCGACGGTTCACGATTCGACCTCGACGGCATCGATTCTGCCGCGGCCACCGCACTTCTCCTGGAGCCGCTGGCCTGGTCGGCCATCTCCGCGGCGTTCGTCGGCGCGTACGGCGTCACCCGCGAGTGCTACTACGGCTCGATGGACAGAACACTCACCGGGGTCGGCTTCCCTCGCGCCTTCTCGGGGAAGCTCGTCGCGGGTGCGGTCGTCGCGGTCGCGCTGTCGGTCGGCATCTTCGTCGTCTGGACGGTGGGCGTCGCCGTCTTCCTGGCTCAGAACGCACTGACGCTGTCGCTCACCGGGGGTGCGTGGCGCATCTACGCGGGCGCGCTCGTCGGGGTGATTCTCGGTGCATTCATCGGTGGGGCCATCGGGTGGATCACCAGGAACTACTACACGACCGCCGCGATCGTCCTCGTCCTTCCAATGGTCGTGGAGTTCGCCCTGCTGCGCACTGCGCCGGAGCTGGCGAGGTTCTCGCCCGGACTGGTGCTGGCCGCGCTGGGCGTTCCCGGATACCAGGACCGACTGCTCGAGTTCGGCCCCGCCCTCTGCCTCGCGCTCGCGTGGGCTGTCGCACTGGTCGTCGCCGCGTGGGGCATCGAGAGAAGGAAGGCCGCGTGATCGGCCGGGCCGTCCGAGCTCATGCCCGCGGCTTCGCGGGCGATGTCGTGCTGTTCTGGGTGGCGATGGCAGGTTTCGTGCTGTCGCTTTCGGTGGCGACGAACATCCCACCGGAACTCGCAGAGGCACCGACCGATGTCCGAGCCGCGTTCGCGGCGCCGTACGAAGCGGTGCTCGCGACGTATGCAGCAGTTCTCGCGGCCGCCTACGGCTCCTTCCGCTACACCGTGGACCGGCGAGACGGTGTCGTCGCTCAGCGTCTGATGCTGCAGCCTCGGTGGGCGACTCTTCTCGTCAGGGTCGTCTCCTCAGGCATCGGCGGCGCGATCGTCGCTCTCGCCGGAGCCGTCGGCGGCCACACGGCGTTGACTGTGGTGATGGGTGGTCTCCCTCTGGAATGGGCGTCTGTCGGGTCGACCTTGAGTCTCGGCGCGCTGGCAGGACTCTGGGGAATGGGGGTGGGCGTCGTCGTGCAGACGCATCTCGTCGCTCTGTTCGTGGCTCCGATGTCGATGAGCGTGGCGGTCCTCGTGGCGATCTTCTGGGAATCCGGCGCTGTGTACCTTCCCCTCCTCGCGATGCTCGAAGCGCTGGGGTCCGACGTCTCCGCGCTGGGAATCCCGCCGAACGAGGGGACCGGCAGTTCTACGGCTGTGCTGGTGACGGCCGCCTGGGTGCTGGGGGCGCTCGTCGCTGCGGGACTGTCGTTCATGAACCGCGATGTGACGTAGCAGCCTCCAGCCGCCTCCGCGAGGGCGGGCGGTCAGGTGGCCGACGTAAAATCGCTGGGTGGCAACACCCAAAATCGTCCTCTTCTACGTCTTCACCCCGCTCGCCGATCCGGACGCGATCCGGGTGTGGCAGCGTGACCTCGGTGACGCCCTCGGGCTGCGCGGCCGGCTGCTGATCTCGAAGGACGGAGTCAACGGCACGCTCGGCGGTGATCTGCCGGCGCTCAAGAAGTGGGCGCGGTCGTTCCGATCGTACGCTCCCTTCGCTCACGCGGACATCAAATGGAGCGAGGGCACCGGCGTCGACGCCGATGGTCGCAGCGTCGACTTTCCGAAGCTCAGCGTCAAAGTGCGCGACGAGATCGTGTCGTTCGGAGCGCCGGGTGAGCTGCGCGTCGATGAGCAGGGCGTCGTCGGAGGCGGCACCCGGCTGACACCCGAACAACTGCACGAGCTGATGGGGGAGCGCGGCGACGACGTCGTCTTCTTCGACGGCCGCAACGCGCTCGAAGCGCAGATCGGCCGCTTCCGCGGAGCCGTCGTTCCCGACACCGAGACCACGCGCGACTTCGTGCAGCTGCTCGACTCCGGGGCGTACGACGATCTCAAAGGCAAGCCGGTCGTCACCTACTGCACAGGCGGCATCCGCTGCGAGGTGCTCTCGAGCCTGATGACCGCGCGCGGGTTCGGCGAGGTGTACCAGCTCGAAGGCGGCATCGTCCGCTACGGCGAGCAGTACGGCGATGACGGCCTGTGGGAGGGCTCGCTCTACGTGTTCGACAAGCGCGGATCCGTCGACTTCACCGACTATGCGGCCGTCATCGGCGAGTGCGCGGGGTGCGGCAGCGCGACGAAGCGGACCGCGAACTGCCCCGATCTGTCGTGCCGCACCCAGTTCGTCGTCTGCGAATCCTGCGACGCGGTGCGCTGCGAGCAGCACGCGGCCTGATCCCTCCGCCTGAGTCGTCCCCGAAGACGCGCGACTACCTCAGGTGAGCAGCAGCACGTCGGTGCGCCGGCTCGCGAAGAGTGATCGGGGAAGCAGGAACGCGTGCAGCCTCGTCCACGTGTCGACGCTGCGGCGCAGTTGAGCCGTCACCTCGACGAGGGCGGCGTCGAGATCTCGCGCGCCGTCAGCGGAGGGGCGCGCATAGCTGGCCTGCTCGACTGCGGCGACGAGCACCCGCATCGCGTCGGCATCCACATGGCTGTCCCTGACGAGATCGTCGCCGCGCATGCGCGGCGTCTCGGCATCAGACAGCGGCACGCGGAGATCCTGCATGGTCGCCCGCAGCTCGGTCCAGGCCGCCCCCGCGTCGCCGCGTCGTGCGCGCCCGCGTCGGGCCACGCGCAGGGCGAGACGGGCGAGTGCGGGCAGCAGCAGCAGCACCAGCACGCCGAGCGTCGTCAGCACGACCGGGGTGGGGTCCAATCGCCGGAGCTCTGTGGTCGCCCCTGCGTTGTCGCCCGCGTCTTCACGCTCGAGCTCCGGCCCCGAGGTCTGCTCGGTGCTGGGGGCGGCCGTCGGAGCCGGCGTCGCAGCGCCGCCCGCACCGCCACCTGCGGTCGCCGCAGCGCTGAAGGCCGTCGGAACCCCGAGCGATGCAGTCGGTTCGAAGGGCACCCATCCGACACCGGGGAAGAGCACCTCGGGCCACGAGTGCAGCTGGTCGCTGGAGACCGAATACACCGCTTCATCGTCGCCGCGGGTGGTCTCAGTCAGCGCACCCGGCAGATAGCCGACGACGATGCGCACTTCCATGTCGAGGCTCTCCGCCATGAGCGCGAACGCGCCGGCGAAATGGATGCAGTATCCCGACCGCACATCGAGGAACCGCGCGACCGCGTCAGCGCCGGTGCCGTCGAAACCCTCGTCGACCGGGGTCTCCAGCGAGTAGGCGAACTGACTCCGGAACCACGACTGCAGGGCGATCAGCCGGTCGTAGTCGTTCGTGGCGTCAGCAGTGACGTCGGCGGCCGTCTCGCCGATCACCTCGGGCAGCTCGACGGGCTCCGCACCGGGATCGGCGATCGGTTCGGCGGCGGGAAGCCCGCGGATCTGCTCGAGAGTCGGCGACACCTCGAGCGACCGTACGGTGTAGTCGTTGCCGACCGCATCCGCGCTGCGAGATGCGAGAGTGCGGTTCTCGGGGCTCACGCGCCAGGTCGAGGGGAGTCCCTGCACACTCGTGGCGGGATAGGGCACCGGAAGCCAGGAGCTCGACATCCGGATCACCCTGATGGAGGTGTTCTGTTCGGCGGTCTCGATGTCGGCTGTCCATTCGGCGGGGCCGAATCCCTCGCTCTGCGCCTGCAGGTCGCCGCGATCAGGCTCCCACACGCGGCCGTCGAACGCCGACAGCGTCGTGAGCCGCAGATAGGGCGCGGTGTCCGCCGTCGTCGCCACCGTGAGAACCTCGACCGGGTTCGGCTGCCGCAGGTCATCGCCGAGCCGCAGCGACGCATCGACCGTGACCCCGGTCCCTGTGCCGGCGAGGCTCGCCGAGACGGGCAGGACGGGTGCGATGATCACGGTCGTCGCCAGCGCCGCGACGCCGACGCCCGCGGCGACCGCCACGGACGTGCGGCGGGGCGAGTCGGGATTCTGCGCTGCCGTGTACCGCAGCAGGACGAGGATCAGGATGCCGAGCATCACGAACCAGACGACGTTGACCCCGCCGAGGGTGATGATCATCGGCATGGATCCCACGACCGCCGTGAGCAGGCTGGCGAGGATCGCACCGCGCTGCGCGACCAGCTGGTCGAGCAGGATCGCGACGACGCCGAAGCCGGCACCCATCACGGCTTCGAGTCCGGGGGACGCGGCGAGCGGCGCGGAGCCGAAGGCGATCTCCTCCCATGCCGAGGCTCCGAGCGCCTGGAACGCGAAGAAGGTCGCCTCGGTGGGGATGAGTCCGAACACCGCTGTGTCGCCGGCCACGAGCAGGATCACTGTGCCCATCACCGCCAGGATCTGGACGGCGATGGTGACGAGGTCGCGCGCCCAGGCCGGACGACCGCGCATCAGGGTGCGCGACGCCATGCCTGCGAGCGCGGTGACGACGATCACCGCCAGGACGGCGAACGACCAGCTGCCCGGTTCGATGACCGACGTGAACGGCCACATCGCGACGAGCCCTGCGGCGGCGGCCAGCACCGAAGGCACGACCGTGCCGACCGGCAGCTCGTGCTCGCGATGCCAGGACAGGCGGGATCCGCGCTCGGCCTTGTGCTCAGCTGGTGACATCGGTCGCTCCCCGCTGCTCGGCGGTGCCGCCGATGCGGTCGGGCAGCACGTCTTCCCATGCCTCCGCGACATCGTCGCCCAGTCGCGCGACGCGCCACCCGTGCCGCTCGGCTGCCGCGGCCGCCCCACGGTGCGGCGCGGTCGCGAACAGCATCGGGGCTGCGGCGCCCGAGGGACGCAGCAGAGCGGCGTCCTCTTCGTCGATCTCGCCGGTGATGTAGACGAGCGGGCCGGGAGGGGTACCGCCGACCAGGGTCGTGATGTCGCGGGCGTCGCCGCGGGGGCCGACCAGCGCGAGGGCGACGAGCAGACCGTCGCGGTCGTCTTCGTGACCGCGCAGGGTGCCCAGCAGGGTCCCGCTGCTGTCGATCACGTCGACGCCGTATCCCTCCTGCACGAGGTGCACGGCGACCGAGGCGCACATCGACACGGCGGTCTCGAAGGCCGGATCCTCGTCGTCTCCGGGGCGTGCCCAGCGTGCGGCGCTGCGGTCCAGGATCACGAGAGCGTCGGGACTCGACTCCTCTTCTTCCTGGCGCACCATCAGCTGCCCGCGGTGCGCGGTCGCCCGCCAGTGGATGCGACGCATCGAGTCGCCGGAGATGTAGCGGCGCGGCGACAGGTTGTCGCTGCCCTGTCCGAGTCGGCTCGACGAGGTGTGGGCGGTGCCGCCGGCGGCGCCGACCTTCACGGTCAGCGGCGCGAGCGTGAACACCTCGGGCACGACCGTCACGGAGCGGGTCTCGCCGAAGGCCTGCTCGCGCTGGGCGAGACCGAACGGGTCGACCGTGCGCAGCACCAGCGGACCGATCGGCCAGACACCGCGTCGCACACCGGTGATCAGGTAGCTCAGCTGGCCGCTCTCCGAGGGGTACTCGCCGGCCGAGTCGCCGGTGACGGCAGGCGGGAGCACGTCGCGCCAGAGCCCTCGGGGCACTCGCAGAGCACGCAGAGTGAAGCGCAGGGTGACGCGAGACGTCTCCGACACCGTCAGCAGGTCGGTCGAGACCTGACGTGTGACCGAACCGGCACGACGCGGCAGGAGCACGACCAGCACCGAGAAGACGGTGAGAGCGAGAAGGAGGATGCCGATGTAGAGGAGGATCGGCGCGCCGACCATGTTCGCCGCGATCAGGCAGCCGAGACCGGAGAGGAGCGCACCCGTGCCCCGAAGGGTGAGGGTTCGACGGCGGGGCATGGCGAGCGAAGGGTCAGGAGCGAGCGGTCACGGGCACCCGCACGCGCTCGACGATCTGTCGCAGGGCCGCCTCGACGGGCTGTGCTCCGGCACGGTGCGCTCCGCGGGCGGGAAGGAGACGGTGCGCGAGCACGGGGATGATCAGGGCCGTCACGTCGTCGGGGATCACGAAGTCGCGCCCGTCGAGCGCGGCCCACACCTTCGCAGCCCGGATCAGCTGCAGGGTCGCCCTCGGACTCGCACCCAGGTGCAGGTTGGGGTCTGCGCGGGTGGCCTGGGCGAGGGCGACCGTGTACTCCTCGAGCGCCGGAGCGACGTGCACGGAACGGGCCCACGCGATCAACCCCGAGATCGACGCCGCGTTCGCGACGGCTCTCACCGCGGCGAGCGGGTTCACGGTGTCGCGCTGACGGAGCATCAGGGCTTCAGCCGCCGCGTCGGGGTAGCCCATCGAGATGCGCATCATGAAACGGTCGCGCTGTGCTTCGGGCAGCGCGTATGTGCCCTCCATCTCGAGAGGGTTCTGGGTCGCCACGACCAGGAACGGGTCGGGGAGCATGTGCGTCGATCCGTCGACGGTCACCTGCCCCTCTTCCATGGCTTCGAGCAGTGCCGACTGCGTCTTGGGCGACGAGCGGTTGATCTCGTCGGCGATCACGATGTGCGCGAACACCGCGCCGCGCTTGAACTCGAACTCCCGATCGACGGGGTTGTAGACGCTCACACCCGTGACATCGCCGGGAAGGAGATCGGGGGTGAACTGGATGCGGCGGACGGTGGCGTCCACACTCGCGGCCAGCGCACGCGCCAGCACGGTCTTCCCCACTCCCGGTACGTCCTCGATCAGCAGGTGTCCTTCGGCGAGCAGACACACCAGCGCGCTCCGCACGGCATCCGGCTTTCCGTCGATCACCCGTCCGACAGACTCGACGATGGCCGACGTCTGCGCGGCGAACTGCTCGGCATTGACGACGGCCGGGGTCAGGGGCGGGTTCTCTGGCATGCGTTCCCTCTCACGTGGGCGCTGCGGTGCGCGTGATCCGATCGTAACCCGGCTGTCTACGGATGGGGTGGGAAGCAGCATCCGTCTCTGCGGCACGGTGCCGTCCTGGCCGCGGCATTCAGCCCCACACGCGGGCTCGGGGTTCTGCGCTGTCGAGCCGGTCGTCGGCGCTGCGGGCGACCCGCAGCAGTGCGAGTCCCTGTGTCCCGGTGAGCTCGTGCAGCGTGCAGGTGCCGATCAGCGCCTGCCAGTGCTCGCGGAAGCGCTCGGCGTCGCCCCGGCGGCGGGCGATCAGTCGAGGTACCGCGAGCAGGGTGCGTCCGGGTGAGAGACGATCGGCGAGTCGTTCGAGCGGGCGCAGTCGTGGCAGTCCGGCCGAGTCGATGCGCAGCAGGAACCGCGGAGTGCGCACCGGCGCGAACAGCTCTTCTACGGCATCCGCGATCACGCGCGCGTCGTCGGCCGAGCCTCCCAGCTCGATGTGGATGCGGGTCGGATCCGCGGTGTCCGGCCGAGCCACGATCACGGCCTCGTCGACGCGCCCGATCCGCTCCGCGTCGTGCAGGGTGCGGGCGACGGCGATGGCCGCCGCCCGGTAGATCTCGGCCGGTCGCCGACGGTCGCGCAGCAGCCGGGCCAGCATCCGCAGCGAGGAGACCGTGGCAGCGACGGTGCCACCGGCGAGCGCGAGCGCGATCCAGAGCAGCGGGGCGACATCGGCCCCCGAGGCGATCAGCATGCCGATGAGCCCGCCCACTCCGGCTGTTCCGGCCACGAACGCTCCCAGGGCGCCGGCGCGTGCTGCCTGCGCAGTGCGCAGCAGAGGCGCGCGCGGTGTGCGGCGAATGGCCACGACCTGGCGTTCGCGCGGCTCGTAGCGGTCGCCGATCCGCCACTCGGTTCTGGTGCTGCTACGGGTCGGCCATCGTTCACGCAGCAGTGCGTCGAGATCGTCGATGGAGGCCGACGTGTCCTTGTCGAGCACACGTTCCCACATGTCGAAAGCCGCGGTGGGGAGCGCGTGGCCCAGTCCGCTCACGATCCGACCGTCGCCGTCGGCGCTCAGGCCCCACAGATGCGAATGCCGTCGGCGCAGTCGAGCAGGTTCGGACGAGTCGTCGAGGTCGACATGCGAGGGGATCGAGCACACGACCGACCAGTTGTGCGCGACCTTCCCGGGCCAGGCGGGATCCAGGCGCAGGGTGCGGCCCCTTAGCTGCTGTGTGCCCGACGAGGTCGCCACGGTCGTGAGGTCGATGAGGGTGTTGACCGCCGGGCAGTCCCAGCCTTCGCCCAGCAGCCCGCGGGTGCCGACGAGCAGCCGCACGTCACCGCGGCGGATCAACTCCGACACCGCGGCGACGACGCGCCCGCTTCCGACACCCCGCACCTCGAGATCACGCACGGGCCCGGTGCCGTCGGTGACGTCGACGGGCGCTCCGAGCAGCTCGACCAGCGCGTCGGCGAGGACGACGGCGTCCTCCACGCGGACGCGCAGGTGCTGGGCAGTGAGAAGCACGGGCCGCAGGCCGGCGGTGACGTCGTCGACCGAGAGCAGGTCGAAGGTGCGCAGTGCCCCTGCCGGTGCGTCACCGGCCAGGCCGCGGTTGTTGCCGTGCTCGACGAAGTCGGTGACGACGACGGCGCGGATGCGGTCGCCGTCGGGGCCGTCGAGCTCTCGGCGGAGGATCTCGACGGCGGCGTGGTCTTTCGCCGCCGAGAGCGCCAGGGTGCTCTCGACCGGGTTGCGGCCTCGACGGATGCCGCGGTCGGTGAGCGCGTAGCCGAAGTCTGCGAGAGAGCGTCGGACGTGCTCCCACTGTCGCGCGGCCGCGGGGTCGGCCAGCAGCCGTGCCTGAGCGAAACGCGAGAGCACCGTGAGCAGGTCATCCGTGGTGCAGCGATCGAGCAGCACAGGCGGGATCGCGGGGATGAGCGGATGGCGCGGTGCGACCTCGCGCAGCACGACAGCGCAGGATCGCGCGAGAGTGAAGTCCGCCGAGAACGCGCGGTCGAGGCGGGTGACCGATGCCGCCGCGTCGTAGGAGCCGTCTGCGGGTTGCAGCTGCTGCTCGAGGTACGACACCGCGTCGGGCGTCGACAGCACCCGGGTGATCATGTCGTGGAGCAGTGCCTCGTGTCGTCGGATGAACCCCGCCTCTGCGGGGGTCGGCTCGGTGAACAGCACGTGGTCGCGGTAGGGAGCCAGATGCCCCTCCTTCACCACGGCGGGGGTCGGAACCTCGTAGTCGACCTCGCCGAGCAGCTGGCTGTAGTTCTCGAACTCGGTCTCGTCGTCGGGAGACGGAAGGGTCGCGGTCAGGCCGATCAGCAGGGGCTCGACGCCGCTCTCGCGGATGCGACCGGCGAGGTACGCGACCACGATGGCCCAGTGATCGAGAAGATGATGGCATTCATCGAGCACGACCGTGCGCACACCCGCGGCCACGAGTCGATCGATCAGGGCGACGGCGTTCGGATGCAGTACACGGGCGAGTTCGGCGGGCCGCCGCCTCGCGAAGCGCGAGCGCAGGCGCCGGGAGCGGGTGCGGATGCCGGTGCGGTACCTCCCCGGATTGTCGACCGCGAGTTCGGCGAGCCACGTCGACGCGTCCGCCTCCGCGCGCCCGCGTGCTGTGAGCTCCTCCACCCACACGGCGCGCGCGAGATCGTCGAAGGGCGAGCCGTCTCCGGTCACGCTGAGCAGCTGATAGGTCAGCGCCGTGAGATCGCCGATCTGCGAGGGGTCGTCCGAGACGGCCGCAGCCTCGGGGGTCAGCGACTCCGCGGTGCGCACCCACTGCTGACGGATCGTCACCGTCGGCGAGAGCACGAGGGTTCGGTGACCCTCACGCGCGGCGAGCAGCAGGCCGAGCAGGGTCTTGCCGGAACCGGGAGGGGCGACGATGTGCAGCGGACCCGCTGCTCCCGGCGCGAGACGCTCGAGCACCTCGGCCTGGTAGGTGCGCAGTGTGCCCGGAAAACGCCACGTCGACAGGGGAAGGGCGGTGACGGGATCCATGGCCTGCCCAGTCTGTCAAAGAGCGGGTCCGGACATCGGCTAGACTTGTCGACGGCTCTCCGCGTGGCGGCATCCAGGCCAATTCCCCCAGGGCGGAAACGCAGCAAGGGTAACCGGGCTCTGCTGGGTGCGCGGAGAGTCACTTTCTTTTTGTCAGCGTCCTCCGGGGGAGTCCTGACAGGATCGTGACGTGACAAGGCCAGATGTGATCAGCACCGCCGATTCCCCGCGTTCCAGTGCTCTCGGTCGTTTCGCAGCGCCTCTTCTTCTGGTCGCCCTGATGTGGGCCGTGCAGCTCGTCGATGCGATCCTCCCCGGATCCTTCACGGGATTCGGGCTCCGCTCGTGGGATCTCTCGGGGCTCGGCGGCATCATCGTCGGCCCACTCCTGCATGCGGACTGGGCGCACCTGATCGGCAACACCGTGCCGCTGCTCGTGCTCGGCTTCCTCGTGGCCGTCGAGGGCGCTCGCAGGTTCTGGATCGTCACCGCCTTCGCGGCTGTGATCGGCGGTCTCGGCACATGGCTCGTGAACGCGCCCGGGGCGTTGACTGTCGGCGCGTCCGGGCTCGTCTTCGGATACTTCGGGTACACCGTGATGCGGGTATTCGCGCCGGGGAGGGTCGCACACCGAGTGCTCTACGCGATCGTCGCGCTCATCGTCATCGGCCTCTACGGCGGGTCCATGCTCGCCGGCGTCGTCGGCGCGCGCGAGGGCATCTCGTGGCAGGCGCATCTGTTCGGCGCGATCGGCGGCGGGCTCGCCGCATTCGTCGGCAGAGGCAGCGTCCAGACCCGGCGCCCATGAGCACGACCAGGAGCAGCCGAGGCGCCAAGACCAGCAGGAAGCCGGCAGCCAGGAAGCCGGCAGCCAGGAAGCCGGCAGGCAGGAAGCCGGCAGGCAAGAAGCCGGCGGGCCGTCAGAGGTCGCGCACGCGTCGTGCGTCGCCGCGTCGTCAAGCGCAGCAGCGGATGCGCCGAACGAAGCTGCTGCGTCGCATCGCGTTGTCCGCCGCGGCTGTGATCGTCGTCGCGCTCGCCGCGGTGCTGATCCCGCTGGGCCTCGCGCACGAGAGACCGCTGGCGATCTGCATCACCGATCCGACCACGTTCCCCGAGTCGGGCGTCGCGGGGTGGCAGGGCGAGCAGCTCGAGAACGCCGCGACCATCATGCAGACGGCGACCGCACTCGGCTTCGGTCGCGACGGTCAGATCCTCGGGGTGATGACGGCGATGGGCGAGAGCAGCCTGAACAACATCGACTACGGAGACTGGGAGACGATCGGGTTCGCCAACCCCGACGGCAGCCGGACGACGAGCATCGGGCTCTTCCAGCAGCAGCACTGGTGGGGGTCGGCCGAGCAGCGCATGGACCCGGCCACCGCCGCGACGCTGTTCTACGAACGTCTCGCGAGGGTGCCCGACTGGCAGTCGATGGACCCGTCCCTCGCGATCCACCGGGTGCAGATCAACGTCGACCCCACCTACTACACGCGCTACGCGGCGGATGCCACGGCTGTGGTCGACGCTCTCTCCGGGCCCTGCTGAACGAATTCGCACGGCTGTCAACCCAGCGAGATCATGAGGTCGTGCACCTAGGGTGGAGCTGTGGCGCAGAGCATCTACATCACCTCGGCCGAAGGCCATACCGGTAAGTCGACCATCGCCCTCGGCGTGCTCGATGCGCTCATGCGCGTCACGCCCCGGGTCGGCGTCTTCCGCCCGATAGCGCGCTCGGTCACCGAGCGCGACGACGTGCTCGAGCTGCTGCTCGCGCACGACGGCGTGCACCTCGACTACGACGACTGCATCGGCGTGACCTACGACGATGTGCGCGACGACCCGGACCGGGCGCTCTCGACGATCGTCGCCCGGTTCAAGGCCGTCGAGGCGCAGTGCGACGCCGTGGTCGTCATCGGCAGCGACTACACCGACGTCGCCAGCCCCGCGGAGCTCGGATACAACGCCCGGATCGCGGCGAACCTCGCCGCACCCGTGCTGCTGGTGCTGAGCGGTCGTGATCAGCAGCGTCAGGCCGAGCAGCTCGGCACGACCACCGCGCGCACGCCCGCCGCGGTCGGGCAGATCGGCGCGCTCGCGCTCTCCGAACTCGAGGTCGAGCGTGCAGAGCTGTTCGCCGTCGTGGTCAATCGCGCCGACCCCGACGCACTCGCCGACATCGAGGCGGCCGTCTCCGCGGTGCGTCCGCAGAAGACCACGCCCGTATGGGCGATCCCGGAGGACCGCACCCTGGTGGCGCCGTCGATCGACGGCATCCTCGCCGCAGTTGACGGCCGTCTCATCAAGGGCGACCCTGATCGTCTCGGCCGCGAGGCCCTGACGATCGTCGTCGCGGGCATGTCGATGGTGAACGTGCTCCCTCGGCTCACGGAGGAGTCGGTCGTGGTGATCCCCGCCGACCGCACCGAGGTGCTGCTGGCGACGCTGCTCGCCGATGCCTCCGGCACCTTTCCGCGGGTCGCCGGCATCATCCTCAACGGCCCCTTCCCGCTGCCGGAGCCGATCGTGCAGCTGCTCGACGGCTTCACCTCGACCGTGCCGATCATCACGACAGACCTGGGCACCTACGACACCGCGGTGCGCGTGATGGGAGCACGGGGCCGGATCTCTCCCGAGTCCCGAGGCCGCTATGACCGCGCTCTGGGACTCTTCCAGACCCACGTCGACATCGCCGAGCTCACCACTCAGCTGGGTCTCGCGGAGTCGCGCGTCGTGACTCCGCTGATGTTCGAGTACGGGCTCATCGAGCGCGCACGCTCCGACCGTCGCCGCATCGTGCTGCCCGAGGGCGATGACGATCGCATCCTTCGCGCAGCGTCCACCCTGCTGGCGCGCGAGGTCGCCGACCTCACGATCCTCGGTGACGAGTCGGTGATCCGGGCCCGCGCGGTCGAACTGGGGGTCGACATCTCGGCAGCTCAGGTGATCAGCCCGACCGATCCTGAGATGGTGCAGCGCTTCGCGACGGAGTATGCGCGACTGCGTGCGCACAAGGGCATCACGCTGACCCAGGCAGCCGACACCGTCACAGACGTCTCGTACTTCGGCACGATGATGGTTCACCTCGGGCTCGCGGACGGCATGGTCTCTGGCGCCGCCCACACGACGGCGCACACCATCCGCCCGTCGTTCGAGATCATCAAGACGAAGCCGGGGGTCAATGTCGTCTCGAGCGTCTTCCTGATGGCACTCGCCGATCGTGTGCTCGTGTACGGCGACTGTGCCGTCATCCCCGATCCGACCAGCGAGCAGCTGGCCGACATCGCGATCTCGTCGGCGGCCACCGCGCAGCAGTTCGGCATCGAGCCCCGAATCGCGATGCTCTCGTATTCGACCGGTGAATCCGGGTCGGGGGCCGATGTCGACAAGGTCCGCGCAGCCACCGCCCTCGTGCACGAGCGCGCACCGGAGCTGCTCGTCGAGGGCCCGATCCAGTACGACGCCGCCGCCGACGCCGCGGTGGCGAAGGCGAAGCTCCCCGACTCCGCGGTGGCGGGGCGCGCGACAGTCTTCGTCTTCCCCGATCTCAACACCGGCAACAACACCTACAAGGCCGTGCAGCGCTCGGCGGGCGCCGTGGCGATCGGTCCGGTGCTGCAGGGCCTCAACAAGCCGATCAACGACCTGTCGCGCGGCGCGCTGGTCGACGACATCGTCAACACCGTGGCGATCACGGCCATCCAGGCGCAGTCCGAAGGAACGACCGCATGAGCGCCATCCTCGTCATCAACAGCGGGTCCTCGTCGCTCAAGTACAGCCTGATCGACATCGAGAACGAGAACGAGCTGGCCGCGGGCCTCATCGAGAGGATCGGGCAGGAGCTCAGCGCGATCCGGCACACCGTCCGTCCGGACACCACCGCGGATGCCGTGGTGACGATGCTCGACGCCTCGTACGACTCCGAGCGCCCGGTCGCCGATCACGGAGCGGCGTTCACGGTGATGCTCGAGCAGTTCGCCGAGCACGGTCCGCTGCTCGACGAGCATCCTCCGGTCGCCGTCGGTCACCGCGTGGTGCACGGCGGGGCGAGGTTCTATGCGCCGACCCTCGTCACGCAGAACGTCGAGGAGCAGATCGAGGAGCTCTCGGTGCTCGCCCCGCTGCACAACCCTGCGAACCTCGCCGGCATCGTCGCGGCGAAGGCGGTGTTCTCCGACGTCCCGCACGTCGCGGTGTTCGACACGGCCTTCCATCAGACCCTGCCGCCGGCCGCCTACACCTACGCGATCGATGCTGAGCTCGCCTCCGAGCACAGGGTGCGCCGATACGGATTCCACGGCACGAGCCACCAGTTCGTGAGCGAGTCGGCCGCCGCGTTCCTCGGACGCGACCTCGAGAGCCTGCGGCAGATCGTCTTCCACCTCGGCAACGGCGCATCGGCGACCGCGATCGACGGCGGCCGATCCGTCGAGACGTCGATGGGGCTGACGCCGCTCGAGGGGCTCGTCATGGGAACCCGTTCGGGAGACCTCGACCCCGCGGCGCTGGTTCATCTGTCGCGGCGAGCCGGGTACTCGATCGACGATCTCGACGCGCTCCTGAATTCGCGCAGCGGCCTGAAGGGGCTCGCCGGGCACAGCGACATGCGCGACATCCTCGCGGGCAGGGAAGCCGGAGACGCGGCGGCGACGCTCGCCTTCGACGTCTACATCCACCGACTGCGCGCCTATGCGGGGTCGTACATCGCCCAGCTCGGCGGTGTCGATGTGATCTCCTTCACCGCGGGGGTCGGCGAGAACGCGGCCGCCGTGCGCGCCGAGGCGATGGCCACGCTCGGATTCGCCGGCGTCGAGATCGATCAGGGGCGCAACGCGGCGCGGCAGCGCGGCATCCGACGGATCTCCACCGACGACTCGCGCGTCGCCGTGCTGGTCGTGCCCACCGATGAAGAGCTCGAGATCGCCAGGCAGACGTCCCGCATGCTCTGATCGACACGCCTCCGGGGGTTACCGCCTGGCGCCGGGCCGCACTACGCTTGCACAGTGGCACGGAGAGGTGCCGGCAATACCCCTCGTCCTTCTCCTGGAGGCTCCTGTGCCCGAAGCCCTGCCCGATCCGCTCCGCGCCGAAGGCGTCCTGTTCGACCTCGACGGGGTGCTGACGCCGACCGCCGAGGTGCACATGCGCGCCTGGAAGGTCGTGTTCGACGACGTGTTCGAACGCTGGGGCATCGCGCCTCCGTACTCGGACTCCGACTACTTCGACTTCGTCGACGGCAAGAAGCGCTATGACGGCGTGGCGAGCCTGCTGCGCAGCCGCAACGTCGAGATCCCGTGGGGAGCGGTCGACGACCCGCCCGAGGCCGAGACCATCTGCGGCATCGGCAATCGCAAGAACGCCGCATTCGCCGAGTCGCTGCGGGGCGAGGGCATCGCCCCGTTCCCGGGCTCGCTCGCGCTCGTCGAGAAGCTGTCGGCCGCCGGCATACCGATCGGCGTCGTCTCGAGCTCCAAGAACGCCGAAGAGGTGCTCGCCGCCGCCGGCATCCGCTCGTTCTTCCGTGTCGTGGTCGACGGTGTCGTCGCCGAGCGCGACAACCTCGCCTCGAAGCCCGCCGCCGACATGTTCAGCGCCGGCGCCGTCGCGCTGGGCGTCGATCCCGCCCGCAGCATCGCCGTCGAGGATGCGACCTCGGGTGCGGCCTCCGCGGCTGCCGCGGGGTTCGCGATCGTCGTCGGCGTCGATCGCGGCACCGGAGCCGATGCGCTGCGCGCCGCCGGGGCGACCGTCGTCGTCAGCGATCTCGACGTGTTCGTCGACGCCGTGGCCGACCAGGTCGCCGACCCCGATTCAGAACCCGCCGCTCAGGCCACCCGCTCACACGACGAGGACACCGCATGATCGACCGCGACCGCTTCCCCGTAGACCCCTGGCGACTCATCGAGACGCGCTACTCCGAAGACGGCGTGGCCGAGACGCTGTTCGCCGTCGGCAACGGCTACCTCGGACTCCGGGGCAATCACATCGAGGGCCGAGGTGCCCATGAGCACGGCACCTTCATCAACGGTCTGCACGAGACGTGGCCGATCCGGCACGCCGAGCAGGCGTACGGCTTCGCCGAGGTCGGGCAGACGATCGTCAACGCACCCGACGCCAAGGTCATGCGGGTGTACGTCGACGACGAGCCGATCTCGTTCGACGAGGCCGACGTGCGCGAGTACCGCCGCACTCTCGACATGCGCACCGGTGTGCTCGAGCGCGTCGTGGTGTGGGAGACGCCGTCGGGCAAGCGCGTGCGCATGCGCGACGAGCGGATCGTCAGCTTCGAGGAGCGTCACCTCGCAGTGCTCCGTCTCGAGGTCGTCGTCGAGAACGCCGATGCCCCCGTCACCGTCAGCTGCCAGATGATCAACCGCCAGGACGGTGCCGGCGTGTACGCGGGCACCCCCAACCAGGCGAAGGGCGGCTTCGATCCGCGCAAGGCCGAGAAGATCGCCGAGCGCGTGCTCGAACCGGGGGAGTACTGGCAGGACGGATTGCGCTCGGCGCTGTCCTACAGCGTCGCCGACTCGGGCATGACGGTCGCCGTCGTCGCCGACCACATCATCGAGACCGAGAACGACTACACGTCGCGCACGCTGATCGAGGCCGACATCTCGAAGAACGTGTTCCGCGTGCAGGCGAAGGCCGGGGTGCCCATCTCGGTCACCAAGCTCGTCAGCTACCACACCTCTCGCGGCGTGCCGGCCCGCGAGCTCGTCGACCGCTGCCGCCGCTCCCTCGACCGCGTCGCGTTCGAGGGCGTCCAGGCGCAGTTCGACCGGCAGGCCGAGTGGCTCGCCGCCTTCTGGGATCGCAGCGACGTGCAGATCGGCGGGCATGATGACATCCAGCAGGCGACGCGCTGGTGTCTCCTGCAGCTCGCTCAGGCCTCGGCCCGAGCCGACGGAACCGGCGTGCCAGCGAAGGGGGTCTCGGGCTCCGGGTACAGCGGCCACTACTTCTGGGACACCGAGATCTACGTGCTCCCGTTCCTCACGTACACGTCGCCGCAGTGGGCGCGCAACGCGCTGCGGGCGCGAGTGCTCATGCTCCCGGCGGCCCGCCGCAGAGCCGCGCAGCTCAACGAAGCGGGCGCGCTGTTCCCGTGGCGCACGATCAACGGCGAAGAGGCGTCGGCCTACTACGCTGCCGGCACCGCGCAGTACCACATCAACGCCGACGTGAGCTTCGCGCTCGGCAAGTACGTGCGCGCGACCGGCGACGAGGACTTCCTGCGACGCGAGGGCATCGACATCGCCATCGAGACGGCGCGCCTGTGGGCCACACTCGGCTTCTGGCGCACGTCGCGGCTCGTCGCCGACACGAACGACGACGGCGTCGAGACCTTCCACATCCACGGTGTGACAGGGCCCGACGAGTACACGACAGTGGTCAACGACAACCTGTACACGAACGTCATGGCGCGCTACAACCTGCGCTACGCGGCGAGGGTCGTGCGCGAGGCGCAGGAGGCCAACGGCGAGGAGTTCGCCAGGGTCGTCGAGCGCACCGGCCTCGCCGAGGGCGAGGCGGAAGGATGGGAGCGCGCCGCCGATGCGATGTTCATTCCGTTCAGCGAGAGCCTCGGCATCCACCCGCAGGATTCGCTGTTCCTCGAGCGCGAGGTCTGGGATCTCGCCCACACGCCGAAGGAGCAGCGGCCGCTGCTGCTGCACTTCCACCCGCTCGTCATCTACCGGTTCCAGGTGCTCAAGCAGGCGGATGTCGTGCTCGCGCTGTTCCTGCAGGGCAACCACTTCACGCCGGAGGAGAAGAAGGCGGACTTCGACTACTACGACCCGCTGACCACCGGCGACTCGACGCTGTCGGCGGTCGTGCAGTCGATCCTCGCCGCCGAGGTCGGCTACCAGGACCTCGCTCTGCAGTACTTCCGGCAGTCGCTGTTCGTCGACCTCCACGACCTGCACCACAACGCGGCCGACGGCGTGCACGTCGCCTCCGCCGGTGGCGTGTGGACGGCTCTCGTGTGCGGCTTCGGCGGCATGCGCGACTACGCCGGCGAGCTCAGCTTCGACCCGCGTCTGCCCGCCGACTGGCCGTCTCTGTCGTACCCGCTGCAGTGGCAGGGGTCCGCGTTGCAGATCACTCTCACGACGGGCGAGCTGCGCGTCCGCGTGGTCAGCGGAGATCCGGTGCCGTTCACGGTGCGCGATGACGCATACATCGCCACGACCGAGCAGGAGGTCGTCGTGCCGCTCGCGGATCAGGGCCCGATGATCCCCGGACGCCCGTCGCTGCGGCAGTTCGCGGATGCCCTTCGCGAGGACGGCACGCGCCTGTCGGCATCCGTCCCGGTGATCACGACCGCGATCCCCGTCATCGAGTCGGTCGACTGAAGCTGCTGATCGTCGCGGCTCTGTTCGGGCTGGCGCCCGCGCCCGCGCTGCTCCTGCCGGGTGGGGGCGTCGAGGTCATCGGCGGCGCCTTCGAGGCCGGGCCGTCGTGATTCGTCGCCGCGCTTCGGCGGCCTGAGCGGCGCGTCGGGGATCACCCGCATGATCCTCGGCGCCCGGCTGCCGGAACGTCCGTGGCACGCCGTAGGCTGTTCTGGTGACCACAGCCCTCTACCGCCGCTACCGCCCCGAGTCGTTCGGCGAGATGATCGGGCAGTCCCAGGTGACCGAACCCCTGATGACCGCCCTCCGCGGCGACCGAGTCGGCCACGCATACCTGTTCTCCGGACCCCGTGGATGCGGAAAGACGACGTCCGCGCGCATCCTCGCCCGCTGCCTCAACTGCGCGGAGGGTCCGACCGATGTGCCCTGCGGCACATGCCCGAGCTGCGTCGAGCTGTCGCGCGCCGGCGGCGGATCGCTCGACGTCGTCGAGATCGACGCCGCCAGCCACAACGGCGTCGACGACGCCCGCGACCTGCGCGAGCGGGCGACGTTCGCTCCCAGCCGCGACCGCTACAAGATCTTCATCCTCGACGAGGCGCACATGGTGACGCCGCAGGGGTTCAACGCCCTCCTCAAGCTTGTCGAAGAGCCGCCGGAGCACGTGAAGTTCATCTTCGCGACGACCGAGCCCGAGAAGGTGCTCGGCACGATCCGATCGCGCACGCACCACTATCCGTTCCGTCTGGTGCCGCCGGCAGCGATGCTCGAGTACGTCGAGAAGCTGTGCGGCGAAGAGGGTGTGGTCGCCGAGCGCGGTGTGCTGCCCCTGGTGGTCCGGGCGGGTGGCGGCTCGCCGCGAGACACGCTCTCGCTGCTCGACCAGCTGATCGCCGGGTCCGATTCGCCCGCCGGCTCCGAGACGGTCACCGTCGCCTATGAGCGCGCGGTCGCTCTCCTCGGCTACACGCACGCGGCCCTGCTCGACGAGATCGTCGATGCTCTCGCCGCCGCCGACGCGGCCGCGGCATTCCCCGCCATCGATCGCGTGGTGCAGACCGGCCAGGACCCCCGTCGTTTCGTCGACGACCTGCTCGAACGCCTGCGTGACCTCATCGTGATCGCGGCCGTCGGAGCCGGAGCATCGTCCGTGCTGCGCGGCATCACCGACGACGAGCTCGCTCGCATGCGCACCCAGGCAGAGTCCTTCGGCTCGGCGCGGCTGTCGCGCACGGCCGACATCGTCAGCGCTGCTCTCGACGACATGTCGGGCGCGACATCGCCCCGACTGCACCTCGAGCTGATGGTCGCTCGTGTGCTCGCCTCGGGCGGGGGAGCCGTCGCGGCCGTGCCGTCCGTGCAGAGCGCCTCAGCAGCGCCGGCACGCGCGACAGCTGCGGCTGCTGCGCCGCAGCCTGATGCCGCTGCTGCTCAGCCCGGTGCTGCTCAGCCCGGTGCTGCTCAGCCCGCTGCGACGCAGCCCGGTGCGGCTGCTACGACCGATCCCGTCGACGCCGAGCCGACGCAAGCGCGGCCGACTGCCGCCGTGGTCGAGGCTGCTGTGGCCGAGAACGCGGTTGCCGAGCCCGAGACATCGGAAGATGCGACGTCGAGCACGCTGCCGACCGCGCCGGCCGCCGACACCGCCACGCCCTCGGGCCCGGTCTCGTTCGAGCAGATCATCGCCGTCTGGCCGGCCGTGCTCAAGCGACTCGAGAGCGTCAGTCGCACGTCATGGCTGCTGGCCACCGCCGTGCAGCCGCTCGCCTTCGTCGCCGAGACAGAGGTGCTGACGCTCGGATTCGCCAGCCAGCACGACGTGGCGAAGTTCAAGGGGACGACGCCGGGTTCCGGCCCGTCCGATCATCTGCGCGGAGCCATCGAGCAGGAACTCGGTGTGCGGGTCAAGTACCTGCCCGCGCCGATGCCCGCAGGCGGTGCGCCTCGCCAGCCCTCGTCGCCGTCGGCAGCGCGCCCGACCGCCGACGCTCCCGCATCGGAGCCTGCGTCAGCGAGTTCGCCCAGCGCTCAGACACCGCCTGCTCAGACGCCGCGAGCCGAGACACCCGCCGCTCGGACATCGCCGCCTCAGGGTGATCGTGCGTCGGCGGCTCCGGTGACCGAGTGGGCGGTCGCGTCGATTCCTGCATCCGAGGTCGCAGTTCCGGTCCCGGCGCCCGCCCCGGCGCAGGCCGCGGGGACGCCCCCGCCGGCAGCCCCTGACACCGTGCCGATGCAGAAGCCTTCGGCTCCGAGCGATGATCGGCCCCGTGGGGGAGAAGAACCGCCGCCCCCCATCGACGATGAACCTCCCTATTTCGACGACGAGCCGCCGTACGACCCGTCCTACGAACCTGCGCCGACCTCGCAGGCCGCACCCGCGGCCGCCGACGCGCAGCCGGCGTCTCCCTCCGCATCCGCGCGGTCGACGCCTGTGCAGGCCGCCCCGGTGCGCCGAGTGGCTTCGGCCGCAGCAGCCCCGGTGATCACCGAGCGCACCCCCGCCGGGGGAGTCCAGCGCTACGGCGAGGCCGTGATCCGCCAGGTGCTCGGCGCGACGTTCGTTCGCGAAGAGCCCTACGAGCCCCCGACGAGGTTCTCCTGATGTACGACGGAATCGTTCAGGAGCTGATCGACGAGTTCGGTCGGCTCCCCGGAATCGGCCCCAAGTCCGCGCAGCGCATCGCATTCCACATTCTGCAGACGCCGACGTTCGACGTCGCTCGGCTCGCCGAGCTGCTCGTCGAGGTGCGGGTGAGAGTGCGCTTCTGCGAGATCTGCGGCAACGTGTCGGAGCAGGATCGCTGCGCGATCTGCCGCGATCCCCGGCGTAATCCTGCCCTCATCTGCGTGGTCGAAGACGCGAAGGATGTCGCCGCGATCGAACGCACCCGTGAGTTCCGTGGCCTTTACCATGTGCTCGGCGGTGCGATCAGTCCGATCGCCGGCATCGGACCCGACGACCTGCGCATCGCGCAGCTGATGGGTCGTCTCGCCGATGCGACGGTGCAAGAGGTCATCCTCGCCACGAACCCGAACCTCGAGGGAGAGGCGACCGCGAGCTATCTCAGTCGTCTGCTCACCAGCATGCAGATCACCGTGTCTCGCCTGGCCTCCGGCCTTCCCGTCGGCGGCGACCTCGAATACGCCGACGAGGTCACCCTCGGGCGCGCCTTCGAGGGCCGTCGCGTGCTGTGAACCCCCAGGCAGGCTTCACCCGACGCGGCTGGCTGCTCTTCGGGGCCATGGCGCTGCTGTGGGGCGTGCCCTATCTGTTCATCAGCATCGCGGTCGAGTCGTTCTCGCCACCCGCCATCGTCGCTGGGCGCACCCTCATCGCGGCACTGCTGCTCCTGCCGTTCGCGCTCCGAGGCGGCGCGCTGAGGGCTGCATGGACACACTGGCCCTGGGTGCTCGCCTTCGGGCTCGTCGAGATGGCCGGCCCGTTCCTGCTGCTCGGCCACGCCGAACTGACCCTGCCCTCGGGCATGACCGGTCTGCTCGTCGCGACGGTGCCGCTGTTCGCCGCCCTCATCGCCCTGGGTGGCGGAGACCGGGGCGTCCTGCGGCCGACGCGCGGAATCGGCCTTCTCGTCGGCTTCATCGGCGTCGCGATCGTGGTCGCGGGCCCCGGGCTCTTCGGCGGCGAGGTCAGTCTGCTCGCGGCCGGTGAGGTGCTGCTGGTCGCCGTGCTCTATGCGATCGCGCCCTTCATCGTCGCGCGCAAGCTCAACGAGGTCCCGTCGCTCGGCACGATCACGCTGTCGCTGCTCATGATCGGTGTGATCTACCTGCCCATCGGCCTGCTCACGCAGCACGAGGTGCCGACGCTTCCTTCGATCTTCGCGCTTCTGGCGTTGGCCGTCATCTGCACCGCCGTCGCCTTCCTGGCGTTCTTCGCGCTCATCCGCGAGGTCGGACCAGTTCGCGCCCCGCTGTTCACCTACGTCAACCCGGTCGTGGCGATCATCCTCGGCGCGATCGTGCTCGCCGAGCCCCTGACTCCGGGACTGCTCATCGGATTCCCGCTCATCATCGCGGGCTGCTGGTTCGCCGCCACCGGCGGACGCCTCCGACCGCAGGCCCACACCGGTCCCGACCTGACCGTCGCGCCCCTGCCGCCGACCCTCTGACCCCGCCGCGACCGCGTCACATGCGAACAAGCGCATATGCGCCGATCGTAGAATGAGGGTGGGCGGATCCGCCCGACATCCCAGGGAGTGAACGTGGCCCTCATCGTGCAGAAGTACGGCGGCTCCTCAGTCGCCGACGCAGAGAGCATCAAGCGCGTCGCCAAGCGCATCGTCGACACACGTCGTGCGGGGCACGATGTGGTCGTCGCCGTGAGCGCGATGGGCGACACGACGGACGAGCTGCTCGACCTCGCGAACGAGGTGGCTCCGATCCCCGCTCCGCGCGAGCTCGACATGCTCCTCTCGAGCGGAGAGCGCATCTCGATGGCGCTCCTCGCCATGGCCATCCACTCGATGGGGTTCGAGGCGCGTTCGTTCACCGGCAGCCAGGCCGGAATGATCACCGACTCGCAGCACGGCGCGGCGCGCATCGTCGACGTCACGCCCATACGTCTGCGGGAGGCCCTCGATGAGGGGGCGATCGTCATCGTCGCCGGCTTCCAGGGGTTCAACCGCGACACACGCGACATCACCACGCTCGGTCGTGGCGGCTCCGACACGACGGCCGTCGCCCTGGCCGCGGCCCTCGCTGCGGATGTCTGCGAGATCTACAGCGACGTCGACGGCATCTTCACGGCTGACCCCCGCGTCATCCCGAAGGCGCAGAAGCTCGACCACATCGGCAGCGAGGAGATGCTCGAGCTCGCCGCCAACGGCGCCAAGGTGCTCTACATCCGCGCCGTCGAGTACGCACGCCGTCATGGCGTCCTGATCCATGCCCGTTCGACGTTCTCGTCGTCCGAGGGCACATACGTTCTGGGCGAGGGTATGAAGAACCCTCGCGAAGCCGAGGGAGCAGCAGCCATGGAAGAACCGATCGTCGCCGGTGTCGCCACCGATTTCGGCCAGGCCAAGATCACGGTCGCGGGCGTTCCCGATGTTCCCGGAAAGGCCGCGGAGATCTTCAAGATCGTCGCCAAGTCCGGCGCGAACGTCGACATGATCGTGCAGAACGTGTCTGCGACCGGTCGCACCGACATCTCGTTCACGGTTCCCAAGGCTGACTCCGCGGGCGCGCTGAAGGCACTGGCCGGTGAGCAGACAGAGGTCGGCTTCCAGAACCTCGTGCACGACGACCAGATCGGCAAGCTGTCGGTCGTCGGTGCGGGCATGCGCACGCACTCCGGCGTCTCGGCCGTGCTGTTCGAGGCGCTCTCGGCCGGCGGCATCAACATCGAGATGATCTCGACCTCCGAGATCCGCATCTCGGTCGTGCTCCGCGACACCGACCTCGCCGAGGCCGCACGCACCGTGCACACCGCCTACGGCCTCGACGGCGACGCCGAGGCCACGGTGCACGCCGGCACCGGTCGCTGACCCCGCGGTCGGCGACGATCGGCGGACGACAGGACGATTCGCGGACACATTCGGCGATCCAATCCGCGATTCGTCTTCCCGTCCGCGATTCGTCACCCCCACAGATCGTCCACCCCGTCGCAGGCCGAGTGCCGCCCGGCTCCTCGACCTCCGCACAGCACGATAGACTCACCGAAACCCTGACATCGGCGCCAGGCGCGGCATCCGCATCCCGACGTCGCGCCCGAAGCCTCGCATGCAGCACTGCACGACGCCAAGGAACATCATGACCCGCATCTCCGACTCAGGACTCTCCGTCGCCATCGTCGGCGCCACCGGCCAGGTAGGCGCCGTCATGCGAGAGATCCTCATCGAGCGATCCTTCCCGATCCGTGAGCTGCGCCTCTTCTCGTCGTCACGCTCTGCGGGCACCGCCGTCGAGTTCGGCGGAGCGACCGTCATCGTCGAAGACGTCGAGACCGCGGATGCCGGGGGCATCGACATCGCCCTCTTCTCGGCCGGTGCGACCGCCAGCCGCGCATACGCTCCTCGTTTCGCCGAGGCCGGAGCCGTCGTCGTCGACAACTCCAGCGCCTGGCGCAACGACCCCGAGGTTCCGCTCGTGGTCAGCGAGGTCAACCCGCATGCGATCGATGACCGCCCTCGCGGCATCATCGCCAACCCGAACTGCACCACGATGGCCGCGATGCCGGCGCTGAAGGCTCTGGATGCCGAAGCGGGCCTCGAGCGGCTCATCGTCTCGACCTACCAGGCCGTCTCCGGCTCCGGCCTCGCCGGTGCGCAGGAGCTCCTCGGTCAGATCGAGGGCGTGCTCGCCCAGGGTGACACACTGCGTCTCGTGCACGACGGGTCGTCGCTCGACTTCCCCGAGCCCGAGAAGTATGTCGCGCCGATCGCATTCGACGTCATCCCGTTCGCGGGCAACCTCGTCGACGACGGCGAGAACGAGACCGATGAGGAGAAGAAGCTCCGCAACGAGAGCCGCAAGATCCTCGAGCTGCCCGACCTCCGTGTCGCGGGCACCTGCGTGCGTGTGCCGGTCTTCACGGGTCACTCGCTCTCGATCAACGTCGAGTTCGCCAGAGACATCACTCCCGAGCGTGCGACCGAGGTGCTCTCCGCGGCTCCGGGTGTCGTTCTCGACGAGGTGCCCACCCCGCTGCAGGCGGCGGGCAAGGACCCGAGCTTCGTCGGTCGCATCCGCGCCGATCAGTCCGCCCCCGAGAACAGGGGCCTCGTGCTGTTCATCAGCAACGACAACCTGCGCAAGGGTGCGGCGCTGAATGCCGTGCAGATCGCCGAGATCCTCGCCGATCGTCTGGTCGCCATAGCCTGACCGCATCCCCGCGATGCGGAACCGGTCTGATCAGGCCTGCCCGCGTGGTCGGCAGCGTCGTGACCTCGAACTAGACTGTTGCGGTGACCGAAACCGTCGATGTCGTCTTGATCGGTGGTGGCATCATGAGCGCCACCCTGGGTACCCTGCTGCACGAATTGCAGCCGGATTGGAAGATCGTCGCCTTCGAGCGACTCTCCGATGTGGCGCAGGAATCCTCCAACCCCTGGAACAATGCGGGCACCGGCCACGCGGCGCTCTGCGAGCTGAACTACATGCCGCAGCAGAAGGGTGCTCCACTCGACCCGGCCAAGGCCGTCTCGATCAACGAGCAGTTCCAGCAGAGTCGTCAGTTCTGGTCGTCGCTGGTCGACAGGGGAGTCCTCGACGCTCCGTCGACCTTCATCAACGCGACCCCGCACATGACGTTCGTCCGCGGTGAGAAGGACGTCAAGTACCTCAAGGACCGCTACGAGGTTCTCAAGAAGCAGCCCCTGTTCGACGGCATCGAGTACAGCGAGGACTCGCGCGTCATCAACAAGTGGGCGCCGTTGCTCATGCAGCAGCGCCGCAAGGGCGAGCCGTTCGCGGCGACCCGCGTGCCCGCGGGTACCGACGTCGACTTCGGTGCGCTCACGCACCAGCTCTTCGACCACCTCACCGATTCGGGCGTCACGCTGCGCACCAACCACGAGGTCAAGAGCCTGAAGAAGCAGAAAGACGGCACCTGGCTGATCAACTACCGCACGACGATCGGTCGCACGCCCAATCAGATCAAGGCGCGCTTCGTGTTCGTCGGCGCCGGCGGCTGGGCGCTCAAGCTGCTGCAGCGCTCGGGGATCCCCGAGATCAAGGGCTACGGCGTCTTCCCGATCGGTGGACAGTTCCTCAAGACCTCGAACCCGAAGATCGTCGCCCAGCACCAGGCCAAGGTCTACTCGCAGGCATCCGTCGGAGCGCCGCCCATGTCGGTGCCTCACCTCGACACCCGAGTGGTCGACGGCGAGGCCTCGCTCATGTTCGGTCCGTTCGCGACGTTCAGCCCCAAGTTCCTCAAGAACGGCTCGATGCTCGACATCGTGTCCCAGGTGCGCACGCACAACCTGTGGCCGATGCTGCGCGTCGCCTTCGCGAATCCCGACCTCATCACGTACCTGGTCGGCGAGCTGATGAAGAACCACGCCAAGAAGGTCGACAGCCTCCGCACGTTCATGCCGACGGCGAAAGACGAGGACTGGACGCTCATCGACGCCGGTCAGCGTGCACAGGTGATGAAGAAGGATGCCAAGAAGGGCGGCATCCTGCAGTTCGGCACTGAGGTGGTCGCGGCAGCCGATGGCTCGATCGCCGGTCTGCTCGGCGCCTCGCCCGGTGCCTCCACCGCCGTGCCGATCATGCTCGATCTGCTCAAGAAGTGCTTCCCCGAGGAGTATCCCGGCTGGGAGTCGGAGTTGCGCGCGCTGATCCCCACCTTCGGCGAGCAGCTGAACAAGCATCCGGAGCTGGCCGCGAAGTCCACCGCAGCGACGGCGGCCGCTCTCGGCATCAACGAGTAGCGCGCCGGTGGCGAAGCTCTACTTCCGCTACGGGGCGATGAACTCGGGCAAGTCCACCTCGCTGCTCCAGGCCGCGTACAACTACGAGGAACGTGGTCAGCATGTGCTGCTCGCGAAGCCCGCGATCGACACCAAAGGTGCGTCTGAGATCGCGAGCCGTCTCGGAGTGACTCGAGAGGTCGATTTCCTCATCGGCTCCGATGCCGACGCTCGGGATCTGTTCGCCGCAGAGCGAGAGGCGGTGCGCAGTGCGGCCGGGGGAGAGCACCTCGCGGGCGGAGCGCTCGACGTCGCGTGCCTCCTCATCGATGAGGCGCAGTTCCTCACCTCCGAGCAGGTCGACGACCTCTTCCGCATCGCGATCGAAGACGGCATCCCCGTGATCGCCTACGGGATCCGCAACGACTTCCTGACGCACGCATTCCCCGGTTCGGCACGGCTTCTCGCCATCGCGCACTCTCTCGAAGAGCTCAAGACCATCTGCCGCTGCGGGCGCAAAGCCGTCTTCAACGGCCGCGTCGTCGGCGGTCGCTTCGTCTTCGACGGCGATCAGGTCGCCATCGACGAGGGCGCCGACGGATCGCTGGCACCGGAGATCACGACGTACGAATCGCTGTGCGGTGCGTGCTACCTCGAGGAGTCCGGCGGGCGCCTGGGCTGAGAACCCGCCGCGCATCGCACTTCCGCCTTCGGGCGGTGTCTCGGCATGCACGGATTGCGTGGTCTGACCACACGCGCTAGTGTGGTCAGACCACATGAGCGCGGCCACGACGGACGCAGCCGAACGCCGACGACGAGGAGAGCGGATGCCGGAGCAGCCTGCGCGAGCCTGGCGCCTCGTCCTCGAGCACGTCGAGAGAGATCTCCTCGACGGCCGTCTCGGACCCGGTGATCGCCTCGCCTCCGAACGCGATCTCGCGGCCGACCTCGGAGTGGGGCGCTCGAGTGTCCGCGAGGCTCTGCGTGTGCTCGAGGTCATGGGCCTGATCCGCACCGCGACGGGCTCAGGGCCCCAGTCGGGCGCGATCGTGATCGCCACGCCGACCGGCGGTCTGTCGACGCTGCTGCGCCTGCAGGTCGCGGCGCAGGGCTTTCCACTCAGCGATGTCGTGCAGACCCGTCTGCTGCTCGAAGACGCCGTGGTCGAGGCGCTGGCCGCCCAGGACGCGCCCGATCTCTCCGCCGCGCACCGAGTGCTGGCGGCGATGGAAGCAGACGCGCTCACGTCCGCCGAGTTCCTCGCCCTCGACGCGCAGCTGCACCTCGCACTCGCCGAGTCCAGCGGCAACACCGTCGTCGCGGCGATCATGGCAGGACTGCGCACGGCGATCGAGTCGTACGTGCAGGAGGGCGCGGCCGCGATCGATGATTGGGACGCGATGGCCTCGGTCCTGCGCTCCGAGCACCGAGCCATCGTCCGAGCCATCGCAGCAGGCGACACCACGACGGCGAGGGCTCTCGTCCGTGCGCACATCACCGGCTACTACACCGCCGCGGGATTGACCCGCAGCGCCCGACCCACCGACTGAGAGGACACGACATGGTCCAGCGCCAGGTTCCCAACCCCGCAGAGCTTCTCGACCTGATGAAGTTCAAGAAGCCCGAGTTCAACGGCAAGAAGCGCCGTCTCGATGCTGCGCTCACGATCGACGACCTGCGCACGATCGCGAAGCGTCGCACGCCGAAGGCCGCGTTCGACTACACCGACGGCGCGGCAGAGGGCGAGCTGTCGCTGACGCGCGCGCGCCAGGCGTTCCAGGACGTGGAGTTCCACCCCGGCATCCTTCGTCCGGCCCCTGCGGTCGATACCTCGGTCGACATCCTGGGCGGTCCGTCGGCCCTGCCGTTCGGCATCGCGCCGACCGGGTTCACCCGTCTCATGCAGACCGAAGGCGAGGTCGCGGGTGCGGGTGCCGCGGCTGCAGCCGGTATCCCGTTCACGCTGTCGACGCTCGGCACGACGTCGATCGAGGGCGTGAAGGCCGCGAACCCGAACGGTCGCAACTGGTTCCAGCTCTACGTGATGCGCGATCGTGAGATCTCCTACGAGCTCACGCGCCGCGCGGCCGCCGCCGGGTTCGACACGCTGCAGTTCACGGTGGACACACCGGTTGCCGGCGCGCGACTGCGTGACAAGCGCAACGGCTTCAGCATCCCGCCGCAGCTCACCCTCGGCACGATCATCAACGCGATTCCTCGCCCGTGGTGGTGGTACGACTTCCTGACGACGCCCAAGCTCGAGTTCGCCTCGCTGAGCACCACCGGCGGCACCGTCGGCGAACTGCTCGACGCCGCCATGGATCCGACGATCAGCTATGACGACCTCGCCGTGATCCGCGACATCTGGCCAGGGAAGATCGTGATCAAGGGAGTGCAGAACGTCGAGGACTCGCTGCGACTGCGCGATGCCGGCGTCGACGGCATCGTGCTCTCCAACCACGGAGGCCGCCAGCTCGACCGCGCGCCGATCCCGTTCCACCTGCTGCCCGAGGTGCGCAAGGCTGTGGGTGACGACTTCACGGTCATGATCGACACGGGCATCATGAACGGCGCCGACATCGTCGCCGCCGTGGCCCTCGGCGCCGACTTCACGCTGATCGGCCGTGCATACCTCTACGGGCTGATGGCGGGCGGGCGTGCCGGGGTCGACCGCACGATCGAGATCCTGCGCAGCGAGATCGAGCGCACCATGCGCCTGCTGGGCGTCGCCTCGCTCGCCGAGCTTGAGCCGTCGCACGTCACGCAGCTCACCCGCCTCGTGCCGGTCACGCGCACGGCCTCCGACGCGGTCGTGCGCTGACGCGGCCTGCGGTCAGGCCGCGGGCTCGGCGACCGGCCGTGCCCGCGGCGGCCAGGGGATGAGCATCGACGTCCTGCGGCGATACGCGGCGTAGGACGGGTACTTTCCGGCGGTGATGGATTCGGTGAAGATCGTCGAGCCGACGAACAGGACGCTGAGCAGGACTGGGCCGATGATCGTCCCGTTGATCACGCCGCCGAGGAACCCCGCGCCCGATGCCACAGCGGCGCTCGCCCCGATCGCGTAGAGGACCCACCACTGGCTCTGCTCGAAGAAGAAGTTGGGGTGGCGACTGTAGCGGAACAGCCCCTGGGTGACGAAGCCCGGAGCCAGCGTGCCGCCGGCCTGCTTCTTCCGTCGGTGGAACTCCCACTGCTCGCGGTCGGCGACGGTCTCGCCGACCAGCAGCAGGAGGAAGAGCGCGCCGAAGAGCAGGTCCCAGGCGTTCAGTGGCGCGGGGTTCTGCAGCGCGATCTCGGCGGGGAGAGTGATCAGCACGAGCAGTGTCATCTGGTAGCCGATGATGAACAGCAGATTGAAGATCTGGAACTGCCAGGGCTTCATCCGCCCACGCAGAATCGCCCAGCGGTAGTCCTCCATGCCGGTGTACCCGCCCTTGCGGGCGAAGTTGAAGGTCAGGCGGATTCCCCAGGCGGTCACGAGGGCCGCCATCAGGGTCAGGCGGCCCGCATCGTCACCGCTCGCGATACCCGCTCCCGCGAAGATCCACACGTAGATGACAGGGAGGATCGACCATGCCCGGTCGACCCAAGAGGTGTCCCGGGTGATGAGAGACAGGATCCAGCACGCCGCGCTCGCGACAGCTGCGGTCAGGATGACGATCAGCAGCGGTTCCATATCGACATGCTAGGACTCTGCGCGCCGATCGTGGGGGAGGTGGGGCGCCGAGCGTCAGAGAGTCGGGAGAAGATCGTCGAGCTTGTCGGCGGTGTCTTCCCAGCCCTCCACTGCCACGGAGGGCACGCCGATCGCGAGGACCGGGTAGTCGTTGCCGCCCTCATCGAGTCGGTCACCGTAGAAGAGCATCGAGGTGAGCGGGATGCTCGTGTGCGCGGCGAGCTGCGTCATACCGAACGCCTTGTCGATGCCTGCCAGGGTGATGTCGATCGAGGTCGACCCGCCTGACCGCACCTCGAGGTCGGGGAGTCGCGCGGCCACGGCGTCTCGCAGAGACTCCCGCTTCGCGCCAGACGGGTCCCAGTCATGCTTCGCGTCGCGGGGAGCCTTCTGCCCGAGCGCGGAGAAGGTGATCTGCGATCCGCGGTCCTCGAGGATCTCACCCCAGGGCTGAGCCTCCCAGAGACCGAGGCGCTCTGCCTCCTCGCGCAGCGCGGTGAGCGCGTCGGACTTCTGCTGGGCGGTGAGGTCGTGCGCGTAGAGCGGTGAGAAGTCCGTGCCGTCGTGTCGCAGGTACCGGGTGCCGCAGGTCGGGAGCAGATGCAGTCGGGCGGCGGACTCGCCGTCGATGGCTCCGAGTCGAGCGATCACCTGCGCGCGGAACTGGGTCTCGTTGCCGCCCGAGATGATCGCCACATCGACCTTCTGCAGCAGGGCGAGCAGCAGTGCGGCCATGCGCGGATCGATGGGCTCTTTCGACGGGGCGAGGGTGTCGTCGAGATCGAAGGCGACGAGTGCGGGCGAGGTCATGTTGCCTCCAGGGTAGACGGGCGATGCTGAGAGAAACGCGGTGCGAAGAGCAGGGTGCCCGCGATTGCGAGGGCGACCCCGATCAGTGCTCCGCCGGAGTTCGCTACCACGTCGGTGAGAGTGGCCGCGCGATGGGGCAGCACGAGGCGCTGAAAGACCTCGATCGAGAGCGACAGAGCCGGTCCGAACACGATCGCCAGGGGCCAGAGGCGGCGCGGCACGAGGATGAATGCGAGGATGCCGATGGGTACGAACACCAGCACGTTGGCGATGACCTCGAGGCCGGTGAAGTCGAGAGACTCCCACCCCATGCGGTGCGCCGCCGACAGCACGAGATCGAGCAGGTTCGGCATCGACCTCTCGACGCGCTCGGGCGTGAGCGTGAGCAGCGCCAGACCCAGGAGGAACGGGATGCCGAGACCGAGCGCGATACCGCGGGTGAGGCGGCGCGGGCGAGGGAGCAGACGACTCACGCGGTGCCTTTCACCTCGGGGCGGATACAGAGAAGGCCGCCCGTGAGGACGGCCTTCCGGTGTTACTGGTCGGGGTGACAGGATTTGAACCTGCGACCTCTTCGTCCCGAACGAAGCGCGCTACCAAGCTGCGCCACACCCCGTTTTGCAACCCTCCGAGTCTACAGCGAAATGCTCTCAGCGCCGAATCGAGGCGTCACGCGCGCGCCGTCAGCGTGAGCAGTGTCGCCTCGGGGCGGCATGCGAAGCGCACCGGTGCGTAGATCGAGTGGCCACAGCCGGCGCTGACGTTGAGCGGAACCGTGCGGTCTCCCTGCGTCCACGTGCTGAGGCCCTTCGCCTGCTTCAGCGGGATGTCGCAATTCGCGACGAGAGCACCGAAGCCCGGCAGGCAGACCTGGCCGCCGTGCGTGTGGCCCCCGAAGATCGCGTCGGCTCCGAGATCGACGAAGCCGTCCAGTACTCGCTGATACGGCGCGTGGGTGACACCGAGCACGGTCGCGTCGGCATCCCGCGGTCCGAGGGCGTCGATCGCCCCTGGCAGATCTTCGAGTCGATCCCAGTCGCAGTGCGCGTCGCTCACACCGAAGAGGTCGAGCGGGTTGCCGGCAACCGAGAGCCGCGCTGCGGCGTTGTTGAGACTCGTCCATCCGAGCTCGTCGGTGAAGTAGGCATCCATCGCGTCGGTGTCGAGGAAGTTCAGCTCGCGCGGTCGCTCCGACGGGCCTGCGAAGTACCGGATCGGATTTCGCGGCGACGGGCCGATCACGTCATTCGAGCCGTGCACGAAGACACCGGGGATGCCTGCGAGAGGATCGAAGGCTCGCCGAATACCCGCGAGACCGTCCCGATGCCCGAGGTTGTCGCCCGTGTTGATGATGAGATCGGGCTTGAGCTGCGCGAGCGAGGCCAGCCAGTCCTGTTTGCGATGTTGCCACGGAGCCATGTGCGCGTCCGAGATGTGCAGCACGCGCACCGGTGCGGAGCCGGGGGCGAGAGCGGATGCCGTCGCCTCACGCACGGTGAACAGGTAACGCTCGATGCCGATGCCCCAGACGGCGGCCGCAGCACCAGCGGCCCCCACCGCGCCGAGCGCGATGAGGGCCGGGTGCGCCGCACGACGCGGGGTCACTTGCAGCTGACCTTGATGGATGTGCTCTTTGTGGTCGCCGTGTTCGCTGCCGGGTCGGTCGACGTCACTGCGGCATTCTGTCCGTTGCACGATCCGTCGAAGTCGATCGACGAGAACCCTGCGCCGAACAGCGCGCTCTGCGCTTCGGACTTCGACTGACCGGTGATGTCCGGCACGGTCGCACCCTGGCCGTTGCTCGGTGAGATCGTGATGGTCGCACCGCTCGGGGCCTGGCCGGAGGGATCCTGAGCCATGACCACATCGCCTGCGGGGCCGTCGACGGCCGGGCCGACGGCTGCGGTGAAGCCGGCTGCCTCGATGAGCGAGCTCGCCTCGCCGACAGACTTGCCCACGACATCGGGAACGTCCGTCAGCACCTGGCGGACCAGCTTGTCATCGGGCCCGGGGAATGCGTCAGCGGGGTAGACGGCGTTCGCGGCTCCCTGGATCGCTTTGGCGAGACCGTAGCGGATGTCGCCCAGCCGGGTTCCATCTCCGTTGCGGAAGTCGTTCAGCGGCACGCGGCCGTCGATGTTGCCCACCCACACCGCGGTCGTGACCTTGGTGCTCGATTCGACGAGCATCGTGTGCTCCTTCTCGGCGGTACCGGTCTTGCCGATCAGCTGAGTGCCGTCGAACGGGTTCGCCCTCGTTCCGGTGCCGTTGCCCTCCATGACGCCGCGCAGTGCGAACGCCGCGGTGGCCGCCACCTCGGGAGTGAGCTGCTGGGAGCAGTTCTGCGCAGGAGGCGTGATCTCCGCTCCGTTCTCGCCGATGACGCGGTCGATCACGCGTGGCTCGCAGTAGACGCCGTTGTTCGCGACAGTCGCGTAGGCGCCGGCCATCTGCAGCGGGGCCACGCTCTTCGAGCCGAGGACGGTCGGGAACGGGTCGTTCGGCGCGGTGTTGGAGGTGGTTCCGCCGACCGTGATGTCATCGCCGTTGCCGTAGTGGACGCCGAGTCTCTTGGCGACCTCGTTGATGTCGCAGAGGTCGAGCTGCTGCGCCATCGCGAGGAAGCCGGTGTTCAGCGACTGCGCGGTGAACTGCCTCACGCTGCCCACCGAACCGCCGGAGTTCCCGAAGTTGTTGATCTTGGCGCTGTTCGTCACCCGGTCGCCGCACTTCGTGAAGGGACTGAAGGTCTTGAGACGTCCGTCGAGCACCTGATTGACCGAGTGGCCCGACTCCAGCCAGCTCAGCAGAGTGAAGAGCTTGTAGGTCGATCCGGTCTCGAACCCGTAAGTCGAGCCGCCGTGGGCCTTGTCGGCGGCGAAGACCTGCGAGGTCTCTCCGGCGGCGAGGTTCGCCTCGGTCGTCTCGTTGAAGACCGTGTTCTGGGCCATGGCGAGGATGCGCCCCGTGGACGCTTCGACCGACACTCCGGCGCCGCCCACCAGGATCCCGGGCATCGCCTGCGGGACCTGCGACCTCACGGCGTCGATCGCGGTCTGCTGCACCCGCAGGTCGAGCGAGGTGTAGATCTCCATGCCGCCGCGGCGCAGGTTCGAGCGACGCTCCTCCGCGGTGGCGCCGAAGGCCTCGTCGTTCTCGATGACGGCTTTCACGTACTGGCAGAAGTAGGCGTTGTCGCCTGCGGCCCCGCAACCCTGCTGAGGCTCGCTCAGCACCGGGGTGACCGGCGTGGCCACGGCCTCGTCATGCGCGGCCTGCGTGATCTTGCCGTCGAGCAGCATCCGCTCGAGGACGTAGTCTCTGCGGTCCTTCGTGTCCTTGTAGCCGTCGGCGTCTCCGTTGTGAGCCACTCCGGCGTCATCAGTCCAGATCCCGCCCGGGCGGTCGATGCGGAACCTGTTGGGCTCCTGGACCATTCCGGCGATCGTGGCCGCCTGAGCGAGGCTGAGGTTCGCCGCGGTGGTCGAGAAGTAGCGGTTCGCTGCAGCCTCGATGCCGTAGATGGTGCCACCGAAGTTGGCGATGTTGAGGTAGCCGAGAAGGATCTCGTTCTTCGAGTACTCCTTCTCGATCTTCAACGCGTAGCGCATCTCCTGCAGCTTGCGTTCGATGCCCTCGCCGCCCTCGGCGACTGCCGCATCGAGGAAGCACTGCTCGATCTGAGTGGAGTAGTCCTCGGCCGCGGGGTCGACGTCCTGCTCGCACTCCTGCACCTGGACGTTCTTCACGTACTGCTGCGTGATCGTGGAGGCGCCTCTGTCGGTGGTGCCTGCGACGTTCCCGACTGCGGCCTTGATCGTCGCGCCGAGGTTGATTCCGCCGTGGGTGTAGAAGTTCTTGTCCTCGCTCGAGAGCATCGCGTCGTACATCACCGGTGCGACCTGGTCGTAGGCGACTGGGATGCGCTTCTGCTCATAGAACGACGCAAGTGCGACGGGGTTGCCGTCGAGACCGGTCGCGTAGATCGTCGACTGCTGCATCGGTGCGCCGACCTGGAGGTTCTCCGGGAGGTCTTCGAAGATGGTGAGGGCCTGCGACCCGGCGATACCGGTCATCGCCAGCACAGGGGTGACGCTGGCCGCGACGAGGAGACCGGCGACGGCGCTCAGCCCGACGAGTCCGAGGACTCCGCCGAGCGCACCTTTCACCGTGCGATTCTTTTGAGGCATACGCTAGATCGTAGGGGAGTTCCCTGAATACCGCCTTTGACGCAGCCGCCATCGCGGATGCCGCCAGACAGGAGAGCCATGACCACGTGGGAGTACCTCACCACCCCGCTGCTGATCCACAACACCGCCGCGATCCTCAACAACTGGGGCAAGCAGGGGTGGGAGCTCGTGCAGGTCATTCAGGGGCCCGAGGGCGGGCTCGTGGCCTACCTCAAGCGTCCGGTGTCGGCGGATGCCGCAGGCAACGCCGGTCTCGCGGCCGCTGCCGAAGCGTCGCGCCAGTTCGAGGGGGGCGCGGCGTGAGCCTCTCCCAGCGTCTGACCGAGCTCGGCATCGAGCTTCCGGCGGTGGCAGCGCCCGTCGCCGCCTACGTCCCGGCCGTCGTGCATGACGGACTCGTCTACACCTCCGGCCAGCTCCCGTTCACCGCCGGCGAGCTGCCGGCCACGGGCAAGGTCGGCGCCGAGGTCAGCGCCGAAGACGCGAACCGCTACGCCCGCACCTGCGCGCTGAACGCCCTCGCGGCAGCGGCTGATGCGGTCGGCGGAGTGGACAGGATCGGCGGAGTGCTGCGAGTCGGCGGCTTCGTGGCATCCACGCCCCACTTCACCGGCCAGCCCGGCGTCATCAACGGTGCGAGCCTCGTGCTCGGCGAGATCTTCGGCGACGCCGGGCGCCATGCACGCGCGGCCGTCGGAGTGCCGGTGCTGCCGCTCGACAGCCCTGTCGAGGTCGAGGTCACGTTCATCCTCGCCTGACCGATACGTGAAGAACGCCCCCTCCCGACGATCGATCGGGAGGGGGCGTTCTGCATCCGCCCTACCTGACCTGCGCCGAGATGATGCTCATCACCGCGGTGTCCGCCAGGGTCGTGGTGTCGCCGACCTCGCGGCCCTCGGCGACGTCGCGCAGCAGGCGCCGCATGATCTTGCCCGAGCGGGTCTTCGGCAGCTCCCCGACGATGTAGACGTCGCGGGGTCGTGCGATCGCGCCGATCTGCTCGCCGACCCAGAGGCGCAGCTGCTGAGCGAGACCGGCAGGGTCGTGCGCCGAGAGGTAGCTCTCCTTGATGATCACGAACGCGACGACCGCCTGGCCTGTGGTCTCATCGGCGGCTCCGACCACAGCGGCCTCGGCGGTGGCTTCGTGCGCCACGAGCGACGACTCGATCTCGGCGGTCGAGAGCCGGTGACCCGAGACGTTCATGACGTCATCCACCCGTCCGAGCAGCCAGAGGTCGCCGTCGCCGTCGAGACGAGCGCCGTCGCCCGCGAAGTAATAGCCCTGCTTCTCGAACTTCTCCCAGTAGGTCTCCTTGAAGCGCTCGGGGTCGCCCCAGATGCCGCGCAGCATGCTCGGCCAGGGGTCTGTGACCACGAGAAGCCCGCCGTTGCCATTGCCGACCTCTGCGCCGGTCTCATCGACCACGTCGATCGAGATCCCGGGAAGCGGCACCTGCGCGGAGCCGGGCTTGGTGGCGGTGACGCCGGGGAGTGCCGACACCATGATCGCGCCGGTCTCGGTCTGCCACCACGTGTCGACGATGGGGGTCTTGCCTGCACCGATCACATCGCGGTACCAGATCCAGGCTTCGGGGTTGATGGGTTCGCCCACCGAGCCGAGCAGGCGCAGCGACGACAGGTCGAACTTCGCCGGGACGCTGCGGCCGATCTTCATGAATGAGCGGATCGCTGTCGGCGCCGTGTAGAAGATCGAGACCTTGTACTTCTCGATGATCTCCCACCAGCGGCCGGGGTGCGGGGTGTCGGGGGTGCCCTCGTAGATCACCTGGGTCGCGCCGTTCGCGAGCGGGCCGTAGGTGACGTAGCTGTGTCCGGTGATCCATCCGATGTCGGCCGTGCACCAGTACACGTCGGTCTCGGGGTGCAGGTCGAACACGTACTTGTGCGAGTACGCGGCCTGGGTCAGGTATCCGCCGGAGGTGTGCAGGATGCCCTTGGGCTTTCCCGTCGTGCCCGAGGTGTAGAGGATGAAAAGCGGGTTCTCGGCGGGGAATGCCTCGGCCGTGTGCTCGGGCGAGGCGGCGGGAACCACGTCGTGCCACCAGAGGTCGCGGTCGTCCTGCCAGTCGACCTCGTTCTCGCCGCGCCTGACGACGAGCACGTGCTCGACGGTCTGCTGCTCGCCGTCACCGCGATCTGCGAGGGCCTGGTCGACAGCCGGCTTCAGCGCCGAGACACGGCCCTTGCGGTATCCGCCGTCTGCGGTGATGACGAGCTTGGCGCCCGCATCGTCGATGCGCGACCGCAGGCTGTCGGCGCTGAAACCGCCGAACACGACCGAGTGGATCGCGCCCACCCTGGCGACCGCGAGCATCGATGCGACCGCCTCGGGGATCATCGGCAGGTAGATCGCGACGCGGTCTCCGTGACCGACGCCGAGGCCCTCGAGCACATTGGCGACGCGCTTGACCTCGTCGGTGAGCTCGGCGTACGTGAGGGTGCGCGAGTCGCCCGGTTCGCCCTCCCAGTGCAGGGCGACGCGATCGCCGTTGCCTGCCTCGACATGACGATCGAGGCAGTTGTAGGCCACATTCAGCTCGCCGTCATCGAACCACTTCGCGAACGGAGGAGTCGACCAGTCGAGCACCCGGGTGAACGGCTTGTGCCATTCGAGAAGCTCGGCGGACTGAGCAGCCCAGAAGGCCTCACGGTCGGCCGCCGCGCTCTCGTACAGCGCGGGAGAGGACACCGACTGCGCGACGAACTCCTCGGAGGGCGGGAACTGGCGGGTCTCATCGAGAAGATGATCGATCTGGCTGCTCATCGGCAGGCGCTCCTTTGCGGCGTAGCAGGTCGTGCAGGCGTGAACGCGTCTCGGCACGATCAGGTCAGGGTGAATCTAGCTCCGGGCACGGACATCGCATACTGCCGAAAGTAGGTAGTCCGGTCGGTTTTGTCAGGACGGTAGCCTTGCGTACACTCGACGTCAGCCGAATTCTCATTCTGGCTTTGGCGTGCCCGATTCCCCCATGAGGGACGCCGTGGGCGGCATCTCATTCCCCCCGTGAGGTGCCGCCCTCTCTCCTTCGGGAGCGCTCCCATCGGAGGCTCGCTCCTCGTGTCCGCTATCGCGACCCTCTCTGCACGCCGAACGCCCGGCCGGGGTTGCCCACAGGTGCCGCCAGAGCATCGTCCCGGGTGGGCGGTGAGCTCGGTGCTGGGCCTAGCTTCGGGGGATGCCCGATCCCTTCGTCATCCAGCCGCGCGGCACGTCGTCGCTCGCCGACCGCACCACGCGACGCGGGGGGACACCGCTGCGGGTCGATCCCGTGTTCGGCCCGCTCGCGGAGCACTGCGCTGACGAGGAGGTCACCGACATCTTCGTCAACGGCGCCTCGGGGCTGTTCGTCGACCGGGGTCGCGGCACCGAGGCCGTGCAGGGGTGGAGCGCGTCCGAACGGGAGGTTCGCGATCTCGCGGTCGCGCTCGTCGGCCTCGGCGGTCGCCATCTCGACGACCAGGCGCCCTGCGTCGACGTGAGGCTCGACTCCGGCATCAGAGTGCATGCCATCCTCTCGCCGGTCTCGACGTCGGGCACGGCGCTGTCGATCCGTGTGCCCAGGGTGCGCGCCGCGGATCTCGATGCTCTGGCGGCGCTCGGCGCCTTCGACGCCAGGCAGCACAGCTGGCTGCTCGGCCTGGTGGCTGAACGTGCGAACATCCTCATCACCGGCGGCACCGGCACAGGCAAGACGACCCTGCTGTCGGCCCTGCTGTCGGCTGCGCCGACCTCCGAGCGCATCGTCACCATAGAGGATGTCGCCGAGCTGCGGCCGCAGCATCCGCACCACGTCGCTCTCGAGGCACGGCAGTCGAACCTCGAGGGTGCCGGCGGCATCAGCCTCGCACGGCTGGTCCGCGAGTCGCTGCGCATGCGCCCCGATCGTCTCGTGGTCGGGGAATGCCGGGGCGAAGAGGTGAGAGAACTGCTGACGGCTCTGAACACCGGGCATGACGGGGGCGCGGGGACCCTCCATGCGAGTGGTCTGAGCGATGTGCCTGCCCGGCTCGAAGCGCTCGGCGCGCTGGCATCGATGGACGCCACGGCGCTCGCACGCCAAGCCGTGAGCGCATTCACGATCGTTCTGCATCTCGACCGGACGCCCGGCGGTCAGCGCCGCATCGCGCAGGCAGGGGAGCTGGCGCTGACCGGCGACCGGCTGAGCATCGAGGAGGTGCGGCCGTGGTGAGCGCTCGGCGGCGCGGCACCGACGATGCGGGAACCGACGCGGCTACCTCGGTGCAGACGCTGGCCGTGCTGTTGCAGGCCGGAGCGGTGCCGTTGGTCGCGTGGCGCCACCTCGCCTCGATCGGCGATGTGCACGCGGCGTCCGTCGTGGATCGAGTGGACGACGGCGCCCCGCTCATCGCTGCGATCGAAGCTGAGGGAGGCCCCTGGCGAGACCTGGCCGCCGCGTGGGAAGTGGCGACAACGGTCGGGGCGCCGCTGGCCGAGGTGCTGCGGATGATCGCCGAGACGCTTCGTGACGCCGCTTCTGCGGCTGACGATGTGCGGATAGCTCTGGCGGAGCCTGCGGGCACCGCGCGTCTGCTCCTGTGGATGCCCTTCGCCGGTCTGCTGCTCGGTTTCGCCCTCGGCTTCGACACCCTCGGCGTCATCTTCGGGACACCTGCAGGCGCGGGCTGCGTCGTGGCCGGGCTCCTGCTCGTCCTCGCGGCCCGAGGCTGGACGAACCGACTGCTTCGGCGCGCGCGACCGGAGCCGGGAACACCGGGCATGCAGGCGGAACTCATGGCTGTCGCTCTCTCCGGGGGCGCCTCGATCGATCGTGCTCTGCGCCTTGTCGCGGACAGCCCGGCGTCTCGGCGCGGGGACGACGCTCGAATCCGTGCGGTGCTCGAGCTCTCGCACGCTGCGGGAGTGCCCGCCGGCGAACTTCTTCGTGCCTCCGCAGGCCAGGAGCGTCACGCGTCCCGCGTGGACGGACGCATGCGCGCGGCGAAGCTCTCGACGAAACTGCTGATCCCGCTCGGCGTCTGCACCCTGCCGGCTTTTCTCCTGCTGGGAGTCGCTCCGCTGCTGCTGAGCGTGCTCCTCTCGACTCCGCTGCCGCTATGACGGCTGCCGACCACAGGATGCTCGCGCATCCGCACATAGAAAGAAGGAACCGATGAACACTCTCCCTCCGCTCACCCAGCGCCGCTCCGCGACGCTGTTCGGAGACGACAGCGGCGCCGCCACCGCCGAATACGCGATCACGACGATGGCCGCCGTGGCTTTCGCGGGGCTGCTCGTCGTCATCATGAGATCGGACGAGGTGCGCGGCATCCTCACCGACCTGGTGCGTCGGGCTCTCACGGTCTCGTGATGAGCGCCGATCGTGACGGCGAGAGGGGGTCTGCGACCGCCGAGCTCGCACTCGCACTGCCCGCGGTGGTCCTCACGCTTCTGCTCGGGGCCGGCGCGCTGGGTGCGGCGTCTCGGCAGGTCGCGCTCCAGGATGCGTCGGCCGATGCCGCGCGCCTCCTCGGCCGAGGGGAAGACCCGGGCAGGGCATCGCGGGCGGTGTCGACCGCGGTTCACGGCGCCGGAATGTCGAGCAGCTCATCCGGAGACCTCGTCTGCGTCGAGGCGCACGCCGACGTCGTGATCGGCGGCTTCATCCGGATCCCGCTGCAGGCGTCCAGCTGCGCACTCGCCGGAGGGCTCTGATGACGACCATCGCAGGGGAGGGCGGCTGATGGCGGGCTCGGCTCTCGCGGCCGGTGTTCTCGCGGTCGCTGCGGCGCTCTCGCTGGGGCTCGCCGGAGTCGGGGGAGCAGCCGTCACGGCGCAGAGGGCCGCCGGCGCGGCAGACGCCGCGGCCCTCGCCGCAGCCGATGCGGCCAGCGGTGCGATCGTCGCGGCCGACGACCCGTGCGTCCTCGCCGCGCGGGTCGCGGCGGCGTCGGGCACGACCCTCACCGAGTGCGCCGTCGAGGGCTTCGTGGCGACTGTGCAGGTGAACGCGGCGTACGCTGGACTCGCTGCCGTCTCCCGAGCCCGTGCTGGGCCACCCGAGGGATCCTGACGGCGGCACGAGCACTTTCCGGCGAAAATGCAGGCGACCACTGTGACCAACCCATCACGGCGGTGTGTATGGTGTGCTTCGAAGAAAGGACGCTCCCTTGGCTGAAGGCAAGAAGCTCGTCATTGTCGAGTCCCCGACGAAGATGCGGTCGATTCAGGGATACCTCGGCGACGGCTATGAGGTGCTCAGCTCCGTCGGCCACATCCGCGACCTCGCCGACAAGAAGGACATCCCCGCCGCCGACAAGCAGGCGTACGGGAAGTACTCGATCGACGTCGACAACGACTTCGACCCCTACTACGTCGTGTCCGATCGCAAGACGAAGACCGTCGCCGAGCTCAAGCGTGCGCTCAAGACCGCCGACGAGCTCCTGCTCGCCACTGATGAGGACCGCGAAGGCGAGGCCATCGCCTGGCACCTGCTCGAGACTCTGAAGCCGAAGGTCCCCGTCAAGCGCATGGTCTTCCACGAGATCACGAAGGACGCGATCCAGGCGGCCATCGGCAACACCCGTGAACTCGACACAGACCTCGTCGACGCTCAGGAGACCCGCCGCATCCTCGACCGGCTGTACGGCTGGGATGTCTCGCCCGTGCTCTGGTACAAGGTCAAGACGGGCCTGTCGGCCGGACGCGTGCAGTCCGCCGCCACCCGCATGATCGTCGAGAGAGAGCGCGAGCGCATGGCGTTCGTGTCGGCAGAGTACTGGGATGTCGAAGCGCTCGCCTCGTCCTCTTCGGGCTTCAAGGTCCGCCTGGTCCGCGTCGACGGCGGACAGCTCGCCCGAGGCACCGACTTCGACGACGACGGAAAGCTCAAGAAGGCCGTCGTCGTCCTCGATGAGAAGAAGGCCGCGGCGCTGGCGCACGCGGTCGACGCCGCGGGCACCGGTGCGGTGACCAAGGTCGAAGCGAAGCCCGGAACCCGCAGCCCGTACGCACCGTTCACGACCTCCACCATGCAGCAGGAGGCCGGTCGAAAGCTCTCGATGAGCGCGAAGCAGGCGATGAGCGTTGCCCAGCGGCTGTACGAAAAGGGATACATCACCTATATGCGTACCGACTCGGTGGCGCTGAGCACCCAGGCGGTGCAGGCGGCTCGCAGTCAGGCCGTCGCGCTCTACGGCGACACCGCGGTCCCGCTCAAGCCTCGCGCCTACAAGTCGAAGAGCAAGAACGCGCAGGAGGCGCATGAGGCGATCCGTCCCTCGGGCGAGAACTTCCGCACGCCGAAGTCCGTCTCCTCGGAGCTGGACCGCGAGGAGCACCGTCTGTACGACCTGATCTGGAAGCGCACCGTCGCCAGCCAGATGGCCGACGCGAAGTACGAGACCACGACGGTCACGATCGCGGTCGATGCAGCCGGGCAGAACGCCGAGTTCACCGCGTCCGGCACCGTGTACACGTTCAAGGGCTTCCTCGAGGCCTATGAAGAGGGACGCGACGAGAAGCGCAACGACAAGGATGCCGACGAGAACCAGTCGCTTCCCGTGGTCGCCGTGGGCGACGAGCTGCGCATGTCGGATGCCGAGGCCAAGGGCCACCGCACCACCCCCAAGCCGCGCTTCACGGAGGCATCGCTGGTCAAGGCGCTCGAAGAGCACGGCATCGGCCGCCCCTCGACCTTCGCCAGCATCATCGGCACCGTGATCGACCGAGGGTACGCGACCAAGCGCGGACAGGCGCTGGTTCCGACCTGGCTCGCATTCAGCGTGGTCAGGTTGCTCGAAGAGCATTTCGCCGACCTGATCGACTACGACTTCACCGCGGCGCTCGAAGACGATCTCGACGCGATCGCCCGGGGCGAGCAGAAGCGGGTCGAGTGGCTGCGTTCCTTCTACTACGGCTCTGATTCGCACGTCGGCCTCCGCCAGACCGTCGACAACCTCGGCGAGATCGATGCGCGGGCGCTCAACTCCACGCCCATCACCGACACAGCCACGCTGCGTTTCGGCAAGTACGGCCCCTACCTCGAGGTCGCGAACCCCGAGGCTCCCGATGAGAAGCCGCGCATCGTGAACGTGCCCGAAGATCTGGCGCCCGATGAGCTGACGGCGGCCAAGGCGCAGGAGCTCATCGATGCGCCGGTCGCCGGCGACCGCGTGCTGGGCACCAACCCGGACAATGGCAAGATCGTCGTCGTCAAGGACGGACGCTTCGGACCCTACGTGCAGGAGAACGACCCGGTGTCCGAGGACGCCGCGGTCGACGAGGCGACCGGCGAGGTCGTCGATGCTCCTAAGCCCAAGCGGGGGGCGAAGAAGGCCACGGCGCCCAAGCAGCGCACCGCCTCGCTGTTCCGCTCGATGTCCGTCGACACGATCGACCTCGACACCGCTCTGCAGCTGCTCAGCCTGCCGCGCATCGTCGGAGCCGACCCCGAGAGCGGTGAGGAGATCACCGCTCAGAACGGTCGATTCGGTCCGTACCTGAAGAAGGGCACGGACTCCCGCTCGCTCGAGAGCGAGTCGGAGATCTTCGACGTGACGCTCGAGAAGGCACTCGAGATCTACGCGCAGCCGAAATACGGCGCCGGATCCCGCCGTGCGTCGAGTGCGCTGGCCGAGTTCGAAGCTGACCCGGTCAGCAACAAGCCGATCCGCATCCGCGACGGGCGCTTCGGCGCCTATGTCACCGACAGCGAGACGAATGTGACGATCCCCCGCGGGCAGAAGGTCGAGGACATCACCTTCGAGATCGCCGTGCAGATGCTCGCCGACAAGCGCGCGAAGGGTCCGGCTCCCAAGCGCGGCGCAGCCGCGAAGAAGGCGCCGGCCAAGAAGCCCGCAGCCAAGAAGCCTGCAGCCAAGAAGGCGCCGGCCAAGAAGCCTGCGGCGAAGAAGGCCCCGGCCAAGACGACGGCGACGGATGCCGAGAAAGCAGCCGCACGGTCCGCGGCAGCCAAGAAGGCGGCGGCGACTCGCGCCGCGAACGCCGCGAAGAAGGCCGGTTCGTGACGTCAGGCCCGGGAATCTGGATCACCCTCGAGGGCGGAGACGGATCGGGCAAGACCACGCAGTCGAACCTCCTCTCCCAGTGGATGACGGATGAAGGGCTGACAGTCGTGCGCACCCGCGAGCCGGGTGGGTCCGAGGTCGGTCAGCTGATCCGCGACATCGTGCTGCACCACCGAGGCGACATCGCGCCGCGCGCCGAGGCTCTTCTCTACGCCGCCGACCGCGCGCACCATGTGGCGACGGTCGTCCGGCCCGCTCTCGCCCGCGGCGAGGTCGTGCTGCAGGATCGCTATCTCGACTCATCCGTCGCCTACCAGGGCGCAGGGCGTGTGCTCGACGGCGACGAGATCCGCAACCTGTCGCTGTGGGCCGCAGAGGGCGCGCTGCCCGATCTCACCGTGCTGCTCGACCTCGCGCCCGAGTCTGCGCGCCTGCGACTCGATTCGGCCGACAAGCCCTTCGACCGGCTCGAGGCAGAGAAGACCGAGTTCCACGCGCGGGTCCGCGACGCGTACCTCGCTCTGGCGCGAGCCGAACCGGAGCGGTTCCTGGTCATCGACGCCGCAGCGGCACCCGAGGTCATCGCTGCGCAGATCCGCGAGCGGGTCGCGACGCTGATCGGCTGAGCCGGACGCGCGGTACTGCGCGTGCAGCCGACGAGCCCGCGCTCTCGACGGCGGTTGCCGCGCACGTCGGTGCTCCCGATTAGGCTGAGGACATGCCCCAGACTGTCGCCGCCCCTTTCCCGTGGGCCGATGTGTGGGGGCAGGATGCTGCTGTCGACACTCTGCGCAACGCCGCATCCGATCCCTCCGCGCTGTCGCACGCGTGGCTCATCACCGGCCCTCCCGGGTCAGGCCGATCCACGCTCGCGCACGCCTTCGCCGCCGCACTCGTAGCGGATCACCCCGATGACGAGGCGGCGATGCGTCAGGTGCTCGCGGGAACGCATCCCGATGTCACCGCCTTGCGCACCGACAAGGTCATCATCACGATCGCGGAGGCGCGTGCGCTCGTCGAGCGCTCGTACTTCGCGCCGTCGGCCGGCCGCTATCGCGTGATCGTGGTCGAAGATGCCGACCGCATGGTCGAGCGCACCTCCAACGTGCTGCTGAAAGCTCTCGAAGAGCCCCCCGAGCAGACGGTCTGGATCCTCTGCGCCCCGAGCGAAGCCGACCTGCTGCCGACGATCCGCTCACGCGTGCGCTCGCTGCGACTGCGCGAGCCCGATGTCGCAGACGTCGCACGCCTGATCACCCTTCGCACGGGGGTCGACGAGGACATCGCCGAGCAGGCCGCTCGTCATGCGCAACGGCACATCGGCATGGCCCAGCGTCTCGCCACCGATGAGGCTGCCCGTCGCCGCCGCGACGAGACCCTGCGGTCGGTGCTGGGGGTTCGCGGCGTCAATGACGCCGTCGAGGTCGCCGGTCGCATCATCCAGGCCGCCACCGACGACGCCAAGGCGCTCACCGCCGAGCGCGACGCAGCCGAGCGCGCATCTCTGCTCCGGATGGTCGGCATCGCCGAGGGGCAGGCCGTTCCCCCCGCTCTGCGGACGCAGATCTCCGCGCTGGAGGACGACCAGAAGAAGCGTGCGACCCGAAGTCTGCGTGACGGCATCGACAGAGTGCTCACCGATCTGCAGTCGCTGTTCCGTGACGTCGTCATGCTGCAGTTCGGCAGAGATGACGAGCTGATCAATCGCGAGCTTCGCGAAGATCTGGCCGCGCTGGCAGCGGCCTGGCCCGAGACCCGTACTCTTGTCGTACTCGACCACCTTGCCGACACGCGCCAGTCGCTGGAGCGCAACGTCGCACCGCTGCTCGCCCTCGAGAGCTTGCTCGTGACTGTCACGAGCGGGAGGACACCGTGAACAACCGACCGACTTCCCGCTTCCGACGTACCGTCGCCGTGATCGCAGGCCTCGCCGCAGCCTCGGTCGTGCTCTCCGGATGCCTGTATTCGATGATCCCCGAGCAGGCCGCACCGAAGCCCTCCACCACGAACGCTCCAGACACCGAAGGCGTGGCAGAAGACCTGCTGCCGTTCTACGGGCAGACGCTCACCTGGAGCGAGTGCGGTCCCGGATTCGACTGCACAGACGTGACCGCTCCGCTCGATTGGGAGAACCCGAGCGACGGCGAGATCACCCTCTCCGTCGTGCGCCATCAGGCGACGGGGACTTCCCAGGGCTCATTGCTCACGAACCCCGGTGGCCCCGGCGCCAGCGGTGTCGAGCTCATCCGCGACAGCCTCGACTTCGCCGTCGGCGCCGATCTCATCGACAACTACGACGTGATCGGGTTCGATCCCCGCGGCGTCGGAGAATCGACCGCCGTGACCTGCTTCGATGCTGCAGGCATGGACGACTATCTCTACACGATCCCCGCAGGCAAGCGGGGGAGCGCGGAATGGGAGGCCGAGCTGCTCGAGGCACACAAGGAGTTCGCGGAAGCGTGCGAGGCCAACAGCGGCGGCATCCTGCCCTATGTCACCACGATCAACGCGGCACGGGACATGGATCTGATCCGCGCTGTCCTCGGCGACAAGCAGCTGAACTACATCGGCTACTCGTACGGCACGTTCCTCGGCGCGACCTACGCCGACCTCTACCCCGACAAAGCGGGGCGGCTCGTGCTCGACGGAGCGATCGACCCGGCCGTCTCGGGGCTCGATGTCGGAGCGACGCAGGCGCTCGGATTCGAATCGGCCCTCCGCGCGTACATGCAGAACTGCCTCGACTCGGGCGAGTGCCCCTTCAACGGCACGGTCGATGAGGCCATGGCCGACCTCGGGGCGCTCCTCGCGAGCGTCGACGCGGCGCCGCTCGAGAACGGTGACGGACGCATGCTGGGCGCGGATGCGCTGATGACCGGCATCATCGCGGCCCTGTACTCGGCAGACAGCTGGCAGTACCTGACGCAGGCGCTCGACGAGGCCCTGCAGGGTGACCCGACGACGGCATTCTTCCTCGCCGATTTCTACAACGGACGCGAGAACGGCACCTATCTCGACAACTCGAGCGAAGCGTTCCGCGCCTACAACTGCATGGACTATCCGGTCGAAGACGACCCCGCGGCGGAGGCGGCGACCGAGAAGAAGATCGCCGACGGAGCGCCGACCATCGCTCCGTACTGGAGCGGCCCGGATTCCTGCTCGGTGTGGCCCTACCCGCCCACCGGCACGCGTGGCGAGATCAACGCCGAGGGGGCGGGCCCGATCCTCGTGGTCGGCACGACCAATGACCCGGCGACGCCGTACGAGTGGTCGGAGTCGCTCGCCGGGCAGCTGGAGGAGGGTGTTCTGATCACCCGAGTGGGCGAAGGTCACACCGGATACAACAAGGGCAACGCGTGCGTCGACGGCGCTGTCGAGGCGTTCCTCCTCGATGATGTCGTGCCCGAGAGCGACGTGCGCTGCGAGTGATCCTGGCTCGATTCGCGGTGCGGCTCCGGAACGGGTAATATCGATGATCGCGCCGCTTTAGCTCAGTCGGCAGAGCATTTCACTCGTAATGAAAAGGTCGTCAGTTCGATTCTGACAAGCGGCTCCAGCAGGCCCCGTGATGTGAACAACATCCCGGGGCCTTTTGGTTTCCTGCCTTGGGGTCGCCGGCGGGGCGGCGTACTCTCAGATCATGAGCAGAGCACTTCTGATCGTCGACGTGCAGAACGACTTCACTGAGGGCGGTGCATTGCCCGTCGACGGCGGTGATGCCGTGGCATCCGCTGTCTCCGCCTTCCTGGCCGCGCACGCGGCGGAGTACGACGTCATCGTCGCGTCGCGCGACTGGCATGACGCCGAGGGCGACAACGGCGGCCACTTCGGAGAGGCGCCGGACTTCGTCGACACGTGGCCCGTCCACTGCGTCGCGGGCACGCCCGGCGCCGAATACGATCCGCTGCTGGTGACCGATGCGGTCACGCATCACGTGTACAAAGGGCAGGGGCGCCCCGCATATTCGATGTTCGAGGGCGCGACCGAATCGGGCGAGACCGTCGGCGCGATCCTCACAGCTGCGGGTGTCCTGACCGCCGATGTCGTCGGCATCGCCACAGACCACTGCGTGCGGGCCTCTGCGCTCGACGCGGTGGCGCACGGGGTTCGGGTGCGGGTCTTCACCGATCTCATCGCGGGTGTCGCATCTGAGCCGAGTGCGGCGGCTCTCGCAGAACTCGCTCACACGGGCGCCGAGCTCATCGAGAGCGACACTGCATGACCCGCAGCGTCCTGCTGCTGCGAGCGGTCAACGTCTCGGGTCGTAACCGGGTGCCGATGGCTCAGCTGCGCGAGGTGCTCGCTCCCGTGCTGGGCGAAGTGTCGACCTACATCGCGAGCGGCAACATCGTGTGCGAGCACCCGGAGGATCCGCCGTCGGCATGTGCGCGGGTCCGCGCGCTGATCGCGGGCGAGTTCGACGTCGACACACCGGTGATCCTGCGGACGCACGACGCCCTCGCCCACGCTCTGGACGCACACCCGTTCGGCGGCGCGTCGGAGAAGCTCCTCCACGCGATGTTCCTCGAGGGGCCGGCAGCGCCAGGCGCCGTCGAGGCGCTCCAGGAGCGGCTCGTGCCGGGGGAGCGGATCGCCCTGGTCGGCGACGATCTCTGGATCGACTACGCCGACGGCGGGGTGCACAGCACGAAGCTCACCAAGGCTGTTCTCGACCGCGCGCTCGGTGTCGCCGGCACGGCGCGAAACCTCCGCACCGTCCGGAAGCTCGCTGAGCTGACCGCATGAACCCCTCCAGGCTCGGACTCAGCCCGAAGTCTCGCGGCTGATCGCGGCGGGAGGTGTCAGCGGGTGCTCCTGCAGGTCGACGCGATGCGTACCGCAGCCGGCGCACCGGACATACACGACGACGCCCTCACTGGTCGGATGCCGCGAGTCCGCGACCCAGGCATGTTCATGTGCGGGAGTGATCTGGCGGGGGATCGGCAGGGTGTGCAACGTGGTCATGCATCCAGCGTGATGTAATGGCCTTATGCATCTCAACCCTTACGGTGAGTATGCGGTTCTCCTGGCCGCATCCCTCGCCGATGACTTCCCCGTCGATCGTGCGGGCATCGAGGAGCGCACCCTCGAGATGGGCATGACGATGACGTTCCCGCCCGCCCCCGACGACCACGAACGGGTGCGCGAAGTCGTCGACGACTGGCTGCGGGTCGTCGACGCGACGGATCCGGATGCTCGCGCCGAGATCCTCAATGCGCAGATGGTCGACGCTGCGGCATACCCGCGCCTGACGAACCACGACGGCGAAGGCTGGCACCTGCACTACCGCGACGACGTGAGATCTCTGCCGTACGTGCTGCGCGCCGTCTTCGCCGTGGGCACGTCGCTGCACCTCGTCACCCGTGGCATGGATCGACTGGGCCGCTGCGCTGCCTCGCCCTGCATGAACGTGGTCGTCGACGTGACCCGCAACGGGCGGCAGCGGTTCTGTTCGGTGCGCTGTGCGAACAGAGCGGCGGTCCGGCGTCACAGGGCGCGCACCGGCGCCTGACACCGGACCGCCGGGTGTTCGGATTCAGATCACGCGGTCTGCCCTGCGTGCCGGCCTTCGGCGACCTCTTCGATCAGCTTCGCGTTGAAAGCGGGGAGATCGTCGGGAGTGCGGCTGGATACGAGGCCCTCGTCGACCACCACTTCCTCGTCGACCCAGGTGGCTCCGGCGTTGCGGAGGTCGGTCGCGAGGCTCGGGTAGCTGGTGAGCGTGCGTCCGTCGACCACGCCGGCTTCGATCAGGATCCACGCTCCGTGGCAGATGACCGCGACCGGCTTGTGCTGCTCGAAGAACGAGCGGGCGAGGTCGATCGACGCCTTGTCGAGCCGCAGGTGGTCGGCGTTCACGACGCCACCCGGAAGCACGAGAGCGTCGAACTCGTCGGCCTTCGCGGTCTCGGAGGTGAGGTCGACGTGCTGCACGTGGCCGTTCTTCCCGGTGATCTGCTGTCCGTCCGGTGCGATGAGCGTGGCGCTCGCGCCCTCGCCCTGCACCGCTTCCCACGGGCTGGTCAGCTCGCTGTCCTCGAATCCGTCTGTCGCGAGGAATGCCACTCGGCTGTCGGTGAGAGTCGCCATGATGCGTCCTTTCGTGGGGTGAGTGTCCCGGATGGGGACGCCACGACTCTCTCGCAGGGTGCTGATGTGCTGAAGGGGGTGGCCGGATCCGGCCGACGGTGATAAACGGTGGGCCCCGTGGGGCTCGAACCCACGACCCGCGGATTAAAAGTCCGATGCTCTGCCAACTGAGCTAGAGGCCCGCCCCTCCAGTCTAGGGCGCAAAGAAGGAGCCGCTGACGACGTGTCGCCAGCGGCTCCTTCTCCATCCCACCGACCTCCCCCGAGAGGTGAGACGGCTTACCGAGTGTCAAGCCTCGGCGTTCCCGGGCCTTACTCGGCCGGGGGCATCAGGACCGTGTCGATGAGGTACACGGTCGCGTTGGCGGTCTGAACTCCACCGCAGATGACGGAGGCGTCGTTGACCATCAGGTCGTCGCCGCTGCCGGTGACCTCGAGGTCGGCACCCTGGACCGTGGCGTGCATGCCGGGGATCTCGTCAGGAGTGATCTGGCCGGGGACCACGTGGTACGTCAGGATCGAGCTCAGCGTGGCGCTGTCGGTCTTGAGAGCCTCGATGGTGGCCGGGTCGATCTTCGCGAAGGCGTCGTCGACCGGAGCGAAGACGGTGAACTCGTCGCCGTTCAGGGTGTCGACGAGGTCGACATCCGGGTTCAGCTGTCCGCTGACCGCAGCCACCAGCGTGGTGAGCAGCGGGTTGTTGGATGCTGCGGTGGCGACCGGGTCGAGAGCCATGCCCTCGACGGATCCTGCGCCGTCCGGAACAGCCTCTGCGTATGCGGCGCAGCCGGAGCCGACCAGGTTCGCGGCCGGGTCCATCGTCTCGGTCTCGGGAGCCATCGTCTCGGACGACTCGGGAGCCGTCGACTCGGCCGGCTCTTCAGTGGTGCCGCCCATGGAACATCCGGCGAGCACGAATGCGCTCGCAAGACCGAGGGTGATGGCTGCGGTGACCTTCTTCTTGGTGCTGAACATCTCGAGCTCCTTGAGAATCTCAGCCACGGCCTCTCCGTGGCGTTGACAGTCGTTCGGAGCCCCTCCGGGATCGGATGGGAGAAATCGCAAAGAATTTTCCACGCGACCGAATCCAATCCGGTTCGGGGGTCCGCAGCGAACAGGTTTCGACGAAGAACACTTAAGAGGACTCGTTTCCGTCACTTTCGGGCGGTCGCTGCGCGGGAAAGCGGGGTGAATGCGGCATGCTGTTAGAGATGGTCATCGATGGAATGGACGTACCCGAAGACGGTACGGCTCGGGATGCTGTCGCTGACCTGCTCATTCGCATCGGCGACGGTGATCAGCGCGCGTTCGCGGAGCTCTACGACACTCTGTCCTCCCGCGTCTTCGGCCTCATCCTCAGGGTTCTCGTGAATCGCTCCCAGAGCGAAGAGGTCCTGCAGGAGGTCTTCTTGGAGATCTGGCAATCCGCTTCGAAGTTCGCTCCGAACAAGGGGCAGGGAAGAACCTGGGTGATGACGATCGCGCACCGTCGTGCGGTCGACCGGGTTCGGGCGTCCCAGTCCAGCGCGGACCGGGACGTGCGAGCCGGGTTCAGAGATATCGGAGTCGCGCACGACAGTGTCGCGGAGACGGTGGAACTGGGCATCGAGGGCGAGAAGGTCGTTCACGCGCTCTCGGGTCTTCCTGAGGCGCAGCGCGAAGCTCTCGTTCTGGCCTACTACGGCGGTTACAGTCAGAACGAAGTGGCGGTGCTCGTGGGAGCGCCGCTGGGGACGATCAAGACACGGATGCGAGATGGGCTCTCGCGACTGAGGACAGCTATGGGGGTGACAGCATGAACGAGCAGGAATTCGCAGAACTGGCAGCAGGAGCAGCGATCGACGCGCTGTCGCCCGATGATCAGCAGCGGTATCACGCTGCGCTCGCAGCACACCCGGAATGGCAGCGCATCGTGGATGCCGACGCCGACAGCGCTGGCTTCCTGGCCGAGGGTGTGACGCGCGCCGCTCCGTCGCCTGACATCCGCGCCGCTCTGCTCGCACGCATCGCCGTCACGCCGCAGCACGGCGATATCGTGCTCGCGGACTCGATGCCTGATGCCACACCTGACGAGACGACGGATGCCGCACCGGTGACCGACTCAGCGCTCGCCGCACTCGGTGGAGAGGATGCTCCGAAGGCTCCGGCGCACCGGCTCCGGTTCCTCTTCACGCTCGCCGCATGCCTCGCGCTGCTCGTGGGCGTGGGGGCGGGCGCAGTCGCGATCAACACGTACATCAACCGACCGGCGAGTGTCGTCGCGCTCGAGGACATCCAGGCGGCCGACGACGCCCAGCAGGCCAGCGTGTCACTCGAGAGCGGTGGCACTGCGACCGCGCACTGGTCGGCGTCGCTCGGCAAGTCCGTGCTCGTGACCGACGGCATCCCGTCCCTCGCCGAGGGCGAGACGTACGAGCTCTGGTACGTGCGCGGCGATACTCCGGTGTCGGCAGGTGTGTTCGCGGCAGACGGCGGGGAAGCGACAGCCGTGCTCGCCGGGGAGATGCACGCGGGCGATGTGATCGCGGTCACGGTCGAGCAGGACGGAGGCTCGCCCTCGGGTCTGCCGACCTCCGATCCCGTCGTCGTGATCCCGACGGCCTGATCTCTCGGATCGCGCGTACCCTGGACTGATGCCTGAGCAGTTCTCCCGTCCGGTGCGCCGGCCCACCACCGCCTTCGACAACATCGTCGGCAGTCACGATCCCGCCGAGGAGACACGTGTCGCGCATGCGACCGCATCCGCTCTGCTGACCCGGGTGCGCGCCGACGAGAGCGGCGTGAGCGCCGATCGACTCGTCGCCTTCACCGACGAGCACGGCATCGACGAGATCGCCGAGCTCTGGTCCAAGGCGCCGTCTCGCACCCTGCCGGGTGCGTTGTGGCGCCTGTACATCCTGCAGCTGTCCATCCACGGCGATCCGCAGACCGCCGCTCTGCTGTACGAGCGGGGCAGAGTGGAGCTCTCTTCTGTGGATGCCGTGATCGCCGGAGCGCCTGTGCCGGCGAATCCGGATGAACTGGTCGCCCTCATCGACACGATTCTGCGCGGTGCATTCCGGGGCGACTTCGCTGTGGCGCTCGACAGGGCGGCCGCGTTCTGTCGCGTGCAGGCATCGGGGGCGACGCACACCGCCGACGATTACGAGCCGACCGAGCCGTCGCGAGCGAGCGAGCTCACGACGCGGGCGCTCCGGCTGAGCAGCTACGCGCAGGATCTGTCGGCCTCTGCAGCGCTCTGGCGCACCGGCGCCCTGGCCTGATTCGACGCGGCGGTCGGGGTTCGCGCCCGGGTATGAGAAGACCGGGCCGCAAAAACGCCTCTCGGCGGAAGGCCGCTCGCAGCGGCAAAAATTGGAGCCCGGGGTTATGCGGCCCGGCCACTCCAGTGTAACAAGATCACGCGGAGGCTATTCCCGGGCTCTAGGCTCGGATCATGACACGGCGCTTTGCTCTGATGATCGATCCTGCGGCGGCTGACGTCGACCGCTCCGACTTCGCAGACTCGTTCACTCTCGTCGATGCGGCGGCCCCGGCACTGAGCGTGGGGGAGCTGAGCACTCAGCGCGGCGACGGGGTCTTCGAGTCGATCGGCGTGATCGACGGGCACGCGCAGGAGGTCGTACCGCACCTCGAGCGGCTCGTGCACTCGGCGCAGCTGTGCGACCTGCCCATCCCGAATCAGACGCAGTGGCATCAGGCCATCGATCGTGCCGCCGCCCACTGCGAGAAGGGCGAGTACGTCATCAAGCTCATCCTCAGTCGTGGTGTCGAACACGGACCGACGCCGACCGCCTGGGTCACGGCTGCGCCGGCATCGGACTTCTCCGGGGTGCGTGCGCGGGGAATCCGCGTCGTCACCCTAGACCGCGGGTACGACCTCGACGTCGCCGAGAAGGCGCCGTGGCTGCTGCTCGGGGCGAAGACCCTCTCGTATGCGGTCAACATGGCGGCGCTTCGCGAGGCGCACCGACGCGGAGCGGACGACGCGATCTTCCTGTCGCGCGACGGCTTCGTGCTCGAGGCGCCGACCGCGTCGCTGATCCTGCGCTTCGGCGACCGATTCGTGACCCCGGCGCCGAACGGCGGCATCCTGCACGGCACGACCCAGCTCAGCGTCTACGAACACCTCACCGCGCGTGGACTCCTCGCGGAGTACGCCCAGGTGCCGGCATCCGACCTGCCGCGTGCCGATGCTGCGTGGCTCGTCTCGAGCGTCCGCCTCGCCGCCGCGATCACCGCCATCGACGGCGTCGAGCTGCCCGTCGACCACACTCTCACGGCCGAACTCAACGAGTACCTCCTCTCGCCCCGCGACTGAGACGACGAAACGCCGTGGGACCAGAGGGTCTCACGGCGTTTCGCACCCTCAGCTCCGAAACCGTGCCCGCCAAGAGCAGCAGAGAACGGAGGAGGGGAGGAACGGATGCCTATCCGAAGCGACCCGAGACGTAGTCCTCGGTGGCCTGTACGGACGGGGTGGTGAACATCGTGCGGGTGTCGTCGTACTCGATGAGCTTGCCGGGCTTGCCGGTGCCGGCGATGTTGAAGAACGCGGTCCGGTCGGACACGCGGCTCGCCTGCTGCATGTTGTGCGTCACGATGACGACGGTGTACTCGGACTTGATCTCGGCGATGAGCTCCTCGATGGCGAAGGTCGAGATCGGGTCGAGGGCTGAGCAGGGCTCGTCCATCAGGATGACATCGGGGGAGACGGCGATCGCGCGGGCGATGCACAGACGCTGCTGCTGGCCGCCCGAGAGTCCGGAGCCGGGGCGGTCGAGACGGTCCTTGACCTCGTTCCAGAGGTTGGCGCCGCGCAGCGACTTCTCGACGAGCGCGTCCTGGTCGCTCTTCGCCATGCGCGTGTTGTTGAGCTTGACGCCCGCGAGCACGTTCTCCTTGATGGACATGGTGGGGAACGGGTTCGGACGCTGGAACACCATGCCGACCTGACGACGCACCAGCACGGGGTCGACGCCGGCGCCGTAGAGGTTCTTGCCGTCGATCAGCACCTCTCCCTCGACGCGTGCGCCGGGGATGACCTCGTGCATGCGGTTGAGGGTGCGCAGGAAGGTGGACTTTCCGCAGCCGGACGGGCCGATGAACGCCGTTACGGTGTTGGGCTTGATGTCGATGCTGACGCCTTCGACGGCGAGGAAGTCGCTGTAGTAGACGTTGAGGTCGTTGACTTCGATGCTCTTGGACACGTGTGATCCTTCTTCTTCAGTCGGGAAAGACGGCTCAGCGGCCGTTGATCTTGGGGGCGAACACCTTGGCGATGATCCTGGCCAGCAGGTTCAGCACCATCACGATGACGATCAGGGTGAGGGCAGCGGCCCAGGCCCGGTCGAGGTAGGCATCGACGGGGATGCCGGGGTACTTGGCCTGCATGTACGAGAACACGGGTAGCGTCGCCATCTGCCCGCTGAACATGTTCAGGTTCATGCCCTGCACGATGCCGACGGTGAGAAGCAGTGGCGCGGTCTCGCCGATCACGCGTGAGATCGCGAGCATGATGCTGGTCAGGATCCCGGCGATGGCCGTCGGCAGGACGACCTTGATGATCGTCAGCCATTTGGGGACGCCGAGCGCGTAGGCGGCCTCGCGGAGCTCGTTCGGGACGATGCGCAGCAGCTCTTCCGAGCCGCGGACGACGACCGGGATCATCAGCACCGAGAGCGCGAGCGAGCCCATGATCCCCATTCGGGTGCCCGGTCCGACGATGAGCGCGAACACGGAGTAGATGAAGAGACCGGCGACGATCGACGGGATGCCGGTCATGACGTCGACGAGGAAGGTGATGCCACGCGCGAGCTTGCGTCCTTCGCCATACTCGACGAGGTAGATCGAGGTCATCAGGCCGATCGGCACCGAGATGATCGTCGCGCCGAGCGTGATCAGCAGTGTGCCGTAGATGGCATGGATCGCGCCACCGCCCTCGCCCACGATGTTGCGCATCGAGAAGCTGAAGAACTCCCCGTCGAAGCGCATGAGGCCGTTGATGACCACGGTGTAGAGCAGGGAGATGAGGGGGAGGAGCGCGACCACGAAAGCACCGGAGACCAGCGCGGTCATGAGGCGGTCGATCGCGTGGCGGCGGCTCTCGACCACCGAGGAGATGACCATGATCAGCGCCATGTAGAACACGAGGCCGACGACGAGCGTGAGCGCGATGTTGAAGTCTGCGGGGTCGCCGCCGGCGTTGACGAAGGCGAAGATCGTCGCAGACACCACGAACGCGACTAGCAGAAGCGCCCACGGGGCCCACTTCGGCAGGTGGCCTGCCGACGTGGTGTGCACCGGAGCGACGACGGACGAGGGAGACGGCGAGGGAGTGAGGGTGGCGGTCATGTCAGTTGGCTCCCGAGAACTCGGCGCGGCGCGAGACGATCCAGCGGGCCACGAAGTTGACCGCGAAGGTGACGATGAAGAGGATCAGACCCGCCGCGATGAGCGTGTTGACGCCCTCGTCGTGGGCCTCGGGGAACCGCAGGGCGATGATCGCAGGGATCGTCGTGGGGTTCTCCGGGTTGATCAGGTTGAACGTGACGATGCCGAGTGGCGAGAGCACCAGCGTGACGGCCATGGTCTCGCCGAGAGCGCGGCCGAGGCCGAGCATCGCCCCAGAGACCATGCCGCTGCGAGCGAAGGGGAGAACGGCCATCCGCACCATCTCCCAGCGGGTCGCGCCGAGCGCGAGTGCCGCCTCCTCGTGCAGCTTCGGCGTCTGCAGGAACACCTCGCGGCAGATGGCCGTCATGATCGGCAGGATCATGACCGCGAGCACGAGGGACGCGGTGAGGATCGTCTTTCCTGTGCCGGAGGGCGTTCCGCCGAAGAGCGGGATGAATCCGAGGTTCTCATTGAGCCACTTGTAGAAGGGCACGAGCATCGGCGCGAAGGTGAGTGCACCCCAGAGGCCGAAGACGACGGAGGGCACGGCGGCCAGCAGGTCGATGATGTAGCCGAGGAAGCCGGCGAGCCGACGAGGGGCGTAGTGCGAGATGAACAGCGCGATGCCGATCGCGATCGGAGCGGCGATCACGAGAGCGATGAAGCTCGACCACAGCGTTCCGAAGACGAAGGGCCACACCCAGGAGAGGAACGACTGTCCCTCGAGGATGTGGTTGTTCGAGGTGTCGGACGACAGAGCGGGGAGCGCCTGCACGATGAGGAAGACCGCGACCGCCGCGAGGGTGACGAGGATGATGATTCCCGCCGCCAGTGCGGTGCCGGAGAAGATGAGGTCACCCCGTCGGCGTGGGGCGGTGCGCGTCCCGGGGGAACGGGTGGTATCGGGACCCGTTGAGGTTGTGGTCATCGGAGCGACTCCAGGCTCTGAGGGACTTTCGGGGTTTTCATGCGGGTGCCCCCGCGGTGTCGGTCGAGTCCTACGACCGACACCACGGGGGCGTCGGGAGCGGAGCTCAGCGGTGTGCTGAGCCCTCCGTCACTCCGTGACGATCGCGTCGATCGCCGTGTTGATCTGGTCGCGCAGGGCGTCCGAGATCGGCGCGCTGCCGGCAGCCTCTGCGGCGGCGTCCTGGCCCTCGGCCGATGCGACGTACTGGAAGTACGCCTTCACCAGAGTCGCGGCCTCGGCGTCGTCGTACTCGACGCAGCCGATGAGGTAGGACACGAGTGCGATCGGGTACGAACCGGCGGGTGCTGCGGCCGGGTCGACGGCGTAGGCGAGGTCGTGGTCGGAGCGGCCCTCTTCGAGCGGCGATGCCTCGACGAGCGCTGCGGCAGCCTCGGCGGAGTACGCGACGTACTCGCCCTCGACCTCGACGGCGACCTGGCCCAGGTCTGCGGTGCGCGATGCATCCGCGAAGCCGATGTAGCCGACGCCGTTGGTGATGGCGTCGACGACGCCCGAGGTGCCGTCGCCGGCCTCACCGGTCTGAAGCGGCCACTCGTCGCCGGCCTCGTAGGTCCAGACGTCGGGAGCGACGGCGCTGAGGTACTTGGTGAACGTCTCCTGCGTGCCCGACGCGTCTGCGCGGTGCACGGGGACGATCGCCTGGTCGGGCAGCTCGACGCCCTCGTTCTGCGACGCGATGGCTGCGTCGTTCCAGTTGGTGATGGCGCCCGAGAAGATCTTCGCGATCGTCTCGCCGTCCAGGTTCAGCTCATCGATGCCCTCGAGGTTGAAGGCGACGGCGACGGGCGAGATGTACACGGGGATCTCGACGATGTCGTCGGAGGCGCAGGATCCGAAGCCGCCCGCGGCCAGCTCGTCCGCGTCGAACGCGCGGTCGGAGCCGATGAAGTTGGACGAGCCGGCGATGAAGTTCTCGCGGCCGGTGCCAGAACCCGTCGCGGTGTAGTTCACGGTGGTGTCGGGGTTGGCGGTCTGGAATGCGGCGACCCAGGACTGCTGGGCGGCCTCCTGCGAGGAGGCTCCTGTGGCCTCGATGGTGCCGGAGAGGGTGGACGTGCTGGGCGCGTCGCTGGAGCCGCCGGCTCCGCCTTCGTTCGCGGCACAGCCGGCGAGGGCGAGAGCGGCCACGGCGCCGATGGCGCCGATTCGTGCGATTCGGGAGATCTTCACTGTGGATCCTTCGATCTTTGATGTGGTGGGGCCCGGTGCAGGGCACACAGTGACGCTATGTGCGGCGGTTAACGAGACTCTCCCGCTCAGGTGAACGGGAGGTGAACGGAACGCGTCTCTCTGGGGCGTGCGAAGGGCCGCATCCGTTGCCGGATGCGGCCCTTCACGACTGCCGGCAACGCGCTAGGCCTTGGGGATGTGCGTCTCGATCGCGATGATCCCCGAACCCGGATTGGATGCCGAGAGGTGCACGACCGAGAAGGCCGCCGGTTCGAGGTCGGCGGCGCTGCTGACATACGAGCCGCGGACCGTCCCGGTGGCCAGGGCGATCTCGGTCAGGATCCCCGGCAGCACCGGGCCGTGACTGCACAGCACGGCCGGCTTTCCCGAGCGCACGCGGCGACCGACGACGGAGCGCAGATCGTCTTCGCCGTCCTCCCACGCGTCCTGGCTGATCTTCGGGGTGGTGACGGTCTTGCGATCGAGGGCCTTCGCGAGCGGTGTCACGGTCTGCATGCAGCGCGCGGCATCGCTCGTGATGATCTTGCGCACGCCGAACGCCCGCAGCGGGCCGACGATCGACTTCGCCTGCTGCAGGCCTCGATCGGTCAGAGGTCGTTCGGCATCCGGGCCGTCCCAGTCGCCGCGCGAGAGCGCTTTCGCGTGGCGCAGCGCGATGATCGGGAACGTGCGCAGCACACCGTCGTCGACGAGCTGAGCGAAGAAGTCGAGGATCTCGACGTCTACCGGGTAGCTCAGGCGAGCGCGCGCCTTCTTGAGGCTGACCCATTCGAGGGCGGCGATCTCGCGATTCGGCACGAACGTCGAGGCGCGGATCGCGTCGGACGTGGCCTCCGCCGCCCAGTAGTGCACGACCTTCTGCTTGCTGGAGGGCAGGTGGTAGCGGCTCACGCCGACGGGAACTCCGAGGGAGACGCGGATGCCGGTCTCCTCGTGCACCTCCCGCACCGCCGTCTCGGCGAGCATCTCACCGGGATCGACCTTCCCTTTGGGAAGCGTGACGTCGCGGTACTTGGTGCGATGGATCAGAAGGATCCGCAGCTTGCCGTCGATGAGTCGCCAGACGACGGCCCCGGCCGCGTAGACGGCCTTGTCCGTCCACTTCGACCGTGTGGCCCTGGTGCTCGAGTCGTCGCTCATCGAACCGCCCGTGCGCGACGACGTCGCTGGACCAACCCCATGGTCTTGTCCTGCAGGTCGACCAGCGGCTTGCCGGCAGCATCGGTGGCGTGTCTGGTCCAGACGCCGTCGGCGCCGAGGTGCCACGACGTGGTGCCCGGGTCCATGGCGAGGTCGAAGAAGTCGAGCAGGTCCTTCATGTGACCGGGGTCGGTGACGCGCACGAGCGCCTCGACCCGTCGGTCGAGGTTGCGATGCATCATGTCGGCGCTGCCGATGTACACCTGGGCATCGCCGTCGTTGTGGAACGCGAAGATGCGCGAGTGCTCGAGGTACCTGCCGAGGATGCTGCGGACCGTGATGTTGTCGCTGATGCCCTCGAGGTCGGTGCGCAGGCTGCAGATGCCGCGCACCCACACGTCGACCTTCACACCGGCGGCGCTGGCGCGGTAGAGGGCGTCGATGACCTCTTCGTCGACCATCGAGTTCACCTTGATGCGGATGCTCGCCGGCTTGCCGTTCTCGGCATTGCGGCGTTCGTGGTCGATCTGTCTCACGAGGCCCTTGCGCAGGTGGAGGGGAGCCACGAGAAGGCGCTTGAACTTCTTCTCGATCGCATAGCCGCTGAGCTCGTTGAACAGACGGGTGAGGTCCTTGCCGACCTGAGCGTCGGTCGTGAACAGTCCGAAGTCCTCGTAGATGCGGCTGGTCTTCGGGTTGTAGTTGCCCGTGCCGATGTGCGAGTAGTGGCGGAGCACTCCGTCTTCCTCACGGATTACGAGCGCGAGCTTGCAGTGGGTCTTGAGCCCGACGAGGCCGTAGACCACGTGGACGCCTGCCTTCTCGAGCTTGCGCGCCCAGACGATGTTGTTCGCCTCGTCGAAGCGGGCCTTGACCTCGACCAGCGCCAGCACCTGCTTGCCCGCCTCGGCGGCGTTGATCAGCGCCTCGACGATCGGGCTGTCGCCCGAGGTGCGGTAGAGCGTCTGCTTGATCGCGAGCACGTGCGGGTCGCGCGCAGCCTGCTCGAGGAACGACACGACGCTGGTGGTGAACGACTCGTACGGGTGGTGCACGAGCACGTCCGACTTGCGGATCGCCTTGAAGATGTCGGCTCGGGTGTTGCTGCCGGTCGGCTGGAATGCGACCGCCGTGGTCGGGAGGTGCGGCGGGTAGCGCAGATCGGGTCGATCGATGCGCGACAGGTCGAAGAGACCTCGGAGGTCGAGCGGCCCGGGGAGCCGGTAGATCTCCTGGTCGGTGATCTCGAGCTCGCGCACGAGGAGGTCCATCGTGACCTCGTCCATGTCGTCGGTGATCTCGAGACGGATCGGCGGGCCGAAACGGCGACGCAGCAGCTCGGCCTCGAGCGCCTGGATGAGGTTCTCGCTCTCGTCCTCCTCGATCTCGACGTCTTCGTTGCGAGTGAGGCGGAACGCGTGGTGGTCGAGGACCTCCATGCCGGGGAAGAGGTCGCCGAGGTGGTTCGCGATGAGCTCTTCGAGGGTGAGGAAGCGCTTGATCTCGCCGGACCCAGGGACCTCGACGAAGCGGGGCAGCATGGGCGGCACCTTCAGTCGGGCGAACTCCTGTCGGCCGGTGCGGGCGTTGCGGATGCGGATGGCGAGGTTGAGGGACAGCCCGGAGATGTACGGGAAAGGGTGCGCGGGGTCGACGGCGAGGGGCATGAGCACGGGGAACACCTGCGCCCCGAAGTAGTCGGAGAGCTTGGAGCGCTCTTCGTCGGTGAGCTCGGACCACTCGGTGATCTCGATGCCGGACTCGGCCAGGGCCGGACGCACGAGCGACTTCCACGCATCGGCGTGGCGGAGCTGCAGCGCGTGCGCTTCTCGGGCGATGTCGGCGAGTGCATCGGCGGGGGAGCGGCCGATGTTGGTGGGCACCGCCAGACCGGTCACGATGCGGCGCTTGAGCCCGGCGACGCGCACCATGAAGAACTCGTCGAGGTTGCTCGCGAAGATGGCGAGGAAGTTCGCACGCTCGAGTTCGGGGAGCGACGGATCCTCCGCGAGTTCGAGCACGCGCTGGTTGAAGGCGAGCCAGCTCAGCTCGCGATCGTGGTAGCGGTGGTCGGGGAGGAGCGCGTCGTGGGACTCGATGGCATCGAAGTCGTCATCTTCAGCGTCACCGAGACCTGCGTCGGCGAGTGCGGGATCGATCATGGGGTACATCTAAGCACCGAGAGGTGACGCGTGCGTGAACTGACGTCGAGTGCGTCACCGTGATGCGGCGACCGTCTCCTCGTCGTAGACGTTGAATCGGTATCCGACGTTGCGGACGGTGCCGATGATCTGCTCCTGGTCGCCCAGCTTCGCCCGCAGCCGTCGCACGTGCACGTCGACGGTTCTCGTGCCGCCGAAGTAGTCGTAGCCCCACACCTCGCTGAGCAGCTGCTCTCGGGTGAAGACCCGCGAAGGGTGCGTGGCGAGGAAGTGCAGCAGCTGGAACTCCTTGTACGTGAGGTCCAGCGGGCGCCCTCTGAGCTTCGCCGAGTACGACTGCTCGTCGATCGTGACGCCGGATGCCTGCACGCGGGTGGGTTCTGCGACCTCGTCCCGGCGGGCGAGGGCGAGCCGGACGCGGGCGTCGGTCTCTGCGGGGCCGGCGGTGGCGAGGAGCACGTCGTCGATGCCCCAGTCTCCGGACAGCGCGCTCATCCCGCCCTCCGTGACGACGAGCAGCAGCGGCGCATCCTGGCCGGTGGCTCGCAGCAGGCGACACAGAGACTTCGCGCCGACGAGATCGAGACGACCGTCGACGATCACGATGTCGTACTCGGGGGCGCTCACGAGTTGGGCGGGCTCGGCCGGGATCTGGCGCACTCGATGGCTGAGAAGCTCGAGTGCGGGCAGGACCTGCTCCGAGACCGGAGCATTGGTCAACACCAGGACCTGGGCCACACGCACTCCTTCCGGACGGCGGGGTACGCCGTGCCGCAATGATACCGGGCGCCGATGGGTCACAATGGAGTCATGACGGATCCAGCGCTCGCACCGCGTAATGCTTTCGTCGGCGTGCTCATCGTCTGGGCGGTCGCGTTCGTCGCCTCCGTCGGCGTGGGCATCTTCGTCGCCGAGGGGTGGCGGGTGCCGTGGCTGCTCGTCGTCTTCGGCGCGATCGTGCTCCTCTCCTTCGCCGTGCAGCTGCAGCTCGGGCGCACTCAGGGGTTCATCTTCCGTGTCGGCGCCAGCACGATCGGTGCACTGCTGCTGATGGGCGTGATCTCGGTCGGCTTCGGTCTCGCCGCTCTCGTCACATGAATCGCGAACGCGACACTCGGCGCGCTGAAGGGTAAAGTGGAGGCCATGGACCTCGTGGCGCTCGAACTCTTCTTCATCGGACTCCTCGGCCTGGCGAGCCTCGCGATCGCATTCGTCTCGGTCGTCGTGCTGCGGAACCTCTTCCGCGGCCAGCGCTGAGCATCGTGCTCGAGCTGCCCACAGACCTCCCCGCCGACCTCGCGCCGCTGTCGTGGCTGATCGGAGTCTGGGAGGGAACCGGCGTCATCGACTACCCGGTCGGCGACGACCGTCTGCAGGGCGAGTTCACCCATCGGGTGAGCTTCAGCCATGACGGCGGTCCCTTCCTGAACTACTCCGCGACCGCGATCCTCGCGGCCGAAGACGGCGCCGCCTCGATCCCGCTCGTCGCGGAGACCGGCTTCTGGCGTCTCTCCCGCCCGGCCTCCGACGCCGATGCCGGCCCCGCACTGCTGCCGCCGCGAGCCGAGCCCGCCGTTCGGGGCGTCGACGATGTCGAGGCCCTCCGCGCTCCGTCGGGCGGCTTCCCCATCGAGGTCTCGATCGCCCACGCCGACGGCATGCTCGAGCTCTACCTCGGCGAGATCAACGGCCCTCGCATCGACATCGCATCCGACGCGATCGTGCGCGGAGCCGGGGCGAAGGAGTACGGCGCCGCCACGCGGATGTACGGCCTGGTCGACAATCACCTCCTCTGGGCCTGGGACATCGCGGCTCTCGGAACACCGATGCGGTCGCACGCCTCCGCCCGACTCGCGAAGGTCTGACATGACCGGATTCACCGACATCCCCGGCGCCGTGATCGGCGAGCACGGGATCGCCCACTTCGGTGACGCCTTCCGTGAGCAGCGTCGCCTCGCAGACGGTGCGGCCCTCGTTCCGCTCGACGACCGGAAGGTCATCGAAGTCGCGGGTCCCGAACGGCTGGGGTGGCTGGATTCGATCACCTCCCAGTCCGTCGGGCGACTCGCTGCCGGTGAGAGCACGGAACTGCTCGTGCTCGACCCTCAAGGGCGTGTGGAGCACGCGGCTGGTGTGGTCGACGACGGCTCGTCGACCTGGCTGATCGCCGACACCGACGACGTGGACGCCCTCGCGACCTGGCTGACGCGCATGAAGTTCCGCACACAGGCGACCGTGACGGTGCGCCCCGATCTGGCGCTGCTCGGTTTCGTCGACGGTGGCACTGCGGCTGAGCGCGCGACTGCTGCCGCATCCGCTCCTGCAGGCGCTCCGCTGGTCTGGGACGATCCCTGGCAGCGGGTGAGTGCGGGTGGGCACCAGTACGCCCAGATCTCCGATCATCCGGGCGCTGACCTCGCCTGGAGGGTGGCGATCGCGACGACCGATGCAGCTGACGCGCTCGCCGCGACCCTGTCGTCCGAAGAGGTGGCGGGGCTCCTCGCCGCCGAGGCGTTGCGTGTCGCAGCCTGGCGTCCGCGCTGGTCGGCCGAAGTCGACGAGCGCTCGCTGCCGCACGAATCCGACTGGATCCGCACGGCGGTGCACCTGAACAAGGGGTGTTACCGGGGTCAGGAGACGGTGGCCAAGGTGCACAACCTCGGACACCCGCCACGCAGAATGGCGGCGCTGCACCTCGACGGCAGCGAGGCGGTGCTGCCCGCGGTCGGCGATGCGGTCTTCGCCGGTGACGACGAGGTGGGTCGTATCACCTCGGTCGCCAGACACCATGAGGAGGGCCCGATCGCGCTCGCGATCCTGTCCCGTCGCACGCCGGTCGGCGATCTGATCGTGCGCGCCGAGGGTGCGGACATCGCCGCGACCCAGCAGGTCATCGTGCCGGCGGATGCGGGTGCCACGGCCGACATCCCCCGTCTCACCCGTCTGTCTCGCCGCCCCAGCGCCCCGGATCCGCGTCAGGCGGGTTGAATCCGGGCGGTGCCGCGAGGCGCACGTCAGGGGAGCGGAGCCACGGCATCCCAGGGGAGCGTGAGCTCACCCAGGCGCCACCGGGCTTTGCCGCCCCGCACTGGCCACCCCTGATCACGCAGAGCGGTGACGGCGGCGAGGAATCGCTGGGTCGCTCCGAAGGTCGACAGCGGCGCCGCTCGGCTCCACTCGCGGTCGAGGCCGACGAGCAGCGCGTGCACACGTTCGCCGGGAACATTGCGGTGGATGAGCGCCTTCGGCAGCCGCTCCGCGACGATGCTCGGATGCTCGAGGTCGGCGAGGCGGAGCGAGATCGTGAACCGTTGCGGCGCTCCCGTCGAGTCCACATCGATCCAGCTCGACACGCGTCCGATCTCGTCGCAGGTGCCCTCGACGAGCAGCCCGTCAGGAGACAGCCGAGTCGCCATGGTGCGCCAGGCGCTCGCGACATCGCCCTCGTCGTACTGCCGCAGCACGTTCATCGCCCGGATCACCGCCGGTCGGCGTCCCTCCGGCAGCGGCACCTCGAACCCGCCGCGGGCGAACGACACCCGGAGATCGGGGGAGAAGGGGGTGCGCGCAGCCTGCACTTCGACCAGCTGGCGGTTCGCAGTGGCCACCCTCTCCGGGTCGATCTCGAGGCCGCGCACCTCCGCATCCGCGCGCACGCGCTGCAGCCGGGTCGCGAGCTCGAACGCCGTCACGCCGCTGGCTCCATAGCCGAGGTCGATGGCCAGGGGATCCCGGGCTCGGAGGAAAGCGGGGCTCGCGGCGATCCATCGATCGTTGCGGCGCAGTCGGTTCGTCCCGGTGGTGCCGCGGGTCGGCCGGCCGAGAGGAGATGACGCCATGCGTCAATCCTCGCAGGGCACAGGCGTGGACGCGTCGAGCTGCGCCGATAAACTGACGTCATGACTTCGAAGCGCACCCTGATCCTGCTCCGTCACGGCCGGAGCGAGTGGAACGAACTGAACCTCTTCACCGGCTGGGTGGACGTCCGCCTGAACGAGCAGGGCAAGAAGGAGGCCCAGCGCGGCGGCGAGCTGCTGGCAGAGGCCGGCATCCTCCCCGATGTCCTGCACACGTCGCTGCTCAGCCGTGCGATCCAGACCGCGAACATCGCACTGGACGCGGCCGACCGCCTGTGGATCCCCGTCACGCGCTCGTGGCGCCTCAACGAGCGCCACTACGGCGCTCTGCAGGGCAAGGACAAGGCGCAGACCCTCGAGGAGTTCGGCCCCGAGCAGTTCCAGCTGTGGCGTCGCTCGTTCGACGTGCCACCGCCCCTGCTCGACGACGAGAGCGAGTTCAGCCAGGTGGGCGACGTCCGCTACGCCGACATCGACGGCGAGGTGCCCCGCACCGAGTCGCTCAAGCTCGTCATCGACCGCCTGCTGCCGTACTGGAACGACGCGATCGTGCCCGACCTCGAGGCCGGCAAGACGGTTCTCGTCACCGCCCACGGCAACTCGCTGCGCGGCCTCGTGAAGCACCTCGAGGGCATCAGCGACGACGACATCGCCGAGCTGAACATCCCCACCGGCATCCCGCTGGTCTACGAGCTCGACGAGAACAACGTCCCCACCGGACCCGGCCGCTACCTCGACCCCGAGGCCGCCGCCGCCGGAGCCGCAGCCGTGGCCGCGCAGGGCAAGAAGTAACAGAACACGACGAAGGGGGCGGATGCTGTCAGCATCCGCCCCCTTCGTATCTCTCGTGACGCCTCAGGCGTGGCCGAACTCGCGCTGCTGCTCGGCTGCGAGGGGGATGTCCTCTTCTTCGACGCGCCAGTCACCGGTCGCGAGGTACACGACCTTCTTGGCGACGGCGACCGCATGGTCGGCGAAGCGCTCGTGGTAGCGGCTGGCGAGCGTGGCGTCGACCGTCGCGGTCGCCTCGCCCTTCCAGTTGTCACTGAGCACCTTCTCGAACACGCTGGCGTGCAGCTCGTCGATGTCGTCGTCGGTGTTGCGGATCGTGTCGGCGAGACGCAGATCCTGGGTGCGCAGCAGTTCGGCGAGCGTGCGCGAGATCTCGACGTCGAGCTCGCCCATCTTGGTGAACGTGCCCTTGAGGCCCTTCGGGATCGCGCGCTCGGGGAAGCGGAGGCGGGCGAGCTGGGCGATGTGCTCGGACATGTCGCCCATGCGCTCGAGCGACGCGCTGACGCGCAGCGCGATCACCACGATGCGCAGATCGCGAGCCACGGGCTGCTGACGGGCGAGGATCTCGATGGCCTGCTCGTCGAGCTTGACTGCCAGCTCGTCGATCTTCGCGTCGTCGGCGATGACCTCTTCGGCGAGCTCGACGTCGCTGGTGGCGAACGCACGCGTCGCCTTGTCGATCGAGACCGTGACGAGGTCGGCGATCTCCACGAGACGGGACTGCAGGTCCTCGAGGGACTGGTGGAAGACTTCGCGCATGTGGGCGCAACCTTTCATTCGGGTCTCGACTGTGGTGACAGCGCGAGACGGCTGGGTCGTCCGCGCGGGAGGAGAGGTCCGCGCTCCCGCACAGGCCCGAAAGCGATTGTCTGCTTCGAAGGTTAACGAACGGTGCCCAGCACGTGAATAGTACTTCTCGCGTTGTCGCCAGCGCAGGAGAACCCGCCGATCCGGCGGTGAACGCACTCTACGCTGGGGTTATGACCTTGCCGCAGATCGCGCTGCTCGCGTTGGCCGTCGGCCTCGTGATCGGCATCGGCCTCTCGCTCCTCGTCGCCTGGGCGTACCGCGCCAGGGCCCGAGTCGCCGATGAGACGTCACTCGCCGTTCCGGCCGGCGTCACCGCGGTGTTGGGCAGCATGGACGACGCAGCCTGCGTGGTCGACTCATCGGGCCTCGTGCTCGCCGTCTCGAAGGCGGCCACACGATTCGGCATCGAGGTGGGTGCACCGCTCGAGAATCCGGAGCTGCGTCAGCTCGTGCGGGGAGGGCGCAATGAGGGGAGCTCGGCGACCGAGTCTCTGCGCATCACCCGCGGCGGGCTCAGCCTCGACCCGCGACTGGTGTCGGCTCGTGCGAGCGCGATCAGCCCTCGCATGACTCTGCTGATCATCCGCGATGTCACGGAGCAGGAGCGTCTCGACCAGATGCGCCGCGATTTCGTGGCCAACACCAGCCACGAGCTCAAGACCCCCGTCGGAGCGGTCACGCTGCTGGCCGAGGCCATCGAGTCCGCAGCGGACGACCCCGCGCAGGTGCGCCATTTCGCCTCCAGGATCTCGGCCGAGGCCACTCGTCTCGGGCAGCTGACCGGCCGCATCATGAGTCTGTCGAGACTTCAGACCGACGATGCGCTGTCGGACGTGCGGCCCGTCTCGATCGACGAGGTTCTGGCGACCGCCCTCGAGGCGCATGTCGTGCAGGCCGACTCCGCCGGGGTCGAGCTGGCTCGTGGCGGTGACCGGGGAGTCTGGGTGCGCGGTGACTCGCAGATCTTGATCGAAGCCTTCGGCAATCTCATCGCCAACGCGATCGTCTACTCCCCGAAGGGATCCCGCGTCGGAATCGGGGTGAAGGCCGACGACGGGGTCGTCGAAGTCGCCGTGTCCGACCAGGGCATCGGCATCGCGGAGGCGGACCGAGAGCGGATCTTCGAGCGCTTCTACCGCGCAGACGAGGCGAGGTCCCGCCGCACCGGCGGAACCGGTCTCGGGCTCTCGATCGTCAAGCACGCCACACAGCGCCACGGCGGCGAGGTGCGACTGTGGTCGCGCCCCGGACGAGGCTCGACCTTCACCATCAGGCTTCCCACGATCGATGCTCCCCCGAGCATCGACAGGGACAAGAAGAACAAGAAGAAGCGCGAGCGCAAGGCGGCGAAGGCCGCGGCTCGCGTCCGAAACGGAGAGAACGCATGACCCGCATCCTTCTGGTCGAAGACGAGCCCGATCTCGCCGACCCGCTCGCCTACCTGCTGCGCAGAGAGGGGTACGAGGTCGAGATCGCCGAGGACGGCCCGGGAGCGCTGACCGCCTTCCGCGAACGGGGCGCGGACGTCGTGCTCCTCGATCTGATGCTGCCGGGGATGCCGGGCACCGAAGTGTGCCGGCAGATCCGCTCGACCTCCGCCGTGCCGATCATCATGGTCACGGCCAAGGACTCGGAGGTGGACATCGTCGTCGGGCTCGAACTCGGCGCTGACGACTACGTCACCAAGCCGTACTCGTCGCGCGAGCTGCTGGCTCGGATGCGCGCTGTGCTGCGCCGAGTGGTGCAGGCCGACAGCGAGCTCGACGAACGGGTGCTCGACGGCGGCCGTGTATCACTCGACATCGACCGCCACACGGTCTCGGTCGCCGGTCAGCAGATCAACATGCCGCTGAAAGAGTTCGAGCTCCTCGAAGTGCTCATGCGCAACTCGGGTCGCGTCCTCACGCGCGGACAGCTCATCGACCGGGTGTGGGGCAGCGACTACTTCGGCGACACCAAGACGCTCGACGTGCACATCAAGCGCATCCGCTCCCGGATCGAGGAGAACCCGGGCGAGCCCGTGATGCTCGTGACCGTCCGCGGCCTCGGCTACCGCTTCGAGGGCTGAACGCGAGAGCGTCCGGAGCGCCATACGGAAGAGGCCGTCACCCAGGGGGTGACGGCCTCTTCTTCAGCGTGCGCGCCGGATCACTCCGAGGGAGCGGGGGCGGCAGTGTCGGACGGGACCGGCTCAGGCGTGGGAGTCGACTTCGCGGTCTCGGCCTCGGGAACCAGGTCGGCGTAGTAGGGCAGCGAGCCGTCGAGTACGGGCACCTCGGTCTTGGTGCCGGCGCCGTCTCCCGACTGGAAGTGGATCTCGACCGTGGCGCCGGGCATCGTGTCGAGGCCGTCGATGCGCAGGGGCTCTTCGCCCTCGGTGCCGAAGCTGACGGTCTTGCCCGCGGGAACCGAGACCGTGAAGGGATCGTCGATGCCGGCGACCGTCATCGTGAGAGTCGCCTTCTCGGTGGTCGGGTTCACGACGGCGGCGATGAAGTTGCCGACGGAGCCGTCTTCGTTCGCGACGACGAACGCGTTGCGCACGTCGAGCGGGCCGTCCGAGTCCGAGACGTTCACGCCGTCGGAGGCGGAGTACTCGATCTGCGTCGACTGCGGCGAGATGAACGTGCAGCCCGTCGCGCCGAGAAGAACGAGGGCGCTGATGGCGGCAGACGCAACAAGGCGCGATTTCACGGGTCCTCCTGAGGTCCGACGGGATATCCGCATCCCATTCTATGCGCATGCGGGGTGCCGCCCGAGGACGTGGGGGCGCGAACCTTAGCGCATTCTCCCTGTGGTATCCTTGAGGTTGCCGAAAGGACAAGTTTTTATGCTTTTTGAGGTTGGCGAAACTGTCGTCTATCCGCACCATGGCGCTGCGACCATCATCGAGGTCAAGGAGCGCATCATCAAGGGTGAGGCGAAGAAATACCTGAAGCTCAACGTCACCCAGGGGGACCTCATCATCGAGGTGCCCGCTGAGAACGTCGATCTCGTCGGGGTCCGCGATGTCATCGGCCGAGAGGGCCTCGACGCAGTGTTCGAGGTGCTTCGCGCGCCGTTCACCGAAGAGCCGACCAACTGGTCGCGTCGTTACAAGGCGAACCTCGAGAAGCTCGCCTCGGGCGACGTCATCAAGGTGAGCGAGGTCGTGCGCGACCTGTGGCGTCGGGACCAGGATCGCGGGCTGTCTGCGGGTGAGAAGCGGATGCTGGCCAAGGCGCGTCAGATCCTCATCTCCGAGCTCGCGCTCGCTGAGAAGACCGACGAGGACAAGGCGAGCGCACTGCTCGACGAGGTCCTCGCGTCCTGAGCGGATCGAGAGTAGGCGGATGCTTCGGCATCCGCCTTTTTTCGTGTGCGCCGGTAACGTGAACCTGGTGAGCATGCTTCCCGTTCCTGACACCGCGATCATCGTCGTCGCCGCCGGTTCCGGCACCCGACTCGATGCCGGAGCGCCCAAGGCGTTCGTCGGCATCGACACGCATTCGATCCTGCGCCATGCGCTCGACGGCGTCTTCGCCGCTGATCCCGCTCAGGTGATCGTCGTCGCGCCGGCGGGCTATGAGGGTGACGCCGAGACGGAGCTCCGCGCGTCCGCCGGGGATCGCGCGGATCTCGGGAGGGTCGTGACGGGCGGCCGCACGCGGCAGGAGTCCGTCGCCGCCGGTCTCGACGCGCTCTGGGGCGACGTCACACGAGTGCTCGTGCACGACGCGGCACGCGCGCTGACGCCCCCCGAGGTCATCGATGCGGTGGCAGGGGCCATCGGCGACGAGAGCGGCGTGATCCCGACGCTCCCGGTCGTGGACACGCTCAAGCGGGTCGACGGGGATGCGGTCATCGCACCGGTCGATCGCTCCGAACTCGCCGCCGCGCAGACCCCTCAGGGGTTCCCCCGTGCGCTGCTCGAGGCTGCATACGGTGAGGCGACGGCCTCCGGCATCGAGTACACCGACGACGCGGCGCTGTTCGCCGCCGCCGGGCATCTCGTGCGACACATCGCCGGCTCGCCTCGCGGATTCAAGATCACCACACCGGCCGACCTCGAACGCGCCAGGCATCTGCTCGCGGACGTCGACGCGTCGCCGGTCGCGCCCCCTGCGGCATGGCAGGGCCCTCGCGTCGGCATCGGCACGGACGTGCACGCGTTCGGGGGAGAGGGCAGCCTCTGGCTCGCCGGTCTCGAATGGCCGGGCGAGCCCGCGCTCTCGGGGCACTCGGACGGCGACGTGGTCGCCCACGCGATCGTCGACGCACTGCTCGGAGCCGCGGGGCTCGGCGACATCGGAGAGCACTTCGGAACCGCGCACCCCGAGTTCGCCGGCGCGCACGCCGAGGTCTTCCTCGCCCGCACCCGCGAGCTGCTCGCCGAGGCGGGTTTCGTGATCGGCAATGTCTCGGCGCAGTTCCAGGGCAACCGTCCACGCTTCAGCGGTCGCCGAGCCGACGCAGAGCAGGCGCTTTCGGCGGCCCTCGGCGGGGCACCCGTGTCGGTCACCGCGACGACCACCGACGGCCTCGGGTTCACCGGGCGCGGTGAGGGGATCGCGGTGACCGCGATCGCCATGGTGCACCCGCGCTGACGCGGCGGGGAGTGAAGCAGGGGAATGCCCAGGCGCTGAGGTTCGTTGTCGAACAGCGTCGTGCGGTCATCGCACCCATCGAGCACGCAGAGAGGGAGACAGCATGAGGATCCTCGTCATCGGAGCCACCGGACAGGTCGGGCGCACCGCCGTCGACGCGCTGGGAGGCCATGAGATCATCGCCGCCTCGCGCAGCGGCGAGCTGTCGGTCGACGTCACCGACCCGACGTCGATCGAGCGGCTCTTCGCGTCGGTGGGGCAGGTCGACGCGGTGATCGTGGCCGTCGGCGAGGTCCCGTTCCGACCGCTGGGCGAACTGGGCCGAGGCGACTACGAGTCGGCGTTCCGCGGCAAGGTGCTCTCGCAGCTCGACGTCGTCCGCATCGGCACGCCGTATGTACGCGACGGCGGGTCGATCACGCTGACCTCGGGCATCCTGGCCCGTGAGCCGATCGCGACCGGAGCGGCCGCCTCCTTCGCCAACGGTGCGGTCGAATCGTTCGTGCTCGCAGCGGCGACCGAGCTGCCGCGAGGCATCCGCATCAACGCGGTGAGCCCCTCGGTGCTCGAGGACGCCCCGGCGTATCACTCGTCGTTCCCCGGCTTCGTGCCCGTGTCGTCGCACCGGGTCGGCCAGGCCTTCGCCAAGAGCGTGCTCGGGGTGCAGACGGGGCAGGTTCTCCCCGTCGACTGAACGGCTCGGGACCGATCTGCGGGCAGCGCCCCGATCCGCGGAGCATGCGCCCCATCCGCTCCGCTGATCGTGACGGCCTCCGCAGATCGGGACGACAGGGCGCCGGCGGACGGGGCAGCTGACGCACCCAGTCTTCGGATTCGACGGCCCGGTAAGCTTGTTCGGTGACTCTCCGCCTCTACGACACCCGTGCACAGCAGCTGCGCGACTTCGTGCCTCTCGACCCCGAGAACATCACGATGTATGTCTGCGGACCCACCGTGCAGTCCGGCCCTCACATCGGGCACGTCCGCGCGGCGCTGAGCTTCGATCTGCTGCGCCGCTGGCTGACCCACCGATACGGCAGAGTCACCTTCGTGCGCAACGTCACGGACATCGACGACAAGGTGCTGGCCAACGCGACCGATGCCGAGCCGTGGTGGGCGCTGGCCTACCGCATGGAGCAGGAGTTCACCGCGGCGTACGCCGGCATCGGGATCCTGGCGCCGACCTACGAGCCGCGCGCGACCGCCTGCGTTCCGCAGATGCAGGAGATGATCCAGACGCTCCTCGAACGCGGGCACGCCTACCCTGCGCCCGACGGCTCGGGAGACGTCTACTTCGACGTGCGCTCATGGGCCGATTACGGATCGCTGACGAACCAGTCGGTCGACGCGATGGAGGCGGCGGAGGACGCCGACCCCCGGGGCAAGCGCAACCCGCAGGACTTCGCGCTCTGGAAGGGTGCCAAGCCCGACGAGCAGGCGGATGCCACCTGGCAGTCGCCCTGGGGTGCAGGCCGTCCGGGTTGGCATATCGAGTGCTCCGCCATGTCGAAGCGCTACCTCGGTGCCGAATTCGACATCCACGGCGGTGGCCTCGACCTGCGCTTCCCGCATCATGAGAACGAGCTCGCCCAGTCGACCGCTGCCGGAGACGGCTTCGCACGGTACTGGGTGCACAACGGCCTCGTGACGGTGGGCGGGCAGAAGATGTCGAAGTCGCTCGGCAACTTCACGCTCGCACGTGAGGTGCTCGCCGAGCACGACCCGCTCGTGGTCCGCTACGCCCTCGCCGCGGCGCACTACCGTTCGAGTCTCGACCTCTCCGAGTCGTCGTGGACCGAGGCCGAGGCGGCGCTCGGGCGCATCCGCACCTTCATCGAGCGTGCATTGCGCGTGCTGCCGAAGACCTTCGGCTGGGCCGAGAAGACACCGCTTCCCGTCCCCTTCGTGGCGGCGATGGACGACGACCTCGGCATACCGCAGGCGCTCGGAGTCGTGCACGAGACCGTGCGCGCAGGCAACGCGGCGCTCGACGCGGGTGACAGCGAGAGCGCGATGGCGGCGTGGCACGAAGTGCGCGCGATGCTCGACGTGCTCGGACTCGATGTCACCCGAGCGGCATCGGGCGGCGACGCACAGGCATCCGCTCTGGACGCACTCGTCCAGACGATGATCACCCAGCGTGCGCAGGCGCGCGCTGACAAGGACTGGGCGGCGGCCGATCGCATCCGTGATGCGATCGCCGCCGCAGGAATCACGCTGGAGGATTCTCCGGCCGGAACTCATTGGAGTATCGATGGCTAAGCCACAGCGCCCCGGCGCAAGCAACGGCAAGAAGAAGGGCCCCACCAAGGGCACCGGCGGACTCGGACGCAAGTCGCTCGAGGGCCGCGGACCGACCCCGAAGGCGGAGGATCGCGCCTGGCACCCCGCCGGTAAGCGCAAGGCTGCAGCAGAGCGCTACGCGGCGTCGGGCGGGAAGGGCAAGCCCGGGCAGGGACAGCGTCAGACGGCCGGTGGCAACCCGAACCGCTCTGCGCGCGCCAAGGACAACACCACCGAGGTCGAGGTCGTCACCGGCCGCAACTCGGTGCTCGAGGCCCTGCGCGCGAAGATCCCCGCGTCGGCGTTCTACATCGCGCAGCGCGTCGAGATGGACGACCGCGTGAAGGAGATGCTGTCGTTGGCCACCAACCGTGGCATCCCGGTGCTCGAGGTCACGCGTCAGGAGCTCGACCGCATGGCCGGGTATGACGGAGTGCACCAGGGCGTCGCGGTCAAGGTGCCGCCGTACGAGTACGCCCACCCGCAGGACCTGCTCGAGGCTGTCATCGCCAAGGGCGAGGTGCCGCTGTTCGTCGCACTCGACGGCATCACCGACCCCCGCAACCTCGGCGCGATCATCCGCTCGACCGGAGCCTTCGGCGGGCACGGCATCATCCTGCCGCAGCGCCGCTCGGCGGGCGTGAACTCCGCGGCGTGGAAGACCAGCGCCGGCGCGGCCGCTCGCGTTCCCGTCGCACTCGCGACGAACCTCACCACGCAGCTCAAGGAGTTCAAGAAGCAGGGTGTGTTCGTGCTCGGCCTCGACGGCGACGGCGACGTGCTGCTACCCGAGCTGGAGCTGGCCGACCGCCCCGTCGTGATCGTCACCGGGTCGGAAGGCAAGGGGCTGTCCCGTCTGGTCGCCGAGACCTGTGATCAGATCGTGTCGATCCCGATCTCGGCCGTGACCGAATCGCTCAACGCCGGCATCGCGACCTCGGTCGCGCTGTACCAGGTGTCGACCACCCGCAACGCGAAGAAGTAGAGGAGCAGCTCATGGCTCGCATCGTCGTGCTCGGAGGAACCGGCTACGCCGGCCGCCACATCGTCTCGGAGGCGGTGAGCCGCGGGCACGAGGTCGTCTCGGTGTCGCGGTCGACGCCGTCGAATCCTGTGCCGGGTGCGAAGGACGTGCAGGGCTCTGTCCTGGACCTCGCGACCCTCGGTGACGTCTTCGACGGAGCCGACGCGGTCGTGTCATCGCTGTCGCCCCGCGGTGACATGGAGAACTCCGTGATCGATGCCCTCAGCGGCCTCATCGATGTGCTGAGCGGCACGCAGACCCGCATCGGCGTGGTCGGCGGTGCCGGTGGGAGCCTCGTCGCACCCGGGGGACCCCGCCTGTTCGATCAGGGATTCCCCGAGGAGTACAAGCACGAGGCGCAGGTCGGCATCGACTCCCTCGCGCTGCTGGAGAAGACCGACGACTCGCTCGACTGGTTCTTCGTGCACCCGGCTGAGGTCTTCGGGCCCTGGGCCGAGGGAGAGCGCACCGGACACTACCGCGATGGCGGCGATGTGATCGTGCGCGATGCCGACGGCAAGTCGTACATCTCGGGTGCCGACTTCGCGGTCGCCGTGGTCGATGAGATCGAACAGGGCAACCACCACCGCGAGCGCTTCACCGTCGGGTACTGAGACCGCGTCTCCTCGCCCGGGGCGCAGGAGCGAGGTCAGACCAGGTCGCGCCAGTCGACCTCATCGTCATCGTCGGCGACCGGATGCGTGCCGGTGATGACGGGAAGGCTCATGGTCTCGGTGGGCGGCCCCATGATGGTCGCCTCGTCACGGCGGTGTCGCAGCACCTCGTTGATGTAGCTCGTCAGCACCTCGGCGAGCGGCACCGAACGGCCCTGCGCCTGTGACAGGTACCACCGGTGCTCGAGCACCTGGTGGAAGACCTCGGCGGGTTCGAGCTTGGCGCGCAGCTCCCACGGGATCGCGCGTACGACGGGCTCGAACACGCGGGTGAGCCACTCGTGCGCGTACATCTCCTCGTCAGCCCACTGCTTCGTCGAGCGAGCGCGGAACTCATCGAGATCGTTGAGCAGCCGGCGAGCCTGGTTCTCTTCGACATCGAGTCCGGTGAGGCGGATGAGGCGGCGCTGATGGTGTCCGGCATCCACCACCTTGGGCTGGATCTCGACGACCGTGCCGTCTGATGTGGTCGACATCGACATCTCGTCGATGTCGAAGCCGAGTGCGTTGAGACGCTCGACTCGCTCGGTGATGCGCCAGGTCTCGGCGGAGGCGAAGGACTCCTGGGCCGTCAGCTCAGCCCACAGCGAGCGGTACGACGAGACGATGCCGTCGGCGATGGCAACTGCATCCACGCCGTGCTCCAGCCGTCCACCGGCGGCGAGATCCATGATCTCGCCGGCGATGTTGGTGCGGGCGAGATCGAGGTCGTAGGCGCGCTGGCCGTCTGTCAGGCCCTCCTCGTGCAGCTCACCGGTCTCGGCATCCACGAGATAGGCCGCGTAGGCCCCTGCGTCGCGGCGGAAGAGGGTGTTCGACAGTGACACGTCGCCCCAATAGAAGCCGACGTTGTGCAGGCGAACGAGCAGCACGGCCAGGGCGTCGACGAGACGCGTGGCAGTGTCGGGGCGCAGCACACGGGTGAAGAGCGCACGGTACGGCATGGAGAACCGCAGGTGCGAGGTGACGAGGGCCGCAGCGAGCGGCTCGCCGTCGGCATCCGAGCGCCCGGCGATCACTGCGACGCGGTCGACGCAGGGCACGTCGAGTCTGGCGAGGTTGCCGAGCATCTCGTACTCGCGCTTCGCCATCTCATCGGTGGTCTCCTTGACGGCGACGACCTTGCCTGACAGATCTGCGAACCGCACCAGGTGCCGCGAGAGACCCTTCGGGAGCGACACGATCAGCTCGGAGGGCCACTTGGCGAGCGGTGTCGACCAGGGGAGCGCGAGAAGCCCCGGATCGATCGAGCTCGCGGTGATCCGCAGTGCATCCTGCATGTCTCTCCAGTCGGTGGCGGTGGAAAAGAAGAAGCGGCGCGGGCGACCGAAGTCTGCCCGCGCCGCGTCTGTGGATCCGATCAGGCGGAGACGATCGGCTTGTCGTTCAGGCGCACGCCCGACTCGATGTCGAACGCGTGCACGTGGCCTGCGTTCGCAGCCAGCGTGACGGTCTCGCCGGCGTTCGGGTGGCTGCGGCCGTCGACACGTGCGACCAGGTCGGCGCGCTTGCCGTTGATGTCGGTGTGTCCGTAGAGGTAGCCGTCGGCGCCGAGCTCCTCGACGAGGTCGACGACGACCGAGAGGCCCTTGCCGTCGGCGGGGCCGACGGTGATGTCCTCGGGGCGCACGCCCACCGTGACCTGCGAGCCGTTGGCGCGTCCGACGGTGTCGCGGTCGAGCGGGACGATCTCGGTCCCGAAGCGCACGCCGCCCTCAGCCAGGTCTGCGCTGAAGAGGTTCATGGCGGGGGAGCCGATGAAGCCGGCGACGAACACGTTCTCGGGCTTCTCGTACAGGTCGCGCGGCGAGCCGACCTGCTGGAGCAGGCCGTCCTTGAGCACGGCGATGCGGTCGCCCATGGTGAGTGCCTCGGTCTGGTCGTGCGTGACGTAGACCGTGGTGACGCCGAGACGACGCTGCAGCGACGCGATCTGCGTGCGGGTCTGGACACGGAGCTTGGCGTCGAGGTTCGACAGCGGCTCGTCCATGAGGAAGACCTGGGGCTGACGGACGATCGCACGGCCCATCGCGACTCGCTGACGCTGACCACCCGAGAGGGCCTTCGGCTTGCGGGTCAGGTACTCCTCGAGATCGAGCAGCTTGGCGGCCTCGAGGACGCGGGTCGCGCGCTCTTCCTTGCCGACGCCGGCGATCTTGAGCGCGAAGCCCATGTTCTCGGCGACCGTCATGTGCGGGTACAGCGCGTAGTTCTGGAACACCATCGCGATGTCGCGGTCCTTCGGCGGCACATCGGTGACGTCGCGGTCACCGATGAGGATGCGGCCGGCGTTGACCTCTTCGAGGCCGGCGAGCATGCGAAGCGAGGTGGACTTTCCGCAGCCGGACGGGCCGACGAGGACGAGGAATTCGCCGTCGGCGACCTCGAGGTTGAGCTTGTCGACAGCCGGGCGGGTTCCGCCGGGGTAGAGGCGGGTGGCCTCGTCGAAAGTCACAGATGCCATTGTGTTTCTCCTTCACCGGCAGGTACGTGCCGGACGATCCGTAGTGATAGAGCGGCGGAGTGATCCACCGTGACCCCTCATCGGGTCGGAATCAGTATGGCAGAAGCCCGTCCATCTGGGTATTTCTCAGCCTGGCTGGTTAACATCGATCTCGGCCGCCTTTCGCGGCGTTCGCCGCCCGAGTGGCGTCCGGGGCCACCCTGCCCCCCTGAGACTGTCTAGAGGAACGATGTCGAGCGACGAGACGCCGAACGTCCCCAGCACTCGCAATACGCGAGAGGCTGTGCGGGAGAAGGCCCAGAAGGTGCACGCCCAGCAGTCGAGGGCGCGCGTGATGCGACGGATCATCCTCGGCGCGATCGCCGTCGTCGCCGTCGGTGCCATCGGAACCGCCATCACGCTCGCCGTCTCCGCGCAGGTGTCGAAGCCCCAGCTCACGCCGGGCGGGATGGACGACGACGGCATCCTCGTCTCGGATGTCAATGCGTCGGCGATGTCCGACGAGACCGTCGCGCCCCCGAGCCCGGAGGAGACCGAGGCGGGTGGCGAGGCCACACCGACTCCCGAGCCCACCACGTCGAGCACGGTCGACATCCACATCTACGTCGACTACCTGTCGCCGGATGCCGGAGAGTTCGAGCGTGCGAACGCTCGCCAGCTCGTCAACTGGATCTCCGAAGGTGCGGCGACCGTCACCTACCACCCCGTCGCGCTGCTCACTGCGAGCTCGAACGGCACCAAGTACTCTCTCCGCTCGGCTGCGGCCGCGGCCTGTGTCGCCACGCATTCACCCGCGCAGTTCTACGCCTTCAACCACGACCTGCTCGACGACCAGCCGGAGGTGAACACCGACGGCTTCTCCGACGAGGATCTCGCCGCGATCGCCGGCGCCGTCGGCTCCGACAACGTGAAGAGCGTCCGGTCGTGCATCGAGAACCAGGACTACGTCACGTGGGCGAAGGAGGCCACCTCACGCGCACTCGAGGGCCCGCTCGTCGGGTCGGATGATCTCGTGCTCACCGCCGCTCCCATGATCGTGGTGAACGGCGAGGCGTACGTCGGCGCGCTCGACGACCCGAGTGAGTTCTCGCAGTTCGTGCTCACCGTCGCCAGCGACGCCTACTACGCCACGGAGACCCCGACGCCGGCGCCCACCGAGACCACGGAGCCGGCCCCCTCGGAGACACCCGCGTCGTAGTTCGTCGTCGCCCGCCGCCCATCGCTAAGCTGGGAGGCATCCGCCGACTTGGCGCAATTGGTAGCGCACCGTACTTGTAATACGGGGGTTGCAGGTTCAAGTCCTGTAGTCGGCACCACTCGCGAAGGCCCGCGTCCCCGTGGAGACACCCGGGATGCGGGCCTTCTCCGTGTCTCGGTGAGGTGGCCGAGCGACACGCCGCGTCCCACGAAATAGTCCGCAGGGGTCACGGGTTGTCCCGAGTATGACTCGTATCGGACACAGTGATCTTGACGTCTTCCCCCTCTCGCTCGGCGGCAACGTGTTCGGCTGGACAGCCGACCGCGATGCATCGTTCGCCGTGCTCGACGCGTTCGTCGACGGCGGTGGCGACTTCATCGACACAGCCGACGTGTACAGCGCCTGGGTGCCGGGCAACCCCGGCGGCGTGAGCGAGAGGATCATCGGGGAGTGGCTGGCATCTCGCAAGCCGGAGGGCGTCGTCGTCGCGACCAAGGTGAGCCAGCACCCGGAGTTCACGGGGCTCTCGGCCTCGAACGTACGCAAGGCCGCTGAGGCCTCGCTCGGTCGCCTCGGCGTCGACACGATCGACCTCTACTACGCGCACTACGACGACGAGAGCGTGCCTCTCGAAGAGACGGTGGGCGCGTTCGCGCAGCTGGTCGCCGACGGCCTGGTTCGGCACGTCGCCGTGTCCAACTACACCGCAGAGCGCATCCGTGAGTGGGTCGAGATCGCCCGCCGCACCGGCGTCGATCTTCCGGTCGCGGTGCAGCCGCACTACAACCTCGTGCACCGCAACGACGTCGAGCAGACGATCATCCCGGTGGCCGAGGAGTTCGGCCTCAGTCTCGTGCCCTACTACTCGCTGGCAAGCGGATTCCTCACCGGCAAGTATCGCTCGGTCGACGTCGGGGGGCAGACGTCTCCGCGTGCGTCCGGCGCGGCCAAGTACGCGACCGAGGCGGGGCTGCGGATCATCGACACCCTCGAGGAGATCGGCGACGCGCACGGCGCCTCGATCGCCGCGACCTCGCTGGCCTGGCTGCGCGCTCAGCCGACGGTCGCCGCGCCCATCGCGAGTGCCCGCACGGTCGAGCAGGTTCCCGACCTCCTCGCCGGCGGGCGTCTCGAGCTGGCCTCCGACGAGGTCGACGCTCTGAACCGCGTCTCGGAGTGGACCCCGGCGAAGGCCTGAGACTCCTCGTTCTGCCCTCCGCCCTGATCTAGGAGCCGGAGGGCAGAGCGTCGTCGTCCACCAGACCCCACCGGTGCGCGAGGATCACCAGGTGGATGCGGTCGCGGGATCCGAGCTTCGAGAGGATCCTGCCGACGTGCGTCTTCACGGTCGATTCGCTGACGAACAGCGTCTGGGCGATCTCGGCGTTCGTGAGCCCGCGAGCGATCTCGACGAAGACGTCGTGCTCGCGGTCGGTGAGCTGCGCCGTCACGTCGTCGATCGCAGAGGCCTGCGGTGGGGCGGGCGTCGTACCGAGCGTCGGCGTCACATGCTCGAGCAGCATCCGCGTGATCCGCGGCGAGAGCGCGGCGTCACCCCTGTGGATGGCGCGGATCGCCGCGATCATCTCGTGGCGCTGGGCGTCCTTCAGCAGGAATCCGCTCGCCCCGGCGCGGATCGCACCGAAGGCGTACTCGTCGAGATCGAAGGTCGTCAACACCAGCACGCGGGTCTGCGGGTGCCGGCGGACGATGGCCTCGGTCGCGGCGATCCCGTCGAGCCCCGGCATCCGGATGTCCATCAGCACCAGGTCGGGACGCAGCTCGGTCGCTCGGGCGATCGCGTCATGCCCGTCTGCGGCTTCCCCGACCACGACCATGTCGGGCTCGGCGTCGAGCACCATCCGGAATCCCACACGGATGAGGGCCTGGTCGTCGACGAGGAGCAGTCTGATCGGCTCGGTCATGGTCGTTCCTCCGGCTCGCTGTCTGTCACTGCGGGTGGCGTCGTGGGAAGCTCGGCGCGCAGCACCCAGCGCCCGCCGTCGACGGGTCGAGAGGTGATCGTCCCTCCCGAGTGCGCGGCCCGCTCGGCGAGACCGCGCAGGCCGAACCCGGATGAGCCGACAGAGCCGACGACGCCGTCGTTCACGATCTCGATCGTCACCGCATCCGCTGCGTGCACGAGCCGCACCTCGATGGACGTCGCCGCGCGTGCATGCCTCATGGCGTTCGTGACGCCCTCCTGCACGATGCGCCCGACCGAGTGCGCCAGCGCGGGGGAGAGCGAGGCGGCTCCGGCGACCGAGAGCGACACCGGAAAGCCGGCTCGCTGCGCCGCAGCGACCGTCTCCTGAGGGGGCGTCGGCTCGAGGGGCGCGAGGGGCAGCGGCGAATCGTCGGCTCTGAGGACGCCGAGCATCGCACGCATCTCGGTGAGCGCGCTGCGAGCCGTCTCCGCTGCGGAGGATGCCGCTGATCGTGCCTGCTCTCGGTCCGGTGTCGCCGCCGCGCCCTCGGACAGGGCGACGATCACGGTGAGCGAATGCGAGACGATGTCGTGCATCTCACGAGCGATGCGGGCGCGCTCGCTCGCTGCGGCCAGCTGCGCCTGCTGATCGCGTTCGACGAGCAGCTGACGGGAGCGGTCGATCACGGCGTCGAGGTAGCGCTTGCGCCCGCCCACGTTCACACCGATGAGAGTGCCGATCAGCCCGAGGACGAGCGACATGATGACCGCGTTCGCAGCGATCTGCAGAGTGATGACGCCGGTGAGCATGAGCAGGCCGCCGAGCGCGGCGAGCGAACCGAGCGCGATGCCGAAGCCGGTCCACGCGGCTCGCGACGAACGGTAGACCGCGAGCGAGTAGCAGCTCACCAGCAGCACCGGCGCGCCGATCGGCTGCAGGGCGAAGAGGAAGACTGCTTCGAGGGTGAACGCTGACACGAATGACACCAGCGGGCGCCTGCGCCGCCAGAGCAGAGTCGCGCAGGTGGTGACCACGGCGGCGGGGACCAGGATCGCGACGCCGACGGCGAGAGGCATCGGAAGATCCCGGGTGATGGCACCGGCCGGGACGAGCGAGAGGAGCAGACACACGAGTGCGATCAGGACATCGGCGAACACCGGATGCCGCGCCCAGAAGCGACGCAGGACGCCCGGGGGACGCGGCAGCCGCAGCCCCTCGTCCTCGCGGACTGAGGTGCTGCGGCTGAGCGTGCGGGTCACCGGGCGACTCTACGCGGGTTCATCATCTGGCGATCTCGCGTCACGCATCACGCGTGCGGAGCACGGCCCAGGCTGCGAGCATGCCCGCGGCGACCCAGCCGGCGAGTGTGAGATATGCGGCCGGCCCCTCGAGGGCAGCGCCCTCAGGGAGGATCGCACTCTGGGCTGCGGCGACCGGGAGGTAGTTCGCGGCGTCCATGACCCAGGCCCAGGCCTCGCCGGCGACCGCGAAGAAGCTCGCAACGATCGGCAGCACGAACAACAGGCCGACGGTGGCGGCGATCGCTCCGGCGCCCGAGCGCAGGACGAAACCGAACGCCACCCCGATCAGGGCGAACACGGCCATCGCGAGCGACGACACCACGATGGGCAGGATCGACGCCGAGGGGTCGCCCCAGTCGATGCCCTGATCACGCGAGGCGACGACCGCGGAGACCGCCACAGCCGCCGCCGCGAAGATGAGCAGCGACGACACGAACATGAACAGACCGACCACGACGGCTTTGGCACCCAGCACGGATCCGCGCTTCGGGTTGGCCGCCAGCGTCGAACGGATCATGCCGGTCGAGTACTCGCCCGTCACCGAGATCGCGCCGAGGATGCCGGCGAGCAGCATCGTGAACTGGATCGGCATCACGACGGCCTGGATGGGTTCGAACCCCGGCATGTCGATCGCCTGGGCGATGAGCACGGCGATGCCGATCGTGAGGATCGCCGCGATGCCGATCGACCACCAGGTCGATCGGAGCGTGGCGAGCTTGATCCACTCGCCGCGCACCGCCCGGACGAACGAGAGACGGTGGCCGGTGTCGACCTGTTGACGGCGGAGGGGAGGAGCCTGGACGGTCATGAGATCTCCTTGGTGCGGTACTCGACCGAGTCGCCGGTGAGGGCGAGATACGCGTCTTCGAGCGATCCGGTCGTCGGGGTCAGTTCGTGCAGAGGAATGCCGCGCTCTGCGGCGAGATCGCCGATGCGCGACGCGGGCAGGCCCACGATGTCGATCAGATCGGGAGCCGAGCTCACGATCTCGACCGACGGACCGCCCACCGCGGCAGCCAGGTCGGCGGCTCGGGGCGTGCGAACACGCACGGTGTTGGTGGTCCAGGCACGCACGAGCTCCTCGAGCGGAGCATCGGCGAGCACCTTGCCCCGGCCCATCACGATGACGTGATCGGCGGTCTGCGCCATCTCGCTCATCAGGTGGCTGGAGAGCAGCACGGTGCGTCCTTCGGATGCGGCATGACGGACGAACTGCCGCACCCAGCGCACGCCCTCGGGGTCGAGTCCGTTGACCGGCTCGTCGAGGATCAGTGTGTGCGGATCTCCGAGCAGGGCGGAGGCGATGCCGAGCCGCTGCCCCATGCCGAGGGAGAATTTGCCCGCGCGCTTACGGGCGACGGGACCGATGCCGGCCAGATCGATGACCTCGTCGACCCGCGATGCGGGGATGCCGTGGGTCGCCGCCATCGCACGCAGGTGATTGCGCGCAGTGCGACCGGTGTGCACGGCCTTGGCGTCGAGCAGTACTCCGACCTCGGTGAGCGGGGCTCGGAGCTTGCGGTACTCCCGCCCGCCGACGGTCGCGATGCCCGAGGTCGGTCGGTCGAGGCCGACGATCATCCGCATCGTGGTGGACTTGCCCGCGCCGTTCGGCCCGAGGAACCCCGTGACCGTGCCCGGCTGCACCGTGAACGACACGTCCTGGACGGCTGTCTTGTCTCCGAATCTCTTCGTGAGGCCTTCTGCTGTGATCATGTCTACGACGCTATCGACCGGCGCATCGCCCTCGCGTCCCCCCTGGGTACCGTTCCCCGAGCATCAGGGGTCATCCTCTCGACGGATGCCGTGGTCAGATCGCCTCAGACGGCAGCGCGACCGAACAGATCCGGGTCGACCGGCCGCTGAGCTCGGGGAAGCTTCTCGACCACCAGTCGGTACGACTCGGTGACGAGTTCGATCACGAGATCCTCTTCGAGCGATGACCCCGGCATCAGGGTGATCCAGTGCTTCTTGTTCATGTGGTAACCCGGCACGATGTCGGCGAACGTCTCGCGCAACGCGACGGATTCGTCGGGGTGGGACTTGAGTGTCACACGCCCTGTGCCGTCGAGGGGGATCAGGAGGAAGACACGCCCTCGCACCTTGTAGACGTCCCATTCGGGGCCGAACGGGTTGTCTCGCTCGGCCCCGGGAAGCTCTTCCGCGCGCGCAGTGGCGGCAGCGCCCAACTGTGTCGAGTCCATGCTCAGAACAGCCGATCCGCGCCCTTGTCGTCTGCGCGGGGCGCAGCCTGAACGCGCTCGTCGATCCCGGCGGCCGCGAGCAGTGCCTCGTCGAGGATCTCCTTGGTGGGCTCGGCGGTCAGCCAGTCTTCGCTCAGCGCCGCGGGGATCAGCAGCGGCATCCGATCATGGATGCCTGCGAGATGCGGGGGAGCGGGGCGCATCACGATCGAGTAGCAGGTGAAGGACTCGCCATCGGACGTGCGCCCGCGCTGGATGACAGCCGCCATTCCGAAGAGCGCGCCGTCGTCGACGGTGAACTCGTGCCAGACGCGCTCGGGCTTCTTCATCTCGTACCAACTCGTCGCCGGCACGAGAGCTCGGGTCTTCAATCCGCCGGGGCGCTCCTGCAGGCGCTCGGAGCGGGTGTTGATCGACGGGAACTTCGAGGGCTCTCCACCGATGAGGAACCCCCACCAGGCGGGTTCGAGCACGGGCTCGGCCTCGGGCTGCACCACGATCGGATTGAGGTTGCGCAGGTTCCTGCCTGTCGGGCGTACGGTCTCGCGCGCGTTCTGCTCGGCCCAGCCGCGGAGGCCTTCGAGCACAGCCTCATCGGCGGCGGCCAGGAGTTCGGTGTCGGTGAACCGGGGGTCAAGTCCGTAACTCGCGCACATGCCGTCAGAGTACGCCCGGCCACCGACATCGTGCGCGGGGCGGAGGGCGGTCGGCGCTCGGTTAGGGTCGACAGGTGTCCCAGGCCCGTCGACTGTCTCCGCCCCTCGCGCTCGGCGGAGCAGTGGCGATCGGCGTCATGACCGCGATCCAGGCGCGCATCAACGGCGTGCTGGGCGTCGAGGTCGACGACGGCATCGTGGCCGGCCTCATCTCCTTCTCGGTGGGCCTCGCTGCGCTCGCGGTGGTGATCGCCTGCATTCCCTCGGCGCGTCGAGGGCTCGGACGTCTGCTCAGCGGCATCCGTGATCGGTCGATCCCGTTCTGGATGCTGCTCGGCGGCGCCTGCGGCGCACTCACCGTCTCGACCCAGGGCATCACGGCTGGGGTGCTCGGCGTCTCGCTGTTCACGGTCGGAGTCGTCGCAGGACAGACCCTGCACGGGCTCGTGCTCGACCGCATCGGGTTCGGTCCGGCCGGAGTTGTCGCGATCACGCCGGGGCGCGTGATGGGCGGAGCGCTCGCGCTCGCCGCGGTCGGCATCTCGCTGAGCGGAGACGTCCTGAGCACGGCGCCGCTCTGGATGCTCCTCCTGCCGTTCGCGGCAGGCGTCGGCATCGCCTGGCAGGCTGCGACCAACGGGCGTCTGTCGCAACGGGTGCGCTCGCCCTTCGCAGCCACGTTCATGAGCTTCGCAGCCGGGACCGTCGCCCTGCTGGTCGCCGCCGGCGTCAGCATCGCGGTGCGGGGTGTGCCCGACGCGCCGCCGACAGAGCCGTGGCTGTACCTGGGCGGATTGCTCGGTGCCGCGTACATCCTGCTCGGCACCTTCATCGTCGCGCACACCGGGGTGCTGCTGATGGGACTCGGATCGGTCCTGGGTCAGCTGGCGACCTCGGTCATCATCGACCTGATCTGGCCGGCCGCCGCAGGCCCGGCGCCCTGGCAGATCATCGGGATGGTCGTCGTCGCCGTGGCATCCGTCGCGGCTGCGCTGCCCCGCCGCAGGCGGAGCTGACCTACTGCTTCTTCTTCGCCTTCGGCTGGGGCTTCGGCATCCGCGTGACGAGACCACGCGCATCGACGGGTTTGCGACGACCGGGCTTGCGGCCTGCGGGCTTGCCCCCGACGTACAGCCACCCGAGCAGCTCCTCGTTCTTGCCGAGGCCGTGGGCCTTCGCGACGGCCTTCGAGCGCGTGTAGTGGCCCGTGCGCCACAGCACGCCGAATCCGGCCTCGTCGAGCAGCAGGCTGAGCATGTGGGCGACGCCCGAGGCGACGGCCTCCTGCTCCCAACGGGGCACCTTCTCGCTCTTGCGATAGCTGGCGACGACCGCGATCAGCAGCGGAGCGCGCAGCGGCTTCGTCGAGGGGGATCTGTCGCCCTCGGCCTTCGCGATCGCCGCGCCCAGCACCTCTCGGTCGGAGCCGCGCAGCTCGATCAGGCGCCACGGCCGCAGCGAGGAGTGGTCGGCCACGCGTCCGGCGGCTGCGACGAGCTTCAGCAGCTCGTCGCGCGACGGCGCCTCGTCGGTCACCTTCGAGGAGGACTGCCGCGCGCGAACGGCCTCGAGGGCGCTCACGACTCTTCGGGAGTGAAGTTCAGGGCGATGGAGTTCATGCAGTAGCGGTCGCCGGTCGGCGTGCCGAAGCCGTCGGGGAACACGTGGCCCAGGTGCGAGCCGCAGTCCGCACAGCGCACCTCGGTGCGCACCATGCCCAGGGTCGTGTCCTCGATGAGCTGCACCGCGTCGGGGCGGATCGACTCGTAGAAGCTCGGCCACCCGCATCCCGAGTCGAATTTCGTGCCGCTCTTGAACAGCTCTGCGTCGCACGCGCCGCAGGTGTAGAGGCCGGCGCGGCCCTCGTCGAGCAGCTCGCCCGTCCAGGCGCGCTCGGTCGCGGCTTCGCGAAGCACGGCGTACTGTTCCTCGCCGAGCTCGTTGCGCCACTCTTCTTCGGTCTTGTCCACGCTGTACGACATTGGTCCTCCTGGGGTCTGCTCCATTCTCTCGCGTTCGGAGGCACCCGGCGTCACGAGAGAATGGAGTCATGACGGATGCCGTACGGCTGCGCTATCGGCGCTTCGCCGAGGAGGAAGCACCGGGGCGCAGCGACCTGTATGTCGACTGGGCGTCCGGTGTGGCGGACGACGACGAGATGCAGCGGGTGCTCGCTCGGATTCCGGAGAACCGCAGGCAGCCGCCGCTCGTGTTCGCCGTGACGCGGATGCTGGGCGTGGGCCTCGGAGGCTACGATGCCTGGCGCGCGTTCGTGCTGGCCCGCGCCGACGAGATCGTGCGCGAATGCGGCGATCGACGTCTGCAGACCAATGAGCCGCTCCGGCTCGCCGCGCTGCTCCCGGTGCTGTCGGAGATCGACGGACCGATCGCTCTGCTCGAGGTCGGAGCCTCCGCCGGCCTGTGCCTGTATCCCGATCGCTATTCGTACCGCTTCGTCGGGTCCGACGGACGGATGCGCGCGGCACTCGACCCGGCGGACGGGCCGAGCACCGTCGTGCTGCAGAGCAGAGTCGACGGGCCACTCCCTGCCATGAGGATGCCGGACATCGCCTGGCGGGCCGGCATCGATCTCGCGCCTCTCGATGCGCGAGACGACCGAGACCGGCGCTGGCTGCAGGGACTCGTCTGGCCGGGGGAGGAAGGGCGCGAGCAGCGGGTGCGAGCGGCGCTCGACATCGCGGCATCGGATCCGCCCCGCCTCGTCGCCGGCGACGCGATCGAGGGGATCGACGCGCTCGCCGCCGAGGCTCCTCGGGGTGCCGCTCTCGTGATCACGACGCCCGGCGTGCTCGTGCACATCCCGCGAGAGACGCGCACAGCGCTCGTCGAGCGCATCAGACGTCTCGATGCCCGCTGGGTGACGATCGATCCTCCCGCTCTGCTGGACGTGTGGCAGCCGCCCGTGGTCGCCGAGGAGTGGCCCGGCTTCGTCGTGGCGCTCGACGGGCACGTGCGCGCGGCGGCTGATCCGCTCGGCAGATGGTGGGAGTGGCGCACCGGAGTCGGCGCTTCCGCGACCTAATCTGGTCACATGCTGGGAGATCTGAGCGAGCGGGATCGCGCGATCCTCGCGCTCGAGACCGCGTGGCCGCGGCATGGTGGCGCGAAGGAAGAGGTCATCCGCGCCCAACTCGGCATGAGCGCTGCCCGCTATTACCAGCTCCTCGGCCGCCTGATCGAGTCGGAGGCGGCGCTGGAGTACGATCCGATGCTCGTGCGACGACTGCGTCGCATCCGTGATGCCAGGTCTTTCCAGCGCGCCGCACGCACCCCTGGCTTCGTCGGCTGACGAGCCTCGCGCCGCTTGTCGGCGCTGCTCGATGCGGATACACGGGTCGGTGCCGTTAGCATCGAGGAGTGTCAAAGCTCAGCCGAGATCGATTCGACGACGTCCCCCGATCGTCCGGACGCGTCGGAGCGCATCGCGCCGAAGCCCCCGGGATGAACGGCTGGGTGGTGCTCCTGTGGTCTTTCGTGGCCGCGCTCGTGCTCATCATCGGCGGCATCTTCGGTTCGCTCGTGGTGATGGGGCGCATCAGCCTCTTCCCTGAGGCCGTCCCCACGGCGAGCCCGGCGCCGGTCGAGACCGGTGTCGTCGACGTCACCTACTCGGTGATGATCCTCAACGCATCGCCGGACGAGGGACTCGACGAGCAGATGCGCGATGTGCTGATCAACAACGGCTGGGCTGCCGACGTGGTCTTCGCGAGCGACAGCGCGAGCCAGGACTTCTCGACCACCACGGTCTACTACGTCGCAGAAGAAGACGAGCTCGCGGCCATCGGACTCGCGAACCTGATCGGCGGGGCCGCGGTCGAGCAGAGCGACTTCTACTCCGACCTGAACGACACGGGCGCGAAGCAGCTGACGGTCGTGATCGGGCTCGATCGCGCGACGACCATGCCAGAGACGCCCGCAGACACTCCTGCCCCGTAGACCGCCGCGCGGTCCGTCCGCGCAGCTTGCACTCGATGGGGTCGAGTGCCAGAATGGCGTTAGCACTCTCTCACTCTGAGTGCTAAACCCAACGTCTACGTCCAGGAGGGACGAAAAAACTCATGGCAAAGATCATTGCTTTCGATGAGGAGGCCCGACGCGGCCTCGAGCGCGGCCTCAACATCCTCGCCGACGCTGTCAAGGTGACCCTCGGCCCGCGCGGTCGCAACGTCGTGCTGGAGAAGAAGTGGGGCGCCCCCACGATCACGAACGACGGTGTCTCCATCGCCAAGGAGATCGAGCTCGACGACCCGTACGAGAAGATCGGCGCGGAGCTCGTCAAGGAGGTCGCCAAGAAGACCGACGACGTCGCCGGCGACGGAACCACCACCGCCACGGTGCTCGCTCAGGCTCTGGTTCGCGAGGGCCTGCGCAACGTCGCAGCCGGCGCTGACCCGATCTCGCTCAAGCGCGGCATCGAGAAGGCCGTCGCGGCCATCACCGAGGAGCTCCTCGCCAGCGCGAAGGAGATCGACTCCAAGGAGCAGATCGCCGCCACCGCATCGATCTCCGCTGCTGACCCCGCCATCGGCGAGCTCATCGCCGAGGCGATCGACAAGGTCGGCAAGGAGGGCGTCGTCACCGTCGAGGAGTCGCAGACCTTCGGCACCGAGCTCGAGCTCACCGAGGGCATGCGTTTCGACAAGGGCTACCTGAACCCGTACTTCGTGACGGACCCGGAGCGCCAGGAGGCTGTCTTCGAAGACGCCTACATCCTCATCGCGAACCAGAAGATCTCGAACATCAAGGACCTTCTGCCCATCGTCGACAAGGTGATCCAGGACGGCAAGGAGCTCGTCATCATCGCCGAGGACGTCGAGGGCGAGGCTCTCGCGACTCTCGTGCTCAACAAGCTCAAGGGCATCTTCAAGTCGGTCGCCGTCAAGGCTCCCGGCTTCGGCGACCGTCGCAAGGCGCAGCTGCAGGACATCGCGATCCTCACCGGTGGTCAGGTCATCACCGAAGAGGTCGGTCTGAAGCTCGAGAACGCCACGCTCGACCTGCTGGGTCGTGCTCGCAAGGTCATCGTCACCAAGGACGAGACCACGATCGTCGAGGGTGCCGGTGAGGCAGACCAGATCGAGGGTCGCGTCACCCAGATCCGTCGCGAGATCGAGAACACCGACAGCGACTACGACCGTGAGAAGCTGCAGGAGCGCCTCGCCAAGCTCGCAGGTGGCGTCGCCGTCATCAAGGCGGGAGCTGCGACCGAGGTCGAGCTCAAGGAGCGCAAGCACCGCATCGAGGACGCCGTCCGCAACGCGAAGGCAGCCGTCGAGGAGGGCATCGTCCCCGGTGGTGGCGTCGCGCTGATCCAGTCGGGCACGAAGGCTCTCGACGCTCTCTCGCTCTCGGGCGACGAGGCGACCGGTGCGAACATCGTTCGCGTCGCGATCGAGGCTCCGCTGAAGCAGATCGCCCTCAACGCCGGTCTCGAGCCGGGCGTCGTCGCGAACAAGGTCTCCGAGCTTCCCTCGGGTCAGGGCCTCAACGCGGCAACGGGTGAGTACGTCGACATGTTCGCCGCAGGCATCATCGACCCGGCGAAGGTGACGCGCTCGGCTCTGCAGAACGCAGCGTCGATCGCGGCTCTCTTCCTCACCACCGAGGTCGTCGTCGCTGACAAGCCTGAGAAGGCTGCTGCTCCGATGGGTGACCCGTCGGGTGGCATGGACTTCTGATCCATCAGCACTGACAGAAACGCCCCGACCTTCGGTCGGGGCGTTTCTGCGTTCCGGGTGGTCGAGCCCGTGGATCAGCGGAACAGGCTCGCCGAGTACTGATCGGCGTCTGCATACTGTGTCGCCGCGCTGCCCAGCGAGTGCCCGATCGATTCGAGCACCTGCTCGACGTGCAGCTGCGCTCCTCGCCATTCCTCGGCACACGACTGGAATGCGGCAGATGCGGTGCCGATCCACGTCGCCTGCAGCTGCGTGAGCTGCGACATGAGCGTGGCGGACTCGGTCTGCAGACGCTCCATCGTGGCCAGCGCCGCGCCTTGCGCGGCACCTACGGCTTCGGTGTCGACGGTGATGACGGACATGGGAACTCCTCTCGATTGGTGCTCCGACGATAGGGGAGAGGAGATCCCCGCATGCGGGGCTGAGTGAACCCCTGACGCCCGCTGTGGAGAACCCGCGCATGCCCCTCGACGTGCAGAAGCGCCGCGCAGAGGAGCAGAGGGTTGCGGTCAGAGATCCAGTCGTTCGAGCGGCTGAGTGTCCTCCAGAAGATGGGCGGGCGTGGCGCGCGACGGCGCGAGGGGCAGAGTGACGGTGAAGGTCGCTCCGCCACCCGGCGTCTCCGACACGGCGACGCCTCCGTGCAGCGCCTTGACGATGGATGACACGATCGCGAGCCCGAGTCCGGACCCACCCGTCTCGCGTGCTCGCGAGGTGTCGGCGCGCCAGAAGCGCTCGAAGATCTGCTCGCGGATCTGGGGTGGGATTCCCTCGCCGTGGTCGACGATCGCGATGCTCGCCGTGCCTCGAACGCGATCCGCGTCGACGACGATCTCGATCGGGCTCTCCTCGGGTGAGAAGCGACGCGCATTCCCGAGCAGGTTCGTCACCACCTGCCGCACCTTGTTCTCCTCACCGAGCACGATCGGCGGGGTGCGCACGGGGATGTCTGTGGCTTCGGTGAAGTCGATCGCGGGCACTTCCGCCGCGGAGCTCCGCGAGCGACGGCGCAGGCGGGCGAGCGTCCCGCGCGAGAGTCCACGCGGAGCCGGCATCTCGGGGGCGGCGGGCACGACAGGGGTCGACCGAGTGGTGACGTCGATGATCGGGGCTTCCACCGTGCGATCGACGACGGTCACGGTGCGCGCAGGAGCCGCAGCGCGCAGATCGAGGGCGGCGTCGCGAGCGATGGGGCGCAGATCGAGTGCTTCGATCTCTGGTTCACGCTCTTCGTCGAGGCGCGCGAGCGCGAGGAGATCCTCGACGAGAACGCCCATGCGTATCGCCTCCTTCTCGATGCGCTCCATGGCGCGTGCGGTGTCTTCTTCGCCCTTGATCGCGCCCATCCGGTACAGCTCGGCGTACCCGCGCACGCTCACCAGGGGCGTGCGAAGCTCGTGGCTGGCGTCGCCGATGAAGCGTCGCATGTGCTGCACGGTGCGGTCGCGCTGTGCGAGGGAACCGTCGACGCGGTCGAGCATGGTGTTGATCGCGGAGTTCAGGCGCCCCACCTCCGTCGTCGGCTCGAGGTCGGTGAGGCGTTGGCTGAAGTCGCCCGCGGCGATCGACATGGCTGTCGACTCGACCTGCCCGAGCCGTCGGAACGTGAGGGTGACCAGACCGCGGGTCAGCAGCGCCGCGAGGAAGATCGTGACGAACGCGACCGTGATGTAGATCCCGAAGTACTGGCCGATGATGCGATCCGCGTACTCGAGCGGCATGGCGACGATCTGGATCCGCAGCGATCCGTCGCCCTCACCCGGCACGCGTGCGACGGCCGCGCGGAAGCTCGATCCCTTGGTGCCTTCGATCGTGAACCGGGTGTCCTCGTTGGCCTGCACATCGAGGGGCGAGTACGACGAGGGGAAGAGCGGGGCGCCGTTGGCCGAGTTGCCTGTGGTGGTCTGCAGCACGCCTTCGGCGTCGTAGATCGCGACGAAGAAGTCACGCGGCGAGTCGGTGGGCGTGTAGACGGTCTTCCCGTCCACGATCGTCACCTCGAAGTACCGGTTCGCGAGATCGGCGGAGACGAGGGCGGGCAGCTGCGCATCGATGTTGTCGACCAGCGAGTTGCGCAGGATCGGGGCCGTGCCGATGCCGGCGGCCAGCAGGCCGAGCGCGAGCACCGCGACCGTGACGCCGGTCACCTTCGCGCGCAGGCTGATCGATCGCCACCAGCGGGTGATCGCATCGGGCTTGTGCGCCATGCGGTCCTCCCCGGAGATGGATGCTGTGCGGCGTCAGCGAGCGGCGGTGAGCCGGGCTACTTGCCGACCTTGAGCATGTAACCGAAGCCGCGCTTGGTCTGGATGACCGACTCCTCGGTGTGGGGGTCGATCTTGCGGCGGAGGTAGGAGATGTAGCTCTCCACGATGCCGGCATCCCCGTTGAAGTCGTATTCCCAGACGTGGTCGAGGATCTGCGCCTTCGACAGCACGCGGTTCGGGTTGAGCATCAGATAGCGCAGCAGCTTGAACTCGGTCGGGCTGAGCTCGATCGACTCCTTGCCCACGTGCACGTCGTGGGTGTCCTGGTCCATCGACAGCTCGCCGGCACGGATGATCGACTCCTCGTCGGCCTGCATGGTGCGGCGCAGGATCGCCTGGGCGCGAGCGACGATCTCGTCGAGGCTGAACGGCTTGGTGACGTAGTCGTCGCCGCCGGCGTTGAGCCCCTCGATCTTGTCGTCGGTGCCGTCCTTCGCGGTGAGGAACAGGATCGGCGCGGTGAAACCGGCGCCGCGAAGACGCTTGGTCACGCTGAAGCCGTTCATGTCCGGAAGCATGACGTCGAGGATGATGAGGTCCGGCTCCTCCTCGAGCACCGCCGAGATGGTGGCGGCGCCATTGGCCACCGTCTTCACCTGGAACCCGGCGAAGCTGAGACCTGTCGAGAGCAGGTCGCGGATGTTGGGTTCGTCGTCGACGACCAGGATGCGCGCATCAGTCATGTCCCCATTATGGTGACTTCGGCCATGCGGATGCTGACTATCCGTCGGAGCGGCGCTTTCGCCCTCCGCGTAGCGGTGCTGCGCGGAGGGCCCCGAGGCGATCAGGCCGCGATCGCGTCCGCGTCCATGATCGTGTAGCTGTACCCCTGTTCGGCGAGGAACCGCTGGCGATTCTGGGCGTAGTCCTGGTCGATCGTGTCGCGGGCGACCAGCGTGTAGAAGCTCGCCGTATGCCCGGACTGCTTGGGGCGCAGCAGCCGACCGAGGCGCTGGGCCTCCTCCTGCCGCGAGCCGAACGAGCCGGACACCTGGATCGCGACGGATGCCTCGGGGAGATCGATCGAGAAGTTCGCGACCTTCGACACCACGAGCAGCGAGATCTCTCCCTCGCGGAAGGCGCGGTAGAGCTCCTCGCGCTCGTCGACGGGCGTGGCTCCGGTGATCTGCGGGGCGTTCAGCGACTGCGACAGCGTGTCGAGCTGATCGAGGTACTGACCGATCACCAGGATCCGTTCGCCCTCGTGCTTGGCGATGAGCTCACGCACAGCCGAGATCTTCGCGGGGGCGGAGGCCGCGAGACGATAGCGCTCATCGTCTGTCGCGGCGGCGTACTCGAGCCGGTCGTCCGGCGGCAGGTCCACCCGCACCTCGTAGCAGACGGCGGGGGAGATGAACCCCTGAGCCTCGATCTGCTTCCAGGGGGCGTCGAAGCGCTTGGGGCCGATCAGGCTGAACACGTCGCCCTCTCGGCCGTCCTCGCGGACGAGGGTGGCTGTGAGACCGATCCGGCGTCGAGCCTGCAGATCGGCGGTCAGCTTGAACACGGGCGCGGGGAGCAGGTGCACCTCGTCGTAGACGATGAGCCCCCAGTCGAGGGCGTCCAGCAGCGCAAGGTGGGCGTACTCTCCCTTCCGCTTCGCCGTGAGGATCTGGTAGGTCGCGATGGTGACCGGCTTGACCTCCTTGGCCTGGCCGGAGTATTCGCCGATCTCCTCGGGCGTGAGGCTCGTGCGCTTGAGCAGCTCGTCGCGCCACTGTCGTGCCGACACGGTGTTGGTCACGAGGATCAGGGTCGTGGTCTTGGTCGCGGCCATGGCGGCCGCGCCGACGATCGTCTTGCCCGCGCCGCACGGCAGCACCACGACGCCCGAGCCGTCCTTCGAGAACGCGTCGACGGCATCCTGCTGGTAGGGGCGGATCTGCCAGCCGTCCTCGGCGAGCTCGATCTCGTGAGGCGTTCCGGGGGTGTACCCGGCGAGGTCCTCGGCCGGCCAGCCGATCTTCAGCAGCTCCTGCTTGATCTGCCCACGCGCCCACGCATCGACCACGAAGGTGTCGGGCGCGGGGCGGCCGATCAGCAGCGGCTGGATGCGCTTGTTGTTCGCGACCTGGGCGAGCACGGCGGGGTCGGTCGACCGCAGGATCAGGGTCCCCTCGTCGTCACGCTCGATCACGAGGCGTCCGTAGCGGTTGACGGTCTCGCGCAGGTCGACGGCGACCGACGGCGGCACGGGGAAGCGCGACCAGCGGTCGAGCGTCTCGAGCATGTCTTCGGCGGTGTGCCCCGCGGCGCGCGCGTTCCACAGTCCGAGCCGTGTGATCCGGTAGGTGTGGATGTGCTCGGGCGCGCGTTCGAGCTCGGCGAAGATCGCCAGCTCGTGGCGGGCGCTCTCAGCGTCGGAATGGGCGACTTCGAGCAGCACTGTGCGATCGCTCTGGACGATCAGGGGTCCATCAGACATAGCTGTCCAGTTTACTGGGGTATCACGACGGCGGCGCGGATGCTCGACACCGGAAGCGTGCGCTCGACATCCGCCGCGCGATCCCGTCCGCGGAGGCGTCCGCCGCCGAGCCCGGTGGCTTCGAGGATCAGCTCCCTCGTCGACCCGTCCGGCATGCCGACGCTGACGCGGAGCACAGCCTTCGCCCGGACCGCGGCGTCGAGCTCGCGGTCGAGCCAGGCGGCATCCGCGTCCGGCCCCTGATGCGATCGCAGGGCGGCGATGAGCGAGGAGTGGTCCGGCGCGGGGTCGGGCGTCGCTTCGGAGACCGGATTGCGCTCCTGTGCGATGGGGCGGCCGTCGTCGTCGACGAGCGTCGCGGGGTACCGAGCGTCTGTCAGGGCCCAGTAGACGGTGTCGCGCCCCACGCGCGTGGTCAGAGACTCGACGTGCTTCGTGAGGGCCAGCGGCCGCAATCCCTGGTCGACGGCCATCGCCTCGATCAGATGCTGGTCGCTGCTCTCGATGCGCGTTCGACCGGTCTCGGGGTCGATCGACACGCGCACCAGGCCGTGACGCTGAGCGGTCTGGGTGACGAGGTAGCGGAGCGGCTGAGGGATGCCGGTGAGCGAGAGCGAGTCGAGGAACTCGAGGATCGACTGCTCTGTCTCGCCCGCGACGAGCGCGTGGGCGATCGATTCCGGGGTGAAGCGATAGGTCGAGGCCTGGGCGGCGGATTCTCTCTCGGCGATCGTGCGCAGCCGCACGTCGAGCCCGGGGGCGAGAGGACCCGGCGAGATCGCGCTCAGGTCGTTCTGGAGGAATATGCGATCGACCTCGGTCGGGAGCAGTGCGACGAGCGCCGCGGCATCGATGCCCCCGCCCCGGCGTATCGACGCCGCCCATGCGGGTTCGCGGTCGCCATCGACGACCAGCCCGAGCAGCCGAGCGCGCTCGAGCAGCGCGGCGCTGCGATCGGCCCAGGCGGTATCCCACGGGTGCGCGTGCGCCCAGGACATCGGGGGCAACCAGCCCCCGTCTGACATTCGCACCCCACGGGGGAGAGCGTCACGGAAGCCTTCCACGAGCGCGCTCCACCGATCCGCCACCGGCGATCGCAGCCACTCCTCGGTCCGTGACGTGGTGCGCAGCCTGCGAGCATCGGGCGCGACGAGACGCGCGTCGATCGCGATCGCGATCAGTGCGTCGATCGACTCGGCGCTGACGCCCGATTCACTGAGCTGCCGCTTCTCTCCCGCGCTGATGTTGCCGCCGGTGAGAAGCGCGAAGGGCTTCTCCCGCGCCAGCAGCAGCAGATCGGCGAGGGCGGAGACCGTCGTGAACGCCCGCTCGGCCGCGTGGGCGGTCTCGGAGTCGGTGGCCGGCGTCGGGGTCGAGAGGTCGAGGGGGATCGGCTCGGGTCGATCCTCGACTGCGGCGGCGACCGGCGGAAAAGGCGTGCCGTCTGGACGCAGCAGCGCGAGGCTCTCGAGCGTCGCCCGTTGCGCGGAGGGCTCTGCGACAGGCGTCGTCGCAGCGGTGAGGAGCATCGCTGCCTCGCCGTGCGTCAGGGTGGGCAGGACCCGCGCGATCGACGCCGGGTCGAGGAGCGCCTCGGCGGCGTCGAAGAAGTCCTGCCAGCCGGCATCCGCACGCACGCGCCGCGCGGAGAACAGCGCGGTGAGCTGCTCGTCGCTCGCCGCGGAGAGCCATTCGGCCAGCGGTCGGGCGTGCGTGCTCATGACGGATTCCTCAGGGCCGCGATGCCGCGCGCCCCTTGCGGATGAAGCTCATGGCGAGGAGCACGATGATCATGACGAATGCGGCGGGAAGCCCCCAGTAGGGGATCGCGGCGATGAACGGCCAGGCGCCGGTGCCGAAGTCCTCCTGCTGCATGCCGACGGCGGTGCCGATGATGATCGCGAAGAAGCAGATGATGGACGCCGCGGCGAGTCCGAGTGCCGTGAACGCCAGGATGCGATCGATGCGGCGAACGGGAACCTCAGGTTCGGGACTCTTGGTGCTCATCCGTCTCAGCCTAGTCGCTGCGGCGTCTGACGGTTCTGCATCGTGACCTACGGATTCGCTGCCCGACGACCGGTAGGCTGGGGGTGGTCGCACACGTGCGCCCGATCCAGCTCCACACCGACTCAGCGAGGTTTCTCCCATGCCCACCGGCAAGGTCAGGTTCTACGACGAAGACAAGGGTTTCGGCTTCATCGCCAGCGATGACGGCCAAGACGTCTTCCTGCACGCGTCCGCCATGCCCACCGGCGCGGCGGTCAAGGCGGGTTCACGCGTGGAGTTCGGTGTCGCCGACGGCAAGCGCGGCCTCCAGGCGCTGTCCGTGCGGGTGCTCGAAGCCCCGCCGAGCCTCTCGAAGGCGAAGCGCAAGCCGGCAGACGACATGGCGATCATCGTCGAGGATCTCGTGAAGCTCCTCGACGGGATGGGCGGCGATCTGCGACGCGGCCGGTACCCCTCGTCGGCCCACGGCCGCAAGATCGCGGCAGTTCTGCGCAAGGTAGCCGATGACCTCGAAGCCTGAGGTCGACCAGCGCCTGATCGACGCTCACGATCTCGCGCTCGCCGCACTGCACGAGATCACGCCGCCGTCGACCGTCGGCCCCGCCGCCGACTACATCCCCGAAGAGGGCGGCTCCGTGTCGCTGCGCTTCGAGAACCGCCTTCCCGGGTACCCGGGCTGGTACTGGACGGTCACCGTCGCTCGCGTCGACGACGCGGAGCCGACGGTGCTCGAGCTCGAGCTGCTGCCGGGCGACGGAGCGCTGCTCGCACCCGAATGGGTGCCGTGGGCCGAGCGTCTCGCGGAGTACCGCGCCCATCAGGTCGAGCTCGCGGCACAGGCGGCCGCGGCCGCTGCGGACGGCGCGGAGGCACCATCCGACGACGATGCATCCGACGACGACGAGTCCGACGACGACGAGTCCGACGACGACGATGACGATCTCGATGACGACGATCTCGACGACGACGACGACGACGACGAAGACGATGACATCGACGAGGACGACCTCGCCGCCGAGCCGCGTGTGCTGCACGCGGGCGACCTCGACGGCGTCGACATCGACGAACTCGACGACTCGGCTGCTGCGGACGACGACGAAGACTCGGACGACGACGAAGACTCGGACGACGAAGATTCGGACGACGAAGACTCCGACGACGACGACGACTCCGACGACGACGACGACGAAGACTCCGAGGAGTGACCGTCCGCTGAGACGAAAAGGAGAAGGGGCCGCGTGCGCACGCGGCCCCTGCTCCTTTCTGCTCCGGCGTCAGGCGCCGTGCTGCTCCAGCACATAGTCGAGGGAGTGAGTGAGCTGTCGGATGTCGTCCGGTTCGATCGACACGAAAGTCGCGACCCGCAGCTGGTTGCGACCGAGCTTGCGGTAGGGCTCGGTGTCGACGATGCCGTTGGCCCGCAGGGTCTTGGCCACGGCAGCTGCGTCGACGCTGTCGTCGAAGTCGATGGTCGCGACGACGGGCGAGCGGTGGGCGGCATCCGCGACGAACGGGGTCGCCACGGCGGAGGCCGTCGCCCAGTCGTAGAGGATCCCCGCGGACTCGGCCGTGCGGGCTCCGGCCCACTGCAGGCCGCCGTTCGACAGGATCCAGCCGAGCTGGCTGTCGAGCAGGTGCAGGGTCGTCAGTGCCGGGGTGTTCAGCGTCTGGTTGAGCCTCGAATTGTCGACGGCGTTCTTCAGGCTGAGGAACTCGGGGATGTAGCGGTCGGACGCGGCGATGCGCTCGATGCGGTCGATCGCGGCGGGGGAGACCGCGGCGAACCACAGGCCTCCGTCGGAGCCGAGGTTCTTCTGAGGCGCGAAGTAGTAGACGTCTGCCTGGGCGGCGTCGAAGTCGATGCCGCCGGCCGCGCTGGTCGCGTCGATGACGGTCAGAGCGCCGTCAGCGACCACACGATCGACCGGTGCCGCGACACCGGTGGAGGTCTCATTGTGCGGCCAGGCGTAGACATCGACGCCCTCGACGATCTCAGCGGCCGTGCGTGAACCCGGCTCGGACTTGCGGACGTCGGGTGCGTCGAGCCACGGCGCGGCGGCTGCGGCGGCGAACTTGCCGCCGAACTCGCCGAACACGAGGTTCTGGCTGCGGTGTTCGATCAGGCCGAAGGCCGCCGCATCCCAGAACGCGGTCGAACCGCCGTTGCCGACGATGATCTCGTAGCCCTCGGGAAGGCGGAAGAGCGCCGCCAGCTGCTCACGGACGCTGCCGACCAGGTTCTTCACCGGCGCCTGGCGGTGCGAGGTGCCGAGCAGGGTCGGCGCTGCGGCGAGCAGTGCGTCGAGCTGCGCGGTGCGCACCTTCGAGGGACCGCAGCCGAAGCGGCCGTCAGCGGGCAGGAGGTCACGGGGAATCTCGATCGCCATGCGTCGATCCTACGGCGTGAACCCCGAGCGCCCCGACCGCATGACGCCCTGATGTCCGCGCGGGAATGTAGGCTTGCCTAAGAAGACCCGGAGGGCCACATGACGGACTTGATCGACACCACGGAGATGTACCTCCGCACCATCCTCGAACTCGAGGAGGAGAACATCGTGCCGCTGCGTGCGCGGATCTCCGAGCGTCTCGGCCACTCGGGTCCGACTGTCTCGCAGACGGTCGGGCGTATGGAGCGCGACGGTCTCGTCGTCGTCTCCGAAGACCGCACCCTCGAGCTGACGGACGCAGGCCGACGCAAGGCCGTCAACGTCATGCGCAAACACCGTCTGGCCGAGCGTCTGCTCTCCGATGTCATCGGGCTCGACTGGGCGTACGTGCACGAAGAAGCCTGCCGCTGGGAGCACGTCATGAGCGAGCAGGTCGAGCGTCGACTGGTCGAGCTGCTGGGCCACCCGACCGAATCTCCCTACGGCAATCCGATCCCCGGACTCGACCAGCTGGGAGACACCCCGGCGCGCACCTTCGACGAGGGCGTCATCGGGCTGGTGCAGAAGCTGAACGCCGCAGGCGCTCCGATCGACGGAACCGTGCGTCGTCTCGCCGAGCCCGCTCAGGTCGACCCCGAGCTGCTCGAGCAGCTCCGCGATGCGGGCGTGGTTCCCGGCGCCAAGGGCGACTACCGCTTCAACGAGGGGTACGTCCTCATCCAGATGGAGGGCAAGGAAGATGGCCTGGAGCTCCCCGTCGAGCTCGCCTCGCACATCTTCCTGGTCGGCGAACCCGCCTGACAGATCGGTCCGATCGGCCCGAATTCCGCGTGATTCCGCCTCTCCGAGGATTGCCAGGTTCGTGGGGTGACAGGATCGTTATCTTCCGGTAACCTCGGACAAGTCGTCGAAGAAGCCCACTGATGACACCCGAGAGGACTCGCCTTCCAGGCTCGTCGACCTCTTGGTCAGACCGCACAACGTACCCGAGCTACATTCGTGCCACGAGAGCAGAGTGCCGACGAGCCAGCGCTACCCGAGCGCGCAGGCGCTGGAGGATCAAGTTTTGGCCAAAGACATCGAATCGCCCATGAAGACAACTGAAGATCGAGCAGTCGCACTCAGCTCTCGCAGCCGCGTCGACGCTCGCAAGGTCGTGAAGCCCTTGCGTTCGATCGCCATCTTCGGGGCCGTCGGTGCTCTCGTCGCCGCTGTCGCCCTTCCCGCCTATGCCGCGACGAAGCCGGCCGAGACGGCGACGACGTTGCAGCAGATGGCTGCTGTGGACGCCCAGTCGCTGGTCGTCGCCTCCGATGCCACGTCCGCACCGCTCAGTCGCGGCACATTCACTGCGACGACGCCGGGCGAGATCGAGAAGAAGAAGGCGGAAGAAGCTGCAGCGGCCCGTGCGGCCGCTGCTGCCGCCTCCGTGGCTTCGACGTCGGGGGTCAAGATCGACACGGGACGCTATGCGCTGGTGTCGCCCGGCTCCGGCGAAGTCCGGTATCCGCTTCCGCAGGGTTCGTACAACGTGAGCCGCACCGTCGGCGGTGCCCACCAGGGTGCCGACATGCTGGCTCCTGCCGGAACACCGATCTACGCTGCCGCTGCCGGCGTCGTGCGTGCCTCGGCAGAGAGCATCGGCGGTTACGGCGTCGCAGTCATGCTCGACAGCGTCGTGGGTGGCCAGCGAGTGCAGACCACGTACGGCCACATGATCTACGGCTCGCGCCAGGTGCAGGCCGGCCAGACCGTCGCCGCCGGCCAGCTGATCGGCTTCGTCGGCAGCACCGGGCGTTCGACCGCCAACCATCTGCACTTCGAGGTCTGGGTCAACGGCGGGCTCATGGAGCCGATCGCGTGGCTCGGGGCCAACGCGGGCTGATCGCGCCATCACCTCGCTTCCTCGCGGACACGCCTCCGGGAGTTCACCCGCAGTTTGGCCCTCGGCCGCTCCTGATGGGTTAGCCTGAACCCGTTGTCGCACAGGCGGGAGAAGCTGATGGAGCGAATACCGAGCATCCGAACCATGGATGCCCTCGGTCATCACGTCCTTCTGCATCGTCCGCAGGGACACCACGGCGTTGCCGTGCGTATGAGGCGCTGTCTGTAGACAGCGCCTTTTTTCGTCCCTGCGAACGCTTCCACTCCGTGCGGCTTCGTGTGAGTCGAGAGTGCCGGGAAGCCGTCCCGGCGGATCGAGAGGATGACGATGCGCACACTTGTACTGAACGCAGGATACGAACCGCTCGCGATCGTGTCGTTCAAGAGAGCCCTGGTCCTGGTCATGAATGACAAGGCCACCGTGATCGAACGCGTGGAGGACGACCCCGTCTGGGGCAGCCACGGCGTGTACGACCGCCCCGCCGTCATCGTCCTCTCGCGGTACGTGCGCATTCCCGCAAGCCGGCGGGTGCCGGTGACCCGGCGGGGAGTCCTGCGGCGCGACAATCACCGCTGCGGTTATTGCGGCAAGGCGGCATCGACCATCGACCACGTGATGCCGCGCTCGCGGGGCGGAGCCGATTCATGGGAGAACCTCGTCGCCTGCTGTCTGCGCTGCAACAACACCAAGAGCGACCGCACTCCGCAGGAGATGCGCTGGGAGCTGCGATTCGCGCCGCGCCCTCCTCACGGCACCGCGTGGACGGTGCGTGGTACCGAGCGGAGCGACCCGCGGTGGGAGCCGTATCTCGCTCTCGCGGCGTGAGCGGAAGATGGGGGCGAGGGTGCCTCTAGAATGGAATCCTCGCCCCCGTAGCTCAGCAGGATAGAGCAGCCCTCTCCTAAAGGGCAGGTCGCTGGTTCGAATCCAGTCGAGGGCACCGCTCAGTCGCGGCCGCTGCGCCACAGCTTCGACGGCCACCAGATCACTCGACCCAGGTCGTAGGCGAGCGCCGGCACGAGCAGCGAGCGCACCACGAATGTGTCGAGCAGCACGCCGAACGCGACGATGAACGCGAGCTGCGCCAGGAAGAGGATCGGGATCACGCCCAGCGCGGCGAAGGTCGCGGCGAGCACGAGGCCGGCCGAGGTGATCACGCCTCCCGTGATCGAGAGGCCTCGGAGAACGCCCTCGCGGGTGCCGTGGGCGAGAGACTCTTCGCGCACTCTGGTCATCAGGAAGATGTTGTAGTCGATGCCGAGCGCGACCAGGAAGACGAAACCGTACAGGGGGACAGCAGGGTCGGCGCCGGGGAAGTCGAACACGCCGTTGAACACCAGTGCAGAGACGCCCATGGCCGTGCCGAACGACAGCACGGTGGTGATGATCAGCAGCACCGGGGCGAGGATCGAACGCAGCAGCAGCATGAGGATGAGCATGATCACCACGAGGACCACCGGGATGATCAGGTTGCGGTCATGGATCGACGCATCGTTGGTGTCGATGGCCGTCGCGGTCACCCCTCCCACGAGTGCATCGATCTCGTTGAGCTGCCCGCGCAGATCGCGCACCGTGGCGGCAGCCGCATCCGAGTCGGCCGCGTCGGTCAAGGTGCCCTGAAGCAGGACCTCGCCGTCGACGACGGTGGGTTCGGGGACGGCGGTGCCCGGAGGGCCGACAGCGACCAGTCCGTCTTCGGTGACCGTCGCCGCACCGCTCGGCGAATCGGCGGCCGTCACCGAGACGCCGTCGATGCCGTCGTCGGCGAGAAGCACGTCGGCGGCGTCCTGGAGTCGCTCCTCCGCGACGACCACGTAGACCGGGCTGCCCGAACCGCCGGGGAAGTGCTCGCCGAGGGCCACCTGACCGTCCCGGGCTTCGGAGGCGCCGAGCACGAGGTCGGACTGCGGCACGCCTGCGGCGTTGAGCTGCAGAACGCCGGATGCGCCGGCGAGCAGCACCAGGGTCGTGACGATCCAGATGACACGCGGACGCCGGGTGATCAGGTGTGCGAGTCGCGCCCACAGTCCGGTCTTGCGCATGCCGTGCTCTTCGGCGACGACCTCGGGCTCGAACCTCGGACGCCGGGGCCAGAACACCGCACGGCCGAAGAGCAGCAGCAGCGCAGGAAGCAGCGTGAGTGCTGCGAGCATCGCGAACACGATGCCGATCGCGGCCACGGGCCCCAGGGTGCTGTTGGACTTGAGGTCGCTGAGCAGGAGGCACAGCAGGCCGGCGATCACCGTGCCGCCGGAGGCGACGATCGGCTCGAACGAGCCCTTCCACGCCGCGAGCACGGCGGTCCCCTTGTCCTGAGAGACGCGGAGCTCTTCGCGGAACCGCGCCACGAAGAGCAGGGCGTAGTCGGTCGCGGCTCCGATGACGAGGATGAACAGGATGCCCTGGGTCTGGCCGCTGAGCAGCAGCACCTCGAACTTCGCGAGCCACCAGACGACGAGCAGCGCGACGCAGAGCGCGAACAGGCTCGTCGAGAGCACGACGACGGGCAGCAGGAACGAGCGGTAGACCAGCACCAGGATGACGAGCACCGCGAGCAGGGCGACGCCGAGCAGCAGCCCGTCGATGCCGGCGAACCCGGCGACGAGGTCAGCGCTGAACCCCGCGGGACCGGTGATGTAGACGGCCACACCGTCAGGAGCGGCTTCGCGCAACTGAGCGCCGAGCGCGTCGATCGCATCGGCGAGCTCCGCGTCGCCCTCGATGGGGATGAACGCCTGCACGGCCTTGCCGTCTTCCGAGGTCAGAGCGGGGGAGACCTCCTCGCTCACGCCCTCGACGGACGGCGCGTCGGCCACGGCATCGGCGATGGTCTGGACGTCCGAGTCCGAGAGCTCGTCATCGGAGACGAAGACGGCGATAGCCGGGATGGCGTCGCTGTCGTTGAACTCACCGAGGAGCTTCTGCACCTGAGTCGCATCAGCCGACTCGGGCAGATAGCTCGTCTGATCGTTCGATGAGACCTCGTCGACCTTGCCGAACA
>NZ_JASDCU010000010.1 GCF_030407765.1 Microbacterium sp. APC 3901
ACCCGACCCCACCCTGCCCGACCTGACCACAATGAGGTGACCATGTTCGCTGAGGCGACCACGCTCCCCGCCATCGGCGGATTCGTACTCCTACCCATCCTGGTGATCCTGCTCGTCGCCGTCCTGACGCGCCGCACCCTTCTCGCCCTGCTCTGCGGCACGGTCACGGGCGCCCTGCTGCTGAGCGGCTGGGGTGCCTTCGACACGTGGACCGAGTACTTCGGCAAGGCCCTGGCGAACGAGACAGCCCAGTGGCTGCTGTTGATCATCGTGCTCTTCGGCATCCTGATCACCCTGTTCGAGCGCTCGGGCATCGTCTCGGATTTCGCCCGCTGGACCGAGCGTTTCGTCACCTCGAGGCGCAAGTCCACGCTGCTGACGTTCCTGCTCTCCGTGGTGCTGTTCGTCGACGACTATCTCAACGTGCTCGCGGTGGGCGCCTCGATGAAGTCCGTCACCGATCGATACCGGGTGCCCCGCACGCAGCTGGGAGCGATCATGAAGATGACGGCCGCGCCCATCGCCGTGATCGTGCCCTTCTCGACATGGGCGCTGTTCTTCTCGGGGCTCTTCGAGGCGCAGGGGGTCACGGTCGGCGGATCGGGATTCGGCGCATACCTGCAGGCGATCCCCTACGTCTTCTTCGGCTGGATCGCGATCGTGGTGGCCTTCCTGATGAGTGTCGGGTGGCTGCCGAAGTTCGGCGTCCTCCGGCGTGACGCGGCCAGGGCGGAGCGCGACGGAGACGTGTTCCCGCTCGACACGACGCCGGCCGAGCGCGAGGCCGAGGGTGCGGCGCTGCTGGCCGAGATCCGCTCGACCGACGCCGACGGCTCGACGGCGCAGCGCGTGTCCGCCGCTCTCGAGACCGCGACCGAGACCGCGACCGAGACGGGTGCCGCCGGGAGTGAGGTCGTGTCCACGCGTCCTCAGGCGTGGCCGTTCCTGCTCGCGATGGTCACGCTCGTCGGCGTCACGATCGTGACCGACGCGAACGTCGTCACCGGCACGGCGGCCGCACTGGCCGTCACCGTCGTGATCACCCTGGCGCAGCGGCGTCTTCGACTCCGTGAGCTCCTCGACTCTGCTCTCGTGGGGATCCAGAGCATGCTCTTCGTGGCGGTGCTGACCGTGCTCGCATTCATGGTGCAGGAGATGAACCTGACGCTCCAGCTGGCCGACTGGGTGATCGCCGTCACCGAGCCGGTGCTCACGCCCGCGCTCCTTCCGGCGATCGTGTTCGCCGTCTGCGGTGTCTACGCCTACGCCACGGGATCGTTCTGGGATCTCGCGGCCGTGATCACTCCGGTGGTGCTGCCGCTGGCGATCGCGCTCGGCGCCGACCCCGTTCTCGCCGGGGCAGCAGTCTTCTCCGGTGCCGCGCTCGGCAGCACGACCTGCCTCTACGGCGACGGGATCATCCTCGCGTCGCGATCCATCGGCATCAAGCCGCACAACCTGATGCTGGCGATCCTGCCCTACGCGGGCATCGCGGCGGCGCTGTCGCTCGTGATGTACCTCATCGTCGGAGCGGTCGGGGTGTGACCGCGAGGTCTCGTCCGGAGCTCAGGCGGTCAACCAGACGACGTCCGCCGCGCCGTCGGGCAGCGGGGTCTCGACGCCCCCGACCTCGATGCCCGATGCGGTGGTCGTGATCTGCGCGGTGACGGTGACCCCCGCGGCCTCGAGCGCACGAAGCAGCTCGGGGTCGCGGTCGTCGACCCGCAGCACGCGGCCGACGTGCCCCACCGGTGCATCGGCGAGAAGCACGAAGGCCTCACGCTCGACGACACCCGAGGCATCGGGGATCGCGTCGCCGTGCGGATCGAAGCGCGGGCGTCCGAGCCGCTCGTCGATGCCTTCGAGAAGGCGATCGCTGATCGTGTGCTCGAGCACCTCTGCCTCGTCGTGCACCTCGTCCCAGCCGTAGTCGAACTCCTGCACGAGCCACGTCTCGATGAGCCGATGGCGTCGCACCATCGCGAGGGCGCGCTGCGTGCCGGCATCCGTCAGTCTCACTGCGCCGTAGGGCACGTGCGAGACGAGCCCGGCGGCGGCGAGCTTCTTGACCATCTCTGTCACCGACGACGGGGCGATTCCGAGCTTCGCCGCGAGCACCGAGGGGGTGATCGGCGCGTCCTGCCATTCGGTGTGCGCGTAGACGGTCTTCAGGTAGTCGTCAGCTGCGGGGGATGCCACGGGTCCAGCCTAGATCAGGGGTCGGCCGTGCTCAGAGTTCGGCCGTGCTCACGGATCGGCTGTGCTCGAGGATCGGCTGTGCTCACGGATTGGCTGCGTCGACGAGGATGCCGAAAGCGACCTGCCCCGCGAAGAAGATGATGAGGAACCCGAGCAGTGCGGCGAAGAGCGAGAGGCGGCCGTCGAACCCTTCGATCTCGGCGATGCCGATCTTGCGCGCGCGGAAGGCCAGCACGAGGGTCGCGATACCCAGGGCGAGCTGCACCCAGGGGCCGCCGAAGGGCAGCGCGGTGGGGAAGGCGACGAGGAGCCCGCCGATCACGCCGGTCGCGATGCCGATCCAGGTGAGGATGCGGACGTTGCGGCGCGCGGTATCGGCAGACATCCTTCGAGCCTAACCGTCTGCGGCCACCGCGGTGCACGCTGTGAATCGTGTCAATCGGGTCGGATTCCTTGACTGGGGCGAGGTCTGCGGGTAGCTTCGACCGGGCACGGGAAAACGCTATCCGAGCGGGCTTCTGGCCCAGAGAAGGATTTCGACGATGAACATCCGACACCAATCGTTCCGCGCCGTCGTGGCGGTGGCCGCCGCCGGCTGCCTCCTCGTGGGAGGAGCGCAGAGTGCGACCGCTGCGTCGCCCGCAGCGCCCGCGGCCGGTCGCCATGACTCCGGGCCGAAGGCGCCCCAGCTCGAGGCGCTCGACCGTGGTCTCGTCGCCGTCTCGACCGCCGAAGGGGTCTTCCTCAGCTGGAGACTGCTCGCCACCGAGGCGAGCGGCGCGACCGAGACCGGACTCGCGGGCCCCGACTTCGCCGTCTACCGCGACGGCACGAAGATCGCCACGGTCACCGACAGCACGAACCACGCGGATGCCGGCGGCACGGCCGCCTCGCAGTACTCCGTCGTGCCGGTGGTGAACGGCGTCGAGCTCACGGCATCCGCCTCGGCATCCGTCACCGCGTGGGCCGAGGGGCACCACGATCTTCCGCTGCAGAAGCCGGCCGACGGCGTGACGCCGAAGGGCGAGGCCTACACGTACTCGGCGAACGACGTATCGGTCGGCGATGTCGACGGTGACGGGCAATACGAGTACGTCGTGAAGTGGGATCCCTCGAACTCGAAGGACGTCTCGCAGCGCGGCTACACGGGCCCCGTCTACCTCGACACCTATGAGCTCGACGGCACACTGCTGAATCGCCTCGATCTCGGGGTGAACATCCGCGCCGGAGCGCACTACACGCAGTTCCTCGTCTACGACTTCGACGGCGACGGCCGCTCCGAGACGATGCTGAAGACCGCTCCGGGCACGAAGTCCGTGCAGTACGCCGCCGACGGCACCGTCGCGAGCGAGTCGTACATCACGCTTCCGAAGGACGACCGAAAGGCGGGGTACTCGAACGACGACGACTACCGCCTCAGTGCCGCGGACTACGAGCAGCACCTCGTAGAGATGTTCCTCGGCTGGAGTGAGCGCGAGGAGGTCGTGTCAGGTCAGTGGCCGGCCACGCTCGAAGAGGCGTGGGGCATGCCCGTCACACACGAGTACCCGCTCTCGCAGGAGTCGGCGCAGGAGCTCGCCACCACCTTCATCGACGTGTACGCGCCCAGTCGCAGCTCGCGCAACCTGCTGCGGGAGTTCGAGGGGTTCATCATCGACGGACCCGAGTACCTCACGGTGTTCGACAGCGCCACGGGCGAGGAGCTGCAGACCATCCCGTATCCGACCGAGCGCGGCGACGACGGCCTGCTGTGGGGCGACTACGCGATGTCGCGTATCGAACCGGGCAACCGTGTCGACCGCTTCCTCGCGGGCGTCGGCTACCTCGACGGTCAGCATCCCTCTGCCGTCTTCGCCCGTGGGTACTACACCCGAACGACCGTCACGGCCTTCGACTGGGACGGCAAGCGTCTGAAAGCGCGGTGGGATGTCGACAGCGGTCATGCTCCGATGACCAACCCGTTCAACGACTCGCCGCACGGCAGGGACGGCACCGACCCGGAGTTCGGCACGATCACGACCCAGGGCGATCACTCGCTGAGCTTCGCCGATGTCGATGCCGACGGCAAGCAGGAGCTCGTCTACGGCGCTGCGACGATCGACGACGACGGAAGCCTGCTGTACAGCTCGTTCGACGTACTGCCCGAGGGCAGTGCTGACCCCGGAGCCTCGGTGCGCCTGGGGCACGGAGATGCGATGCACGTGACAGACATCGATCCGAGCCGCCCCGGGCTCGAGATCTGGACGGCTCACGAGGGCGGCACTTTTGCACCATACGGGTCGGTGATGCGTGACGCCGCCACGGGCGAATCCCTGTTCGGCGCCTACTCCGGTCGTGACACGGGGCGGGCGATGATCGGCGACGTGCGTCCGGATGTGCCGGGCATCGAGGTGTGGTCGAGCATGCCCGGCGGCACCGAGGGCAGCGGCCTGCTAAGTGCTGCGGGCGAGATGCTGCAGGCGCAGACGCCCGGCACGAACATGTCGATCCGCTGGGCGGGCGACCTCACGACCCAGCTCGTCAACGGCAGCGGCGACCAGACGCCGACGATCGACGACTGGACCCGCGGCACGGTGCTCACCGCGACGGGCACGCTCAACAACAACGGCACGAAGGGCAACCCCTCGCTCGTCGCCGATGTGCTGGGTGACTGGCGCGAGGAGCTGCTGGTGCGCACGGCGGACTCGAGCGCGCTGCGGTTCTTCACCACGACCGAGCCCACGGCGCACAAGCTCACGACCCTCATGCACGACGTGCAGTACCGCGTCGAGACCGCGCGTCAGCAGACGACCTACAACCAGCCGGCGTACACCTCGTTCTATCTCGCGAGTGATCTCGACTGGTCGCAGGTTCCGGTGCTGACCGCCCCGACGGAGCCGAAGGCACCGAAGTTCACGGACAAGCCGGGCACCTCTCGCGATGAGGTCAAGGTGCCGACGAACGTGAAGGGCGTCAGCTATTTCGTGAACGGCGAGAAGGTCGAGTCTCGGAACGGCAAGGTGCGGGTCACGGGCGAGGTGACCGTGGTGGCGGTGCCGGAGCCCGGTTACCGCATCGCCGACGGCGCGACCTCGCAGTGGACGGAGAACCTCCGCGCGCGCTGAGCATCGCGCCGAGCGCCGCGGTGACAGGACGCCGCCCCGAGTCGACTCTTCCCGTGCCGGCTCGGGGCGGTTCTGTGCGTTCTAACGTGTGTCTGCCCGAGGGGCTGCGATGTCAGGCTCCGGTCAGCACCAGCCAGAGCAGGGCGCCGTTGAGGGCGATGAGCAGCACGGAGGCGATGATGCCGGCGGCCGTCGTCCACGCGCGGTTCGCCCAGATGCCGAGCGTGCGGCGCTGAGCCGTGAGTGCGATGAGCGGGATCAGGGCGAAGGGGATGCCGAACGAGAGCACGACCTGGCTCAGCACGAGGGCGAGCGTCGGATCGAAGCCGATGCCGAGGATCACGAGAGCGGGGATCAGAGTCACGAGCCGACGTGCGAGCAGCGGGATGCGCACGTGCAGCAGGCCGTGCATGATCTCGGCTCCCGCGTAGGCGCCCACCGACGTCGAGGCGAGACCGGAGGCCAGGAGCCCGACCGCGAAGAACGTCGCGACGACAGGGCCGAGTCCGGCGGCCAGCGCGGTGTGCGCGCCTTCGAGCGAGTCGGTGCCCTCGACGCCGGCGAGGTTCGCGGCGGCGAGCAGCAGGATGCCGAGGTTGACCGTTCCCGCGATCACCATGGCGATCGATACGTCCCAGCGGGTCGCGGTGAGCAGGAGGCGGATGCGCGAGGTCTCCGTGCGGACGGCCTCCGCCGGCGCATCGGCGGTCGTCGAGCCGAAGCGGTCTCGGGTGAGCGACGAGTGCGCGTAGATCGCGTGGGGCATGATCGTGGCCCCGAGGATGGACGCGGCGAGGAGCACGGATCCGGTGTCCTCGAAGCGGGGCATGAGGCCGCCGACGATGCTCGAGGCGTCGGGCGGGGCGACGAAGAGGCCCGCGATGAAGCCCACGGTGATGATCACCATGAGCGCGATGATCACGAACTCGAAGGGGCGGGGCCCTCTGCGGCTCTGCACCGCCAGGAGGATCATCGACACCGCCCCGGTGATGATCCCGCCGAGCAGCAGCGGGATGTCGAACAGCAGGTAGAGCGCCACTGCGCCGCCGATGACCTCGGCCAGATCGGTCGCCATCGCGACGAGCTCGGCCTGCAGCCAGTACGCACGTCGAGCCCACGGGTTCTTCAGCCGCGTTCCCAGTACTTCGGGGAGGCTCTGCCCGGTGACGACTCCGAGCTTGGCCGACAGGTACTGGATCAGCCAGGCCATGATGTTGCCGGCGACCACGACCCACACCAGCAGGTATCCGTACTGGGCGCCCGCGGTCATGTTGCTCGCGACGTTGCCCGGGTCGAGGTAGGCGACTCCGGCGACGAGCGCGGGTCCGAGAAGCCACAGGCTGCGGGGCGCGGTCGCTCGGGAGATCGGTGCGGCCTCCGCGAGCGCAAGATTTTTAGGCATGCCGAAATCGTAGCCGATTTTTCGGCGTACCTAAATATGTGGGGAGGTGCGCGACGGATAGCCTGGCGGAATGGAAGAGCAGGCGCCCGCGGATGCGGCCGAGACAGGCGGATCGTCGACGCAGCCCGGCTACGGGGTAGGGCCCTGGCCCGGCGGCGAGGCGGAGTGGCCGGAGGGTGAGCAGTACGACCCGGAGCTGCTGTCCGTCGGCGACACGCGCAACGTGATCGACCGCTACCGCTACTGGCGGATGGACGCGATCGTCGCCGACCTCGACACCCGCCGGCATCCGTTCCATGTGGCCATCGAGAACTGGCAGCACGACATGAACATCGGATCGATCGTGCGCAGCGCGAACGCGTTCCTCGCCGACACCGTGCACATCATCGGGCGACGCCGGTGGAACAAGCGGGGTGCGATGGTCACCGACCGCTATCAGCACGTCGTGCACCACGAAGACGTCGAGACCTTCACCGCCTGGGCGCAGGCAGAGGGGCTGCCGATCATCGCGGTCGACAATGTCGAGGGCGCGGTGCCGGTCGACCGTGCCGACCTGCCGCAGAGCTGCGTGCTGCTGTTCGGTCAGGAAGGGCCGGGCCTGTCGGATGCCGCGCTCGCCGCAGCATCCGCCCACATCGAGATCACGCAGTACGGCTCGACGCGATCTATCAACGCCAGCGCGGCGGCCGCCGTGATCATGTACGAGTGGTGCCGGAGACACGCCGGCTGACACCCGCGCTCACCGGGGGAACGGGATCAGCCGATCCGCGCGGACACCATGAATCCCTAGGCGCCGGCCGTGACCCAGCGTCCTGAGCGCACGCGCCAGCCGAGGGTGCCCAGACGGGCGAGCAGATAGACGCCGAAGAACGCGACGGAGAGCCAGATGAGACCGGCGGACGCGTCGACGCCCGTCGCAGCGATGATCCAGAGCGCCGGCAGGAACGGCACGAGGTTCAGCCCACCCGCGATCGCGAGATAGCGCGCGTCGTTCGCCCCCATCAGCACCCCGTCGAGCACGAAGACGACACCCGCGATCGGCTGCGCGACCGCGAGGATGAGAAGTGCCGGCTGCACGAGAGCGGCGATCGCCGGGTCGCCTGTGAACACGATGCCGAGCACACCCGAGAGTGCCGCGATGAGCGCGCCGACCAGGACGCCGAACCACACTCCCCAGGCGACCGTGCGGGTGAGCACGCGGTGCACCTGCCGTTCGTCACCCGCGCCGAGTTCTTTGCCGATCAGCGCCTGGGCCGCGATCGCGAGGGCATCGAGAGCGAACGCGGCCGCCGAGAAGATGGTGAAGACGATCTGCCACCCGGCGAGCTCGTCGGTGCCGATGCCCGTGGCGACGGCGACGGTCGCCAGCAGTGCGGCTCGCAGGCTCACCGTGCGCAGGAACAGCCAGCCACCCGAACGAGCGGTGCTGCCCATGCCCGCTCGCTGCGCCATCAGCGACGCATCGTGCGTGGCCGCGAGGCGCCGGATCACCAGCACGTAGGCGCCGACCATGCCCCACTGGGCGACGACCGTGCCGACAGCCGATCCGGCGATGCCCCAGCCCAGACCGTAGATGAACACCACATTGAGCAGGGCGTTGGCGCCGAACCCGACTCCGGCGATCCACAGGGGCGTCATGGTGTCCTGCATCCCCCGCAGCAGTCCTGTCGCGGCGAAAACGATGAGCATCGCGGGGAGCCCCCACATCGAGACGACCAGGTAGGCGTTGGCGTCGGCGGCGACGGCGTCGCTCGCGCCGAACAGCGACACGAGCCACGGAGACGCCACGGCCCCTGCGGCGGCGAGCACCGCACCGATCGCCAGAGCCAGCCACATGCCGTTGATGCCGACCGAGATCGCTTCTCCGGGCCTGCCCGCGCCGAACAGCCTGGCGACGGCCGGGGTGGTGGAGTAGGCGAGGAAGACCATGAGCCCGACGATCGTCTGCAGCACGGCACCCGCGATGCCGAGGCCCGCGAGCGGCGTCGTGCCGAGGTGCCCGACCAGAGCCGCATCGACGATGAGGAACGCCGGCTCTGCGATCAGTGCGCCGAGGGCGGGCACGGCGAGGCGCAGGATCTCGCGGTTGAGAGTGCGCTCGGTCATCCTCCGAGCCTATGGGCTGGGGCGGACGGAGCCTCCGACGCCCCTCCGGTCGTACCCTGGAAGCACCGGATGCGACGGAGGCGCCCATGACGGATCCACGAGAGGCCGCGGCGAGGTACCGCGCGCGGCAGCGGAGCGGTGGCGAGGGTGAGGATGACGCCGAATCCGGTACGGCCCCCGGCATCGCGGCGGCCTCGGATCGAGCCGCCTTCATCGAGACGGCGATCCAGGTCGCGATCCGCCGCGGCGACTTCGACGATCTGCCCGGGGCCGGCAAGCCCCTCGAGGGACTCGGCACGCATCACGACCCCGACTGGTGGATCCGTCGCAAGATCGAGCAGGAGAACCTGACGGGTCTCGGCCCGCCTGCGATCCTGCTGCGGACCGAGGACCGAGAGCTCGACGACCAGCTCGACCTCCTCGGCCGCGAAGGCGACGTGCGGTCGGTGCTCGAGGACTTCAACCGGCGCGTGCTCGAGGCGCGACGTCAGCTGCAGGGCGGCCCGCCCGTCGTGACGAGTCCGCGTGACATCGACGCCGAGGTCGCCGCATGGGCCGAGCGCCGAGCGGCGCGCCTGGCGGCCCGGTCCGGGCAGGAGCCTGTGCAGCAGCGCAGGCGACGCTTCGGCATGCGTCGCCGGGACTGAGGTCGTCGCGGACCGCACGTCCGTTCCCGCCCGAATGTCGGAGCGACGCCTAGGCTGGTCGGCATGACCGACGTGCTTCCCTCTGGCCTTGAGACCTCCGAGTTCAGCTCCGACATCCGCCCGCAGGACGACCTGTACCGCCATGTCAACGGTGCGTGGCTCGCCCGCACAGAGATCCCCGGCGACAAGGCGCGCTGGGGCTCGTTCCATCTGCTCGCAGAGCAGGCGGAGAAAGACGTCAGGGCGATCATCGAGGAGTCGCAGGATGCCGAGCCGGGCACCCTCGCCCGCAAGATCGGCGACCTGTTCGCGAGCTTCATGGACACCGAGCGCATCGCCGCGGCCGGCGTCACGCCGCTCGCCGAGACGCTCGCCGAGATCGAGGCGATCGACGACATCCCCGCGTTCCTGCGCACGGTCGGCACCTACGACCGCGACGGTCGGGCGCACCTGATCGGCTTCTACGTCGACGGCGACCCCGGAAACCCCGAGCGATACCTGCCCGTGATCGTGCAGTCCGGTCTGTCGCTGCCCGACGAGAGCTACTTCAGACTCGACACCTTCGCCGAGACGCGGGCGGCCTACCGCGCGCACCTCGAGCGGCTGCTGGCGCTCGCCGGGATCGCGGATGCCGCGGGCGCCGCCGACCGCTCCATCGCCCTCGAGACCGAGCTCGCCGGGCACCACTGGGACAACGTGCGCAGCCGCGACGCCGTCGCCACGTACAACCTCAAGTCGTGGGCCGAGATCCAGGAGCTCGCGGGTGTCGACCTCGAGCCGTGGCGCGATTCCGTCGCGCCGGCCCACCCCGAGGCCTTCGCCGAGGTCGTCGTCTCGCAGCCGAGCTTCCTCGAAGGGCTCGGCTCGCTGCTCACCGCCGAGCGCCTCGACGACTGGAAGGCGTGGCTGCGCGCGCAGGTCGTGCACGCTGCGGCTCCGTACCTGACCGACGACTTCGTCCAGGAGAACTTCTCGTTCTACGGCACCGAGCTCACCGGCGTCCCCTCGATCCGCGAGCGCTGGAAGCGCGGCGTCTCGGTGACCGAGGGCGCGCTGAGCGAGGCGATCGGCAAGGTCTACGTCGAGCGGCACTACCCGCCGACGGCGAAGGCCGCGATGGACGAGCTCGTCGCGAACCTCATCGAGGCCTACCGGCAGAGCATCACCGACCTCGAGTGGATGACCGCCGAGACGCGGGAGCGCGCGCTCGCCAAGCTCGACTCGTTCACGCCGAAGATCGGGCACCCCGCCGTCTGGCGCGACTACTCGAGCCTCGAGATCGACCGCTCCGACCTGTTCGGCAACGTGCGGCGCGCCGCGATCTTCGAGCACGATCGCAACGTCGCGAAGGTCGGCAAGCCGATCGACCGAGACGAGTGGCACATGCCGCCGCAGATGGTCAACGCGTACTACAACCCTTCGATGAACGAGATCGTGTTCCCGGCGGCGATCCTGCAGTACCCGTTCTTCGACGCGTCGCGTGACGCGGCCGCCAACTACGGCGGGATCGGCGCGGTCATCGGCCATGAGATCGGCCACGGGTTCGACGACCAGGGCAGCCGCTACGACGGCGACGGCAAGCTCGAGGACTGGTGGACCGACGCGGATCGCACCGCGTTCGAGCAGCGCACCAAGGCCCTGATCGCGCAGTATGACGAACTCGTGCCGGAGGGACTCGACGCCGAGCACCACGTGAACGGCGCACTGACGATCGGTGAGAACATCGGCGACCTGGGCGGCCTCGGCATCGCGCTCAAGGCCTACGAGATCTCTCTCGACGGCGCAGAGGCCCCGGTGATCGACGGCTACACGGGCGTGCAGCGCCTGCTGCTGTCATGGGCGCAGGTCTGGCAGCAGAAGAGTCGCGACGCCGAGACTCTGCGACTGCTCACGATCGACCCTCACTCGCCGAACGAGTTCCGCTGCAACCAGATCGTCCGCAACATCGACGCCTTCTACGCGGCGTTCGACGTCGCCGAATCCGACGCGCTGTGGCTGCCGCAGGGCTCGCGCGTGACGATCTGGTGAGTCGTCCCGCCTAGCCGATCGGGCCGCGAGGGTGCCCTCATGTCTCCCGCATGACGATCTGATGACCGTATACCGGAGTATGTAGGGCATCCTCACCTGACGGGGTTACGATATCCGTGCTGCGGAGGATGGACACCGCAGCATCCCGCCAATCCAACCCCCCTATTAAGGATCCCGCGTGGGTGCTTCCGAGCCTGCCGACGGCCCACCACTGGCCTCGCTGCGCCGCTCTCAGCGGCCCAGTCGACGCTTGCCGCGGCGTGCCGCCACGGGGCGTCGGTCGTTCACGTCGACGCTGCGCGCCCTCGAACAGCTCGCGGACGCGGGGGCCCAGGTGTCCGTGCATGTCGTCGATCTCGACACCCACACGCACGTCCTCTCGGGCGATGACCATGTGACCATGCCGGTCGCCGGGCTCGGCGTCGTGCCCTTGCTCATCGAGGTGGCGGCCGCATTCGAGGCGGGCACCCTCGACCCGCTCGAGATCGTCGAGCGCTCCGCGGTCGAGGCGGTGTCGACATCGGGACTCTGGCGACACCTGCATGCACCCGCGCTGCCGCTCGAAGACCTCGCCGTGCTCGCAGCGACGGCCGGTGACCCGATCGCCGTCAATGCCCTGTTGCAGCGGGTCGGCCACGATCGCGTGCGTGCGCGCATCGAGGCCCTGGGACTCCGCCGCACTGCACTTCTCGATCGATTCCGCGACGAGCGCGGTCCGGATGACGCACCGCAGGTCGCGGTCGGGTCTGCACGCGAGTTCGCTGGGTTGTTCTCCGCCCTCGTCAACTCGCAGGTGGTGGGCGCATCCGTGAGCGCCCAGGTGTCCGAGTGGCTGAGTCTCAATCAGGACCTGAGTCTGGTGGCCTCCTCGACGGGCCTCGACCCGTTCGCTCACGACCATGACGCGCACGGGCTGCTGTTCATCAACAAGACCGGCCGCGATCGCGGTGTGCGGGCTGAGGCCGGCGTCCTCGCCGGGCCCCGTGCAGGTGTCGCCTACTCCTTGATCGTCTGCTTCGACGACCTGTCGATCACGCACCGGCTGCGTGCACACGATGCCTTCCGCGTGCTCGGGGTCGAGCTCATGGAGTACACGCACTGAGCGCGGGCCGGGTCATCCCGGCAGAGAGGGATGCGCCTCTGCCGCGCGCTGCCGAGGGATGAACAGCGACAGGACGAGAGCGACGATCCCGGCTGCGATCGCCAGCCAGAAGCACAGGTCGAACGCCGCCCTCGTCGGCACCGAGACCCCACCGACGTCGATGCTCATGGCGGCGAGCACCCCGCCCATCACGGCGGATGCACTCGACGTGCCGATCGAGCGGAAGAGCGCGTTCAACCCGTTCGACGCGCCCGTCTCGTTCGCGGGCACCGATCGCATGATGATCATCGGCATGGCGGCGAAGGTGAATCCGATGCCGACGCCGATCAGCAGGTTGCCGACGAGGATGTGCCAGACCTCGCTCGACCACAGCAGCACGAACACGTAGGCGAGCACGATCGCGCCGGCGCCGACGGTGAACAGCGGGCGAGGGCCGACGGTGCGCTCGAGCCAGCCCGACAGGGGCGAGATCACCATCATCACGAGACCCGCCGGCATGATCACGAGTGCGGCCGAGACCATGTCGAGTCCGAAGCCCGCACCGGAAGCGGCTGGGCCCTCGAGCAGCTGAGGGAAAGTCACGTTCGACGCGAAGAGCGCGAAGCCCATGCCGATCGCGGCGATGTTGGTGAAGAGCACGGCGGGGCGGGCAGCGACGCGCAGATCGAGCAGCGGATCCGTGGTGCGCAGCTGATACCAGCCCCACACCAGCAGCACGCCGACTCCGCCGATGATGCACGTGAGCGTCAGCGGAGCCGTCCAGCCCCACTCGGCCCCGCGCGAGACGAACAGCAGGATGCCGGTGAGGCCGATCGCGAGACCGATCGCACCGATCACGTCGAGGCGTCCGGGGAATCGCAGCACGTCCTCGGGGATCACGAGCAGCACGAGGGCGAGGCCGACGACGCCGAGAGCGGCGGCGAGCCAGAACAACCAGTGCCAGTCGGCGTTCACCGCGAGCAGGGCTGCCACCGGCATCCCGATCGCGCCCCCCACGCCCATCGTGGCGCTCATCAGAGCGACGGCGGTGCCCAGACGTTCGGGTGGCAGCACGTCGCGCATGATGGCGATGCCCAGTGGGACCACGCCGGTCACCGCGCCCTGCAACGCCCGGCCGATGATCACGCCGACGATCGAGCCCGACAGCGCAGCGATCAGCGACCCGAGGATCAGCAGCCCGAGCAGCACGATCACGACTCGGCGCTTGCCGTACATGTCGCCCAGCCGGCCCGAGATGGGGGTGGCGACCGCGGCGACGAGCAGCGTGATCGTGACGACCCAGGTGGTGTCCTCGCGGGATGCGTTCAGCAGACGAGGGAGTTCGGCCTGCAGAGGCACGACGAGAGTGAACATGAACGACGAGCAGAGCCCGGCGAACGCCAGGACCGCGACGACCGCCCACTTCGGTGATGTTCGGGAGAGTCTTCTGCGCGCGCGATCATCGTTCTCTCCCATCGCTTCAGGCTATCGGCGTCTGAGACACCCGAGGCGCGAGCCCCCTGCCGCGATCGTCAGCTCACGCCCTTCATCAGCCGCAGCACCGGCTTGACGGCGACGAGCAGCCCGAGGCCGACCACGATCGCGAGGGCGCCGAGGATCGAGAAGTAGGGCACCTCGTTCTTCGGGTCGTAGAACTGCACGAGCCAGCCAGAGATCGCGGTGCCCAGCGCGATCGACAGGAAGAACAGGGCGACCATCTGCGTGTGGAACACCTTCGGGGCGAGCTTCGTGGTCACCGACAGGCCGACCGGTGAGATCAGCAGCTCGGCGACCGTGAACACGAAGAGGATGCCGACGATAGCGATCAGCGGGGTGGAGTTGGCGCCTCCGCCCGCGAACGGCAGGAACAGCAGGAACGCCGCCCCCATGATCATCGCGCCCAGTGCGAACTTGACCGGAGTCGAGGGCTGACGGCGTCCGAGGCGGGTCCAGATCGCCGCGAAGACTCCGGACAGGATGATGATGAACACGGGATTGATCGACTGCACCCACGAGACGGGCATCTCGAATCCGAAGATGTTGCGGTCGAGACGCTCGTCGGAGTAGACCGTGAGCACGGTGAACTGCTGCTGGTACAGCGACCAGAAGGCGACGCTCGTGACGAAGAGGGGCAGGAACCCCCAGACGCGGGAGCGCTCGGTGCCGTCGATCCGGCGGCTGCTCAGGATGACCGCGAAGTAGGCCACCGTCGCGACGATCGTCCCGATGATGACCATGGACGCGAGGTTGTCGGCTCGGATCACTCCGATGAGCACCAGCACCGCGATGAGGGCGACCGCTGCGACCGCGATGATCGCGACGAGCGGGTAGCGCGAGGAGGGGAGCGGGTTCGGCACGCGTCGTGCCTCGTCCGGCAGCGCCTTGCGGCCGAAGGAGTACTGCACGAGTCCGAGCGTCATGCCGATCGCGGCGAGGCCGAATCCGTAGTGGAATCCGAGCGACGACTGCAGGATGCCGGTGAGGATGGGACCCATGAAGGCGCCGAGGTTGATGCCTAGGTAGAACAGGGAGAATCCGGCATCCCGGCGGGTGTCGTCCGCGCTGTAGAGGGTGCCGACGACCGAGGTCGCATTGGCCTTGAGGCCACCCGAGCCGAGCGCGACCAGTACGAGGCCGACCCCGACGCCGATGAATCCGGGAAGAAGGGCGAGGGCGATGTGTCCTGCCACGATCACGATCGCACTGAGGAACAGCACCCGCTCCGAACCCAGCATCCGGTCGGCGATCCATGCGCCGAGGATCGTCGAGAGATAGACCGACCCGCCGTAGGCGCCGACGATCCCGCCCGCGACGGCCTGGGAGAGTCCGAGTCCTCCCTCGGTGACCGAGAAGTACAGGTAGATGAGCAGGATGCCCTGCATCCCGTAGAAGCTGAACCGCTCCCACATCTCGACGCCGAAGATATGGACGAGAGCCCAGGGCTGCCCGAAGAACCGGGTGTCGGACTTCTCGGCCGACGTATCGCTGGTTGCCATTACTCCACGGTACGCCCGGTCGCGACGTGGTTCCCAGCCCACTCGCACGTGTTCGATTCCGATATCCGTGACCGGAGGGGCAGACTGGGGGCGTGCGAACCATCCGTGATCTGGACACCGTTGAACTCATCATCGCCGCGCAGGGCCTGCTGGACTCCATCCGCGGCCCCGAGCGCGTGATCGACGCCGGCACTCTGCGAGCGCTGCAGCAATCGGGCAACTACGTCGTCGGACTCTTCGACGCCGAGAGCGGGGAAGAGCGGATGGTGGGTGCCTCGATCGCCTTCTTCGGCGCCCCCGGACGCCGGGCGATGCATTCGCACATCACGGCACTGCTGCCGGAGTACCGCGGACGCGGCTGGGGACGAGAACTCAAGGAGCACCAGCGCCAGTGGGCGTTCTCACGCGACGTCGGTCGCATCACCTGGACGTTCGACCCGCTCGTCGCCCGCAACGCGCACTTCTTCCTCACGGTTCTCGGTGCTCGCGTGACCGGGTATTCGGTGAACCGCTACGGCATCTTCGGTGGCGGCGATGCCGGAGACGAGAGCGACCGGCTCGACGTCGAGTGGGCGCTCGCCGACATCGCGAAGTCGCCGGCACCTGATGCGGTCGCCGAGACTCTGGAGATCCCCTCGGACATCGAGACCCTCCGCGTCGAGGATCCGGACGCCGCCCACGAGTGGCGCATGCGTCTGCGCGCGCAGATGGAGGGTCTGCTGGGCAGCGGCCTGACCCTCTCGGGGTTCGATGTCGAGAAGGGCTACCTCTTCACCGCCTGAGGCCGGAGCCTCGACCTTCTGAGGGCTCGGCCCCGACCCGGCCAGGGTCCTGACACGAACCGGTCGCGGATAAGATTGACGTGCCCGTGATCACGGGCTTCCCCACAGCCGACCATTGGAGCCACCGTGGCCGAACAGTCCCGTCTAGACAAGGTCATCGCCCTTGCCCGCCACCGCGGGTTCGTCTTCCAGGCGGGTGAGATCTACGGCGGTTCGCGATCCGCGTGGGACTACGGGCCCCTCGGCACCGAGCTCAAGGAGAACATCCGTCGCCAGTGGTGGCAGACGTTCGTGCGCGGCCGTGGCGACATGGTGGGCCTCGACTCGAGCATCATCCTGCCCAAGCGCGTGTGGGAGGCGTCGGGTCACGTCGCCACCTTCACCGACCCGCTGGTCGAGTGCCTGAGCTGCCACAAGCGCTTCCGTGCCGACAACCTGGTCGAGGACTTCGAGGCGCGCAAGGGCCGCAAGGCCGAGAACGGCCTCGCCGACGTGCCGTGCCCCAACTGCGGGACCAAGGGTCAGTACACCGAGCCCAAGTCGTTCTCGGGTCTCGTGAAGACGTACCTGGGTGTCGTCGACGACGAGTCGGGCCTGCACTTCCTGCGCCCCGAGACGGCGCAGGGCATCTTCGTCAACTTCTCGAATGTGCTCACGGCCAGCCGCAAGAAGCCGCCGTTCGGCATCGGCCAGGTCGGCAAGGCGTTCCGCAACGAGATCACCCCCGGCAACTTCATCTTCCGTACGCGCGAGTTCGAGCAGATGGAGATCGAGTTCTTCACTCCGCCCGCCGACGCGCAGCAGTGGTTCGAGCACTGGGTCGAGGCCTGCTGGAACTGGTTCATCGACCTGGGCATCGACCCCGAGAACATGCGCCAGTTCGACGTGCCCGAAGACGACCGCGCGCACTACTCGGCCGGCACCATCGACGTCGAGTACAAGTTCGGCTTCGCGGGCAAGGAATGGGGCGAGCTCATGGGCGTCGCCAACCGCACCGACTACGACCTGTCGAGCCACAGCGAGGCGTCGGGTCAGAGCCTCACCTACTTCGACCAGGCCACGGGCGACCGCTACACGCCGTACGTGATCGAACCCTCGTTCGGTCTCACGCGCGCCATGATGGCGTTCCTCGTCGACGCGTACCGCGAAGAAGAAGTGCCGAACGCCAAGGGCGGCACCGATGTGCGCACCGTTCTGAAGCTCGACCCGCGTCTCGCACCGGTCAAGGCAGCCGTGCTGCCGCTGAGCCGCAACGAGCGACTGTCGCCGATGGCGCGCGAGGTCGCTGACACGCTGCGCAGCTCGTGGGCCGTCGACTTCGACGACGCGGGTGCGATCGGTCGCCGGTATCGCCGACAGGACGAGATCGGCACACCGTTCTGCGTCACGATCGATTTCGACTCGCTCGACGACCGCGCCGTCACCGTGCGCGACCGCGACACCATGGCGCAGGAGCGCGTCTCGATCGACGCGTTGCACGAGTATCTGGCTGAGCGCCTCAAGGGCGCCTGACGCTCGGACGATCCGAACGAGAGGCCCGCCGTCCGAGAGGACGGCGGGCCTCTCGCGTCAGCCCGTGACGGTCAGTCGCACCTGATCGGTGCCGCCGGCCTCGACCCAGGCGAGCGATCGCTCGAGGATGCCGCGGAGCACGTCGAGGTCGATCTTCTCGAGATCCTTGATGTAGAGGCATCCGACACCCGTCGTGTGCGGGCCGAGCTTCTCAAGCGCCTCGGAGTGGGCGTCGACGCCGTCGAACAGGTAGATCGTGGTCGCCGCCTTGCGAGGGGCGAAGCCGAGCAGGCCGCTGTCGCCCTCGGTGCCGGTCGGATACCGGTAGTGGCAGCTGCCGAACCCGATGATCGTGCCCCAGGTCTGAGGGTCGCGACCCGTGATCTCCTGCATGAGGGCGGTCAGCGTCTCGGCATCCCGGCGGCGGACAGCCGGAGTGGATCGCGCGATGAGTCCCGCGACGTCATCGCCGGTGGGCTTCACGCCTTCGCCTTCGCCGCGGCCTTCATCGCCTTCTTGTGCTCGCGCACCTTGGTGAGCGATTCGGGCGAGACGATGTCGGCGACGCTGCGGTACGAACCCTCGATGCCGTAGTCGCCGGCGGCTTCGCGCCACCCCGCGCCGGTGAACCCGTACTGCTTGCCGAGCAGAGCCAAGAAGATCTTGGCCTTCTGCTCGCCGAAGCCGGGCAGTGCCTTGAGACGCTTGAGCACCTCGGCGCCCGACGGGTCGCCCTCGGTCCAGAGTGCCGAGGCGTCTCCGCCCCACTGATCGACGATCTCCTGGCAGAGCGTCTGCACTCGGGTCGCCATAGATCCCGGGAATCGATGCACGGCCGGGGTCGTCTTGAACGCCTCGAGAAACTCATCGGGGTCCATCTCCGCGATCGTGGTCGCGTCGGTCGCGCCGGTGCGCTGCTCGATCTTGAGCGGTCCGGCGAACGCCGTCTCCATCGGGACCTGCTGATCGAGCAGCATCCCGACCAGAAGTGCGAGCGGGTTGTCGGTGAGCAGAGCGTCAGCGGCGGTGTCTCCGGTGATGTGAAGGGCCATGCCTCCAGTCTGGCACCCGAGGATGGTGACAGCGGAGTCAGATGCGCTTCGCTGGGCGATTTCCCTCAGGCGGTCGCGGCGTCGTCCAGGTCGGAGGCCTGCGCGGGCTCGAACGGCTCGATGCCGTACATCGTCGAGAGTGCGGCGGCGAAGTCGTCTGCACGTCCGGTGGCGGCGAGCTCGTGCGCGCGCGTCGTCGGCACGTGCAGCAGCACACCGGTCAGGTGGCGCAGCGCCTGCTCGACCTTGCCGTCGTCGTCGCCCCGCGCCCGCGCTCGGGCGATCTCGGACTCGAGCAGAGCGAACATGTGCGACCGCAGCGCGACGACCGAGGGGGTGACGCTCTGTCGGCTGCCGACGACGTGGAAGGTGTCGGCGGCTTCGCGCACGACGGTGCGCGCGGCATCCGTCGCCTGCAGCTCCTCGAGCGGTGCGTGCAGGCTGATGGTCTCGAGGTCGAGCAGAGCGACGCCCTCGAGGGCGGCGACGGCGGGGTCGACGTTGCGCGGCATGCCGAGGTCGACGACCATCTGGTTGTGGGATGCGACGGGGCATCCCTCAGGCGCGATGCCGGTCGGCGCCTGCAGGTGCTCGGGCGTGAGCACGGGAGCGGCCGCCGTCGTGCAGGTGATCAGCAGGCTCGATCGCGAGGCGACGCGCGCGTAATCCTCGGCGGACACCGGGCGGATGCCGTGCTTCGCGGCGAACTTCTCTGCGCGACCCGAGGGCGAGTACACCGAGATGTTGACGGCTCCCCGCTCGCGCAGCGTCGCGAGGGTGACGGCTGCGTAGGCGCCGGTGCCGACGAGCAGCACGCGTTCGGCCGACCAGTCGACGATGCGACTGTCGGCGAGCTCCAGAGCGAGCCGCACGAGTGAGCGGCCGGCGCGGCCGAGCGCCGTGACGTTCTTGACCTTGCGCTGCGCCTGGCTGGCCCGCTGGAAGAGGCGTTCGAGTTCGGGGGAGGTCGTGCCCTCTTTGCGGGCGGCCTTCAGCGCCCGGCGCACCTGGCCGGCGATCTCACCTTCACCGGAGACGACCGATTCGAGACCGGATGCGACCGAGAAGAGGTGCTCGGCGACGCGGCGGCCGGAGTGCACTTCGTAGGTGCCGTCGAGCTCGGTGGCGCGGATTCCCGTGGAGGCCTCGACGGCCTCGAGTACGGCCTCGACGCCGATCGCACCTGCTGCGGTGACGGGCTCGTCCATCTCGACGTAGGCCTCGAAGCGGTTGCAGGTAGCAAGAACGACCGCACCCTGCACGCAGGACGCCATGTCCACAACCGTGGAGGCGACGTCTTCGGGGGTGCGGCTCAGGCGTTCGAGCAATTCGAAGGGGGCGGTCTTGTGACTCGCCGTGACAACCAGCAGCACCGTTCGATTCTACCTGAGGCTTCATGCAGGTCGGCCCAGGAGCGGATGGGAGGATGGAGGCATGGCCCTCTCCGACGCTCCGCTGCTGCGCGCCCTCACCGGCCCCCGACCCGAGCATGCCCCCGTGTGGTTCATGCGACAGGCCGGCCGATCGCTGCCCGAGTACCGCGAGCTGCGGGTCGGAACACGAATGCTCGACGCCTGCCTCACCCCCGACCTCGCCGCCGAGATCACTCTGCAGCCGGTTCGACGTCACGGCGTCGATGCCGCGGTGTTCTTCAGCGACATCGTGATCCCGCTGCGCCTGGCCGGCGTGGAGGTCGAGATCGAGGCCGGCCGCGGCCCCGTGTTCGCCGACCCCGTGCGCACCGCGGCCGACGTCGACCGCATCACGGCGATCGATCCCCTCTCGCTCGACGGCACCGCGATCGCCGAGGCCGTGGGCATCGTCACCGCAGAGCTCGGGGACACCCCGCTGATCGGCTTCGCCGGCGCTCCGTTCACGTTGGCCGCGTACCTCGTCGAGGGCGGTCCGTCGAAGGAGCACCTGCGAGCCCGCGCCATGATGCACGCCGATCCCGACTCGTGGAATCGTCTGGCCGGGTGGTTGGCTCAGGTCTCGCGCCGGTTCCTCGAGATCCAGCGCGACGCCGGAGCATCCGTGGTGCAGCTGTTCGACTCGTGGGCCGGATCACTGAGCACCGCCGACTACCGCGCGTTCGTGGCTCCGCACTCGAAGGTCGCGCTCGACGGCATCGGCGTGCCGAGCATCCACTTCGGCGTGGGCACCGGCCCCTTCCTCGATGACATGCGTCTCGGGGGAATCGCCGACGGCGTGGGCGTGGACTGGCGCCTGCCGCTCGACGAGGCCGCGGCGATCCTCGGACCCGACGTCTCCGTGCAGGGAAACATCGACCCGGCGCTGCTCTCGGCGCCGTGGCCGGTTCTCGAGGCGCACGTGCGCGACGTGGTCGAGCGAGGGCGGGCGGCCAGAGGCCACATCGTCAACCTCGGACACGGCGTTCCGCCCGACACCGACCCCGATCAGCTCACCCGCATCGTCGAGCTGGTGCACTCGATCTGACCGCCGGAGTCGTTCGCTCGGGTCATCGGCTGTCGCCGCTCACGCCTTGGCGACCAGAGCTGAGCGCGGATGCGGATGGTCCAGGTCGGCACCGGCACGCGCGTGAGTGGTCCCACGACGGATCTCCGCACCGGATTCGTTTCTCCGGCTGCAATCGGAGGAGCCTCCGGGCTGCGAGTGAAAGGATTGACGCATGCCGTCGAACCCCGCGAACCGTGAGTCGTCCCGAGCCGAGTCCGCCACTCTGGCAGCCCGCGCCGCCACGCGCCACATCGTCGTGGTCGGCGGAGGGGTCGGCGGGCTGATCGCGGCTCGTGAATGCGTCAAGGTCGGCATGCACGTCACGGTGCTCGAGGCGTCGGATGCCGTCGGCGGCGCGATCCGTCAGGCCGAGATCGACGGTGTCGTCGTGGACGCCGGGGCGGAGAGCTACGCGACCAGAGGCGGCCGAGTGCGCGCGCTCCTGACCGACCTCGGCCTCACCGATCGCATCGTCGCCCCCGCGGCGGGCAGCGCGTGGCTCGCGGGCATCCCCGGCGTCGGTGCTGCACCGCTGCCGGTCGGCGGCATCCTCGGCATCCCGAGCAATCCGTTCCAGGAGGACGTGCGCCGCATCATCGGGTGGTCCGGAGTGTGGCGTGCCTACCTCGACCGTGTGCGCCCGCCTCTGACCATCGGCCACAATCAGAGCCTCGGCAAGCTGGTGTCCTCGCGCATGGGCGTCAAGGTGAGAGACCGGCTGGTGGCTCCGGTGACGACGGGCGTGTACTCGGCGTCTCCCGAAGACGTCGATGTCGACATCGCGGCGCCCGGACTCAACGCCGCTCTCACACGCGTCGGCTCACTGTCGGGCGCTGTGCAGGCTCTGCGTGACGAGGGCGCGGCACGTGCGGCACAACAGGCCGCCGCGGCACAGGCGCCCGGTGCTGCCGTCGAGGGCCTCGCCGGCGGCATGATGGTGCTGATCGACGCGCTGGTCGCCGACATCGAGAAGCTCGGCGGCGTCGTCCGCACGGGCGTGCGGGTGACCGACGTCGCGCGGTCGGCTTCGAGCTGGACCGTGCGTGCCGAGGGGCGGCCGCTCGTCGATGCGGACGACGCCGCGGATGCCGATGCCGAGTCGGCCGCGGAGGCGCTCGAGTACACCGCCGACGGAGTGGTGCTGGCGACCTCGGAGGCGGTGGCGCGACGTCTGCTCGAGAACACGGCACCCGCACTCGCCGAGACCACGATGGCGGATGCGCCGGAGATCGAGATCGTGACGCTGCTGCTGCAGCCGTCTGCGCTGCAGGGCGCACCTCGGGGCACGGGCGTCCTGACCGTCCCCGGCAGCCACACCGCGAAGGCGCTCACGCATTCGACGGCGAAGTGGGAGTGGCTCCGGGCCGCCGCCGGCGATCGGCACCTGGTGCGCGTCTCGTTCGGTGCTCAGGGAGAACCCGCCGCGACCGCGGGCCTCGACGATGACGCGGCTGCGCGTCTCGCGCTCCGCGAAGCATCCGCTCTCCTCGGCGTCCCGCTCGCCGCCGGCGATCTCATCGGTTCGCACCGCTCGCGGTTCGTTCAGTCGCAGCCCGCGTCGATCATCGGCTCCGGAGAACGGCGAGAGGCGGCACGGTCGGCGATCCAGGCCGTTCCCGGCCTCGCAGCGGTGGGCGCGTGGCTCGCCGGCACCGGACTCGCGCAGGTGATCCCCGATGCGCGAGAAGAAGCCGATCGGCTGCGGCGCGCACTGCTCTGGGATTGACCCGCGCGTGTCGGCGAGCGTCGGCCGTGCTCCGCGGGCGCGACGCGCCCGATGAGGGCAACCCGAAAGTCGCTCTGCTGTCAACCCTCTGCCTGACAGATGCCGAAATAGGCATACGGGGCTACGCTGGACACCTGGCAGGCGGCTCCGCGCCGTCGGTTCGCCCCAGGCGTTCACACCGGAACAACGTGAGGAGACCCCATGAAGGGGAAGATCGGACTCGTCGTAGGAATCGGCGTGGGATACGTGCTCGGAACCCGCGCAGGTCGCGAGCGATACGAGCAGATCAAGACGCAGTGGCTCAAGGTCTGGAACCTCGACCCCGTGCAGGAGCAGGTCGTCAAGGTCAAGGGCTACGTCGGCGACAAGGCTGCGGCAGTGCCCGGTGCGATCTGGACCGGCGTGCAGAAGGTCGTCAAGTCGGCGAGCGGCGGAGACAAGACCGCAGGCCAGCGACTCGACTCCGCTGTCGCTGCAGGCCGCAAGGCCGCTGACGACATCGTCGACGCCACCGAAGACGCCGTGGAAGAGGTCAAGGACGCCGCGAAGAAGGACGACGCGAAGAAGCCTGCGGCCAAGAAGCCGGCATCTCCTCGTTCGACCACCGCGAAGTCTGGCAGCTGACATGCCCCGCGGATACCGCGATCGTGCCGACGACAGCCTGCTGTCCCTGATCGGCGATCTTCCCGAGCTCATCAGCAGCCTGGTCAAGGCCGAGATCGATGCTGCCAAGACATGGATCTCGAAGACCGCGAAGGACGCAGGGATCGGTTCGGTCTGGTTCCTGGTCGCTCTCTTCTTCCTGTTCTGGGCCGTGCCGGTGATCCTGGTCTTCGCGATCGCCGGGCTGTCGTCGTGGTGGCCGGTCTGGCTCTCCGCGCTGGCCGTGCTCGGAATCCTGATCCTCGCCGTGCTGCTGTTCGCGCTGCTCGGCATCCTGAAGTTCCGCAAGGTGCTCGCTCGCAAGAACCCCGCCCAGGCGGTGGGCGAGGACATCAGACTCGTGAAGGAAGCCGGCTATGACGAACTCTGAGATCACGCGGCCGCTGCCCAAGACGGCCGTCCCCGCAGGGATCGTCGACCCGGTGCAGTCCGCGCGCGCCGAGCTCAAGGCCGCGCTCGCGGCGATCGAGGTCAAGGGCAACTTCCCCCGGCGGATCGACAAGGCATCGAAGCGCGCCGCGGCGAAGGCTCGGGTCTTCGCCGACCGCAACCCTGCCGCGGCGATCGCCGGAGCGGTCGGAGTAGCCGTGATCGTGGGCGGCGCTGTCTGGGCGATAGCCCGCGCGCTGGCCCGCTGACCGGAGGCGAATCCTCGCATCCTGACTCGCGTTCGCGAGTGATTCACAAAGGGGGCAGACTGGATCCATGTCCGATGCACGCGAAGAGAACCCGTCCGGTTTCACCCTCTGGGCCGTCTGGCGACGAAACCCCGATATCGCGGTCACCGAGTCCGACTCCACGGAGCTCGAGACGATCGTGTCCTACATCGAGGACTCCGGCGTCACGATCCGCGGCTTCTACGACGTCTCCGGCCTGAAGGCGGACGCCGACCTGCTGGTGTGGCTGCACGGGGACACCGCGGAAGACCTGCAGAAGGCTCTGCGGCGCCTGCGGCGCACCGAGCTGCTGCGCACCCTGCTGCCCGTCTGGAACGTCATGGGCGTGCACCGCGATGCCGAGTTCAACCGTGCGCACGTGCCGGGATTCCTCCGCGGCGTCGAGCCCAAGGACTGGCTGTGCCTGTATCCCTTCGTGCGTACTCCCGAGTGGTATCTCGCACCGGAGGAGGAGCGTCGCAAGATGCTCGCCGACCACGGTCGCAAGGGTGCCGCGTTCAAGGGAGTCATCGCCAACACGGTCGCCGCATTCGCCCTGGGCGACTACGAGTGGATCCTGCCGCTCGAAGCCGACGAGGTCACCGAGCTCGTCGATCTCATGCGCGACCTGCGCTACACCGATGCGCGTCTGTACGTGAAGGAGGAGATCCCGTTCTACACGGGCCGTCGCCTCCGGTTCGACGAGATCGCGGACGTGCTGCAGTAGGTCGACGATGAGCACTCAGAGTCATACAGCCGTCCCGATCCGACTGGGCACGCGCCGCAGCGCGCTGGCGCAGGCGCAGTCGGGTCATGTCGCCGCCGCCCTCGAGAAGATCTCGGGGCGCCCCGTCGAGCTCGTGCCGATCACCAGCGAAGGCGACACGAATCGTGCGTCGCTGTCGGAGATCGGCGGCCAGGGCATCTTCGCCACACGTCTTCGTGAGGCGCTGCTCGCCGGTGAGTGCGACTTCCTGGTGCATTCCCTCAAGGACCTGCCCACCGCGATCCCCGAGGGGCTGGTCATCGCGGCCACACCCGTGCGTGAGGACGCCCGCGATGTCGCGATCACGCGCGCAGGCACACCGCTGCACCAGCTGCGCTCCGGCAGCAAGGTGGGCACCGGGTCTCCCCGTCGCATCGCTCAGGTGCACCGCCGGGCTCCGCACGCGGAGGTCGTCGACATCCGCGGCAACGTGGATTCACGTCTGCAGCGGGTCGCATCCGGCGAGCTGGATGCCGTCATCCTCGCTGCCGCCGGTCTGTCGCGCCTCGGAACCGACTCACCGCTTCACCGTGAGGAGCTGGGGCTCTCGGAGTGGCCGACCGCTCCCGGACAGGGCTCGCTCGCGGTCGAGACGCGGTCCGACGCTCCGGCCGAGCTGCTCGCCGCACTCGCGGAGCTCGACGACCACGACACGCGGCTGGCCATCACGGTCGAACGCGGAATCCTCGAAGGGCTCGACTCCGGATGCCAGGCTCCGATGGCCGCTCATACTGTCGTGAACGGCGATGAGATCCGTGTCAGGACGGTCGTCTACTCGACCGACGGCGGTCGCCGGATCGGCCTCGACGTCACGGAGACTCTGAACGGGGAGTATATTCGTCGGAACGGCAGCGGCAATGGAGCGGATGCTGCCGGTGGTGCAGACCCGATGCGCACAGCACGCGAGTTCGGGTTGTCTGTCGCCCATCGGCTGCTCGAGCAAGGGGCGGCCGACCTCGTCTCCCGAGAGCATTCCTCATCATGACCAATTCGAAGCAGGACCGACCGCTTGACGGCTGGCGCATCCTCGTACCCCGCGGAGGCCCGTGGGGCGACGGCGTCGCCGCCAGTCTGCGCTCGCGCGGAGCGGTGCCCGTCGTCGCGCCGCTGATCAACTTCGCGGCCACCACCGATCAGGCCGCGCTCGACGTGGCGCTCACCCGACTGGCCGCCGGAGAGTACGACTGGCTGACGGTGACGAGCGCGACGACCGTCGACGTGATGTTCGCGCACCGCGCGGTCGTGCCGCGTCGCACGAAGATCGCTGCAGTCGGCGAGACCACGGCGGCCGCTCTGCAGGCGGTGGGGTACGAGGTCGCGATGGTGCCGGACGAAGACAACTCGGCAGCGGGCATGGCTGAGCAGCTGATCGCCCTCGAGGCCGAGCCGCGTCGCATCCTGGCTCTGCGCAGCGAGATCGCGAAGCCCGTGCTCAGCGTCCTGCTGCAGGATGCCGGTCACGACGTCGACAGCGTCGTCGCCTATCGAACCGTCGGCGTGCCTGTCACCGACCGCATCAAGCGCGATGTCGAGAACGGACGCATCAACGCGATCCTGATCACGAGCGGTTCGGTCGCCGAGCAGGTGCGGGAGCAGTTCCCCCTCATCCCGGATGAGACCCTGCTGGCCGCGATCGGTCCACGGACGGCGAGGGATGCCGACAAGGCGGGCCTGCCGATCACGGTCGTCGCCGATCGTCAGACGGTGGACGCGCTCATCGATGCCGTGTCGAGCCACACGCTCCCGCACGCGGCGGACGAGCTGGCGCCGTGAGCTTCCCCGATGTCCGACTGCGTCGCCTGAGGCAGTCTCCTGCCGTCCGGGGCCTGGTGCGTGAGACCTCGCTCGAGCCGCGGCAGCTGGTCCTGCCGATGTTCGTCCGTGAGGGGATCACCGAGGCTGCGCCGATCGGGTCGATGCCCGGCGTCGCGCAGCATTCGCTGGATTCGCTGCGCGCAGCGGCCGTCGAGGCCGCCGAGGCGGGTGTCGGTGGCGTGATGCTGTTCGGAGTGCCGGCTGTCAGAGACGCTCAGGGCTCGGGTGCGGACGACCCGAACGGCATTCTGAACGTGGCCACCGAGGCGCTCGCGGCCGAGGTCGGCGACGCTCTCGTCGTGCAGACCGACCTGTGCCTCGACGAGTTCACCGATCATGGTCACTGCGGCGTTCTCGCAGACGATGGCACGGTCGACAATGATGCGACCCTCGAGCGCTATGCGTCGATGGCGCTGGCTCAGGCTCGAGCCGGCTCTCAGCTGCTCGGCCTGTCGGGGATGATGGACGGCCAGGTCGCCGTCATCCGGGAGGCGCTCGATTCCGACGGCTATACCGACACGCTCCTTCTCGCCTATGCCGCGAAGTATGCGAGTGCGTTCTACGGCCCGTTCCGCGAGGCCGTGGATTCTCAGCTGAAGGGCGATCGTCGTACGTACCAGCTCGACCCCGGGAACCGCCGCGAGGGTGTGCGGGAAGCCGTCGTCGACGAGCAGGAGGGCGCCGACATCGTCATGGTGAAGCCCGCCATGGCCTTCCTCGACGTGCTGCGCGAGGTGCGCGACACCGTGCATATTCCGGTGTGGGCATACCAGGTGTCGGGCGAGTACGCGATGATCGAGGCCGCTGCCGCGAACGGCTGGATCGACCGTCGTGCGTCGATCCTCGAGTCGCTGCTGTCGATCCGCCGCGCCGGTGCCGATGTCGTCCTGACCTACTGGGCGACCGAAGCCGCACGATGGCTGCGCCCCTGACACTCGGTTCGTCGACGCACTCGTGGCGGGCTCGTCTGAGTCCTTCCCCCAGGTCTGCGGACTAGCCTGGAAGTGATGGCGGGAGAGTTCCGCGCATCGCTGAGGAGTGTGCTGTGACCGACCGCAATGACGACCTGTTCTCCGCTGCCCGCACGGTGATCCCCGGTGGAGTGAACTCGCCGGTGCGTGCCTACGGCTCTGTCGGCGGCACGCCGCGCTTCCTCGCGTCGGCGAAGGGCGCGACGGTGACGGATGCCGCGGGCAACGAGTACGTCGACCTGGTGGCTTCGTGGGGACCGGCGCTGCTCGGCCACGCGCACCCTGAGGTGGTCGCCGCCGTGCAGGAGGCAGCCACTCGAGGGCTCTCGTTCGGTGCCCCCACCGAGGGCGAGGTGGAACTCGCTCAGCTGATCGCGGACCGAGTGCGGTTCGGCGAGATCCGGCCCGTCGAGCGGGTGCGGCTCGTGTCGACCGGCACCGAAGCCACGATGACCGCTATCCGGCTTGCGCGCGGCGCCACCGGCCGCGACCTGCTGGTCAAGTTCGCCGGTCATTATCACGGGCACTCCGACGGTCTTCTCGCCGCGGCCGGTTCCGGCGTCGCGACTCTCGCCCTGCCCGGCTCTGCCGGCGTCCCGGCACCCATCGCCGCGCAGACCCTCGTGATCGACTACAACGACCCCGACGCGCTGGCCGCGGTGTTCGCCGAGCACGGTGACCGCATCGCAGCCGTGATCGTCGAGGCCGCAGCCGCGAACATGGGCGTGGTTCCGCCGCTGCCGGGGTTCAACCGGCTGCTGGCCGAGACTGCCCATGCGCATGGCGCTCTGCTGATCGTCGATGAGGTGCTGACGGGCTTCCGTGTGCATCCGGCCGGCTTCTGGGGGCTCCAGGCGGCGTCCGGCGAGGACTATCTGCCCGACATCATCACGTTCGGCAAGGTCGTCGGCGGAGGAATGCCGCTCGCTGCACTCGGAGGACGTGCCGAGGTCATGGATCTGCTCGCTCCTCTGGGGCCCGTGTACCAGGCGGGGACGCTGTCGGGCAATCCGCTTTCGGTGGCCGCGGGTCTCGCGACTCTGCGCCTGGCGACCCCCGAGGTCTACGCGACCGTCGACGCAGCCGCGGCCAGGGTCTCCCACGCTCTGGAGGCCGCTCTCGCCGATGCCGGCGTCGCCCACGCCGTGGCGCACGCGGGGAACCTGTTCAGCGCTTCCTTCCGGGCTTCAGCGCCCCGAACGTACGCCGAGGCGCAGGCTCAGGAGTCCTTCCGGTACGCGCCGTTCTTCCACGCGATGCGCGAGCAGGGAGTCGCGCTGCCGCCGAGCGTGTTCGAGGCCTGGTTCCTCACAGCCGCGCATGGCGAGGAAGAGCTCCAGCGCATCGAAGCGGCGCTGCCGATCGCTGCACGCGCCGCCGCCGCGGCTGCAGTCTGAGTCTGAGTCTGAGTCTGAGTCTGAGTCTGAGTCTGAGTCTGAGTCTGAGCCTGAGCCGGAGCCGGAGCCGGAGCCGGAGCCGGAGCCTGAGCCTGAGCCTGAGCCTGTGCCTGAGCAGGTCCGGCGTGCCGAGTGCGTCTGAGTCCCCGAGATCCCGGCTGCGGGCCACCGGGCATCCGGGGTGCAGAGGCGCCGGGCTCGGCGACGTTCGGACCTGGCGGAACCCTCAGACGAACATGACTCGTCGTCTCGCATCGTCTCGATAAGTGCGGCCCAGTGGGCTCACCCAATCGATCGTGCCGTCGGGGAGTTGCCTGGCCGACCAGCGATGCGCGTCGGCTATATCGGGATGCTTCAGCACGTGGTGGCTCGCACAGAGGTGAGCCAGGTTGTGGATCTCGGTCCGTCCGCCCTTGGCATGATCGAAGGTGTGGTCGACCTGGCAGCGATGCACCGGCATCCTGCAGCCGGGGAATCGACAGTGCTGGTCTCGGGCGCGGAGGAATCGACGCATCGCCTCGGTGGGCGCATAGTTGTCGGTCTCGACGACGAGGCCTGTCGGATCGAGGAACAGGCGAGACCATCCGCGCATGCGACCGGCGAGATCGCGGGCCACACCGGGATGCAGGGGGCCGTGACCGTCGAGTTCGGCGGGACGCTCATCGTAGCCCGCGAGCGTCGTCGAGGCGACGGTGACGTGGATCCGCCCACGGATGTTATCGAGCCCTGAGCCGTTCGCGGCACTGGGATCGGCGGCAAGGAGAAGATCGATCAGCAGGTCGGCTCTGACCTGGTCGATCGTGCGCGTGTCTGCCGGGATGTGCTCGACCGTGGGATCGGTGGTGAACGTGCCCTCCCCGAAGATCGCGTAGTCATCGCGAGCCGCGGAGTCGGCGGCGATGTCGTCGAGGTAGATCGGGTTCTCACCGTCGTCGATGGGCTCGAGCACCGGCTCACGGTCTGCCCGGCCGGCGATGACGGCGCGGGCCAGCTGCGTCAGGCGGTCGAAGATCGCCACGGCGAGATGCTCGGGGAGCACCGCGGTCAGCACGGCGAGCCCATCGCCGGCGGGCCGTACGGTCACCGTGCGTTCAGACAGTGCCCGGGCGTGCCGCTCATTCACCGTGGAACCCGCAAGGACTGCTGCCAGCGCCTTGAGGTGCACTCTCGTCCGTGCGGGGGTCTCCCTCTCCGCGACGGTCACGGCAGCGATGTCGTAGTCCTCCAGCGCCTCGGCATCCGCTCTGCCGTTGTTGACCGCCTCACGGACGACGCACGCTGCACGGACGATCTCGCGGACGTGCGCGGCCGTGACGGTACCGTCACGGAATGCCTGCTGCACGCGCGGATGACCTCGTTCGAGGAAAGCGGCATCGGTGAACGCGTACTCGATGCTGCCTTGCGCCATGCGACCTGCCGCGGAATACTCCGCGACCATCGATCTGTAGATGGCATCGCGATGGTACGGATTCTCTTCGGAGTCCGACTGGCTCAGGCGCATCCGCTCGGCGAGGAGAGCGGACGCCTCGGCCTCGAGAACGGCGATCTGTCTCCGCTTCTCGACCCACGAGTCGAGCAGCTCAGCGCGCTGCTCGAGGTCGCGATCGGTGGCGGATGTCATGCTCCAACTCTAGTAGATTTGTTCGAATGTGGAGCAGAACACCGGAATGGAAGAGGGGTGGAATCGTGGGAACCGACAACGGATCGTTGCCTTCCTGTGAGCAAGACACAGACATCTGGAAGGGTGCCGCTGGCAGACTGGACGCATGGTGACGTTGCTGCTGGACCAGACGCAACTCGAGATCGTGCTCTCGCCGATCGAGCGTGCGGCGAGCTTCCACCGTGACAACGTGCGTCTCGTGCGCGACACCATCACCAAGGTCCAGCTGATCGACGACGCGTGGACCTGGTTGCGTGGCGTGCCGAATCCCGGAACGCACATTCCCGGCGTGCTCGCCGCGGGAACCTGGAAGGCCGCGGGCAGCGTCGATTTCGTCCTCATCCGTCGTCGGCGTCCCAGCGTGGTCATCGACCTCTCGGGTGACGCGCAGTACCGACGGCTGATCCTCACGACGAGGCACGGCCTCGCGTTGACCCAGGCGCTCCGACTCGACGTGTCGGATGAGCCGGCGGACGTCGAGGAGATCGTGGCGACATCGCCCACGCCGGTGTCGAAGGGGAGTCGCCGTCCGGTGATCCGCCCGCGACCGGCCTGAGAGACCCCGGAACGAGAGAACGCCCTCCGCAGCCTTACGGCGCGGAGGGCGTTCGCATCGAGACCCGCTCAGACGAGCTCAGGGACGGTCGTGCTCACCGTCGTGGTGGTCACCCTCGTGCTGCTCACCCTCGTGCTGCTCGCCCTCGTGCTGCTCGCCCTCGTGCTGCTCGCCCTCGTGCTGCTCGCCCTCGTGCGGCTCGCCCTCGTGCTGCTCGCCCTCGTGCTGCTCGCCCTCGTGCTGCTCGCCCTCGTGGTGCTGCTCGCCCTCGTGCTGCACTTCGTCGGGGCTGTGGTCCGCCTCCGGGGCGGCATCCGCGTCTGTCTCCGCATCCGCTGATGCGTCGGCTTCTCCGAGCGGATAGTCCTTGGGCTCGTCCTCGTAGTACGCGCGCGCGGCGGCGGCGAGCATCGAGGTGACCGCCGCCGAGCGAGGGTCGTCGTCGGACGACGCCGACTCGCCCGACTCGCCCGAGTCGTTCGCCTCGGCGAAGAACTCGACTCCGGAGTGCTCGTCGGTGTCGGTGTCGGTGTCGTTGTCGTTCTCGGTGTCGTTCTCAACCGTGTCGGGCCCGTCAGAGACGTGGGCGTCGCTATCTGCGGCGACAGGAGCGTCGGCGCCGTCGGCAGATGCGGTCCCGAACAGGATGTCGTCGAACGACGGTCGGGTGCTCTCCGCTTCAGGGTCGGAAGTCGTCTCCGGCTCGGTCGAGCCGCCGGTCGAGTCCGCGTCGCCGGGAGTGTCCTCGCTGCCCGCATGGGCTGCCTCGGAGGCGACGTCGGCCGCATCCTCCGCGTCATTGGCGTCAGAGGCGTCCGCTGCGTAGCGGAGCTCTGCCGCGGCGTACTCGACATCACGAGCGGCGTCTGCAGCATCCGCCGCGTCGTCGGCTTCGGCATCCGCCGCGTCAGCCGCCGCGCGGGCGGAGTCCGATGCGGCCGCATCGGACTCCGAGGAGTCAGGCGCCGACGGGTCGGACCCGGGGTCATCCTCAGTGGGGGAGGCCTCGGAGTCGGCAGCGTCGGAGTCCGTCACGGCGGGGTCGGCGTCCGGGACTTCGGATGCCGCGCCGATGCCGATGGCCGGTGCTTCGACCGACGTGATCTGCGATTCGGCGTCAGGGCTGGGTACTGCGGAGTCGACCACCGGTGCGGCGGTGATGGCCTGCGGCGCGAGCCTGCCGCCGCGGACGAGTTCGATGAAGACGTCTTCGAGGGTGGGGCCGCGCTGCACGAGGGTGGCGAGGGCGATTCCGGCCGATGCCGCGATGGCGCCGACCGCACCCGCATTGCTGCCGCGAACCGTGAGGCCCGAGCGGAGCACCTCGACCTCGAGGCCGGCCGCCGAGAGCGCCGACTTCAGCGCGGCGCGATCCGCGGCGTCGACCACGACCGATCCTGACGACGGGTCGGCGAGCTTCTCGATGCCGCTCGAGAGCACGAGCTGCCCCTTCGAGAGCACGAGCACGTGGTCTGCGACCTGCTCGATCTCGCTCAGCACGTGCGAGGAGACGAGGACCGTGCGGCCCTCGTCTGCGAGGCGGCGCAGCAGGAGGCGGATCCAGCGGATGCCCTCAGGGTCGAGGCCGTTCGCCGGTTCGTCGAAGACCAGGGCGCCCGGATCGCCCAGCAGCGCGTGCGCCACGCTCAGTCGCTGACGCATTCCGAGTGAGAAGCTGCCGATGCGACCCTCGGCCTCGTGCTCGAGACCCACCAGTGAGAGGACCTCGTCGACACGCGAGAGCGGGATGCCGTTGGCCTTGGCCGCGATCGTCAGCTGGCGTGAGGCCGAGCGGCGCGGGCGGTATGCGGTCTCCTCCAGGACGGAGCCGATCGTGCGCAGGGGATGACGCAGCTCTGAATGTGCGGTTCCACCGATCGTGGCGGTGCCGCTCGTGGCGCGCACCTGCCCGAGGAGGATGCGCAGGGTGGTGGTCTTTCCGGCGCCGTTCGGGCCGAGGAAAGCGGTCACGACACCGGGCTCGACTCGCGCGGAGAAGTCGGACACCGCCGTCACGTCGTTGAAGCGCTTCGTGACGTGCGTGAACTCGAGCACCTGTCCGTCGGGCATCTGCGACCTCTCGTTGCAGTGGGCAGTTCTGTCTATCCTGCCGGAAAAGCCCCAAGATCGTGCATTTACCCTACAGACGCGGCCGGATGCAAGGGTCGGTGCACCGGGTAACCTGACACCCGTGACCGAATCCAGCGCAGCTCCCCGGGTCCTCGTCCGCACCGAAGGAGCCCTCGGCCGGCTGACCCTGAACCGGCCGGAAGCGATCAACGCGCTCGACCCCGACATGATCCGGCTGCTGACGCTGGCACTCGAGGATTGGCGTCACGACACCGATGTGCAGATCGTCGTCATCGACGGCGCGGGCGAGCGCGGCATGTGCGCCGGGGGAGACGTTCGGGGACTGCACGCGCAGATCGTGGGAGGACGCACGGAGGAGACCGCCGAGTTCTTCCGCGCAGAGTACGCGCTGAACGCGATGATCGCCGAGTACCCGAAGCCCATCGTCTCCATCGCCGACGGCATCACGATGGGCGGCGGAGTCGGCCTCTCCGGTCATGCGGCGATCCGCATCGTCACCGAACGTTCGAAGCTGGCGATGCCCGAGACGCGCATCGGATTCACCCCTGACGTCGGCGGCACGTGGCTGCTGGGGCGCACGCCCGGCCGGTTCGGCGAGTACTTCGGACTCACGGGCTCGACGATGAGCGGGGCGGATGCCGTGCTGCTCGGCTTCGCCGACCACTTCGTGCCGTCCGATCGACTCGATGCGCTGCGCGAGGCGCTCGCCTACCGTGCCGACCCGACAGGGCCCGCCGAGATCGTGCTGCTGTTCGACGAGACCCCGGAGCCTTCTGCGCTGCCGGCGTCACGCGAATGGATCGACAGGGCGTTCTCGGCCGACACGATCGCGGAGGTCGTGTCGCGACTGCGTGCGGAGGAGGGTGCGGATGCCGCGACGACCGCGGACCTGATCGAGAGCCTGGCCCCGACCGGACTGGCCGTCACGCTCGACGCCGTCAGGGAGGCGCGTCGACTCCCGAACCTGCGAGCGGCGCTCGAGGGCGAGTACCGCCGCGTGATGTGGTTCGTGACGCGGCATCCCGATCTCGTCGAAGGGATCAGGGCCCAGCTCATCGACAAGGACCGCAATCCGCAGTGGAACCCGGCGACGATCGCCGAACTCCCGTCCGATGCCGGTGCCGAGGCGCGGGACTTCGTGCCTGAACGCTCGCTGTTCTGAGACATCTCGGTATATCCGTGGTTGTTCGCCACGGTGCATAAACCGCTGGCCGCGCGCGAAATGGTTCGCTGTCAGCGAAGGTCCACCCATCGGGGGATACGAATGTCCGAAGTTCATGCCACTCTTGCTTGTGCGCGATCATCGGCCTGCGTCCGCCCGTCGGGAGATCCGCCGACTCATCCTTCCTAGAAAGTCCGCCTGTGCTGGGAAAAATTCTCTTCCGCTATCTCGCCCGCTATAAGTGGCTGCTCGCGGCCGTCCTGGTGTTCCAGTTCGCCAGCGCGCTCGCCACCCTCTACCTCCCGCGCCTGAACGAAGACATCATCAACAAGGGCGTCGCCCAGTCGGACACCGCCTACATCTGGCGCACGGGCCTCTTCATGCTCGCCGTCTCGCTGGGGCAGATCATCGCCTCGGTCATCGCGACCTACTTCGCGGCCCGTGCGTCCATGGGTGCCGGGCGTGACATCCGTGCCGACGTCTTCGGCAAGGTGAGCGGATTCTCCGAGCGCGAGGTGTCGCAGTTCGGTGCCGGTTCCCTCATCACGCGCAACACGAACGATGTGCAGCAGGTGCAGATGCTCGCGATGATGGGCGCCACCATGCTCGTGACCGCGCCGCTGCTCGCGATCGGCGGCATCATCTTCGCGGTGCAGACGAACATCGGTCTGAGCTGGCTCATCGCGGTCTCCGTGCCGCTGCTGCTCATCGTCGCCGGGCTCGTCGTCAGCCGCATGGTTCCCCTGTTCCGCAGCTACCAGGGCAAGCTCGACACCGTGAACCGCGTGCTGCGCGAGCAGCTCACCGGTGTGCGTGTGGTGCGCGCCTTCGTGCGAGAGGGCATCGAAGAAGAGCGCTTCCGCGGCGCCAACACCGACATCATGGTCGTCGGCCGCAAGGTCGGCTCGCTGTTCGTGCTGCTGTTCCCGCTGTTCATGCTGATCCTCAATGTCACGATCGTGGCCGTCGTATGGTTCGGCGGTATCGAGGTCAACAGCGGCACGGTGCAGGTCGGAACGATCTTCGCGTTCATGCAGTACATCGGCCAGATCATGGGCGGCGTCATCATGGCAAGTTTCATGGCGATCATGATCCCGCGCGCCGCCGTCTCGGCCGAGCGCATCGGCGAGGTCCTCGAGACGCAGTCGAGCATGGAGCGCCCGGCGAACGGCGTCACCGACTTCCCGACCTCCGGCTCGGTCGCCTTCGACGATGTCGAGTTCACCTACCCGGGGGCTGACTCTCCGGTTCTCAAGGGCATCAGCTTCGCGGCCGAGCCCGGCGAGACCGTCGCGATCGTGGGCTCGACGGGCGCGGGCAAGACGACGCTCGTGTCGTTGATCCCGCGGCTCTTCGACGTCTCGGGCGGAGCAGTCTTCGTCGGGGGCGCAGACGTGCGTGAGGCGGACGTCGAGTCGCTGTGGGCGACGATCGGTCTGGTACCGCAGCGTCCGTTCCTCTTCACCGGCACGGTCGCGTCGAACCTCCGCTACGGCAGGGAGGACGCGACCGACGACGAGCTCTGGCACGCCCTCGAGATCGCGCAGGGCCGTGACTTCGTCGAGGAGATGCCTCAGGGCCTCGAATCCCGCATCACTCAGGGCGGCACGAACGTGTCGGGAGGACAGCGCCAGCGTCTGGCGATCGCCCGAGCGATCGTGCGTCAGCCGCAGATCCTGGTGTTCGACGACTCGTTCTCGGCTCTCGACCTCACCACCGACGCCCGGTTGAGGCAGGCGCTATGGCGTGAGCTGCCGCACGTGACCAAGATCGTGGTCGCGCAGCGCGTCTCGTCGATCACCGATGCGAATCGCATCGTCGTGCTCGAAGGGGGCACCATGGTCGGCGTCGGCACCCACGAGGAGCTCCTCGAGACGAGCACCACCTACCGAGAGATCGTCGAATCGCAGCTGGGGGTCGACGCATGAGCGAGCAGAACGCTCCCAAGACCCGCCGCGGTCGTGCGCCCAAGGACACGGCAACGACCGCGACCGACGCGGTCGAGCCCGAACTGACCGAGGAAGAGAAGTACGAAGCCGAACTCGCCGAGAAGGCGCGCCAGGACGGCGGCGGCTGGGACAGCGTCGCACCGGGCAAGGCCGACAACTTCGGCAAGAGCTTCAGTCGGATGATCGGGCTGCTCAAGCCGTCGGCCGTGTGGTTCATCCTCGTATCGATCGCCGGCGCCGTCGGCGTCGTGCTCACCGTCGCCGCGCCCAAGGTGCTCGGCGAGGCCACGAACCTCATCTACAAGGGCTTCATCTCGGTGCAGCTCGCTCAGGCGAACGGGGACTTCCCCGGTTTCCCCGCCGGCACGCCGCAGGAGGACGTCGTCTCGGCGCTCCGTCGGGGCGGGCAGGATGACTTCGCCAACCAGGTCGCGGCCCTCGGCAGCTTCCGGGTCGGTGACGGCGTCGACTTCGACGCGCTGCGATGGATCATCATCGCGGTGCTGGCGATCTACATCACGGCCGCATTCCTCAGCTGGCTCCAGGGATACGTGATCAACGTCATCATGGTCCGCACCATGTGGCGCCTGCGCGAAGCGGTCGAGGCGAAGATCAATCGCCTGCCTCTGTCGTATTTCGACAAGGTGCAGCGCGGCGACCTGATCTCCCGCGTGACCAACGACATCGACAACATCACGCAGACCATGCAGCAGTCGCTGTCGGGCGCGATCACGGCTGTGCTCACGGTCGTGGGTGTGCTGGTGCTGATGTTCTCGATCTCGTGGCAGCTCGCTCTCGTCGCCCTGATCGCACTCCCGCTGATGGGCGTGATCTTCGGAGTCATCGGCCCTCGTTCGCAGAAGGCCTTCGGCACTCAGTGGCGCAAGGTCGGTCGCCTGAACGCTCGCGTCGAAGAGGCCTTCTCCGGTCACGCTCTGGTCAAGGTCTTCGGTCGAGAGCAGGATGCGCTCGAGAAGTTCAAGGACGAGAACGAAGAGCTGTTCCAGGCCAGCTTCAAGGCGCAGTTCCTCTCCGGCATCATCATGCCGGCGATGACCTTCGTCGGCAGCCTCACCTACGTGGGCATCGCGGTGCTCGGCGGTCTCATGGTCGCGAGCGGGCAGCTGCGTCTCGGTGACGTGCAGGCGTTCATCCAGTACTCGCAGCAGTTCACGCAGCCGCTGTCGGAGCTCGGTGGAATGGCCGCGGTCGTGCAGTCCGGAACAGCGTCCGCCGAGCGGGTGTTCGAGTTGCTCGACACCGAGGAGCAGGAGGCCGACGCCACCGACGCTCCGAAGCTCGCCGACGGCAAGGGCGTCGTGGAGTTCGAGAACGTCGCGTTCTCGTACACACCCGAGCGCCCGCTCATCACCGACCTCTCGTTCAGGGTCGAGCCGGGCCAGACGGTCGCGATCGTCGGTCCGACCGGAGCCGGCAAGACGACGCTCGTCAACCTCATCATGCGGTTCTACGAACTGAACGGCGGGCGGATCCTTCTCGACGGTCAGGACATCTCCGAGGTCACGCGCGAGCAGTTGCGCTCACGCACGGGCATGGTGCTGCAGGACCCGTGGCTGTTCGCAGGCAGCATCCGCGAGAACATCCGATACGGACGCTCCACGGCGACCGATGACGAGGTTCTCGAGGCGGCCAAGGCGACGTACGTCGATCGCTTCGTGCGCTCCCTCCCCGAGGGGTACGACACGGTGCTCGACGAAGACGCGTCGAACGTCTCGGCGGGTGAACGTCAGCTGATCACGATCGCGCGAGCGTTCGTCGCTCAGCCCTCGATCCTGATCCTCGACGAGGCGACGTCGGCGGTCGACACCCGCACCGAGGTGCTGCTGCAGCACGCGATGGCGGCGCTGCGACAGGGACGCACCTCGTTCGTGATCGCTCACCGGCTGTCGACGATCCGCGACGCCGACCTCATCCTCGTGATGGAGCACGGCGACATCGTCGAGAAGGGCACGCACGACGAGCTCATCACCGCGCAGGGCGCATATTGGCGCCTCTACCAGTCGCAGTTCGAGCAGGCGGCGACCGACATCGACGCAGAGGACGCCCTCACGGGCTCGACTCCTGTCGTCGTGAGCGGCGACGCCGAAGAAGCGGCTGTCGCAGCACAGGTCGGAGTCTCGGTGGGGGCGCAGGTTCCCGCCGCCGAAGCCGCTGCGGCGCAGTCCGTGGTCGAACGTGCGGATGACGGAGGCCACAAGGCCTGATCCGCGCGCCGGCCGGTCCGCGCGCCGGCCGGTCCGCACGCGGTTCGACCAGCACACGGCCCGACAAGCAGGACGCCCCGACTCCCGTTCATCCGGGGGCGGGGCGTCATGCTGTCGCCTGCGCCTGCGCCTGCGCCTGTCGCGTGCTGAGACTGAGACTGAGACTGAGCCGGGACCTCAGCGCTGCTCTGAGGTGATGCCGAGGAGTTCGAGCGGATGGGTCAGGCGCCACCATGGGCTCGGGGCATCGATGTCGTCTGCGAGCGACAGCGACGTCGTCACCGTGTTCAACGGTCCGGTGCTCGTCATCGTGCCGACCTCGTCGCCCGACTCGCGGTTGTCGCCGAGGGAGAAGTCCGTCGAAGCCTGGGCCGTCGCGCCGTTCCAGAGCACGACGTCGGCGTCGGCATCCGTCACGACGTCGGTGGTCGTGCCCCACGGAGTGGTCACCGTGCCGACGACGGTGCCGGCCGCCACGGCGGGGGGCAGCTGCTCGAGCGCCGTCTCGACCTGCGAGAACAGCGAACGGGTCTCGGTGAGGCGCTGTGCATCATCGACCTGGCCGAGAACGGATGCGTAGAGGTGCACGGACGTGTCGTCGAGGGTGATGACCTTCGCGGTCAGCAGGTTCCAGCTGTCGCCCAGCGTGCCGGTCTTGACGCCGACCACGCCGGGATCCGCCAGCATGCCGTTCGTGTTCACCACGGTGCCCGCGCCCGGAAGATCGACAGACGGGGTGCCGACGATGCCGGCGAACACGGGATTCTGCATCGCCAACTCGGCCAGCGCGACGAGCGACTCGGGAGTGGCCCTGTTGCGGTCGTCGAACCCGGACGGGGTCACGATCGTGATGTCGTCGAGGCCGCGGTCGCGCAGCCACACCTCCGCCGCGGCGGTGAACGCCGACGGGGATCCCCAGATCTCCCGGGAGAGACGATCGATGTAGTTGTTCGCCGAACCGAGCAGCGTTCCCTGCAAGAGCTGGAACTCGGTGAGGGTGCCACCCACGGGCACGTCGAGCGCCGACTGGTCGGATCGCCGGTAGTCCCAGTACGACAGGTTGTCTGCCCGGGTGAACGAGAACTCCGGACCCTGCTCACCCACGGCGAGGGGCATCCGTTCGAGCACCATCAGGCTGGACACGACCTTGGTCACACTCGCGATCGCCGCCGCATCGAGTGACGACGACGTCGTGCCGATGCCGCCGATCCCGACGGCTGCGCTTCCCTGGGCGGGCCAGGTGATCGCTGCTGCGGGCGCGGCAATCGTGGTCAGCTCCGCTGCCTGCACGGTCGGCGGCACCTCGTGCAGCGGCCACAGCATGGCCGACCCGACATAGGTGCCGAGCAATCCGACGAGGACGCCGAGCGGAACCAGCACGCCGGGTCTGGTGATCGCCGGGCGCAGGTGCGCTCCGGTCAGGAGCGCTCCGCCGCTCGCCGCGGCAGGTGTGTCGTCGAGCGCCTCGGTCGCCGGGTGCAGAGCGACGTCGACCGCGTCGACCCAGGTCAGCGGCGTCCCACCGCTCGTACCCTCGGCCCACTGGGCCTCGGGAGCGGTGTCAGGGGCGAAGATCGCAGCGGCGTCGTCATCTGCATCCGGTTCGGGCGCCGCATCCATCTCGGCGGACGGCGAGACATCCGGTGCCGGCGGCGCTGCCGTCGAAGCGGCAGCCACCGACACGTCAGCCGCGGAACCAGCAGGCGTCGAACCGGCAGGCACCGACACATCAGCCGTCGGACCCGCGGGTGCTGACGCATCGGGCGTCGACGCGTCGTCCGCAGGAGCGGCGGAGGCGGTGGCCTCGGCGGAATCGGGAGCGGTCACCTCCTCACGGTACCGAACTCGTGCAGGGTTGCGTGTCGCTGCAACAGGAGCAGACGCGAGTGTCGGCACTGGGTAAGATCGTCAGAACAACCACGGGAGTCCGGCGAGCCGGGCTGAGAGGGAGCGAATCGCGCTTCGACCGTCGAACCTGATCTGGGTAATGCCAGCGCAGGGAGGAGTCACTGATGAGTACATCCACGTCCGGATCCGCCACGGAATCCGCGTCCGTCTCGCACGCCTCACAGGGCCTGGGTCGCCCCGGGCTCTGGCGCTGGCGTGTCGTCGACATCGTCGTCGCCAGCGTCATCGCCGTTGCTTGCGCGCTGATCTTCCTGCTCTGGAACGTCGGCTACGAGGTGCCGAGCAGCATCCTGACACCCCTGCTCCCCGGCGTGCAGGGCCTGCTCGCCGGCCCCTGGCTGATCGCCGGTGTGCTCGGCGGCCTCATCATCCGCAAGCCGGGTGCCGCTCTGTACACCGAGCTGGTCGCCGCGATCATCTCGGCCCTGGTCGGCAACGCCTGGGGTCCGCTCACCATCGTCTCCGGCCTCGTGCAGGGCCTCGGAGCCGAGCTGGCCTTCCTCGTGTTCCTCTACGGCGTCTGGCGTCTGCCCGTCGCGATGCTGGCCGGAGCCGGAGCAGGCCTCGCGTGCGGCATCAACGACCGCATCCTCTGGTACGCCGGAGCAGACACGCTCTTCACCGGCGTGTACATCGCCTCGACGACCATCTCGGGTGCCGTCATCGCCGGACTCGGAGCGTGGTTGATCGCGCGAGGGCTCGCAGCCACGGGCGCCCTCAGCCGGTTCGCCGCCGGCCGCGAGGTCACCGCACGGGTGTGAGCTCGCTTCTGACGCCCGCCACCCTCGAAGCCCGCGGCTGGGGGTGGCGGTACGCGACGAGACTGCGCTGGGCGGTGCGCGACATCGCCCTGCGCATCGAACCCGGCGAGCGGGTGCTGCTGCTGGGTGCGTCGGGCTCCGGCAAGTCGACTCTGCTGCAGGGGTTCGGCGGGGTGCTCGGAGGCGCGGACGAGGGTGAGACGCACGGGGCGCTGCTCGTCGACGGGGTGCCTCCCATCGAGGCGCGTGGTCGAGTCGGCATGGTGCTGCAGGACCCGGACACCCAGACGATCCTCGCCAGGGTCGGCGACGATGTCGCTTTCGGCTGCGAGAACCTCGGCGTCCCTCGCGACGAGATCTGGCAGCGGGTGCGCGCGGCACTGGATGCGGTCGAGCTAGACGTCGCGCTCGATCGGTCGACGGCGGCGCTGTCGGGCGGGCAGAAGCAGCGTCTCGCACTCGCCGGCGTGCTGGCGATGCGGCCGGGCGCCATCCTGCTCGACGAGCCGACAGCGAACCTCGATCCCGAGGGAGTGCAGGACGTGCGGGATGCCGTCGCGGCCGCCCTCGACGCCACCGGCGCCACCCTCGTGGTGATCGAGCATCGCATCGACGTCTGGCTGCCGCTCGTCACCCGGGTGATCGTGCTCGGCGCCGCGCCGGAGGGCACGGTCGTGCTGGCAGATGGCAGCCCGGACGAGGTTCTCGGCGCACGAGGGGCCGAGCTCGCAGCGTCCGGTGTGTGGGTTCCCGGACACCCCCCGGCCGTTCCGCCCGCACCGGCGCACCTGCCGGGGGAGGCCCTGCTCGCAGCGCGCGGCCTCACGGTCGCCCGGCGCCGTGGGCTGGCGGTCGCCGGTCCGTTCGACGTCGAGGTCCGCGCGGGCGAGGTGCTCGGTGTGACCGGCGCGAACGGCGCGGGCAAATCGACGCTCGGACTCACCCTCGCTGGGCTCATTCCGGCCGAGGACGGCCGGGTCGCGGCTCTGCCTGCGCTCGCCGCGGGAGAGAGCCCCGACCCCATCCGCTGGTCGTCTCGCGCGCTGCTCACGCGCATCGCATCGGTCATGCAGACGCCCGAGCACCAGCTGCTCGCCAAGACCGTACGCGAGGAGCTGTCGGTCGGGCCTCGCGCGCTGAAGCTCTCCGACGCCGAGATCACCGCCCGTGTCGACGACCTGCTCGAACGACTGCGGCTCACCTCGCTCGCCGGGGCCAACCCGTACACGCTGTCGGGAGGAGAGAAGCGGCGCCTCACGGTCGCTGCCGCGCTCGCCACACGGCCTCGGATGCTGGTGCTCGACGAGCCCACCTTCGGGCAGGATGCCACGACCTGGGCCGAACTCGTCGGCCTGATCGCACGCCTGCGCGATGAGGGCACGGCGATCGTGGCGATCAGCCACGATGAGGCCGTGCTGGAGGCCCTGCACGCGCGGCGCCTCGAGGTCGGCGAGGTCGTCCGATGATCGATCCGCTGACCGCCCGCATCGAACGACCGGGGCCGATCGCCTCTCGCTCAGCCCTGGCGAAGCTCGCCGCCGCACTGTTGATCGCGCTGCCCCTCGTGCTGACGATCGACGTCGTCTCGGCATCCGTCGCTCTGGTGCTCGAGATCCCGCTGCTCCTGCTGGCGGGCCTGCGGGCCAAGGAGTTCTGGACCCGCACCGCGGTGCTGTGGATCGCCGCACCGCTGAGCGCGGTCACCATCGCCCTCTACGGTGCGACCAGCGGCACGGTGCACTTCGAGTGGCTGGTCATGCGCGTCAGCGATGGATCGCTCACCCTCGCCGCGGCGACGGCTGTGCGGGTCCTCGCGATCGGACTGCCCGCCGTGGTGCTCTTCATCACGGTCGATCCCACCGATCTCGCCGACGACCTGGCTCAGCGGGTGAAGCTGCCGGCGCGGTTCGTCGTGGGGGCGCTCGCGGGGATGCGGATGCTGGGCCTGCTCGCCGATGACTGGCGTGCACTGTCACTCGCGCGGAGGGCCCGCGGCGTCGCCGACGAGGGCCGGGTGCGCCGCGCGTTCGGCATGGCCTTCGCGCTGTTCGTGCTGGCCATCCGACGCGGGTCGTCGCTGGCCACCGCCATGGAGGCTCGCGGCTTTGGCGGCACGGGCCGCCGCTCGTGGGCGCGGGAGTCCAGATGGGACCGACGAGACACGGCGCTCGTGGTCGTCGCGGCGGTGATCCCCGCGGTCGCGATCACGGTGGCCGTGCTGACGGGGGCCTGGAACTTCATCCTCGGCCCGACCGCCTGAGGTGCCTGGTCGCGACCGACCCACAGCACCCATTCAGCTTTCTCATAGCTGACATGCCGATGTATTCGCTAGCATCTAGTGAACCCAAGGGGAGTACTCCACCACGGGCGGCTCGTCATTACGGATGTCCCTGCATCCCGGGTCCCCGGTTCTCGTCCACGAGAATGGAGAAGACCTTGGCGTCGACATCGTCACGCCTACGTCTTTTGGAGACCTCTTGAACATCACGCCTCTCGTGTGGATCATCACGATCGCCGTCACGATCGCCTTCTTCGTCTACGAGTTCTTCGCCCATGTGCGAAAGCCGCATGAGCCCACCATCGGCGAGTCCGCGCGCTGGTCGGCGTTCTACATCGGTCTGGCCTTGCTGTTCGGCGTCGGAATCGGCACCGTGTCTGGATGGACCTACGGAGGCGAGTACTTCGCCGGGTACCTGACGGAGAAGGCGCTGTCGATCGACAACCTCTTCGTCTTCCTCATCGTGATGACCGGCTTCGCCGTGCCGCGGATCTATCAGCAGAAGGTGCTGATGATCGGCATCGTGATCGCGCTGATCATGCGCGGTGGCTTCATCGCCCTCGGCGCCACGCTGATCGAGAACTTCTCGTGGATCTTCTACCTCTTCGGCGCCCTGCTGCTGTTCCTCGCGTACCGACAGGCGTTCGCGCACGGTGAGTCCGACCCGGCCAACGGCCGCTTCATGCGCTTCGTGCGCCGCATCCTGCCGGTGAGCGACGAGTACAACGGCGACCGCCTCACGGTGAAGCGCGACGGCAAGCGCTTCTTCACCCCGATGTTCCTCGTGATCATCGCGATCGGCTTCGTCGATCTGATCTTCGCGGTCGACTCGATCCCCGCGATCTACGGTCTGACCGAAGAGGCGTACATCGTCTTCACGGCCAACGCGTTCGCCCTCATGGGTCTGCGTCAGCTGTACTTCCTCATCGGCGGTCTGCTGCAGCGCCTGGTCTACCTCGCCCAGGGGCTCGCGGTCATCCTCGCCTTCATCGGCGTCAAGCTCGTCATGCACGCCCTGCACGTCAACGAGCTGCCGTTCATCAACGGCGGAGAGCCGCTGCTGTGGGTGCCCGAGATCCCGATCTGGTTCTCGCTGGTCTTCATCGGCGCGACCATCGCCGTCGCCACCATCGCGAGCCTCATGAAGACGCGACGCGACGACAAGCGCGACGCGCTCGATGCGGCATCCTCGCCGATCGTGGCCGACGATGCATCCGCGGCCGCGGCCGCCGCCTCGACCTCTGCCTCCCTCACCACCGACACCCAGAAGGAACACTCGTGAACCAGTCGCGCCGCTCCGACGCGTCCGCAGACCCTGACAGACCCGGTGCCCGAATGACCTCGGGCACCCCCGCACCTCGTGAGGTGACCCGCTGATGGGCGACCTCGCGGTGAACATCGCACTGGTGTTCGTGTTCGTCCTCGTCGGCGGCGTGTTCGCCGCCACCGAGATGGCGCTCGTCACCCTGCGTGAGAGCCAGATCAATGCCATCGCCGCTCGTGGCAGGCGAGGTGAGAAGGTCGCGAGTCTGGCTCGCAACCCGAACACCTTCCTCTCTGCGGTGCAGATCGGCGTGACGGTCGCGGGCTTCGCGTCGGCGGCATACGGTGCGACCTCGATCGCCCCGTCGGTCGCGCCGCTGCTCGAGAACCTCGGCGTCGCGGCGCCGTTGGCCCTGACGCTGGCGACCGTGCTGTTGACGCTGGTGATCGCGTATCTCTCGCTGGTGCTGGGCGAGCTCGTGCCCAAGCGCCTCGCGATCCAGCGCAACGCCCAGTTCGCATATGCCGTCGCCCCGGTGCTCGACGGCTTCGCCACCGTCATGCGGCCCGTCATCTGGCTGCTCTCGGTGTCGACGAACGCGGTGGTGCGCCTGCTCGGCGGCGATCCGAACAAGGCCGCCGACGAGCTCAGCGACGAGGAGCTGCGCGACATCGTCGCGACGCATCAGAGCCTCCCCGACGACGAGCGGCGGATTCTCGACGACGTGCTGTCGCTGCGCGGGCGCCAGGTGAGCGAGGTGATGCGGCCCCGCCCCGAGGTCGTCGCGCTCGACGGTGCGGCGACGCTGGCCGAGGCGATCTCGCAGGTCAGGGAGCTGCCGTTCTCGCGGTATCCCGTGATCGACGCGTCGCTCGACGACATCGTGGGCTTCGTGCACGTGCGCGACCTCTTCGAGGCCGCTCACGACGACGCGACGCGCGAGGTGCTCGGTCTCATGCGCCCGGTCGAGTACGTGCCGTCGACCGCGGGCGTGCTGCCGACCCTGACCCGCATGCGCGCGGCCGGTCACCAGATCGCGGTCGTCGTCGACGAGTACGGCGGCACCGACGGCATCGTGACCCTCGAGGACCTCGTCGAAGAGGTCGTCGGCGAGATCTTCGACGAGTACGACACGGAAGACCGGATGCAGGATGCCGGCGGTGCGCTGGACGGACGCCTGAACCTGCAGGACTTCGCCGAGATCACCGGCATCGCCCTGCCCCGAGGTGCGTCGGACACGGTCGCCGGTTTCGTGATGGAGATGCTCGGACGCCTGGCGGTGGTCGGTGACGCGGTCGAGGTGCCTGGTGCGACGATCCGGGTCACCGCCGTGGACCGCCGTCGGATCGCCGAGATCCGGGTGGTTCTGCATGATGATGCCGGGTCGGATGCCGCAGACGGCGGCACCCGGGCCTGAACGTCGGACCTGAGGCTCGGACCTGAGCCTCAGGTCTCGTTCCAGAGCCGACGGTAGTACTCGAGGCGCTCCCGATCGGGGGCGACTCCGTAGTCCTCGATGAGCGTATCCGCCCAGCCGGGACCGAAGTTCCACTCGGTGCTCATCGAGGCGACGGCGATGTCGGCCCAGCGGTCGGCTGTGCCGAGGGCTGCGAGATCGACATGCGCGAGCGGTCGACCGGCATCGTCGAGCAGGGTGTTCGGCATGCACGCGTCGCCGTGGCACACGACCAGCCTGTCGACCGGCGGGGGCTCGTGCAGGTCGGCGGGCACGGTGACGCCGCGCTCTGCGGCGTTCGCGATCCGCCACGCAGGGTCCCATGCCCAGGGGCACTGCTCGACGGGCAGCGAGTCGTGCAACGCCCTCAGAGCGGCGCCGACGGCGTGCACGGCGGTCTCGGGTTCTTCGCTCCAGCGGTGATCGACGGCGCTGTGCCCGGGGAGCGCCGCGGTGACGAGCCACTCGTGAGCGTCATCCTCGCCCTGATCGAGCACCTCGGGAACCGGGATCCACTGCCGCGCCCACCTCATCCGCTCTGCCTCGTCGCGCATGTTCGCCTCGGCGTCGTGCGGCCCCCACTTGATGTAGCGCCCGTCGCCGGTGCGGAATGTGAGCCCGCCGATGCCGTTCAGCCACACCGGGGTCAGGGTGGCGCCCGCGGCCAGAGACAGCACGATCGGTGGGATCGCCGTCGAGGCGGAAGGGATGCTCATGGGTCGCTCGCTTCGTGTCTGAACGTATATCGGTATGCACGTATTCTCCCGGTTATCGGGGTTCATCTGCGATTAGTCTCAGTCCCGGTCGCCGTCGGCGACCGCAACATCCATCCCACTCGACACACAGAGGTCTTCGTGCGCGTTTCGTCTCGGCCGCAGTGGTGGCGGCGGCACGGCAGCGATGCCGACGCCTCCTCGTCCGGATCCGGGGTGCCCGGGTCGGACGCCGCTCAGGCGACCGCGGTCGGGCTGCCGAAGGCTCGGGCGGTGTCGTCGCAGGAATCCGGCGAACGGGATCTCGACCAGTTCGTGGAGTGGATCTGGAGTGGAGACGCTGAGGCATCCGCGCCCGACGACACCGTCGAGAGCGTACGCATCACCATTGAGGAGCAGTACAACATGAGTTCACTTGACGACGCCCTGCAGCAGCTGCTGGCCATCGAGGGCGCGACGGGCGCCGCGATCGTCGACTACGGCAGCGGCATGGCACTCGCCCAGGGCGGCAACCCCTCGTTCGACCTCGGGATCGCCGCGGCCGGCAACTCGAACGTCGTGCGCGCCAAGCTCGCCACGATGCGAGACCTCGGGGTCACCGACGAGATCGACGACATCCTCATCACCCTGAGCTCGCAGTACCACCTGATCAACGTGCTCAACACGACGGGCGCGAACGGTCTCTTCATCTACCTCGTGCTCAACAGCGCGTCGGCGAACCTCGCGCTCGCGCGTCACAAGCTGAAGGGCATCGCCGCGCAGATCGAGGTCTGATCTCTCGGGCGCACAGAAGGGGCGGGGCCGTCACGGCTCCGCCCCTTCCGCGTGTGCGGCGTAGGCTCGGGATCGACACGGTCGACGGATGCCAGGCTCCCGACGTGTCGCTTGAAACTCAGAATCAGCTAAACTGACACTGAGTCGCACACGTTTCGAAGGAGAACCGCATGCAGATCCAGGGCTCGAGTGCTCTCATCACCGGCGGTGCGTCCGGTCTGGGCCTCGCCACCGCACGAACGCTCGCCGCCGCGGGCGCCGTCGTCACGATCCTCGACCTGCCGTCGTCGGCCGGAGCCGAGATCGCCGACGAGATCGGCGGAGTCTTCGCGGGCGGCGACGTCACGAGCGCTGACGATGCCGCCGCGGCCGTCGCCGCAGCTCAGGCCGCAGCACCGCTGCGCATCGTGGTCAACTGCGCCGGCATCGCGCCGCCGGCCAAGGTGCTCGACCGTGAGGGAAACCCCGCGGTGCTCGCCGACTTCGAGCGCATCGTGCGCATCAACCTCGTCGGCACCTTCAACGTCCTCTCACAGGCGTCAGCCGTGATCGCGAAGAACGATCCGACGGACGACGGCGACCGCGGCGTCATCGTGAACACCGCGAGCGTGGCGGCCTTCGACGGTCAGATCGGTCAGCCCGCATATTCGGCCTCGAAGGGCGGAGTGCACGCCATGACCCTCCCGGTCGCTCGCGAGCTCGCCCGCTACGGCATCCGCGTCTGCACCATCGCCCCGGGCATCATGGAGACGCCGATGCTGATGGGCCTCCCGCAGGCCGCACAGGACTCGCTCGGCCAGCAGGTGCCGTTCCCCTCGCGCCTCGGACGCCCCGACGAATACGCGGCCCTCGTGCAGCAGATCGTCGAGAACGGCTATCTCAACGGAGAGACCATCCGCCTCGACGGCGCGATCCGCATGGCGCCGAAGTAACCCGCAGCACCCACGCTTCAAGGAGAATCCATGTCACTGGCAGGCAAGACCATCCTGATGTCCGGCGGAAGCCGCGGCATCGGCCTCGCGATCGCCCTGCGCGCCGCGGCCGACGGCGCGAACATCGCGATGCTCGCGAAGACCGACACCCCGCATCCGAAGCTCGAGGGCACGGTGCACTCGGCGGCCGAGCAGATCAGGGCCGCCGGCGGCCAGGCGCTGCCGATCGTGGGCGACGTGCGCGACGACGATGACATCACCGAGGCCGTGATGAAGACGCAGGGCGAGTTCGGCGGCATCGACATCGTCATCAACAACGCCAGCGTCATCGACCTGTCGCGCTCGCTCGACCTCGGCGCGAAGAAGTACGACCTCATGCAGGACGTGAACGTGCGGGGAACCTTCATGCTGTCGCGCGCGGCCGTGCCTATTCTCAAGGACGCCGAGAACCCGCACATCCTGTCGCTGTCGCCGCCCCTGAACCCCACGCCGAAGTGGCTCGGCGCGCACACCGGGTACACCCTTGCGAAGTTCGGCATGACGATGGTCACGCTCGGTCTCGCGGCGGAGTTCGCCCGCGACGGCATCGCCGCCAACACGCTCTGGCCGCGCACGACGATCGCGACCGCCGCCGTGCAGAACCTGCTCGGCGGCGACAAGGTCATGGCCGCGAGCCGCACGCCCGACATCTATGCCGATGCCGCCTACGCAGTGCTGCTCAAGCCGGCGGCCGAATACACCGGCCAGACGCTGATCGTCGAGGATGTGCTCGAAGCAGACGGCGTCACCGACTTCTCGAAGTACGCCGCCGTGCCGGGGACTCCCGACGACCGACTGTTCCCCGACATCTTCCTCGACTGACGCGTCGACAGGCTCAGCGACCCGGAGGCCCGAAACGGCGGGCAGATCAGACGAGCAGGTAGACGGCACCGGCGATCGTGAGGACGATCACGATGCGGTCGAACAGCACCTGGTTCATGCGCCTCGCCAGGCGGATGCCGCCGAGGGCGCCGAGCACGACGAGCGGCGCCAGCACCGCATCCATCAACAGCACGTGTCCGTCGAACAGGCCGAGCCCCGCGAGGAACGGGATCTTCACGAGGTTGATGATCGCGAAGAACCAGGCCGAGGTGCCCAGGAACACCTGAACGGGTGTGCGCGTCGCGAGAAAGTACATCGACATGACGGGTCCGCCGGCGTTCGCGACCATCGTCGTGAACCCGCCGAGCGTGCCGTAGACGCCGGAGAGCACGATGCCCCCGGGTGCCGGGGTCACGGCATCCGCCGCCCGGTTCTGCCGCCACCGTCTCCACAGGGTGATGGCGATCATCGCGAGCAGGATCACGCCGATCGCGCGACGCACGATGCCATCACCCGCGATCGCGAGGAACGCGAAGCCCGCCAGAAGCCCTGCGAGCACGGCCGGCGCCAGCCGCAGCAGCGTCGGCCAGTGCGCGTGGCGACGGTAGGTGATCAGGGCGAACACGTCGCCGACGATGAGCAGCAGGAGCATCGCGGCGGTCGACGTGCGCGCGGGCAGCACGGTCGCGAACAGGGCTATCGCCAGGATGCTGCCGCCGGGCAGTGCCGTCTTCGAGATGCCGATCGTGACCGCGGCGAGGCCGAGTGCGGCCCACGCGAGGGGGGCGAGTTCGATCACCGGGTGATCAGCGTTCCAGCAGCGCGACGATCGCGTCGTAACCGCGCTCTGCGGCGAGGTCGCGGGGAAGGACACCGTCGCCGTCGCGGATCGTGGTGTCGGCGCCACCGTCGATGAGCGCGCGCACGACGTCGACGTAGGCGTCGGATCCGTCGCCGAGGACGATCGCCTCGTGCAGTGCCGTCCAGTGCAGGTTGTTGACGTGATTCGGGTCGACGCCCGCTTCGAGCAGGATCTCGACGGTGGCGAGCAGCCCCCGTTCGGATGCCGGGATCAGCGCTGTGCCTCCGAAGCGGTTCGTGCTGGTGAGGTCGGCGCCGTTGTCGAGCGTGAGCCGCAGGATCTCGTCATGCCCGCGTGCGCCCGCGTAGAGGTACGCGGAGTCCTGGATGTCGTCCTTCGCGTTCACGTCGGCTCCCGCCTCGATCAAGACGCGTGCGGCGTCGACGCGGTTCTCCTTCGTGGCGGCGACGAGAGCCGTCATGGCGCCGTCGGCGCGGGCCTCGATGTCGGCTCCTGCGTCGAGGGCGGCGCGCACGGCATCCGCGTCGCCCGCGGATGCCGCGGTGAGGAGATCACGGGTGGCATCAGACATGGGGGACTCCTCAGCTGCGGGCGTGGGCGAGCGCTGCGGCGAAACGCGCCGAGCGCTGCTCGATGTCGGCCCAGTCCGATGCGGCGAGCGAGGCGCCGTTCGCGAGGTCGCCGCCCGCGCCGACCGCGACGGCACCGGCGCGGAACCACTCGGCGAGGTTGTCGGGGCTGACGCCGCCCGTCGGCATCAGCGGGGCGTCGGGGAAGGGCCCCCGGAGCGCACCGAGGTACGAGGGGCCGCCGAGCGAGGCGGGGAAGATCTTGATCACGTCGACGCCCAGTTCGAGTGCGCCCATGACCTCGGTCGGCGTCATGGCGCCGGTCATCACGACGCGATCGGTGTCGAGCATCGCGCGGGTCAGCGCGGGAAGAGTCCCGGGGCTCACCAGGAACTCCGCGCCGGCGTCCGCGGCGAGTGCGGCCTGCGCGGCGGTGGTGACGGTGCCCGCGCCGATGTAGGCGGCGTCGCCGTGGCGCGCGATGAGCTCGCGGATCACGGCCGGTGCGTCCGGTGTCGAGAAGGTGACCTCGATGCCGGTCACCCCGCCGCGGATGATCGCCTCGGACGCCTCGAGGGCGAGCTCGGGCGAGGGCGCGCGGAGCACGGCGAGGACGCCGGCGGCGCGGGCGCGGGAGAGACGGTCGGGCATCGGGGCTCCTTCGGTGGGGGATCGCATCCATTCTCCCCGACCGTAACCTGTAATTACAAGTGGCGAGGGTGCGGCCAGGCCTCGACGACGTCCTTCGATTCCTTGAGGCCCAGGCCCGTGTGCTCGCGGACGAGCTTGATCGCCTGGATCTTCTGGTCGTCGGACACGAGGCGGTCGACCTCGGATGAGACGGATGCCGGAAGCGCGCCACGCACCGACGACGGCGTCGCCGTGATCGCCGAGCGCGCGGCCGACGCGTTCGACACGGCGGCGAGATGCGGAGCCGTGGTGCTGACCGACCAGTGGTCGATCCGGTCCTTCGCCTCCTGCAGACGCACGCCCGTGTGCTGACGGTAGAGCTTGATGGCGTGGATCTTGTGTCCCGAGGCGACGAGCCGATCGATCTCGGCGATCGCCGCAGGAGTCAGCTGCGACGCCGAGGCGGTCGATGTCGCCGTGGAGGCCACCGAGCGGGCCATCGTCGGGGAGGGCGTGAACACGTGGGGCTCGGGAGACCGGGGGCGCATCGCCCGCAGCGCTGCGCCGATGATCACCACGCCGACCCCGATGGCGAGGATGACCGCGCCGACAGCGATGATGATGTCCATCCGCTCAGTCTAGGGACGCACGTGGCCCCGCCCCAGGGCCTTCCCACCCGGCACCGCGTACCCTGGAGATATGACCGAGACTCCCCGCACGCGCGAGACGCGCCCCGCCACGGCACCCGCGTCGTCCCGTTCGGGGGCCGTCCGCTCCACCAAGACGCCGCAGGTGCGACCTGCGACCGAGGGCTGGACCCAGCAGAAGGATGCCGAGGGGCGCCCGCTGCTGCAGTTCGCGAGCCCCAAGCGAGGCAAGCCGCCGGTGCACCTCGCCGACCTCACGCCCGCCGAGCGCATCGAGAAGGTCAAGGAGCTCGGCCTCCCCGGCTTCCGGGCGAAGCAGCTCTCCACCCACTACTTCCGCCACTACACGTCGGATGCCACGGAGATGACCGACCTCCCCGCCGACACCCGCGAGCAGCTCGTCGCCGGGATGCTTCCGCCGCTGCTCACCGAGGTCCGCCGCCTCGAGACCGACCGCGGAGACACGATCAAGTTCCTCTGGCGTCTGCACGACGGCGCCCTGGTCGAGTCGGTGCTCATGCGGTACCCCGGCCGCATCACGCTGTGCGTCTCGTCGCAGGCCGGATGCGGCATGAACTGCCCGTTCTGCGCCACCGGCCAGGCCGGTCTCACGCGCAACATGTCGACCGCGGAGATCATCGAGCAGATCGTGCGCGCCAACCGCTTGATCGCCGACGGCGGTCTCGGTGGCAAGAAGTCCGATGACCACTCGATGGAGCGCGTCTCGAACATCGTCTTCATGGGCATGGGCGAGCCGCTCGCCAACTACAAGCGCGTGATGGACGCGGTGCGGTCGATGGTCGCCCCGCAGCCCGACGGTCTCGGCATGAGCGCGCGCGGCATCACGGTGTCGACGGTCGGACTCGTGCCGGCTATCAAGAAGCTCGCCGACGAGGGCATCCCCGTCACCTTCGCGCTGTCGCTGCATGCACCGGACGATCACCTGCGCGACGAGCTCATCCCGGTGAACTCCCGCTGGAAGGTCGATGAGGCGCTCGACGCCGCCCGGTACTACTACGAGAAGACGGGTCGCCGCGTCTCGATCGAGTACGCGTTGATCAAGGACATGAACGACCATGGCTGGCGTGCCGACCTGCTCGCCGACAAGCTCAACGAGCGCGGCCGTGGTTGGGTGCACGTCAACCCGATCCCGCTGAACCCGACCCCCGGGTCGATCTGGACCTCGTCGGAGCCCTCGGTGCAGAACGAGTTCGTGCGTCGACTCAATGACGCCGGCATTCCGACGACCCTCCGCGACACCCGCGGCAAGGAAATCGACGGTGCGTGCGGTCAGCTCGTCGCGACGACCGAGGACGAAGCGGCGTCGGCCGCGATGGCCTGAGCGCCTGCGCCGCGACCTCGATCGCGGATGCCGTCTCGGCGCCCGAGTGACTCGGCTCGATCGAGCCATGAGGTGATGCGCTCGGGGCTCGCGTCCTTGACGCCCAGCATCCGGGTGGTGCGCACCGAACGGACGCCGCAGAACCGCAGCGTGCCGCGGGCGACGTGCGTCTGTGCGGGAAGGCCCGTGAAAGGCGTCAGGAACCACGGGGTGTCGGCCAGCAGGAACAGGCGGCCGTTGCGCGCAGGCAGCAGACCCTCGGGCATTCCGAGCGTCGAGTAGCGGTACTCCTGCTGCGGCAGCAGCGCCCGGTCGAAGAAGCCCTTGAGCAGCGCGGGCACCGAGCCCCACCACAGCGGCGTGAACACGGTGACGGTCGCGGCCTCGGCGAGGGCGCGCTTGGCGTCGATCAGGTCGGGCTCGAGCTCCATGCGCCGGCGATAGCCGAAGCGCAGTGACGGATCGAAATCGAGATCGCGCAGAGCGAGGACGCGCGCATCTCCGTGCGCTGCGGCGTACCGCCGGGCGAGCTCGGCGGTGAGGGAGCGGGCGTCGGGGTGGCCGTCGATGATCAGGGCGGAAGACATGCGGACTCCTATGTTGACAGTGTCAAGCAGTGGTGGACACTGTCAAGATAGGCAACAATGTTGCTTGTGTCAAGTTCCCGATCCGGCTATCACCACGGCGACCTCGCCCACGCGCTCGAGGCGGCGGCGATGCAGCTGCTCGCCGAGAAGCCTGCGGGGGAGATCAGCCTCCGCGAGGTCGCCCGCGCCGCAGATGTGAGCCACAACGCCCCGTACCACCACTTCTCCGACCGTCGCGGGCTGCTCAAGGTGCTGGCCGAGCGCAGCATGGCCGACCTCGTCGCCGCGGTGCGCGTCGCGATCGAGGGGGCATCAGGCCCGGCATCCGCCGTGATCGAGGGCGGCGGCGCGTACATCCGCTACGCGGTCGAGCATCCCCACGGCTTCGACGTCATCTACGACCCCACGGTCTGCATCCCCGGTGAGCCGAGTGAGACCATGGCCCCGTTGATCGCCGAGCTCGAAGAGCTGCTGGGGGCAGCATCCGTCACCGCGGGGCTCGACGAGCAGAGCGTGACCGGGGTATGGGGCCTCGTACACGGACTCGGAACGCTGTGCGCCGCGGGGCACTTCTCGCTCGATGACGCCCTCGCCGCGAGCGCCGACGCGCTCACTCGCATGCTCCCGCGCTGACCCCTCGCGGGGTCGCCGGCGGCCCTGCAGAGGCGGAAACACAGGGTTCGTGCACGTTTTCCACAGGCGACCTTTCGTAGATTGTCGGAATGCCCTATTCCGCTCACCGCCCCGGACGGTTCGATTCGCAGGGTCGGATCATCCTCGACAGCGACCCGAACGCTGACACGGACGACCTCGACTTCCTTCGTGCGTACGAGCCCACCGGCGCCGATCTGCAGGCGCCGGACACGGTCGACCCCGGGCGCGGCGGTGAGGCGGAAGCGGACGCGGAGCCGGATGCCGCGGCATCCACCCCTCCCGCGCGCGAGAAGAAGCCCCGCCGGCAGCCCCGCGAGCGCACGCCGCGCGTGCCGGGTTCGCGTCTGCGCACGCTCGCGATCCTCGGCGGAGCGGACGGCGAGATCCTCGACCGGGTTCCCGGCGAGACCCCACGGTTCGTGCAGATGTTCTTCGTGCTCGCCGGAACCGCACTGGTCTCGGCGATCTCGATGCTGTTCGCGTTGACGACCGGAGTGCAGGCCGCGATCTGGCTCGCCGTGCCGCTGGCGGTCGTCTGGGCGCTGATCATCTTCAACCTCGACCGGTTCCTGACGTCGACCATGTCGTCGACCCGCAACGTCTGGAAGCTCATCGGGCTCGCGATCCCCCGCGTGATCATGGCCGCGATCATCGGCTTCGTCGTCGCGGAGCCGCTCGTGCTGCAGATCTTCCACAACGACATCGCCCGCGAGGTCGCCGCCACGAACATCACGCAGGCGCAGTCCGACCAGGAGGCGTTGGAGACGGGCCCCGAGAAGAAGGCGCTGGATGCGGCATCCGACCGCGTCGCCGAGCTCGAGAACCAGGCAGCCACCGGAATCGTCGCCGGCACCGACTCGTCGTCGGCGACGGAATCCGCCGCGCAGGCGACGGTCGACGACCTCACCGCCAAGATGACCGCCCAGCAGGCCGTGATCGACCAGGCGCGCATCCTGTACCAGTGCGAGCTCACGGGTGAGGGTGCAGGCACCGTGCCGGGCTGCACCGGCGTGAACGGCGAGGGTGCGAGCTCGGATGCCGCCGAGGCCCAGCTCGCCGAGGCGCAGCAGACCTACGACGCGCTCGCCGGGCAGCTGCGCACCGCCAACGAGGAGCTCGCCGCGGCCGGCACCGCAGCCAAGGAGAACACCAGCACGTCGGAGACGCAGAACCGCGAGGAGGCGCAGTCGCAGCTGCCCGCGGCGCGCGACAGCTATGACGCGGCGCTCGACGCGTACAACGCCCGGGCCGAGTCCGTGGCATCAGGCAATGCGGGAGCGATCGGTCTGCTGAGCCAGATCAGCGGCCTCAACCGACTGAGTGAGAAGGAGCCGACGATCCTGTGGGCGCACATCCTGATCGCCGCGCTGTTCTTCATGATCGAGCTGCTGCCGGTGCTCGTCAAGGTGCTCACGTCGTACGGCGACCCGTCGCTCTACGAGAAGGCCGCCGCGATCCGCAGACAGGTCGCACTCGACAAGGTCACGGCCGAGGGATTCCGCGACAGGGCGGCGATCGTGACGGTGCAGTCGGAGGGCATGCAGGCCGATGCCTCGCCGGCCGAGCCGCAGACCCGGGCCGAGCGCAAGGAGGCCGCCCAGGCGGCGCAGGAGCGGTCGCGGGTCGAGGAGCGCGAGCTCGCCGAGAAGCGGGCGCAGGCTCAGACGCTCGAGGAGCAGGAGCAGCTGGTCGAGCCGCGGGTCTGAGACCGGTCACGGCGATCAGGCCCCGGTGTCTGTGGTGGCGGGTAGCGTTGTCGCATGGTCAACTATCGCTATCTCGGCAACAGCGGTCTCAAGGTCTCTGAGATCACCTACGGCAACTGGGTCACGCACGCATCGCAGGTCGAAGACGACGCCGCCGTCAAGACGGTGCACGCGGCGCTCGACGCCGGCATCACCACATTCGACACGGCCGACACGTACGCCAACACCGCGGCGGAGGTCGTGCTCGGCAAGGCCCTCGAAGGACAGCGCCGCGAGGGTCTCGAGATCTTCACGAAGGTCTACTTCCCGACCGGTGCCAAGGGCCCGAACGACACCGGGCTGAGCCGCAAGCACATCCTCGAGTCGATCAACGGCTCGCTGAAGCGCCTCGGCACCGACTACGTCGACCTCTATCAGGCGCACCGCTTCGACTACGAGACGCCGCTGGAGGAGACGTTCCAGGCGTTCGCCGACGTCGTCCGTCAGGGCAAGGCGCTCTACATCGGCGTCTCGGAGTGGACGGCCGAGCAGCTGCAGGAGGGTCACGCGCTGGCGAAGCAGCTCGGTGTGCAGCTGATCTCGAACCAGCCCGAGTACTCGATGCTGCACCGGGTGATCGAGGGCAAGGTCGTGCCCACCTCGCAGGACCTCGGCATCTCGCAGATCGTCTGGTCGCCGATGGCCCAGGGTGTGCTGTCGGGCAAGTACCTGCCGGGTCAGCCGGTACCCGACGGGTCGCGTGCGACGGACTCGAACAGCGGCGCCGACTTCATCAAGCGATTCCTGCAGGACGACATCCTGACCGCGGTGCAGCGGCTCAAGCCGATCGCCGAGCAGGCGGGCCTGTCGATGCCGCAGCTGGCGATCGCGTGGGTGCTGCAGAACCCGAACGTCGCCGCGGCACTCGTCGGTGCCTCGCGTCCCGAGCAGCTGGCCGACACGGTCAAGGCCTCCGGCGTGACACTCGACGCCGACACCCTCGCCGCCATCGACACGGCTCTGGGCGACACGGTCGACCGAGACGTCGAGGTCACCTACTCGAGGTCGCCGAAGTCGCGCCTGGTCTGACCTCCGCACGACGAAGGCCGCCGTTCGTATGAACGGCGGCCTTCGTCGTGCGCGGGCGGCGGCTACTCCTTGACGGCTCCGGCGGTGAGGCCCTGCACGATCCAGCGGCTCGCGAGAGCGAACATCACCATGGTCGGCAGGATCGTCAGCACGGCCGCAGCCGACATCGAACCCCAGTCGATGTTGAACGTCGAGATGAAGCCGTTCAGCGCCGAGGGCACCGTGCGGTTCGCATCGGTGTTCATCAGAACCACCGACAGGAACAGCTCGTTCCAGCAGTTGACGAAGTTGAAGATGAACGCCGCGATGATCCCCGGGGTCATCACCGGCACGAGTACGCGGAACAGAGCGCCGAAGCGCGAGCATCCGTCGATCATCGCCGCCTCTTCGAGGGCGTCCGGGACGTTCTCGAAGAACCCGCGCAGCATGACCGTGGAGAACGGGATGCAGACCGCGATGTACACGAGGATCAGGCCCGGCTTGGTGTCGACCAGGCCGAGGTCGGTCATCATCGAGTACAACGGCCCCAGCGCGATGAACGCGGGGATCATCTGGGTGAGCAGGAACGCGACCAGCACCGTGCCCTTGCCGCGGAACTCGAATCGGGCGATCACGTAGGCGCTCAGCAGCGCGATCAGCGTCGCCACCGCGCCGGCGATCGTGGCCACGATCGCGGAGTTGGCGAGGAAGACCCCGAACGAGCTCTGCTGGAACAGAGTCACGTAGTTGTCGAGCGACGGCTCGCTCGGCCAGTACTCGATCGGGAACGAGTTGATCGTGCCCGGTGACTTGAACGACGTCAGTGCGATCCAGTACAGCGGGAACAGCGTGATGACGAGCCAGAGCAGAAGCCCGACCACACGCACGACGCCGCCGACCGACACCTTGCGCTTCGGGCGAGGAGCCTTCGCGATGTCGGGAACGGTGAGACGCCGGGTCTCGGTGACTGTTGTGCCGGTGATGGTCATCGCTGCACCTTCCGCATCGCCATCAGGTAGAACGCGCAGAACACGAACAGGAACGCGACGACGATGAGTCCGATCGCACTCGCGATGCCGTAGTTGCCCTGCTGCGTGTAGTTGATCATCCACGTCGTGATGATGTGCGTCTGGTTCGCCGGCCCGCCGTTGGTCATCGCGTAGATGATGTCGGGGAAGTTGAAGATCCAGATGATGCGCAGCAGGATCGTCAGCAGCAGCGTCATCGAGATGTACGGGATGATGATCGAGAACAGCTGGCGCACCTTGCCTGCGCCGTCGAGGCTCGCTGCCTCGAGCATCTCATCGGGCACCGACTGCAGCGCCGCGAGGATCATGATCGCGAAGAACGTCACGCCGTACCAGATGTTGGCCACGATGACCGCGAACATCGCGAGCTTCGGATCTGCCAGCCAGGGGAGCGGGGCGTCGATGAGGCCGGCCTTCATGAGCAGGTCGTTCACGACACCGAACTCGGCGTTGAACATCCATCGGAACAGCATGCCGATCAGGAAGCCCGACACCGCCCACGGGAAGAACACGAGCGCCTGGTAGAGCCCGCGGAAGCGGAACCGCTTGCGCAGTGCGAGCGCGATCAGGAAGCCGATCACCAGCTGAGGCACGAGCGAGCCGACGACCCAGAGCACCGAGTTCCACGCGACGACCGGGAATGCCGGGTCCTGGAAGACGGTCACGAAGTTGTCGAAGCCCACCCACGGGGTCGAGGTGAGGTCCCAGAGGTTCCAGTCGTGGAAGGCCATGCGTGCGCCCTGCAGCATTGGCCAGTAGGTGAACCAGCACACGAACACGATCGCCGGGGCCATGAAGGCCAGCAGCGTCAGCGCGTGGCGGCCACGGAACGGGCGGCGCCGGCGGGATGCCGGGGAGGCCCCGCCGGCGGTGCCGACGGAGCCCCCTTCGAGAGTGGTCCGGGTCACGGATCAGCCCTTTTCCGCTGCGTACTTCTCGGTCCAGAAGGTGTCCCACGACTCGAGCAGCTCGCTGGTCGACATGTTGCCGAGCAGCACGTTCTGCACGTCCTGGTCGGACTTCTGGATCCACTCGGTCCACCAGCTGACACCACGCGGCTGCTGCACGTTGACGTATGTCTCGGGGTCTTCGGTCATCGTGACGTAGCTCGTCCACGGGCCGGACGAGTAGAACTCGTCATCCGCCGCCTCCGTGATGATCGGCACGAGGCTGTTGGCCTGCGCGAACTCGGTCGCGGGCTCGGCCGACGAGAGGAACTCGACGAGCCTGACCGCGGCATCCTGGTGCTCGCTGTTCTCGGCGACGCCCCAGCCGGCGACCGCCAGCGGCTGTGCGGCCTTGCCCGACGGGCCGACGAGCAGCGGGGCGGTGTCCCACTGGTCCTCGGTCAGCGAGGAATCCTGCACCGTGGCGATGACCTCGGGATCCTGCAGCAGGAACGCCGTGGTGCCGTTGGTGAAGCCGGCCACCATCTCGGGGTAGCCCCACGACACGGCGGAAGGCGGCGAGGCCTCTGTGAACAGGTCGAAGTAGTCGTCGACGGCCTCTTGCGCCTCGGGGGCGGCGAAGATCGTCGATCCGTCCTCCATCAGGAACGCGTCATCGACGTCGAGGCCGTCGATCGTGTAGGCCTCGATCGCCGCGACCACGTTGCTGTTCGCGTTCGCGCCGCCGCGGAACGCGTAGCCGTAGATGTTGTTCGAGGGGTCCTGGATCGCGCTGGCCTGCTCGAGCAGGTCCTTCCAGCTGTGCGGAGGACCGTCGAAGCCGGCCTCCTCGACCAGGTCGGTGCGGTAGAAGAGCGACAGGCCGTAGAAGCCGTAGGGCACGAAGTAGCTCTTGCCGTCGGCGGCCACCGACGCGGCCTGTGCGTTGTCGGTCAGGGCGTCCCAGCCGTCCCACTTCTCGAGGTCGCCCGAGATGTCGTGCAGCCAGCCGTTGTTCGCGAACGGGCCGACCGTGATGTCGCGGACCTCGAGCACGTCGACGCCCTTGCCCGACTGCAGCATCTGCTGGATCTTCGCGTCGGCCTGCTCGGTGGGCGGGGAGACGAGCGTGACCTTGATGTCGGGATTCTCCTTCTCGAAGTCGTCGAGGAGCCCGCGGAGCAGGTCGGTGCGCGCAGGGTTGGTCAGGCTCTCGACCATCTGCAGGGTGACGGTGCCGTCGGCGGATTCGCCGCCGCTTGCGGAACAGCCGGTGAGCGCGAGTGCGGCGACGGTGCCGATTCCCGCGGCGGTCGTCAAGATTCTGTTCTTCTTCACGAGGTGCCTCTCAGTTGGTGATGGGTGTGGGTCGGGTGGTGGGTGGAGCGGGTGGTCGGGTCAGGTGACGATGATCGAGTCGGGGGTGCGGATGCCGGCTCGGCGGAGGATCTGCGGAATGCAGCGCTCGACGAAGGCCTCGAAGTCCGACGCCTCGGTGTACAGGTGCGCCGAGAGGCGGAAGTACCCGATGCCGCGGAAGCTCGTGAACGCGGTCTCGACGCCGGTCTCGTCGAGCAGATCCATGCGCAGGGCGTCGGCCTCTTCGCGGGTCGACCCGAGCCCGAGCGGCAGGCGCACGAGCCGCATCGACGGCACGGGAGAAGGCAGCGGGGTCAGGGGGTCTTCGTCGCCATAGGGGCGCAGGCCCTCGGCGATGATCTCGGCTCCGGCATCCGCCATCTGCGCCATCGCCCGGCGGGCGTGGTGCCAGCCGAACTCGCGCTCGATGAACTCGATCGATGCCGGGGTGGCGAGATAGGTCGTCGCGTCGATCGTGCCCTGGGTGTCGAAGCGCTCGGGATAGGGCTCGTTCGCGGCCCACGAGTCGATGAGCGGCCAGAGGTCATCGCGGTCCGGTGCGGTCGTGACCAGCAGCGCCGAACCGCGCGGGGCGCAGGGCCACTTGTGCAGGTTGCCGAACCACCAGTCACCGCCGGCGACGGCCGCGGCATCCGCCACCAGGCCCGGAGCATGCGCGCCGTCGACGAGAGTGCGGATGCCGCGCTCGGCGGCGAGCTCGGCGATGCGGCGGGTCGGCAGCGTGCGGGCCGTGGGTGACGTGATCTGATCGACGACGATCAGGCGGGTGGCCGGGGTGAGTGCGTCGGCGAAGCGCTGCACGACCTCGTCGTCGGACGCGAGCAGCGGCAGCTCGACGGCGCGGACGGATGCTCCGAAGCGGCGGGCCAGGCGCTGCGCGCCCATCGTGATCGCGCCGTAGCCCTGGTCGGTCACGAGGATCTCGTCGCCGCGCTCGAGGTGCAGGGCGTTGTAGACGACGGTGGCCGCGGCCGAGGCGTTGGGCACGAAGACGCTGTCTTCAGCGTGGGCGCCCAGGAAGGGCGCTGTGCGCTCTCGGGCGGCGCGCACGCGCTCGGCGATGCGGGGGAACCACTCGACCGGGCTGAGGTCGGCTCGGCGCCGCAGAGCATCCTGCTGCTCGACGACCGCGGTGGGCACTGCGCCGAACGAGCCGTGGTTGAGGTGGATCACGTCGGGATCGAGCGGCCACGCATCACGGGCTCGGATGCCGGAGTTCAGCGTGAGCGGTGCGGGGAAGAGTGGTGCGGGCATCGGTCCTCGTCGGTGCGTCGGGGGAGTTGTTGCACAACTTTGCCACAGAGGTTCCGATATGGCTATGGAAAGGTGAAGATGAAACATAGTTGTCATACGAATTTGATGCAGAGCGCGGGTCCGACAGACTCGCAGGGGAGCGGCCGGTGTCAGGGAGGATCACGATGAGCGCTTTGGATACGGCTCTGCACGGGCTGCGTGCGCTGATCGCCGACGGCGCGCTGCGCCCCGGCGACCGCCTGCCCAGCGAGGGCGAGCTGTGCGAGACGCTGGGCGTCTCACGAGGTTCGCTGCGCGAGGCCATCCGCATGCTGGCCGCACTCGGGGTGCTGGAAACCCGCCACGGCTCCGGCAGTTACGTCAGCGAGCTGCGCGCCGCCGACCTGATCGGCAGCCTCTCGCTGACGGTCGGGCTGCTGCCCATGGCCGGAGTGCTCGAGCTCACCGAACTGCGCCGCGTGCTCGAGCCGCATGCCGCCGCGCTCGCCGCCGCCCGCATCGACTCCTCGACGCTCGAGGAGCTCGGCGCGGTGCTCGATGAGATCGAGGCCAGCGACGACTTCGAAGATCACTCGCGGCTCGACCACGCCTTCCACATGACGATCTCGAAGGTCGCGGGCAACGACGCCCTCACGAGCCTGATCGACGTGTTGCGCTCACGATCGCGGGCGTATCGGATTCCGGATGCCGGTGATGCCGCCGAGCTCAAGCTGCACTCGGACGCCGGGCACAGGGCGATCCTGCGAGGACTCGCGGCGGCCGACCCGGTCGCGGCGTCCGCTGCGGCATCCGCGCACGTCGCCCAGACCGAGTACTGGGTGCGGCGCTACACCGACACGGTCGAGCCTGCGCCCGTGGCCGAGTGAGCGGGGCTCCTGACCCGATCTGCGGGCGTCGCCCCGATCTGCGGGCCCATCCCGCCGATCCGCCCGCTGATCGCGACGAGGTCCGCTGATCGGGCGGCTTCTCAGCTCGACCGAGGGCCGAAACGCAGCACGTTCGTGTTCCGACGGACGAAGCCGACCGACTCGTAGAGGCGCAGCGCCGATTCGCGAGACGGACGGGACGTCAGATCGAGCGTCGGCAGTCCCCGCCGTTCGGACTCGTCGATGATCGCCTCGAGCAGCAGACGGGCGATGCCTCGTCCACGTACGCTCTGATCGACCACGACGTCTTCGATGCTGCCGTGCCATCCGGTCAGGAGCGGGGCGGTGGCGAGCGTGGCCATCCCCACGATCCGGCCTGACTCGCGCGCGACGAAGAGGTCTGCGTCGGGCGCCTCGAGCAGCGAGATCACTCGTTCCGCGTCGAATCGAGCGGTCGACGAGAGCTGGGGGAGAAGGGCCTCGATCCGCTCGAGGTCAGTCGGTGTGAGGCGATCCGCGATCGAGATGCTGAGTCCATCGGCCATGGGTGAGAGCTCAGGCGAGGGTGATGTCGACCTGGATCTCGGTGGCGATGCGCTCGAGGTCGCGGCGCAGCGCGTCGAGGTCGACCGACTCGGGAACCCGGGCGATCACGGATGCCTCGAACAGGCGTCCGCCGGCCATCGCGGCATCCCGGGTCTCTGTCGCCAGCTCCTCGATGCTCAGGTCATGCGCGCTCAGCACGTTCGACACTTCGCGGACGATGCCGGAGCGGTCGTTGCCGAGCACGCGGATCTCGAGCACCTGGTCGTCGGCGTCCGCCGCGGGTGCACCGGTCAGAACGGCGAGAGTGAGCAGCCCCTGCCCCTGCAGTTCGCGGAGTGCGGTCTGGAGCCCCTCCGAGTGCTCGGGTGCGACCGAGACTTCGATCACCCCGGCGAAGGTTCCGGCGAGCTCGGCGAGTGAGCTGTTCTCCCAGTTGCCGCCGTGGGCATCGACGACATCGGCGACCGCCGCGACGAGACCCGGACGATCGGCACCCGCGACAGTGAGGATGAGAGTAGTCATGCGGCCAGCGTAGCCGTTCACAATTCAGCATCACCGGTCGGATCCCGAGCGAAACGGGTGGCCAGGTGGCCGATCGACGGACTCGGTGCTGAATCGTGAACGAGCAGGCCAGTCGAACCCAGCTCAGTCGCCCCAGACGCCGCTGTCGAGGAAGCGGTCGAGCCGCGCACGATGCGGGGCGAGGTCCCAGCCCTGCTCGGCGACCCACACATCGTTGAAGTACGTGCCGGCATAGCGGATGCCGCTGTCGCAGATGAGCGTGACGATGCTGCCGGTCTCGCCCGCTGCACGCATGCGCGCGATCAGCTGGAACGCCCCGTACAGGTTGGTGCCGGTCGAGCCGCCGGCGAGGTGCAGCGTGCGCTCGCGCAGCATCCGGATCGCGGCGATCGAACCCGCATCGGGAACGCGGATCATCTCGTCGATCACGCTCGGCACGAACGAGGCCTCGACCCGGGGCCGGCCGATGCCCTCGATGCGACTGGGGCGCCCGGCAGGCGGATCGACGGTTCCGGCCCATCCGTCGTAGAACGCAGACCCCTCAGGGTCGACGACGGCGATCTGCGTCTCGTGGCGGCGGTACTTCACATAGCGGCCGAACGTCGCGCTCGTGCCGCCGGTGCCTGCGCCCACGACGATCCATCGGGGGATCGGATGCCGTTCCTGCGACAGCTGGCTGAACACGCTCTCGGCGATGTTGTTGTTGCCTCGCCAGTCGGTGGCACGCTCGGCGAAGGTGAACTGGTCGAGATAGTGACCGTGGCATTCGGACGCGAGACGCTGGGCCTCGGGAGACATGTCCTCTGCGCGATCGACGAAGTGGCAGCGTCCGCCGTAGAACTCGATGAGGTCGATCTTCTCCTGGCTCGTCGACCGCGGCACGACGGTGACGAACGGCAGACCCAGCATCCGCGCGAAGTACGCCTCGGAGACGGCGGTCGAGCCGCTCGACGACTCGACCAGCGTCGAGTGCTCGGTGATGCGACCGTTCACGAGTCCGTAGAGGATCAGCGAGCGCGCGAGACGATGCTTGAGCGACCCGGTGGGGTGGACCGACTCGTCTTTCAGGTACAGATCGATGCCCCACTCGGGCGGCAGCGGGAAGAGGTGCAGGTGCGTGTCTGCGCTGCGGTTCGCGTCGGCTTCCAGCAGGGCGATCGCGGTGCTGGTCCAGTCGCTCATGCTTCGAGCGTAACGCTCCTCTATCTGGCGGAGTAGCCGCCCTCGCCCGTCTCGCCGTCGTAGGTGAAGACCTCGTCTTCGAGGGTGATCTGGATGTCGTCGCCGAGCGGCTGTTCAGCGAGCAGGCGTTCTTCGAGCATCGTCATCCGTTCTTCGTATTCCTGCGCCTGCGTCTCGTCGACGCCCCAGATCGTCGCGACCTTCATGTCGGTGAGGAAGTACAGGAAGGCCGACACCGCGGTGCGGTTGAACTCGGTGTCGGGGATGCGCTCCCACAGTGCGCCGCTGTCGCGCAGGCGCTTGTACTCGTCGATCTTCGCCTGGAGGACGTCGGCTATTCCGGACGCATCGGCGTCACCGGGTTCGTCGGCGGGCGGATCCTCGGTGGACGGCCCGTCGGAGGGCGCGCTGGGTGCTGCGGCCGTCGCGGAGGGCATCGGCGCGGCGACCGGCTCGCGCGAACCCACCAGCAGACTCACGGCCACGCCGATTCCGACGGCGATGATCAGCACGAATGCCGCGACCGCCGCGATCACGATGCCGAGGGTCCTTCCCGAGCGCGAGGGAGGGGTCGGAGGTGTGGAGGGGTAGGGATACGCGGCGCCGTAGGGGGCGGATGCCTGCTGGCCCGCCGGGTACTGCCCCGGTTGCTGCGCCGGGTACTGCCCCGGTTGCTGTGGCGGGTACTGACCCGGTTGCTGCGGCGGGTACTGCCCCGCGGCGTACGGAGGCAGCGGCGGCGCGGGAGGTGCGACGGGCGCGCCGGATGCAGGCGGCGGGGACGCGGGGGATGCCGGAGGCCCGCTCAGGGGCGGTGCCAGCGGAATCGACGACGACAGGTCGCCGGGCGCCGCGGGCGGTGGCGGCGGGATGACCGGTTCGGATTCCGAAGCCGGTGGATGCGCGTCGTCGACCATCGTGTCTGCCCCCCTGCTCGCATCGCCCGGTGCGACGCGTGCTCCGCTGCCAGGCTAGCGGCCTCGGCGGATTCGGCTAGCGAACCGTGCCTGCGCGCGAGGTGCCGCCGTCGTCGTCGACGTGCAGCAGCGAGGCCTGCGACTGCTCCTGCTGCAGCTGGAACTCGAAGCGGGAGCGATCACCGCGGTGGTGGGCCACGAAGTACTCGATCGGGATGCCGTCGGCGGCCCGACTCACGCTGCGCAGCCGCAGCAGGGCCGAGCCGGCACTCACACCGAGATGCTGAGCCTGCTCGTGGGTCGCCACCGTCGCCTCGGCCGAGCGGACGCCGCTGGTCGCCACGATCTCGTGATCGGCGAGCAGGCGGTACAGGGATCGCTCCGACAGGTCGACGCCGAGAGTGACGCCGCCGACGGCATCCGGCATCCACGTCGTGGAGAGCGACCACGGCTCGCCGTCGACGTGACGCAGGCGGTCGAGCACCACGACCGGTGCGCCGACCTCGACCTCGAGGGCCGCCGCGATCTCGTCGTCTGCCAGCGTCTGCTCGTGCCGCAGCACGTCGCTGTGCACATGCCCGCCGCGGCGCTCGACGTCGTCGTACAGGCCGACCAGCGTGTGCACGAGGCTCTCGCTCGTGCGCGGGCGCGACACAAAGGTTCCCTTGCCCTTGACCCGCTCGACGAGCCCCTCGTGCTCGAGCTGGGCGAGTGCCTGGCGCACGACCGTGCGTGAGATGCCGTAGCGCTCGCACAGACGATGCTCGCCCGGCAGCGGGTCGCCCGGCTGCAGGCCGTCTCTCGAGATGCCCTCGATGATCAGCTGACGCAGCTGGTCGTACATGGGTGCCGCGGAGTGGCGGTCGATCGTGTCGTGCATGTCAGTACGCCACCCCCGCGTGCAGGATCACATTCGCGTACGGCGTGAACTCGCCCGAGCGCACGAACGCGCGCGCCGAGTGCGTGAGCTTCTTGAACTCGACGTGCGGGATCAACTCGATCTCGAAGTCCTGGTCGGCGAAGCGCTCGCGCAGCGCAGCGAGCACCTCGGGGCTCTTCTCGGCGACCTCCTCCGACACGGTCGCACCCTCGACGACGAGTTCGGCGAGCACGGTGTCGAGCACATCGAAGAAGGCCGGAGCGCCCGGCCGGTAGGCGAGGTCGATGCGCTCGGAACCCGGCGGAATCGGCAGCCCGGCGTCGGTCACCACCAGCAGATCGGTGTGCCCCGTCTCGCTGATCACGCGCGAGAGGGCGGGGTTGATGGTCGTCGCTGTCTTGCGCATGATGTCTCCTCGGGGGATGTCAGTGGGCTTCTCGGGCGGCCAGGAACGCCTCGACGTCGGCGCGCAGCGGCAGGCTCGGCGAGGCGCCCTGCTTCGTGACGGCGAGGGCACCGGCCGCGGTGGCGATGCGCACGGCATCCGTCAGCTCCAGCCCGTTCGCCAGCGCGGCACCGAGGTAGCCCGCGTACGCGTCACCCGCGGCCGTCGTGTCGACGGCCTCGACAGGGAAGGGCGGGACGACGGATGCGCCGTCAGCCGTCACGACGCATGAGCCCTGCCCTGCGAGCGTGATCACGGCTGCGCCGACGCCGCGGTCGAGGAACCAGCGTCCGGCGAGCGCGGCCGAATCGGCGTCCGTCACCTCGATGCCGCTGAGCACCGATGCCTCGGTCTCGTTCGGCGTCACGATGTCGATGTTCGCCCACACCGCGTCGTCGAGCGGAGCGGCGGGTGCCGGGTCGAGGATGACGGTCATGCCGTGCTCGCGTCCGCGCGACGTGATGTGGGCGGTGAGCGCCGAGGGGGTCTCGAGCTGGGTGAGCAGCACCGACGTGGTCGGGGCGAGGGCTGTGAGCGCCGCGTCGATCTGCTCGGTGCTGAGGGCGGCGTTGGCGAGGGGCACCATCACGATGTCGTTCTGCGCCGAGGCGTCGACACGGATGTGCGCGATGCCCGTCGGGCCGGGCACCGTGCGAAGGTGCGCGAGGTCGACGCCGGCCTCGCTCAGCCCGTCGACGACCAGGTCGTGGAAGAGGTCGTCGCCGACGCACCCGACGAAGCTCGTGCGGGCGCCCGAGCGTCCGGCCGCGACGGCCTGGTTGGCGCCCTTGCCGCCGAGCATCAGGGTGAACTCGTCTCCGAGGATGGTCTCGCCGCGGGCCGGAAGCCGGGTCGAGAAGGTCGTCACGTCTGCGGTCACACTGCCGACGATGACGACGCCGGTGCGATCGGGCGAGGTGGCGGCTGTCATGGCACTCCTGATCGTCGTCGATGCGGGGTGCTTTGACATCCTCCGCGGCTGTCATTACATTAGCCGAATCCGAACCTGTAACGACAGGTTGTGCACAAGGAGACCCGATGACCGCCGTGGCCCCCCGTCTCTATGTCGACAGCGCAGACGTCGACCGCGTCGCCTCCCTCCTCGCCGCAGGGGTCGTGCACGGCGTCACGACCAACCCGACGATCCTCGAGCGCGGCGGCCGCACCGCCGCCGAGATCCCCGACCTCTACGCCCGCTGGGCAGGCGAGGGTGCACGCGAGATCTTCTTCCAGACGTGGGGCGGCGACACCGCGTCGTTGCTCCGCAACGCCGAGAGCATCCGGACGCTCGGCGACCGGGTGGTCGTGAAGGTGCCGGCCACGCGCGACGGCTTCGCCGCGGCATCCGCGCTGGTGCGCGACGGAGCGACCGTGCTCGTCACGGCGGTGTATTCGGTCGCGCAGGCTCTCGCGTGCGCCTCGATCGGCGCGCAGTACATCGCCCCCTATCTCGGACGGATGCGGGATGCCGGCATCGACGGCGATGCCGTGATCGCGACGATGCAGGAGGTCTGCGTCGGCAGCGAGTCGAACGTGCTCGCCGCGAGCCTGCGGTCGCCCGATGACATCACCGGTCTGCGGCTCGCGGGGGTGTCGTACTTCACCGCGGCGCCGGAGGTGATCGAGCAGATGCTGTTCCACGAGGTCAGCGACAGCTCGGCGGCCGAGTTCGACGCCGCGATGGCGCGGCTCGGGGCCTGACCCGATCGCGCGGGATCAGGCAGTGGCCGCCTGACGCAGCCACCGTTCGACGCCGGCGATGTGCGCGGTGGCGAGCGAGGTGGCGAGACCGGAGTCGTGTCGCGCGATCGCCTCGGCGATGGCCCGGTGCTCAGAGAGCGTGCGCTCGACGGCGCCGCCCTCGGTGAGCCCCCGCCACACACGGGCGCGCACGGTCTGGCTGCTCAGATGCTCGATGAGGCTGGCGAGATAGGCGTTGCCTGCCATGCCGACGATCTCGCGGTGGAAGCGGATGTCGTGCTCGACCAGCTCTTCGATGCTGACGGTCGGATCGATGGACTCGACCTCGCGCTCGAGGCCGGCGATCGCCTCGTCGGTGCCGAGGGTGGCCGCGAGGCCGGTCGCCTGAGACTCCAGCATCCGTCGCACCGCGAAGATCTCGAGCATCGAGTCGTCGTCGTGCATGTCGACCACGAAAGAGATCGCCTCGAGCAGCAGGTGGGGTTCGAGGCTGGTGACGTAGGTGCCGTCGCCGCGGCGCACATCGAGCACCCGGATCACCTCGAGGGCCTTCACCGCCTCGCGCATCGAGTTGCGCGACAGGCCGAGCCGCTCGGACAGCTCCTTCTCGGGAGGGAGCCGATCGCCGGGGGCGAGCTCGCCCGACACGATCATCGCCTTGATCTTCTCGATCGCGTCGTCAGTCACTGCCATGGCGTCATCCTAACCATTCATCGGATGTCTGCGGCAGGATGGGGGCATGCGCGTACTCGATTCGCACCTGCACCTCTGGGATCCCGAGCTTCTGCACTACACCTGGCTCGAAGGTCCGCTCGCCTGGCTGTTCGGTGAGACCGAGATCGAGCACGCGCGAATAGCGCGCGCGACCTCGGAGAGAGCGGTCTTCGTGCAGGCCGAGACCATCGAAGACGACTTCCTCGACGAGGTGCGCTGGGTGTCGAGTCTGGCTGCTCGCGTCGGGGTGGTCGGCATCGTCGCCGGAGCGCGCATCGACCGTGGCACCGACACCACGGCGCACCTCGAGGGACTCGCGGCTGAGCCGCTCGTGGTCGGCGTGCGTCACAATCTGCAGATCGAACCGGACGGCCTCGCGGTCTCGGCAGCGTTCGTGACCGGTGCGCGAGAGGTCGCAGCCCGCGGATGGTCGTTCGACGCGTGCGTGCGCGCGGCGCAGCTTCCTGAGATCGCCCGCCTCGCCGGCGCCGTGCCCGAACTGCGGATCGTGCTCGATCACCTCGGCAAGCCGCAGGTCGGCACCGCGGATGCTCCGGTGGCACCGACCACGGAGTGGGTGCGCGACCTCGACGACCTCGCACGGCATCCGAATGTCTGGTGCAAGCTGTCGGGGCTCCCGGCGGAGGCCGGAGGCGACTGGTCGGCTGAGCAGCTGCATCCGTTCCTCGATGCCGCGGCCGACGGGTTCGGGGCCGGGCGACTGATGTGGGGCAGCGACTGGCCCGTCTCGGTCATCGGCCCCGCCGAAGCCGACGACCCGTACGCGAACGAAGACGGATCGCCGATGTACCAGCCCACGGCGCGCAGCCGATGGGCGGATGCCGTGAGCGCCTGGGCCGAGCGGCGCGGGCACGACGTCGATGCCATCATGTGGCGCAATGCCGAGGAGTTCTACCGCGTCGGCGCCAGGCCCCCGCATGAGGATGCGGGGGAGCAGCGGCCTCGGCGTGGGTTCCTGGGCTGGCTGCGGGGCGACCGCGAGTAGCCGCCGACTCAGCTGCCGGCGGGGCGGAGGCGCAGCTGCGCCATGCCGCCGTCGACCTCGATGAACGTGCCGGTGGTCGACCCCGCGGCGGGGCTCACCAGGTAGGCGACAGCTGCCGCGACCTCCTCGGGCGAGACGAGGCGGCCGTGTGGCTGGCGGGCTTCGAGAGCGGCACGCTCGGCGGCCGGGTCGGCGGCCGAGTCGAGCAGGCGTCCGACCCAGGGAGTGTCGGCCGTGCCGGGGTTCACGGCGTTGACGCGGATGCCGTCACGCAGGTGGTCCGCTGCCATCGCGCGCGTCAGAGCGGAGACGGCGCCCTTCGACGCGCTGTACAGAGCGCGCTGCGGCAGGCCGGTGGTCGAGGCGATGGATGCCGTGTTGCACACCGACGCACTCGGCGACCTCTTGAGCCAGGGCAGCGCCGCCGAGGTGACGCGGGCGATGCCGGTGACGTTGATCGAGAGCACTCGCGCCCACTCGTCATCGTCGTTCGCGCTGATGTCGCCCTGCGCGCCGACCCCGGCGTTGTTCACGACGATGTCGATGCGGCCGAACCTCTCGGCGACGGCGGCCACGGCAGCATCCACCGATGCCCGATCCGACACATCGGCAGTGAACGCGGCCAACGCGGCATCCGCTCCCGAGGTGTCGCGGTCGAGCACCGCGATGTGCGCGCCGTCGGCATGCAACCGGGCTGCGATGGCGGCGCCGATGCCCGACGCTCCTCCGGTGACGATCGCGACGAGTCCGTCGAGTGCGCTGCTCACTTCTGTGCCTCCCATGCCACGAACTCCTGTCGCTGATGCCCGAGGCCTTCGATCTCGATCTCGACCACGTCGCCCGCCTTCAGATAGGGGAACTTTCCGCCGAACGCGACCCCCTGCGGGGTGCCGGTGAGGATCAGGTCGCCGGGCTCGAGCGTGACGTACTGCGACAGGTGGTGCACGATCACCCGCACGTCGAAGATCATGTCGTCGGTGTTCGAGTCCTGCCGCGCTTCGCCGTTGACCCAGCTGCGCAGCTGCAGGTGGTCGACATCGACCTCGTCGGGGGTGACCAGCCACGGGCCGGTCGGGTTGAAGCCGGGGGCGATCTTGCCCTTCGACCACTGCCCACCCGAGACCTCCATCTGGAAGGCGCGCTCCGAGACGTCGTTCGCGGTGACGTAGCCGGCGATGTGCGCGTCGGCGTCCTCCGGCGAGTCGAGGTAGGCGGCGCGGGCGCCGATGACGATGCCGAGCTCGACCTCCCAGTCGGTCTTCTCGCTGCCGCGGGGGATCGTCACGGCATCGTTCGGGCCGACGACCGTGTTGGGCGTCTTCAGGAACATGATCGGCACGGTCGGGGGCTCGGAGCCCGACTCGCGGGCGTGGGCGGCGTAGTTCTGACCGATGCAGATGACGGCGCTCGGGCGTGCGATCGGTGCGCCGATGCGCATCGCTGCAGCGTCCTCGAGCACGGGCAGCTCGTCGGCGGCGCGGGCGGTGTCGACACGCGCGCGGAAGTCGGAGGCCAGAAAGTCACCGTCCACATCGGATGTCACCGACCTCAGATCGAGGTAGCGGTCGCCCTCGACGAGGACGGGGATCTCGGCGCCTGGGGTGCCTAGCCGTGCGAACTTCATGTCTCTCCTGATCACTGAGGATTCCGTGGTGCGGGGGCGCGCCGGGAAGGCCCGTCTCGTTGACAGTATAGACATCGGATGTTTACACTCCAAGAGATCTGCACGAATCCCCACCCCGTGCACGAGAGGACCCCGTGAGCCGCATCGTCGCCCTCGACACGACCGACATCCGCTTCCCCACGTCGCTGAGTCTGGACGGATCGGATGCCATGAACCCAGACCCCGACTACTCGGCCGCGTACGTGATCGTGCGCACGGATGCGGAGGATGGCATCGACGGCCACGCCTTCGTCTTCACCATCGGCCGCGGCAACGACGTGCAGGTCGCGGCGATCGACGCGCTCGCCGGGCACCTCGTGGGCCGCGAGATCGAACCGCTGCTCGACGACATGGGCACGACGTTCCGCGACATCATCGGCGACTCGCAGCTGCGCTGGCTCGGCCCCGAGAAGGGCGTCATGCACATGGCGATCGGCGCCGTCATCAACGCGCTGTGGGACATCAAGGCGAAGCGCGCCGGCCTGCCGCTCTGGCAGCTCCTCGCCCGCATGACGCCCGAGGAGATCGTCGATCTCGTCGACTTCCGCTACCTCACGAATGCGCTCACACCGGAGGATGCCCTCGAGATCCTGCGCGCCGCCGAACCCGGCCGCGTCGAGCGCGAGCGGGAGCTGCTCGCCACCGGGTACCCGGGGTACACGACGAGTCCGGGGTGGCTCGGCTACTCGGACGAGAAGCTCGAGCGCCTCGCCCGCGAGGCGATGGCCGACGGCTTCACCCAGATCAAGCTCAAGGTGGGGGCCGACCTCGACGACGACATCCGCCGGTTCCGCAAGGCGCGCGAGGTGTGCGGGCCCGACTTCCCGATCGCGATCGACGCGAACCAGCGGTGGGAGGTGTCGGAGGCGATCGAGTGGATAGGCGCGCTCGCCGAGTTCCACCCCGCCTGGATCGAGGAGCCCACGAGTCCCGACGACGTGCTCGGTCACGCCGAGATCGCCAGGGGAGTGGCGCCCATCCGCGTCGCGACCGGTGAGCACGCGCAGAACCGCGTCATCTTCAAGCAGCTGCTGCAGGCCGAGGCCATCTCGGTCATGCAGATCGACGCGGTGCGAGTCGCCGGCGTCAACGAGAACATCGCCAATCTGCTGCTCGCCGCGAAGTTCGGGGTGCCCGTGTGCCCGCACGCCGGCGGAGTGGGGCTGTGCGAGGCCGTGCAGCACCTGTCGATGTTCGACTTCGTCGCCGTCACGGGGACGCGTGAGGGGCGCATGATCGAGTTCGTCGATCACCTGCACGAGCACTTCGTGATCCCCACCGACATCCAGGGCGGCTCGTACATGGCGCCGACCGTGCCGGGCTCCGGCATGGAGATGAAGGCAGACAGCATCGCCGCCTACGAGTGGAAGGGACAGCATGTCGTCGCGTGACTCGCTGACGGTTCCCGCGCTCGGATACGGGGCGGCGAACGTCGGCAACCTGTTCCGTGCGCTCAGCGACGACGAGTCATGGGCGATCCTGGAGGCGGCGTGGGACAGCGGCATCCGCTACTTCGACACGGCTCCGCACTACGGGCTGGGGCTCTCGGAGCGGCGCCTCGGCGCGTTCCTGCAGACCAAGCCGCGTGATGAGTACGTGCTGTCGACGAAGGTCGGCCGACTGCTGCGGCCGAACCCCGACCATGACGGCGGCCTCGACACCGCGAACGACTTCCACGTGCCCGACGACCTGCAGCGGGTGTGGGACTTCTCGGCCGCAGGGATTCGCAGAAGCCTCGACGAGTCGCGCGAGCGGCTCGGCATCGAGAGCATCGATCTGCTCTACCTGCACGACCCCGAGCGGCACGACCTCGACCTCGCCCTCGCCGAGGCGCTGCCCGCGCTCGAGCAGCTGCGCTCCGACCGACAGGTGTCGGCGATCGGGATCGGCTCGATGGTGTCGGACGCGCTCGCCGCATCCGTGCGTTCGGCCGACCTCGACCTGGTCATGGTCGCGGGGCGCTACACGCTGCTCGAGCAGCCGGCCGCGGCAGACGTGCTGCCCGCCTGCCGCGAGACGGGGACCGGCATCGTGGCGGCATCCGTGTTCAATTCGGGCCTTCTGGCTTCGAGCGAACCCCGCCGCGACGGCCGTTACGAGTACGGGCAGCTGCCGGACGAGCTCTGGGAACGGCTGCTGCGCATAGCGCGCGTGTGCGCCGACCACGACGTGCCGCTGCCCGCGGCCGCCATCCAGTTCCCGCTGCAGTCCGACGTCGTGCGGTCGGTGGTCGTCGGGGGTAGCCGCCCGGCGCAGCTGCGGCAGAACGCGGAGTATGCGGCGCTGACGACTCCGGGGGCGCTGTGGGCTGAGCTCGCCGCAGAAGGGCTGATTGCCGCCTGAGGCAGGTCGTTGCCGTTCGCAACTCAGGAAGATCCGTCGGCGGAGGCGGTTCTCGGCCCCGAGCCAGCGCCTCAGTGCCGCTGTTCCTGAGTTGCGAACAGTGTGAAGACCCCAGGGTCGGGATTCAGCGGCCGACGGTCGACTCGCGGATCACGAGCTCGGCGGCGAACGGCGTCGGCGCGGGGAGCTCTGCCGTGGGATCGGAGAGCTGCCGGATCAGAGCGCCGCCCGCAGCGCGGCCGATCTCGTATCCGGGCTGACGCACGCTCGTCAACGGCACGACGCTCTGATGCGCCTGCGCCACGTCGTCGAATCCGACCAGCGCGATCTCCTCGGGCACGCGGATGCCATGACGCAGCAGCTGGGTCATCACGCCGATCGCCACCATGTCGTTCGCCGCGAAGATCGCGTCGGGCCGCTCCGCTGCCGGGAGTGCGAGGATGCGTTCGGCGACCTCGAGGCCATCCTCTGTCGTGAGATGCGGCACGTCGAGCACATCCACCGCAGCATCCGAGCCGATGACGGCATCGCGCAGACCCCGCAGCCGGTCGTTCGACTGACTGACGCTCGGCGACCCGAGGAACAGGATGCGGCGGCGTCCGATCGACAGCAGGTGCTCGCCCGCCAGGCGACCGCCTCCGCGATCGTCGAAGAGGACAGAGCCGACGGTCGGGGAGTCGGGGATGGGGCCGACCACGACCGAGCGGATGCCGCGGTCGGCGAGCTGTTCGAGCCGAGGCACGACGTCTTCGAGCGGATAGATCACGATGCCCTGCACGCGGTGCGCCTCGAACATGTCGATGTTGCGGCGCTCGATGCCGGCGTCGCGGTTGCTGTTGCTGAAGAACAGCGACCAGCCTTCTTCGCGGGCGACGTCTTCGACGCCGCGGGAGAGCTCATGGAAGTACGGCAGCCACGCGTCGAGCAGGATCAGTGCGAGCGCCTTGCTCGACCCCGCCCGCAGCTGCCGTGCCGACTCGTTGGGCACATAGCCGAGCCGTTCGATCGCATCTCTGACCCTGGCGGCGCTGGACTCGCCGAGCACATGGGGGTGGTTGAGGTAGTTCGAGACGGTCGAGGAGGAGACCCCGGCGAGTGCGGCGACGTCTTTGACGCTGGCTGGCATGAAGCTCCCTGTCGATGATGCCTGCGCGCGAATGCGCGAGTGGGGCTGCGCGCCCGCGCGACGCTGGCGAGTCCAGAGTAGTCGAGCAATTGGCACGTGCCAAGAAAGTTCTTGACAGGTCTGTACGACCCCGCGTACCGTGACCTGAACGCGGACTTGGCACGTGCCAAATTCCAGAGGCGATGGTGCCCCACACCCGTCTCCGAGAGGTCTCATGAACATCGGATGCCACGGGCTCGTCTGGACCGGACACTTCGATGCCGACGGCATCCGACTGTCGGTCGAGAAGACGAAGGCGGCCGGGTTCGATCTGATCGAGTTCCCGCTCATGGATCCGTTCTCGTTCGACGTCGCCGCAGCCCGGGAGGCGCTCGAAGAGCACGACCTCGCCGTGAGCGCATCGCTCGGCCTCTCGGGAGCCACCGATGTGACCAGTTCAGACCCCGCAGTCGTCGCGGCGGGGGAGTCGCTGCTGGTCAAGGCGGTCGACGTGCTCGCAGATCTCGGCGGGCAGCACTTCTGCGGAGTGATCTACAGCGCGATGCAGAAGTACATGGACCCTGTGACGGCCGAGGGGCTCGAGAGCAGCCGCCGCACGATCGCCCGCGTCGCCGACCACGCCGCCGAGCGCGGGATCTCGGTCTCGCTCGAGGTCGTCAATCGCTACGAGACCAACGTTCTCAACACCGCGCGGCAGGCGCTGGCCTACCTCGCCGAAGTCGATCGACCGAACCTCGGCATCCATCTCGACACGTACCACATGAACATCGAGGAGTCGGATATGTTCGCGCCGGTCCTCGACGCCGCACCGGCTCTCCGCTATGTGCACATCGGAGAGAGTCACCGCGGCTACCTCGGCACCGGAACCGTCGACTTCGACACCTTCTTCAAGGCGCTGGGGCGCATCGGCTATGACGGTCCGATCGTGTTCGAGTCGTTCTCGTCGGCGGTGGTGGCGCCCGATCTCAGCCGGATGCTCGGCATCTGGCGCAACCTCTGGACCGACAACGCCGAACTCGGAGCGCATGCCAACGCCTACATCCGCGACAAGCTCGTCGCGGTGGACTCGATCAGGCTGCACTGACGCAGACAGCCCACGAGACATCGCGACCTGTTGTGAACTTGTTATTACAGGTCTTCCCATCCGCAGAAGTCTTAGTTACATTTAGATACAACTTGCGCAGGGCGGGGCGCAGGACGCAGAATTGATCCGATGTTTCCAGTCCCGACTGGAATATCGCATGACGACCTTCAAGGAAGCAGGTGAGCACATGAGTGACCCCATTCTCAGAGTCGAGGGGATCAGCAAGGGATTCCCCGGTGTGCAGGCTCTCAAGGACGTGCACCTCGAGGTGCGGGCCGGCGAAGTGCTGGTGCTCGTGGGCGAGAACGGCGCGGGCAAGTCGACTCTGATGAAGATCCTCTCGGGGATCTACACCAAGGACGAGGGCACGATCACGTTCGAGGGCCAGGAGGTCGAACTCACCAGTCCCCTGCAGGCGCAGCAGCTCGGCGTCACGATCATCCATCAGGAACTCAACCTGATGCCCGACCTCACCGTGGCTCAGAACATCTACGTGGGCCGCGAGCCCACCACCGGGCCCTTCCTGTCGGAGCGCAAGCTCAACGCCCAGACCGCCGAACTGCTGCAGCGTCTCGACATCCGGCTGAACCCGCGGCAGCTCGTCGGCGAGCTCACGGTGGCCGAGCAGCAGATGGTCGAGATCGCCAAGGCGCTCTCGTTCAACGCCAAGGTGCTCATCATGGACGAGCCGACGTCGGCGCTCACCGACTCCGAGACCGAGACCCTCTTCGTGCTCATCGAGCAGCTGCGAGCGTCAGGCACCGGCATCGTCTACATCTCGCACCGCATGGACGAGCTGCGGCGCCTCGCCGACCGGGTCACGGTGCTGCGCGACGGTACATACATCGGATCACTGGACAAGTCAGAGGTCAGCATCCCGAAGATCATCGAGATGATGGTCGGACGCGTGATCGACGAGGGGACCAGGCCGCAGGCCCGCGAGCACGCCGACGATCCGATCGTGCTCGATGTGCAGGGGCTCTCGACCAAGAGCCTGCTCACCGACGTGTCGTTCCAACTGCACCGGGGCGAGATCCTGGGCTTCGCCGGTCTCATGGGCGCCGGTCGCACCGAGACGGCCCGGGCGATCATCGGCGCCGACCACCGCGACGGGGGCACCGTGTCGATCGGCGGACGACCGGTGCGCATCGCCCAGCCGGCGGATGCCGTCAAGCACGGCGTCGGCTACCTCTCGGAGGACCGCAAGCTGCTCGGGCTGATGCTCGAGCAGGATGTCACCTTCAACACCGTGCTCGCCTCACTCGGGTCGTACGCCAACGCGATCGGCTGGATGGGCGACGGCAAGGCGAAGAACCGCACCAAGGACTACGTCCAGCAGCTGCGCGTCAAGACGCCCTCGGTCAACCAGGTCGTCAAGCTGCTGTCGGGAGGCAACCAGCAGAAGGTCGTCATCGCCCGATGGCTGATGCGCGACTGCGACATCCTCATCTTCGACGAGCCGACGCGAGGAATCGACGTCGGCGCCAAGGAAGAGATCTACCGCCTGATGCAGCAGCTCGCTGATCAGGGAAAGTCCATCATCGTCATCTCGTCGGAGCTGCCGGAGATCCTCCGCGTCGCGAACCGCATCGCGGTCTTCGCGAACGGGCGCATCACCGGCACGCTCCGCAACGAGGACGCCAGCCAGGAGAAGATCATGCAACTCGCAGCCCACGGAGAGGAAGACTGATGAGCGCTCCGCAGAACGGGTCGTCGACGACGACGATCATCCAGACGGCTCTCGATGAGAACACCGACAAGCGCGACGTGGTCGGCTTCCTGAAGCGTCAGGTGCAGCAGTCCCTCGCGTTCGGCACCCTGATCGTGCTCGTGATCTTCTTCTCGATCGCCAGCCCGAACTTCTTCACCTTCAGCAACATCGCGACCGTGCTGCTCTCGACCGCGGTCATCGGCATCCTCGCCCTCGGCACGACGTTCGTCATCATCACCGGCGGCATCGACCTGTCGATCGGAACCGGCATGGCCCTGTGCGCCGTGATGACCGGTGTCATCGTCACCAATCTCGGACTGCCGGTCTGGCTCGGTGTGATCGGCGGCATCGCGACCGGTGTGCTGATGGGCCTCGTGAACGGCATCAACATCACGTTCCTGCGGCTGCCCCCGTTCATCGCGACCCTCGCGATGATGATGATCGCCGGAGGCCTCGCCCTCGTCATCTCCAACGTCGCGCCGATCTACTTCTCGACCTCGGCACCGGATTTCAAGAAGATCGCGCTCGGGGTGATCATCCCCGGCATCCCGAACGCCGTGCTGATCACCGCCGCCCTCGCCGTCGTCGCCTGGCTGGTGCTGTCGAAGACGCTCCTGGGTCGGTACACCTTCGCGATCGGCTCGAACGAGGAGGCCACGCGCCTCTCGGGCGTCAACACGCGACGCTGGACGATCTTCATCTACATGTTCGCGGGGGCCTTCACCGGCATCGCGGGCATCGTGATCGCCGCCCGTCTCGACTCGGCACAGCCGCAGATCGGCACCGGGTACGAGCTGCAGGCCATCGCGGCCGTCATCATCGGCGGCACCTCGCTGCTCGGCGGGCGCGGGTCGATCCTGGGCACCGTGATCGGCGCGCTGATCATGAGCGTGCTCGTCAACGGTCTGCGCATCATGTCGATCCAGACGGAGTGGCAGAACATCGTCGTCGGCGTCGTCGTGCTGCTGGCCGTGTTCCTCGACTCGCTGCGCAACCGCCAGCACACCTGATCAAGACCTATCCCCCCACCACCACACAGAGAACAATGGAGTTTCCATGAAATTCGGCAAGAAGACCGCATTCGCGGCACTCGTGGCCGCATCCGCCCTCGTCTTCGCGGGCTGTGCCGGCGGCGGTGACGTCATCGAAGAAGGCAGCGGCGACGGAGGCAGCGGCGACGGCGAGATGTACATCGCCATGGTCTCGAAGGGCTTCCAGCACCAGTTCTGGCAGGCCGTCAAGAAGGGCGCGGAGCAGAAGGCCGAAGAGCTCGGCGTCCGCATCACGTTCGAAGGCCCCGCAGCCGAGACCGAGATCGCACAGCAGCTCGAGATGCTGACCGCTGCGATCGACAAGAACCCGGATGCCATCGCCTACGCAGCCCTCGACCCCGAGGCGTGCGTCGCCCCGCTCGAGCAGGCGAAGTCGAAGGACATCCCCGTGGTCTACTTCGACGCCCCGTGCGACGGCGACGTGGGCCTGAGCCTCTCGGCCACCGACAGCAAGGTCGCCGGCGCGCTCGCCGCAGAGCACATGGCAGAGCTGATCGGCGGATCGGGCGAGGTCGCGATCGTCGGCCACTCGCAGATCAACTCGACCGGTGTCGAGCGTCGTGACGGCTTCGTCGAGAAGATCGAGGCCGACTTCCCCGACATCGAGATCGTCGACATCCAGTACGGTGACGGCGACCACCTGAAGTCGGCAGACATCGCGAAGACGCTGATCGCGGCGCACCCCGACCTCAAGGGCATCTACGGCACCAACGAGGGCTCGGCCATCGGCGTCGTCAACGCGGTGAACGAGCTGGGTCTCGAGAAGGGCAAGATCACGATCGTCGGCTTCGACTCGGGAGCGGCCCAGATCAACGCGATCAAGGACGGCACGATGGCCGGCGCCATCACGCAGGACCCGATCGGCATCGGCGAGCAGGTCGTGCAGGCGGCCTACGACGCGGCCAACGGCGACACCGTCGACGAGTTCTACGACACCGGTTCGTACTGGTACGACAGCACGAACCTCGAGGACGAGAACATCGCAGCCGTCCTCTACGAGTGACCCGCTGAGATCGCAGAAGCCCCTCGCCTTCGGGCGGGGGGCTTCTGTGCGTTGCGGGGTCGGTGCGCGGCATCCGAGCGCGGGCCTAGCGGCACGTGTGGTCGCCGCACGACGCCAGAGGCGCGTCAGACGCGGCGCAGGAACGTCAGGATCGAGGACGGCTCGACGATGAGCTGCTGCAGTGCCTCGTTGAACGGGACTCCGGTGGGTGCGGCGATGTGCGCCTGGAAGGCCGCCTCGTCTCGGTAGACCTCGTAGACGAAGAAGCGGTCGGGGTCGTCGACCAGTCGTGTCGCATCGAACACGACATTGCCCTCTTCCGCACGCACGATCTCGGCGAAGTCGCGCAGCAGTGCGGCCACGCGGTCGCCCTCGCCGGGGCGCGCGGTGAAGATCGCGTGCAGGATGGTGGGCTCGGCCATGGGAGTGCTCCTCGACGATTGGGGGATCAAGACGACAGGGTCAGCAGGCGGGCGGGGTTGTCGACCAGCATCCGCTCGACCGCGTCATCACCGACGGCAGAGCGCAGCCGCGGTAGGTAGCGCTCGCCGAGATAGGCGAGCCCCGGCATCCCGCCGTAGGAGATGTAGCGGGTTCGGCGGGCGACATCGCCGCCGAGCAGCACCCGGTCGCCGGCTCCGAGCTCGACGACGCGCTCGGTCAGATCGAGCAGCTCGGCATCGGATCTCGTGCGCGGCCGCGCGAAGCCGTCGTATCCCAGGTAGGCGCCGCGCTCGGCGAGAGAGGCGTGCAGCCCGGCGTCCGGATCGCGGTCGGCATGCGCGAGCACGACACGGTCGGATGCGACGCCGGCCGCCTCGAGCAAATCGAGCACCTCGTGGGCGGCGGTGCAGAACTCCAGATGCACCATCACGGGTGCTCCCGTGGCCCGATGGGCCGCGGCGACCGCGATGAGCGTCGCCCGCTCGAAGGGACTGATGCTCCAGTAGCCGACCCCGGCCTTGAGCATCCCGGCTCTGACCGGCGATCCGTCCGGCGCTGCGGCGCGCAGAACATCGGGCGCCTCGAAGATCAGGGCGTCGTCGACCGGCATCCCTCGCGTCACATCGGCGACGAACAGCTCGGCCAGACGCTCGACACTCCACACCTGCATCGGATGATCTGCCCCGTAGTGGGCCTCGCGGTGGCGTCCTGTCGTCGCGACGACATGCATCCCGGTGCCGGAGCTGATGCGTGCGACCGCCTCAGGGTCGCGCCCCAGGCCGAAAGGAGTGGCATCGACCATCGCCGCGAAGCCGCTGGCCTTCAGCAGTGCGGCCTCGTGACCCGAGAGGTCTTCATCGTCGAGTTCGTCGCCGACCAGCAGCGGCGAGATCTGGAACAGGTGCTCGTGATAGTCCGTCGTGCCCAGCTGAGTCGGGTCGACATCGCCGAGCACCGTGCGGACGACACTCATCAGCGCACCGACTCGGCAGCCTCGGCGAGCCGCTCGACGATCTCTGGGGTGAGGTCGATCTCGAACACGTCGGCGACCACCTGCGACCAGCCGTGGATGAAGTACCGCCAGCCGTCGACCACGTGCAGACCATGTGCGGCCTCCTGTGCACGGGCCTGGTGCAGGAACTCGAGCGACCCGCGGTAGTTGAACTCCCAGACCCATGCGTCGGCCGGGAACACGACGTCGTCGGGAAGCGGAGAGCCCGGCCGATCCTTGCCGAGCCCCGTGGCGTTCACGATCAGCGACCCCGCGGGTGCTGCTGCGACGACGGCCGCCGCCTCCTGCACCGTGTCGGTGCGCACGTAGGAGATCAGTCCGTCGGGGGTGCCGTGCTGGCGATGCACCTCGCGCAGGTGGTCGAGCTTGTCGTCGTCGCGGGCCGTGACGGTGATCTTCGACGGAGCATCCGCCCGCTCCGCCAGCGCCCAGCTGAGGGCCGTGCCCGACCCGCCGGCGCCGAGGATCACGACCTCCGCTCCGGTGCGTGCGAAGTGGTCGGCCGGGAGGAAGTCCTTGAGCGCGAGGTCGACCGTGAGAGGATCCTTCGCGCGGCCGATCAGGCGATCGCCGCGCTTCGAGATGCTCGAGATCTCGGAGCACGACACGGCGAACGGGTCGAGTTCGTCGAAGAGGTCGGATGCTGCGGCGAAGACGTTCATCTTGTGGGTCGTCACGAGAGCGCCGCGGTGGTGGGGGTCGTCACGGATCTGCTCGACCATCGCCACGTACTGTGCGGGTGTCGCATCGATGGGCAGGTCGTGCCCGAGGAGGTTCCGGGTGGGGAGCCCCAGCACCTCGGCCCACTTCGGGAACACCTTCATGATCGACGAGGAGCCGGTGCTCACGCCGACGAACCCCATGTGACCGCCGGTCGTGGTGGCGGGCGTCTCGGTGATGGTCATGGTGGGCCCTTCAGGGTCGGGGTGAGACGAGGTGGGCGGGGGAGCGCCCCGCGAGTACGGCGAGCACATCGTCGAGCGACATCGAGCCCATGTTGTCGACGGCCTGTGTCGTCTGGGCACCCAGATGCGGGGTGATGGTCACGAGGGCTGCGAGATCCGGCGCGAGCAGCGGGCTCGCGCTCGCCGCGGTGTCGCCGTCGAGGGTGTCGGCAGCGTACCCGCCGAGGCGCCCGTCACGCAGGGCGGCAGCGAGTGCGGTCTCGTCGACGAGGTCGGGGCGGGCGGTGTTCACGAGGATCATTCCCGGGCGGATGCCGTCGAGTCGCGCCGCATCGACCAGCGTCTGCCCGCCGGGGGCGTGCAGGGTGATCACGTCGGCCGAGCCGAAGAGTTCGTCGAGATCGGTCGGCTCGGCGCCACGCTCGGCGATGATGTCGGACGGCAGGAACGGGTCGGTGGCGAGCACCCGTGAACCGAAGCCGCCCAGGCGCCGCGAGACGCCCTGACCGATGCGTCCGAAGCCGACGATGCCCACCGTCGCAGCGCCCAGTTCACGTCCGCGGCGCACGCCCCAGTCGCCCGCTCGCACGCGGCGGTCGCCGTCGGCGATGAATCGGAGCGCCGCGAGCATGAGCCCGACGGCATGGTCGGCGACGGCATCCGCGTTCGCACCCGGGGTGTTGGTCACCGGGATGCCGCGTCGCAGCGCCGCATCGAGATCGACCGCCTCGGTGCCGACGCCGTAGCGGGAGATGACCCTGAGGTTCGGAGCGGCCGCGAGGTGCTCGTCGGTCACCGGCCCGGTGCCGGCGACCCAGCCGTCAGCGGCGGCGAGCAGGGGCGCGAGTTCGGCGAGACCGTGGTGTGCGGGACCGCGGACGATCTCGTGACCCGCGGCTCTGGCCCGCTCGACGAGGTCGAGATCGCCGTCCGAGAACGACCGGCTGGTGGCGAGGATGACCCCCATCAGTTCTCCTCGGTCGACGGCGCTGCGGCGAACCACGGCTCGAGCGCCGTGTACGCATCGACGAAACGGGCGTGCCGGTGCTCGTGCACGGCATGCCGCCCGGCGTCCGGTGTGAACTCCGCGGTGACCTCGCTGAGTGCCCTGGCCGCCGAGAAGTCCGCGAGTCCGAGCCCGACCGCGCCCGTGACCGCGGCGCCGAGGCTGTTGGCCTCTTCGACGATCGTGCGCCGGCGGATCGGCACGCCCCAGACGTCGGCGAGGATGCCGAGCCAGGCGTCGCTCTGCGCGCCACCGCCGACCGCGTCGATGCGGTCGATCGCGGCACCGGATTCGCGGAACGCCTGGATGCAGGTGAGCAGGTTGTACGCCACGCCCTCGAGCACGGCCCGCGTGAGGTGCGCGCGCGTGTGGTGGCGACCGAGACCGACGAAGGCGCCGCGGGCGTGCGGATCCCACAGGGGCGAGCGCTCGCCGAGGAGATAGGGGAGGAAGTAGAGGTCCTCCGTGTCGACGTCGCCGCCGGCCTCCGCCGTGAGACGCGCGGTGTCGGGGTGCGCGGGGTCGGGGGAGAGCGCCTCGGCGATCCACTGCACGGAGGCGCCGCCGGCCTGCATGGTCGCGGTCGGCACGAACGAACCGGGCACGACGTTGTCGAAGGTCATGGTGCGCATCTGCGGGTCGTGCAGCGGGGCGAGGCTCGCGAACGAGATCCACGACGAGGTGCCCAGACACACGTACGCGCCGTCTTCGGGAGCCACGATGCCCGAGCCCACCGCGGCGAGCGGTCCGTCACCGCCGCCCATGACGACGCGGACGGAGGCCGGCAGTCCGAGGGCATCTGCCGACTCGCCCGTGAGGGTGCCGGCCACGGTCGTCGACTCGAGGATCTCGGGGAAGAGCGCGGGGTCCAGGCCGGCCGCCGCGAGCACCTCGGCCGACCACGTGCCGCGCAGCTGGTCATACGCGTTGGTGCCCGAGGCGTCGGAGCGCTCGGTCGCGAGGCGCCCGGTGAGCCGATAGACGATGTAGTCCTTGGCGACGCAGAAGTGGCGCACACGGGTCCACACATCGGGCTCGTTGTCGCGCACCCACATGATCTTCTCGATCGAGTAGGTGGGATTCAGCCGGTGGCCGAGCACACGGTACGCGTCGGCGGCGCCGAGCCGCTCTTCGAGGGAGCGGGTCTGCGCGCCCGAGCGCGTGTCGGCCCAGATGATCGCAGGGCGCACCGGCTCGCCGTGCGCGTCGAGGAGCACGGTGCCCATCATCTGGCCGCTGACGACGAGGCCGCCGACGGTCTCGGGGGCGACGCCCGCCCGGGCGATCAGCTGCAGGGTCGCCGAGACGACCGCGTCCCACCAGTCCGCAGGGTCCTGTTCGGCGATGCCGCCGGTGGCGAAATGCGCGGGGTACGGCACGGTCACGGAGGTGACCAGACGCCCGTCGTCATGGTGCAGGGACGCCTTGTTCCCGGTCGTACCCAGATCGTGCGCGATCAGCATGTGGGGACCCTATCCCGCCGAGGGGGTTGCGGAATAGGGACGCAGATCGACACCGTCGGACGAGCGGTAGGCGCGCGAGCCCATGCCGTGCTCGAGCACCCAGCCGTAGTCGTGTCCGGCACCGCCGGGGTAGACCGCGAGGAACGCATACGGCTCGTCGCCCGTGTTCACTGAGCGGTGCGCCCAGCCCGGCGGGATGTAGCCGATGGTGCCGGGAAGCATGTCGAGCCACTCGGTGCGCTCGCCGTCGAACATGAGCAGCCCGCCGCGACCCCTCAGCGCCAGGTAGATCTCGCCCTGGTGGTTCGGATGCTGGTGCCCCTTGGTCATCCAGAGCTCACCCGAGGTGTCGCCGGGCATGATCGTCGTGATCGACTGAGGCAGTTCGCGGTCGACCTCGGGCACGGGAGAGCTGGTCACGGTGTAGACGACGGGGTCGTCGTCGGCGGATGCTGCGGCCCAGGCGTCCGCGTCGAGGAACAGGCCCTCGAGATCCGACATCCGGCGCGTGAGGGTGGGGCCTTCGGGTGAGAGCGTGAGCTTCTCGGCATCGAACGCGATCGCCATCGGAGAGATCGGAGGCGTGTGGAACTGGGGCATCGGTGCTCCTCGTACGGGTGCTGCGGCTCTGCGCAACCTGTAATGACAAGTTGAGTGTACCTGTGATGACAGGTTGCGTCCAGTGCTCCGATGCGCGGGGGTGAGCGGGGTCAGGATGCTGCGCGCAGCGCGCGTGAGAGGTGGGACCTGCCGTCGCGGATCGCCCCGGCCGCCACCTCCTCGACCCCCGGATATTCGGCGTGGCCCGCGGGGAGGACGGCGAGTTCGAGCATCCGAGCCGCGTTCGCGACGCCGAACTGTCCGGGCGGCGGCACGTACGGGTCCCACAGCGCCGCCTCGACGCGCACAGGGATGCGGGCGAAGCCGAGGGCCGTAGAGGCGTCGAACAGGCGCAGCACGTCGCGGGCCTCCGGATGCGCGGCGACATGGTCGCGCACGGTCTCGCCGCTGCCGATGCAGTGCACGGCGAGGCGCTGGTCGTACTGTCCGAAGCTCGGCACGATGAGGGTCGCCCCGGCGTAGCGGTCGTCCCACGGCAGGGCGAGGGCGCCGATGCCACCGCCGAAGCTCTCGCCGACGTAATAGAGGGGCAGCGCGCCGACGAGGGTGGTGAGAGCATCCGCAGCGAGCCAGAGGTCTCGGGCGCAGAGGCCGAGCACGTACGAGTCCTGGCTCTCGAGCCCGGCCAGCACATGCTCGGCCTGGGGTGCGGGGGCGCCGACGCCCGTGTTCAGCGTGGGCAGCCCTCGGGCGACGGGGAAGATCGCTGCCGCATCGTCGGGTATGCGAGCGAGATCGACCGCATCCCGTCCGCCGTAGCCGTGGCTGTGCACGACACCGACGCGCGCCGGGGCGGCGAGGGGTTCGACCAGCCAGGCCCGCAGGCGGGTGCCGTCGACTCCCGCATGCTCGATGACCGAGACCCGTCGGCCGTGCGTGGTCTCGGCGGACAGCGCGCTGGGTGCGGCATCCACCGTCTTCGCCTGCTGTCGCCAGCCCTGCCACTGTTCGGCGAACCCGTCGGGTGCGGCGACCGGAGCGATCGCGCGGAGCGTGCTCAGCGTGTGGCCGTAGCTCGCGTCGAACTCGGCGTCGGCGAACCAGATGTCGTAGGGGGAGGGGAAGGGCATGTCGAGACGACGCTACCGAATCTGCGCGGAGGCTCAAGCGCTCGCGCGCCGTGCGCGGTATGCGGCCACGGCGTTGCGGTTCGTGCAGGTCGTCGAGCAGAAGCGCTTCGAGCGGTTGCGTGACAGGTCGAGGGCCAGTGCCTCGCACGTGTCGTCGGCGCAGATGGAGATGCGCGACCCCTCATCGGATCGGATGACGTCGATCAGTGCCATGGCGGTCTCGATCAGCACGCGCTCGGCGAGCGGGCGCTCGTCGGCCACCGCGTGCAGGTGCCAGTCGACTCCGTCGTGGCGCACGAGTCTCGGGGCGAGGTGAGCCTCGGCGAGGGCGGCGTTGACGTGCTCGGCCATCTCGTCGCGGGGCGCGAGCAGCATGGTGCGAAGCCGCGGGCGCAGGTCTCGGATCGCGGCGAGTTCGGTCTCGTCCCGGTCGAGTCGACCCGAATAGGGGAAGTCCGTGAGGAACGCGTCGTAGTCCGCGAGCGTCTCGAGGGTCTCTGGTTCTTCGGCCGAGTTCACCAGCCAGACGGCCGAGCGCAGAGCCTCTTCCGTGTCATCGGTGAAGTTCATGTTGACACCTTACATGCTGCGAGAGTAGCGTCACCTGTCATGAGCAAGGTTGCAAATGACATCACCGCGCAGGGTGTGCGACTCGGTCTGCCCCTGGCGATCGGCGCGGCCTTCGCGTTCGGGATGTCCGGCGCCTGGGCTCGAGGTCTCATCGACGCGGGATGGACGCCCGGTGCGGCGGTGACCGCGCGGGTGTGGGTCGCCGCGCTCGTGCTGCTCGTGCCGACGATCCTCTCGCTCCGGGGTCGGTGGGGAGTGCTCAGGAAGAACGCGGGCATGGTCGCCGCCTACGGACTCCTCGCCGTCACCGCTACGCAGCTCTGCTATTTCCAGGCCGTCGCCGTGATGGACGTCGGCCTCGCACTGCTCATCGAGTACACGGCCCCGATCGCCGTCATCCTGTGGCTGTGGGTCCGGCGGGGTGAACGGCCGAGTCGCCGCAGTGTGATCGGCGCGGCCATCGCCTTCATCGGTCTCGTGCTGATGCTCGACATCATCACCGGCGCCGAGGTGAATGTCGCAGGCATCCTCTGGGCGCTCGCCGCGATGGTCGGCGCCGCGACGTACTTCCTGCTCTCGGCCAAGGCCGACACCGGCCTGCCGCCGATAGCGCTCGCCGGAGGAGGGCTGCTGCTCGGCGCCGTCGCTCTCACGATCGCGGGCCTCGTCGGCATCCTGCCCATCGCCTGGACGACCGACGACATCGCCTACCGCTTCGGCACCGTGCCGTGGTTCGTGCCGGTGCTGGCGATCGGCCTCATCGCCACTGCCCTCGCCTACGTGCTCGGCATCGCATCGACCCGGATGCTGGGCTCGCGCCTCGCATCCTTCGTCGCACTCTCCGAAGTCGTCGCCGCACTGCTGTTCGGCTGGCTGCTGCTCGGACAGCTACCCGACCTGCTGCAGGCTCTCGGCGGAGCGCTCGTGCTCGTCGGAGTGGTGGTCGTGAAGCTCGGCGAGCCGCGCCCTGCGGAGTTCGTCGAACCGATCCCGAATGCCGTGGGGACGCCGCAGCGGTAGATCAATGTATACGTGCAATGCCGGAAACTGAGGTTCGAGTCTGTCTGTGTGAGTTTATGTATACAATGAGGGCATGAGCTCCATCGCCGATCGCATCAGTGCGAGCGATCGAGCCCACGCGGCACTGCTGGAGGAGATCCAGTCGGGCGCCCTGCCCGCCGGTTTCGTGCTGGGCGAGGTCGAGCAGGCCGCCCGCCTCGGCATCAGTCGCACACCGATGCGTGAGGCCCTGCGCCGCCTCGCGGCCGACGGCCTGGTCGTGCAGCAGTCCCCGCGGGTGACGGTCGTCGCCGATCTGGATGCCGACGACATCCGCGCGCTGTTCGAGATTCGCCGCGCGCTCGAAGAGACCTCGGCCCGCCTCGCCGCCCGCCGAGGAGATGCCGACCTCTTCGCCGCGCTCGCCGACGAGTTCGCGCACGTCGACCTCGCCGCCGTCGAAGGCCGCGACGCCTACTACGCACTCATCGCCCGATTCGACGCGGCCCTCGACCAGGCCGTCGACAACGACTACATCGCCTCGGCGCTGCGCACCGTGCGGACCCACCTCGTGCGGGTGCGGCGTATGGCCCGCGACAAGCCCGACCGCCTCGCCGCCTCCGCCGCCGAGCACCGCACGATCGCGGCAGCGCTGGCCGACCGAGACGGCGACCTCGCCGCCCATGCCACGCACGTGCACCTGCACAATGCGCTCACCGGCATCCTCGACTCCCTGACACCCAATCCGGAAGGTGTGAAATGACCGTCACCCACCACGTCCGCGTGCACCGCAGCGAAGAGAACCTCGCCCGAGAAGACCAGCTCGCCTGGAAGATCGCCGAGGTCGCCGCCGACCCGGTCGAGGTCGATCAGGACGTCGCCGACATGATCATCAACCGCATCATCGACAACGCGTCGGTCGCCGCGGCATCCCTCACGCGGGGGCCCATAAACGCCGCACGCGCCCAGGCGTTCAGCCACCCCGTCTCGACCGGGGGCATCGGCGCCACCGTCTTCGGCGCAGCGCTCGACCACCGCACCAGCCCCGAGTGGGCCGCGTGGGCGAACGGCGTGGCCGTGCGCGAGCTCGACTACCACGACACGTTCCTCGCCGCCGAGTACTCGCACCCGGGCGACAACATCCCGCCGATCCTGGCCGTCGCGCAGCACGTGCAGGCCGACGGCCGTGCGCTGCTCCGCGGCATCGCCACCGGCTACGAGATCCAGATGGACCTCGTGCGCGCGATCTGCCTGCACAGGCACAAGATCGACCACGTCGCGCACCTCGGCCCGTCGGCGGCTGCCGGCATCGGCACCCTGCTCGGCCTCGACGTCGAGACGATCTACCAGGCCGTCGGCCAGGGGCTGCACACCACGACCGCGACGCGTCAGAGCCGCAAGGGCGAGATCTCGACCTGGAAGGCGCATGCCCCGGCCTTCGCGGGCAAGCTCGCCGTCGAGGCGGTCGACCGGGCGATGCGCGGACAGACCAGCCCGGCTCCGATCTACGAGGGCGAAGACGGCGTGATCGCCTGGATGCTCGACGGCAAGGACGCCGCGTACGAGGTGCCGCTGCCCGCCGCCGGCGAGGCGAAGCGCGCGATCCTCGACTCTTACACGAAGGAGCACTCGGCCGAGTACCAGGCGCAGGCGTGGATCGACCTCGCCCGCAAGCTCGGCACCGAGAACCCGGCGCTGCGCGACCCCGCGAACATCGAGTCCATCGTGCTGCACACCAGCCACCACACGCACTACGTGATCGGCTCGGGCGCGAACGACCCGCAGAAGTACGACCCGACGGCGTCGCGCGAGACGCTCGACCACTCGATCCCGTACATCTTCGCGGTCGCGCTGCAGGACGGCGGCTGGCACCATGTCGACTCCTACGCTCCCGAGCGTGCGGGTCGGGAAGACACGGTCGCGCTGTGGCACAGGATCACCACGGCCGAGGATGCCGAGTGGACGCGCCGTTACCACTCCGAAGACCCCGACGTGAAGGCGTTCGGCGGCCGCGTGGAGTTCCGCCTCACCGACGGCACGACCGTCGTCGACGAGATCGCCGTCGCCGACGCGCACCCGCTCGGAGCCCGTCCGTTCGCCCGCGAGAACTACATCGCGAAGTTCCGTCTGCTGGCCGAGCCCGTGCTCGAGGCGGCAGAGATCGAGCGCTTCCTCGAGCTCGTGCAGCGTCTGCCCGAGCTGACGGCCGCCGAGGTCGGCGAACTGTCGATCATCGCTCGCCCGGGTCTGCTCGAGGGCGCCGACGCCCCGAAGGGTCTGTTCTGATGCTGTACTCCCACGTCACCCCGGCCGAGAAGCGCCGCCTGTTCCGCGAGCGACTCGCGAGCGGCGAGCTGCTGCGGTTCCCCGGCGCGTTCAATCCGCTCAGCGCCCGTCTGATCGAGCAGAAGGGCTTCGACGGCGTCTACATCTCGGGCGCCGTGCTGTCGGCCGACCTCGGCGTGCCCGACATCGGCCTCACCACCCTGACCGAGGTCGCGGGGCGAGCGAAGCAGATCGCGCGCATGACCGACATCCCCGCGATCGTGGATGCCGACACGGGATTCGGCGAGCCGATGAACGTCGCCCGCACGATCCAGGAGCTCGAGGATGCGGGCCTTGCCGGCACGCACATCGAAGACCAGATCAACCCGAAGCGCTGCGGTCATCTCGACGGCAAGAGCGTCGTCGACGAGAGCACGGCGATCCGTCGTATCCGTGCGGCCGCCGACGCGCGTCGCGACCCGAACTTCCTCATCATGGCGCGCACCGACATCCGCGCGGTCGAGGGACTCGAGTCCGCGATCGACCGCGCCAAGGCGCTGGTGGATGCCGGAGCCGATGCCGTGTTCCCCGAGGCGATGCGCACGCTCGCCGAGTTCGAGGCCATGGCGGACGCGCTCGACGTGCCGATCCTCGCCAACATGACCGAGTTCGGCAAGAGCGACCTCTTCTCGGTCGACCAGCTGCGGGATGCCGGCGTCAACATGGTCATCTGGCCGGTGTCGCTGCTGCGCATCGCGATGGGCGCGGCGGGCCGTGCGCTCGATACGCTGGGCGAGGAGGGGCATCTCACCTCGAAGCTCGGTGAGATGCAGCACCGTGCAGATCTCTACGACCTGATCGACTACGAGTCCTATAAGGAGTTCGACTCGGGCGTCGCAGGCTTCACCGTCACGAAGGAGTGAGCATGACCGAGCCGGACATCAAGAAGGGCCTCGCCGGGGTCGTCGTCGACACGACCGCGATCTCGAAGGTCAACCCCGAGACGAACAGCCTGCTCTACCGCGGCTACCCCGTGCAGGAGCTGGCCGCCACGCAGCCCTTCGAGGCGGTCGCGTACCTGCTCTGGCACGGCGAGCTGCCGGATGCCGCACAGCTGGCCGCGTTCCGGGCGACCGAGCGCGAGCACCGAGCGCTCGCCGACAACGTCAGGGCGGCGATCGACCTGGTGCCCGTCGAGGCGCACCCGATGGACGAGGTGCGCACGGCCGTCAGCCTGATCGGCGCCTCCGACCCGAACGCGGGCGGATCGGTGCTGCATGCCGGTGGCAGCCCCGAGCAGAACCTCGAGCGCAGCATCCGGCTGTTCGCGGCCCTTCCGGCGATCGTCGCCTACGGTCAGCGTCGCCGCCGCGGCGAACAGCTCATCGAGCCGCGCGACGACCTCGACTACTCGGCGAACTTCCTCTGGATGACGTTCGGTGAAGAGCCTGACCCGGTCGTCGTCGATGCGTTCAACCGCTCGATGATCCTGTACGCCGAGCACTCGTTCAACGCCTCGACGTTCACGGCCAGGGTGATCACGTCGACGCTCAGCGATCTCTACTCGGCCGTGGTCGGTGCGATCGGCGCGCTCAAGGGGCCGCTGCACGGCGGCGCCAACGAGGCCGTGCTGCACATCTTCGACGAGATCGGCGAGGCGTCCAACGTGGTGCCGTGGCTGGATGCGGCACTCGCCGAGAAGCGCAAGATCATGGGCTTCGGCCACCGCGTCTACAAGAGCGGCGACTCTCGTGTGCCCACCATGAAGGCCGCTCTCGACACACTCGTCGAGCACTACGACCGCGCAGACGTGGCCGAGCTGTACGACGCCCTCGAATCGGAGTTCGTCGAGCGCAAGGGCATCTACCCGAACCTCGACTACCCGTCAGGCCCGGCTTACAACCTGATCGGCTTCGACACCCTCACCTTCACGCCGCTCTTCGTCGCGGCGCGCGTGACCGGGTGGACGGCCCACGTGATCGAGCAGGCCGGCGCCAACGCACTGATCCGACCCCTGTCGCTCTACAACGGCGCCGACGAGCGCCACATCGAGAACTGACCCGGCTGCCGGTCCGGGTCAGTGCGCCCGGGCCGGGGTCGATCGGATGCCGCACCCGCCGAGGCGGTGATGATCAGCTCGCGCGCGAGAGGTTGCCCAGCTCCGCGCCGGAGGCATCCTTGATCACGAGCACGTCGCCGTCGATCTCGACCGCACGGATGCCGCGCATCCAGTCGTCGACGCCGGGGCAGGCCTTGAGGGTCGAGGCGAATCGGGCGAGGTCGACACGGTCGCCGTTCACCGAGTAGGTCGTCGTGATGCCGTTGCATCCGTCGCTGCCGTGCACCTCGCCGTTCGCGGTGAACTCGAGGTGCGGCTGTCCTGAGGCATCGTCGCCCCACAGGCCGACGAGCTTCTCGACGACGGCGGCGTCTTCGCTGCTCGGGTCACTGCTCGAAGTGGGCGCGCCGCTCGGGGCACCCGTCGCGCAGGCCGCGCCCATCAGGGCGAAGGCGCCCAGAATCGCGAGGCCGACGAGGTTCCGTGCTCTGCGGTGGGTGCTCATGCTGGCCATGCTAACGGTGCCGCCTGCGAACGCCATCGCAATCTCGATCCGGCCGGTGCGGAGCGATTCGGCCCCTCCTCGGTGGCAGCGCGTGCGCGTGTATCGCACAGAGGAGGTGCAGGTCAAGGGGTGAAATTCCGGTAAACAATTTCCCCATTCTGTGGATTTACTGGGTACTCTTCTAGAGATCCCTGTTCGTTCCGACGAACAGGATCCTGCTTGTCGGGGGGCCAGCGTCGTAGTTCACGCCTCCACCGGGAGGCGACCGGTTCTGTGCTCCACGCGCACTGCCGATATGAAACTGACTGACGATCCGTGACCAGCAAGGACATACATCACATGAAGCACAGAGTGACAGGCCGACGCCCTCTGGCGTTGACGGCCGCCACCACGCTCGCCCTCTCGGGCCTCTTCCTCGGAGCGCCTGCGGCGTTCGCTGAAGACTCCAGCGAAGCACCCAGCCAGGACGCTCCCGTCGAGGTTCTCAACACTCGGGCGGAACTCGACAAGGTCGGCACCGACATGGTCGCCGTCGGTCAGACCGCGGATGGTGGCAACGTCGTCGTCGTGACTGCCGACAGCGCATCGGCCGACGCCGAGATCACGCAGATCGCGGCAAACGAGGGCTTCCCTGACGCATCCGTCGTGAAGGTCGACCGTGTGCTCTCGGCTTTCGATGAGGGTGACATCGTCGGCGGACAGGGCTACCTGTCGGTCAGCCCCGACCTCGACGGCTTCCTCGCCAACGAGCCCGGAAGTGCCGCCTGGTCGTGCTCCGTCGGCTTCGCTGCATTCACCCCGACGGGTGACCCTGCGCTCCTGAGTGCCGGACACTGCGCGTTCGGCGACGACGGCGAGCCGCTCACCGACACCACTCTCACCGTTCCCGGCGATGAGCCGGCAGTCGGCGGAACCCCCTCACTGCCCGCCTCGGTCGAGCTGCTCGGCACGTTCGGCTTCGCCCAGTTCGGCGGCGGCGACGGTGGCCTCGGCTCGAACGGCGACACCACCGCGACCGACATCTCGGTCATCGACATCGACGAGGCCGCGGGCTGGAACCCGGTTCCCGCGGTCACCGACTGGACCACGGCCGGCGACTCGCTGAGCTCGCTCGCCGACAGCGTCGTCGAGATCAAGTCCGTCGCGGCTCCGTCGCTCGGCGAGGTCCAGAAGAGCGGTCGCACGACCGGCTTCACCACCGGTGCGGTCGACGGCGACGACATCCTCGACGGATGGGCGAGCATCGACGGCCACTGGGTCCAGGGCTTCTCGAGCAACACGCCCGCGGCTCCCGGTGATTCCGGCGGCGCCGTCATCCAGGGCAATGCGGCCGTCGGCCTCATCAGCGGTGGATCCGAGGCGACCGAGACCGAAGAGCAGTTCACCTGGGCGGCATCGCTCGTGACCGCTCTGCCCAAGACCAACGGTTACCAGGTCGCACTCGACCTCGACGCACCGGTCATCACGAGCCCGACCGACGGTGCAGAGGTGCAGCCGGGAACGGCCATCACCGGAACCGCTGTCGGAGCGGCCAAGGTCACCGTCAGCGGCTTCGGCGCAGACCAGACGGTCGATGTCGTCGACGGCGCCTTCTCGGTCGTCGGTCCCGTCGAGCTCGGCGAGCAGACCATCTCGGTCCGTGCACGCAGCGGCTTCAGCTCCTCGGAGACCACGTCGATCGACGTGACCGTCGTCCCGGCTCCGCTCGTCGCACCGGTCATCACCTCGCCGGCTGACGGCTCGACGGTCACCGAGACCGTCACCGCGATCAGCGGCACCGGCCTGCCGGCCACCGCCATCACGGTGACGGACGCCGACACCGACGACGTGCTCGGCACGACCGAGGTCGCCGCAGACGGTTCGTGGACCGTCGACGGACTCACCCTCGAGTACGGCTCGCACAGCGTCGTCGTGACGCAGACCCGTGACGACGAGGTCTCGCCCGAGGCCACCGCGTCGTTCTCGGTCGTCCCCGTCTCGCCGGCCGTGACCTCGGTCGCTAACGGCGCGGAGTTCGCCCACAACGACGGTCCTTCCGGACTCGCCGGTTCGGGCATCGACGGCGCGACCGTCACGGTGACGCTCAACGGAGCCGAGCCGGCGTCGGCGAACACGGCTGCTCTCGCGGGCGCCTTCGCCGCAGCGAGCGGAACGTTCACGGCCACGGTCGAGGACGGCGCATGGAGCGTCGACTTCGGTGCGGCTCTCGAGTCGGGCACCTACACGGTCTCGGCCACGCAGGCCATCGACGGCGTCTCGTCGGCTCCGACCGACCTGGCGTTCGCTGTTCTCGCCGCACCGGTCGCCGGTGGTGGCGGAGCCGCTCCCGGTGACGGTGGCGCAGCCGCCCCCGGTGACGGTGGACTCGCCGTGACCGGTGCCGACATGCTCGTCCCGCTCTCCGCCGCAGCCATCGCGCTCGCGCTGCTGTCGGGTGGACTGCTGCTGGTCTTCCGTCGTCGCCAGCTCATCGAGAGCTGAACGCGCTGATCACCTGTTGAGGGTGTGACCGGCTCCGGCCGTGAACCCCTCGCCGAGAAGCCCGGTATCGATCGATACCGGGCTTCTTCGCGTCTGCCATGTGTCCGCGACGGCGCGCGGGCGAGACGATGCTGCCACACAGCAGAAGGCCCGACATCGGAATCCGATGCCGGGCCTTCTGCTGTCGAGGAGGACCTCAGGCGAGTTCGATCACCGACCACGAGAGCGGCGGCAGTGTCGCGCGCACCGCGCCGTCGACGACCTCGGCCGCAGTGAGCGGCACCATGTGCACGGCATCCTGCGTGGTCTCGAGGTTCGCGGTGTGGCGGTCGCCGCCCTCGGGAATCGTGAGCGTCTCGGCGTTGACGACGCGCAGCCCCGTGAGGCCGCGCAGCTCGACCGTCAGGTCGCTCTCCTCGTCGAGCGAGCGGTTGGCGACGAACACCACGACGCGTCCGGTCTCCTCGTCCCACGTCGCCGCCGCATCGACCGAGTCGACGCCGCCGTAGCGCTTGGTCTCGATCTGCGGAGCCGACACCGCGAGGCGCAGGATGCGACCCTTCGCGAGGCGAGCCATGCGCTCGAAGGGCCAGAAGCTCGTCTGCCGCCATGCCGGACCGTTCTCCTCCGAGCGGATCGGCGCGATCACGTTGACGAGCTGCGCCTGGTTGGCGATCTTCACCCGGTCGCCGTGGCGCAGCAGGCTGTTGAGCAGTGTGCCCACGACGACGGCATCCGTCACGTTGTAGGTGTCTTCGATCACCCGCGGATGCTTCTTCCACCCGGCTTTGGCGATCTCGACCGATTCGACGTCGTTGAACTTCACCTGGTCCCACACGTTCCACTCGTCGAACGAGATGTCGACCTGCTTCGTGTGCTTGCCCGCGGCCTTCACCGCGTCGATCGTCGCGATGACGCCGTCGATGAACGCGTCCATGTCGACGGACTCGGCGAGGAACGACTCGGCATCGCCGTCGTGCTCCTGGTAGTAGGCGTGCATCGAGATGAAGTCGACCTCGTCGTACGCGTGCGTGAGCACTGTGTGCTCCCAGGTGCCGAAGGTCGGCATCGACCGGCCGGAGGACCCGACAGCGACGAGCTCGATGGTCGGGTCGACGAGCTTCATGGCCTTGGCCGATTCCTGCGCCAGGCGACCGTACTCGGTCGCGGTCTTGCCGCCGATCTGCCACGGGCCGTCGAGCTCGTTGCCCAGGCACCACAGCTTGATGTCGAACGGCTGCTCCGCGCCGTTCTTGCGGCGCAGGTCGGACCAGTACGTGCCGCTCGGGTGGTTCGCGTACTCGACGAGCGACCGGGCCTCTTCGACGCCGCGGGTGCCGAGGTTGATCGCCTCCATGACCTCGACGTCGGCCTCCTTCGCCCAGTCCATGAACTCGTGCAGACCGAACGCGTTGCTCTCGATGGTGTGCCACGCGCCGTCGATGCGCACCGGGCGGTCCTCGACCGGGCCCACGCCGTCTTCCCAGCGATAGCCCGAGACGAAGTTGCCTCCGGGGTAGCGGACGACGGTCGGACCCATCTCCTTCACCAGGGCGAGGACGTCCTGGCGGAAGCCGCGCTCGTCGGCCTGGGGGTGCCCCGGCTCATAGATGCCGGTGTACACGCAGCGCCCCATGTGCTCGACGAACGATCCGAAGAGCCTCCGGGGGACGTCGGCGATGGTGAAGTCGCGGTCGATGGTGATGCGGGCCTGAGACATTGCTCTCCTAGGTTCTGGCTCTCGAGCCGGGTGGGGGACTACTGACCGCCGAAGCCGCTGGTCGCGACGCCCTTGACGATCTGCTTCTGGAAGATGATGAACACGATGATCAGCGGCAGTGCCGCGAGCACGGCCTGCGCCATGACCTGCGCGTACTGCACGCCGTAGGCGCTGATCACGGTCTGGAGTCCGACCGGCAGCGTCATCAGCGTGGTGTCGTTGATGACGAGGAACGGCCAGAGGAAGTTGTTCCATGCTCCGATGAACACGAAGATCGCCACGGATGCCAGGATCGGCCGCGACAGCGGCAGCACGATCGACCAGAAGATGCGCAGGCGGCCGGCGCCGTCGACGCGGGCCGCGTCTTCGAGCTCGATCGGGATGGCGTCGAAGAAGCGCTTGAGGATGAACACCATCGCGGGGGCCACGACCTGCGGCAGAATCAGACCCCAGTAGGTGTCGATCATGTTGAACGCGAGCATCTCGTAGAACAGCGGGATGATCAGCACCTGCGGCGGCACGACGATCGAGGCGATGATGACGACGAACAGCCACTTGCGCCCGGTGAAGTCGAGGCGGGAGAACGCATAGGCGGCCAGGGCGGAGATCGTCAGTGTGATCAGCGTCACGGCGACCGAGGTCCACAGGCTGTTGAACGCCCACGTGTAGACATTGCCCTGCGACAGGATCGCCGCGAAGGCTTCGATCGTCGGCCCCGAGGCGCCGATCCACGACGGGTCGCCGCTGGCGGCATCCGTCTCGGTCTTGAAGGCCGTGGCGACCGCCCAGAGGAACGGCAGCAGCCAGCCGATCGCGAGGATGATCAGGACGACGAGGGCGCTGATGCGCAGCGCGCCGAACGGCTTCTGGCCGGGCAGGTGCGAGCGGCGGGCGCGCGGCGGCCTGGTCGTGGTGATGGTCTCGGTGAGTGTGGCGGTGGACATCACAGCTGCGACTCCTTCCGGCGGCGCATGATCAGAGCCTGCGCGACGCCGATGATGACGATGAGAGCGAAGAACACGTATGAGATCGCGGCGGAGTAGCCGAATCGGTAGCTGACGAAACCGGCCTCGTAGATGTACTGGACGATCGAGCGGGTGGTGTCGCTCGCGACGCCGCCGAGCATCTGGTACGCCTGATCGAACAGCTTGAGGGATGCCAGGATCTGGAGGATCAGGATCAGCACCGTCGCGGGGCCGAGCTGGGGGAGCGTGATCGACCAGAACTGGCGCCAGGGGCCTGCGCCGTCGAGCGATGCCGCCTCGTACTGCTGCGGCGGTATGTTCTGCATCGCGGCGAGATAGAGAAGGAAGTTGAACCCGACCGTCCACCAGACGGTGGCGATGACGATCGACAGCATGTTGGTGTCGGGATTCTGCAGCCATGCGAGCGGCTCGAGGCCGAAGAACTCCAGGATGTTGTTGGCCGCGCCGATCTGCGGATTGAAGATCCACACCCAGATCTGCGAGATCACGGTCGAGGCGAGCAGATACGGCATGAAGAACGACAGCCGCCACAGCCACTGGCCGGGGAGACCCCGGTCGACGAGCGCCGCCATGAGCAGCGCGATCACGACGAGCGGAACCGTCGACAGCAGCGTGAACCACACCGTGTTGCCCATCGACTGCCACATCTTGGGGTCGGTGAGCGCCTCGGCGTAGTTCGCGAACCCGATGAACGAGCCGCCCGCCCCGGTGAGCGACTGGTCGGTGAAGCTGAGGATGATGCCGTGCACGATCGGCCAGGCGAGGAAGAGCACGAACGCGATGAGGAAGGGAGCGAGGAACGCCCAGCTGATGAGCTGCTCGCGGTTGCGCGAGCCGGCACGGCGTGCGGGAACGGCCGACTTCGAGCCGGTGACGATCGTGCGCGTGGAATCGGTGGCGGTCGTCATGATGCGAACGTCCCCTCGGGGTCGGCCGGGTTGGGCTGCCGGAGGAGCGTGTTCACGCGAGCCTCGAACCGGTCGATGGCTGCGGCAGGGTCATCGCCCGAGAGCAGGACTCCCTGCACCGCGGCCCCGAACTCGCCCTGGAAGTTCGATCCGCTGCCGGTGAACCAGGCGGTCGGGTCGTAGACGACGTGCTGCGCGGCCTCGGCGTAGTGGGCCTGGGGAATGAGGTCGGCGTACTCGGGAGACTCTGTCACCGGGAGGAAGGCGGGGATGTGTCCGGCCTCGGCCCAGCCGAACGATCCCTGGAGCATGTCGGCGACGAACCGATAGGTCAGGTCGCGCTTCTCCGGGTCTGCGTCGGTCTGATGCGGCAGCACGAACGAGTGCGAGTCGGCGTAGACCGCCGGCGTGCCGAACAGGGTGGGGATCATGGTGGCGTCCAGGGGCAGCTCGGCCGCCTGCATGGTGCGCAGCTCCCAGACGCCGGTGAACAGCATCCCGCTCTTGCCGGTGGCGAACTCGGCCACCGCGCTGCCGTAGTCGGCCTGGGCGAGGGCGATCTCACCGTCGAGCAGGGTGCGCATGAGGGTGAGCGATTCGACCGCGGCATCCTTGTCGATCACGGCCTTGCCTCCGGCCGGCAGCTCCATCGCCGTGCCGTGCTGCGAGTAGAACGTGTAGAAGAGGCGCCACATCTGGGCGCCGTCGCCGAGGTAGCCGTATGACAGCGCATGGCCCTCGGCCTGGCCGCCGATCGCCCGGAGCTGGTCGAGGAACTCGTCAGGAGACGACGTCTCCTGCAGCCGTCCGTCGCTGTCGAGCACGCCGGCGGCGTCGCAGATGTCCGTGTTGAACATCGCGACGAACGGGTGGGCGTCGAGCGCGATGCTGTACATGTTCTCGCCGACGAAGCCCTTCTCCCAGATCGGCTTCGGGAACGTCGAGGCGTCGACGCCGAGGTCTGCGAGCCGATCGAGATCCCAGGTGTCGAGCAGACCACCGGGTGCCCACCCGACCGTGCGCGTCGCGTGCATGATCGCGACGTCCGGAGCCCGACCGCCCGCACCCGCCATGGCGAGCTTCGTGTAGTACGGGGTGCCCCAGGCGAGCACGGTGGGGCGGATGCGGTACTCGCTCTGCGCCGCGTTCGCGGTGTCGAGCAGCTGCGACATCGTCACGCCGTCGCCGCCGGAGAGCAGATGCCAGAACTGCAGGGTGGTGGCGTTCGAGCCGGGGACGGTGCCAGGGGCGCAGCCGGCGAGCAGCGCCGCGGCGGCCGTGACGGAGGCGGCAGTCAGGAACTGCCGCCGAGACAGATCGAGCGGGGGCGTCATCGTCACTCCTTCGTGACAGCGGGCGGGGTCGGGGTACATCATTACATCGATGTAATCGGCGGCGCAAGAGAGCGTTGCCGGAGCCCGCGGCTCAGGGGCGGTGGCCGCGCGGGCGGCCCTGCGTGCTGTCGCGTTCGAGCAGATGGTGCGAGAGGGTGAGCGCCCGCGGCGGGGTGGAGCGGTCATCCATGCGCGACTCGAGCAGGCTGAGGGCCGCATCGGCGAAGGCGCGACGATCGAAGGCGATGGTCGTGAGCGAGGGCGACGTGTAGCGCGAGAACTCCACGTCGTCGAAGCCCGTGACGATCACGTCATCGGGCACGCGGATGCCGTGGTCGTGCAGTGCGTGCAGTGCGCCGAGCGCCAGTGAATCGGTGAACGCGACGATCGCATCGAAGGCCACGCCGCGGCGCAGCAGTGTCTGCACACCCTGGGCCCCGCCGGTCATCGACCAGGGCATCGGGTTGATCTCGAGCGCCGTATCGCGGGGTATGCCAGCCTCCCGAAGCGCATCGTGCACGCCATCGAGGCGCAGTCGGCCCGTCGCGGTCGCGACCGAGTCGTCGGCGTCGGCGCCGATCACGGCGATGCGGGTCGCCCCGCGCGAGAGCACATGACGGGTGACATCCGCCGCAGCCCGACGACTGTCGATGCGCACGTGGTCGGCCCGATTCTGCTCGACCTCGCCGAGCACGACGAGCGGCGGAAGGCGGTCGGCGTACTTCAGCACACTGTCTTCGAGGCGGATCGGGTTGAGGATGAGCCCGTCGACGAGATGCGCCCTGGCGCGGGAGACGAGTTCCTTCTCGCGCTCCGGGTCTGTCGCCGTCTCCTCGATCTGCACGGCCAGGCCACGTTCGTGTGCGGCGTCGACGATGCGGTGCATGAGCTCGGCCGAGAACGCGGTCGCGAGGTCGGGCAGGGCCACGGCGATGATGCCCGAACGCCCCTTGCGCAGCCCTCGGGCGTTGAGGTTCGGCACGAAGTCGAGCTGCGTCATCGCCGCCTCGACCCGGAGTCTGGTCTCCTCGCGCACCGCGATCGTGCCCGTGACGACGTTCGAGACGGTCTTCGGCGAGACGCCCGCGAGCGCGGCGACGTCCTTCATCGTCGCGCGCGGCGGTGGCATCGCTGTCATCCGGTCAGCCTATCCATCGCTTCGCCCGCGAGCCCACCGCATCGTCCTGTGTCCGCACCCGCTGACTACTATGGCCCGATGACCATCGAACGCAACTGGGCCGGCAACCTCACCTACCGTGCATCCGCCGTCGAGCACCCCGGCTCGATCGACGAGCTGAGGCACCTGCTCGCCCGGGGCGGAGCTGTGCGCATCCTCGGTTCGAGGCACTGCTTCAACGACATCGCCGACACGGACGGCGTGCTCATCGCCCTCGATCGGCTGCCCGTCGTGTTCGAGGTGAACGATGCGCGTGACGCGGTGCGCGTCTCGGGCGGGCTGCGCTACGGAGATCTCGCTCCGCGGCTCGACGCCGAGGGGCTCGCGCTCGCGAACCTCGCCTCGCTGCCCCACATCTCGATCGCCGGCGCGGTCGCCACCGGCACGCACGGGTCGGGCGACGCGATCGGTTCGCTCGCCTCGGCGGTGCGTGCGCTGACGATCATCACCCCGAGCGGCGAGACACGCACGCTCGCCCGCGGTGACGACGACTTCGACGGCGCAGTCGTCAGCCTGGGCGCGCTGGGTGCGGTGGTCGACCTCACGCTCGACGTCGAGCCGTCGTACGAGGTCGCCCAGCACGTGTTCGAGCAGCCGTCGTGGGATGCGATCCTCGCCGACTTCGACGAGGTGACGAGCATCGGCACGAGCGTCAGCATCTTCTCGCGCTGGGAGCACACCGACTTCGCCGATCAGATCTGGGTCAAGCAGCGCCAGCCGGAGGCGCGGGAGAACACCCGTGCCGACCTCTTCGCCCGACTCGGCGCAGAGCCGGCGACCGCCAAGCGGCATCCGATCATCGGGGTCGACCCCGTCGCGTGCACCGAACAGCTCGGCGAGCCCGGGCCGTGGTTCGAGCGCCTCGCGCACTTCAAGCTCGAGTTCACGCCGTCGGCCGGCGCCGAGATCCAGAGCGAGTACCTCGTGCCCCGGGCCGATGCGGTCGCCGCCATCCAGGCGGTTCGCACGCTCGCCGGTCAGATCGCGCCGCTGCTGCTCGTGAACGAGATCCGCACCGTCGCCCCCGACTACCTCTGGCTGAGCTCGTCACAGGGCACGGATGCCGTCGGCATCCACTTCACCTGGAAGCCCGACGAGGCTGCTGTGCGCGCGTTCCTGCCGACCCTCGAGGCGGCACTGCCCGAGACGGCCCGTCCGCACTGGGGCAAGGTGTTCACTCTCGATGCCGCAGAGGTGCGATCGCGCTACTCGCGATGGGGCGACTTCGCCGAGCTCGCGCGACGGTTCGACCCCGAACGCCGACTCGTGAACCCGTACCTCGAGCGGCTGGGCCTGTAGCAGGATCCATTGCACCACCCCGGTTGTTCTCGGTAACATTCTCCGAGGCCCGGCCGACGGAGGTGCGCATGGCGAACGTCGGCTCCGACAAGCCCAACATCCGTCAGGTGGCGACCATCGCCGGCGTCTCGCACATGACGGTGTCGCGTGTTCTCAACGATCATCCGAACATCAAGCCCGACACCAGGCGCCGAGTCCTCGAGGCGATCGAGGAGCTCGACTACCGCCCGAACCTCGTCGCCAGGGCGCTCGCCACCCAGCGCACCCGGCGCATCGGCGTGATCGTCGAGAGCGCGGTGGCGCACGGTCCGACCAGCATCCTGCGGGCCGTCGAGCTGTCGGCCCGTGCCACCGGATACTCGGTCACACCGATCGCGCTGCACGAGGGCGATGCGCTGTCTCCGCAGGAGGCGGTCGACCATCTCGTGACGCAGGGGGTCGATGCGCTGTGTGTGATCGCGCCCCGTTCGTCGTCGGTGGCTGCGCTGCGGCGCATCGCGATCACGGTGCCCATGCTCGTCGTCAAAGCCGACGCGGACCCGACCTTCCTCACCGTCTCGATCGACCAGCACGCCGGCACGACGTCGGTCGTCGATCACCTCGTGGCGCTCGGGCACCGCGACATCCTGCACCTCTCCGGCCCGCTGGACTGGCTCGACGCGCGAGCGAGGGAGCGCGCGTTCCATACGAGGGCCAAGTCGTGGGGCATCCGTGAGCGGCCGATCGTCGTCGGAGACTGGTCCGCCGACTTCGCCTACGACTTCGCGAAGGGCCTCACCAGGCTGCCGGACTACACGGCGATCTTCGCCGCGAACGACGACATGGCGATGGGGCTGATCCACGGTCTGCACGACAGGGGCTTCGAGGTGCCGAAGGACCTCAGCGTGGTGGGGTTCGACGACATCCCGCTCGCACGCCACTTCATCCCTCCGCTCACGACGGTGCGGCAGGACTTCGGGGCGCTGGGCGTCGCGGTGGTCGAGATGCTGCGCGCGGCGATCGAGGGCCGTGACATCCCGGCGCTCACCCGAATCCCGACCGAGCTCGTCGCTCGCGGCTCGTCGGCTGCACCCAGGGAGGTGCGATGACACCCGACCGTGGTCCCGAGCCGGTGGTGCGGCTCGAGGGCATCACGGTCGAGTTCCCCGGCGTGCGCGCACTCGACGGCGTCGACTTCCGCCTGTTCCCCGGTGAGGTGCATGCTGTGATGGGCGAGAACGCCGCGGGCAAGTCGACGCTCGTCGCGGTGATCACCGGCACGCTCCCTCCCGACGAGGGCGTGGTCTGCGTCGACGGCGAGCCGCGTCGCTTCTCGGGAGTCGCCGACAGCCGGGCAGCCGGCATCGCGACGGTGTTCCAGGAGGCGCAGCTGAGCCCCAACCTCAGCGTGGCGGAGAACGTGATGCTCGGGCGAGAGCGACGGGGCCGGTTCGGCATCGACTGGCGACGCACCAGAGCGGATGCCGCCGAGGCGCTGGCGAGACTGGGGCTCGACGACCTCGACCCGAAGACGCCGCTGTCGATGCTGACGCCGGCGCAGAAGCAGCTGGTCGCACTCGCTCGCGCGGTCGTCGACGACCCCCGGGTGCTGATCCTCGACGAACCCACCTCGAGCCTCGACGTCGCCGAGGTCGCCACTCTGATGCGGGTCATCCGGGGCCTGCGGCAACGGGGGGTCGCGATCCTGTTCATCTCGCACTTCCTCGAGCAGGCCTTCGCGATCAGCGACCGCATGACGGTCCTGCGGGGTGGGCGCCGCGTGGGCGAGTACGCGACGCGCGACCTCGACCGAGCCGATCTGATCTCGAAGATGCTCGGCAAGGACATCGACAGCTTGAGAGCACTCGGTTCCGAGCGCAAGGCTCACCACTACGCGTACGACGGAGAGCCGGCGATGCAGGCGTCCGGTGTCGGTCGACGCGGCGAGCTGGAGCGGATGGACGTCGAGATCCAGAGGGGTGAGATCGTGGGGCTCGCCGGCCTCCGCGGTTCCGGACGCACCGAACTCGCGTCGCTGCTCAGCGGTTCGGTGCGCACCGACAGCGGAGAGCTCTGGGTCGACGGGGAACGGGTGCAGCTGCGGAGTCCCTCGGCCGCACTGCGGCACCGCATCGCGCTGTCGGCTGAGAATCGGGGGACGCAGGGCATCATCGGCGAGCTCACGGCGCGCGAGAACATCATCCTGTCCTTGCAGGCGCTCCGCGGATGGACTCGTCCCCTCTCGCACGCCGAGTCGAGGGGGCTCGTGGAGACGTACGTCGAGGCGCTGCACCTCGACCCCGCGGACCTCGACCGTCCGGTCGGCCTCCTGTCGGGGGGAACCCAGCAGAAGGTGCTTCTCGCTCGGGCGCTGGCGGTGCGCCCCCATGTGCTGATCCTCGACGAGCCCACCCGAGGGATCGACATCGCGGCGAAGGTCGAGGTGCAACGCCGCATCAGTCAGCTCGCCGGAGACGGCGTCGCCGTCGTGTTCATCTCGTCCGAGCTCGAAGAGGTCGTGCGGCTGAGCGACCGCATCATCGTGCTGAAGGATCGCGAGAAGATCGGCGAGCTCAGCAACGGTCCGGGCGTGACCGTCGACACGGTGGTCGAGATGATCGCGGCCGAGCTGAGCCATGCCGCCGAACTGTGATCGGTAACAATCTCGGATAGGCCCGACAGCCCCGATTTGGTAACGACCTCTTGTGTTCCTGAAATTGTTCCCGGTAACATCGCCACAGGACATGCGAAGTCGCTGTCCTGCACTCACGACAGGACCAGGACTGGTCCGCCACCGCCGGAGTGACCACCGGCATCTCAAAGAGGAGAAACAATGTCCGCGAAGAAGCGCATCCGCGTCGCGTTCGGCCTGGCAGCAGTCGGCGCACTCACCATCGGCCTTGCGGCCTGCTCGACGGGCGACTCGGGCGGCGACGGGGGCGGTTCGGAGGAGATCACGACCGTCGGCTTCGTGGCCGTCGGTCCCGAAGGCGCCTGGCGCGAGGCGAACGAGTCGAACATCCAGGACACCTTCACGGAGGAAGCCGGATACGAGCTCAAGTACGCCCCCGCCACGAACCTCGACCAGAAGTCGCAGATCGACGCCTTCACGTCGTTCGTCGATGAGGGCGTCGACGTCATCCTGCTGTCGGCCACCGAGGCCTCCGGCTGGGAGGACTCGCTCAAGCGCGCGCAGGAGGCGGAGATCCCCGTCATCCTGCTCGACCGCGGTATCGAGCCCGACGACGACAGCCTCTACGTCACGCGCATCGCCCCCGACAATGTCGAGGTCGCCAAGGAGGTCGGCACCTGGGCTGCGGCCACGTTCCCCGACGGCGGCAACTACGTCGTGCTCGAGGGCCCGGCAGGCGTGGGCGTCGTGAACGAGCGCAACACGGGCTTCGACGAGGGCCTCGGCGACTCGTCGCTCACGAAGCTCGACGCGCAGACGGCGAACTGGTCTGCCGAAGAGGGCAAGAGCGTCTTCGAGACGATGCTGAAGTCATCGAACAACGACATCCAGCTCGTGTTCGCCCAGAACGACGAGATGGGTCTCGGTGCCGCTCAGGCCGCCGAGGAGGCCGGCCTCGTCGTCGGTGAGGACGTGAAGATCGCCACGATCGACGGCACGAAGAACGCCATGCAGGCGCTCGCCGACGGTCAGCTCAGCTACGTGCACGAGTACAACCCGCTGTTCGGTGAGACCGCGCTCGAGGTCGTCGAGAAGACCCTCGCGGGCGAAGAGGTCGACTCGTACATCGTCGTGCCCAGCGAGGCGTTCGACTCCGCCGAGGCGGCGCAGGCCGTGCTCGCCGACCGCAAGTACTGACCGAGCACCGAACCCGACGCCGGAGTGATCCGGCAGCGAGCCCGGGTGGGGCAGGAGCACTGCGCCACCCGGGCTCTGCGGACGGAGAGACAGCGATGAACGAAGCACTGCCCATCGTCGAGATGCGCGGGATCTCTATCGAGTTCCCGGGCGTGAAAGCCCTCGACGGAGTCGACTTCCGGCTGTTCCAGGGCGAGGTACACGCGCTCATGGGAGAGAACGGCGCCGGGAAGTCGACCCTGATCAAAGCACTGACCGGTGTCTACCGGATCGACTCCGGGTCGATCGTCGTCGCAGGGCAGGAGCGCAGCTTCGGCGGCGCCGGCGACGCGCAGGATGCCGGGATCTCCACGGTCTACCAGGAGGTCAATCTCGCCCCGAACCTCTCGATCGGCGAGAACGTGATGCTCGGACACGAGTCTCGCGGAGTCTTCGGCATCAACTGGACGGCCACGCACCGAGCGGCGACAGAGGCCCTCGAACGGCTCGGTCTCGGCCACCTCGACACCCGCAAGCCGCTGTCGACGCTCTCGATCGCGCTGCAGCAGCTCGTCGCCATCAGTCGCGCGATGGCGATCAAAGCCAAGGTGCTCATCCTCGACGAGCCGACCTCCAGCCTCGATGCCGCCGAGGTCGAGGGCCTGTTCACCGTGATCCGGGCTCTGCGCGACCAGGGGGTCGCGATCCTCTTCGTCTCGCACTTCCTCGATCAGGTCTACGCGATCAGCGACCGACTGACGGTGCTGCGCAACGGCCAGTACGAGGGCGAGTACCTCACCCGTGACCTCGACCGCCATGCCCTCATCTCGAAGATGATCGGCAAGGACTTCGACGCGCTCACGTCGCTCGGGGGCAACCGCCGCCGCGCACCGCGCGACGCCAACGAGAAGCCGCTGCTCGCGGCATCCGGAATCGCGCGACGAGGCGCAGTCGAGGCGACCGACCTCGACATCCGCCCCGGCGAGGTGATCGGCTTCGCCGGTCTGCTGGGCTCCGGGCGCACCGAGCTCGCCCGGCTGCTGTATGGAGCGGATCGCCCCGACGAGGGGACCATCGAACTGCACGGACGCCGGGTCGACCTCCGATCGCCGGCAGACGCGCTGCCTCGCCGAATCGCCTTCTCGACCGAGAACCGCCGTGATGAGGGGATCATCGGAGACCTGACCGTGCGCGAGAACATCATCCTCGCGGTGCAGGCGGAGCGCGGCTGGGCGCGGCCCATGAGCCGCAAAGAGCAGGATGCGATCGTCGACCGCTACATCGAGCAGTTCCACGTCCGCCCAGCCGACCCCGACCGGATGATCAAGAACCTCTCCGGCGGCAACCAGCAGAAGGTGCTGCTCGGGCGCTGGCTCGCCACGCAGCCCGAGCTGCTGATCCTCGACGAGCCGACCCGTGGCATCGACGTGGGTGCGAAGGCCGAGATCCAGGAGGCGGTGGCCGAGCTCGCCGAAGACGGCGTCGCCGTGGTGTTCATCTCGTCCGAGCTCGAAGAGGTCGTGCGTCTCTCCGAGCGGATCATCGTGCTGAAGGATCACCGCAAGATCGGAGAGATCCAGAACGGCCCCGATGTCACCGCGCAGGTGATCGTCGAGGTGATCGCCGCTCACGGAGTGGAGGCAGCGGCCGAGACGCTCGACGACACCGACGGCGCCGTGCCCGATAGCATCGCTCCCACGACCGACAAGGAGGCAGCGCGATGACCGCGTCAGCCGGCACCACCATCTGGCGGGATCTGATCCACAAGCCGTTCTTCTGGGGCATCATCGCGATCCTCGCGCTGCTCGCCCTGAACGTGATCAAGGACCCGACCTACCTCGCGCTCTCGATCAACCCCAACAACGGCAACCTCGTCGGCAACCTGATCGACATCCTGCGCCAGGCGGCGCCGATCATGATGATCGCTATCGGGATGTCCCTCGTGATCGCCACCGGCGGCATCGATCTCTCGGTCGGCTCGCTGATGGCCGTCGCCGGGGCCGTCTCGATGGAGTTCCTCAGCGCCGCGGGCGACTCGTTCGGTGCGGCGCTCGCCGCGGTCGGACTCGCGCTGGTCATCACCGGCATCCTCGGGGCGGTCAACGGTCTGCTCGTCGCCTATGTCGGGTTGCAGCCGTTCATCGCGACACTCGTGCTCATGCTCGCGGGCCGCGGCATCGCCAAGGTGATCACCGGCGGGCAGAACACCACCGCGTCGAACGATGCATTCCGGTGGATCGCGAACGGCTTCGTGATCGGCATCCCGGTGGTGTTCATCCTCGCCGTGCTCATCGTGATCGCCGTCGGCTGGGTCGTCAGGCGCAGTGCGCTGGGGCTCATGATCGAGGCGATCGGCATCAACCCCCGGGCCAGTCGCATGGCGGGCATCAAGCCGAAGGGCCTGCTGCTCACGGCGTACATCATGAGCGGCCTGCTCGCGGGAATCGCGGGGATCATGTCGGTCGGCAGCGTGATGACCGTCGACATCTCGCGCACCGGATACCAACTCGAGCTCGATGCGATCCTCGCGGTCGTCATCGGCGGCGCATCTCTGGCCGGCGGCAAGTTCTCGCTCAGCGGCGCGTTCGTCGGAGCGCTCCTCATCGCCACCCTCGACAAGACCGTGCTGTATCTCGGTGTCTCGTCGTCGGCGACCCCGGCGTTCAAGGCCATCGTCATCGTCGCTCTGTGCCTGCTGCAGTCGCAGCGGGTGCGCAGCTGGTTCCGCTCACGTCGCAAGGCTCGACCGGTCGAGCAGATCATCGCCAAGGAAGAGGTGTCCGCATGAGCATCGCGACCGCCACCCGCGCCCCGCAGGCGACCGAGACCGTCGTCGACCGCGTGCGCCGCATGATCACGGCGAACCCGTCCGTGCTGCCGACGATCGCCTCCGTCGTGATCTTCGTCGGCATGGTGATCTTCGGGGAGCTGGCCTACGGTCGCATCCTGCAGTTCAACACGCTGTCGAACCTGCTCATCAACAACGCGCACCTCATCGTGCTGGCCGTCGCGCTGACCTTCGTGATCCTCACCGGCGGCATCGACCTGTCGGTCGGCTCGATCATCGCCGTCTCGTCGGTCGCCGGGGTGATGCTCTCGAATGCCGGCTGGAACGCATTCGCCGTGATCGTCGCGATGATCGGCATCGGCATGCTCTTCGGCGTCGTCTCGGGGATCCTGATCAGGTACTTCGGTGTGCAACCGTTCATCGCGACGCTGGCGATGATGTTCCTCGGGCGCGGCCTCGCGTCGCTGCTCAGCACCAAGCCGGAGCGACTCGGCGAGGAGTCTCCGATCCGGTGGATCGGCACGCAGCTGAAGATCATCGACGGTCCCAAGGTCAATGACCTCGTGATCACCCCCGCGGTGCTCGTCGCCGTGATCGTCGTCGCGGCCGCCTTCTTCGTGCTGCACCGCACCCGCACGGGGCGCACGGTCTATGCGATCGGCGGCTCCGAGAGCTCCGCTCTGCTGATGGGGCTTCCCGTGCAGCGCACCAAGGTGCTCGTCTATGTGATCAGCGGTGGCCTCGCCGGTCTCGCGGCGGTGCTGTACACCGCACGACTCGGAACCGCGCAGAACATCACCGGCATCGGGTGGGAGCTCGACGCGATCGCCGCCGCGGTGATCGGCGGCACCGTGCTCACGGGTGCGTACGGCTATGTGCTCGGATCGGTCATCGGTGCGCTGGTGCTCGGGCTCATGAACGTGCTGATCACGCGCGACGGAGGCATCCCTCCCGAGATGACCACCATCATCACCGGCGGCATCCTGCTCGTCTTCGTACTGCTGCAGCGGGCGGTCACCCGAAAACGGGAGTAGTTTCACCGGCGACAGCGACGCGAAAGGCCCCTCTCCATCGAGAGGGGCCTTTCTCATCAGAAGACAGCATGTCTTCTGTGCTCAGGGAGAGAGCCGTCACACCGTCGGGATCCACACCCGCATGGTCGACGGACCGCGCCGAGCCCAGTCGTGATAGGCGATCAAGGGCGCCTCGACCGTCTCGCCGGTCTCGCGGTGGCGCACCGGCAGCACGACGGAACCGCGCTGCTCGATGGGCTCCCCGGCGACGACCACATCGCCGACATCGGCCCTGAGATCGATCGACTCGAGCGCCAGCACCTCGGGGCCGCGCTCGATCGCGACGCTGCCGCGCACGGCATCCACCATCGGATGCGGTGACGTGGCCCTCGCCACGATCGGCAAACTGAGCTCGACGACGTCGCCGGCGCGGTACGCGCGAGCGACCGCGACCGTTCCCCCAGGTGCAGGTGACTCCGTGATCTCGCCTCCGCTGTGCACCCGAACGACGGCGCCCTCGGCCCACGACGGCACGCGCAGCGCCAGCGTGAACTCGGCATCCTCATCGATCGTGATCCGCACGTCGCCCCCGGCGGGGTAGTTGGTCGACACGTCGAAAGCCACGATCCGCCCGTCGGGCAGAACGGTCCGCACCGACGACGGCGCGTACTGATGCAGCTGCACGCCGTCGTCATCCGCTGTGGCGACATATGCGGCGAGGCTCGCGAACGTGCGTGCCACGTTCGGCGGGCAGCACGACACCTCGAACCACGGGGCGCGCAGCGATGACGAGGCGCGCGGCGACGTGGCATCCGGATCCGCCGGCGTTCCCGGCGTGCGCTGATGCAGGGTGTTGGCGTAGAAGAACGAGCGGCCATCCGACCCCGGCGACGTCGCGACCACGTTGAACAGGGTGCGCTCGATCAGATCGGCGTACTGCGACTCGCCGGTCGCGAGCAGCAGCCGCCACGAGAACATGATCGAGCCGATGCCGGCGCAGGTCTCGGAGTAGGCGCGATCCGGCGGCAGCTCCCAGTCGTCTCCGAAGGCCTCGTCCTGATGGTGCGACCCCTGGCCGCCCGTGACATACGTGCGCCGTTCGACCGTGCGATCCCACTGCGACCGCAGCGAGGCGAGCAGCGCGTCGTCTGAGAGCTCCGCTGCGACATCGGCCGCCGCCGACGAGAGGTAGTTCGCCCGCACGGAGTGCCCGCGCAGTGCCTCCGCCTCACGCACAGACACGTCATCCTGGAAGTAGCTGCGGCCCCACTCGATCTCGCCCAGAGACCCCCGGCCATGCCGCTCGACGAACAGCGCCGCCTGGTCGATGTAACGCTGCTCGCCGAGAGCGCGCCCGAGTTCTGCGAGACCGACCTCGACCTCGGCGTGCCCGCAGATCGCGTCGCGCCCGTCCGGGCCGAACTCGAGGCACACGAGTTCCGCAGCGCGGCGCGCGATGTCGATCAGCCCGTCGTCGGCATCCGGCCTCGTTCGCACCCGAGCGACGGCCGCCTGGAACAGGTGTCCGAGGCAGTAGAGCTCGTGCCCCCACTGCAGCGCCGACCAGCGTTCGCCCTGTCCCTCACGCCCGAACATGGTGTTGAGGTACCCGTCGGGCTCCTGCGCGGCGGCGACACGGTCGACCACGCGGCGGAATCGCTGCTCGAGGTCGCCTTCGGCCGTGGCATCCGTCCGTCCGATCTCCCACGCCATCGCCTCGAGGAACTTGTAGATCTCGGAATCCGCGAACTCGCGCCCCCGGCGCCCCTCCGGCAGGGTGCCGGCGGCGGCGAGGTCGAAGTTCGGCAGCCACCCCTCGGACTCGAGGCGCGACTCGATGTGCGCGAGGGTGGCAGCGCCGTTCACAGTCTGGCGGTCACCCCAGAATCCTCCGGTGATGCGCACCTCGTCGAGGCCGAGAGGGCGCAGACGGCCGCGGGTGGGAACCACCGGCGCTGCCGGTGCAGTGGTGTCGAACATGGTCATCCCTTGAAAGCGCCGGACATGAAGCCGCGCACGTAGTGTCGTTGCAGGATCAGGAAGAGCAGGATGCAGGGGAGCGCCAGCACGACGACTCCCGCCTCGGTGGCGCCGTAGTCGACGACGCCCTGCACCTGCCCACGGAGGTTGGCGACCGCGAGCGGCAGCGTCATGCGGTTCGTGTCGTTGATGAGGATCAGCGGAGCCATGAAGTCGTTCCACGCCGTGAGGAACGCGAACAGCCCGACCGTGACGAGCCCGGGCTTGACCGCCGGGAGCAGCACCCGCCACAGGGCGCCCCAGCTGGAGCATCCGTCGACCATCGCGGCCTCGTCCATCTCGCGCGGGATCGACTCGAAAGAGATGCGCATCATGAACATCGAGAACGGCAGCTGGAACATCGTGATCACGAGCGCCACACCGACGAGCGAGTTCTGCAGGCCGACCGCGTTGAGGATCACGTAGAGGGGGATCAGCAGCGTCGCGTAGGGCACCATCAGGATCGCGAGGGTCAGCAGGAACAGCGCGTTCTTGCCGGGAAAAGAGAAGCGCGCGAACGCGTATCCGCCCAGCAGCGAGATGAACAGCGTGAGGGCCACGGTGAGCACCGAGACGAACAGCGAGTTGCCGAGGTAGACCCAGATGCCGGCCTGGTACTCGCCGAGCGCGGCGTAGTTGCCGAAGCCCCAGCCGTCGGTCTGACTGGTGCCGGCCAGCGGACTCACGGACGAGACGCCGGTCCAGATCAGGGGGTAGAGGAAGATCACCGCGAGGGCGGTCGTGAACACCCAGTAGGGGATGCCGAACACGACGCGGGCCGCCTTCGAGCGGTACCGGGGTGCGGTGGGCTGATGATTCGGGGCGACGATGGTGCGGGTCAATGTCTGTGACATGATTCTCAGCTCTCGGTTCGGTTCTCAGTCGTCTTCTGGGCGGCGGAACGCGCGCAGCTGGAAGACGTTGATGACGATGAGCGCGAGCAGCACGATCACCGAGAGGGCGCCGGCGATGCCGAGGCTGTTCTGCCCCTGGAAGGCGACGTTGTAGATCAGCTGCACGACGGTCATGGTGCTGTTGTCGGGTCCGCCTTTGGTGAGGATGTAGAACTGCTCGAACGCGAGCAGCGACCCCGTCACGCACATCACTGTGGTGAGGGCGAAGGTCGGCTTGAGCAGCGGCACCGTGATGTCGCGGAACGTCTGCCACCGGTTCGCTCCGTCGATGCGCGCCGCCTCGTACACGTCGTCGGGGATGCCCTGCAGGCCCACGAGCATCAGCAGCATGTAGAAGCCCGCATAGCGCCAGACGATCAGGAAGATCGTCGACCACAACGCGCCTTCGGGAGTGCCGAGGAACGTGATTCCCCACGACTTCATGAGGTCTGCGAAAGGTCCGGCGATCGGGGAGTACAGCACGTAGAAGAGCAGCGAGGCGGATGCCAGGCCGAGGGCGCTCGGGATCAGGAACGCCGTGCGCAGGAACCCCTTCCAGCGGGTCGACTCCTGCACGAGCAGGGCGAGGGCGAGTCCGAGGCCGATCAGGATCACGGTCGTGATGAGCGTGTAGAGCAGGGTGAAGCGGATCGAGTCCCAGAAGAGGCGGTGGGTGACGGCATCCGCGTAGTTCTCGGGGAAGTTGATGCCCTGATTTCCGCTCAGCAGAGGCCAGTCGGATGCCGACATCTGCACCACCAGCACCAGCGGCACGATGAAGAGCAGAGCGACGAAGATCGCCGTCGGGGCCGCGTACAGCCAGCCCTGCACCGGGCCGCCGAAGGCGGTGCGGCGTCTGCGGCGACGCAGCGGAGGTGCGGTCGAGGTCATCAGATTCTCTTTCGATCGGGGGACTGATGAGCGGATGCGGGGGCGGTGCGCGGCACCGCCCCCGCGATGGGTCACTGCGACAGGATCGCTGTGATCTCCTCGTTGTCGGCCGGCACCGAGTCGTCGCCGTTCAGCACCGCGTTGCGCACCAGCGTCAGCCACGGGCTGCCCGGGGCGTTGAAAGCCTGCTGGAAGTTCAGCGCCACCGGGGTGTCGCCCTGGGCGGCGACCTCGTTGATCGTGACCAGTCGCGGGTCGGCGGCGGCGTACTCGTTGTCGGCGAGGTCGCCGCGTGAGACGGCGTTGCCGTCCTTCGCGAGCACCTCGACCTGCGCCTCCTCCGACATCATCCAGTTGAGGAAGTTCCAGGCCTGCGCCGCCTTCTCAGAGTCCTTCGAGATGCCGATGCCGTCGCCGCCGACGAACGTCGAGGCGCCGCCGTCGACACCGGGGATGCCGGCGACTCCTGCGTCGAACTCCAGGGAGGGGAGCAGCGTCGCGGGGAACGGCATCACGCCGACCTTGCCCTCGCTGAACGCCGCGGTCCAGGTGGGGCCGGCCTCATCCGTCGAGCTGGGCAGGATCGCCCCGGCATCCTGCAGCTCGGCCCACGTGTCGTAGACGGCCTGGGCGGAGTCGCCGTCGAGCAGGGATTCGGTGCCGTCGTCGCTCATGACCTCGTCGCCCGATGCCCAGATCGAGGGGAACCAGGTGAAGACCAGGCAGCCTCCGCAGTTGAGGCCGGTCGCCGTTCCGTAGGTGTCCGGCTTGTTCAGCGCCTGCACGGCCATGGCCGCCTCGGCGAACTCCTCGAGTGTCGCGGGTGCCTTCTCGGGGTCGAGGCCCGCTTCGGCGAACAGCTCCTTGTTCCAGAAGAGCATCGAGAGGTCGAGGGCGAAGGGCAGCACATACTCCGCGCCGTCGACCGTGCCGGCCGACAGATGACCGGGGTTGATCTCGTCCTTGAAGTCGAGCGCATCGATCTGCTCGGACATGTCTTGGAACAGGCCCTGTTGAGCCCAGTTGGGCACGTAGACGATGTCGGCGGCGAACAGGTCGGGCAGACCGTCCGACCCTGCAGCGGCACCGACCTTGGCGACGTAGTCATCGTTGGGGACGACCGTCAGCTCGACCTGGTTCTCGTGGCTGTCGTTGTAGGCGTCGACGAGCAGCTTGGCCTGGCGCTCGATCGGAGCGCGGGTCCACAGCGTCAGCGTCGTGCCGTCGTCGGTGCCTTCGGCGGGGATCGGCTCGTTCGACGCCTCGTCGGCGGCGGGTGCGCAGGCGGCGAGACCGCCGACGAGCAGACCGGCCGCGATGACCGCGGCTGCGGCCCGGCGGGCGGCGTGGGTTCGAGTGGTGTTCATGGGCGGGGGCTCCTCTGGGCTCTTCCTCGAGCGGATGCGGTGTGGCGCTTCGACAGTGCAGCGCCGGGAGTGAGGTGGTGTGCGATCGGGAATCTCGAAATCTACGAAAACCCTTTCGAAAAGGTATAGCGTGGTTCTCGCAGGGCCGTCAACCCTTGTTCCGATAACCTTTCAGCAACAGGGAGTGGGATGACTGATACGAGTGGAACGCGGGCTGTGACCCTCGGTGACGTCGCCGCGCGTGCGGGGGTGTCGATCTCGACGGCCTCGAAGGCGCTGAACGATCGCGGTGACGTCTCGGCGGCGACACGGGTCAAGGTGCGGGCGATCGCCGACGAGCTGTCGTTCACGCCGAACGCCATGGCGCGCGGCCTGCTTGCAGGGCGCACGGGCACCGTCGGCCTGCTCACCAGCGACCTCGAGGGCCGCTTCATGCTGCCGATCCTGATGGGCGCTGAGGATGCCTTCGGCGCCGGTCGCATCAACGTCTTCCTGTGCGATGCGCGCGGCGACGCGATCCGTGAGCAGCATCATCTCCGTGAGCTCCTCAGCCGCCGGGTCGACGGCATCATCGTCGTCGGGCGGCAGACAGATCCGCGGCCCTCGCTCGGGCAGGAGATCCCCGTGCCGGTCGTCTACGCGTACGCGCCGTCCGACGACCCTCGCGACCTCTCACTGACTCCTGACAACTACGCGGGCGGACGGCTGGCGATCGAGCATCTGCTGGCGTGCGGGCGTCGGCGCATCGCACACATCTCGGGCGACCCGACGTATGCCGCAGCTCAAGACCGCCTCGCCGGGGCCAGGGCCGCCCTCGCCGAAGCCGGCCTCGAGCTCGTCGGCGAGCCGATGTTCTCGGAGTGGACGGAGCACTGGGGGCGCGACGCCGCGGCGATGCTGCTGAACCGGCATCCCGACATCGACGCCGTGTTCTGCGGCTCGGACCAGATCGCTCGCGGCGTGCTCGACTCGGCGCGGGATCTCGGCCGATCGGTGCCCGACGACCTTGCGGTGATCGGCTACGACAACTGGGAAGTGCTCGCGACGAACGCGCGACCCGAGCTCACCAGCATCGACGCCAACCTGCAGCAGCTGGGGCGTCAGGCGGCGCTTCGGGTGTTCGACGCGATCGACGGCATCGACATCGGCGAGGGGTCGCACCATCTGCCGGTGCGGCTCGTGATCCGCGGATCGACCATCGCCCGGCGCTGAGGCTCGCACGCCCGCGCCGGGGTGCGGTCAGGTCCTGCCGCGCCGTCCGTCAGCCGATGATGAGCTTGCGTTGCTCGTCAGTCAGGCCATCCAACCGCCCTCCCGGGAGAACGTCGGTGAGTTCCCCGGTTGCGCGCGATCCCAAGAACGGCCAGATCTGTTCGCCAGGGTCGGATGGGTTGGTGACGATGAACCCCTGGGGGCTCACGAGGGGCCATCGGGGTTTGCCTGCCGCCTCAGCGTCGCCTGTCTCGACTCGATACTCCTCGGACACCTGCAGCTGCTCTGGGGTCAACTCGTCGTCGAGATATGCCACCACGTTGAGGTCTCGGGGCAACGCATCGGCGACCTCTTGAGGCTCCGACGACGGAGAGATCACGGGAATGTAGACGATGTCCCCCGGCTGCAGCGATGTCTCGTCCTTCACAGTGACCTCGGTGACCTCGACTTCGGCGAGGAGGGCTGCACCGACGGGTGTTCCGGTGGCGGTGGTGACCTTGTCTCCCGCGAGCCAGCGGTGCACGGTACCGGTGACCACAGCCGCGGAGCGTTGGCCGAGGTCTGTCGTGTTCTGGAAGACGATGGTCGAGACAGCACTGATATCGAGAGACAGAAGGATCTCAGCGGCATCAGATCGTGTTGCTTCCTGCGCGACAGATACCGGTGCTGGGTGGGTTCCTGGCGCCGTCGCGCATGAGCTAAGTAGCAGTGCCAATGTCGGCACCAGCGTCAGGCTTACATGCGATCGCCGGCTGCGTTGTGCGTTCATGATCGGTCCTGTCTTCATCAATGCGCAGCGTTGATGTGATCAACGTGGTGCTGTGGATAGTAGAGGACTTGCGTCGATAGAGTGGAATTCATGCACCCTCCGACGCCGGTATCGTGATAAACCCCGACGGCGTGCCCAATCTCATGGCAGAGGACGTTCCGGCGCGCATTTGCCAGCTGCGTGCTGTTCCAACCCCATGTGCGCGACTGTAACCACGACGAACGGATGTTGAAGATCAGACTGGCCTGGTCGCAGCGCGCGACGCTCGGCATCCTCTTCGTGCAGATGTACATGCCCAGCACGTTATCGGGGAGCTCGACTTCACCGGTGACCCCGTTGCGGTGGGCGCCAAGGTCTGTCTGAGTTCCACACGGATTCATGTAAGTGTCATAGAGATCGGTCTGGTTGTCGAGGTTGGACATCGCTTCGCCGAACCTCTGCCCGATCGTAGGATCCCATGGTTCGACCGTGCAATAGTCCATGTTCGCGTCATCGGCTCGGCAGGGTACCTGTGTTGCGGGCCATTGATTGCAGCTCGCGGAATATGTATCGGCTTGTGCTGCCGCGTTATTGAATGGCACGAGCGCGATCACCGCAATCACGATCACCGCGAGAGAAATGCCTTTATGAACGAAACTACGTTGTTTCATGCGGTGAGACTACGGGCTGGCGGCCGATATGGTGGGATTCTATTACCGGCACCGGTTCGTTAGAAGCGACGAAGTTGTTGCTTGCCCAGCAGTCGGATCGACCATCGCTCGGCGCTGACGGGTTGCCGCGTCGTGCGGCTGGCCGGCTCAGGCGTGGTCGCGCCAGGAGTGCTGCGGGTCGAACCCCAGCACGCGGCGGGCCTTGTCGATCGACAGCAGCGTCTCGTTCGGTCCGAACTCGCGAGCGACCGGCACGTCGGGGAAGACCTCGGCGAGCAGCTCGGCGTTCGGCCGCGACATCACGGTGTCGGCGGCGGCGATGATGAAGTTGTCGAAGCCCGGGGCCGCGACCTCGAGCGCTCGCTGCACCGCCTGTGCACCGTCGCGGGCATCGATGTAGCCCCAGAGGTTCCACTTGCGGCGCAGGGCGTCGGCGTCGAAATCGGGGAACTCGGCATAGTCCTCGGGGTTCATGACGTTCGAGAACCGCAGGGCCGTGATCGAGAGGTCGGGGTGCCAGCGCACGAGCTCCCTCGCCAGCTGCTCCTCGAGCGTCTTGACCAGCGAGTACACCGATTCGGGGCGGGCGGGGTAGTCCTCGTCGACAGGTACGTAGGGCGGCGGCACGTCGAACGGCAGGCCGAGAACGGTCTCGCTCGACGCGTAGACGACGCGCCGGATGCCGAGGCGCACCGCCGCCCAGAACACGTTGAACGTGGCCGGCATGTTGTTGTGGAACGTGGCGACATCGCTGCGGATGCCGGGGGCCGGGATCGCGCCCAGATGCACCACGGCGTCGATGCCGTCGTGCCGGTCGCCGACGGCAGTGAAAGCATCCACCACCTGGCCGTAATCCGTGAGGTCGACCTGCACGAAGTCAGGTCCGCGGACTCCTGCGACGTCCATGCCGATGACCTCGTGGCCGTGGGCGCGGAGTTCCCGCGCGACGACGCTGCCGAGCTTGCCCGATGATCCCGTGAGTGCGATGCGCATGTCACCAGAGTGGCACGAAGAAGAGGCGCCGGGGCCGCTCGGCATACACTCGTCGGCGTGAGTGACACGAGCAGCGAGCCCCGCCGCACCGTCGGCGTGCGTGATGTCGCCGTGCTCGCCGGGGTCTCTCGGCAGACGGTGTCACGGGTGCTGAACGACCACCCCGAGGTCGCCGCCGAGACCCGTGAGCGCGTGCTCGCCGCGATGACCGAGCTCGGCTACCGCATGAACAACGCCGCCAGGGCGTTGGGCACGCGGCGCTCCCGCACTCTCGGGGTGCTGGCCACCGACGCGCTGCACTACGGACCCTCGCGTAGCGTCGCCGCGCTCGAGGCCGCAGCCCGCGAGGTCGGCTACTGGCTGAGTGCGGCATTCGCGGATGCCGGAGACGCCGACGCTGTCATCGCCGCGGTCGACCACCTCGTGATGCAGGGCGTCGAAGGCATCGTCGTCGTCGCCCCGCACGCCCACACCCTCGACGCGCTCGACGAGGTGCGCATCGGGGTGCCTGTCGTGACCCTGCATGCGGCCGACCGGGGAGCCCGCGGCCTCTCGGTCGACCAGGCGGCCGGAGCCAGGCTCGCCGTCGCGGCGCTCGCCGACGCGGGGCACACACGCATCGCGCACCTCGCAGGTCCGGCCGACTGGCTCGAAGCCGAGTCCCGCACGCAGGGATTCGCGGCCGAGCTGGCCGCCCGCGGACTCGCGGCCGGACCCGTGATCGAGGGCGACTGGACCGCGGGGTCGGGGTACGCGGCTGTCGAGGCCGTGCGGAAGTCGGGCGTGACGGCTGTGTTCGCGGCCAACGACCAGATGGCGCTCGGGCTGCTCGGCGGGCTGCATGAGGTCGGGCTCTCGGTGCCGGGCGACATCAGCGTGGTGGGCTTCGATGACACCCCGGATGCCGCCTACTACTGGCCCAAGCTGACGACCGTGCGACAGGACTTCTCCGAGCTGGCGCGCCGTGCGGTGGCGGCGGTGCTGGCGGACAGCGACGGAGCGCCGGCATCCGATCTCCCGCCCGTGGCGCCCGTGCTCGTGACCCGTGATTCGGCCGCCCCGCCCCGGGGGTGACCCGCGCTGCCCCGGGCGTGACCGCCCTGCGGTCGGCGTGCACCCGTGGCTCCCCGCGCTCGAGGCGTCGATCCTCCGAATCTGTGAAGCGCACCGCGTTCACAACTCAGGACGAACGGCTCCACCCCCGTGCAGAATCCGCGTGATTCCGGGCGGCCGATCGCGTTGCCGCCGTGCTCTTCCTGAATTGTGAACGGCCGACCACCGAGCCGCGTCCCTTGACCGCCCCCATGCCCCCGTGACACACTTCTGTGACCGGTCACAGTGACCACCGACGACCCCGAGGTATCCGTGAGCAACGAAGCCCCCGCTTTCTCTGACGAGAACGTCTTCTCCGCCGAGATCGACGCATCGATCCAGGCCGTCCGCGAGGACGTCGCCCGTCTGCACGCCGAACTCGTGCGCTACGGACTCGTCGTCTGGACCGGCGGCAACGTGTCGGGCCGCGTCCCCGGCGCCGACCTGTTCGTCATCAAACCCTCAGGCGTGAGCTACGACGACCTCACCCCCGAGAACATGATCCTGTGCGATCTCGACGGCGCCGTGATCCCCGGCACCGCCGGCAGCGACCGTTCGCCCTCGAGCGACACCGCCGCCCACGCCTACGTCTACCGCCACATGCCCGACGTCGGCGGGGTCGTGCACACGCACTCGACGTTCGCCGTCGCCTGGGCCGCGCGCGGCGAGGAGATCCCCTGCGTCATCACGGCCATGGCCGACGAGTTCGGCGGACCGATCCCGGTCGGCCCCTTCGCGATCATCGGCGACGACTCGATCGGCCGCGGCATCGTGCAGACCCTCGCCGGTCACCGCAGCCGGGCCGTGCTCATGCAGAACCACGGCCCCTTCACCATCGGGGTCGACGCGAAGGATGCCGTGAAGGCCGCCGTCATGGTCGAGGACGTCGCGCGCACCGTCCACTACGCCCGTGAGGCCGGCCCGCTGATCCCGATTCCGCAGGAGGCGATCGACAGCCTCTTCCACCGATACCAGAACGTCTACGGACAGAACTCGGACGCCCGACGATGAGCGACACGACCCGCACCACCGCGCACGACGACATCCTCGCCGCCCGCACGAGCCTCGGCATCGAGCTCGGCTCCACGCGCATCAAGGCCTGCCTGATCGGATCGGATGCCACCGAGGTGCTGGCAACCGGAGCCTTCGCGTGGGAGAACCGACTCGAGGACGGTCTGTGGACCTACTCGATCGACGACGTGTGGACGGGTCTGCAGGCCGCCTATGCCGCCCTGGTCGCCGACGCGCACGAACGCCACGGCGTGCGCCCCGAGACGTTCGGCGCGATCGGTATCTCGGCCATGATGCACGGCTACCTCGCGTTCGACGCGCAGGCTGAGCTGCTCACGCCCTTCCGCACCTGGCGCAACACCAACACGGGCGCCGCGGCGGCCGAGCTGACCGACCTGCTCGGCGTCAACATCCCGCTGCGCTGGTCGATCGCACACCTGCACCAGGCGGTGCTCGACGGCGAGGCGCACGTGCCGCAGCTCGACTTCGTCACCACCCTCGCCGGCTATGTGCATACGTGTCTGACGGGCGAGCGCGTACTCGGGGTGGGCGACGCCTCAGGCATGTTCCCGATCGACTCGGCCACCGGAGACTACGACGAGCGGATGCTGCAGGCGTACGACGCTCTCGCCGCCGACCGTCTTCCCGCGGCCGCACGAGACCTGCTCCCGACCGTGCTCCCGGCGGGCGCCGCCGCAGGATCCCTCACGGCGGAAGGCGCGCGGCTCCTCGACCCGACCGGCGCACTGCAGCCCGGCATCCCGCTGTGCCCGCCCGAGGGCGACGCGGGCACCGGCATGGTGGCGACCAACTCGGTGTCGCCGCGCACGGGAAACGTCTCGGCGGGAACGAGCATCTTCGCGATGGTCGTGCTCGAGCGACCGCTCGCCGAGGTGCATCACGAGCTCGACCTCGTGACGACTCCCGCGGGTGACGCCGTCGCCATGGTGCACTGCAACAACGGCGCGAGCGAGCTCGCCGCCTGGGCGGGGCTCTTCACCCGCTTCTCGGCAGCCGCGGGGCAGCCGCTGAGCGACGATGCCGTCTTCGACGCCCTGTTCCGCGAAGCACTCGACGGCGAGGCGGATGCCGGTGGACTGCTGGCGTACAACCACCTCGCCGGCGAGCCGATCGCGGGTCTCACCGAGGGGCGGCCGCTGTTCGTGCGCACGCCCGACAGCGCCTTCACTCTCGCGAACTTCATGCGCTCGCAGCTGTACGGCGTCTTCGGCACGCTCGCGCTCGGGATGCAGGTGCTCGCCGCCGAGGGTGTCGAACTCGACCGCATGTTCGCGCACGGGGGCATGTTCCGCACGGCCGGAGTCGCGCAGCGCTTCCTCGCGGGTGCGCTCGGCGCTCCGGTCGCGGTCGGCGAACTCGCCTCCGAGGGTGGCGCCTGGGGTATCGCGGTGCTCGCGTCGTACCTCGCGCACTCCGAGACGGCGTCGCTCGGCGAGTACCTCGAACGCGACGTCTTCGCCTCAGCATCCCTCGCGGTCGCCGACCCCGACCCTGCGGACGTCGCCGGCTTCGCCGCCTACCTCGACCGCTACCGCGCGGGCCTCGCCATCGAGGCCGCCGCCGTCGACTCGCTCTGACGCGTCGACAGGCTCAGCGACTCACCTTCTGAAAGGACTCTCATGACCCGCACCCCGCTCGCCACCTCGCTCGACGGCTACGAAGTCTGGTTCCTCACCGGCAGCCAGCACCTCTACGGCCCCGAGACGCTGGCGCAGGTCGCCGAGCAGTCGCAGCAGATCGCCCGCATGCTCGACGAGGCCGGCGAGGTTCCGGTGAAGATCGTCTGGAAGCCGGTGCTCACGGACGCCGCCGCCATCAAGCGCACCGCGCTCGAGGCCAACGCCGACGACCGGGTCATCGGGCTGATCGCGTGGATGCACACGTTCAGCCCCGCGAAGATGTGGATCGCCGGCCTCGACGCGCTGCAGAAGCCCCTCGCGCACCTGCACACGCAGGCGAACGTCGAGCTGCCCTGGGCCGACATCGACTTCGACTTCATGAACCTCAACCAGGCGGCCCATGGCGACCGCGAGTTCGGCTACATCCAGACCCGTCTGGGCGTGCCCCGCAAGACCGTCGTCGGTCACGCGAGCGATCCGCGAGTGCGTCAGGAGATCGCGACCTGGCAGCGTGCGGCCGCCGGCCTCGCGGCATCCCGCTCGCTCAAGCTCGCCCGCTTCGGTGACAACATGCGCTTCGTCGCCGTCACCGAGGGTGACAAGACCGAGGCCGAGCTGCGCTTCGGCGTGCAGGTCAACACGTGGGGCGTGAACGATCTGGCGGATGCCGTCGCCGCGGCATCCGACTCCGAGATCGACGCCCTCGTGGCCGAGTACGAAGAGCTGTACGAGGTCGTGCCCGAGCTGCGTCGCGGTGGCGAGCGCCACCAATCGCTGCGTGACGGCGCCGCGATCGAGATCGGTCTGCGGACGTTCCTAGAGGAGGGCGGCTTCGGCGCCTTCACCACATCCTTCGAAGACCTCGGTGCCCTGAAGCAGCTGCCGGGTCTCGCGGTGCAGCGCCTGATGGCCGAGGGCTACGGCTTCGGTGCCGAGGGCGACTGGAAGACCGCGATCCTCGTGCGCGTCGCCAACGTGATGGGTGCGGGTCTTCCCGGCGGCGCGAGCCTCATGGAGGACTACACCTACGACATGACCCCCGGCGACGAGCTGATCCTCGGGGCGCACATGCTCGAGGTCTCGCCGTCGCTCACCACCTCGAAGCCGACGCTCGAGATCCACCCGCTCGGCATCGGCGGCAAGGACGACCCGGTGCGCCTCGTCTTCACCGCCGACCCCGGCCCCGCGATCGTCGTGGCGCTCAGCGACATGCGCGACCGGTTCCGCCTCACCGCGAACGTCGTCGAGAACGTGCCGCCGCGGCAGTCGCTGCCGAAGCTGCCTGTCGGCCGCGCCGTGTGGAAGCCGCAGCCCGACTTCACCACCTCGGCCGCTGCGTGGCTGACCGCCGGCGCTGCGCACCACACCGTCATGTCGACCGCCGTCGGGCTCGAGGCCTTCCGTGACTTCGCCGAGATGGCCGAGGTCGAGCTGCTCGTGATCGACGACGCGACCACGCTCCCCGAGTTCCAGAAGCAGGTCCGTTGGAACCAGGCCTACTACCGACTCGCCCAGGGGCTGTGATGGTCGACGTCTCTTCGGCCGCCGTGGATCTCGCGACGGCGGCGCGACCGCGTTCCGGTCGTCAGCTGCGCATCGAGGGGCACGGCTATGAGGCTGTCATCGCGAGCGTCGGGGCATCGCTGCGCGTGCTCACGTTCGACGGGCGCGACCTGGTCGTGCCGTTCGACGCCGACGAGGTACGGCCCGGATACCGCGGCACCACCCTCGCGCCGTGGCCCAACCGCATCGTCGACGGGAAGTACACGTTCGGCGGCTCCGAGCACCAGCTGGCCCTCACCGAACCTGCCCGCGGCCAGGCACTGCACGGCCTGCTGGCGTGGGCCGAGTTCGAGGATCGCCTCGTGCTCGACGACCGCGTCGTGCTCGCCGCCGTGATCGAGCCGCAGACCGGGTACCCGTTCCGCGTCGAGGTCGAGGTCGAGTACCGCATCGACGTCGACGGGCTGCGTCAGACCGTCACGGCGCACAATCTCGGCGCGGATGCTGCGCCCTGGGGCACCGGACCGCATCCGTATCTCGTCGCAGGCCCCGGCCGGGTGGACGACTGGACACTGACCCTGCCGGCATCCGAGGTGCTGACCGTCACGCCCGACCGGCTGAGTCCTGTCGGTCTCGAGGCCGTGTCGGCGCATCCGGAGTGGGACTTCCGCGCTGCGCGCCCGATCGGCGACGTGTTCATCGATCACGCGTTCACGGGCCTTGCTCGCACCGACGGCGTCGCCGAGGTGCGCCTGGTGACGGATGCCGGAACCGGCGTCGCGATCACGTTCGACGAGCGCTGCCCGTGGGTGCAGGTGCACACGGCCGACAACCCGGGGATCGATGCGATCCATCGGATCGGTCTCGCGGTCGAGCCCATGACCTGCCCGCCCGACGCGTTCAACTCGGCGACCGATCTGGTCGTTCTCGAGCCGGGGGCGACGCACGCCGCGTCCTGGAGGATCGCCGCCGTCTGAGGCGCTCGTGCCCGGCGCGCCGTGGCTCCGCAGAGCCGTGCGGGGTCGATTCCGCATCCGACGGGCGATGCGGGGTCAGTTCCGCACCGGAATCGGACGTTTCCGGTGCGGAACTGACCCCGCGAGGGTGTGGCCCGTGTGAGCCGCGGATGCCGCAGCCCACCCGGACCGCAGACGAGCCGAGCCTCAGCGGTTGAGCCAGCGACGCAGCGACCGCGTCACGAGCGGCAGCACCCAGTAGGTCATGATCGGGGTCAGCACGACGGTCGTGGCGAGTACGCGCAGCCAGATCGGCAGCTCGTTCCAGCCCGGGATCGGACTCATCGCATAGGTGAAGACGAGGTTGAGGGGGAAGAACCCGAGCCAGATCGACACTGCCTGCTTCCACCGAGGGGGAGTGCTGACCATCGCGACGGTGGTCGTCGTGCCGTCCGCCCGGGGGAGAGTGATGGTGTCGGTGGTCGGCTCATCGAACCAGCCCTCGATGCCGCTGCGGCGCCGCACGCGCTCGCTGCGCACGAACTGCTCGCCGGTCGACTTCCACCACTCGCGCTCGCCAGACTGCTCCCAGGCGACGAGAGACTTCTCGTCGGAGAACCGGTAGAGCATGTGCCAGACGTGCGAGTCCTCGCCGTCGCGCACCCATCCGGATCCGAGGAACCCCGGGTACCGGTGGGCGAGATTCACGCCGGTCTGCACCCAGGCAGTGGCCTCGGCCACATGCTCGGGATCGAGCTCGCGGCGGATGGAGACGGTGATGGGTTCGCTGGACATGGTGGGTCCTCGGAGAGTGCGGTCGCCCGGGTCGCGGGCGCCTCGACGGTGGGGGGATGCGCCAGGGTGCGGGCGCACCATCGATTGTATTTCGGATGCCGGGGCCCGCCCCCCGTTTTCGCGGCGCGCGAAGACGGCATCCGCCATCGATGTCGGCGTCCCGCGACGCGACCCTGCGGCAGGGTGAGAATAGGAGGCATGAGCACGCGCAGCGAAGCCGTCCTGGTCGATATCGTCCGCACCCCCGTCGGGCGGGGCAAACCGGGGGGTGCCCTGTCGGGCGTGCACCCGGTCGATCTGGCGGCGGGCGCGCTCGCCGCCATCCTCGAACGCAACGGCCTCGACTCGCTGCAGATCGACGACGTGATCCTCGGCTGCGTGAGCCAGGTGGGCGATCAGTCGTCGAACATCGCTCGACAGGCCGTGCTCGCTGCAGGTTTCGCCGAGATCGTTCCCGCCACGACGATCGATCGTCAGTGCGGGTCGAGTCAACAGGCGGTGCACTTCGCCGCGCAGGGGATCATGGCCGGCGCGTACGATGCGGTCATCGTCGGCGGTGTCGAGTCGATGAGCCGCGTGCCGCTCGGGTCGTCGGCGGTCGGCGGAAGCCCGATGTCGCCCCGGCTGCGCGAGCGCTATCCCGATGGTCTCGTGAACCAGGGAGTCTCGGCCGAGCTGATCGCCCAGCACTGGGGCCTCGACCGCGCAGCGCTCGACGAGTACGCCGCCGAGTCGCACCGACGTGCGGCCGCCGCGTGGCACGCGGGATTCTTCGACCGCACGGTGATCCCGGTCGCCGAGGCGCAGGATGCCGTGGCCGACGAGACCGTCCGCGCCGGCACGACCGCCGAGGGGCTGGCAGGGCTGAACCCGGCGTTCCGCACGGACGCGCTCGCTGCCCGCTTCCCCGAGCTCGACTGGCGGATCACGCCCGGAAACTCGTCACCCCTCACCGACGGAGCATCTGCCGCTCTCTTGATGAGCGCCGAGCGGGCCGAACAGCTGGGCCTCACGCCACGAGCCAGGTTCCACGCGTTCAGCGTTGTCGGAGACGATCCGCTCATGATGCTCACAGGGCCGATCCCCGCCACGCGGCGCATCCTCGAACGCACCGGACTCACGATCGATGACCTCGACGCCTACGAGGTCAACGAGGCGTTCGCGTCCGTGCCGCTCGCGTGGGCGGCGGAGCTCGGGGCGGATGCCGCGAAGCTCAACCCGCGCGGAGGGGCGATCGCCCTCGGACACGCTCTCGGTTCATCGGGCACCCGTCTGCTCGGAACTCTGATCGACCACCTCGATGCGGTCGGCGGACGCTTCGGCCTGCAGACCATGTGCGAGGGCGGCGGCATGGCGAACGCCACGATCATCGAGCGCCTGTAGCCCCGGCATCCGCATCCTGCCCTTCGAATCGCGCGATTGACCCGATATGCGGGCCGATCGTGTTGTCCACCATCAGGGGCGTTCGAATCGCGCAAATGACCCGAAACTCTCTCCGAATGCGGTCATTCACGCGATTCGAGCGGAAGCAGATCAGCGCCGCAAAGCCGCGGCGACGCGACGCACGAGCTCTTCCGGGTTCTTCAGGAGCGGTGACGTCACCTCGATGACCGTCCAGCCGGCTGCGCGCAGACCCGCGATGCGCTCCACGTCCGCCGCCCACCTGTCACCGTGCAGCATCCCGAGGTATTCGATGATGACGCGTTCGTGCCGATAGGCCATGTCCACGCAACCGAGAAAGCGACCGCGATCGTCGAAGAGGTCGACATTGAGCTCGGGTTCGGGAAGACCAGCCGTGATGAGGATGCATCGCACCTTCGTCTCTCGAGGCGACCAGGAGTCCTCTCGGATCAGATCGATCGCCGCACGGAGGCGCGCGGCGCCGCGGCGCCGTCCGGCATCTAGCGATGCTCGGAGCTCGTCGACGGTGCTGAGGGGCGGGCGGCCCGGCGACGGTCGGCCCCGGCCCTGCCGCCAAGTCCTGCACAGGTAGTCTCCGAGCGCCACGACATCGAGTAGGGGGAGTGTTCCCAGCGACACCCAGGTGGCGGCCGCGGACGTGACCCGGAGGCCACCCTGATCGCTGATCGAAGTGAGGCTCGCGAGGGTCCGGTGCCCCTTGATCCCGGCCGCTCGGGGGAACGGAGTCGGTCCGGCAGCGCTGACGTGGAGGGGCAGCTCGGTATAGCCCGCGATCTCGTCTGCGTCAGTGAACTCCAGGGGCAACGGTGCACCCCAGATCGACGCTGCGGTCTGGTGGCTGAAGAAATGGCCCGGGTGCATCCCGGGAGCATAGGTGCGCGCCCGGTGAACCCGCGCCTGCCGCTGCCGTTCGTATGGATCCTCGATGTCGCGGAAAGACGGTGTGCTTCCGCGGAGGATGCGTACTCCGTGGAACGGCGCCTCCAGGTCCCGACCGCGAAGGCGACTGCGGCTCACCCCGTGCAGGCGAGCGATTCGGACCGGGAATCCGTCGCCGCATTCATCTGGAAGCTTTTGCGTTCGTCCCATGGCGCCACGGTGACATGATTCCGACAGCCCGATTGTGTTGTCCACAACCAGGGGCCTTCGAATCGCGAGAATGGCCCGATATTCCGTCGAAATGGGGTCATTCACGCGATTTGAACGCTCTGAAGACAGAGAAGACCCCCGCCGACCCGATTCGGCGGGGGTCTTCGGGAGCAGACGCTCACCGTTTGCGCGGATGACGTGACTACCCGATCCGGTCTGAGTCTGTGTCCGCGCACCTGCAGTTGTAGTCGGCGAAGGTGTCCGGAGGGTGAACACGGCGAGAAATCGTCACCCTCCGGGAGTCGTGGCTCTGGAAGCGCTTGCGACTTTCGGCCAACGGCGCAGCGTTGGCCCGTGACTTTTCGCCAAAGCACCTCTGCAAGCGCTTGCAGTCCTCGGCGACACCCTGCTAGCTTCACTCGCAAGCCTTCGGACACGTCGTCGTGTCCGCCCGCCACCCAGGGAGCATCTCTTGTTCAAGTCGGCTCGGTCGAAGACGACCGCCTCACGTCCGCTCGCCCTCATCGCCGCCACCGCGCTCGTCGTCTCGGGGTTCGGCACAGCCGGCGTCCTCGGCACGCCGCCCGCTTCCGCCGCAGATCGCACGGCGGCCCTCGTGGGCTCGCTGCAGTCCGAGCTCGGCTGCGCTGCCGACTGGGCGCCCGACTGCGCCGAGACCGAGCTCGAGCCCACGGGCGCGGAGGGCATCTACTCCGCCGAGTTCGAGGTGCCAGCGGGCAGCTACGAGTACAAGGTCGCGCTGAACGACGGTTGGGACGAGGCGTATGGCCTCGACGGCGGCGCCGACGACATCCCTCTCACGGTCGCGGGCCCGACGACTCTCCGCTTCACGTTCGACGACAACCTCAAGCGGGTGGGTCTCGAGACCACCGACCTGCGCGGCGGATACACGGCAGGCGACGACGCACTGATAACGAGCCCGGTGCGCCAGGCCGGGGCCGGTGAGCAGTTCTACTTCGTGATGACCGACCGCTTCGCGAACGGTGACACCTCCAACGACACCGGCGGCCTCGAGGGCGACAGGCTCGCGACCGGGTTCGACCCCACAGACAAGGGCTTCTACCAGGGCGGCGACATCGCCGGCATCCGTGACAACCTCGACTACATCGAGGGCCTCGGCACGTCGGCCATCTGGCTGACTCCGAGCTTCGCCAACAAGCCGGTGCAGGGCGATGGCGCGAACGCCTCGGCCGGGTACCACGGCTACTGGATCACCGACTTCACACGCATCGACCCGCACCTCGGTACCAACGAGGAGCTGCAGGCGCTGATCGCCGAGGCCCATGACCGCGGCATCAAGGTGTACTTCGACATCATCACGAACCACACGGCCGACGTGATCGACTACACCGAGGGCCAGTACTCCTACATCGACCAGGCGACCAGCCCCTACACGGATGCCGCGGGCGCGGCGTTCGATCCGGCCGACCACGCGGGCACCGACGGCTTCCCCGAGCTCGACCCGGCGACGAGCTTCCCCTACACGCCGGTGGTCGCCGACAGCGAGGCCGACGTCAAAGTTCCCGCCTGGCTGAACGACCCCACGCTGTACCACAACCGCGGCAACTCGACCTGGTCGGGCGAGTCGGTCACCTACGGCGACTTCGACGGGCTCGACGACCTGATGACCGAGCACCCGACGGTCGTCAACGGCTTCGTCGAGGTGTACAACCAGTGGATCGATCTCGGGATCGACGGCTTCCGCATCGACACGGTCAAGCACGTGAACTTCGAGTTCTGGGAGAAGTGGACCGCCGACGTCCTCGACTACGCCCATGAGCAGGGCAACGACGACTTCTTCATGTTCGGCGAGGTCTACGATGCCGATCCGGTGAAGCTCGCGCCGTACGTGCGAGACACCGACATGAACTCGATCCTCGACTTCACGTTCCAGTCCTCCGCCGTCAGCTACGCGTCGGGCAACTCGGCCAGGGGGCTGCAGTCCCTGTTCGCGGGTGACGACCGCTACACGACACCCGATTCGTCGTCGACCGCCCTGCCTACGTTCCTCGGCAACCACGACATGGGGCGGGTCGGATCCTTCCTTCAGTCGACGGATGCTCCGCTGCAGCGCGACGAGCTGGCGCACGAGCTCATGTTCCTCACCCGCGGCCAGCCCGTCGTCTACTACGGCGACGAGCAGGGCTTCACGGGCGCCGGCGGCGACAAGAACGCCAGGCAGTCGCTGTTCGCCACCCAGGTGGCCGAGTACGCCGACCAGAACCTGATCACGGGCGAGCAGGCCGGCTCCGTCGACCGCTACGCGACGGATGCCGCGCTCTATGAGCACATCGCCGCGCTCTCCGAACTCCGTGAGGCGAACCCGGCGCTCGGCGAGGGTGCGCAGATCGAGCGCTATGCGGCGGCCGGCGCGGGGGTCTACGCCTTCTCTCGGGTCGATGCCGACAACAGAGTCGAGTACCTGGTCGCGGTGAACAACGCCGCGACACCGCAGACGGTCGACCTCGCGACGCTCACCGCCGATGCGTCGTACGAGGTGCTCTACGGCGACGCCGCACCCCTCACGACGGATGCCGGTGCGGCTGCCTCGATCACGGTGCCCGCTCTGTCGGCCGTGGTCTGGAAAGCCGACTCCACCGTCACGGCCCCGACCGAGGCGGCATCCGTCGAGGTAGCCGTGCCGACCGCCGGAGCCGGTGTCACCGGACAGTCCGCCGTGCAGGCCGACATCGCCGACCAGTGGGCGCAGACCAGCTTCGCCTGGCGCGTCGTCGGCTCGGACGACTGGCAGCCTCTCGGCACGGCGGAAGACACGGATCCGCGGGTCTTCCATGACATCCGCGATCTCGCGAACGGCACGCTGATCGAGTATCGGGCAGTGACGACGGATGCCGCCGGAAACCATGCCGCCGCCTCGACCTACGCGTCGGTCGGCAATGCCGTGACGCTCGAGGTCGGCGAGGAGCCCGAGTCGCCGATCGACATGCTGACGGTTCCCGGCAGCCTCAACTCCGAGATGGGCTGCGCAGGCGACTGGGACCCGGCGTGCGAGAAAGCCACGCTGGCTCTGCGTGCCGACGGAGTGTGGGCGGGTACGTTCGACCTGCCTGCCGGTGACTACGAGTACAAGGCCGCAGTGAACGGCAGCTGGGCGATCAACTACGGAGCGAACGGCGTACCCGACGGTGCGAACGTCACGCTCACCCACGCGGGCGGACCGATCACCTTCTACTTCGACCCGCGCACGAACATCGTGCAGTCCACGGCAGACGGCCCCATCGTGACGCTGCCCGGCTCGCTGCAGGACGAGCTCGGCTGTGCGGCCGACTGGTCGCCCGACTGCCTCGGCACGCTGATGGCCGACGGCGACCGTGACGGCGTCTACGAGTTCTCGACCGCGGATCTGCCGACCGGCGCCTATGAGCTCAAGGTCGCACACGGCCTGAGCTGGGCTGAGAACTACGGCGCCGACGGAGTGCCGGGCGGCGCGAACATCTCGTTCAGCGCCACGGAGGGCACGGTGACGTCGTTCCGCTACACGCTGGCGACGCACGTCCTCGAGGTCGGCAGCGACACCCCGCAGCTTCCCGGCGCCGGCGAACAGCGCGCGCACTGGGTCGATGCCGAGACGATCGCGTGGCCGGCGACCCTCGGCTCGGTCGACCGGGCTGCCTACCAGCTGTACTCGTCGGCCGACGCGTCACTCGCTGTGGCCGACGGAGAGGTCACGGGAGCAGGGCCGATCGCGCTCGAGGTGATCGAGGGCGGCCTGAGCGACGAGCAGCTCGCCCGATTCCCGGCGCTCGACGGCTACCTCGCTCTGCGGGTGGCCGATGCGGATGCTGCTGCGCTGCTGCGCACGCAGCTCGCGGTCGCCCAGCGCGACGAGGCGGGCACGCTCACGGCGTTCAGCGGCGTGCAGATCGCGGGAGTGGTCGACGACCTTTACGCCGCTGCCCTCGCCGACGTCGAGCTCGGTGTGACGTTCTCGGGCAAGAACCCGACCTTCCGGCTGTGGGCGCCGACTGCGCAGAGCGCGACGCTGCTCACCTGGAACGAGGGTGCAGAGGGCGGCCCCGTGCGCCACGAGGCCACGTGGGATTCCGCATCCGGTGTCTGGTCGGTCAAGGGCAAGAAGGATCTCAAGGGTGACGAGTACCTCTGGGAGGTCGTCGTCTACGCTCCGACCGCCGGCGCGATCGAGACCAACCAGGTCACCGACCCCTACTCGACGGCCCTCACGCTGAACTCGCAGCGTTCGGTCGCCATCGATCTCGACGACAAGGCCTGGCAGCCGAAGCAGTGGCAGAAGGCCGAGGCGCCGGTCGTCGAGCGCGCGGTCGACCGCGCCATCTACGAGCTGCACATCCGCGACTTCTCGATCAGCGACGAGACGGTTCCGGTCGAGGAGCGCGGCACCTACCTCGCATTCGCGCGCGACAGTGCGGGCACCGACCAGCTGACACAGCTCGCGGATGCCGGCATCAACACCGTGCATCTGCTGCCCTCATTCGACATCGCGTCGATCGAGGAAGACAGAGCGGCACAGGCCGTGCCCGACTGCGACCTCGCCTCGTTCGGCCCTGCCGACGCGACGCAGCAGGCGTGCATCCAGGCCGTCGCCGATGCCGATGCGTTCAACTGGGGCTACGACCCGTACCACTTCTCGACCCCCGAGGGCTCGTACGCGGTCGATGCCGAGGGCGGCGCCCGGGTGAGCGAGTTCCGGTCGATGGTCGGTGCGCTGCACGACATGGACCTGCAGGTCGTGCTCGACCAGGTGTTCAACCACACCGCTGCATCCGGTCAGGCCGAGAAGTCGGTGCTCGACCAGGTGGTTCCCGGCTACTACCACCGGCTCAACGCGGCGGGTGGCGTCGAGACCTCGACGTGCTGCCAGAACGTCGCGACCGAGCACCTCGGCGCCGAGAAGCTCATGGTCGACTCGATCGTGACCTGGGCGCGTGACTACAAGGTCGACGGCTTCCGGTTCGACCTCATGGGGCACCATTCGACGACGAACATGCAGGCGATCCGTGACGCGCTCGACGCGCTGACCCTCAAGAAGGACGGCGTCGACGGATCCGCGATCCACCTGTACGGCGAAGGCTGGAACTTCGGTGAGGTCGCCGACAACGCCCTGTTCGAGCAGGCCACGCAGGGCCAGCTCGGCGGCACCGGCATCGGGACCTTCAACGATCGGCTGCGCGATGCCGTGCATGGCGGAAGCCCGGTCGACTCGTCGTCGACGTTCCGCCAGGGGTTCGGCACCGGTCTCGGCACCGATCCGAACGGCGACCCGATCAACGGCACCGTCGAGCAGGCGCTCGCCGACCTCGGACACGAGACCGATCTGGTCAAGCTCGGGCTCGTGGGCAACCTGCGCGACTTCTCGTTCACGACGAGCGACGGCGCGGTGACGGCGGGCGACGGCATCGACTACCGCGGCTCAGCGGCCGGCTATGCCGACCAGCCCGACGAGGTGATCAACTACGTCGACGCGCACGACAACGAGACGCTCTACGATCTCTCGGTGCTCAAGCTGCCCGAGGACACTCCGATGGCCGACCGCGTGCGCATGAACACACTGTCGCTGGCGACCGTGACGCTCTCGCAGTCGCCCTCTTTCTGGCACGCGGGCACCGAGCTCTTGCGCTCGAAGTCCCTCGACCGCAACAGCTACAACGCCGGGGACTGGTTCAACCGCATCGACTGGACGGGGCAGGAGTCGACGTTCGGCTCCGGGCTCCCGGCCGCGGCCGACAACGAGGAGAAGTGGCCGATCATGGCGCCGCTTCTCGCCGACCCCGCGCTCAAGCCGGCTCCCGTCGACATGGCGGCAGCCGAGGCATCCGCCCTCGATCTGCTGCGGGTGCGCGAAGAGGTCGACCTGCTGCGTCTCGGCTCCGCCGAGCTGATCCAGCAGAAGGTCACCTTCCCGAACGGTGGAGCGGACGCAGCGCCGGGCGTGATCCTCATGCAGATCGACGACCTGGCAGGTCCCGATGCCGACGCCGAGCTCGACGGAGCACTCGTCGCGTTCAACTCGTCACCCACGCCGGTCACGCAGACGGTTGCGGGCCTGGCCGGGCGCTCGTTCGCGCTGACGCCGGCCCAGGCGAACGGAGCGGATGCCGTGGTCAAGACCACCACCTGGGATGCCGCGACCGGCACCGTGACGATCCCCGCCCGTTCGGTCGCCGTGCTCGTCGACGACCAGGTGCAGCCGCTCGACACCCGGGTGCGAGCTACGTCGGACGTCCTCGTGAAGGTGGGCAAGAGCGCGACCGTGAAGGTGACGGTCACCGCCGACGACGACACGGCCCCGGTGGGCACCGTGACGGTGCACGACCGCGGCAAGGTCGTCGCGACGGCCGAGCTGACCCCGGCGGACAAGGGCAGGGTCACGGTCTCGGTGCCGAAGCTCGGTCGTGGAATTCACCTGCTCACGGTGCGGTTCGACGGCACGGAGCCGTGGCAGGACTCTCGCGGCCCGCGCAGTCTGCCCGTGATCGTCTACTAGAACGAAGAGACCGGATGCCGGGGCGCATGTCCCCGGCATCCGGTCTCTTCGTTGCGGATTCGCTACCAGGCGTACGCCTCGGGAGCGGGCCCACCGGGACCCGGCCAGATGCGATCGAGCTCGGCGAGCGTGTCGGCGTCCAGCGTCACGTCGAGCGCCTCGACGGCCGAGTCGAGCTGGTCGATCGTGCGCGGACCGATCACGGGCGCGGTCACCGCCGGCTGGTGCAGCAGCCAGGCGATCGCGACGACCCCGGGGCGGATGCCGAGCTCGGCGCAGAACGCCTCGTAGCGTTCGATCGCAGGACGTCGGTCGCCGAGCGCGTCGAGGCTCGACCGGGAGCGGTCGGTCTTCTGCAGCACGCCGCCGAGCTGCCCGCTGGCGAGCGGCGACCAGGGCAGCAGCCCCATGCCGTACTGCTCAGCGGCGGGCACGACCTCGAGCTCGACGGTGCGCTCGGTGAGGTTGTACAGGGACTGCTCTGTGACCGGGGCCGGATAGCCAGCGGCCGCAGCGATCTCGTGCACGCGCGCGAGGTGCCAGCCGGCGAAGTTCGAGCTGCCGAGGTAGACGATCTTGCCCTGCTCGCGCAGCGTCGCGAAGGCGCTGAGCGTCTCGTCGAGAGGCACGTCGCGGTCGATGTGGTGCATCTGGTACAGGTCGATGTGGTCGGTGCCGAGTCGCCGCAGCGAGTCCTCGACCGAGGCGCGGATGTGCACCGCCGACAGACCCCGATCGTTCGATCGAGGGCCCATCACGCCGAACACCTTGGTCGCGACGATCAGGTCGTCGCGGTTTCCGCGGTCCTTCATCCAGCGTCCGACGATCTCCTCCGACTGTCCGGGGTGGTCGCCCCACCGGCCGCCGCCGTAGACGTCGGCCGTGTCGATGAAGTCGATGCCGGCGTCGATCGCGCGGTCCAGGATGGCGCGCGAGGCGTCCTCGTCGATCACCGGACCGAAGTTCATGGTGCCGAGAGCCAGGCGGCTCACGCGCGCCCCCGCTCGTCCGAGACGTGTGTACTGCATCAGCTGTTCTCCTTCTGTGAGTGCTGCGATGACGACGAGTCGCTCGTGTCGATGAACGCCCAGCCGTACGCGCCGAGTTCGCGGCGTGCATCGGTCGACCCGGTGAGCACATCGGTTCCTGGCACGTCGACGGCGAAAGGCTCGACACTGTGGTTGATCACGGTGAGGATGCCGCCGCGACGCGCGATCTCGACGTGCTCGGGCAGCCCCTCGATCTCTGCCGCCACCCCGGCGTCGGCGGCGAGCCAGCCCAGCACGGCGCGCATGCCGTCGTCGTCGGGGATCGTCGCGAGGTAGTACCCGCGGCCGGCCCCGGTTCGCTTGCGGGTGAAGGCCGCGCGCCCGGCGGTGCGACCCTCTGTGAAGCGGCCCAGCACTTCGGCATCCTGCACGATCAGCTCTTCGGCGAAGTACTGCCCGATGATGCGACCGGCGGGTCCGTCGAGCGGTGCCTCGGACTGACCGGGCCCATCGGGCACGGCGTGGCTCGCGACCTCTCCGGCCGAATCGGCCGAGCGCACGGACTCGGGCGGCACGAGCGCCCCGAAGTCCTCGAGCGCGACCCCGAGAACATCGCGCAGCGAGACGATGAATCCGCCCTCGCGGAACGCGTCGTCCTGGTCGACCACGTCGCTGAACGCCGAGACGAACAGGGTGCCGCCCTTCTCGACGTAGGCCGAGAGGTTCGCCGCACCTTCGTCGCCGAGCAGGTACTGCTGCGGTGCGACGATGAGCGAGTAGGCGCTGAGATCGCTGGTCGTGTTCACGATGTCGACCGCGAGGTTCTGCCGGTGCAGCGCCGCGTACCAGCGGTGGGCGAGCGTCAGGTAGTCGAGCACGATCGGGTGGTCGCGGCCGTCGATGGCCCACCAGTTCTCCCAGTCGAAGACGAGCGCGATCTTCGCCCCCGATGAGACGTCCGGCAGATCGGGCAGCTGGGCGAGCTGGCCTCCGAGCTCGACGACCTCGCGCCACGTGCGTGTGTCGAGCCCCGCCTGCGGCACCATCGCCGAGTGGAACTTCTCGCTGCCTCGGCGCGACTGGCGCCACTGGAAGAACATGATGCCGTCGGCGCCGCGGCCGACCGCCTGGGCGCTGATCGCCGCCATCTGGCCCGGTGCCTTCGGCGCGTTGGTCGGTCGCCAGTTCAGGGCGTTCGTCGACTGCTCGGTGAGGATCCACGGCACGCCGGGCTTCAGGCCGCGCATCAGCTCGCGGGCGAACGCCGCCCCGCGGAACGACTCAGGGTCGTTGGGGTCGGGGTAGTTGTCGTCGCTGATCACGTCGACCTCGGCCGCCCACTTCCAGTAGTCGGCCGGCGGGAACGCGCCCATGAAGTTCGTCGTGATCGGCTGGGTCGCGCCCGAGGCGCGGATGATGTCACGCTCCATGACGTACAGCTCGAGCAGTGTGTCGGAGGTGAACCGTTTGAAGTCGAGCACACTCGTCGGATTGATGCTGTACGGCGCCTTGCGCGGCGGTACGATCTGCTCGAACGCGGTGTAGCGCTGCGACCAGAAGTCGGTGCCCCAGGCGTGGTTCAGCGCGTCGATCGTGGAGTACTTGCGCTGCAGCCACACGCGGAAGGCGTCGCGCGCCGAGTCGGAGTAGTCGTAGTGCAGGTGGCATCCGTACTCGTTGTTGACATGCCAGAGCACGACGGCCGGATGCTGCGCATAGCGCTCGGCGAGAGCCGTGACGAGCTCCGCGGCCAGGCGGCGGTAGACCGGAGAGGAGGGGGCGAACGCCTGCCGGCTGCCCGGCCAGAAGGTCGTGCCGTCGGCATCCTGCGGCAGCATCTCGGGGTAGGCGGTCGTGGCCCATGGTGGAGGGGATGCGGTGGCGGTGGCGAGATCGACCTGGATACCGCCATCGTGCAGGAGCCCTACGATCTCGTCGAGCCACTCCCAGTCGAACTCGCCCTCGGCCGGCTGAATGCGCGACCACGAGAAGATGCCGAGGCTCACCATCGTCACGCCCGCTTCGCGCATGAGCCGCACATCTTCGGGCCACACCTCTCGTGGCCACTGCTCGGGGTTGTAGTCGGCGCCGTAATGCATGGGTCTCCTGGGTCGGTGGTCGCGATGACCGGTCGGTGGGAAGGTCAGAGGGTGCGGGTCGAGGCTCGCACGACGAGCTCGGGCACGAAGCGCGCTTCGATCGGATCGTCGGACCCTGCGAGATGGTGCATGAGCAGCTCGATCGCCCGGGCTCCCATCTCGCGAGCCGGCTGGCGCACCGAGGTCAGCGGCACCACCGCTGCGCCGGCGAACTCGATGTCGTCGTAGCCGACGAGAGAGATGTCCTCGGGCACGCGCAGCCCGCGTCCGACGAGACCCTGCAGCAGTCCGAGGGCGAGATGGTCGTTTCCGGCGAAGATCCCGTCCGGGCGGTCGGCCGCCCGCAGGTCGGCGATCTGTTCGCCGATCTCGCGGCCGAGTCCGGTGTTGAGGGTGGTCGTCTCGATGAGCGTGGTGCGCACGCCCGCGGCATCCGCCACCTCGTGCAGCCCCGCGAGACGCTCGCTCATCTGCTCGCGCGACGTCGGGCCGCCCACGAAGGCGAGGTGTCGGCATCCGCCGTCGAGCAGCGCCTGCGCCGCGATGCGTCCGCCGAGCCGGTTGTCGACGGAGACCGACGAGAACGTGCCGTTCGGATGCCGCTGATCGACGAGCACGACCGGCACGCCCCGGCGGCGGAAGCGCTCGAGATACTCCTCGTGGTACTCGACCGGGGCGATGAGCACCCCGTCGACCCGCTGCCGCTCGAACAGGTCGAGGTAGCGCGACTCGCGTTCGGCGGAGTCGAAGCCGTTGCCGACGATCACCGAGTATCCGGCGGTCAGCGCCTGCTCTTCGGCACCGAACGCGAGGTCGGCGAAGAACGGGTTGGTGATGTTGATCACTGAGAACCCGATGGCGTCGCTGCGTCCGGCCTTCAGCTGGCGGGCGGCGATGTTGGGCACGTAGCCGAGTTCGTCGACCGCTGCGGCGACCCGGGCCGCCGACGCCTCGGACACGAGCTCGGGTCGATTGAGCGCGTTCGAGACGGTGCCGATCGAGACCCCCGCACGTTCGGCGACGTCTCGCAGGCCGATATCAGGCATGCTGCTCCTTCTGCGTCTCGGGCAGCGCCCTCAGGTCGTCGAGCAGCCGGATGCGATTGTCGAGCTTGGTCGACGCCGGGCCGTGCACGACGACGACGCGCCAGTCCTCTCCGAGCAGGATCGCAGATCCATCGCCTGTGCTTCGCCATTCGCCCGCTTCGGCGACGAGCGCGATGCCGGCGGCCTCTGCCCGCAGCGTCCGTCCGTCGACCTCGGCACCGAGCAGATCCACCTCGAGCCCGAGTGCGTCGGCGATGATCCGTCCGACGTCGCGACCGTGGCTGCGCAGCGCCGCGCCGCCGTTCGGCAGGCGCTCGACGAGCAGGTATCCGGATGTCAGCAGCTCGCCGTCGTCGAAGCGATCCGTGAAGCCCGTCTCCGCCATGGTCACGCCGCGCGGCGCGAGAGCGATGAGCTCGTAGTCCAGTACGGTGGCCTCGAGGTCGGCCCTGGCGCCGGTGGCAGGCTGAGACGAGGGCACAGGGTGTGCCGTGTGCTCGGCGCCGAGCAGTTCGTCGACCAGTGCATGCACGAGCTCGCGGGTCCCCGCCGATCGGTACGCTTCGACGCCATGGCCGAGCGCCGAGTAGGCGACCCCGCCATGCCCGGCGACTCCCCGCCGCGACCAGGCGAGCGCGTGGGTGATCCCGTCATCGGTGTGGACCGCACGGAGGTCCGAGCCCGAGCCGATCTCGAGATACGAATAGCGCTCGTCGTAGACACGGAACGGGGCGAGCGGCGCCGTCGGCTGCACCAGGCTCCACCCGATCTGCGGATGCATGGTCACCCCGGGCACCCACCGTCCGCCGAGCAGCTCGCCCCAGCGCGGGTCGTCGCGGAAGGCGAGGGAGGAGGAGTGCACCGCGAGCAGCGGGATGCCGGAGGCCACGGCCTCGAGCAGCGGATCGAGCACCGCGCTCGCCGCGGCGGCATCGGTCGCGAGGTCGCCGCTGATGTTGACGACGAGCAGCGCGGCGTCGGTCAGCGCAGGAGCGCCTGCGACCTCGTCGGTGTCGAGGCGGTGCACCGGCATCCGCTCTTCCAGCACACTCGCGAGTGCGGTGCTTGTCGCGGCGAGGCCGTGCCACGGATCGGCGTGCGCGCCGACCCCGGTGATGAGAAGGGCCGGGCGGTCAGTCATCGATCCAGGTCTCCTTCGACGGGCGCAGGGCCTCGAGTTCTTCCCAGAGGGCATCGGGAACGACGGTCTCTGCCATGCGCACAGTCTGGTCGAGCTGCGCGGGGGTGACCAGTCCGCACACGGTCGAATGGATGCGGGGGTCGCGCAGCGAGCTCTGCAGCGCGGCAGTGATCAGGGGTACCCCGTGGCGCTCGCATGCCGCTCCCATCGCATCGATCGCGGTCAGCATCTCGGGCGCGGCGGGTGCGTAGTGGTAGCGGTCGGAGGTCCTCGGCCAGCTCGCCAGGATCCCCCCGCCGTAGATCGCCGCGTTGACCACGCCGATCCGGGCCGCGGCCGCCGAATCGAGCAGGGCGTCGGCCGTGCGGTCGACGAGCGTGGCGCGGTTGTGCGTGATGAGGACGTCGAAGACGCTTGTCTCGACGAACTGCGTCAGCATGCGCGCCGGCCCTCCCGAGATGCCGATGAAATCGGCGTAGCCCTCGTCGCGCAGGGCCTGCAGAACTTCGATGGGGCCCCCCGGCGCCATCGCGGCCTCGAACCCGATGTGCTCGGGGTCGTGCAGGTGCAGGATCGGCACCCGGTCGATGCCGAGCCGGTCGAGGCTCTCGTCGAGCGAGCGACGCATGCGGTCGGGGTCGAACGAGTCGGTCTGGGGGTCGCGATCGAGCTTCGTCTGGATTACGAACCCGTCGGGCACGCCGCCGGCTCGGCGCACGGCCAGGCCGATACGGCGCTCGCTCTCGCCGTCACCGTAGTTGTTCGAGGTGTCGATGAAGGTGACGGGGCTGTCGAAGGCGGCGAGCGTGAGCTGCACAGCATCCTCCTCCGGCACGGTCAGACCGTGCACGGGAGACGAGACGCCCCAGGCCGCGGTGCCGATGCAGATCGGCGAGACCGACAGGCCGGTGCGGCCCAGGACCCGGCGCTCGAGAGTCGTCTGCTGACGAGCGCTCACTCGAACGCGTCCCCACCGCGGAAGCGGTCGACGAGTACAGCGGCGAGCAGGATCACGGCGACGATGAGGTCGAGGTAGTCCGGATCGATGAAGCTCACGTTCAGGATGTTCGTGATGCCCGCGACGACGAGCAGACCGAGCAGCGCGCCGATCGGGTTGCCGACGCCACCGCGGGTGATCGAGTAGCCGCCGATCATCAGTGCCGCGTAGATCTGGAACTCGAGTCCCGTGCCGAGGATGTTCGATGCCGAGCCGAGCTGCCCCACATAGAAGATGCCGCCGATCGCCGCGCCGACCGCGCTCACGATCAGCGCGACCGTGCGTACCCGGACGACCGAGATGCCGGCGCGCTGGGCGGCCCGAGGGTCTCCGCCGACGGCTTGGATCTTCCGGCCGATGCGCGTCTTCGAGACGACACCCGCAGCGACCAGGGTGAGGCCCACGCCCATCAGCAGCAGGGTCGGGATCCCGAAGGTGGTGCCCTGTGTGACGTCGTAGAGCGGCTCGATGAGGGTCGTGGGTGGGGCCTGCACGACGATCGCCTGGCACACTCCCCGCAGAAGCGTCAGCATGCCCAGTGTGACCGCGAGCGGTTCGGCACCGAGACCTACGATCACGAAGGCGTTGATCGAGCCGACGACGACTCCGAGCAGGATCGTCACGCCCGCGGCCATCCACGGATCGATGCCCGAGGCGACGAGCTGGTTGAAGGCCACGGCGCCGAAGCCGACCATCGAGCCGATCGACAGGTCGACGACGCCGGCGAGTAGAGCGAACGATGCCAGCACCCCCACGATCAGCGGGATCGCGACGGCTACGCCGACGATGCGCACGTTCGAGGCTGAGAAGAACGCCGGGCCGACCGCGACGGCGCCGATGATGACGACGGCGGCGAGCATCAGCGCGATGCTGCCGACCGGGCCCTTGAGGTACGCGAGCACCCGGGGGAGCAGGCCTTCGGATGTCTGCACATCGGATGCCGGGGCGAATGCCATGGTCATCGTGCACCTCTCTTGATGCGGAAGCCGTCGATGCCGACGGCGATGATGAGGAGCGCGCCCTGGAAGATCAACGCGAATGCCGGCGGGAGGCCGAAGAAGGCGATCGACACCGGGATGGTCGAGAGGAAGCCGACGCTGAGCAGCAGCACGAGGAAGTTGCCCTTGCCGCCCGAGAGGCTGATGCCTGCGAGGATCACCGCGGCGATCACGATGAGCTGGTAGCTGGCTCCGGCGTTGGGGGTGAAGCTCGGGGTCACCGAGGCGAACAGCACACCCGCGACTCCGGCGACCGCGCCTGCTCCCGAGAACGTCGCCAGGCGCACGCGACGCAGCGAGATGCCGCGGGCGCGAGCGGCCTGGGCGTTGCCGCCCACGGCGGTGAGGCGTCGGCCCCAGCGCGTCCAGGTGATGGCGAGCCCTGCGAGCACGAGGATCACGAGCATGGGCCAGAAGATGTTCGGGAGGCCCAGGAACTGCCCGAGTCCGAAGGCGCGGAGAGCCGAGCCCGACGGGATCTGCGCCGACTTGAATCCGATCATCATGATCGCGAGGCCACCGAAGCCGGTGGCGAGCGTGACGATGATCGGGTTGAGCTTGCCGTAGACGACGATCAGGCCGTTCAGCAGGCCCCAGGCGCCGCCGGCGACGATGCCGCAGAGCACCGCGAGCGGATCGGGCACACCGGCACCCAAGAGGGTGACGGTGGCCCAGGCGCTGACGACCAGGGCCACCGGCAGGCTGAGGTCGAGCAGCCCGCCGCCGATGACGACGATGCCCTGCGCGACCGAGAGGACGCCCGAGATCGCCATCGTGAAGGTGATCGCGAGCAGCGACTGCGTCGAGAGGAAGTCCGGGCGGACGATGGTGGTGGCCGCCGCGAGCAGGAACCAGACCGCGGCGATGGTGAGCGCATCGCGCAGTGCGGTGCGGCTCCCCGCGTCCGGGCGCGCTGTGCGCGCACCCGAACGCGGGGCGGCCGGATCGGCCGTGAGGGTGGGTGTCGTCATGAGAGTCTCGTTCTTCTCGAGACCGATCCGGGAGGAACGGTTAGTTCTTGCAGTAGAGGTCGTAGAGGGTCGTGCCCTCGTCGGCCTGGGAGATCTCGGCGACGCGCTCCTCGATGCCCGGGATCGCGGCGGCCTGCTCCTGGGTCACCGCGCACGGCTGCACGCTCACCGCGGCGTCGTCGCCCGTGTCCTTGACCTCGGGTGCATCGCCTGCGGCGATCTCGTCGAGGATCTGGAAGGCGTAGGCGGCGTACCCCTCGAGGAAGTACATGACGCTGCCTGCGAGGTTCGGGTCGACGTTGTCGCCCGTGATCAGGCCGCCGTCCTGGCCCCAGCCCATGATGTTGGAGTCACGGCCCAGCTGCGTCGCCGCCTGCAGGGCGCCGACGACCGCCTGGTCGTTGAGCCCGACGACGAGGATGTTCTCGGCGTCCGGGTGCGCCGCGAAGACGCCGGGGGCGTTCTGCAGCGAGGTGGTGAGGTTGCCGTCGGCCTCGTACGCGACGTACGCGTCTTCGGGGATGTCGGGGCAGACCTCGCCGATCGCCGTCGCCGCGTTGCCGGTGCGCCAGGTGTCGATCTGTCCGGCCGCGGTGCCCTGCGCCGAGATGACGAGGTCGACGTCGCAGTCCCACTCGCTCTTGGCGAGTTCGCCGAGCGCTGTCCCGCCCTCGGTACCGGCTGCGGCGTTGTCGATCCCGACGAAGTACCAGCCCTCCTGGGCGATGTCGAACGTGATGACCGGGATCTCGGCATCCGCGTACTTCTTCGCGATGACCGGGTTGGCCTCGGGGCGTCCGTTGAACATCATGACCGCGTCGACGCCCTGCTGCACGAAGAGATCGGCGTTCTTGACGGCCGTCGCCTCGTCGCCGTCGTTGCTGAGCTCGACGTACTTCCAGCCGCGCTGCTCGGCGAGCGCCTGGGCGACGTCGCCCTGGTAGTCCTGCCAGTCGGCGTCGGCCTGACCGCCGACCGCGAAGCCGAGGGTGAAGGTGTCGTCGTCTCCGCCGGAGCCGCCGGATGCCTGGTCGGCGCAGCCGACCATCGCGATGCCGGCGACGAGTGCGACGCCGGCGCCGAGAAGGCGCAGGGCGGTGCGGGATGAGTGATGCGTCATTGCAGTGCTCCTCTGGAATGGATGTGTTCGGGTGGTGCGGGTTTCTTGCGGGTGGTGAAGTCTGGTGGTCGTCAGCTGACGAGCGTCTCGGTGTCTTCCGGGGTGGGGACGTCTGCAGGCAGGGCCCCGGTGATCAGGCCGACGATGTCCTGCGCGGTGACGTCGGCGATGTCGCGCACGGCGACCGACCGACCGAGGCGCATCACGGTGACGCGATCGGCGACGGTGTGCAGCTGCTGCATGTTGTGGCTGACGAGGATCACGCTGACTCCGTGCTCGCGCAGGCGCCCGATGAGGTCGAGCACCTGCTGCGACTCGCGCACGCCGAGTGCGGCGGTGGGCTCATCGAGGATCACGATGCTGCGGCCCCAGAGCAGCGCGCGGGCGATCGCGAGACACTGGCGCTGTCCGCCCGACATGCCCTTGACCGACACGTTCACCGACTGGATGCCGACGCCGAGCTCGGCGAGAACCTCGCGCGAGCGGGCGCGCATGCCGCGGTCGTTCACGATGTTCAGCGCCTTGAGGATCGGGTTGCTCGACAGCTCCTCACGACCCAGGTATACGTTCTGCACGGCCGACATCGTGTCGACGAGCGCGAGGTCCTGGTAGACGGTCTCGATGCCGGCGGCCAGGGCGTCGGTCGGGCGACGGAAGTCGACCGGCTTGCCCTCGACCTCGATGGTGCCGTCGTCGGGCACCACCGCGCCCGAGAGCACTTTGAGCAGTGTCGACTTGCCGGCTCCGTTGTCGCCGACCAGACCCATGACCTCGCCGCGGCGCAGGGTGAGCGACGCGTCGGCGAGAGCCGTGACCGCACCGTACCGGCGCGAGATGTTGCGGGCGTGTAGAACCAGATCCTGGTCAGCAGCGAGTGCCATGATCAACCTCATTGTCGAAGGGCCGAAACGTGACTTTAAACGTTTCAGGTGGTTAAAACGTTTCAGACTCTACCTCTCGACCTCTCGAACCGGCAAGAACTTTTCTCGCGAGCCCCACGATGTCAACTACAAGGACGCCCTAGTAAATCTCAGGACACCGAAGTACCATCGTCATAGTGCCAACGACGGCGCGAAGGGACATCGCACAATGACTCGTACCATTCCCCATTTCGTAGGCGGAAAGCACCTCACCCCCGAGGGCGGGCGCTTCGCCGACGTGTTCGATCCGAGCACTGGATCCGTCCAGGCACGCGTGCCGCTGGCCTCCGCCTCGGAGGTCGCCGACGTGATCGCGAACGCCGAGGCCGCGCAGGCCGAGTGGGCGGCGACCAACCCGCAGAAACGCGCTCGGGTGCTGCTGCGATTCCTCGATCTCGCGCAGCGAGAGATGCAGTCGCTCGCCGAACTGCTCGCGAGCGAGCACGGCAAGACGGTCGATGACGCGAAGGGCGACATCCAGCGGGGGCTCGAGGTCATCGAGTTCTCCGCAGGCGCACCGCATCTGCTCAAGGGCGAGTACTCGACGGGCGCGGGTGCGGGAATCGACGTGTACTCGATGCGGCAGCCGCTCGGAGTGGTCGCCGCAATCACTCCGTTCAACTTCCCCGCCATGATCCCGCTGTGGAAGGCGGGCCCCGCGCTCGCCGCAGGCAACGCCGTGGTGCTCAAGCCCAGCGAGCGCGACCCCTCCGTTCCGGTGCGCATCGCCGAGCTGTTCCTCGAAGCAGGGCTGCCTGCCGGCGTGCTCAACGTCGTGCACGGTGACAAGGAGGCCGTCGACGCGCTGTTGACCGACGATCGCATCCGTGCCGTGGGGTTCGTCGGCTCGACCCCGATCGCCGAGTACATCTACTCGACGGCCGCCGCGCACGGCAAGCGGGCGCAGTGCTTCGGCGGTGCCAAGAACCACATGATCGTCATGCCCGATGCTGACCTCGACCAGGCCGTCGACGCACTGATCGGTTCCGGCTACGGCTCGGCGGGGGAGCGCTGCATGGCGATCTCGGTCGCGGTTCCGGTGGGCCAGCAGACGGCGGATGCTCTCGCAGCCAGGCTCACCGAGCGCGTGGCGCAGCTGCGCATCGGGCCCTCTCTCGCGCCAGACGTCGATTACGGCCCCCTCGTCACCCGGGCGGCGGTCGAACGGGTCGAGGGATACATCCAGCAAGGAGTCGACGAGGGGGCGACGGTACTCGCCGACGGCCGCGGCTTCACGGTCGAGGGGCACGAGCAGGGGTTCTACCTCGGCCCGACGCTGTTCGATCACGTGACCACCGACATGGCGATCTACCGTGAGGAGATCTTCGGGCCGGTGCTCGTTATCGCCCGCGCCGCCGACTACGAAGAGGCGCTGCGCATGGCATCCGATCACGAATACGGCAACGGCGTCGCGATCTTCACCCGCGACGGAGATGCGGCCCGCGACTTCGCCGCACGCGTCGAGGTCGGCATGGTCGGGGTGAACGTGCCGATCCCCGTGCCGATCGCGTATTACACGTTCGGCGGCTGGAAGCGCAGCGGGTTCGGCGACCTCAACCAGCACGGCGCCGACGCCTTCCGCTTCTACACGAAGACCAAGACCGTCACGAGCCGCTGGCCTGCGGCGGGCATTCGCGACGGCGCGAGCTTCGTGATCCCCACCATGCACTGACCCCCGCGCTGACCTCCCACAAGGAATCGACATGACCATGACCACCGTCACCACCACCGCCGAAGAACGCGAGGCCATTCTCGACGCCGTCCGCGAGTTCGCCGACACCGAGCTCGCACCGTTCGCGGCCGAGCGCGACGAGAAGCACCTCTTCCCGCGGGAGTCGCTCGGCAAGGCGGGCGAACTCGGGCTCGGCGGCATCTACGTGCGCGAGGACTTCGGCGGCACCGGTCTCAGCCGCTCCGACACCGTCGCGATCTTCGAAGAGCTCGCCAAGGGCGACCCTGCCGTCGCCGCCTACATCTCGATCCACAACATGGTGGTCTGGATGATCGACACATACGGCGACGACGCGCAACGAGGCCGGTGGCTGCCACGGCTCACCACGATGCAGGAGTTCGGCGGGTACTGCCTGACCGAGCCCGGGGCCGGATCGGATGCCGCGAACATCGCCACGAGCGCGGTGCGCGACGGAGACGACTATCTGCTCACCGGCGTGAAGCAGTTCATCTCGGGTGCCGGCGAGGCCGCGGTCTACGTGGTGATGGCACGCACCGGCGAGCCGGGTGCCCGCGGCATCAGTGCCTTCCTGGTTCCCGGAGACGCCGAGGGCCTGAGCTTCGGGGCGCCGGAGAAGAAGATGGGCTGGCATGCGCAGCCGACCCGCCAGGTGATCCTCGACGGCGTGCGCATCCCGGCATCCGGAATGCTCGGCGACGAGGGCCGTGGCTTCGCGATCGCGATGTCGGCGCTCAACGGAGGCCGCCTCAACATCGCGGCCTGCTCGCTGGGTGGCGCGCAGTGGGCCCTCGATCGCGCGGTGCAGTACGTGCACGAGCGCGTCGCCTTCGGCGAGCCGCTGGCAGAGAAGCAGTCCATCATGTTCGCGATCGCCGACATGCGCACCGATCTGCAGGCCGCGCGTCTCATGGTCCGAGACGGCGCCGTGGCCGTCGACGAGCAGGCGCCGGATGCGACCATGCGCTGCGCCATGGCCAAGCGCTTCGCGACGGATGCCGGATTCGACGTCGCCAACCGCGCGCTGCAGCTGCACGGCGGCTACGGCTACCTGCAGGACTACGGCATCGAGCGCGTCGTGCGTGATCTGCGGGTGCATCAGATCCTCGAAGGCACCAACGAGATCATGCGACTGATCGTCGGGCGTGAGATGCTCCGCCCCGCGGGTTCGGCGTCGATGCGGAGCGCATCATGAGCGAGGCGGCCAAGGCGCGGATCGCGTTCCTCGGACTCGGCCACATGGGTCTGCCCATGGCGAAGAACCTGGTCGCGGCGGGGCACGAGGTGCACGGCTTCGACCTGGTACCTGCCGCGATCGAGGCGGCGCGGTCCGCCGGCATCCCCGTCGCGGCCAGCGGAGCGGATGCCGTGCGCGCGGCCGACGTCGTGATCACGATGTTCCCCGCCGGACGACATGTGATCGACGCCTACCGCACGGAGCTGCTGGCCGCTGCTCGGCCTGACACCCTGTTCATCGAGTCGTCGACGATCGCGGTCGACGAAGCCCGTGCCGCCCACGCCCTGGCGCTCGCAGCCGGGCATCGCAACGTCGACGCCCCGGTGTCGGGTGGTGTCGTGGGCGCCGAGAACGGCACGCTCGCCTTCATGGTCGGGGGCTCGGAGGACGACTTCGCAGCCGCGCTGCCGGTGCTCGAGGTCATGGGAAAGCGCATCGTGCACTGTGGCGGCCCCGGACTCGGGCAGGCCGCGAAGGTCTGCAACAACATGGTGCTCGCGGTGTCGCAGATCGCGGTCGCCGAGGCGTTCGTGCTCGGCGAGCGGCTGGGGCTCGAGCATCAGGCGCTGTTCGACGTCGTCTCGCAGGCATCCGGTCAGTGCTGGTCGATCACGACTAACTGCCCCGTGCCCGGGCCGGTGCCGACCAGCCCGGCGAATCGCGACTACCAGCCCGGATTCGCCGGTGCGCTGATGGCGAAGGACCTCGGCCTCGCGCTGCAGGCGATCGAGCAGACGGCGACCGACGCGCAGATGGGGCGGCTCGCGCAGCAGCTCTATGCCTCCTTCGCGGCGGGCGACGGTGCGACCCGTGACTTCTCGGGCATCATCACGGACATCCGCGACGGCTCTCCCGGACACTGAGCGACATACTGAGATGACCACGACGGAGAGGGCTTCACGATGACCGAATACGAGACGATCCTGGTCGAGCAGCGCGGACGGGTCGGATGGATCACCCTCAACCGACCCGAGGCCCTCAATGCGCTGAACAGCCGCCTCGCGGAAGAGGTCACTGCGGCCGCCGTGGCGTTCGACCTCGACGACGGCGTCGGTGCGATCGTGGTCACCGGATCCGAGAAGGCGTTCGCCGCGGGGGCCGACATCAAGGAGATGGAGGGCATGTCGGCCGCCGAGATGATCGAGACGGACCACTTCGGTGTCTGGCACGACTTCGCGGCGGTGCGCACCCCCGTGATCGCCGCCGTCTCGGGCTTCGCGCTCGGGGGAGGATGCGAGCTCGCCATGATGTGCGACATCATCCTCGCCGCCGACACCGCCAAGTTCGGTCAGCCCGAGATCAACCTCGGCGTCATTCCGGGCATGGGCGGCACGCAGCGCCTGATCCGGGCGGTCGGATACTACAAGGCGGCAGAACTGGTGCTGTCCGGTCGATTCATGGGCGCCGAAGAGGCGGAGCGGTCCGGACTCGTCTCGCGGGTCGTGCCGGCTTCCGAGTTGCTCGCAGAAGCCACGAAGCTGGCCGAGACGATCGCGTCGAAGTCGCTGCCGTCGGTGTTCGCGGCCAAGGCCGCGCTCGACGCCGCCATGGAGACGACGCTCGCCGACGGTCTGGCACATGAGAAGCGGGCGTTCGCCGCGCTGTTCGACACCGAAGACCAGAAGGAAGGCATGTCGGCCTTCCGGGAGAAGCGTGCGCCCGACTTCCAGAACCGCTGAGTTCCGCGAAGGTGGAGCGGTTTCGCGGTTCACAACTCAGCATGGATGGCGCCAGAAGGGCCCGCCGGTACCGATCCGGCACGCCGGTCACCGGTTGATGCTGAGTTGTGAACGAGCGGCGGGAGGTTCAGCCTCGCAGCGCCTCGACGATCTTCTCGACGCGGCGCTCGCGGGTCGCGTCCTGCTTCGCCTCGGCCACGGTGCGGGCATGCTCCTTGCGCACCGAGTACGACAGGGCATCGAATGCGGAGCGCAGCTCGGCGTCGGAATCGAGGACTGTCGCAAGAGCTGGCGGAATCTCGACCTTGCGCTCGGCGGCATCCAGACGGATGGCGGCGTCGACCTCCTGGCCGATCTCCACCCCGAGCTCGGATCGGACGGCCTTGCTGAAGCCGATCATGTTCTGGCCGCCCATGCGGGCCAGGCGCAGGCGTGCGGTGCGTCCGTCGATCGTCACGGCGACAGGGAAGGTCTTGCCCGCCCCGAACGAGGCGACCTGCTCGTCGGTGAGAATGATCGCGGCGGCCGGGCCACGGCCTTCGAGGGTCGTGTGCAGGCGCAGTTCGCTCATGCGGGCAGTGTACGCCCGCGCCCGTCTGCCTCTGCTTCGGCCTCTGCGGCCAGCTGGTCGTTGCGCTGCTCGATCAGGCGTCGCATGTACTCGCGCAGTACGAGCCTGTCCACCAGCCGTCCGATGGGACCGAACGGCGAGTGGAATCTGATCGTGTCGCGCATCAGCGTGCCCTGCAGGTGCTCCTCGAACGCATGTTCGTGCCAGAACGAGCCGAACGGTCCCGAGATCTGCCGGTCGCGGAAGCCGCGGGGCGGATCGATGTCGTACACGACGGAACGCAGCCGGAACGGGATGCCGAAGTGCCGAGCCTGCCAGGTGACGATCGACCCTTCGCTGAACACACCGCCCGCCGGGGCCTCGGCCATCGTCTCGCCGTACCGAGCCATCGACCGCAGATGCAGCCCTGGGTCGAGCGCCACAGCGAAGACCGTCACACGCGGGGCGGCGATCACGCGCTCGAGCACGAACTCGGCCACGTCAGAGCGCGTCCGGCTGCGGCTTCGGGTCGCTGAAGTCTCCGGCCGCCTTGCGCATGCGCGCGACGATCGCGACCAGTTCCGTCGCGTCCTCCTTGCTGACGCCGGGGTCGGCGAAGACATCGGCGTTGAGTGCGGTGGTGGCGCGCTCGACGAGTTCGCGGCCGGCGTCGGTCAGGGAGAGCAGAGCCGCGCGGCCGTCGTGCGGATGCGGCTCGCGCACGATCAACCCGTCGCGCACCAGGCGCTCGGCCGTGCTCGTGACGGTCGTCGCGTGCACCTGGAGTCGGGCGACCACGCTGGACAGCGGCAGGCGGCCGGATCGACTGAACGCCAGCAGCCGCAGCATCTCGTAGCGGGCGAAGCTCAGCGCGAACGGCTTGAGCGCCGCATCGACCCTGGCGAGCAGCAGCTGCTGTGCCCGCATCACCGAGGTGACCACGGTCATGCCGTCGGCGGCATCCGTCCATCCGTGCGCCAGCCACTGCCGCTTCGCCTCGGCGAGCGGATCGACGGGCAGAGGGCGGGGTCGGACCACGGTTCTACGGTAGGGCATCGGGCTCGGACTCCGGGGATGTGCTCACCGGGACGGCGGCTGGTTCCCAGTCGCTCGTCGAGTGGGACTCAGTATCAACGCGCTAGAATCGACGCAGTCGTGAGGAGCAATCGATGAAGATCTTCGTCCTGGTCAAAGAGGTGCCCGACACCTACGGCGATCGCAAGCTGAATCTCGAGACAGGGCTCGCCGAGCGCGGCGCCGGCGACGTGGTGCTCGATGAGATCACGGAGCGTGCGCTCGAGGTCGCGCTGAGCCATGCCGACAAGAACGAGGGCACCGAGGTCGTCGCTATCGCGATGGCCCCCGCTGGGTCGACGGCGTCGGTGCGGAGGGCGCTCGCGATCGGCGCCGGATCCGCCGTGCACATCGCCGATGAGCAGCTCGCCGGGGCCGACCTCGGGCTCACGGCGGAGACTCTGGCCGCGGCGATCCGTCGGGCCGAGCCCGACCTGGTGATCACCGGCAACCTCTCGACCGACGGTTCGGGCGGGGTGATGGCCGCCATGCTCGCCGAGCACCTCGGCTGGGCCCACGCGACCGCGCTCACCTCTGTCGAGATCACGGCCGACGGCATCACGGGCACACGAGGGGCGGATGCCGGAGCGCAGCCGATCTCGGCATCCCTCCCCGCCGTCATCTCGATCACCGAGGCGCTGCCCGACGCGCGCTTTCCGAACTTCAAGGGCATCATGGCGGCGAAGAAGAAGCCGCTCGAGGTCCTGTCCCTCGACGACCTCGGCGTCTCGGCCGACCCGGCCGCGGCTCCCCGCACGATCATGACCTCGGTCGCCGAGAAGCCGCCGCGCGCGGCCGGTGTGAAGATCGTCGATGAGGGCGATGCCGCCGAGAAACTCGTCGAATACCTCGTGCAGAACAGGCTGGTGTGACATGACCTACCCCGAGAACCCGATCCTCGTCGTGGTCGACCTCGACCCGGCAGGCAACCCCGCCAGCAGCACTGCGGCCCTGATCGGCGCCGCCTCGACGGTCGGCGCACCGGTCGCGCTCGTCGTCGGCGGCTCGACGGAGGCCGCAGCTCAGGTCGCCGCCGCCGGAGCATCCGTCGTGCTCATGGCCGATGCCGACGAGACGATCCTCACTGTGCCGGTCGTCGATGCGCTGCAGGCCGCCTTCGAACAGGTGCGACCGGATGCCGTCCTCATCTCGAACTCGATCGCGGGGCGCGACGTCGCCGGCCGATTCGCGGTGCGCGAGAAACTGGCGCTGTCGGTCGACGCCGTCGGTGTCTCGCGCGATGACGAGGGCATCGTCGCGAACCACTCCGTGTACGGCGGTGCCTACCTCACAGACTCGGCCCCCACCCTCGGCGCCCCGGTGATCACGGTGCGCCAGGGTGCTGTCGATGCTCGCGCAGAGGCGGTCGCGTCGCCGACCGTCGAAGCGCTGACCGTTGCGGCTTCCGGCTCCGCTGCTGCCACCGTGGGTGCTGTCGAAGCGGTCGAGGCCACCTCATCCCGCCCCGAGCTGCGCGGTGCGACCCGGGTCGTCTCCGGCGGCCGTGGACTCGCGTCGAAAGAGAAGTTCGTGCTCGTCGAAGAGCTCGCCGATGCGCTCGGTGCAGCCGTCGGCGCCTCGCGGGCCGCGGTGGATGCCGGATACATCCCGCAGTCGCACCAGGTGGGTCAGACCGGTGTCTCGGTGTCTCCGCAGCTGTATGTCGCCCTCGGCATCTCGGGTGCGATCCAGCACCGTGCGGGCATGCAGACGGCCAAGAACATCGTCGCGATCAACAAAGACGGCGAGGCGCCGATCTTCGACGTCGCGGACTTCGGCATCGTCGGCGACCTGTTCACGATCGTCCCGCAGGTGATCGCGGGCCTCGAGGCGCGGAAGAAGTAGTCATGGCGACGCGAATGCTCAGGCGCGGGCTCCCGCGTGTGCCCGGCGGCGAGCCGTGGCCTCCCGGGCTCGCCGTCACGCCGGGCGCGGCCGGGTCCGACGCGCCCGTGCCCGCCGCTGCCGCGCCTCCTGCGGCCGCACCTGCCACTTCGGGGGCCGACACGCCGCTCGAAGGGCCACCTGTCCAGGCGCATTCGACATCTGGTGTGTCTGCCCCTGTTCTGAACGGGTCGGCAGCGCGGGGCTCCACCTCCGTGCGTCGCGGGCTTCCGCGGGTGCCGGGCGGCGAGGCGTGGCCGCCCGCGAATGCGGCGCCGGAAGGTGCCGCGCCGGAACGTGCCGCGCCCGAAGTCATCGCGCCCGAAGTTGCCGCTCTTGCTTCCACTTCGGGGGTCGATGCTCCACGTGAAGAGCCGTCTGCCCCGCAGCATCCGACGTCTGGTGTGTCGGCCTCCGAAGTGGGCGGTGCGACGACGCAGCGTGGGTCGTCGGTCCGTCGGGGTCTTCCGCGCACGGCGGGTGGCGAGCCCTGGCCTCCCGCCGACACCGAGGTCGTGGAGCGCATCTCGTCTCGGTCGGCTTCGCCGTCGTCGCTCGACGAGCGGGCGGATGCCGCGCCGGTTTCGCCCGACGAGCAGGGGGATGCTGCGCCGGTCGTCGACGCGACCGCCGTCACCACCCTCACCGCGCCCGCTCTCGGCGATCCGTCGATTCCGTTGCCGGCTCCTCGCACGGTCTGGAACGGCAGCGCTCCGCGGCACGTCGCGGCGACCGCTCCGGCATCCGACCGCCCTCGGCCCACCTGGACCCAGGCGATCGCCGGGCTGCTCGGAGCCGCAGCCGTCGGCATCCTGGCCGCGGCAGCGGTGGCCTTCGTGCGGGCGCTGCTGAGCTTCCCCTTCATGCAGGACTTCCTCGCGGCGTTCCCCGGCGAATACGCCCCGGCCGTCGCGGTCGAGCCCGGGTTCGCGCCGTGGGTCAACTGGGCGCACTTCTTCAACGTGTTCCTGATGGTGCTGATCATCCGGTCGGGCCTGCGCATCCGCAATGAGAAGCGGCCGACCGCCTTCTGGACCCCGCGGGGTGACCCCAAGGGCAAGGTCAGTCTGACGATCTGGTTCCACCAGGCGCTCGACATCCTCTGGCTCGTCAACGGCGTGATCTTCGTCGTGCTGCTGTTCGCCACCGGACACTGGGCGCGCATCGTGCCGACCAGCTGGGAGGTCATCCCCAACGCGCTGTCGGCGGCGCTGCAGTACGTGTCGTTCGACTGGCCGACCGAGCACGGCTGGGTGAACTACAACAGCCTGCAGCAGCTGGCGTACTTCGTGACCGTGTTCATCGCGGCGCCCTTGGCCGCGGCGACCGGTTTCCGCATGTCGGGCATGTGGCCCAAGAAGGCCGAGCGGCTGTCGAAGGCCTACCCGATCGAGTGGGCCCGCGCGCTGCACTTCCCGGTCATGATCTATTTCGTCGTGTTCATCATCGGCCACGTCGCCCTGGTTTTCCTCACCGGGTTCCTGCGCAACCTCAACCACATGTATGCCTCATCGGATGCCGTCGGCTGGACCGGGTTCTGGGTCTTCGTCGCGTCGCTGGTCGTCATCGCCATCGGCTGGGTCGCCGCCCGCCCGCTGGTCATCGCCCCGATCGCGAAGCTGTTCGGCAGTGTCTCGGGTCGCTGATCCGTTCACGATTCAGCACAGATCTCTCCTGGACCCAGCGAAACGGCCCCTTGCCGGTGGCAGGGGGCCGTTCATGCTGAATCGTGAACGCTGATCTCAGCGCACGCCGGGATCAGCGCACGAAGCGGACCTCGGTCAGCGTCTCGCCGAGGAACGGCTCGGTGTGGCTCGCGCCGTCGAGCGCGAAGCCGTTGCGCGCATAGAAGCGGTGTGCGCGGGGGTTGTCCTCCGCGACCCACAGGTAGAGGGGCTCGTCCTTCTCGACGGCCGCGTCGAACAGCTTCTGACCGATCCCGGTCGAGTGGTACGCGTCGAGCAGGTAGATGAAGTACAGCTCGCGGAATGCGGGGGCGTCCTTGTCGCGAGCGGGACCTGAGCCGACGAAGCCGACGATCTCGCCGTCGACGAGGGCGGCGCGCATCGTGAAATCGGGGCCCTGAGAGGCCCAGTGCGTCCACAGCTCTGCCATGCGACGGGGCGAGACTTTCTCGAGTGCGGCCTTGCTGATCAGGTGGTCGTAGGTCTCGTGCCAGCACTGCGCGTGCACGCGACCCAGGGCTTCCGCATCCACATCACGGACCGGACGGACGATGACTTCAGGCTGGGCTTCGGCGCTCATAGCGCGACTCTACGCGCGGCCTCCACGAACCGGAAATCGAGCGGGAGCGTTCCCAGACCGACGATGGGGTGCTGGAGGGATCGCACAACGATGTTCGCGAATCGTTCGCCGATGGCTACGATCAGTGCTCGTGAACGTGATCTGGCGCACTCTCCTCGTGATCCTCTCCGCCCGTCGCCGCGTGCGGCGAGGCAAGACCCTCGACGCGGCATCGGTCAGCAGCATCCGGCTGACGACGCTGCCGACCGACATCGACATCCTCCGTCATATGAACAACGGCCGATACCTGTCGCTCTTCGACCTCGGCCGGTGGGATCTGCTCATCCGCACCGGGCTGTTCGATGCGATGAACGAACGCGGCTGGTACGCGGTCGTCTCGAGCGAGACCGTGACGTTCCGCAAGTCGCTGCAGCTGTGGCAGCGGTTCGAGGTGCAGTCGCGGTTCATCGGTCATGACGACAAGGCGGTGTTCCTCGAGCACAGGGCGGTCGTCGACGGCGAGATCTACGCCCGCGTCATCGTGCGATCGAGGATGCTGCGCCGTACCGGCGGCACGGTCAGCAACGAAGAGCTGTTCGCCGCCGTCGGCAAGCCGGAGGGCGTGCCCGAGATCGACGCCTGGGTGCACGACTGGGCCGCGGCATCCGCTCTGCCTCCCGTGCGCACCCCTGCGCCGAGCGTGTGGAGCTGACCCCGTGACCGATCCCTGGGGTCTCGAGACACGAGCACCGCGCGACGTGCTCCTGGTCGGATGCGGCAAGCTCGGCATCCGACTCGGCGAACGCCTCGTCGCAGGGGGCTCACAGGTCACCGCCATCCGGCGCAACGCGGGCGACCTGCCTTTCCCGACCATCGAGGCCGATCTGCGGCATCCGCTCGACCGCGAGCTGCCGGCATTCGACTCGGTCGTGATCACTCTGCCGCCCAGCACCGAGGGCGACTCGATCTATCCGCCGGCGCTGCGTGGGCTCGCGAAGGCCCTGCCGACGATGCCGGAGCGGGCCGTGTTCGTGTCGTCGACGCGAGTGTTCGAAGGGCGGCCCGGCGAGACGCCGCTGACCGAGCGCGACGCGCCGCGGGTGTCGAGCGAGCGGGGCGGTGATCTGGTCGAGGGCGAGCGTCTGGCGATGGAGCTGTTCGGTGCGCGTATCGTGCGCCCGGCCGGCATCTACGGTCCCGGTCGAGACTTCCTGATCCGGCGGGTGCGCGAGGGCGCAGCGGTCGACCACACCCGCCGCACCAACCGCATTCACGAGACCGATCTCGTGCGGCTGCTCGAGGCGATGCTGCGGGCCGATTCCGCGCCCCCGCTGATCCATGCCGTGGATCGGGAGCCGGTGGTGCTCGGCGAGGTCGTCGCGCACATCGCCTCCCGGCTCGGCCTCGCGCCACCGCCGCATCTCGACCCGGAGGTCGGCGGTGGGACGGTGCTCGAGGGGCGCCTGCTGCAGGAGTTCCTCGGCGATCTGGAGTATCCGACCTTCCGTGAGGGCTACGACGAGATGATCGCCGCGCTCTGAACCCTCCCTCTCGGTTCCGGTCGCAGTTCACGCCGCCCGTTCGCGCGGGAGGCGACGCGAACTGCGACCGGAACCACCCGACGCGACCGTCGCTCAAGGGCAGGCGGGCACTGCAGTCCTAGGCTGTGCTCATGGCCGACCCGATGCCCACCGCGGATCTCGAATCCGTCCCGCTCGCGGACCGTGCCGTCGAGCTCGCCCGCCGCTGGGCGATCGAGGCCGCCGCAGCCGATGTCGACCCGGCAGCAGAGCGCCTCGCGGGTGTGCTGCAGGATGCCAACGGGCTGCCGTTCACGCTCGGATTCGTCGACGGCGTCATGCGCCCCGAGAGCCTGAGCGCCGCGGCATCCCAGCTGCGTCGCATCGCTCCGATCGTGCCCGAATTCCTGCCCTGGTACCTGCGGTCGGCCGTGCGGGTCGGTGGCGGCATCGCCCAGATGCTGCCGACTCCCGTGGTGCCCATCGCACGTCGGGTGCTGCGCGACATGGTCGGCCACCTGGTGGTCGACGCCCGCCCCGCGAAGCTCGGACCCGCGATCGCGAGGATCCGCGAATCGGGCGCCCGGCTGAACCTCAATCTGCTCGGCGAGGCGGTGCTCGGCGAGGCCGAGGCGCAGCGGCGGCTCGACGGCATCCACGAGCTGATCCGTCGCCCCGATGTCGACTACGTGTCGGTCAAGGTGTCGGCGATCGTCAGCCACATCTCGATGTGGGCGTTCGACGAGGTCGTCGAGTCGGTCGTCGAGCGACTGCTGCCGCTGTACCTGACGGCCGCCTCGGATCGCACCTTCATCAACCTCGACATGGAGGAGTACCGCGATCTCGATCTGACGATCGCGGTGTTCACCCGCATCCTCGAGGATCCGCGTCTCGAGGGTCTCGAGGCGGGCATCGTGCTGCAGGCGTATCTGCCCGACGCGCTGCCGGCGCTGCAGCAGCTCACCGCCTGGGCGCGCGAGCGCGTCGACCACGGCGGAGCCTCCATCAAGGTACGCCTCGTCAAGGGAGCGAACCTCGCGATGGAGCGGGTCGAGGCGCGGATGCACGGGTGGACGCAGGCCACCTACGACACCAAGCTCGACACCGACGCCAACTATCTGCGCTGCCTCGACTGGGCGATGCGTCCGGAGAACGTCGACGCGGTGCGTCTCGGCATAGCCGGGCACAACCTGTTCGGCATCGCGTATGCGTGGCTGCTCGCGGGCGAGCGCGGGGTGCGTGCTGCCGACGGCGCGGCCGAGGACTCCCAGCCGCCGGTCGAGTTCGAGATGCTGCTCGGCATGGCGCAGGGGCAGGTGCAGGCGGTGTCGCGCGAGGTCGGTGAGGTGCTGCTCTACGTGCCGGTCGTGAACCCCGGCGAGTTCGATGTCGCCATCAGCTATCTCGTGCGTCGGCTCGAGGAGAACGCGTCGAGCGACAACTTCCTCTCCGCCGCGTTCCGGCTGGGCGACGACGAGTCGCTCTTCGTGCGCGAACGCGACAGGTTCCTCGACGCCGTCGAGCGTTCGACCTCGCCGACGCTGCGGGTGGGCCCGTTGCGCAGCCAGGATCGGCTGGCGCCGGTGCACGAGTCGATGCGCCCCGTGCCCGTGGCGCCTGCGCCCGAAGAGGGACTGACCCAGGCGGTGCTCGGCATCTCCCGCGGTTCGGAAGACACGGGCGGGCCGTTCCTCGAGACGGCGGTGTACGCCCCGCGCGAGCTCGACGAGACGACGGGCGGAGCTCCCGGCTTCGCGAACACCCCTGACAGCGATCCGTCGCTTCCGGCCAACCGCGACTGGGCGCGCGAGATCCATGAGCGTATCGCCGGGTCGGCCCTCGGTGTCGCGACCGTCGAAGCGGCCCGCGTCGCCGATGCCGACGCGCTCGAGAGCACGATCGCCGGAGTGCGCGATGCCGCAGCTCTGTGGGGCGCGCGACCCGCCACCGAACGCGCCGAGGTGCTGCTGCGCGCGGCGGCCGCGCTCGAGGGGCGGCGTGGAGACCTCATCGAGGTCGCCGCCTCCGAGACGGGCAAGGTGTTCGCCGAAGCCGACGTCGAGGTCAGCGAGGCGGTCGACTTCGCCCGCTACTACGCGGCCAAGGCCAGAGAGCTGGATGCCGTCGCCGGCGCCGCATTCGAACCGGCGCGTGTCACGGTCGTCACGCCTCCGTGGAACTTCCCGCTCGCGATCCCGGCCGGGGGAGTGCTCGCCGCGCTCGCCGCAGGCTCCGGCGTCGTCTTCAAGCCCGCCCCGCAATCGCGTCGCTGCGCCGCCGTCATCGCCGAGACCCTCTGGGAGGTCGGTGTTCCGCGCGATGTGCTCGCTCTCGTCGACATCGACGAGGGCGACCTCGGTCGCGAGCTGATCTCCCATGAGTCGGTCGACCGTGTCATCCTCACCGGGTCATGGGAGACCGCCGCGATGTTCCGCGCCTGGCGGCCCGACCTGCCGCTGCTCGCCGAGACGAGCGGCAAGAACGCGATGATCATCACCCCGTCGGCGGACCTCGATCTCGCGGTCGCCGATCTGGTGCGCAGCGCCTTCGGGCACGCGGGGCAGAAGTGCTCGGCGGCGTCACTCGCTATTCTCGTCGGCCCGGTCGGGCGGTCGAAGAGATTCGCCCGTCAACTGGCCGATGCGACGCGGTCGCTGCATGTCGGCTGGCCGAACGACCCGCTGGCCGAGGTCGGACCCGTGATCGAGCGACCGGTGGGCAAGCTCGCCTGGGCGCTCGCCGAACTCGAGGGTGACGAGCAGTGGCTCATCGAGCCGACCGTCTCGGACGAAGACCCCTCCGGTCGACTGTGGCGACCCGGCATCCGTGTCGGGGTGCAGCCGGGGTCGCGCTTCCACACCGAGGAGTTCTTCGGGCCGGTGCTGGGCATCATGCACGCCCCGACGCTGGAGCGTGCGATCGAACTGCAGAATGCGGTGGAGTACGGCCTGACGGCGGGGTTGCACACGCAGGACCCTGCGGAGCTCGCCCTGTGGCTCGATCGGGTGCAGGCCGGCAACCTCTACGTGAACCGCGGCATCACGGGTGCGATCGTGCAGAGGCAGCCGTTCGGCGGGTGGAAGCGATCATCGGTCGGACCCGGTGCCAAGGCGGGCGGACCGAACTACCTGATCGGACTCGGGTCGTGGCGCTCGAGCGGATCCGGCACGGTGTCGAGCACGCTGCACCTGCGCGGGCTCGATTCGCGCATCACCGACCTCATCGAGGCGGCACAGCCCTCGCTCGGCTTTGAGGCGTTCGAGTGGCTGCGTCGTTCGGCGCTCTCCGATGCGCTCGCCTGGGACCGTGAGTTCGGGCAGGTGCGCGACGTCTCGCATCTCGGTGTCGAGCGCAATCTGTTCCGCTACCGTCCGGTGCGTGTCGCGATCAGAGCCACTGCGGATGCCGGCTGGCAGGAGCTGCTGCGCGTGGTGATCGCCGCGGTGCGCGCCGGAGCCGGATTCGTGCTGTCGACCCCCGTCGGTCTGCCCCCGGCGGTGCGCCACGCGCTCGGTGAACTCGGTGCCGTCGTCTACATGGAGACCGACGACGAATGGATCGAGCGGATGCGGCGGCGCGGCGAAGACACGAGCGGAGTGCTCGAGTCGGCAGACGACGAGCTGCGGCCGAGCCGGGCACGACTGGTCGGCCCGCGCGACTCGGTGGCCGCGCTGCACCGCGCACTGGCCGTGGCAGTCGGAGGCGACCCCGACCTCGCGGTGTACGACGGCGAGGTCACCTCTGCCGGGCGCATCGAACTGCTGCCCTTCGTGCACGAGCAGGCGATCGCGATCACCGCGCACCGCTACGGCAACCCCGACGACTGGAGCGCCGCGGTCATCTGATCCGGTCGCTCTCCGGCATCCTCCTCTCGCGCTTCGCGCCTCGCGCTTCGCGCTTCGCGCTTCGCGCTTCGCGCCCCGCTTCGGCATCCCGTCGTCCCGACTCCCGCCGGCTGAGCGTGGTCAAAAACGCATCCCCACAGCGCGATTCCGATGCCTTTTCGACCCCGCCTGCGCCCGCAGATGCACTTTTGACCCCGCCTGGCGCGCACCGCCCGAGGTGTAAAGAATTCTTGACACACCGGATGCCGCGGGCGTACTCTCGTGTCAAGAATCTTTTACATGGGAGGCATCATGGTCTACGAAGAGCGCAACGCCTGGGCCGGTCTCATCGTCGGTGTCGTGGTGATCGGGGCGTATGTCGTGATCGTCCTGCAGCAGGCGGCCGGCGGACCGGTGACCGACGTCGACTGGTTCCCGCTCATGATGTGGACGATCGGCGTCGGGATCGTGGCCACGATCGTGCTCAGCATCGTCTGGGGCATGATCGCCGGCGCGAAGGATCCTGACGGGGTCGGCAAGTCCGACGTCCGCGACCGCGACATCAGTCGCATGGGCAGCCGCGTGGAACAGTCCTTCGTCGTGATCGCCGGCCTCGGCGTGATCACCCTGTGCGCGGTGGGCGCCGACCTCTTCTGGGTCGCCAACACGATGTTCGCGGGGTTCGCCGTCTCGGCCATGGTCGGCAGCGTCGCGCGAGTCGTCGCCTACCGTCGGGGGCTCGTCTGATGGTCAAGCCCACACTGGTCTCCAACCGCATCCGCGCTCATCGCGAAGCGGCGGGGCTCACCCAGGCCGAACTCGCCCGCAGCATCGGCGTGACCAGGCAGACGCTCATCGCGATCGAGCAGGAGAAGTACTCCCCGTCGCTCGAGCTCGCGTTCCAGATCGCTCGCGCCTTCGGCGTGGGGCTCGACGACCTGTTCCAGTACCCGCAACCCACGAGCACGGAGGTGTGACATGACCGAGACCGACAAGACCCCGACGAACAAGACCGAGATGATGCCGGCGTGGAGTCGCGAGACCTACGGCTCGGCCGACGGCTTCCGGCTCGGGCAGATTCCCGTTCCCGTGCCTCGGCGCGGCGAGGTGGTGCTGCGAGTGGAGGCGACCGCGCTGCATGCCGGCGACGTCCGCCTCATGCTCGGCGACCCGCTGCTCGTGCGCCCGATCTTCGGGCTGACGCGTCCCAAGTATCCGGTGCGCGGCATGGAGGTCGCGGGAACCATCGTGGCGGTGGGGCCGAATGCGATCGGCGCCGAGCTCGGAGAGCGTGTCGTCGGTGAGCTCACCGGTGGTGGAGGACTCGCGTCGCATGCCGCTGCGCCTTCGGCGCGTCTCGTGCCGATCCCGCCCGATGTCACCTCCGAGACCGCAGCGTGCCTGGCGGTCTCGGCAGGAACGGCCTGGCAGGCCCTCGACCGCGCGGGAATCGGCTTCCGCCCGGCCAGAGGCAGTGCGGCCGGACACGTTCCCCGCGTTCTCGTGATCGGAGCCTCCGGGGGAGTCGGCACGTTCACGGTGCAGCTCGCGGCGCTGCGCGGCGCCGAGGTCTGGGCCACGTGCGGCGAACGCAACTTCCGGCTCGTCGAGCACCTCGGAGCCGTGCGCACCCTCGACCACCGCACGTCGCCGCTGGCCGATCTGCCCGTGGCGCACTTCGACGCGGTGATCGACATCGCCGGCGGCATGGGGCTGCGCGAACTGCAGCGACTCGTCGTGCCCGGTGGGTCGGTGGTGCTCGTGACCGGCGACGGCGGACACGTGCTCGGGCCGATCCCGCGGATGCTGAAGGCGGCGTTCCTGTCGATCGGGTCGAGCCGTCGCATCCACCCGCTGGCGGCGACGGCTCGCCCCGAGATCCTGGCCAAGCTGCTCGAGCTCACCGCTGAGGGGCGCATCACGCCCGTGATCGAGCGGGAGTATGCCTTCGACGAGGCATCCGACGCCCTCGCTCACCTCGAAGCGGGTCACACGGTGGGCAAGGTGGTCGTGCTCGGAACCTGACCCCGAGGGGCCGCGCTCTGGCGGCGTCCAGGGGGCGGGTGACAGAATGGAGGCTGGCGTGCCCGAGTCGCATCTTCCCCTGGCGTCGGCTCTCACCGAGCGACGCGGGTCGAAGGACCGCCGGGCCCCTGGACAGCGTCCGCCGCATCCGTTCGAGGAGCCCCATGTCTGTCGAAACCACTGCGCCGGCATCCGAGACCGTCGCCCCGGTCCGCACCGCACACCACCGTCGCTATCTGATGTGCAAGCCGTCGCACTTCACGGTGAACTACTCGATCAACCCGTGGATGGAGCCGACCAAGCCCACCGACACCGCGCGCGCCGTCGAGCAGTGGCAGAAGCTCCACGACCTCTACCTCGAGCTGGGTCATGAGGTCGAGCTGATCGAGCCCCTCGCCGGGTACCCCGACATGGTCTACACCGCGAACGGCGGGTTCCTGATCGACGGCCGCGCGTACGTGCCGAAATTCCGCTTCGTCGAGCGTCAGGGCGAGGCCCCCGCGTTCGCCGACTGGTTCCGCGGCGCCGGCTACGACACCGTGATCCCCGAAGAGGTCAATGAGGGCGAGGGCGACTTCCTGCTCGTCGGCGACGTGATCCTCGCGGGCACCGGCTTCCGCTCGACCGGCGACAGCCACCGCGAGGTCGGAGAGGTCTTCGGCCGCGAGGTCGTGTCGCTCAACCTCATCGACCCGCGCTTCTACCACCTCGACACCGCGATCGCCGTGCTCGACCCGGTGCAGGGCGTCGAGAACGGCGGCCCCGAGCGCGCGAACATCGCGTACCTGCCCGGTGCCTTCGACGACGCCAGCCGGGCGATCCTCGAGGAGCGGTTCCCCGACGCGATCCTCGTGTCCGACGAGGACGGGTCGGTGTTCGGACTCAACTCGGCGAGCGACGGCTACAACGTGGTCATCTCGCCGCGCGCCCTCGGCTTCGAGAAGCAGCTGCGCGAGCGCGGCTACAACCCGATCATGGTCGACCTGTCCGAGTTGCTGCTCGGCGGCGGCGGCATCAAGTGCTGCACTCTCGAACTGCGGGGTGAGGCGTGACCGCCGCCGACGCGGGCGTGTCGGCAGAGCCGCACGTCGCCCACAACTATCACCCGCTGCCGGTCAACATCGCGCGCGGTGACGGAGCCTGGGTGACGGATGTCGAGGGCAAGCGGTACCTCGATCTGCTCGCCGCCTACTCGGCGGTGAACTTCGGCCACCGGCATCCTGCTCTCGTCGCGGCTCTCACAGAGCAGCTCGGTCGGGTCACGCTGGTCAGCCGGGCGTTCCAGAGCGATCGGCTCGAGCCGTTCGCAGCGGCGCTCGCGAAGCTCGCCGGCAAGGACATGGTGCTGCCGATGAACACCGGTGCCGAAGCGGTCGAGACGGGCATCAAGGTCGCCCGCGCCTGGGGATATCGGGTCAAGGGCATCGCCGACGGGCAGGCGCGGATCATCGTCGCCGCCGGGAACTTCCACGGACGCACCACCACGATCGTCAGCTTCAGCGACGACGAGCAGGCGCGAGCCGACTTCGGCCCCTACACGCCGGGCTTCGACGTGGTTCCCTACGGGAATGCGGATGCCGTCGCCGCCGCGATCACCGAAGACACCGCCGCGGTGCTGATCGAACCGATCCAGGGCGAAGGCGGAGTGGTGATCCCGCCGGAGGGGTACCTGCGCCGGATCCGCCAGATCTGCGACGAGAAGAACGTGCTGTTCATCGCCGATGAGATCCAGTCCGGACTCGGACGTGTCGGCGAGACCTTCGCGTGTGACCGCGAGGGCGTCGTGCCCGACCTGTACCTGCTGGGCAAGGCGCTGGGCGGCGGCATCCTGCCGGTGTCCGCTGTGGTGGGTGACGCCGATGTGCTCGGAGTCATCCGTCCGGGTGAGCACGGGTCGACCTTCGGCGGCAACCCGCTCGCCGCGGCCGTGGGGCTGCGCGTGGTCGAGATGCTCGAGTCGGGGGAGTTCCAGGAGCGCGCTCGCGCACTCGGTGCTCACCTCGCTGCCGGGCTCGAGCCGCTGAAGGGTCATGGGGTCACCGAGGTGCGCATCGCCGGCCTGTGGGCGGGCGTCGACATCGATCCCGCCAAGGGCACCGGGCGTGAGATCGCCGAGAAGCTGCTCGACCGCGGGGTGCTGGTGAAAGACACGCACGGGCAGACCATCCGCATCGCGCCGCCGCTCGTCATCCGCGCGACCGAGCTCGACTGGGCCGTCGAGCAGCTGAAGCTGGTCCTGGGGCACTGAATCCCCGGTCCGCCGGGCGACACGCCCGGCGGACGGCCTGGATTTGCCGGAACCCCGGAACCCACGTAACTTATTACTTGTTCGCCCCACAGGGAAGCGGAGAGGCCGAGAGCTTCACCCCCCTCAAGCGGAGAACCACCT
>NZ_JASDCU010000011.1:0-2028 GCF_030407765.1 Microbacterium sp. APC 3901
GAAGCTAAGCCTCACAGCGCCGATGGTACTGCAGGGGGGACCCTGTGGGAGAGTAGGACACCGCCGGACTTCTTTTAAGCAAATGGCCACCCATCGTTGGGTGGCCATTTTGCGTTAACAACATCTAGAACAGGGAGCATCATGCCGGAAGAGGAAGAGCGCCGTCCGCGTCGCAACGACGACAATGGATCGCGCGGTCACCGACCTCCCGGAGGGCGCTCGGATCAGAACCGCAACAGCGGTGCTCGTCGCGATGACGTTCCACGACGCGAGGGCGGCTACAACCGTGATGGCGGCGCACCGCGTTCTGGTGGGTACAACCGTGATGGTGGTGCACCCCGTTCGGGTGGGTATAACCGCGACGGTGGCGCTCCGCGCCGCGACAACGGCGCGCCCCGCTCTGGTGGGTACAACCGTGATGGTGGCGCGCCCCGTTCGGGTGGGTACAACCGTGATGGTGGTGCACCGCGCTCTGGTGGGTACAACCGTGATGGTGGCGCTCCGCGCCGCGACAACGACGCGCCCCGCTCGGGTGGGTACAACCGTGATGGTGGCGCGCCCCGCTCGGGTGGGTACAACCGTGATGGTGGCGCACCCCGCTCGGGTGGGTACAACCGTGATGGTGGCGCACCGCGTTCCGGTGGGTACAACCGTGATGGTGGCGCACCGCGTTCCGGTGGGTACAACCGCGATGGCGGCGCTCCCCGTTCGGGCGGGTACAACCGCGACGGTGGCGCTCCCCGTTCGGGCGGGTACAACCGCGATGGCGGCGCTCCCCGTTCGGGCGGGTACAACCGCGATGGCGGCGCTCCCCGCTCTGGTGGCTACAACCGTGATGGTGGTGCTCCCCGTTCGGGTGGGTACAACCGCGACGGTGGCGCACCGCGTTCCGGTGGGTACAACCGCGATGGTGGCGCTCCCCGTTCGGGCGGGTACAACCGCGACGGTGGCGCACCGCGTTCCGGTGGGTACAACCGCGATGGTGGTGCACCGCGCCGCGACAACGACGCCCCCCGCTCTGGAGGCTACAACCGCGACGGTGGCGCACCCCGCTCTGGTGGCTACAACCGTGATGGTGGCGCTCCGCGCCGCGACAACGACGCCCCGCGCTCCGGTGGCTACAACCGCGACGGTGGCGCATCTCGCCGCGACAACGACGCCCCGCGCTCCGGTGGCTACAACCGTGACAATGGTGCGCCCCGTTCTGGCGGGTACAACCGCGACGCCGGACACGACCGCGACACGTCGCGTTCCTACCCGCAGCGCGGGGGAGCGGGTCGCGAGCGTCCGATTCAGGCAGACGGCGATCGGCCCCGCTTCAACGACCCGCACATCCCGGATGAGGTCACGCCCCGTGACCTGCACACCTCGGCCCGCAACGAGCTGAAGACCCTCAGCAAGGAGAACGCGGAACTGGTCGCGCGTCACCTCGCCATGGCGTCTCAACTCATCGACGAGGATCCGGCTCGTGCGCACGAGCACGCCCTCGCTGCCTCTCGCCGTGCAGGACGCATCGCGATCGTCCGCGAGACCCTCGGCATCACCGCTTATGCGACTGAGGACTTCGCTCTGGCCCTTCGCGAGCTGCGCACGTACCGTCGCATCTCCGGCAAGGACGACCAGATCGCACTGATGGTCGACAGCGAGCGTGGCATCGGTCGCCCCGACCGCGCGCTCGAGACCGGCCGTGCCGTGGACCGGTCTGCTCTTCCCACACCGGTGCGCGTCTCTCTGGCGATCGCGATGTCCGGTGCGCGCCTGGATCAGGGCGACCTCGAGCTCGCGCTTGGCGAACTCGAGATCCCTGAGCTGGACCCCGACCGCGCTTTCGAGTGGAGTCCTGCACTGTTCGCTGCTCGTGCAGCCGTGCTCGAGGACCTCGGACGAACCGACGAAGCCGAGTTCTGGGCACACCGTGCACAGGTCGCGGCTGAGGCACTCGGTGTCGACGAGGCCGGCGACGAGGAGATCATCATCGAGGACGGCCTCATAGAAGGCGATTTCGCTGACATCGAAGGCGATTTCCCT
>NZ_JASDCU010000011.1:2127-153230 GCF_030407765.1 Microbacterium sp. APC 3901
TGACGCTGACGCTGACGCTGACGCTGACGCTGACGCTGACGCTGACGCTGACGCTGACGCTGACGCTGACGCTGACGCTGACGTGCAGCCTGAGCCGTCGATCGACGACGAGGTGCGCGAGCTTCTCGGCGAAGACGACTCCGAAGACGACTCCGACTCCGACTCCGACGATGAAAGCGCCGACGACACGGACAAGGAGTCGACGCCATCCGAGACGTCGAAGGAGGCGTAGTGGGTCTGTTCTCCAAGAAACCTGCACTGCGCACCCCGCTCGACGGCGTGGACGCCGTGCTCGCAGATCTGGATGGCGTCGTCTATGCGGGTCCCGGCGCGCTGCCGCATGCGGTGGAGAGCCTCAACGCGGCAGCGGCGACTGCTCGTCTCGGGTACATCACGAACAACGCGTCTCGCACGGACGCATCGGTCGCCGAGCACCTGAGCAGTCTGGGGCTCGACGTCGCGCCCGCTGACGTGATCACCAGCCCGCAAGCTGCGATGCGGCTCCTCGCCGGAATCGTCCCGCCACCCGCCACGCTTCTGATCGTGGGCGGAGCGGGACTCGTCGACGAGGCGGAGAAGGCGGGTTACACCGTCACCCGCAGCGCCGAGGATGCTCCGGATGCCGTCGTGCAGGGTTTCGCTCCGGAGGTGGCCTGGACGGATCTCGCCGAAGCCGCCTTCGCGCTGAAGGTTCCCGAGGAGGAGGGTGGCATCCCATGGATCGCCACCAACACCGACTGGACGATCCCGCGTGAGCGCGGCGTAGCCCCGGGCAACGGGACACTCGTGTCTGCGGTGCACACGGCGATCGGCCGGCTCGCGACCGTGGCAGGCAAGCCCGAGACACCGATCTTCGAAGAGGCCACAGAGCGCTTCGGCGCGAAGAAGGCGCTGTTCATCGGCGACCGCCTCGACACGGACATCCTCGGAGCCGTCCGCGCGGGCATCGACTCCGCGCTTGTGCTCACCGGCATCGACCGACCGAAGCACGTGCTCGCTGCGCCGGAGGGGTCTCGTCCGACGTACATCCTCAGTGACCTGCGTGAACTGCACCAGCCGTACCCGGAGGTCACGTCGAAAGACGGTGTCCACTCGGTGAACGGCGCCTCCGTGCGGGTCGTCGGCGCCGACGTCGAGATCGTCGCCGAGGGAGAGTCGCAGATCGATCTGCTGCGCGCCGGCGCCTCCGCGATCTGGGCCTCCGGTACTCCGGTGTTCGTGCTGCGGGTGCCCGAGCGCCTCTACGACGACCCGTTCCACCGACCCTGAGCGGCGCCTCGCCTCGCCGTGGCTCCTCCGACGTGTCGGCGGAGCCACGTACAGTAGAAGCGTGAGCGACGAGACGACGAACGCACCGACCGACGGTCTGTGGAGTCGGCTGCGCCTGATCGAGGGGCAGCCGCTCGCTGCCAGAGCAGACGCATACTCCGGACTGCACGATGAGCTGTCGCGCCGCCTCGACAGCGGCGCGAAGCTCGACCAGCGCGACGCGCCGGGTTCCCGATGACGCGACTCGATACTGCCCTCGCCGCACGAGGACTCGCTCGTTCGCGCACGCATGCGGCCACGCTCATCGCGGACGGCCTCGTGAGCATCGACGGCCGCCCCGTCGTGAAGGCCTCGACACCGGTCACGGACGCCTCGGAGATCACCGTTGCGGGCGCCGATCACTACGTCGGTCGCGGTGCGCACAAGTTGATCGCCGCTCTCGACGGGTTCGGTGTCTCTGCCGAAGGCCGCCTCGCGCTCGACATGGGCGCATCCACCGGCGGCTTCACCCAGGTGCTTCGTGAGCGCGGAGCGCGGCGCGTCCTCGCCGTCGACGTGGGCCACGACCAGATGGCCGGCGCCGTGGCATCCGACACCGGCGTCGTCGTCGTCGAGGGCTACAACGTCCGTCACATGACTCCCGAGAACCTGCAGGAGGCCACGGGTGAAGCTGCGGCTCCCGACCTCATCGTCGGCGACCTGTCCTTCATTTCCCTCGAGCACGTGCTGCCGGCTGTCGCCGGGGTGGCGGCGCCCGGCGCAGATATCATCCTGCTCGTGAAGCCGCAGTTCGAGGTCGGTCGCACCGCGGTGCGCGGCGGCCTCGTCACCGACTCGGCCACGCGCGCTGATGCGGTCGCGCGCACAGCGTGGAGCGCCTGGGACTCCGGTTTGGGCATGCTCGGCATCCTCGCCTCGCCGATCCTCGGGACGCACGGCAACTCGGAGTATCTCCTGCACCTCGCTCCGGGGCGCGGCAGCGATCCGTCAGAATGGTCAGACCGCATCAACGCACTGGCAGGGAGACGATGAACGAGCGCAACATCCTGGTCGTCGCCCATGCCGGCCGGGAGGCCACCGTCGAGGCGGCCCGCAAGGTGGTCGACGAACTCCGCGGTGCAGGCGCGCGCCCTGTGCTCCCGCCCGATGAGAGCGGGGACCTGCGTGCCGTCGACCCTCACTTCGCCGACGTCGACATTCTCGGCGAGACCGTGCAGCAGGACGAGCTCGAGCTCGCGATCGTCCTCGGGGGCGACGGCACGATCCTCCGCGCCGCCGAACTGGTGCGCGGCTGCTCGGCTCCCGTGCTCGGCATCAACATGGGCCACGTCGGATTCCTCGCCGAGATCGACCGCGACGACATGGATGCTGCCGTACGGCGCGTGATCGACCGCGACTACGAGGTCGAAGAGCGCCTGGCGCTGTCGGTGCGGGTCAAAGACGCCGACGGTGCCGTCGTGTACGAGACGTTCGCGCTGAATGAGGCCACGGTCGAGAAGGCCAGCCGTGAGCGCATGATCGAGGTCGTGCTCGAGATCGACGGTCTGCCCCTGTCGAGCTTCGGGTGCGACGGCATGGTCGTGTCTACGCCGACGGGATCGACGGCCTACAACTTCTCTGCCGGGGGACCGGTCATCTGGCCCAGCGTCGAGGCCATCGCGGTCGTTCCTCTGTCTGCTCACGCGCTGTTCGCCAAACCTCTCGTGGTCAGTCCCGACGCTGCTGTGGCCATCGAGATGCTCGAGGGCACCTCGGGCTCCGGCATCCTCTGGTGCGATGGCCGTCGCTCGCATGACCTGCCTCCGGGCGCGCGTGTGGTGGTGCGCAAGTCCTCGCGTCCGGTGCGTCTCGCGCGCCTGCACCCCACACAGTTCACCAACCGTCTCGTGCGCAAGTTCCAGCTGCCGGTCGCCGGATGGCGCGGACAGGGGGCGGCCTCGTGATCGAGGAGATGCGGATGCAGGGACTCGGCGTGATCGCCGACGCTGTCCTGCCGCTCGGCGCCGGCTTCACCGCGATCACCGGCGAGACCGGCGCGGGCAAGACGATGGTCGTGACCGGCCTGGGACTGCTGCTCGGCCAGCGGGCGGACTCCGGCGCTGTTCGAGCCGGAGCGGCTCAGGCATCCGTCGCGGGAGTATGGATCGTGCCCGAGACGGGTGACGTCGCCGACATCGTCGCGGACGCGGGCGGAGAGCTGGAGCCTGCAGGATCCGGCGCCGCCGAGCTGTACGTCTCTCGCACGCTGAGTGCCGAGGGCCGCAGCCGTGCGAGCGTCGGTGGAAGGGCAGCGCCGGCGGGGGTGCTGTCTGCCCTGGCCGAGGAACTGGTCGTCGTGCACGGTCAGTCCGAGCAGCTGAGGCTGCGCTCATCCGCGGCGCAACGCGATGCCCTCGATCGTTTCGGAGGGGCGCCGATCGCCGACGCGCTCGACGCCTACGCGTCGTCGTTCACACGGTGGCGCGAGCTGGATGCCGAGATCGCCGACATCACCGAGAATCGCGACCGCCGAGCCGAAGAGGCATCTCGCCTCCGCGAGGCATTGGCGCTGATCGAGGCTGCTGCCCCCGAACAGGGAGAGGACGTCGAGCTGACCGCACGGGCCGAGCGTCTGGCGAATGCCGAAGAGCTGCGCCTCGCCGCCTCGCTCGCGCACAGTGCGCTCTCGAGCGAAGAGGGCGAGCCGGATGCATCCGCACTGGTCGCCGAAGCCCGTCGGGCGCTCGAGCGCGTCTCCGACGCCGCCCTCACCGACATCTCGTCCGCTCTCGCCGACATCGGCTACCGGATCGTCGATGCCGCCGGCCAGCTCTCGGCGTACCTCGCAGATCTCGATGAGACGGGACCGCACGAGCTGGCGGCCGTCGAAGAGCGACGTGCAGCCCTGGGCACGCTGATCCGCGCGCACGGATCTCTCGACCAGGCTCTCGAGCTCTGGCAGACGGGGTCGACGAGGCTCGCTGAACTCGACGACGACGGCGAGCGGCTCGATCGCCTCGAAGCGGAACGTGACGCCGCCCGTGCAGCGCTCGATGCACATGCTGACGCCCTGACGGCGGAGCGCACCGCCGCCGCCCTTCGGCTCGGCGTCGCCGTGAGCGAGGAGCTGCATGCCCTCGCGATGCCCGACGCGACCCTCGAAGTCGCGGTCACACCGGGCACGGAGAGCGCTCACGGTCGCGACGACGTCGCGATCCTGCTCGCACCGCATCCCGGAGCCGAACCCCGATCGGTCGGCAAGGGCGCGTCCGGCGGTGAGCTCTCGCGTGTGATGCTCGCGATCGAGGTCGTCATCGCCGGAACCGACCCCGTACCGACCTTCGTGTTCGACGAGGTCGATGCCGGCATCGGCGGCGCCGCGGCGATCGAGGTCGGCCGACGACTCGCCCGACTCGCAGAGAAGTCGCAGGTGATCGCCGTCACTCATCTGGCTCAGGTCGCCGCCTTCGCCACCAACCATCTCTCGGTCGTCAAATCCAACGACGGAGCAGTCACCGCGTCGAGTGTCCGCCGTCTCGAGGGTCAGGAGCGTGAGGCCGAGATGGCTCGACTGCTGTCCGGATTGACCGATTCGGATGCCGCGATCACCCATGCCCGAGAACTTCTCAGCCTCGGCACCTCCACCTCCTGATAGGATCGAAGCCCGTGATGAACTCTTCTTCTGCGGGGCCCAAGAACGACACGACCAAGCACATCTTTGTGACGGGTGGTGTGGTTTCGTCTTTGGGTAAAGGGCTCACTGCCGCAAGCCTCGGCAACCTCCTGACCGCCCGCGGACTCCGGGTCGTGATGCAGAAGCTCGACCCGTATCTGAACGTCGATCCGGGCACCATGAACCCGTTCCAGCACGGCGAGGTCTTCGTCACCGATGACGGCGCCGAGACCGACCTCGACATCGGACACTACGAGCGCTTCCTCGACATCAACCTGTCTGAGGCCGCCAACGTCACGACCGGCCAGATCTATTCGCAGGTGATCGCCCGCGAGCGCCGAGGCGAGTACCTCGGCGACACCGTGCAGGTGATCCCGCACATCACGGACGAGATCAAGCGCCGCATGCGTCTGCAGGCGACAGAGGACCCGCGTCCTGATGTGATCATCACGGAGGTCGGCGGCACGGTCGGCGACATCGAGTCGCAGCCGTTCCTCGAGTCGGCGCGCCAGCTGCGACACGAGCTCGGGCGCGACAGCGTCTTCTTCGTGCACGTGTCGCTCGTCCCGTTCATGGGGGCGTCCGGGGAGCAGAAGACCAAGCCGACGCAGCACTCCGTGGCCGCGCTCCGACAGGTCGGCATCCAGCCCGATGCGCTCGTGCTGCGCAGCGACCGTCCGGTGAGCGAGAGCAACCGCAACAAGATCGCTCTCATGTGCGACGTCGACGCCGAAGGTGTCATCAACACTGTCGACCTGCCGAGCATCTACGACATTCCGTCGACGCTCAACGACCAGGGGCTCGACTCGTACATCGTGCGTCGTCTGGGTCTCGACGAGAAGGCCGCAGACGAGGTCGACTGGACTCGCTGGAGCAAGGTGCTGCACGCCGTGCACAACCCCAAGCACGAGGTGACCATCGGCCTGGTCGGCAAGTACATCGATCTGCCCGACGCATACCTCTCCGTGACCGAGGCGCTCAAAGCCGGTGGGTTCGCGCAGGAGACCAAGGTCAACATCCGCTGGATCCCGTCGGACCGCTGCGAGACCCCTGAGGGTGCGAAGGAGCAGCTCGGCGAGCTCGACGGCATCTGCGTTCCCGGTGGATTCGGCATCCGCGGCATCGAGGGCAAGCTGGGCGCTTTGAAGTTCGCGCGTGAGCAGGGCATCCCGACCCTCGGACTCTGCCTCGGCCTGCAGTGCATGGTCATCGAGTACGCCCGCGATGTGGCCGGCATCGCCGAGGCATCCTCGAGCGAGTTCGACCCGCAGACCTCCGAGCCCGTCATCGCCACGATGGCCGAGCAGGTCGAGATCCTCGACGGCGGCGACCTCGGCGGCACCATGCGTCTGGGGCTCTACCAGGCCGCACTCGCCGAGGGATCGCTGGCCCGTGAGCTGTACGGCGCGCCTGAGGCGTCGGAGCGCCACCGTCATCGCTACGAGGTCAACAACGCCTACCGTGCGCGTCTCTCGGAGGCCGGTCTTGTGTTCTCGGGCCTGAACCCCGAGCTCGATCTGGTCGAGTATGTCGAGCTGCCGCGCGACGTGCACCCGTACTACATCGCCACGCAGGCTCACCCGGAGCTCCGCTCGCGTCCGACCGCCCCGCACCCGCTGTTCCGCGGACTGGTCGGAGCCGCGATCGAGCGTCACCGCTCCAGCGAGCTGTTCGACGTCGAAGCCGATGCATGAGTTCGACGCAGCCGATGCCTGAGCTCGACGATCTGCGTGACGAGCCGTTCGAGCCGGAGATCCTCCGCAGCGACCTCGCGTACGAGGGCGCCGTCTGGAACGTCCGCGACGACCGGGTGCGGTACGGCGACGGAGAGATCCGCCGCCAGTACGTCGCGCACACCGGCGCCGTCGCGATCCTGGCCCTGGACGACGAGGGGAGGGTGCTGCTGATCCAGCAGTACCGGCATCCGATCCGCCACCGTGACTGGGAGCTGCCCGCCGGTCTGCTCGATGTGGCAGGGGAGGAGCCGCTCGAGGCTGCTCGACGCGAGCTCGCCGAAGAGGCGGACCTCGTCGCATCGCACTGGGAGCCGCTCGTCTCGACGTGGACCACTCCCGGCGGAAACGACGAGCTCATCCACGTCTTCCTCGCGACCGGCGTCTCGGCGGCGCAGAACGCGCATGCGCGCGAGGACGAAGAGGCCGACATCCGGGTCGAGTGGGTTCCGCTCGATGCCGCGGTCTCAGCGGTTCTCGACGGGCGGATGCGCAACGGGATCCTCGGCATCGGTGTGCTCGCAGCCGCCCAGAGGCTGCGCGATCGGAGCTGAGCATGCAGCTCGACCGTGCGCTGGACACGTATCTGCGCCACGTCACGATCGAGCGCGGTCTCAGCGAGCACACGATCGCCGCCTATCGGCGCGATCTCGGCTCCTACCTCGAGTGGCTGAATGCCCAGGGGATCGCCGACACAGCCGAGATCAGCGCAGCCGTCGTCGGGAGGTTCATCTCCGATCGATCGGGCGCGGATCCCGCTCCTGCCGCGACCAGCCTTGCTCGGCTGCAGTCGTCCGTGCGCGGGTGGCATCGATTCCTGGCGCGTGAGGGCGTCGAACAGGACGACCCGAGCGGCCGCCTTCGTCCGCCCAAGGCTCCTCGCCGGCTGCCCAAAGCCCTGACGATCGACCAGGTCGAGCGGCTGCTCGGCGCGCCCAGCGCCGAGGACCCGATGGGCATCCGCGACAGGGCACTGCTGGAGCTGCTCTATGCGACCGGCGCTCGAGTGTCCGAGGCGGTCGGGCTCGACGTCGACGACCTTGCTCACGGCGATGTGCTGCGCCTTCGGGGCAAGGGGGCGAAGGAGCGCATCGTGCCGATCGGCTCGTTCGCCCGCGACGCGGTCGATGCGTATCTCACCCGCGTCCGGCCAGGACTCGCGGCGAAGGGTCGGGCGTCGGCCCGACTCTTCCTCGGCGCACGCGGCGCCCCGCTGTCACGGCAGAGCGCATGGCTCGTCATCCGCTCGGCGGCTGAGCACGCGCACATCACCGCCGAGGTATCGCCGCACACGCTGCGGCACTCGTTCGCGACGCATCTGCTGCAGGGCGGTGCCGACGTGCGCGTCGTGCAGGAGCTGCTCGGACATGCGTCGGTCGCGACGACGCAGATCTACACGCACGTATCGGTCGACACCCTGCGGGATATCTACGCCACCTCGCACCCGCGCGCTCGCTGAGATCGCGGCGCACGGGAGAAATCCCGGGATCGCCGGGCCCGAGGCGGTGATCCCGCCGGGCGATCGGTAGACTCGACCGAGCACGAAAGAGCAGGAGAATCGGTGGCTGAGAACGCGGCGAAGTCCAGGGCGAAGACGTCGAAGAACGACGACACCCCCATGGGACCCACCGGGCGTCCCTATCACGGCTTCGCGACCCCGGAACCGCTCGCCTCGCACGGGCCCGCACGCATCATCGCGCTGTGCAACCAGAAGGGCGGCGTCGGCAAGACGACGACCGCGATCAACCTCGCTGCGGCCCTCGCCGAGTACGGCCGCAAGGTGCTGGCCGTCGACTTCGACCCGCAGGGCGCGCTGTCGGCCGGCCTCGGGATCCAGACGCACGACGTGCCGACCGTGTACGACCTGCTGCTCGACACCAAGCGCGACGCGCACGATGCGATCGTCCCCTCCGGGGTCGAGGGTCTCGACGTGATGCCGGCGAACATCGACCTGTCCGCCGCCGAAGTGCACCTCGTGAACGAGGTCGCCCGCGAGACGATCCTCGCCCGTGTTCTCCGCCAGGTGGCGGGGGAGTACGACGTCATCCTGATCGACTGCCAGCCCTCGCTCGGCCTGCTCACAGTGAACGCGCTGACCGCGGCTCATGGCGTCATCATCCCGCTCGAGTGCGAGTTCTTCGCGCTTCGCGGTGTGGCTCTCCTGATCGAGACCATCGACAAGGTGCGAGACCGCCTGAACCCGTCGATCACGATGGACGGCCTTCTCGCCACCATGTACGACCCGCGCACGCTGCATTCGCGTGAGGTTCTCGAGCGTGTGGTCGAGGCGTTCGGCGACGATGTCCTGGAGACCGTGATCGGTCGCACGGTCAAGTTCCCCGACGCATCGGTCTCCGGTGTGCCGATCACCGAGTTCGCTCCGGAGCACGCTGCCGCGCAGGCATACCTGCGGCTGGCGCGGGAGCTGGTCACCCGTGGCGCTGTCGCCTGAGCTCGAGCCGTCAGACACACCGGCTCAGTCCGTCTCACCAGTTCAGTCCATCGCGCCTGCGAAGTCCCTCGCACCTGCCGATGCGGCGCACCTCGATTCCCCCGTTGCGCAGGAGACTCCCGTCCCGGATGTCGGGTTCCGGGTCTCTCTGTCGAACTTCGACGGCCCGTTCGATCTGCTGCTGAACCTCATCTCGAAGCACGAGATGGACATCACCGAGGTCTCGCTGAGCGCGGTCACGAACGAGTTCATCGCGTATCTCAAAGAGCTCGACGACGACGCGGAGCTCGATCAGGCGTCGGAGTTCCTGGTGGTCGCGGCGACGCTGCTCGATATGAAGGTGGCAGGGCTCCTGCCGCAGGGGGAGCTGGTGGATGCCGAGGCCGTCGCGCTCCTCGAAGCCCGAGACCTTCTCTTCGCGCGCCTCCTGCAGTATCGCGCTTTCAAGGAGGTGTCGGCCTGGTTCGGTCGGTGCCTTCAGCGAGAGGATCGTCGTCACGTGCGGGCGGTCAGGCTCGACGAGAAGCACCGGCGGAAGACGCCCGAGCTCGTCTGGTCGCTCAGCGTCGACGATTTCGCCGCTCTCGCGCTCCTCGCGTTCACACCGAAGGAGATCCCGCACGTCGGTCTCGATCACCTCCACGCACCGCTCGTCAGCATCCGTGAGCAGGCAGCGATCGTCGTCACCCTGCTTCGCGCCGCAGAGTCGGTGAGCTTCCGCGAGCTCGTGGCGGGGGTGAGCGAGCCGGGCATCGTCGTCGCGCGGTTCATCTCCGTGCTGGAGCTCTACCGGCACGCCGCCCTCTCGTTCGAACAACTGGAACCACTCGGCGAGCTGACGCTGCGCTGGGCCGCCGACTCCTGGTCGGATGAGACACTCGCATCGCTGGGAGCCGACTATGACCGATGACGTGACCGACTCTGCGGCCGGTGCCGCAACCGGAAGTGCCGTGCGCGAGTCACCGCTGTCCGAGCGCATCGAGGCGATCCTGCTGATCATCGACGAGCCGATCGGTCTCGTCGCTCTCGCCGCTGCCGTCGGCTCGCCGGTGGCGGCTGTGCGGCAGACGATCGAGACGCTGGTGGACGACTACGACGGCAAAGGCCAGGGCCCGCGTCGTGGCTTCGAACTGCGCGAGGTCGGCGGCGGATGGCGCCTGTACGTCCGCGAGGATCACGACGATGTCGTCGCAGAGTTCGTCGGAGGGCAGGCACCTGCCCGACTCTCTCAGGCGGCGCTCGAGACGCTCGCCGTGATCGCGTACAAGCAGCCCGTCACACGCAGCCAGGTGGCGTCGATCCGGGCGGTGAACGTCGATTCTGTCGTGCGCACCCTGCTCGCACGCGGTCTCATCACCGAGCTGTTCGCAGATTCCGAGACCGGCGCGATCAACTACGGCACCACCGACGCGCTCCTGCAGCACCTGGGCATCAACACGCTCGATGAGCTGCCACCGATATCTCCTCTGCTCGACGACGGCGCAGACGGTTTTGACGAAGGGACCATCCGATGACCTCGGTTGAGCCCGCTCGTCCGATGTCGTCCAGTTGCGCGGACACGATGCACAGATTCAGTTTCAACGAAGGGACCATCCGATGAGCGGCTTCGAGACACCAGAGGGCATCCGCCTGCAGAAGGTGCTGTCGGCGGCGGGCGTGGCCTCACGACGCGTGATCGAGCAGTACATCGTCGAGGGACGCATCCGGGTCAACGGAGAGACCGTCACCGAGCTCGGCCGCCGCGTGGACCCGGAGACCGACCTCATCGACGTGGACGGCACGGCTGTTCAGCTCGATGTGTCGAAGCGATACGTGATGCTCAACAAGCCGACCGGAGTGGTCAGCAGCCTCCGTGACGAGAACGGTCGGCCCGATCTCCGTGTCTTCACCGACGAATACGAGGAGCGCTTGTACAACGTCGGGCGACTCGACGCCGAGACCAGCGGGCTGCTCGTCTTGACGAACGACGGCGACCTCGCACACGTGCTCGCCCACCCGTCGTTCGGTGTCACCAAGGTGTACATCGCGAAGGTCGAGGGCGAGGTGTCCGCGCAGACGATCTCGAAGCTCACCAAGGGCATCGACCTCGATGACGGTCCGATCGCGGCAGACAAGGCGCGGCTGCTCGACACCTCTCGCGGGTCGAGTCTCGTCGAGCTGACACTGCACTCGGGGCGCAACCGGATCGTCCGAAGGATGCTGGCTGCCGTCGGCCACCCGGTGACCGAACTCGTTCGCCGTCAGTTCGGCCCGCTGCACCTGGGAACCCTCCCGGTTGGGAAGACCCGTGAACTGACTAAAATCGAACTCGGCGCACTCTTGACTCTGTCGCGCCGTGATTCCGGTGTCGCCGAGGCGCCAGGCGAGCAACAGGAGAACGAGTGACCGATACGACGAGTGCGCCCACGGGGGCTCGGAGTTCTGTCGCGCCGCGAATCGCGGCCAGGCTCACGGGCACCGTTCGGGTGGTCGGCGCCGGGCTGCTCGGTGCGAGCATCGGCCACGCGCTTCGCTCCAAAGGCGTCGATGTGGTGCTCGCCGACACGTCACCGGCTCAGCTGCGCCTCGCGATCGACTACGGTGCCGGCCGCTCGGCTGCTGACGATGACTCGCCGGTGCTGATCGTGGTCGCTGTGCCGCCGGACGTCACCGCAGATGTCATCGAGTCGGAGCTTGCTCGTTTTCCGCACGCCGTCGTCACAGACGTGGCGAGCGTCAAGCTCGAGCCCTTCCACAGCCTGCAGAGACGCGGAGTCGACCTGACCCGCTACATCGGTTCACACCCGCTCGCCGGACGGGAGCGCGGCGGGGCGATCTCCGCTCGCGCAGACCTGTTCATCGGACGCCCGTGGGTCGTGTGCCGTGACGCCGACACCAAGGCCGCAGATCTCGCGCTCGTCGAAGCGCTCGCTCTCGACGTCGGGGCGATGCCTCTCGAGATGACCCCCGAGGAGCACGACCGTTCGGTTGCGCTCACCTCTCACGTTCCTCAGGTCGTCGCGAGCCTGCTCGCCGGACGGCTCGCCGAGGCCGACGAGGGTGCGCTGCGGCTCTCCGGCCAGGGTGTGCGTGACACGACCCGTATCGCCGCCTCCGCTCCGGAGCTCTGGGTGCAGATCCTCGGAGCGAACGCCGGGCCGGTGGTCGAGATCCTCGACGCTCTGGCATCCGACCTCCAAGAAGTGTCCGATGCGCTGCGCGCCCCCGAAGCTCCCGGCGCTCGGCGCGTGGTCGCCGAGACGATCCGACAGGGCAACGACGGCGTCGAGCGGCTCCCGGGGAAGCATGGACAGAACCGGCGGTTCGAGTCGCTCATCGTGATGATCGACGACACCGCCGGCCAGCTCGGGCGTCTGTTCGGAGAGCTCGGAGAGCTCGGCGTCAACGTCGAGGATCTGCGTCTCGAGCACTCACCGGGCGCACAGTTCGGCCTCGCCGAGATCAGTGTCGAGCCCGCAGCGCTGCACGGCGCGATCACCGGACTCCAGGAACGCGGCTGGCGGATTGCAGGTACGACCAATGACTGATTTCATCGCCATCGACGGGCCTGCGGGCTCCGGCAAGTCCAGTGTGTCCAAGGCGGTCGCCCGCACTCTGGGCTTCGGGTACCTCGACACGGGGTCGGCCTATCGCGCTCTCGCCTGGCACGTGCTCGACAGAGGTGCCGACACGGCGGATGCCGCCGCGGTACTCGACGCGGTCGCCGACTTCCCTGTGCGACTCGGTCTCGACCCCGATGATCGGACGGTGCGCGTCGGCGACGTGGACGTCACGGACGCGATCCGCGAGCCTTCGGTCTCGGGCGCCGTCAGCGGCGTGGCTCGTGTTCCCGAGGTCCGCGATCAGGTCAACCGCCTGTTCCGCACCCTCGTCGCCGAAGCGCCCTACCCGGCGGTCGTCGTCGAGGGGCGCGACATCACCACCGTGGTGGCTCCAGACGCCCCGGTGCGGATCCTTCTCACGGCTGCGCCCGAGGTGCGCGCCGCACGACGTGCCGGCGAACTCGCCGGCGAGAACGCCGAGACCGTCGCGGCTGCGCTGCACAAGCGCGACGCTTCAGACAGCGCCGTCGTCGACTTCCTGAACGCCGCAGAAGGCGTCGAGGTCGTCGATTCGACGGAGCTCGATTTCACACAGACCATCGACGCCGTCCTCGCGGTGATCGAACGAACCCGAGGAGTACACCATGGCTGACGACGAATACGAAGGCGGCCCCGACCAGCTCGCCGAGAAGATGGCGCAGCTCGACGAGCAGCTCGCTGAAGCGCGTGCCGAGACACTGCGCGCGGGCCTCGCCGACTACGACCTCGATGATGAGGATGCCGCGCTCCTCGCCGGCATCACGATGGGCGAGGACGGCATCCAGTTCTTCCCCGCTCTGCCGGTCGTGGCGATCGTCGGTCGCCCGAACGTCGGCAAGTCGGCGCTCGTGAACCGCATCCTCGGACGCCGTGAGGCCGTCGTCGAGGACACCCCCGGTGTTACCCGCGACCGCGTGACGTACAAGGCCGAGTGGGCCGACCGACGCTTCTCGCTCGTCGACACCGGAGGCTGGGAGCCCGACGCACGCGGCATCGACCGCTCGGTCGCCGCCCAGGCGGAGGTCGCGATCGACCTCGCCGACGTCGTGCTGTTCGTCGTCGACGCGATGGTCGGAGCGACATCGACCGACGAGCATGTCGTGAAGATGCTGCGCAAGAGCGGCAAGCCGGTCTTCCTCGTCGCGAACAAGATCGATGACGCTCGCCAGGAGCCCGAAGCGGCAGCCCTCTGGAACCTCGGGCTCGGCGAGCCTCACCCGGTCTCGGCCATCCACGGTCGTGGTGTCGCCGACCTGCTCGATGAGCTGCTGAAGACGCTCCCCGATGTCTCTGCCGTCGCCAAGGCAGAGATCGGCGGACCGCGTCGCGTCGCGATCCTCGGACGCCCGAACGTCGGCAAGTCGTCGCTGCTCAACAAGGCGGCCGGCGAAGAGCGCGTGGTCGTCAACGACCTCGCCGGCACGACCCGCGACCCGGTCGACGAGATCGTCGAGCTCGGCGGCAAGCTGTGGCGCCTGGTCGACACCGCCGGCATCCGTCGCCGGGTGCACATGGCACAGGGCGCCGACTTCTACGCTTCGCTGCGTACGTCGGCCGCGCTCGAGAAGGCCGAGGTCGGTGTCGTCGTCCTCGACGTGTCGGAGTCGATCAGCGAGCAGGATGTCCGCATCATCGACCTGGTGCTCGAGTCCGGTCGTTCGCTGGTGCTCGCGTTCAACAAATGGGATCGTCTGAACGACGACGACCTCGAGAACGCCGATCGTCGTCGTTACCTCGAGCGTGAGATCGAGAAGGACCTGGCGCACGTCGCCTGGGCCCCGCGCGTGAACATCTCGGCGAAGACCGGTCGTCACCTCGACAAGCTGGTGCCCGCGCTCGAGACAGCTCTCACGAACTGGGACCGTCGCATCCCCACCGGCAAGTTCAACGCGTTCCTCGCCGAGCTGGTCGCGGAGCACCCCCACCCGCTGCGCGGAGGCAAGCAGCCGCGCATCCTGTTCGGCACGCAGGCGTCGACTCGTCCGCCGACGTTCGTGCTGTTCACGACGGGGTTCCTCGACCCGGGTTACCGTCGATTCATCCAGCGTCGGCTTCGCGAGCTCTACGAGTTCGAGGGAACGCCGATCGTCATCAACATGCGGGTGCGCGAGAAGCGTCAGCGCTGATCCGCTGCCGGGTCGCACGGGCGGACAGCTGTTCCCGCGTGTGACCCGGATGCGTGCCGATGCCCTGATGCTGTGACAGGCTGAAGGGGTGACTGTCGTACCTCCTTCCGCTGGTGAGCCCCGCCGCCCCGATGGACCCCGGAACCCGGGTGACGCCTGGGTGGTCGCCCCGTCGGGGGAGAAGTACTGGGGGCGTTTCGGAGCAGCGGGCCTGCTCGCATTCGACGCCGAGCGCGGAATCCTGCTGCAGCACCGCGTCTCCTGGAGTCACTTCGGCGGCACGTGGGGACTGCCCGGCGGTGCGATGCATGAGGGTGAGAGCGCGATCGTGGGCGCTGTGCGTGAGGCGCAGGAGGAGGCGGGGGTGCCCGATGGGTCCGTGCGGCCTCGGTTCACCAGCGTGCTCGATCTCGACGTGTGGTCGTACACGACCGTCATCGCTGATGTGGTGCGACCGTTCGAACCCGTGATCAGTGACCCTGAGAGCGTGGCGCTCGAGTGGGTGCCGGTCGATGAGGTCGACTCGCGACCTCTGCACCCCGGTTTCGGCAGTGCATGGCCGGCTCTCCGCGCGCTGCTCGAGGTTCGTCCGTCGCTCGTCGTCGATGCTGCGAACGTGGTCGGCTCCGTGCCCGACGGATGGTGGAAGGATCGCGCGGCGGCGGCAACCCGACTGTCTACGCGACTCGACGGTCTCGTCATGCCTGGGGCGGACCTCGGGCTCGACGGAACGCTCTGGTTCCCTGAAATCGCGCTTGTCGTCGAAGGGCAAGCGCGCGGGATCTCCGCACCGTCGCCGTCATCCGCTGGTGTTGGTGCTGGTGGTGCAGGTACAGATGCGATGGCCCCCGAACTGCTCCCCGCAGGAGGAGTTTCTGTTGTACGGGCTGAGGCTGCGGGAGACGATGCGATCGTTGCGGAGGTCGAGCGTCGATCGCGGGCGGGACAGTATGTCGTCGCCGTCACGAGCGACCGCGAGCTGCAGGACCGCGTCGTCCGGGCGGGCGCAGCACAGGTGCGCTCAGCCGGCTGGCTGCTGGGGGTGCTGCCGCAACAGCTGTGATGGCTTCAACTGTGATGGCTTCAGCTGTGATGCTTCAGCCGTGAAGGCACCGGGCGTGATGACTCCAGCCGAGTGCGTCGCATAGATCAGACGAACATGACCCGTCGACGAGGTGGGTCGACGTAATCTCTGCCGAGCGGGCTGGTCCAGGTGATGCTCCCATCGGGAGCCTGACGCGCCGTCCACCGATGCCGCTCGTCGATGTCGGGATGTTTGAGCGAATGATGCGTCGTGCAGAAGTGACTGAGGTTGTCGATGCGCGTTCGTCCGCCGCGAGCGTGGTCGTGGTTGTGGTCGATCTCGCAGCGGTGCACCGGCATCCGGCATCCGGGGAACCGGCAGTGTTCGTCTCGCGCTCGAAGGAAGCGTCGCATCTGCTCTGTGGGGGAGTAGGAGTCGGTCTCTGTCACGAGGCCGGTCGCGTCGAGGAACAGGCGGGACCATCCGCTACAGCGCCCCGCGAGTCCGCGCGCGACATCGGGATCGAGGGGTCCGTGCCCGTCGAGCTCGGCAGGTCGGTCGTCCTCTCCGGCGAGGGTGCTCGCAGCGACCGTGACCTGAATGCGGGCCGATATGTTCCTGAGTCCTGTGCCGTTCGCTTCGCTCGGATCAGTGGAGAGCAGCAGATCGGACAGCAGATCGGCGCGGATCTGATCGAACGTGCGAGTATCGCCGGAAAGATGCTCGATGTCGGGACTCGTCGGATCGGTCATCGGGTCGATCAGGCCGGCAAGCGGATCGGTGACGAATGTACCGTCAGCAGCGATCACTCCGGCGTCGAAGTAGGAGTCGTAGCGGGGGTCTTCGGGGGAGAGATCGGAGAGCCACAGAGAGTCCTCGGAGGCATCGTCGAGCGGCGCGAGGATCGGCTCCCGCTCCTCGCGGGTGCGGTCGATGTGTCGCGCCATCTGCGTGAGTCGATCGGAGATCGCCACGGCGACCCACTCGGGCAGGATCGCCGTGAGCGCAGCCAGGCCGTCGCCGACCGACCTGACGGTGATGCAGCGTTCGCTCGCCGCGCGCCGCTGGGTCTCGACGACGGTCTGGCCCACGAGGCGGGCGGCGACCTTGCGCGCGTGGGGCTTGGTGCGTGACGCGGTGTCTTGCTCGGCGACGACGAGCACTGCGGCCTCGTAGAGACCCATCGTCGCTGCTTCCACGCGTCCGTCGCGGATGGCGTCCGCGACGATCTCGCTGGCACGCACGATCTCGCGGACATGGTGGGCGGTGATCGAGCCGGCCGCAAAGGAGGCGAAGACGGCAGGCAAGGCTCGTGACAGGGTGCGCGCGTCGGTGAAGGCGTATTCGATCGAGCCCTTCGGGATATGCCCCGCCGCGGCGTACTCCGCGATCATCGAGCGGTAGATCGCGTCGCGGTGGTGGGGACTCTCGGAGACGTCCGCATCGTGCACGCGGATTCGCTCGACGAGGAGCGCGTACGACTTCGCTTCAAGGGCCGCGATCTGATGCCTCGTGGCGACCCACTCGTCGAGCAGGCGGCCGCGCTCCTCGAGGTCGAGGTCGAGATCGGTGCGCTGAGCCATGCCCTCAGTTTAGAAGATATGTTCGACTATGCCCAGTGTCAGCCGTGGAATATGCCGTCATCCTCATATCCTCGACCGCGCAGCTTGTCGATGTCGCGGCGCTCGCGTTTGGTGGGTCGCCCTGCGCCCCGATCACGCAGTCCGAGAGCGGCCTGAGGCTCGCGCTCGGGCGTGCGATCCTCATAGGCGAGCGCCGCGACCGGCGCGCCGACGCGCTTGACGAGGAGTTGGCGAACGATGAGGATCCGATCGAAACCTGCGATCCGCACACGCAACTCGTCGCCGATGCGCACGTGCTGAGCGGCCTTGACCTTGTCGCCGTTCACGCGCACATGCCCGGCGCGGCATGCGGTCGTGGCGGCCGAGCGTGTCTTGTAGACGCGGATCGCCCAGAGCCAGCTGTCGACCCGTGCGGCATCGGCCATCAGGCGGCTCGCTTTCTCAGTGCGATCAGTGCAGCCAGGGCGCCGGCGATGATCAAGCCCTGTCCGATCGCGTAGGCGGCCATGATGGCCGGGCTGCCCCAGGCGGGGAGCGATTGGGGAAGGAAGAGTCGGAGAGCCAGCAGTGTGTCGCTCGCGAGGAAGAAGGCACCGCCGATCGTGACGAGCGGAGGGCACCGAGTGGAGAACGCCGCCGTGGCACCGAGAACGAGTCCGTAAGCGGCGACCGCGAACAGCAGTCCGCCGGTGTGTGGTCCCACGAAAGCCACCATGGCCACCCACCATCCGGCGTAGACGAGCGCCCACCACGGCATTCGACGCTGCGCGAAGTGACGGATGAAGAGAGCGATGTATGCCAGATGTGCGATGCCGAAGAACATCAGCATCAGCGGCACTTCCGGCGCGCCGGGGAAGAGCGCGCCGACGCTGTCGCCGAGCCACGAGAACGCGAGGGCCGCGAGAATCAGAGCCTGTGCGGTGCGCTCCTGGATCCGACGCAGCGACACCAGCACCGGCACAGCGAGCAGGGGCATGAGCAGCAGCTTGGTCGGACCGGCCGCGGGGCTTTCGAGGCTCAGCAGCACCACGTGGGTCACCGAAACCGCGATGTAGGGCAGAAAGGCCCACAGAAGCGGATCAGGCTGGGGGCGGCGCTGCATCTCCCCATCGTAGGGCGGGATCGAGCGGCGCCCGCCTCGCTCAGGACTCGACGGTGACCTGAGTGATCTGACCATCGGTGCCGAGGTGCACCGCTGGCCAGTACCCCTCGGGGAAGTGCTGGCCGCAGGTGTCGATGAGGTGGAGCACGACGGTGCCGTCGGCTGAGGCCTCGAGTGTCTCGAGGCTGAGGTCGGATGCCGCGTCGTCGAGCTCGTGCTGCTCGGGGGCGACGTTGCTGAAGGCGGCCACGACGGCATCCGTGGCCAGACGTCGCAGAACGCCGAGGGCTGCGATCGTCTCATGCACGTGGGGCAGCAGAGCGGCCGCCTCATCGGCGTCGGTCCCTTCGATCATGAGATCCAGGGGAGCACCATTGACGACCGTGCCGCCCGCGTACCAGTCGTGGGTCAGCACGGTTCCATCAGACAGCTCGGTCGTCGCGCGCGTGAGAGTGCCCAGTTCGGGGTCTTCGATGGTCGGGTGCTCGTCGCTCATGTCACCCACGCTAGCGGTCGCTCATGGTCTGAGCGCCGAGCCGCGGGATTCGAGATGTTCGCGGAGGATGCGGATGGCTTTCGGGCCCACTCCGTGAATCGCGAGCAGTGCGCTCTCGGACATTCCGTCGAACTGCTCGAGACGGGTGAGTCCCTGAAGAGCCAGCTCTCTGCGAGCGACTCTGCCCATGGATGCCGGCAGCTCTGTCTCTTCGGTCACGCGGAGAGCTCCAATGCCACGAGGGTTCGTCCCGGCTTCATCTCGGCTCTCTCTTCGAAGCCGGCGGCCAGGAACGTGGTGACCATGCCGTGGAAGAGGTCGTTCGAGCGCTTCTTCTCGCCGCGGGTGTCGACGGGATAGCCCTCGATGAGTCGGGCTCCCGAGGTTCGTGCGAAATCGACGGCGGCGCGCAGCAGTTCGAGGTTGAGGCCGGAGCCTCGGTGTTCGCGACGGACCACGAAGCACGTCACCGCCCATACCGAGTCGTCGTCGAAAGGCTCGGCGGATGCTGCCGCGATCATGCGCGTGCGCGGCACCCGCTGCTGTTTTGTGCGCGGCCCGATCCGGATCCACCCGGCGGCGTCGCCGTCGACATAGGCGATCGGGCCAGGGGGAGGGCCCGCGTCGATCTCATCGCGCAACATCTCGGTGCGCTGCGGCGTGGTCGTCTCATTCCAGTCCTTGTTGCTCAGCATCGGCCAGATGCACTGGCAACTGGCGCCGTCGCCGCCGCCGGTGAGCGCATGCTGAACGTCGCCCCACCGGGCGGTCGTCGCCACCTCTGTCGTGATCGTCGCCATGCAGGTGACGGTACGCCGTGCCTCCGACACCACGCAACGCCCGGCGCTCACCCGGTTCGCGAAGGGCGGGAAAGTGGGGCTAAGATAGGGGAGTTGCCTGCGCGAGAGTGCAGAACAACGGGCTGTGGCGCAGCTTGGTAGCGCACTTGACTGGGGGTCAAGGGGTCGCAGGTTCAAATCCTGTCAGCCCGACCACAAAGCCCCGGAGAACCGCAGAGCTACGCGGAACTCCGGGGCTTTTCTCATGCCCGGCCCAGTGGCCAGGAACGCACTACCGTGCGATGTCGACACGTCAACCCCCTCTCCGGCAACGGACGAACGGCATACCGTCGCCTCATCACCGACAGAGGAGATGCAATGAGCGATCTGCAGAACACGCACGGAACCACCGACGCCCACGAAGAGCCCGACACCGCATCGGGTGGAGCGCCCGACGACTCGACGTCCAAGAGCACGGACGAGATCCTCGAAGACGAGACCACCGACGAAGACGGCGCGCCTCTCGAGAACCCGTCGGGCGGCTGAAACGGCCACTCCCTGAAGCGCGAAGACCCCCACCCGGCGCTGTGCCGGTGGGGGTCTTCGTCGCGAGCGGCGGGTCTTTCGACCTAGGCGGTGCGCACCGTCAGCATCCGCCACCCGTCCGGTACTTTCGCCTCGAGAGATGCCATATCGTCAGCCTCGATCTCCTGCACGCCGTCGACGCGGGTGAACGTGCCGGTCGCCTCCATCTTCGCCACGCCCTTCAGCATCCGCACGGGCGCCGACGCCAGTTCGAAACCGGGCTTGCGGTGCTGTTCGAGCTCGACGAGCACCTCGGCGAGAGTCGTTCCGATGACGTCTGCGGTGCTGGTCTCGACGGGACGGATCAGAGCGATGAGCATGAGGCCAGCCTATGGCGCGGCGGTCGCTGAGCCGGGGTACCGCTCCGCAGGGGCATCAACTGAACGTCGTCGCAAGCGGAGGAAGGTGCGGGATCGTGATCGGCGCCGTCGACCGGCTCGGCGGGTTGTGGAACCTCTGCAGGTCGCTGAGTACATCTTCAGGCGACATGTACGAGCTCGCCAGGGGAAGATTGCGCAACCAGAGCACATCGACCTCTACGGCATCCACCTGGTAGATGCAGGCGACGGTCTGACGTGCATCGTGTGGCTCGTACCTGTGGTCGACGATCAGCCACTCGGTCTCCGTCACCCTGCGGAGCTCGAACCTCGGATCGGGCATCGCGGACATCTCAACACTCCAATCAGTCGTATTCGCCATCGGCCGACAGGGGAGCGCTCCATGATCTGGCGATGACGTCACCGTCTGATCGACGGGCGCCCTCTGCCTGCCAGAGTTCATCAGAATTATAAGAACAGACCGGTATATCGCTCAAGAGGACCGTGAACCGATGCAGCAGACGCACTGCCGCGGGCGCACTTCGGGCTCGCCTCAAGAGGTGAGTCCGGAAGTGGTTGCCCTCTCGAGTCATCCAACCCCATTTGGATCACTCGAGAGGGCTCACCGTCCGTCCCGGACGGTAGGGGAGGCGGCGAAGACTTTCGCTGCTCTCTCGACTGATATATCCCCAGATGTTCAGCCGGTAGCCCCCGCTACTTTCAGCAGAATATCGCTTAATCCTCTTGTCCGCCATTTGGGGGACAAAGAAATCTACGAATGTTTCTTCCAAGACTGGGGCTTGCCGTGAGAACGTCCACTCATAGAGTGGGTTCATGGACAGAAAGCTCGTGCTGAACGCGCACCTCGCCATCGCTCGCGGGCACCGTATCGAGGTCATGGAGCGCGTCGACGAGCTGACCGGGGAGTCCCTGATCCTGTCCGTCAGCGACCTCGACACCGGCATCCGGTATCGCCGCGTCGAAGAGCCGCGGGGCGAGCTCGTCCGGTGGTGGGGTCGTGTCCTCGACTGCACGGTGACGATCGGCGGCCACTCGTCGCTCACGACTCTCACCGTCGATGCCGAAGGTAACGGTTCGGGCGCGACGAGTGCCAGGGCGGCCCTGTACGGCGCCGATGCGGCGGTCGACGCGGCGAAGGCCGAAGCGGACCGCTGGGGCGGTGGCGATCGTGTGCCTGAGCCTGAGCCTGAACGCTTCTGGTGACCCGCTCAGCGGAAGTCCCTCGATCGATGCGTCACTCCGGTGCGGAGGTCTTCGAATGCGTCCGCGAGGACGTTCACGACCCCCTCTGCTGAGCGCTCGAGAATGCCGCGGATGATCAGAGCAGGAGAATCCCGCGCCACACGATGATAACGACCCCACACCCCCGTCGAGCAGATGACGTTGACGAGGCCGTTCTCGTCTTCGAGGTTCAAGAAGGTGACACCTGCTGCGGTCGCCGGACGCTGACGGTGAGTCACGAGGCCCGCGACCTCGATGCGCCTGCCGGTCTCATGGCTCTGAAGATCGGAGGAGGTGAGCACGCCTCGCTCGCGCAGGAGTCCGCGGAAGTGCGCCATCGGATGGTCGTCGGTCGAGACGCCGGTCGCCCAGAGGTCCGCGGAGAGTCGTTCGTAGCTGGACTGATCACTGAACAGCGGCGGTTGCACGGCGATCGCCGTGCCGGGAAGGAACCGTGAACGACCCTCGGCGGCTGCCCCGGACAGCCAGATTGCCTCTCTGCGCTGCAGCCCGAGGCACTCGAATGCGCCGGCGGTCGCCAGGGACTCGAGTTGTGCGGCGGTGGCGTCTGTACGCCTCACCAGGTCGTTCAGATCACGGAACGGACCGGCGGCCTCGCGTTCGGCGACGATCCTCTCCGCCAGCGGTGTGCCGATGCCGCGCACGCCGCTGAGCCCCATGCGCACCGCATAGGCGCCGTCCCTGCGGTGCGCCGCCGACTCGTCGGGCTGGGACCGGTCGAAGCGCGGCACTCGAGGCTGCAGCGGATCGCCGCACGCGTCCAGCCCTGTCGGCATCCGCAGCGGTGCGCCCTCGAGAGGCTCGAGGGTCTCGGTGACGCCTGAGGCGTGCAGATCGGGTCGGCGCACCTCCACGCCATGTCGGCGAGCATCTGCGGTGAGCGTCGAGGCGGAGTAGAAGCCCATCGGCTGCGACCGGAGCAGTCCGGCGAGGAACGCCGCCGGATAGTGCAGCTTGAGCCAGGAGCTCGCATAGACGAGGAGCGCGAAGGACAACGAGTGCGACTCCGCGAATCCGAAGTTCGAGAACGCCTGGATCTGCGCGTAGATGCGATCCGACTGCTCGGCGGAGAGCCCGCGCCTGGACATGCCCGCGTAGAGCTTGTCGCGCACCTTCTCGATCTTCTCGAGCCCGCGCTTGGATCCCATCGCACGTCTGAGCAGATCGGCCTCGTCGGCGGTGCAGTCGCCGATGGCCGTCGCCATCTGGATCAGCTGCTCCTGGAAGATCGGGATGCCCAGCGTCCGCTCGAGGATCGGCCGGAGGTCATCATGCGGATACGGGATATCGAGCACCACGGGTTCTTCTCCACGAGCGGCTCTGGCGCGGTTCTCTTCGTCGAGCGCATCCTTGGCCATCTTTCGGCGGACGAACGGATGCACGGCGCCGCCCTGGATGGGCCCGGGGCGGATGAGCGCGATCTGGATGGCGAGGTCGTAGAACGCGCGTGGCTGCAGGCGGGGGAGCAGGCCGATCTGAGCGCGGGATTCGACCTGGAACACCCCTATCGAATCAGCGCGGCAGAGCATGTCGTAGACGGCTGGCTCTTCTTTCGGAAGAGTCTCGAGCGTCCATCGCTCACCCGTGGCGTCGTCGATGAGATCGAAGCAGTGCTGGAGCGCTGCCAGCATGCCGAGCCCGAGGAGGTCGAACTTCACCAGCCCCATCCACGCGGCGTCGTCTTTGTCCCACTGGATCACGGTGCGGTTCTCCATGCGAGCATGCTCGACGGGGACGACCTCGCCGACGGGGCGTGCCGTGAGCACCATGCCACCCGAGTGGATGCCGAGGTGCCGCGGAGCCTTCAGGAGCTCGCCCGCGTACTCGAGCACGTTCGCGGGGATGTCATGCTCGTCAGCCACCTCGAGACCGGTGCTCCACCCGTCGACCTGCCTGGACCAGGCGTCCTGCTGCCCGGGGGAGAAGCCGAGAGCCCTCGCCATGTCGCGCACCGCGTTCTTCGGACGGTACTGGATGACGTTCGCCACCTGTGCCGCGCGCTCTCTTCCGTACTCGCGGTAGACCCACTGGATGATCTCCTCCCGGCGATCGGAGTCGAAGTCCACATCGATGTCGGGCTCTTCCTGACGGGTCGTCGCAAGGAACCGCTCGAAGGGCAGACGGTAGAGGATCGGGTCGACGGCGGTGATGCCGAGCAGATAGCAGACGGCGCTCGCCGCGGCGGAACCACGTCCCTGACACAGGATGCCGCGACGGCGCGCCTCTGTGACGATGCCGTGCACGATGAGGAAGTAGCCGGGGAAGTCCTTCTCTTCGATGACGTCGAGCTCGCGCCCGATCCGGCGGTGGCCGTCGGCATCGAGGTGCGGATACTTCGTCGGCACGGCCTCCCACACCAGGTGGCGCAGCCAGCTCATGGGGGTGTGGCCGTCCGGCACCTCCTGCTTCGGCAAGGCCGGTCGCGCTCGGCGGAGAGAGAAGGCCGACGCTGCGGCGAGCTCGAGACCGTAGGAGATCGCGCCGGGGTGGCGCCGGAAGCGCGCCGACATCTCTGCACCGCTGCGCAGATGTGCTCCTCCGTGGGTCGGCAGCCAGCCGTCGAGCTCGTCCATGCTGCGCACGGCACGCACAGCGGCGACCGCCTCGGCGAGTGATGCGCGTTCGGGAGCGGCATAGTGCACGTTGTTCGTCGCCACCACCGGCAGCCGCATCCGTCTGGCGAGATCGGCGAGAGCGTCGTTGCGACGGGTGTCCTGCGGGTCGCCGTGGTCGAAGAGCTCGACGGCGACGTGATCCTGGCCGAACAGATCGACCAGGCGGCGCAGCGGCGTCTGTGCGTCTCCGGCTTCGAGCCCACGACGGACACCGCCCTTGCGGCATCCGGTGAGGATCGTCCAGTGCCCGTCGGCGGTGGCCGCCAGCTCATCGAGGTCGTACACGGGGCGGCCCTTCTCTCCGCCGCGCAGGTGAGCAGCCGTCATGGCTCCGGAGAGACGGTGATAGCCCTCCAGGCCGTCGGCGAGCACCAGAAGATGGTCGCCGACGGGGTCGGGGGTGCCCCGCTGCGGTGCGTCGAGACCGAGCGAGAGCTCGGCACCGTACACAGTCTGGACACTCACATCCATCAGCTCTGCGACCTCGGCGAAGCGGGCCGCCCCGTAGAAGCCGTCGTGGTCGGTGAGTGCCAGCGCGGTGAGCCCCAGGCGCTCGGCCTCGGCGAGCAGGTCCTCCGGTGAGGAGGCGCCGTCGAGGAACGAGTACGACGAATGCGCGTGTAGCTCGGCATAGGGGACGGCATCCTCAGGCCGATGTACGGAGGTCGGGGGATTCCGCTTGCGCTTGGTGCTGACGGGCCCTGGGTCCGGCCGGCTGCCGGGTGGCATGCCTCCGGTCGGGTAGGGCGATTCCTCGCCGCTGAGAGTGCGCTCCAGTTCGTTCCAGGACAGGGGAGGATTGTGCCAGCCCATCAGCGGTACCTCCCCTCGGCCCACCAGCGATCTCCGGTGCAGAAGACGAGCCAGGCCCGATCATGGTCGTCGATGATCTGCAGGCGATGCCCCTTCTTGCCGCCGGAGGCTTCCCATCGGCGTTCATGGATCGGCCACGGGCCCGCCCAGGCCTGCACATCGTCGCCGTCGATACGAGCGGGCACCGCCGAGAGAGACCCGCGGTCGTCGACGAGGACGGTCTCGCCGTCGGGGGAGAGCACTCCGATGGGGCGAGGCGGACGGAACACCTCGGCGGGAAGAGGATCAGGAAGGCTTCCCGGCCAGGGGTGCCCGGGATCTCTGGGGGCGACGGCGCGTTCGCCCCACGGAGTGAGCACCTGTCGATCGGCGAGCCAGCGCCCGCCGGAGAGGGCGGCGGTGACGACGCCCTCGTGGCCGAGCATCGTCTGCACGCGGGAGATCGCGTGGTGCAGACGCTCATCCGTGCCCGACCCGAAGAGTCCGGGCTGGTGATGTGCGGCATCATCGACTGCCACGGGGATGATGCGCGCCAGTGCTATTCCGCCGAACGCGCGAGCCTCATCGATCGGCTCCTTCGCAGACTCCGCTCCCAGCGCCTCGAGCTGCCAGCGCACCCGGTCGACGAGGTCAGCGGCATCGAAGCAGGTCGGATGGAGCCAGGGGCGGGAGAACACCTTGCCGTCGTCGTCGATCAGGTCGATGCGGACCTCTGTGCACACCACCGAGGCTTCGCCGAGAGCGAGCATGACCGCATCGGCCGTCTGCCGCACTGCGAAGGCCACCTGATCGGCTCCCGCGAGCGGCGGTTCGAACTCGACTGAGCGCACGAGTTCGGGGTCGGGCGGTCGTGCCACCACGGCGCGGGAATCGGCGCCGGCGGCGAGGGAGTGCAGGCGGGCGCCGCGCTCGCCGAAGCGATCGCGCACCTCGATCTCGTCGAGGGCGGCGAAGTCGCCGAGCGTGCGCACGCCGAGCCGGACGAGCAGACCGGTGAGCTGTTCGTCTCGCAGCACCCCCACGGGGAGCGGGGCGAGGAAGTCCTTCGCGAGACCGGCGGGCACGACGGTGCACGGGGCGTTTCCTCTGGCGGCGAGCTCTGCCGTGAAGGGGCCATCGGCGATGCCGACGCGCACCTCGGGGAAGCCCGCCTCGGTGAGGACGTCGATGAGGGCCTGCCCCGCTTCGGCCTCGCCGTCGTGGTAGCGGGAGATGCCCCGTGCACGCACCGCCGCGAGTCCTGGGCGCAGCAGCGCGGCGCCGGGGGCGTGCTTCTCGATGAGCTGCAGCACCGGAAGGAAGGCTCTCTCGTCTCGGGCGGCGTCGTGCGGCAGCACGCGCAGCGATGAGATGTGCCCCTGAGCGACACGGCGGCGCTGGCCGGCACGCACGCCGTGCTTCCTCGCCGAAGCGGTGCATGCGACGACGGTGTTCGCATGCACCAGCGCCGTCGGAGGATGAGGCGGTGGCCCGCCCAGGGCGGCGCGCAACGGCCAATCGGGAAGCCACAGGACGAGGACCCGCAGCGGAGCAGCGGTCATCCGGCCACCGCCAGGCGCGGGTACTCGTGCGGAGCGGACTCGCCGCCGCGCAGACCGGGCAGCGTCGTCATCTCAGCCATGGTCTCGACGGCGATGTGCTCGGCGGGCAGCTCTTCGACCGCGCCGTGGGCGCCGGGAAGGCGTACACGCACGCTCGACGACAGCGGACTGTGCCGCGTGCGGGCCGACACCGTCGCCGTGGAACCTTCGATCAGTCCCCACCCCTCACCGACGCCGAGCCAGTGCTGGTCGTGCAGTCGGATGGAACCCTCGCTCTGCGGCCAGGCGCCGGACGCTGCCGACTCGGTGATCAGCAGGGTGCTCCCGCGGTCTCGCAGGCGTGCGCTCAGTCGTGACACATCAGCATCGCGTGCCCGGCCTCCCGGCTGTACGGCGATCAGCGGAACCACCTCAGCGAGCGCAGAGGTCACGGCGAGCCAGCGGTCTCCCGGCTCGGGGACGAGGATCAGTCGGGGCAGCTCGATTCCGAACGCCGCTGCGGCTTCGACGCCCAGGGTGGGCATGCCCACCACCGCGCACCAGTGGCCCTTGCGCGACGCCGCAGCGAGCAGCGCGAGGACGAGGCTGGGCGAGGGCGAGACGGTGTAAGTCGCTCCCGTCTGCAGCCCCTCTTCGGGGAGCAGGGAGGCGAAGGCGGGGTCGAGGGGGAGCAGCGGATGCTCGCTGCGTCGGCGCTGCATGCGGCTGATCTCCCGGCGCAGCCGAAGAACTTCTCCGGCGCGGGAGTCGCCAGCCGGAGAGAGCGCGGTCACCGCATCGAGCCCGATCCCCATGAACCCATCCTCGAAGATATGTACTAATAAAGCAACTGGAGTAGATGACGATAGTTCGAACCTCCGACATCGGGGTGGGAGGTTATCCACACGCCGTCCTCGCCGGCATCCGCCTTCTCCTAGCCTTCGGGCATGGATCTCCGCACCGTGGCCGTCGTGACCGTCCATCTCGCGCTGTTCGTGATCGCCTGCCGACTCGTCGTCATCGACATCGGCACCCATCGACTGCCGAACCGGATCGTGCTCCCCACCCTCGCGGCACTCGTCGTCCTCGGGGGCGTCGACGCCATCGTCACGGGTGAGAGCACTGCGATGATCAGAGCCGCAGGAGGGATGCTGATCCTCGGCGGCTTCTATGCGGCGCTCCGTCTGCTCAGCCGCGAGGGCATGGGCGGAGGCGACGTCAAGCTCGCCGCCCTCATCGGCCTGGTCCTCGGGTGGCACAGCTGGCAGGCGCTCGCCGTGGGAGCAGCATCGGCCTTCGTCCTGGGGGCGCTGTTCGCCGTGTCGCTGATGATGCTCCGCAGGGCGGACGGCTCGACACGCATCGCCTTCGGGCCGTGGATGGTCCTGGGCGCGCTGCTCGGCATCGTCATGCGATGAGCCTCATCCGCGGTGACGGGGATAGGGTGAGCACATGGCACTCGCACGACTTCACGGCGGCCCGCTGGACGGGCAGATCATTCCTCTCGGCGACGCGGACGACAAACTGATCGTCCCCTACAGCGAGACCCAGGTGGTGTACAACCGGCGCGGCGACGCGCAGAACACCGGAGACACCGACGGTCCCACCGAGATCGACTACTGGTACGACGAAGCCCTCGAGGAGATCAACCCATCGGATGACTGAGCACCACCACGCTCCGCAGTCCGGCTCCGAACCCTCCAGGGTCGTCGAGGTCGAGCGCAAGTACGACGTCGACGACGCCACTCCGCTTCCGGCGTGGGCGGGGATTCCCGGAGTGGATGCCGTGTCGTCCGGTGAGGTGCGCGAACTCGACGCACGCTACTTCGACACCGCAGACGCCGAGCTCTCCCGCTCGGGGGTTGCTCTTCGCCGCCGCACGGGCGGCCCCGATGCCGGTTGGCATATCAAGGGACCGCGTGAGGGCGACGGCCGCCTCGAGATCGGATGGCCGCTGGGTGATGACGACAGGATCCCGGATGCGGTGACCGCGACCGTCTCGCGATGGGCGACGGGACCGCTGACTCCCCTCGCCCGGATCGAGAACTCCCGGACGGCGTTTCTGCTCACCGGAGCCGCCGGAGTGGTCGCCGAGTTCGTCGACGATCGCGTTCGCGCGACCGACCTCAGACACGACGTGCAGCGTGAATGGCGCGAGTGGGAGTTCGAGCTCGGGCCCGCTGCTCCCGCCGATGCGACGGGGCGAGCCGCACTGTTCGAGGCAGTGGAGACGGTGATCTTCGCCGTCGGGGGTCGCGATGCGTCATCCGGCTCCAAGCTCGCCCGCGCTCTGGGTTTCTGACTCCCCGCGCAAGCCCCTTCCCCGCAGACGCGGGGTCATGCTTGAGTGACAGACATGACCCGCTCCGCCGTACTCCGCTCGCTGCGGACGATCGTTCCAGACACCGTCATCGAGCAGCATGAGGTGCGCGACATCTTCGCCTCGCAGCCCGACGTCGGGCGCCTCGCGCAGCGGATCATCGGAGCATCCTTCAACGGATCCGGAATCGACACCCGTCACACCGTCATCGAGGAGCTCTCGCCAACGACGAGCACCGATGAGGCGCTCTTCTTCGATCGGGAGTCCGGCCTGCTGCAGTCTCCGGGAACGGCTGCGCGCAACGACGTCTACATACGGGAGGCCTCGCGTCTCTTCGTCGAGGTGGCGCGCAGCGCTCTGGACGCGGACCCTGACATCGTCGCCGCCGACGTCACGCACGTCATCACGGCATCGTGCACGGGGTTCCATGCGCCCGGCCCCGAGTACGAGATCGTGCGGGGGCTGGGCCTCTCCGACAGCGTGCAGCGCTATCACCTCGGGTTCATGGGGTGTTACGCCTCACTGCCCGCGCTTCGAGCGGCGAGCCAGTTCTGCGCGGCCGATCCCACCGCGGTGGTACTCGTGGTCAGCGTCGAGCTGTGCACCGTGCACCTCCGCTCGTCGGAGGACCCTGATCTCATCGTCGCCAACTCGCTCTTCGCGGATGGCGCGGCCGCGGGAATCGTCACCGCGCGCGACCTCGCGACGCCCGTGCCGGCCGTCCGTCTCGACGGCTTCCACACGGCGATCGCCGCCGAGGGTGAGAAGGACATGGCCTGGACCATCGGCGACCACGGTTTCGAGATGATCCTGTCGACCAAGGTGCCGCAGATCATCGGCGAGACCATCATCGGCGCCGTCCGTCCGCTCTACGCCCGCGAGGGCGAACTCGCGGCCGCATTCGACGAGGGGCGAGTGGGGGAGCGCGTGGAGCACTGGGCGATCCACCCTGGCGGACGCAGCATCCTCGACCGCGTGCAGGAGCGACTGCAGTTGAGCGACGCGCAGTTGCACCCGGCGCGGGAGACGCTGCGCGAGAACGGCAACATGTCGAGCGCGACGGTGCTCTTCGTGATCAAGCGGATCCTCGACGACGGCGCGACCGAGGGGTCTCGGGTCGCCGCCATGGCGTTCGGCCCGGGTCTGACCGCCGAGAGTGCGCTGATGACGGTCACCACCGGCGTCTCGTGAGACACGACCTGTCGATGCGTGCCACAGAGGCGCGCGAGCTCATGGACGATCCGGATGCCGACATCGGGATGCTGGAGCAGACGTACAGGCGCTTCCGTCTCGTGAACGCGCTCGTCTCGCGCCCCGGGCTGCTCCATCGCCGCGAGATCCTGCCGCGCGCCCGCCGCGGTCCCCTCCGCATCCTGGACATCGGTGCGGGTGGCGGAGATGTGTGCCGGATGATCGCGGCGCGCTTGCGGCGAGCCGGGCTGGATGCCGAGATCACGGCGCTCGATGCCGACGAGCGGGCGATCCGCTGGGCTGCGGATCACGACGACGGAGCCGGCATCCGATATCGCTGCGCCTTCGCGGCAGAGCTCGTGGCGGAGGGGGAGCAGTTCGACGTGGTCTTCTCGAATCACCTGCTGCATCACCTCACGGGGGCGGAGCTCGACGGCCTGCTGCACGACTCCGCGGCGCTCGTCGGCGTCGGCGGAATCGTGGTGCACCGGGACATCGCCCGCACTCGAGTCGCCTATGCGCTGTACGACGCCGCGACCTGGGCCTTGTCGGGCACTCTGTTCCGCGGCTCGTTCATCCGGGAGGACGGCCTCATCAGCATCCGTCGCTCGTATACGCGGAGAGAACTGGCCTCTCTCGTGCCGTCGGGGTGGACCGTGCGCTTCGGCCTGCCCTCACGGCTGGAACTGCGCCGAGAGCCCGAGTCGGCGTCATGACGCACGAAGGCCCGACACGCGTGAGCGTATCGGGCCTTCGAGAACCGATCGTCTGATCAGAAGTTGATCATGTGACCTGCGAGGCCGTGGAAGCCCTCCTGCAGCGCCTCCGACAGCGTCGGGTGGGTGTGCACGTTGCGCGCCAGTTCGAGAGCGGTGAGGTCCCACTTCTGGGCCAGCGTCAGCTCGGGCAGAAGCTCGGAGACGTCCGGACCGATCATGTGGGCGCCGATGAGCTCGAGGTGCTCGGCGTCGGCGATCAGCTTGACGAATCCGACCGGCTCGCCCAGACCGTGCGCCTTGCCGTTGGCCATGAACGGGAAGGTCGCGACCTTGATCTCGCGCCCCTCGTCCTTCGCCTGCTGCTCGGTGAGGCCGAACGAGGCGACCTGCGGCGAGCAGAACGTCGCACGAGGCATCATGCGGTAGTCGCCGAGCGTCTGGGTCTCTGCTCCGCCGATGGTCTCGGCAGCGACGACGCCCTGTGCCTCGGCGACGTGGGCGAGCTGCAGCTTGGCGGTCACGTCTCCGATCGCGTAGATGCCCTCGACGTTGGTGCGCATGTGGTCGTCGATGTCGATCGCGCCGCGCTCGGTGAGCTTGACGCCGGTGGCCTCGAGGCCGAAGCCCTCGATGTTGGGAGCGAAGCCGACCGACATGAGCACCTTGTCGGCCTCGATCGAGCTCTGCTGCCCGTCCTTGCCGGTGTACGACACGGTCACGGAGGAGCCGTTGTCGACCACGGACTCGACCTTGGTGGAGGTGAGGATGTCGACGCCGTAGTTCTTGTACTGCTTCGCGATCTCCTTCGACACATCGGCATCCTCGTTGGGAAGCGCGCGGTCGAGGAACTCGATGATCGTGACCTTGACGCCGTAGTTGGTCATCACATAGGCGAATTCCATGCCGATGGCGCCGGCTCCGACAATGACGATCGACTTCGGGAGCTCACGGCTGAGGATCTGCTCCTCGTAGGTCACGACGTTGTCACTGAGCTGCACGCCCGGCAGCAGTCGGACCTTCGAGCCGGTCGCGATGATCGCGTTGTCGAAGGTGACCTCTTCGGTCGAGCCGTCGGACTTTGCGACAGAGATCGCCTTCGGACCCGTGAAGGTGCCGCGACCGTCGTACTCGGTCACCTTGTTCTTCTTCATCAGGAAGTGGATGCCCTTGACGCGGCCGTCGGCGACGACGCGGCTGCGGTCGAACGCCTTGCCGTAGTCGATCGTGAACTCACCCGAGATGCCGAAGAAGTCGGCCTTGTGGTTGAGCGTGTGCGCGAGCTCCGCGTTCTTCAGGAGAGCCTTGGAGGGGATGCAGCCCACGTTGAGGCACACACCGCCCCAGTACTTCTCTTCGATGATGGCGGTGGACAGACCGAGCTGCGCGCTGCGAACCGCAGCGACGTATCCGCCAGGACCTGCACCGAGGATGACGACATCGTAGTGTGGCATGCCTTAAGCCTATCGCTCTGATGGGGCGTCGGAATCGGTGGAATCCGGGGCACGGCGACTGCGGGCCACGAGCCAGACGACGATGCCGGCGATCACGAGCACTCCGGCGATCGCGAGCACCCAGATCAGAGCCGCGGAGGCGGACGAATCGTCATTCGTGGGCGCGGGCGTGGCGTCGCTACCGGGGTCTGCGGTCGCAACAGGAGAGGGCGCGGCCGTGGCGGTGTCGGTGGGGTCGGCGCTCGGTTCTGCTGTCGGGGCGACCTCGGAACTGTTCGCGACCGTGAAGTCGAACTTGTTGGAGGTCGGGTGGCCGTCGCTGGACACGACCTTCCAGGTCACGGTGTAGACGCCGGCGGGGGCCTCCGTGGCGAGCTGCTGCGTCACGATCGCGCCCTCCACGGTGGCGGCGCCCTCGGCGACGGAGTTGCCCGCGGGATCCGTCACGACCACCTCGGTCGCGCCGGTCTCGTCGATCAGCTTCGCGCTGAAGGTGAGCGTCAGCTCGGCAGGGAGGGTGTCGACGGTGCTGTCGGCCTCGGGGGAGGATGCGAGCAGGCTGTCGTGGGCTGAGGCGGAGAGAGGCGCGAAAAGCACCAGGAACGCGGTCAGAAGGGCTGCGGCGAGTGCGACCGGAGCTGCGGGGAGGCGGCGGGCTGTGGTTTTCACATCCTCAGCTTATGAAGTGTCGGTATGCGATGCCTGAGTGTGAAGCGAGCTCCCGCGAGGGGCGTCGGATCAGTTAGTCTGGACGCTTAGGAGGGCATAGTGACAGACAGCCAGAATCGATCGGGCGGAGACGCCGCGATCCACCGTCCCGGCGAGCAGAGGCACGACGTGACGCAGACGTTCGGGCACGACTCGGACCTCTCCTTCGTGCCTTTCGGCGTGGAGCTCACCGACGTGGAGCAGGGCGCCATCGCTGCCCTCCCCTCCGGTTCCGCACTGCTTCTGGTGCGCTCCGGAGCTCTTGCGGGGGCCCGCTACCTGCTCGACACCGATGTGACGACCGTGGGTCGCCACCCCGAGGCCGACATCTTCTTCGACGACGTGACCGTCTCGCGCCGCCATGCAGAGGTGACTCGCAACGGCTCGACGTTCGAGATCATCGACCAGCGCTCGCTCAACGGCACGTACGTCAACGGCGAGCGGGTCGACCGCAGCGCACTGGTCGACGGCACCGAGCTTCGCGTCGGCAAGTTCCGGTTGAACTTCTTCGTCTCTCCCGTCGATCGCGTCGCGGCGATCGACTGATGGCGGCTTCTCCCGCCCGCGAACGCTCGGCGTCCGCGGGCCTTCTGAGCATCGGTCAGGTGCTCGCTCGGCTCACGCCGGAGTTCCCGGAGCTCACCTCCAGCAAGCTCCGCTTCCTGGAGGTGCAGGGGATCGTCAGCCCGTCACGCACGGAGTCGGGCTATCGCAAGTTCTCTCAGGCTGACATCGAGCGACTGCGCCTCGGTCTCACACTGCAGCGCGACCACTACCTCCCTCTCAGCATCATCCGAGAGCAGCTCGACGACGCTGAGGCGAACGGCGACTCCGCCGCGCTCGCGCCGCCGCCGTCCATCGCGCCGGCACCTCGTCGCTACCGCCGCGGTGAGCTGCTGTCGGCAGCCGGGGCTGGCCCGCAGCTTCTCAACGATGCGATCAGCACCGGTGTCATCGTCGCCCAGGAGAGCTACCCCGAGTCGACCGTCACCCTGCTGCGCGGCCTGGTCGCGCTCGACCGTCACGGCATCGAACCACGCCACCTGCGATCGCTGCGGCAGGGCGCTGAGCGCGAGGTCGCGCTGATCGAGTCCGCCATGTCGTCGCTGCTCCGTCGCACAGACGCCGCGTCGCGTGCGAAGGCGAGTGACATGGCGCCCAACCTCGCCGCGAAGATCGACGAAGTGCGCTCGCTCTTCGTCAAGGACGCACTCACCAGGTTGCTTTCGTAACGAACTGATTGCGACACACCTTCGGCGTCCCACGGATGTCATTGCCGGTGCCGGAGGGCTGCTCTAGCGTGGAGGTAACAGCTCCAGGGAGGATTTCAAATGAATGCGGACGAGCGTGCAGGCGACCCGCGGTTCGTGCCAGAACTCCTCTTCACCGACGGCCTGCCGGCGATGGACGACGAGGTCGGCTACCGCGGCGCGGTGGCGGCGCGTGCAGCGGGCATCACCTACCGTCAGCTGGACTACTGGGCACGCACCGAACTCGTGGAGCCCACGGTGCGAGGTGCCAGCGGCTCCGGCTCGCAGCGCCTCTACGGCTTCCGCGACATCCTCGTGCTCAAGCTCGTCAAGAGCCTGCTCGACACCGGGATCTCTCTGCAGCAGATCCGTACGGCGGTCGAAGAGCTTCGCCGCGCCGGCATCCGCGATCTCGCGGGAACGACCCTGATGAGCGACGGCGCGTCCGTCTACCTGTGCACGTCGAACGACGAGGTCATCGACCTGGTCAGTCGCGGTCAGGGTGTGTTCGGCATCGCCGTGGGCAAGGTGCTGCGCGAGGTGGAGTCGACCCTCGTGGAGTTCGATGCCACATCACCCGACCCGATCGACGAGCTCTCGGCACGCCGAACCAAGCGTTCCGCCTGATCCTCCGCGGCTCAGCCCGCCGCCCCCTCCACACGAAGAAACGGCCACCCTCGCGAGAGGATGGCCGTTCTGCTGTCTGCGGTGAGTCAGGCCTGAGGCCCGGAATCAGCGACCTGGATGCGGCCGGTACGGATGATCCGATCGAGCAGCTGGTCGAAGTCCGACGCGAGCTCCTGAGCTGAGTCGCCCGGCCAGATGTGCAGCGGCTTGGCGGCTCCCTGAGCCTGCTGCAGCGACGTGCGCTCGGGAAGCTGAGGGGAGAGGACGAGGGGGCCGAACATGTCGCGCAGTTCCTTGATGCGGAACTGGTGCTCGATGGACTGGGGGCGCACGCGGTTGACGACGATTCCCAGCGGCTGCAGACGGGGGGAGAGGCCCCGACGGATCTCCTCGATCGCGCGCAGCGCGCGGTCAGCGGCGGCGACGGAGAACAGACCGGGTTCGGTGACGACCATCACGCGGTCGCTCGCAGCCCAGGCGGTGCGGGTGAGGGCGTTCAGCGACGGGGCGCAGTCGACGAGGACCAGGTCGTAGTCGGCTTCGACGGAGGCCAGGGCCTCCTCGAGCTTCCACACGTCGCGCACGCTCGGGTGCGGGCCGTCGAAGTTGATCGCAGAAGGGCTGCCGATCAGCACGTCGATGGTTCCGGGGTGCACCTTCGCCCAGCCGCTGGAGGTGATCGCCTGACGGACGACCTTCTCCTTCGGGTTGGCCAGGACATCGGCGATGTTGAGCCGACCGGCCACCTGGATGTCCATTCCCGTGGACACATCGGACTGAGGGTCGAGGTCGACGACGAGTGTTCGGACACCACGGGCGAAGGCCGCTGAGGCCAGGCCGAGGGTCACTGTCGTCTTGCCGACGCCTCCCTTGAGAGAGCTGACGCTGAGTACGTGCACGAACACCACGTTACCTTCCCCTAGGCTGGGTGCACACTCAGCCCCGCCCCATGCGCGCCGATCAGAAGTGCGCATCGAGCTTCCAGAGGTGTGCATGTTCCAGAAGATCCTTGTGGCGAACCGCGGCGAGATCGCGATCCGCGCCTTCCGTGCGGCATTCGAAGTCGGGGCGAGGACAGTCGCCGTCTTCCCGCATGAGGACCGCGGCTCCGTCCACCGGCTCAAGGCCGATGAGGCCTACGAGATCGGCGAGCGGGGGCATCCGGTCCGCGCATACCTGGACGTCGACGAGATCATCCGTGTCGCGAAGGATGCGGGAGCGGATGCGATCTACCCCGGGTACGGCTTCCTGTCGGAGAATCCCGAGCTCGCCGAGAAGGCTGCGGCCAACGGCATCGTCTTCATCGGGCCTCCCTCGAAGGTGCTCGAGATGGCGGGGAACAAGGTCGAGGCCAAGCGCCACGCCATCGAGGCAGGGGTTCCCGTGCTCCGCTCGACCGAGGCATCCGCTGACGTCGACGCGCTCGTGGCCCAGGCCCCGGAGATCGGCTTCCCGCTGTTCGCCAAGGCCGTGGCCGGCGGTGGCGGCCGTGGCATGCGCCGGGTCGAGTCGGCGGCGGAACTCGCACCGGCACTGGCAGAAGCCATGCGTGAAGCGGAGAGCGCCTTCGGCGACCCGCGGATGTTCCTCGAGCAGGCCGTCCTTCGTCCCCGGCACATCGAGGTGCAGATCCTCGCGGACAAGACCGGCGAGACCGTGCACCTGTTCGAACGCGACTGCTCGGTCCAGCGTCGACACCAGAAGGTCGTCGAGATCGCACCGGCGCCCAATCTCGACGACAGCATCCGCACCGCGCTGCACGGATACGCGGTCGCGTTCGCGCGATCCATCGGATACGAGAACGCGGGAACGGTCGAGTTCCTGCTCGAGACCGCCGGGGAGCGCACGGGCGAGGTCGTCTTCATCGAGATGAACCCGCGCATCCAGGTCGAGCACACCGTCACCGAAGAGGTGACCGACGTCGATCTCGTGCAGAGTCAGATGCGCATCGCTGCGGGCCAGACGCTCGCGGAGCTGGGACTGGAGCAGCACAGACTGCAGGTGCGTGGCGCAGCACTGCAATGCCGCATCACCACGGAGGATCCGACTCAGGGGTTCCGTCCCGACACAGGCAAGATCACCACCTACCGCTCGCCGGGTGGCGCCGGCATCCGTCTCGACGGCGGAACCGTGCATCAGGGCGCGCAGATCAGTCCGCACTTCGACTCGATGCTCGCCAAGCTGACCTGCCGTGGGCGCGACTACCCTGCGGCAGTGGCGCGCGCTCGGCGGGCGCTGGCGGAGTTCCGCATTCGCGGCGTCTCGACCAACATCCCGTTCCTGCAGGCGCTTCTGGAGGATGACGCGTTCATCGCCGGCGACGTGAGCACGTCCTTCATCGACGAGCGCCCGGATCTTCTCCGTGGTCGCGAGTCGAAGGACCGTGGCACCCGCATCCTCAACTGGCTGGTCGATGTCACGGTCAACAAGCCCCACGGAGTCCACCCCGGTTCCCTGGATCCGGCTGCCAAGCTCCCGGTCGTCGACCTCGCCTCAACCCCGATCGCCGGGTCGCGACAGCGGCTGCGCGAGCTGGGACCGGAGGGCTTCGCCCAGAGCCTGCGTGCGCAGAGCGCTCTCGCGATCACTGACACGACCTTCCGCGATGCGCACCAGTCCCTGCTCGCGACACGAGTGCGCACGAAAGACCTCGTCGCAGCCGCACCGCACATCGCGCGACTGACGCCGGAGCTGCTCTCGGTGGAGGCCTGGGGAGGAGCGACCTACGATGTCGCACTGCGGTTCCTCGGCGAAGACCCCTGGGAGCGTCTCGACAAGCTGCGGGCTGCGCTTCCGAACGTCGCGATCCAGATGCTCCTGCGTGGACGCAACACCGTGGGATACACGCCCTACCCGACTGCCGTGACCGAGGCCTTCGTGCAGGAGGCCGCGGCGAGCGGTGTCGACATCTTCAGGATCTTCGATGCACTCAACGACGTCGAGCAGATGCGTCCGGCGATCGAGGCTGTTCGCCGCACGGGCACGTCGGTCGCCGAGGTGGCGCTCTGCTACACCGGTGACCTGCTGAACCCTGCCGAGGATCTCTACACGCTCGACTACTACCTGAACCTCGCGGACCAGATCGTCGAGGCCGGCGCGCACATCATCGCGATCAAGGACATGGCGGGGCTTCTGCGCCCCGCGGCGGCGGCGAAGCTCGTCGCCGCACTGCGCGAGCGCTTCGACCTGCCCGTGCACCTGCACACGCACGACACCCCGGGCGGGCAGCTCGCCACCCTGCTCGCGGCGAGCGCCGCAGGAGTGGATGCGGTCGACGCGGCATCTGCCCCGCTCTCGGGCACGACCAGCCAGCCTTCTCTCTCGTCGCTCGTCGCGGCGCTCGCGCACACGGACCGCGACAGCGGCATCTCGCTCGACAGCGTCTCGGACCTCGAGCCGTACTGGGAGGCGGTCCGCCGGATGTATGCCCCGTTCGAGTCCGGGCTCCCCGGGCCCACCGGGCGGGTCTACCACCACGAGATCCCGGGCGGCCAACTCTCGAACCTCCGTCAGCAGGCGAAGGCGCTCGGTCTCGCAGACCACTTCGAGCTGATCGAAGACATGTACGCCGCGGCCGATCGAATCCTCGGCCGCGTTCCCAAGGTGACGCCCTCGTCGAAGGTGGTCGGCGACCTGGCCCTGCACCTGGCAGCGGTCAAGGCCGACCCCGCTGATTTCGAGGCGAACCCCGAGAAGTACGACGTGCCCGACTCGGTCGTCGGATTCATGGCCGGCGAGCTCGGCGACCTCCCGGGTGGATGGCCCGAGCCGTTCCGCACGAAGGTGCTGGCGGGGCGTTCGGTGCGCACCGGCATGACCGAGATCTCCGCCGACGACGAGGCAGCGCTGGCGGGGGACAGTGCGACCCGTCGTGCGCGGCTCAACACGCTGCTGTTCCCTGCCCCCATGCGCGAGTTCACCGAGAATCGTGAACTGTTCGGCGATCTCTCGGTACTCGACACCGCTGACTACCTCTACGGGCTCGTCCAGGGCCAGGAGCACGTCGTCGAGATCGATCGTGGCGTCCAGCTCTACGTGGGTCTCGAAGCCATCGGCGACGCGGACGACAAGGGTATGCGCACCGTCATGACGACCCTCAACGGTCAGCTGCGCCCGGTGTTCGTGCGGGACAGGTCGGTGGCGGTCGACGTGCACGAGATCGAGAAAGCCGACACCTCGATGCCCGGTCAGGTGGCCGCACCGTTCTCCGGCGTCGTGACTCTGAAAGCAGACGTCGGTGACTCGGTGCGCGCCGGTGAGCCGGTCGCGTCCATCGAGGCGATGAAGATGGAGGCGGCCATCACCGCCCCCGTCGATGGCGTCGTGGAGCGCCTTGCGATCGGCGCTACGCAGCAGGTCGAGGCCGGGGATCTTTTGGTCGTCATCCGCCCCGCGCACTAATCTTGTGCGGGCGAGGCCGCGTTCGACGCAACGCACCCGAGGCCCGCACGAGCTTGGAGTGACACAGTGACCCCGAAGAACGTGGCAGACAACCCGGACGACGAGTCCAGAGGGGTCCTCGACGACGCTGCGTCGCTGGACACCTCGGCCATCGGCATACTCGGCAACACGGCGCAGGTGAGCGTCGTGCTGCCGAAGGACGATGACGACGACCTGGAGGACGACGGCGTCGTCGAGGGCGAGGTCGTCGCCGACCTGATCATCGACGAGCCGGTCGCCGCGGCGAAGGCCGCTGCCGAGATCGCACCCGCGCCTCTCGGTGCGGCTCCGATGATCATCGAGTTGCCGCCGGATCCTGCGGCGGATGAGCAACAGGCCGGAGTGATCGAGCAGCCGGAGCCGGAGGTGGCTTCAGAGCCCGAGGCGGAAGCGTCTTCCGATGCCGATGCCGATGCCGATGCCGATGCCGATGCCGATGCCGAGCTCGAGCTCGAGCCCGAGCCCGAGCTGGATCCGGAACTCGAGCCTGAGCTGGATCCGGAACTCGAGCCTGAGCCGGAGCCTGAGCTGGATCCGGAACTCGAGCCTGAGCCGGAGCCTGAGCTGGATCCGGAGCCTGAGCTGGAGCCGGAACTCGAGCCTGAGCTGGAGCCGGAACTCGAGCCGGAACTCGAGCCTGAACTCGAGCCCGAGCCTGCGGTGGAGCCGGAACTGGCGCCGGAACGCGAGCCGGAGCCGGAGCCGGAGCCTGAGCCGGAACTCGAGCCGGAGCCTGAGCCCGCGCGTATGCGCGAACGCGCTCCCAGGACTTCGCCCCTGTCGACCACGGGCACGGCCTCACCCGCTGCCTCGGACACTGCGTCCACCGACCCCGCAGCAGCAGAAGCCGCCGCGGCCGCCGCGTTCATCGCCAAGGCTAAAGCGGACCTCGACGCTGTTCCCAGCTCGCGGAGATCATCGGCGGCATCATCCCTCGCCAAGAAGGAGAGTTCGGTCATGAACGCTGACAAGCCCCGGCGGGCCGTGACACCGGCCACCCGATCGGGTCGCGCAGACATGCAGCTCTCTGCGAAGCGTCTGGACGATCTCGGCGACTCGTCTCGCGAGAGCGCAGATCTGCTCACCGCAGACCGGCTGCTCGATCCGCACCGTATGACCAAGCCTGAGCCTGAAGGCGCTTGGAGTCACTTCCTCTACGCGATCTCCGGTCGCCGCATCAACATCGGAGACGGACGACGAGCACGCGAGCGCAAAGCGCTGAGTGCCAGGATCGCCGCGCCGATCGTCGGCGGCGCACGATTCGTTCCGGTGCTCTCTCGCAAGGGCGGAGTCGGCAAGACGACGATCACTGCGCTGCTGGGCATGGCCCTCGCCGACGCCCGTGACGACCGCGTGATCGCGGTCGACGCCAACCCCGATCGCGGCACGCTCGCCGAGCGCGTGGTTCGCCCGAACCACAACAAGTCGGTGCGCGACCTCGTGCGGATCCATGACGACGTCAGGGGATACCACGACATCTCCGCGATCGTCGCACGCGACGCCACCCGCCTCGACGTGCTCGCCTCGGACTCCGACCCGCGGATCGCAGAGGCCTTCAGCGACAGCGACTACCGGGACGTGGCCGGCGTCGCCGCGCACTACTACTCGCTCGTGCTCACCGACACGGGCACGGGCATCGTGCACTCGGTGATGTCGGCCACGCTCGATCTCGCCGATCAGATCGTGATCGTCTCGGGGCTGAGCGTCGATGAGGCGCGCCTCGCGTCGGAGACGCTGACCTGGCTTGAGAGCAACGGATACGCCGAGCAGGCGCGTGACGCCGTCGTGGTGCTGAACCAGTCGACTCCCGGTGCCCCGCTCGTGCGTCTCAACGAACTCGAGGCTCATTTCCGCACGAGGGCGAAGCGTGTCGTGCGGATGCCGTACGACGCGCAGATCGCCGGAGGCGGGACCATCGTCTTCGCCAACCTGCAGCCGGAGACCCGTGTGGCGGCGCGCGAGCTCGCTGCGCTGCTCGTCGAGGGTCTGCGAGCGAAGGCCGACTGATGGCGGTGCGTGAGATCCGGGTCTTCGGAGACCCCGTGCTTCGCTCCGTCTGCGCGCCCATCGACACTGTCGACGACGGTGTTCGCGCGCTGGTGGCCGACCTGATCGATACCGTCGAGCTGCCGGGACGCGCCGGCGTCGCCGCCCCGCAGATCGGTGTCGCGCTCCGCGCCTTCAGCTACAACATCGACGGCGACATCGGCTATGTGCTGAACCCCGTTCTGACCGAGGTCCGCGGCGACCCCGTGCCGACGGGGGAGGGGTGTCTGTCCGTCCCCGGGCTCTGGCATGACGCACTGCGCCACCCATGGGCCCGAGTCGAGGGCATCGACCTCGATGGCCGGCCAGTGGTCCTGGAGGGAAGCGGCCTGATGGCGCAAGCGCTGCAGCACGAGACCGATCACCTCGACGGCAGGCTCTACCTCACGAGACTCGATGCGGAGACGCGCAAGCGCGCGATGCGCGAGGTCAGAGAGAGCGCCTGGTTCTGAACCTGGGCGGATAGGAGAAAGGCCCCGCTTCGGCGGGGCCTTTCTCTTATCTCACGGGCTTCAGCCGCCGAGGGCGACGTTGGTCGTGGTGACGGGCTCGTCGTAGATGGCGGCGATCTCGTCGGCGAAGTCGCTCATGATCACGTTGCGCTTGATCGACATCTTGGGCGTGAGATGACCGGACGCCTCGGTCCACTCGCTGTCGAGAACCGTGAACTTGCGGATCGACTCGGCACGGGACACCCGGGCGTTGGCGGCATCCACTGCCTTCTGGATCTCAGCTCGGACCGCGTCGTTCTTCGATGCCTCGGCGAGCGACATCTCCTTGGGCAATCCGGCGTTGGCGAGCCAGGTCGGCAGCATCTCGGGGTCGAGCGTGATGAGCGCCGAGATGAACGGACGCTGGTCTCCGACGACCACGACCTGTCCGATGATCGGATTTGCCCGGATCGGGTCCTCGAGAGCGGCGGGTGCGACGTTCTTGCCGCCGGCCGTCACGATGATCTCCTTCTTGCGACCGGTGATGGTGAGGAACCCCTCGGAGTCGAAGCTGCCGATGTCGCCGGTGCGGAACCAGCCTCCGTCGCTGAACGCGTCGGCGGTGGCCTCGGGGTTGTTCCAGTACTCCTTGAACACGTTGATGCCGCGCACCTCGATCTCGCCGTCGTCAGCGAGCCGCACCCCCACACCCGGGAGTGCCGGGCCGACCGTGCCGATCTTCGACTTGTCGGCGAGGTTCACGGTTGCGGGAGCGGTCGTCTCGGTCAAGCCGTAGCCCTCGAGGATCACCACGCCGAGACTGTGGAAGAAGTGGCCGAGTCTCGCACCGAGGGGAGCCGAACCCGACACGGCGTAGACGACGTTGCCGCCCATCGCCTCGCGCAGCTTGCTGTACACCAGCTTGTTGAACAGCGCGAACTTCAGCTTGGTTCCGAACGGAATGCTCTTGCCCTCTTCGAGGAGCTTGGAGTGCTGGATCGCGACGTCGGCGGCAGCGCGGAAGATCTTGCCCTTGCCGCCTGCTTCGGCCTTCTGCTCCGCCGAGTTGTAGACCTTCTCGAACACCCGCGGCACCGCGAGCAGGAACGTCGGCTTGAACGAGCCGAGCGCCGGGAGCAGCTGTCGCGTGTCAGGCTGGTGCCCGGTGCGGACACCCGCGTGGATGTTCAGGATCGAGATGAACCGGGCGAACACATGCGCGGTGGTGATGAACAGCAGTGTCGACGCGCCCGGAGTCTGTACGACCGCGTCCAGCGCCTTGGCGGAGTTGCGGCAGAGTTCGACGAAGTTGCTGTGTGTGAGAACGCAGCCCTTCGGACGACCCGTCGAGCCGGAGGTGTAGATGAGCGTGGCGATGTCGGAGCCCACTGCGATGCTGCGCAGACGCTCGATCTCGGCATCCGGCACCGATGCGCCCTGAGCGGTCAACGAGTCGATCGCGCCGAGGTGCAGCTGCCAGACTTCGCGAAGCAGCGGGAGGTCGCCGCGCACCTCGTCGAGGCGCGCGAAGTGCTCGGGCGACTCGACGACGAGAGCGATGGCTCCGGAGTCCTCGAGGATCCACTGGATCTGCGACGGCGAGCTGGTCTCGTAGATCGGCACCATCACGGCGCCCGCATAGAACAGGGCGAAGTCCACGAGCGTCCAGTCGTACGTGGTGCGGGCCAGGAAACCCACCTTCTCGCCCGGTTGGATGCCGGCGGCCACGAATCCCTTGGCCAGTGCGATGACGGCGGTCTCGAAGTCGGCGGCGGTGATGTCTCGCCAGCCCTCACCGTCGGGCACCGAGAACAGAGGGCGATCCGGCGTCGCCTTGACGCGCTGTGCCAGCAGGTCTGAGACGTTCGCTTCTGGGTCGGCGGGGATGACGGCAGGGACTTCAAACTGGACCACGGCAGCTCCTTCGGTACCGGTCGGGCACTGGGTTGCACACGAGTCTAGAGCATGGCACTCAGTCGCACATCTGGTGAGACCGGGTCGCCGATCACGTGTCGTCGGCGCAACGCGCCGGCGGATGCCGATCGCGGCGCTAGACTTCACCTCGATGTTCTACTGGCTGATGAAGTACGTGGCGATCGGTCCCGTGGTCAAAGCGATTTTCCGACCATGGGTGGTCGGCCGTGCGAACATCCCGGCACAGGGGGCTGCGATCCTCGCCAGCAATCACCTGTCGTTCGCCGACTCGATCTTCCTGCCGCTGATGATCGACCGCCCCATGTCGTTCCTCGCCAAGAGCGACTACTTCACCGGGCGAGGACTCAAGGGCTGGGCCACGAAGTTCTTCATGAAGGCGACCGGGCAGATCCCGATCGATCGCTCGGGCGGAAAAGCCTCGGAGGCATCGCTGAACACCGGCCTGCAGGTGCTCGGCCGCGGGGACCTGCTCGGCATCTACCCGGAGGGCACGCGAAGCCCCGACGGAAGGCTCTATCGGGGCCGCACCGGCATCGCGCGCATGGCCATGGAGGCGAAGGTCCCCGTGGTTCCCGTCATCATGGTCGACACCGACACGGCGATGCCCATCGGACAGCGTCTGCCTCGTGTGGTGAGAGTGGGGATCGTCATCGGCGAACCCCTGGACTTCTCCAGATACGCGGGCATGGAGAACGACCGCTACATCCTGCGATCCGTCACAGACGAGATCATGGTCGCCCTCCAGAGGCTGGGCGAGCAGCAGTACGACGACGTGTATGCGTCGAGCGTCAAGGACAGGCTTCCGGCCCGCGTCACACAGCGCTCCTGAGGCATCTCGACATCGTCGCGAGCACTAGGCTGGACATCATGCTCCAGCACCACATCGACGCGCTTGACGCGTGGCGCTCGCTCCCGATCAAGCAGCAGCCTCAGTGGCTCGACGCCGAGCGCGTCTCCGAGGTCTCCGCGCAGATCTCGACGCTTCCGCCCCTGGTGTTCGCAGGCGAGGTCGACAACCTCCGCGATCGCCTGGCACGCGCAGCGTCGGGCAAGGCGTTCCTGCTTCAGGGCGGGGACTGCGCAGAGACCTTCGCCGGCGCCACCGCCGATCAGATCCGCAACCGCATCAAGACGGTTCTGCAGATGGCGGTCGTGCTGACGTACGGGGCGTCGATGCCGGTCGTGAAGATGGGGCGCATGGCGGGCCAGTTCGCCAAGCCCCGTTCCAGCGACACCGAGACCCGTGGCGACGTGACGCTTCCCGCATACCGCGGCGACATCGTGAACGGCTACGACTTCACCGAGGCTTCCCGCCGAGCCGATCCGGGTCGTCTGCTGCAGGGGTACCACACCGCCGCGTCGACGCTCAACCTGATCCGCGCGTTCACGCAGGGTGGCTTCGCCGACCTGCGCGAGGTGCACTCGTGGAACAAGGGCTTCGCGCAGAACCCGGCCAACCAGCGTTACGAGCGCATGGCAGCCGAGATCGACCGGGCCATCAAGTTCATGGAGGCGGCCGGCGCCGACTTCGACGAACTCACGCGCGTGGAGTTCTTCACGGGCCACGAGGGTCTGCTGATGGACTACGAGCGCCCGATGACCCGCATCGACTCCCGCACGGACACGCCATTCAACACCTCCGCGCACTTCCTGTGGATCGGCGAGCGCACGCGTGAGCTCGACGGCGCCCACGTCGACTACTTCTCGAAGATCCGCAACCCGATCGGCGTGAAGCTCGGTCCGACCACGACCCCCGAGACTGCTCTCGCGCTGATCGACAAGCTCGACCCGAACCGCGAGCCCGGACGCCTGACATTCATCACGCGCATGGGCGCGGGCAAGATCCGCGACGCTCTGCCGCCGCTGCTCGAGGCCGTGCGTGATTCGGGTGCGCAGCCGCTGTGGGTCACCGACCCGATGCACGGCAACGGGATCACGACGCCCACCGGGTACAAGACACGTCGCTTCGATGATGTCGTCGACGAGGTGCGCGGATTCTTCGAGGCCCATCGCGCTGTGGGAACCTTCCCCGGCGGCATCCACGTCGAGCTCACCGGCGACGACGTCACCGAGTGCCTCGGAGGATCCGAGCACATCGACGAGGCCGCCCTGGCCACCCGCTACGAGAGTCTCTGCGACCCGCGCCTCAACCACATGCAGTCGCTCGAACTGGCCTTCCTCGTCGCGGAAGAGCTCGAGAAGCGCTGACCGGCGAACGACCGAGAACGGCAGCCCTTTCCGCGTGCGGAGAGGGCTGCCGTTCTGCGACCCGCAGACGGAAGCGCACGGCGAGTCGACCAGCAGTTCCTGGACGGAGCCGCTCTAGAACGCGCTGCTTCGAATCTGCAGCGTGATCTCCGTGCCCTTCGCGCGCTGAGAGCCTGCTCCAGGGTCTGAGCCGGTGACCTCGGTGAAGTCGTTGGGGAACGCGTTCCAGATGCCGTTCCAGGTCGGTTCGAAACCTGCATCGCGGATCGTCTGGGCCGCTTCGTCCCGGCTCAGTCCCTCGACATCCGGCACGGGGAACAGCTCGGGTCCCTTCGAGACGATCAGCTGGACCGTATCGCCGGGGCGTCGATTGCCTTCCTCGGCGCGGTCGGTGACTCCGATGACGATGTCCTTCGCGACGGAATCACTGAAGACGAACTGCGAATCGGCGTTGACCTCGACGCCCTTGTCGCGGAGCGTGTTCGTCGCCTGGTCCACGCTCATGCCCGCGACGTCGGGGAAGGCACCGGCCGAGACGTAGAGTTCGACGGTGTCGTCCTCGAGCAGCTCGCAGCCCTCGGCGCATGCATACACCTCGCCGCCGGCGCGGGGTGTCACGAAGGCGTTGATCACGCGTCCGGCATCGGCATCGGAGAAGAGAAGCAGGGGGGTCTCGGTGACGTTGACCTTGATGTCCGCGAGGTAGTCGCGGGCCTCCTGCTCTGTCTTGCCGTTGAGGGGCTCCGCAGTGTGCGACGCGGGCCCTGAGGAGACGAAGACCGTGATCTCGGTGCCCTTGTCGAGCCGTTCGCCCTCGTCGGGATCCGTCCGGATCGTCTCGCCGCTGGGAACGTCGATGGAGCTCTCCTCGCCGCGTACGGGCACGAAGCCCTCCGCGGTCAACGCCGAGGCGGCATCGTCGTACGACAGTCCGACGACTCCGGGGACGGCGACGAGGGATCCAGGGCCGGATCCGAACCACCACCCGACACCGCCCGCCACCGTGGCGAGGAGCAGCACCAGCGTCAGCAGGAACGCACCACGGGCGCGTCGTCGCGACGAACGACGCCGCAGGAGTGTGGCGTTGTCGACCGCGGCCTGCACCGGGGCGGTGGGGTCGGCGATGACCATCGTGCTCGGCATGACCTTGGTGAGGTCGGCGGAGTCGGCCTGAGAGCGCTGCGAGGCTGTGGCGGCTGCGACCGCGGGGGCGATGCCCAGACCGCGCTCGATCTCGCGCAGTCGCTCCAGCATCTGACCGGCGTCGTCGGGGCGCTCGTCCGGTGACTTCTCCGTCGCCCAGAGCACGAGCTCATCGAGCTGCTCCGGTACGCCGGGGTTGCGGACGCTCGGCCGTGGCACCGACTCGGTGGCGTGCTGGAAGGCGATCTGCATGGGCTGCTCGCCTTTATAGGGCTGCTCGCCGACCAGCATCTCGTAGAGCATGATGCCGAGCGCATAGATGTCGCTTCTGGCGTCGGCCGTTCCTCGTGTGACGAGCTCCGGTGCGAGGTACGCGATGGTACCGAGCAGCTGCTGGCCGGTGGCCGTGTTCGCAGTCGTCGCGCGGGCGAGGCCGAAGTCGCCGATCTTGATGCGCCCGTCTTCGGCCAGCAGCACGTTCTCGGGCTTCACATCACGGTGGACGATTCCGGCGCGGTGCGCTGCCGAGAGCCCGGCGAGCACGGCATCCATGATGGTGATCGTCTGCGGGACCGTGAGGCGCTTCTGCTCGCGAAGCAGTTCGCGGAGCGTGATGCCCGGCAGGTATTCCATCACCAGGTACGCGAGCTCGCCGTCCTGGCCCTGATCGAACACGTTGACGACGTGCGGGTCGGCCAGCCGCGCCGCTGCGCGCGCCTCCTGGATGAACTTGCTCTGGAAGGCGGAATCGTCGCTGAGATGGGCGTGCATGACCTTCAGGGCGATGCGTCGCTCGAGTCGAAGATCGGTGGCGACGTATACCGTCGCCATGCCTCCGCGCGCGATTCGGGCCCGCACGCGGTATCGACCGTCGACAAGCCGCCCGATGAGGGGGTCGGCCTGCTGATTGGTCGTCACGTCAAGATTCTATGGAGAACTGCCTGAAAGCCCGGGGAGCGGCTCGCCCCTTGCGCCTGCGGGTTTGCCCGAAAGGCGATCAACCGTGCTGACCGAGCCACTGGAAGGACTGGGTCTCCCACTGGCCGTAGCGTTCGGGATACGCCGAGATCTGCACTGCCTGTGCGGCATCCGTGAACCGCAGGCTCTCCCAGCCGGGGATGTCGAGAAGTCCGCGAGAGGCGGGCCCGTTCGGGTCTGCGGAGCCGCCGTAGAAGACCCGGGTGCTGCGGTCTGGGTCGACGGCCTGCTCGGGGGTTCCCCAACCCATGCTCGGGCGCTGCTGGAAGAGCCCGAGCGAGTCGCGGTCGCCCCACGACAGATTGCGCATGCTGGATTCGACCATCGCGGTGGCGAGGGCGATCGCGATGGCGCGGTCGGGTACGCCGAGATCGCGGCCGACGCGGATGATGACCGAGGCGTTGCCGGCCTGTTCGGCGTCGAGGTTCGCGAACAGCTGGGCCGGTGGTGCGGTGGCGACCGCAGCGGGCGCCGGAGCAGCCACCGGCGCTGCGGCGACGACCAGGCTCTGACCGGGGTAGATGATCGCCCCGGGCGTCATGCCGTTCAGTGCATAGAGCTGTGCGACGGTCGTGCCGTGCTTCTTCGCGATCGCGAACAGGGTGTCGCCTGCGGCCACGGCGTGGGTCTGGCCACCCGCCGCCACCGGAGCGGGTGCGGCCGGAGCGACCGCTGCTGCGGGCGGGGGAGCGGAAGATCCCGCGAGTGCGAGCTGCTGGCCGGGGTAGATGACGGATGCCCGGGTGAGGCCGTTCGCGGCGAGCACGGCGTCGACGCTCGTGCCATGTCGCTGCGCGATGCTGAACACCGTGTCGCCCGCGGCGACAGTGTGAGTGGCGGCGGATCCGGTCGGGGTCGGTGCAGCGGGGGCGACGGGTGCGGCACCGGCTGTCAGCGCGAGAGCCTGCCCCGGATAGATCACCGAACGCCAGCCGAGTCCGTTCCAGGTGAGCACGTCGACCGTCCGGAGCCCGAAGCGGCTCGCGATCGATGAGATCGTGTCGCCGGGGTGCACGGTGTAGGAGGCCGGAGGCGCTTCGGCGGGGGCGATGCGCGTCGGTGTCGACTGGAGTCGCTCGATCGTCGGCGACACGGCCTCCGCTGCAGCGGGAGTGGCGGCGATCGCCGCCGACAGTGTGCCCAGCACAGCGGCGGGTACACCGAGCTGGATGTAGCGCGTCCGTCGCGTGACAGCATGCGTGGTCAAGGTGGTCTCCCTTGTTCGACGTCCGCCCACGGTGACACGTATGTAAACGGAAGTCAACAGAAGTGACGGGTGGTGCTGCTGTTGCGGATGTGGCTCAACGCGGTGATCGGGTCGAAAATGCGGTCGGCCCTCAGAGGTGAGATAGTTGCAACGTGTCTGTGTCGTCTGAAAGTAATCCCTCCGAAACCCCGCAGTCCGAGGTCGGGTCCGAGAGCGCCGTGAGCGCCCCCGGCGTCACCGCGACCGGCTGGCTGACCATGCCCGATCTCGTCGACGTCCTCGATGAGACGCTGGGTCGCGTGCGTCGGCTGATCGACGAGCACTACCTCATCGGATCGCGTCGTTCCGGTGTGTTCGCGGTTCCGTCGGTGTTCATCGTCGACGACCACCCGCTTTCTTCGCTGCGCGGCACCATCATCGTCCTGCAGGACGCGGGTTTCACCGACGACGAGGTCATCGACTGGCTGCTCGCCTTCGACGACGAGCTGGGTCGCTCTCCGATCGACGCGCTTCTCGCCGGCCACAAGAGCGCTGTGCGCCGGGTCGCCCGCACCCTCGCCTGAGCCGAGCGGTCGCCACCGCTCGGATTCGTGCCCTGAGGTCTCAGGCCGACCGCACCGTGGCGGCGCGTGCGAGTTCGCGCAGGTCTCCGACGGCAGCATCGTCGAGTCGTGCTCGGGAGAGCGCCCGATCGGCTTCTTGTGCGTACTCGTCGATCATGCTCTCCACTCTCTCGAGAGCGCCGGAGGCCGTGATGGTCTCCTGGAGGAATGCGACCTGCTCGCCCGTGAGGTCGGGATCGCCGAGCATCTCGTCGAACAGAGTGCGGGCCGACGTGTCGAGCGTCTGCCTGGTGAGCGCGACGAGCACCGTGCGCTTGCCCTCGCGCAGGTCATCGCCGGCAGGCTTGCCCGTGACGGCGGCATCGCCGTAGACCCCGAGCAGATCATCGCGAAGTTGGAACGCCATCCCGATCGGATGACCGAACGTGCGAAGGGCCAGGAGCTGGTCATCGTCGGCATCTGCGATCGCCGCGCCGAGCACCAGCGGCTGCTCGATGCTGTACCGCGCAGACTTGAACGAGACCACCCGAAGGGCACGTTCGACGTGCGAGTCGGTGGCGTGGACGCTCCATGCGGACTCCTCGGCGATGTCGAGGAACTGCCCCACGGTGACGTCTCGGCGCATGCGACCGTATTCGCGTCGGACAGCCGCCGCATGGGGGAGCGGTTCGATGGCGTCCTCGAGGAGGTCATCGCTCCAGGCCACCAGCAGGTCGCCGAGGAGGATCGCCGCCGAGCGGCCGAACGCCGCCGGGTCGCCGCGCCAACCGGCCCCGACATGGGCGCTCTCCAGCGCGCGGTGAGCGGCCGGCCGGCCGCGTCGGGTGTCGGAGTTGTCGATCAGGTCGTCGTGCACCAGCGCGGCGGACTGGAAGATCTCCAGGGCAGAGCAGACATCCCAGAGGGCTGCGGTCTCCGCGGCGTCGCGATCGCGGAAGCGTGCGACGGCCTGCCAGCCCGCGTGGCAGAAACGGGCTCGCAGTCGCTTGCCGCCTACCAGAGTGTCGGCTGCCGAATCGATCAGACCCGCGGCATCGGCGCCGTAGTCGGTCGACTCGCCTCGCATCCGGTCGAGGAACAGCCTCAGGCGGGCGGCGACGGCGTCGGAGACGAAGGAGGGGGTCGGCACGACTCCCAGCATACGTAAAGCCAACGGAGGGTCTTACTGCTAGCCCGCAGCGGCATACCGCGCGTAGAATGGACGGACGAATACCCGAGGGGGACGAAATGCCACTCTCCGAACAGGAGCAGCGTCTGCTCGATGAGATGGAACGCCATCTCCTCCACAACGACGCCGATGTCGTCAGTGCGCCGTCAGGCGACCGAGCTCTCAGCTACCGGAACCTCGTCTACGGAGCGCTACTGCTCCTTGCCGGCGTGGGTGGACTGATCGTCGGAGTCGTGCTCGGAGATGTCTGGGGCGTCGTGGTCGGCGTCATCGGATTCGTCGCCATGCTCGGAGGCGTCATGATCGCCGTGACCCCCGTCCGCAAACCGCTCACTGCCGTTCCTCGGGAGCGCGCACCCAAGCAGCGGAGTTCAGCATCCTTCATGGATCGCATGAACGATCGATGGGATCGCCGCCAAGACGGCAACTGACCCCACCTCTTCCTCGAAGGCCCGGATGCTCTGAGCATCCGGGCCTTCGTCGTGTTCGGGCAATGAATCGCCGTGCGGCTGAGCACTGACGCCGGTCGGGCACCCTCCACTGACCCTCCACCTCCCTCCACTCGCTTCATGCCGCGACATCACGCGGATTTTCAGAGTGCTCGGGAGCTGCAGCCTGGCTGAGGTGCGGATTGATCGTAGGTTTGTGGAGGAAAGTGGAGTAAAGTGGGGCGCACCTCGAGTTGGCCGGACGGAGAGGGGGTGATGGCTGATGTTGCTGGGAACGCATTCTCCGAAGTTGGACGACAAGGGACGGGTCATCCTTCCCGCGAAGTTCCGCGAAGACCTCGGTGGCGGCATCGTCGTCACCAGAGGGCAGGAACGCTGCCTCTACGTCTTCAGCACGGCCGAGTTCGAGGCGATGCACGAGCGGATCCGTCAGGCGCCGCTCGCGAACAAGCAGGCGCGTGACTTCATGCGACTGTTCCTCTCCGGTGCGAGTGCGGAGATGCCAGACAGCCAGAACCGCATCACGATCCCCGTCCACCTCCGTCAGTACGCGGGCCTGCAGAAGGAACTCATCGTCACCGGAGTCGGCGCCCACGCCGAGATCTGGGATGCCGAGAGCTGGAACAGCTACCTCGCAGCCGGCGAGGAGACCTACTCCGAACTCGAGCAGGAGGTGATTCCGGGACTCTTCTGACCACGGCTGTGATGCCCCGCCGCTCCTGCCCCGACACACTTCCCCGGTGCCGGGTCGTGAAGCGGAGGGGGATCAGGGCCCTGGTCACCGACATACAGAGGTCACCCGAGAAAGATCATGAACCTCCGCGACATCCACACCCCCGTTCTGCTCGACCGCTGCGTCGAGCTCCTCGCTCCCGCCCTGCAGGCCGACGGAGCGGTGCTCGTCGATGCCACTCTCGGCATGGGCGGTCACTCAGAGGCGCTGCTCGAGCGGTTCCCGAACATCCGTCTCGTCGGCCTCGATCGCGACACCGACGCCCTGCGCATCGCGGGGGAGCGTCTCTCTCGCTTCAAGGACCGGATCACACTCGTACACACCGTCTACGACGAGATCGGGCTGCACGCCCAGGGTGCGGCCGGCATCCTCTTCGATCTCGGCGTCTCGTCTCTGCAGCTCGACGAAGCAGAGCGCGGCTTCGCGTACTCCAAAGACGCCCCGCTCGACATGCGGATGGATCAGACGAAGGGCATCACGGCCGCCGAGGTCATCGCGACCTACAACGAGGGCAACCTGCGTCGTATCTTCGAACGCTACGGCGAGGAGAAGCTCGCCGGTCGTTACGCACGTTTCATCATCGCCGCGCGCGAGAAGAAGCCGATCACCCGATCGGGAGAGCTCGTCGAGATCCTCCAAGCGGCCACCCCCGCGGCGGCTCAGCGTTCCGGCCACCCCGCCAAGCGCGTCTTCCAGGCTCTGCGCATCGAAGTGAACGCCGAGCTCAACGTGCTGGCTGACGCGATCCCGTCGGCGATGGATGCTCTCGCGGTCGGTGGGCGCATCGTCGTCATGTCATACCAGTCTCTCGAGGATCGACTCGTGAAGCAGGCCTTCGCCGCCGGCGCCGCCTCGACCGCACCGCGGGGCCTGCCTGTCGAGCTGCCGGAGCACGCACCCCGATTCCGCATCATCACCAAGGGAGCCGAGCTCGCCGATGACGACGAGCGGGCTCGGAACCCCCGCGCCATTCCGGTCAGACTGCGTGCCGCAGAGAAAGTGCGGGAGAGCTCATGAGCCTGAACGTCGCAGCTCCGAAGTCCAGGGCACTGCCCGGCGCGCCGGAGCGCGCTCCTCGGCGACGACTCGAGCCGGTGACCGGCACCCCGGTCCGCCGAAAGCCGAAGCTCGGCTACGCGATCGCGGCACTGGCCGGGGCCATGATCATCGGAGCCGTGCAGATCGGACTCTCGCTGGCGATCACGCAGGACTCGTTCGTCCTGGCCGGCCTGTCTGCGCAGCAGCACGAGCTCGACCTGCACGCCAATGCCCTGCAGGAGGACCTCACGGGAACGAGCTCGCCCCAGTCCCTCGCTGCCAGCGCCGCGTCGCTCGGCATGGTCGTCGCAGGCGCTCCGTCCTATCTTCGGCTCAGCGATGGCGCCGTCTTCGGTCAGGGAACCGGTGCGACCGGCTCGTCGACGATCGACCCCAACGGTGCGGGCGCCGTGAGCAACTCCCTGCTGAACGATGTGCCGGTCAACCCCTCGACGGCAGACGACGCCGTGCCCGAAGGGACGGCGGGGCAGTCCGCGCAGGAGCTCCCGCCCGCGATCACCGACGGGCTTCCGAGCCCAAGCACCCGCTAGTCGAATCCGCCCACCACCCAGACCTGACGGAGAGAGTCCATGACGACACGAGCAACCCGCACGCCGCGGCGACGCACGGTCGTCGCGCTCGCGGTGATCCTGGCGATCCTGGCGGCATTCGTCGTGCGTCTCGTCGACATCCAGGTGGTGAAGGCGGACGAGCACGTCGCCCAGTCGCTCGAGTTCATCGCGCACCGCACCTCCATTCCGGGCGAGCGCGGTTCCGTGGTCGACAGCGAGGGATCGGTGCTCGCCGAGAGCGTGATGGTCTATGACGCGCAGCTCAGCCCCCAGGTCATCCGGCTGCTGGAGGAGGACGAGAAGAATCCACCGAAGCTGCCGTGGGCCGAGGCATCGACCCGCATCGCCGAGATCATGGGCATCGATGCCGACGACCTGCGCGAAGAGGTCGCAGCGAAGCTCGCGGAGAACCCTGATTCGCAGTACCTCCCGCTGGTCAAGGGGCTCAGCACCGAGAAGTACATCGAACTCCGTGAGCTCAAGGTGTCGTCGTACCTCCAGATGACGCCGCGCGAGGTTCGGGTCTACCCGAACGGAGCTGTGGCGGGAAACCTCCTGGGCTACCTCGACGGAACGGGCACCGCGCAGACCGGCGTCGAGAAGATGGACGAGAAGTGTCTCGCTCCGACCGACGGTGAAGAGTCGTATCGCACAGGCAAGAACAACGTCGTCATCCCCGGCAGTGAGAGCAGGGTGGATGCCGTCGACGGCGGCACCGTGCAGCTCACGGTCAACAGTGATCTGCAGTGGTACATGCAGCAGATGATCGCCGAAGAGGCGCAGATGCAGGGTGCGAAGGGCGGCACCGTCACCGTGGTCGAGGTCGGCACCGGCAAGATCCGCGCGGCGGCCGAGTGGCCGACCATGGACCCCAACGATCTCGACGCGTCGTCGCCGGAGACCTGGACCAGCAAGCTCTTCACCTACCCGTTCGAGCCGGGGTCGACCTTCAAGGCGGTGACCGCTGCGGCCGTCATGGAGAACGCCGGCGTGACCATGACGAGTCCGACCGTGTCGGCGTCCTCGCATGAGAAGTTCGACAACGGTGCGGTGATCAACGACGCATTCGTCCACCCCACGTTCCAGTACACCCTTGCCGGAGCGCTGATCGACTCCTCGAACGTCGCACTGTCGAAGTTCGGCACCATGGTGAGTCCCGACGTCCGGCACGATTACCTCGAGCGCTTCGGCGTGGGGGACACGACGATCGGGTTCCCCAACGAGACGTCCGGGGAGATCCACCCCACCAGCGAGTGGGACAACCAGTCGCTGTACACGACCACCTTCGGTCAGTACTTCACGGTCACCGCCCCCCAGCTCGCCGGTGCGTATCAGGCGATCGCGAACGGTGGTGAGAAGATCGGCCTCTCGCTGGTCGAGTCGTGCACGGCGCCCGATGGCACGGTGGTCACGCCGGAGGCGCCCGCGTCTGAGCAGATTGTCAAGCCCGAGACCGCAGCCGACCTGACGCGCATGCTCGAGAACGTCGCCGTGCAGGGCGGGAACGCCGATCGCATCCAGGTGCCCGGCTACCGTGTGACGAGCAAGACGGGTACCGCGCAGATCCCCGACGGCAAGGGCGGATACAAGTCGGGCGTGTACTACACGAGCATGGTGGGCTTCGCGCCGGTCGACGATCCGCAGTACGTCGTGGTGGTGACTCTCGACGAGCCGACTAGAGTTGCATCGTCTGCTGCTACCGCTTCTGCCTTCCAGAAGGCGATGACCCAGACCATGAAGACCTACCGCGTGATGCCGTCCTCCAGCCCGATGGACGCACTGCTTCCCAAGTTCGAATAGTCGGCGCCCTGCCGCGCCTGGAGACGTCATGATCGCCCTGTCGCTTGCCGAGATCGCCGCCGTCGTCGGGGGTGATCTCCGCCTCGCCGGTTCTTCGACCGCAGACACCGTCATCGACGGTGTCGTCGACACCGACTCACGCAACATGGCGCCCGGATCCGTCTTCGTCGCGAAGCCCGGAGCGGAGACCGACGGGCATCGATTCGTCGGGTCGGCGCTGGCTGCCGGCGCCGCGCTCGCGATCGTCGAGCACGTGGTCGATGAGGAGATCGCCCAGATCGTCGTGACCGACGTCATCGTCGCTCTCGCCGACCTCGCTCGCGAGGTCGTCGTGCGCGTGCGCGCAGCGGGAGAGCTCAAGATCGTCGGAATCACCGGGTCGAACGGCAAGACGACGACGAAGAACTTCCTCGCCCGCATCCTCGCCGACGAGGGCGAGACCGTCGCACCCATCAACTCGTACAACAACGAGGTGGGCGCACCGGTCACCATGCTGCGCGTCACGTACGACACGCGTTTCCTGGTCAGCGAGTTCGGCGCGGACGCGCCGGGGAGCATCGCCCGCCTCGCCGGACTCGTCGAGCCGGACGTCGCGGTGGTGCTGATGGTCGGAATGGCTCACGCCGGCGGCTTCGGCGGCATCGAGGCGACGGCCAAGGCCAAATCCGAGCTGGTGGCCGCTGCGCGGCCCTCAGGCACAGCTGTGCTCAACATCGACGACTCCCGTGTGGCGGCGATGGGCGATCTCGCCGAGTCGCGGGGGATGCAGGTCGTCAGCTTCGGCCAGGGTGCCACGGCAGACGTGCAGGCCCACGATCTCGAGGTCACCGCGTCCGGCACCTCATGCATCGTCGAAGCGATGGGGGAGGCACTGCCCCTGCGCCTGCAGGTGCTCGGCGCGCACCACGTCGGCAACGCGCTGGCGGCCATCGCCGCCTCGACGGTGCTCGGCGTGTCGGCGGCCGACGCCATCGCGCGTCTCGAGACGGTCGAGATCGCGGAGCGCTGGCGCATGCAGCCTATGGGCAGCGACCGGGTGCGCATCATCAACGACGCCTACAACGCCAGCCCCGACTCCATGGCTGCGGCGCTGCGCACTCTGGCGCAGATCACCGGCCCGGAGGAGCGGACGGTCGCGGTGCTCGGCGCCATGAGCGAGCTCGGTGAGACCGCCGGTGAGGAGCACGACCGGATCGGGCTGCTGGCCGTGCGGCTGAACATCCAGCGGATCGTCGTCGTGGGTCCTGAGGCCCGCCGGCTCTACATCTCGGCCATCGGCGAAGGCTCCTGGGACAGTGAGGCCATCTTCTTCCCCGACCAGGACGCAGCGTTCGACTACCTGCGCACCGAACTCCGCGACGGCGACCGCGTGCTCGTGAAGTCCTCCAATTCCGTGGGCCTCCGGCACCTCGGCGATCGTCTGGGAGAATTGTTCTCGTGAGATCTCTCATCATGGCGGCTGCCATCTCGCTCGCCTTCACCCTCTTCCTGACTCCCGTCTTCCTCCGGCTCTTCCGCAAGTGGGGCTGGGGGCAGGTCATCCGCACGCCCGAGGCGATCGAGAACCCGAACCACGAGGCGAAGCGCGGAACACCCACCATGGGTGGCGTGATCTTCATCGTCGGCACCATGGTCGGCTACTTCACCGGCACGTACGTCGGTGGCGGCACCCCCGCGCTGTCCGCGCTTCTCGTCATCTGGCTGATGGTGGGCTTCGGAGCCGTCGGCTTCATCGACGACTACATGAAGGTGCGCAGCCAGCGCAGCCTCGGTCTCTCGGGCTGGCGCAAGATCATCGGCCAGCTCGTCGTGATCATCCCGTTCGGCATCGTCGCCCTGAACTTCCCGAACGCGTTCGATCAGACTCCGGCATCCGGGTCGATCTCGCTGTTCCGCGACATCCCCTGGCTCAACCTCTTCGCCTTCACGGCGATCCTCGGCTGGGCGCTGTACCTGCTCTGGATCTCCGTCATCGGCGTCGCGACGTCGAACAGCGTCAACCTCACGGACGGTCTCGACGGTCTCGCCGCAGGCGCCGGAGTCATCGTCGTCGGCGCCTACAGCCTGATCGCCTTCTGGCAGTTCAAGCAGTCGTGCGTGGGAGAGGGAGTGGAGACGGCCGCACTGGGCGGATGCTACGAAGTGCGCGATCCGTTCAGCCTGGCGATCATCGCCGCGTCGTTCGCCGCGAGTCTGATCGGTTTCCTCTGGTGGAACGCCCCCAAGGCCAAGGTCTTCATGGGCGATGTCGGATCCATGGCGATCGGCGGCGTCATCACCGCCATGGCGATCCTCACCCGCACCGAACTGCTGCTTCTCGTGATCGCCGGCGTCTTCGTCCTCGCCTCCGGGTCTGTGATCCTCCAGCGCGCCTACTTCAAGATCACCCGTGGCAAGCGGCTGTTCCTGATGAGCCCCTTCCATCATCATCTCGAGATGCGTGGGTGGTCGGAGGTGACGATCGTGGTCCGCATGTGGATCATCGCGGGTCTCCTCGCGATCTCGGCGGTCGGTCTCTTCTACGTGGAGTGGCTGACACGTGTCGACTGAGGCGAGGCTCGCGACGCTCACGAGCTGGAGCTCCGACTGGTCGGATCTGCGCGTGGCCGTTCTCGGACTCTCCATGACCGGGTTCTCGGTGGCCGACACGCTCACCGAACTCGGTGCGGATGTGCTGGTCCTGTCGGAATCCGCGGACGAGGAGTATGCCAAGCTCCTGCCGGTGATCGGCGCCAGGCTCGAGCTCGGGCCTCTCGACCGGGTTCCCGAGACACTGACGGAGTTCGCGCCGGAGGTCGTCATCGCCTCTCCGGGTTTCGCTCCCTCGCACCCCGTGATCCGCTGGACGCAGGAGTCCGGTATCGCGCTCTGGGGCGACGTCGAGCTCGCGTGGCGCGTGCGTGACAAAGTGCCTCGCCCGGATGGCTCTCCCGCCGACTGGGTGCTCATCACCGGCACCAACGGCAAGACCACCACGACTCAGCTCACCGCTTCCCTTCTGGTCGAAGGCGGACTGCGCGCAGCACCCTGCGGAAACATCGGGGTGCCGGTCCTCGATGCGGTGCGCGACCCGGCGGGCTTCGATGCGCTCGTCGTCGAGCTGTCGAGCCATCAGCTCTGGTATCTCGGGCTGTCCCGGGCCGAGGGCGAGCTGTATCCGCATGCCTCTGTGTGCCTGAACCTCGCCGACGACCATCTGGTGTGGCACGGGAGCGCGCGCGCGTACCGCGACGCGAAGGCCCTCGTCTACCGCAACACCCGTGTCGCCTGCGTCTACAACAAAGCCGACGAGGCGACGAGGACCATGGTCGAGGAGGCCGAGGTCGTCGAGGGGGCGCGCGCGATCGGCTTCGATCTCGGCATCCCCGGTCCCAGCGACATCGGTGTCGTGGAGGGGCTGCTCGTCGATCGCGCGTTCCTGGACGACCGTGCACGCAGCGCCCTCGAGCTCACGACCGTCGCGGACCTTCAGAAGGCCGGCCTCGCCGCGCCGCACATCGTGCAGAACATCCTGGCGGCGAGTGCTCTCGCCCGCTCGCTGGGCGTCGAGCCCGAGGCCATCCACTCCGCGCTGCAGTCCTTCCGGCTCGACGAGCATCGGATCCAGATCATCGCCCGACACGGTGGCATCACCTGGGTGGATGACTCCAAGGCGACCAACCCTCATGCGGCCGCTTCATCGCTTCGCGCCTACCCCGGCGCGGTGTGGGTCGTCGGCGGCGATCTCAAGGGCGTCGACATCGGTGATCTGGTCGCGACGGTCGGTACGACCGCCCGTGCGGCCGTGATCATCGGAGTGGAGCGCGCAGCCGTCGTCGCGGCATTCGAGCGACACGCGCCGCAGGTTCCGGTGTTCGAGGTGGATGCTGGCGAGACTGGTCAGGTCATGAATCGCGTGGTGGAGATCGCCGCGGGGATCGTCGAAGACGAGGGAACAGTTCTGCTGGCCCCCGCGGCGGCCTCCTTCGATCAGTTCTCCAGCTATGCGGATCGAGGGCACCGCTTCGCCGAAGCGGTGCGGGACTGGATAGACCGGGGGAGCGGCGATGACGCAGGTCGAACGCCCCCACCGCTCTGACTCTGGCAGCACCGGCTCTGGAGGCCTCGCCGCCAGGGTGTCGCTCGGACGCCGGTTCACCCCGGTGTCGACCGAATTCCTGATGATCGCGTCGGCCGCGCTGATGCTGACCATCTTCGGTCTCGTGATGGTGCTCTCGGCGACGAGTGCGACCGCCGTGTCCAACGGGGAGAACCCGATGGACGGCGCTCTGCGGCAGGGGATCTTCGCCGTGCTCGGCGTGCCGCTGATGTTCCTGATCTCGCGGCTTCCGATCGCGTTCCTCAAGCGCATGGCGTGGCCTGCGCTGTTCGGCGCCATCGCGCTGCAGCTGCTCGTGTTCACGCCGCTCGGCATCGAGGACGGCGGAAACCGCAACTGGATCAAGGTCGCGGGGTTCACCCTGCAGCCGTCTGAGTTCCTCAAGCTCGCGCTTGCGGTGTGGATCGGCTTCGTACTGATGCGCAAGCACACCATGCTCGGCACCTGGCACCAGGTCTTCATCCCGGTGGTGCCCGTCGGCGCGCTGGCGATCGGAACGGTCTTGGCGGGCAAGGACCTCGGCACCGCCATGGTGCTCGTCATCATCCTGCTCGGCTGCCTCTTCTTCTCAGGCGTGAAGCTCCGGCTGTTCATCCTGCCGGTGCTGCTCGGGGTCGCCGCCGTCATCGCACTCGCCGTCACGAGCCCTGACCGCATGCGGCGCATCACCGCGACATGCTCCGACATGTCTGCCTACACGGGTGACTGCTACCAGTCGATCCACGGGATCTGGGGCATGGCCTCCGGCGGCGTCTTCGGAGTGGGCCTCGGCAACTCGCAGGAGAAGTACGGCTGGCTGCCCGCCGCCGGCAACGACTTCATCTTCGCCATCGTCGGCGAGGAACTGGGATTGATCGGCTGCATCGTCGTGCTGGCGCTGTTCACGCTCTTCACCGTCGGCGCCTTCCACATCATCCGCAAGACCGCAGACCCGTTCATCCGCGTCGCGGCCGGTGGCATCACCGTCTGGATCACCGGGCAGGCGGTCTTCAACATCGGCGTCGTGATCGGGCTGTTCCCCGTCATGGGTGTGCCGCTGCCCTTCATGTCGCAGGGTGGCACAGCGCTTCTGGCTGTGCTCGTCGCCTGCGGAGTGCTGCTCTCCTTCGCACGCACGATCGCCGTCGCCGAGGGCCGTTCGCCTGAACGGGCCGCTTCAGCAGGGCGGGGTAAGGTCACACGGTGACCACGTACCTTCTCGCCGGCGGTGGAACCGCCGGTCACGTCAACCCCCTGCTCGCCGTCGCCGACGCGCTGCGCGCCCGTGACAGTGAGGCGACCGTTCTTGTGCTGGGAACGGCCGAGGGCCTCGAGTCCCGTCTCGTGCCGGCCAGGGGATATGAGCTGCTCATCGTCGACAAGGTCCCGTTCCCTCGGCGGCCCGACAGACAGGCCGCGATGTTCCCGGCCAGATTCCGTCGAGCGATCGCCCAGGTGCGCGATCACATCCGCGCTCACGGCGTCGACGTCGTCGTCGGGTTCGGAGGCTACGCCTCTGCTCCGGCCTACGTCGCCGCAGGCCGCGAGAGAGTCCCGTTCGTGGTGCACGAGGCCAACGCGAAGCCCGGGCTCGCCAACGTGCTGGGTGCGCGTCGGGCAGCAGCCACGGGAGTCGCCTTCGCCGGGACACCTCTGCGAGGCGGTGAGGTGGTGGGCATGCCGCTGCGGCGCGAGGTCATCGAGCTCGACCGCACAGCTCTGCGTGACGAAGCTGCAGCGAGCTTCGGGCTCGACCCCGCGCGCCCTGTCCTTCTCGTCTTCGGCGGCTCGCTGGGGGCCCAGCGGCTGAACGAGGCCATCGCCGACTCCTGGGGCGACGTCCTGGCCGCCGGCTGGCAGCTGCTGCACGTCACGGGCGAGCGCAGCGATCTCGCAGACCTAGAGGTTCCCGGCTACGCGATGCGCCGATATGTCGACCGGATGGATCTCGCGTTCGCCCTCGCCGACCTCATCGTCTCGAGATCGGGCGCCGCCACAGTGAGCGAGATCAGCGCGCTCGGGATCCCGGCACTGTATGTGCCGTATTCGGTGGGCAACGGCGAGCAGCGGCTGAACGCGGCATCGGCGGTGGCGGCCGGTGCTGCGCGTCTGCTCGACGACGCCACCTTCGACGGCGATGCGATGCGCCGACTCGTGATCCCGGTCATGAAGGATCAGCAACAGCTCGCAGCCATGCAGGCTGCCGCGCGAGAGGTCGGCACCCGCAGCGGCACAGAGAACCTCATCGCCCTGGTGGATCGCGCTCTCAGTGCTCCCTGACATCGCCGTAGACACGGCTCCGCGACGCTGCAACGTCATCACCGAAAAGTAGACTGAACCCGACATGATCAGACCTGACCTCACCCTCCCGATCCCCGAGTCGATCTCCTCCGCGCACTTCATCGGCATCGGCGGATCCGGCATGAGCGGGCTCGCCAAGATGTTCCTCGATGCGGGCATCCGCGTGTCAGGCAGCGACCGCGCCGACAGCGACAACCTGCGCGCACTCGAGGCGGCCGGAGCCGTCGTGCACGTCGGGCACGATGCCGACCATCTCGGCGACGCGGACACGGTGGTCCACACGGGCGCGATCTGGCCCGAGAACCCCGAGTTCGTCACCGCCAAGGAGCGCGGGCTGCACGTCATCCACCGCTCGCAGGCGCTGCACTGGCTGATCGGCTCGCGGCGACTCGTCTCGGTAGCCGGCGCCCACGGCAAGACCACGTCGACCGGCATGATCGTGACCGCGCTCCAAGAGCTCGGCGCCGACCCGAACTTCGTCAACGGTGGCGTAATCGAACAGCTCGGCGTCTCCAGCGCGACGGGGTCGGGCGAGCTCTTCGTGATCGAGGCGGACGAGTCCGACGGCACGTTCCTGCTCTACGACACCGCGGTCGCCCTCATCACGAATGTGGACCCGGATCACCTCGACCACTACGGCTCCGATGAGGCATTCCACGATGCGTTCGTGCGCTTCGCCGACGCGGCCACGGAGGCCGTCGTCATCTCGAGCGACGACCCCGGAGCGCTGCGCGTGGGCGCAGGTCTCTCGCACCCTCACGTCATCACTTTCGGGCAGGCGGAGGGTGCGGACGTCAGGGTGACCGACATCGTGACGGACGGGCCCGTCTCGGCCACGGTGAGCCGGGGATCGGAGAGCGTGCGCCTGCAGCTCGCCGTGCCCGGCGTGCACAACGCGATCAACGCGGCCGGGGCCATCACGGTGCTCCTGGCGGTCGGCTTCGGCCTGGCCGAGTCCGCGCGCGCCGTCGAGGGGTTCGCCGGCACTGTCCGTCGCCTCGAGCAGCACGGTGTCGAGCGCGGTGTCACGGTCTACGACGACTACTCCCACCACCCGACAGAGGTGCGGGCGGCGCTCGAGGCCATGCGATCGATCGCCGGCTCAGGCAGGATCATCGCGATCCAGCAGCCGCACACCTACTCGCGCACGCAGCACATGTTCCGCGAGTTCGCCGACGTGCTCGAGACGTACGCCGATCACACGGTCGTGCTCGACGTCTACGGCGCTCGGGAAGACCCGGTTCCCGGCGTCACCGGCGAGCTGGTGAGCGGCGCGTTCCGCGATCCCTCGCACGTGCACTTCGTGGCCGACTGGCAGCAGGCGGCCGATTACACGGCGTCAGTGGCCCGCGACGGCGACTTCGTCGTCACGCTCGGCTGCGGCAACGTGTACCAGATCATCCCGCAGGTGCTCGAGTCGCTGCGGACCACCGAGGTCTAGCAGATGCGTCGTCCGCCTCCGCTCCCCACGCCTCCCGCGGGTCTCGCGGAGGGCGCGCCCCGACGACGGGCGAAGTCGGAGACCAGGGGCCGCGCGCGAGACGTCGACCATGACGAACAGTCAGCCGGCGGAGTCACCCCGCTGAAGCTCGAGGCCGACGCGGACACGGCTGAGGATGCCGCGGTGCGGCCGACCTCCACTCGTGACGTCTGGCGCGCGGCGAGAGCGCGGCGCAAGGCGCTGCGGGCGGAGATCAGGCGGTTCACGCAGAGGTCGCGTCGACGTCGCATCGTGTGGCTGAGCGCGATCGGCGCCGTGGTGCTCCTGATCGGCGGTACGACGGCAGCCGCCTACAGTCCGCTCTTCGCCGTCGAGAAGATCACGGTTCTGGGTGCGACGACACTGGACGCCGCCGCAGTCGAGGCCGCGCTCGCGGAGCAGGTGGGCACTCCGTTGGCGCTGGTCGACTCGAGCGAGGTGAAAGCCGCTCTGCTGGCATTCCCGCTGATCGAGACCTATGCGCTCGAGGCGAAGCCGCCCCACGACCTCACGGTGCGGATCGTCGAGCGCACGCCGGTCGGCGTCATCCGCTCGGACGCCGGATATACCCTCGTGGACGCCGCGGGTGTCGCTCTCGCCACGACATCCGACCAGCCGGCAGGTCAGCCCCTGCTCGAGATAGACGGGGGCACCGACTCGGTGGCCTTCGAGAGCGCGGGCCTGGTGGTGCGTTCTGTTCCGGCCGAGCTGCGCGCTCTGCTCACGGGAGTGAGTGCGACGACGGCCGACGATGTGACGCTGACACTGAGCAGTGGGCTGACGGTCGTCTGGGGCAGCTCCGAGGACTCTCCGATGAAGAGCGAAGTGCTCACGAAGACCCTGCTCAGCAACCCCGAGGCGTCGACGATCGACGTCACTTCGCCGCATGCGGTGGTCGTCGGCTGAGGTTTCGACGCCAAACGGGCGACACGCCCGTGTCGCTGCGAGTGCACGCGTGCGTGACGCTTACCTTCGAACAAGAGAAACCAATACCGGGAAATACTTTACACCTCTAGTTGAGGTTTAAGGTTCAACCCGGCGGAATCTCCCCTAAGACAGGTTCGACTATTCGGAGGCCGGCCATGAGCCAGAACCAGAACTACCTCGCCGTGATCAAGGTCGTCGGCGTCGGCGGTGGCGGCGTCAACGCCGTCAACCGCATGATCGATCTCGGTCTCCGCGGAGTCGAGTTCATCGCCGTCAACACCGACGCTCAGGCGCTGCTGATGAGCGACGCCGACGTCAAGCTCGACGTGGGTCGTGAGCTCACCCGTGGACTCGGTGCCGGTGCCGACCCCGAAGTGGGTCGTCGCGCCGCCGAGGACCACGCCGAGGAGATCGAGCAGGCGCTCACGGGAGCCGACATGGTCTTCGTGACGGCAGGTGAGGGAGGCGGAACAGGAACCGGTGGAGCCCCCGTCGTCGCTCGCATCGCGAAGTCCATCGGCGCGCTGACCATCGGTGTTGTCACCAAGCCGTTCTCGTTCGAGGGTCGTCGTCGTCAGAGCCAGGCGGAAGCCGGCGTGGTGAAGCTCAAGGAAGAGGTCGACACCCTCATCGTGGTGCCGAACGACCGTCTCCTCGAGATCAGCGATCGTGGCATCTCGATGATCGAGGCATTCGCCACCGCAGACCAGGTGCTCCTCGCGGGTGTCCAGGGCATCACCGACCTCATCACGACCCCGGGTCTCATCAACCTCGACTTCGCCGACGTGAAGTCGGTCATGCAGGGCGCGGGTTCCGCGCTCATGGGAATCGGATCCGCTCGCGGCGCCGATCGTGCGATCAAGGCCGCCGAGCTGGCCGTCGAGTCGCCGCTTCTCGAGGCCAGCATCGAAGGCGCCCATGGAGTCCTGCTCTCGATCCAGGGTGGCTCGAACCTCGGGATCTTCGAGATCCACGATGCAGCCGATCTCGTCAAGGAGGCTGCGCACCCCGAGGCGAACATCATCTTCGGTACGGTCATCGACGACACGCTCGGCGACGAGGTGCGCGTCACTGTGATCGCCGCCGGCTTCGACAGCGGCGAGCCCTCGCTGCGTCTCGACCCTATGGTCGTCTCGCGTCCGGCTGCGGCCAGCACGCTGCCCGAGGTGGCGCTCTCGAACGACGAGGAGAGCAAGCCTGCGGCCGAGACGCCCGCGCCCGAGAAGGCACAGCAGCGCGTCGCGGCGACGAGCATCGAGCCGGCTTTCGCGGACGACGACATCGACATCCCCGAATTCCTGAAGTGACTCAGGCGCAGGGCCAGACCGGCTCCGGTCTGGCAGCGCGGCTTTCGGCGATCGATCTACGGATCGCCGAGGCCGCGCGCCTGGCCGGCAGGGACCCGGCGGAGATCACCAGGATCGTCGTGACCAAGTTCCATCCGTCGTCGCTCGTCCGCGAACTGTATTCGCTCGGCGTGCGGGACGTGGGGGAGAACCGTCAGCAGGAGCTCTCGTCGAAGACCGGCGAGCTCGGTGACCTCGAGCTTCGCTGGCACTTCATCGGACAGGCGCAGACGAACAAGGCGTCCGCGATCCGCCGGGGTGCGAATGCTGTGCACTCGGTCGACCGCGGCCGGCTGGCTGACGCCCTGCACAGGGCCGCAGAGGACGACGACATCCTCAACGTCCTCGTGCAGGTGAACCTCACCGACGATGCGGGCCGGGGCGGAGTCGAGCCCGACGACGCCCGGTCGCTCGCGGAGCACATCCTCGCTCTTCCGTCGCTGCGCCTGCGCGGCGTGATGGCGGTCGCACCCCTCGACGAGGAGCCCGCGTCGGCGTTCGCGCGCCTGCGCAGGATCGCCGAGAGCGTGCGCGAGGTGGAGCCGTCCGCCGACTGGATATCGGCAGGAATGACCGGGGACTTCGTCGCGGCCATCGATGCGGGCGCGACACACCTGCGGATCGGGTCCGCAATCACGGGACCCCGCCCCGACCGGGGTTAACCTCTAAAAAGACCACCCGACACGTTCGAACCGGAGGACACGATGGGTAACCCGCTGAAGAAGACCATGGTGTATCTCGGCCTCGCTGATGAGGAAGAGGTCTACGAGGAGGAGTCGGCCCCGGCCCGCTCCCACCGAGAGCGTGATCGCGACCGCGAACGCGAGGAGCCCGCTCCGGCGCCCGTGACCCCGCTACGGCGCCCCGTCGCCGTGCGCCAGCCCGCAGGAGGGGCAGTGAACGAGATCCTCACCGTGCACCCGAAGCAGTACCGCGATGCTCAGCTCATCGCGGAGAGCTTCCGCGAGGGTGTGCCGGTCATCATCAACCTGTCGCAGATGAGCGATGCAGACGCTCGCCGTCTGATCGACTTCGCCTCCGGTCTTTCGCTCGGCCTCTACGGCCGCATCGAGCGGGTCACGTCGAAGGTCTTCCTGCTGTCGCCGGAGAACATCGCGGTCTCCGGTCACGGGGGAATCGCGCACGCGGATGCAGAGTCCGCGGGCTTCGACCAGTCGTAGACCGTGGGGTTCGTCGTCTCCATCGTCGCCAGCATCGTACATCTGGCTCTTCTGCTGTACCTGCTGGTGCTCTTCGCGCGTCTCATTCTGAGCTACATCCCGCTGTTCAATCGTGAGTGGCGACCCAAGGGAGCCGGGCTCGTCGCCGCAGAACTCGTCTACACGGTGACCGATCCGCCCGTCCGGTTCTTCCGGCGGATCATCCCACCCCTGCGAATCGGCTCGCTGTCCCTGGATTTCGGGTTCTCGATCACCATCCTGATCGTGCTGATCCTGATGAGCATCGTCCGAAGCTTCATCTGAGACCTGTGCGACTTCGACACCCTGGGGTGTCGCGGCGTCGCGACTGACAGGCTCGGGGACTATGCTTGGCTCCCAGGTGCGCGCCCCGGGTTCGCGCCGAATCTCGACCACGCCATTCTCCAAAACTGGCAACCGAACTCATCGAAGGAGCCACCATGGCACTTACCCCGGATGACGTCGTCACCAAGCAGTTCCAGCACGTCCGCTTCAAGGACGGCTTCGACCCGGACGAGGTCGACGACTTCCTCGACGAGATCGTCATCGAGTGGCGCAAGGCCCTCGAAGAGAACGTCGAACTCAAGGCCAAGCTGGCCGCGTACGAGTCCGGCGACGCGCCGGCCGCTCCCGCAGCCGCTGCAGAGGCACCCGCTGCGGTCGTCGAAGAGGCTCCGGCCCAGGCGCCCGCTGAGCCCGCTCCGTCGGGTTCCGCCACCGCGACCGCCGGCATCATCGAGCTCGCGCAGCGCCTGCACGACGAGCACGTCGCCGAGGGTGAGGCCAAGCGCGCTCAGCTCATCGCCGAAGCCGAAGGCGAAGTCAACCGCATCCGCACCGAGGCCGAGGCCAAGCAGCGCGAAGAGTCGGCACGTCTCGAGCGCGAGCGCAATGCGCTCGAGGCTCGCATCACCGAGCTCCGCAACTTCGAGCGCGACTACCGCTCGCAGCTGCGCGGCTACATCGAGGGCCAGCTCCGCGACCTCGACGAGAAGTCGGCGTCGACGGATTCGACCCCGGTCTCTGCGATCGGACTGTAGGTCGTCCCTTTGCCAGGACGCCCTGCCCTTCGTCGGTCGGCGGCCGGCGCGATCGTTGCGATTCTCGCAGCGATCGTGCTGGCCGCCGATCAGTTTGTGAAGTACCTCACCACCGAGAACCTGCCGCTGCAGGAGCCCGTCCCGGTGCTGGGTGAGTTCCTTCAGCTGTACTACGTGCGCAACCCCGGTGCGGCGTTCTCGCTCGGATCCGATGTCACATGGATCTTCACCATCGCTCTCGCGGTCGTCGCCGGTGTGATCGTGTGGAAGGCCTTCGGGCTCCAGTCGCGCCTCTGGGCCGTGGTCCTCGGCTGCCTGCTCGGAGGAGTCCTCGGCAACCTGACCGATCGGCTCTTCCGCGATCCCGGCTTCCCCATGGGACATGTGGTCGACATGATCTCGATGCCGTGGATGATGCCGGCGATCTTCAACGTCGCCGACATCTTCATCGTCAGCGGAATGATCTCCGTGGCACTGCTCGTCGTGCTCGGGCTTCGGTTCGACGGCACACGCGAGCGAGACCATGCTCCGGTCGAGACGGACGAGGAAGCCGAGGCTGCCGCCTTGGCCGAATCGGCCGGTGCGGATACTCGCTCCGACGTGTCCCGCCGGGACGGAGCATCTCCCGATGCGCCAGCCTCGGCGTCGGACGGACGCTGAGCGTGGAGTTCCGTTCCCTCCCGGTTCCTGACGGATTGGAGGGGTCTCGCGTCGACGCGGCGCTGGCGAAGTTGATGGGCTTCTCGCGCACCTTCGCCGCCGATGTCGCCTCCGCCGGAGGCGTGCGCCTCGACGGAGTCACCCTCGACAAGTCCGACCGCCTGCACGGTGGAGCGTGGCTCGAGGTGGAGTGGCAGCCGAAAGAGGAGCCGCGGATCATCCCGATCGCGGTTCCCGAACTCGGAATCGTCTACGACGACGACGACATCGTCGTGATCGACAAGCCCACCGGCGTCGCTGCGCACCCCTCTCTGGGATGGGAGGGGCCGACTGTCGTCGGCGCTCTCGCCGCGGCGGGGTTCCGGGTGTCCACCAGTGGGGCTCCGGAGCGCCAGGGGGTCGTGCACCGTCTGGACGTCGGCACCAGCGGACTCATGGTGGTGGCCAAGAGCGAGGTCGCGTACACGAGGTTGAAGCACGCGTTCAAAGAGCGGACGGTCGAGAAGATCTATCACGCCGTCGTCCAGGGCCATCCTGACCCGCTGACGGGAACGATCGACGCGCCGATCGGCCGGCATCCGAATCACTCCTGGAAATTCGCCGTGGTGCCTGATGGCAAGCCGTCGGTGACCCACTACGAGACGCTCGAGGCTTTTCCGGGAGCATCGCTGCTCGAGATCCACCTCGAGACCGGGCGCACGCACCAGATCCGCGTGCACATGGCGGCACTCCGGCACCCGTGTGCGGGTGACCCTCTCTACGGCGCTGATCCGACGCTGTCGGCGCGGCTCGGCCTGACCCGCCAATGGCTGCACGCCCACAAGCTCGCGTTCTCGCACCCGACGACGGGCGGCTGGGTGCAGTTCGAGTCGCCCTACCCCGCAGATTTCGAGCATGCACTGGAGATCCTGCGCGGCGAGTGAGTCGGCATCGGCGGATGTCGGCGCCCTGGGCGAGACTGAGCGCATGAGCATCGAGGTGCGACCGGCGACCGAGTTCGATGACGTGGCGACCCTCGTCGGTCCGAAGAAGCCGACGTCGAACGTGTGCTTCTGTCTGAGCTACCGGATAGGCAGTAAGGAGAACAACGCACTGCGGGGCACGCAGCGTGCCGACCGCGTGCGCGAGCTCTGCCATCAGGACCCGCCCCCCCGGAGTCATCGCCTATCTCGACGAAGAGCCCGTGGGCTGGGCCGCGGTGCACCCCCGCAGCGCGACGAGCTTCGCGCGCAATCGGCTGATTCCGCACATCGACGACCTCGAGGTCTGGTCGCTGTGGTGCATCCGCGTCCGCCCCGGCTATCGGAAGCAGGGCATCTCGCATGCACTGATCGACGGTGCTGTCGCGTACGCCGAGGAGCGTGGGGCGCCGGCGATCGAGGGGTACCCGGTCGACAGTCGCGGCGAGAAGGTGAATCCGACGATGGCGTATGTCGGCACCAGGCGACTGTTCGAGAACGCGGGGTTCGAGAAGGCCGCCGACACCGGTTCCACCCTTGACGGGTTTCCTCGGGTGCTGATGCGCCTCGATCTGCGGGAATCGCACAGACGGTCGAAGAAAGCGTGAACCGGACCGCGCCTCAGGGGCAATACATAGTGTGAGCACAGACAGTGAGATCATCCGGCGGTCGCTGGGTCGGCCGGAGGCATTCGCCGAGCTGTTCGACCGACATGCACGCGCGGTCAACGCATTCGCGGCGTACCGCGTCGGTTCCGACGACGCCGAGGACGTGCTCAGTGAGACCTTCCTCGTCGCCTTCCGCCGCAGGGCCGACTTCGATCTGAACAAGGAGTCTGCTGCACCGTGGCTGCTCGGAATCGCCTCACGGCTGATCCGGCGGCACCGGGCGGTCGAGGCGAGGCAGTGGCGTTCATTCGCCGCGGCGGTCGGTCAGAACGTCGCGTCGCTCGGCGGACTCGACGACGCCATGCGACGCGTGGATGCCGAGCGCGAAGTGCGCGCTCTCAGAGAGAGGATCGCGGCGCTCGCTACGAAGGACCGCGAGACGCTCCTGTTGTACGCCTGGCAGGGCTTGAGCTACGAAGACATCGCAGAGGCACTCGGGGTGCCGGTGGGCACCGTGCGGTCACGACTGAATCGCGTTCGCAAGCGATTGGATCCCGCGCGAAGGATCCAGGCATTCGAGAAGCAGCAGCAAGGAGAAGTCCGTGGACGTGTTTGAGAGGGTTCAGCAGACCAAGCCGGATCTCGACGGTGCAGAGGCGCATGTCGACGCGGCTCGCGCTCGACTCATGAGCGAGATCGCGGCCGACACGAGGGCGCCGGCCATGCGCACCGCCAGGCCGAGATGGGTCCTTGTCGGCTCGATGATGGGAGTCGTTGCCGCGGTCATCGTCGGCGTGGTGACCGTCAGCGGAATCACCGCTCAGACGACGCCCACGATCGAAGCCGTCCCGACGCGTGAGCCCGGGCAGCCTCTGCAGTCGCCCAGGCCCGAGACGCCGACACAGGCTCCGATGACGTCCGCACAGGCGTTCGGCGCCGCTGCGACCGCGGCCCGAGCATTCACGGGACTGACGCTGGCGCCAGGACAGTATCTGCGGCTGCACACGCAGTCGGAGTACGTCGTCTACGACCAGCCCGATCCGGAAGGCGGTCAGTATCAGGCAGACCGATCGAACGCCCAGAACGCGTGGCGCGTGACGTCATCCTGGAACGAGTACGCCCCGGCCGACCTGTCGGAGCAGTGGCTCTATGCGACGGAACAACCCTCGACCGTGACCGATCTCTTCGGGCCTGACGCCGCGGGACTGGCCCAGGCGCATCAGGAATCGATGTCGTCGAGCAGCGGGCCCTATCTCGCAGCGGGGCCGTCGGCGCCCTGGGGCACGCCCGAGGGCTACGATCTCGGGGCGTTCTTCGCGGCGATGCCGACGAATCCGGAGGGGCTCATCGAGTGGATCCGAGAGAATCAGGGAGTCAGCACCGGCGATCAGGACTACAAGGTCGGATGGGTCCTCATCGATCTGTTGTCGTACAACCTGGGCTCGAGCACGCAGCGCGCAACGATGTACGAGGCTCTCAGCATGCTCCCCGGCTCTGAGATCGTCTCCACGGTCGGGGACCTGGCGACCCTGCGCTTCTCGGCGGCGACCGAGGCGCTCTCCGGCGAGAGCGCCGTCCAGAGACGAACCGTCACGATCGACACGACCACGGGTCTCGTGCGTGAGAAGACGGCGACACTAGACATCGCCTCGGCGCTGATCCCCGCCACCATGGCCGACGAGCGGCACGTGTTCACCGTGAGCGTTGTGGATTCGCTTCCCTGACGGAGGTCGCGAGCGGCGACGGGAGTCGCGCCGACGCTCGATGTCGGATGCCGAAAGTAGACTCGAAGGCATGGCATCCGACTCCTTCGTCCACCTGCACGTGCACAGCGAGTACTCGATGCTCGACGGGGCGGCGAAGATCGCGGCGATGACCCAGGCCGCGGCCGATTACGACATGCCGGCGATCGCGGTGACCGACCACGGCAACACGTTCGCGGCCTTCGAGTTCTACAAGGCGGCGAACGCGGCAGGGGTCAAGCCGATCATCGGACTCGAGGCCTACGTCACGCCCGGCACGCATCGCAGTGACAAGACGCGCGTGCAGTGGGGGTCTCCGGATCAGAAGAGCGACGACGTCTCGGGCTCCGGCGCCTACACGCACATGACGATGTGGAGCGAGAGCACGCAGGGTATGCACAACCTGTTCCGCCTCAGCTCCCTGTCGAGCATGGAGGGCTACTACTTCAAGCCCCGTATGGACCGTGAGCTGCTCCAGACGTACGGCAAGGGGCTGATCGCCACCACAGGATGTCCCTCGGGCGAGATCCAGACGCGTCTGCGCCTCGGCCAGTACGACGCCGCCCGCGCTGCGGCCGCGGAGTTCCAAGACCTGTTCGGCAAGGAGAACTACTTCGCCGAGATCATGGATCACGGCCTTTCCATCGAGCGCAGGGTCATGACGGATCTGATCCGGCTCGCGAAGGATCTGAGCATCCCGCTCGTCGGAACGAACGATTCTCACTACACGCATCAGCATGAGGCCGACGCGCACGAGGCACTGTTGTGCGTGCAGTCGGGCTCGACACTCGACGATCCCAACCGTTTCAAGTTCGACGGCGACGGCTACTACATCAAGACCGCCGCCGAGATGCGTCAGCTCTTCCGCGATCACCCTGAGGCGTGCGACAACACGCTGCTCATCGCCGAGCGCTGCGAGGTCGAGTTCAACACGGCGGCGAACTACATGCCGCGCTTCCCGGTGCCCGACGGAGAGACAGAAGACAGCTGGCTCATCAAGGAGGTCGAGGCGGGTCTCCACTACCGATACCCGAGCGGGATCCCCGACAAGGTGCGCAAGCAGGCCGAGTACGAGACCGGCATCATCCTGCAGATGGGCTTCCCCGGCTACTTCCTCGTCGTCGCCGACTTCATCAACTGGGCCAAGGACAACGGCATCCGCGTGGGTCCCGGCCGTGGGTCCGGAGCCGGATCCATGGTCGCCTACGCCATGAAGATCACTGACCTCGACCCGCTCGAGCACGGACTCATCTTCGAGCGGTTCCTGAACCCCGACCGAGTCTCGATGCCCGACTTCGACGTCGACTTCGATGACCGGCGCCGTGGCGAGGTCATCGACTACGTGACCAGGAAGTACGGCTCCGAGCGGGTCGCTCAGATCGTCACGTACGGCACGATCAAGTCCAAGCAGGCGCTGAAGGATGCCGGACGCGTGCTCGGTTTCCCGTTCAGCATGGGGGAGCGGCTGACCAAGGCGATGCCGCCGCCCGTGATGGGCAAGGACATGCCCCTCGACGGAATGTTCGACTCCGCGCACCCCCGCTACAAAGAGGCGAGCGAGTTCCGCGCTCTCATCGAGACCGACCCGGAGGCGAAGACGGTCTTCGATCGCGCACTAGGACTCGAGGGACTGAAGCGCCAGTGGGGTGTGCACGCGGCGGGCGTGATCATGTCGTCCGAGCCGTTGATCGACATCATCCCGATCATGCGCCGTGAGCAGGACGGCCAGATCGTCACGCAGTTCGACTACCCCTCGTGCGAGTCGCTCGGGCTGATCAAGATGGACTTCCTCGGGCTGCGCAACCTGACGATCATCTCCGACGCGCTCGACAACATCCGCACCAACCGCGGAGAAGAGCTCGACCTCGAACACCTCGCGCTCGACGACCGCGGGGCTTACGACCTGCTCGGACGAGGGGAGTCGCTCGGGGTCTTCCAGCTCGACGGCGGTCCGATGCGATCGCTCATGCGCCTCATGCGTCCGGACAACTTCGGTGACATCTCGGCGCTCATCGCGCTGTACCGCCCAGGACCCATGGGTGCGAACTCGCACACGAACTACGCGCTGCGCAAGAACGGCCAGCAGCCCATCACGCCGATCCATCCGGAGTTCACCGAGTCGCTCGCAGACATCCTCGACGAGTCCTATGGTCTGATCATCTACCAGGAGCAGGTGATGGCGATCGCCCAGCGCGTGGCCGGGTTCTCGCTCGGACAGGCCGACATCCTCCGCCGAGCGATGGGCAAGAAGAAGAAGTCGGAGCTCGACAAGCAGTTCGAGGGCTTCCAGGCCGGCATGCACGCGAACGGATACTCCGACGGAGCCGTCAACGCGATCTGGGAGATCCTGCTGCCGTTCTCGGATTACGCCTTCAACAAAGCGCACTCTGCGGCCTACGGCGTCGTGTCGTACTGGACCGCCTATCTCAAAGCTCACTATCCCGCCGAGTACATGGCTGCGCTGCTCACCAGCGTCGGCGACTCGAAGGACAAGATGGCGCTGTACCTCAACGAGTGCCGGCGCATGGGGATCAAGGTGCTCCCTCCCGACGTCTCCGAGTCGATCAAGTACTTCGCGGCCGTCGGCGACGACATCCGCTTCGGGTTGGGTGCCGTCCGCAACGTCGGCAGCAACGTCGTCGAGGGCATCATCGCGGCACGGAAGGACGAGCGATTCACCTCGTTCCATCACTTCCTCGAGAAGGTGCCGCTGCATGTGTCGAACAAGCGCACCGTCGAATCGCTGATCAAGGCCGGCGCGTTCGACTCGATGGGAGACTCCCGCCGGGCTCTGCTCGAAGTGCACGAGGATGCCGTCGAGGCGGCTGTCGATCGCAAGCGGAACGAGGCGCAGGGCGCGATCGGTTTCGACTTCGACAGCCTGTACGACGGCATGGAGGAGGCGCCGCCCGCGAAGGTGCCGGCGCGACCGGAATGGATCAAGAAGGACAAGCTCGCTTTCGAGCGGGAGATGCTCGGGCTCTACGTCTCCGACCACCCCCTCGCGGGGCTCGAGGTGCCGCTCGCGAAGCACGCATCGATATCGATCCACAACCTCATCAACTCCGAGGACATGCAGGACGGCGAGCAGGTGACGGTCGCCGGTCTCGTCACCAGCGTCCAGCATCGCGTCGCGAAGGCCAGCGGTAACCCGTACGGCATGATCACCGTGGAGGATTTCAACGGCGAGGTCACCGTCATGTTCATGGGCAAGACCTACACCGAGTTCCAGCACATCCTGCAGCAGGACTCCATCCTCGCGGTGCGCGGACGCGTGTCCAAGCGCGATGACGGACTCAACCTGCATGCACAGTCGGCGTTCGCGCCGGATGTCGGCTCGTTCGACGCCGCGGGGCCCCTCTCGCTCGTCCTGGCGGAGCAGAGGGCGACCGAGCGAGTGATGGCCGAGCTCGCCGAAGTACTGCGACGCCACAACGGCGACACCGAGGTGGTGCTGCGCGTGCACCGCGGCGGCACGGCGAAGGTCTTCGACGTGCCGATGCCCGTCAAGGTCTCTGCCGATCTGTTCGGCGATCTCAAATCTCTGCTCGGGCCGACCTGCCTGGGCTGAGCATCGGCGAAGCGACGCCGCTCGATGGGTCCTCACGGATGCACCGGGTAGTATCAGGACGCGTTCGGGTGCACGACGCAGAGGCTCTGCACCGCGGCGAAAGGACCCTCCCCATGAGCACGGAATCCCCCTTCCTGAACAACGATGAATCCGATGCCGGCCGTTCCCCGGCCGCACCGGAGATGACCGTCGAAGAGGACTTCTCCGATGACGACGGCGTTCTCTACGACGATGAGGTGACGCCGGAGTACGGCATCCTCGGGTTCACGCTGCGGGAGCTGCTCATCGTCGGCGCGTGGCTCATCGCCTTCATCGCCTCGTTCTTCCCCTATGTCGGCGACGCGTCGATCTGGGGTGCCGGCATCCAGTGGATTCTGCCCATCGGCGTGCCGACGGTCGCCGTGTTCCTGCTGGTCCTGCGCCGGTTCTCGCCGGACGGCATCCGACGCGTCGGTTCGCTGGGGATCGATCAGTTCGCTTCGGTGGCGTTCTCCGTCTCGGCCGTCTTCTGGGTGGGAGCCCTCTGGAACGCGGTCGCCTTCGTGATCGAGTTCGGCGTCTTCGGCCTTCCGTGGAACGGCGTCGTCCAGCTCCTCGCGGCGCTCGCGCTGGTCGTCTTCACGGTGTTCGCTCCGCTGGTACCAGGCCTCAAGGAGGACTTCCAGGGCCGACTCGTCACCCTCGCGCATCGCAATGCCAATCCGGTTCGACCCGTGATCGCGCGTCCGCGCCCCGAGCCCGTCCCGGCGGCGAGCGACACGCCGGAGGCCACCGCGGAGGACCCCGCGCCCCATGCACCGGCAGCATCGGCTCCTCACCTCGTGTCCGATCCGTCGGCCGACGCCGGGTCGGAGTCCCACCTCGCCCCGGTCACGGAAGACGCTGCCCCGGCCGCGACGGCCCACGCGACAGACGCCCTCCCGACGGCACACACGGATGGCTCGGTCGCCGCGCCGTACACGATGGAGTCCGCGGCGCCGGCGCACACGACCATGGCTGCTCCGTCGGGCGGCATCGACGCAGAGCTGTCCGGCGCGCAGGCGACCGACGAGGTCGCCCGGGTCGATCTCGCCGAGCAGGTGCCACTCTCCTCGCATGCTTCGGGCGGTGGAACAGGAACCGAGGACACGACCTCCGATCGGGATTACGCGCCCGCGTACTCGCGCCGATCGCGTGGTCAGGAACCCGAGATCGTTTCCGACACCGGGAGCATCGAGTCGCTCCTGGGAGCGACCGCGCGCGACGTGTCCTCGGCTGAGACCACCGCGTTCCCCGCGGTCGACGACGAGACCGATGTCACCGCGACGAACCCGCAGCACGACTTCTCGGCTCCGCAGCCGTTCTGGATCCTCGCGCCGACTGAGCGTGACGTGCATGACGAGCGCGGCGACAGCATCTTCCGGGTCGGTCCGAGCGCCTGGGCTCTCGTCATCGAGGACCGGGGTGGTGCGTACGTCATCAGACACGATGACGGCCGCATCGGCTACCTGCACGACATCGCAGACATCACGAGAGGCTGATCTTGCGCACGATCGATCTGCGGGGGCACACGCTCTCGCCGGCTGACATGCTCGCGGCGGTGCCGCGCGCCACCCAGGCACGAGCCGAGGCTCTCGACACCGCGACGCGAATCGTCGACGATGTGCGAGAGCGGGGCGAAGAGGCTCTGCGCGAGCAGGCGGAGCGTTTCGACCGTGTCTCCGGTCACGAGATCCGTGTACCCGCACAGCACATCGCCGATGCGCTCGAGATCCTCGCACCTGAGGTCCGTCTCGCGCTCGAGGAGGCGATCCGCCGCGTGCGCATCGCCTCGGCGGCGCAGGTGCCCGAGCGTCAGATCACGCGGATCGGCGCCGGAGCGACGATCACCCAGCGCTGGCAGCCCGTTCACCGTGCAGGGGTGTACATCCCCGGAGGCAAAGCGGTCTATCCGTCCAGCGTCATCATGAACGTCGTCCCCGCCCAGGTCGCCGGAGTGCAGCAGATCGCACTCGCCTCACCACCTCAGGAGGACCAGGGCGGGCGCGTCCACCCCACGATCCTCGCCGCAGCAGGTCTGCTCGGCATCACAGAGGTGTACGCGATAGGTGGCGCAGGGGCGATCGGATCCTTCGCACACGGAGTCGCGGCCATCGGTCTCGACCCGGTCGACGTGCTGTCAGGGCCGGGCAACAACTACGTCGCGTCCGCGAAGCGCGCTGTGGCGGGCGTCGTCGGCACCGACTCCGAGGCGGGGGCCACCGAGATCCTCGTCGTCGCAGACGCCGCCGCCGACCCGCGGCTCATCGCCGCGGACCTCGTCAGCCAGGCCGAGCACGACGAGCAGGCGTCGGCTGTGCTCGTCACCGACTCCCCACAGCTGGCTGAACGTGTCGCCGCGGAGGTCCGGCGACAGGCCGGCACCACGCGCCACGCGACGCGGGTGGCGGCGGCTCTGAACGGGCCGCAGTCGGCGATCGTCCTGGTCGATGACCGCGCGATGGCCACGGCGTTCAGCAACGCGTACGCCCCCGAACACCTGGAACTGCACCTCGAGGACGCCGAGGCCGCGGCCGACGCATTCACGAGCGCAGGAGCCGTGTTCGTCGGAGACCACACTCCCGTGAGCCTCGGCGACTACATGGCGGGCAGCAACCACGTCCTGCCGACCGGGGGACAGGCGCGCTACGCGCCGGGACTCGGTGCATACACGTTCCTGCGTCCGCAGCAGGTCATCTCCTACGATCGAGCCGCCCTCGCCGATGTGCGCGAGGGAGTCGTCGCCCTCGCGGAGACCGAGGTGCTTCCCGCACACGGTGAGGCGATCGAGGCACGTTTCACCGCGTAGGATCGGTCAGATGCACTGCCCCTTCTGCCGTCACTCGGACTCCCGGGTCATCGATTCCCGCACCAGTGATGACGGTCTCTCTATCCGTCGTCGACGTCAGTGCCCTGAGTGCGGGGGGCGTTTCACGACGACGGAGACGGCGAGCCTCAACGTGATCAAGCGATCCGGAGTCATGGAGCCGTTCAGTCGAGAGAAGGTCATCTCGGGCGTGCGCAAGGCCTGTCAAGGACGGCCCGTCACCGAGGCCGACCTGGCGATCCTCGCTCAGCGGGTCGAGGAGGCCGTTCGACAGACGGGGGTCTCGCAGCTCGACACCAACGAGATCGGCTTGGCGATCCTCGGGCCACTCCGCGATTTGGACGAGGTCGCGTACCTGCGGTTCGCGAGCGTCTATCAGGCGTTCGACTCGCTCGAGGACTTCGAGAGCGCCATCACCGATCTCCGTGCCGACCACGTCAAGTCGGAGCTCCTCGACCGGTAATCTGGCAGGGATGTATCCGCTGCTCTTTCGCGCTGTCCTGTCGCGCTTCGACCCTGAGTTCGCCCACCACGCCGGTATGGCGGTGATCCGCGTGCTCGGCGCGCCGCCGTTCTCCTGGGCGACGCGGGCACTGACGAAGCCGGACCCGTCCCTGCAGGTGCAGGCCCTCGGCCTGACCTTTTCCTCGCCCTTCGGGATCGCAGCAGGTTTCGACAAGAACGCCGTCGGCGTCCGTGGTCTCGCCGCGCTCGGCTTCGGACACGTCGAGGTGGGCACCGTCACCGCCATCCCGCAGGACGGCAACCCGAAGCCGCGGCTGTTCCGCCTGATCGCCGATCGAGCGGTCATCAACCGGATGGGGTTCAACAACGCGGGTGCGGATGCCGCGGCCCGGCGACTCGCGCGCCTGCGACGCGGCGCACCCGACACGGTCATCGGCGTGAACATCGGCAAGAGTCGCGTCGTCGATGTCGAGAACGCCACAGCAGACTACGTGGCCTCCGCGACGAAGCTCGCCCCGCTGGCCGACTACCTGGCGGTCAATGTCTCATCCCCGAACACTCCGGGTCTGCGGGGGCTTCAGGCGGTCGAGACGCTGGCTCCGCTGCTCAGGGCGGTCCGGGCAGCATCCGGAGAGACTCCGCTGCTCGTCAAGATCGCCCCCGATCTCTCGGACGAGGAGATCGTCGCCATCGCGACGCTCGCGGTCGACGAGGGGCTTGCGGGAATCATCGCTCACAACACCACGATCAGCAGGGACGGCCTCACGGCGGACTCGGCGACGGTCGCGGAGATCGGAGCGGGCGGACTCTCGGGCGCTCCGCTCAAGGAGCGTTCCCTGCAGGTGCTTCGTCTCGTGCGCTCGGCCGTCCCCTCGGAGTTCTGCGTCATCGCCGTCGGGGGAGTGGAGACGCCATCCGACGTTCAGGAGCGCCTCGAAGCCGGAGCGACTCTCGTGCAGGGCTACACGGCCTTCCTGTACCGCGGTCCCTTCTGGGGTCGCGAGATCAACCGGGGTCTCATCGCTCGCTGAGTCGCCGCACTCGTGCAAGCGAGAGGCGCCTCGTGCTCGGGGAGCAGGAGGCGCCTCTCGTCGGAGTCCTGGGGGTCAGGCGGGGTAGGCGCCGCGCTTCACCTGAGGCTTGGGCAGACGCATGAACCGCATCTGCAGCGATCGCATCGCTGCGTACCAGCCGAGGCCCCGCTCCATGCGGTCCTTGCCGAACTTCGCGGCGATCTTGCGCTTGACCCGCATGCCCAGCAGCACCATGCCGCCGATCGCGAGGATCAGGTACGCCATCATCACGAGATACGCCCAGCCTGCGATCGCGAATCCGCCGATGGCGAGGTTCGCGGGCAGAAGCGAGACCAGGATCACGAGCACCATGACACCCATGACGAACTCCGCCGGGTGCCACCCGGCATCGACGTAGTCACGGACCCAACGGCGCTGTGGCCCCTTGTCGCGAGCCGGGAGGTACTTCTCCTCGCCGGCAGCCATACCGGCCTGTGCGCGGTTGCGTCGCTCGTTGAGCTCTGCACGCGCCGCGGCCTTCGCTTCTTTGGTGTTCGCGACCAGAGGGCGACGGCGAGCGGCCTCCTGCTCGGCCCGGGTCGGCGTCGCGCGTCCCTTGCCCGACACAGGCGTCTCGGGGGCGTCGTCGTTCGTCGAAGGGGGGACAGGGGTAGTGGCCACGAGGTTCCTCGGTTCAGTGAAGGCGGATCACCTTAAGATTACTCGCATGACATCTCCTGCCCAGCCCGGCGAACAGAATCTGTCCAGCGAACGCGAACCGGCCCTCCTGGAGGCGGTGGCGACGGGGTTCCCCGCGGCGCTGAGCGACCTGGGTGCTCTCGTCCGCATCCCCGGCATGGCGTGGCCCGCATTCGACCAGACGCAGCTCGAGCGCAGCTCCGAGGCCGTCGCCGCACTCGCCACGGCCACCGGGGTCTTCGATGATGTCCGCGTCCTCCGTGCGGCGATCCCGGGCACCGACGAGCACGGGCAGCCGGCGGTGCTCGCCACGCGTGCTGCGCGCAACGGCAAGCCGACCATCCTGCTCTACGCGCACCACGATGTGCAGCCTCCCGGTGACGATGCTCTGTGGCAGACGCCGCCGTTCGAGCCCACCGTGCGCGACGGGCGTCTGTACGGTCGGGGCGCTGCCGATGACAAGGCGGGGATCATGGCGCACATCGCCTCGATCCGCGCTGTCGCCGAGATCGTCGGCGACGATCTGGAACTGGGCATCGCGATGTTCATCGAGGGTGAAGAGGAATACGGATCCCGTTCCTTCGCGCAGTTCCTCTCGGACAACAAGGAGGCGCTCCGTGCAGATGCCATCGTGGTCGCGGACTCGGGAAACTGGGATTCGGTGACGCCCGGTCTGACGGTCTCGCTGCGAGGCAACGCCCGGTTCACCGTGCGCGTGCGCACGCTCGATCACGCGTCGCACTCGGGGATGTTCGGCGGCGCCGTTCCCGACGCGATGATGGCAACGGTCAAGATGCTCTCCACCCTCTGGAACGAAGACGGCTCCGTCGCGGTCGAGGGGATGACCGAGCGCGAGGCACCCACGCCCGAGTACAGCGAGGAGACGCTCAGGGACGAAGCCGGACTTCTGCCCGGTACATCGCCGATCGGCGGCGGCAGCATCCTCGGCCGGATCTGGAACAAGCCCTCGGTGACCGTCATCGGAATCGACGCGACCAGTGTCGCCGCGGCGTCGAACACGCTCCTTCCGGAGGTGACGGTCGTCGTGAGCGCACGCGTCGCCCCCGGTCAGACCGGTGAGGAGGCGTACGCCGCCCTCGAGGCGCACTTGCGCGCCAACGCGCCGTACGGCGCTGAGCTGACCTTCTCGGACGTCGATCTCGGCAACGGCTTCCTCGTGGACACCAGCGGCTGGGCCGTCGCGCTCACCCGCGATGCCATGCGAGACGGCTACGGCGTGCCGCCCGTCGACCTCGGCGTCGGCGGGTCCATCCCGTTCATCGCCGACCTCGTGCGGGAATTCCCCGATGCTCAGATCCTCGTGACCGGTGTCGAGGATCCGCACTCTCGGGCACACAGTCCCAACGAATCACTGCACCTCGACACGTTCCGTCATGCGGTGGCGACCGAGGCGCTGCTGCTCTCGCGGATGAACGACATCATCATCTGAGCCCGATCGTCGAGGCTGAGGGTAAAATCGAGTCACCAGCCGTGCACGCACGGCCCGTCCGAAGGAGCGACATGAGCGACACCACACTGACTTCCGCAGAGACCACCCAGGCGCACGGCGTGAAGCTGACCGACGCCGCGGCCGTCAAGGTCAAGAACCTTCTCGAGCAGGAGGGCCGTGACGACCTGCGTCTGCGCGTCGCCGTCCAGCCCGGAGGATGCTCCGGCCTGATCTACCAGCTGTACTTCGACGAGCGATTCCTCGAGGGAGACGAGACCGTGGACTTCGACGGCGTCGAGGTCATCATCGACAACATGAGCGTCCCGTATCTCGACGGCGCGTCGATCGACTTCAAGGACACGATCTCCGAGCAGGGGTTCACGATCGACAACCCCAACGCCGCGGGCAGCTGCGCCTGTGGAGACAGCTTCCACTGACCCGAACCCCCTCGCCAACCTGCGTGGTTGGCATGAATCAGGTGTGAGGTTGCCCTAGACTTGGGTGTGCCCTGTCCGCAATCTGAAAGGTGCATCGTGCCCTCGAAACGCCGCCTTCGTTGGGCCGCTCTCCCCCTGGGAGTAGCGGCAGCCGTGGCCCTGGCGGGATGTACTGCCACTGAGCTGAACGGTTACCTCCCGGGCTTCGTGGAGGGTGAGCCTGCGGCCACCAACCAGACCGAGCGCGTGTCTTCGCTCTGGGTCAACTCCTGGATCGTCCTGCTCGCAGTCGGCGTGATCACCTGGGGCCTGATGGCCTGGGCCGCGATCGCCTACCGTCGTCGCAAGGGTCAGACGGGTCTGCCGGTGCAGATGCGCTACAACATGCCGATCGAGATCTTCTACACGGTCGTGCCGCTGATCCTCGTCCTGGGCATGTTCTTCTTCACGGCCCGTGACCAGTCGGCGATCGAGGCGAAGTGGGACGAGCCCGACGTCGAGATCACCGCGATCGCCAAGCAGTGGGCGTGGGACTTCCAGTACGACGGCGAGGAGGAGGACAACTCCGACGCCGTCTGGACCATGGGGATCCAGGCTCAGCCCGATGCGGACGGCAACATCGACCAGGCGCAGCTGCCGACCCTGGTGCTGCCGGTCGACCAGAAGGTCACGATCAACCTGCAGTCGCGCGACGTCATCCACTCCTTCTGGATCATCGACTTCCTCTACAAGAAGGACATGTACATCGGGAAGGACAACTCCTGGTCCTTCATCCCGACGCGTGTCGGCGAGTACGCCGGCAAGTGCGCCGAGCTGTGTGGCGAGTACCACTCGATGATGCTCTTCAACGTCAAGGTCGTCGAGCAGGACGAGTACGACGCCTACCTCCAGACGCTCGAGGAGGAAGGCAACACCGGAGACATCACGGACGCCTACGACCGTCTGTCGAACTACCCCGGGACAACCGCCCCGACCTCCGAGGAAGGAGAGGAGTAAGCCATGTCGACCACTGAAGCCCCCCGCACCGACGAGGCCCCTCGCTCTCGACCCACCACTCTGCCCGCACGCCAGGCCGCTCTCATGAGCACGTCTCGTGTGGAGCAGAAGGGCAACATCGTCGTCAAGTGGATCACCTCCACCGACCACAAGACGATCGGGTACATGTACCTCATCGCCTCGGTGCTGTTCTTCCTCCTCGGCGGCGTGATGGCGCTCGTCATCCGCGCAGAGCTGTTCGCTCCCGGGATGCAGATCATCCCGACCAAGGAGCAGTACAACCAGCTCTTCACGATGCACGGCACGATCATGCTCCTCATGTTCGCGACGCCGCTCTTCGCCGGTTTCGCGAATGCGATCCTGCCGCTTCAGCTCGGCGCACCGGACGTCGCGTTCCCGCGTCTCAACGCGTTCGCGTTCTGGCTGTTCCTCTTCGGGTCCACGATCGCGGTCGCCGGCTTCCTCACCCCTCAGGGTGCGGCGTCGTTCGGCTGGTTCGCCTATCAGCCGCTCGCCAGTGCGTCGTTCTCTCCGGGTGCCGGTGGAAACCTCTGGATGCTGGGTCTCGGCATCTCGGGCTTCGGAACCATCCTCGGCGCGGTGAACTTCATCACCACGGTGATCACGATGCGTGCCCCGGGTATGACGATGTGGCGCATGCCGATCTTCTCCTGGAACACGCTCATCACGAGCCTCCTCATCCTCATGGCCTTCCCGGTGCTCGCGGCGGCGATCTTCGCCGCCGGTGCCGACCGTGTGCTCGGCGCTCACATCTACGACCCGGCCAACGGCGGTGTCCTGCTCTGGCAGCACCTCTTCTGGTTCTTCGGTCACCCCGAGGTCTACATCATCGCCCTGCCGTTCTTCGGCATCGTGTCTGAGATCTTCCCGGTCTTCAGCCGCAAGCCGATCTTCGGATACAAGACCCTCGTCTATGCGACGATCGCGATCGCCGCACTGTCCGTCGCCGTGTGGGCTCACCACATGTACGTGACCGGCTCGGTGCTGCTGCCGTTCTTCGCCCTGATGACGATGCTCATCGCAGTGCCGACGGGTGTGAAGATCTTCAACTGGATCGGCACGCTCTGGCGCGGATCCGTGACCTTCGAGACGCCGATGGTGTTCGCGCTCGGCTTCCTGGTCTCGTTCGTGTTCGGTGGTCTCACCGGCGTGATCCTCGCGGCTCCGCCGCTCGACTTCGCCCTCTCCGACTCGTACTTCGTCGTCGCGCACTTCCACTACGTCGTCTTCGGCACCGTCGTGTTCGCGATGTTCGCCGGCTTCTACTTCTGGTGGCCGAAGTGGACCGGACGGATGCTCAACGAGCGCCTCGGCTACGTGCACTTCTGGATGCTGTTCATCGGCTTCCACATGACGTTCCTCATCCAGCACTGGCTGGGTGTCGACGGAATGGTGCGTCGCTACGCCGACTACTCGGCGGCTGACGGGTGGACCTGGCAGAACCAGGTGTCGACGATCGGTGCGATCATCCTCGGGGCGTCCATGCTGCCGTTCTTCCTCAATGTCTGGATCACGGCTCGCAAGGCACCCAAGGTCACGGTCAACGACCCGTGGGGCTACGGCGCTTCGCTCGAGTGGGCTACCTCCTGCCCGCCGCCGCGCCACAACTTCACGTCGATCCCGCGTATCCGCAGCGAGCGTCCTGCATTCGACCTGAACCACCCGGAGGCCGCGGAGTTCACACCGGCTGCACCCGGCGAGCGAGAGGGCCACTGAGCCATGCGCGACAACGTCATCCTCTGGTGGGTCCTGACCGCCTTCTTCGCCCTTGTCGGAGTCGTCTACACCGGCTGGCACATCCTTGCCACGCCGTCCGACAACTTCGCCATGCGGATCGAGTGGGTCGGAACCGTCGCGCTGTTCTTCGCGGCCTTCATGGGCGCGATGATCGCGTTCTATCTCGACCGCACGCACAAGGCTCAGAACGGTGAGCTGCCCGAGGACATCCTCACGAGCGACATCGACGACGGCGACCCGGAGCTCGGTGAGTTCAGCCCGTGGTCCTGGTGGCCGATCGTTCTCGCAGGATCCGCCGGAATCTTTGTGGTGGGCCTCGCCGTCGGACAGTTCCTGCTTCCGATCGGTCTCGCGATCTTCGTGGTCGCGATCGTCGGCTGGGTCTACGAGTACTACCGCGGGAACTTCGCCCGCTGACATACAGAGAGAAAGCCCCCGGGACCCTGGTCCTGGGGGCTTTCTCTCTGTCACGGCTACGCTCGGGAGCGGATGCGGGCGATACCGGTCAGCGGGTCGACAGGGCGGCGGTGGATGCCGTCGGCATCCTCGACGGGATAGCCCTCCCTGACCCAGTACTCGAACCCGCCGATCATCTCCCGCACCGGGTATCCCAGCTTCGCGAACTCGAGAGCGCCCTTCGCGCCGGCGTTGCACCCGGGACTCCAGCAGTAGACCACCACCTCGGAGCCTGCAGGGATCTCCGCCGGCGCGCGACTCGCGATCTCGCTGTAGGGCATGTGCCTCGCCCCCGCGACGCGCCCTTGAGCCCAGGCCTGGTCGGAGCGGACATCGACGATGACGACGCTGTCGTCGGACTGGAGAGCAGCGTGCACATCGCTCGCATCGGTCTCGTAGGCGAGTTTGGCGGCATAGTACTCAGCGCGATCGATCATGTCCTCAGCCTAGGGAGCCGGCCGTTGACCCGCCGTCATCTTCGCGACGATGACAGCTCTGATCCCGCCATTCTCGACGCGTGATTCAGAGCTCGACGGTCATCTGCAGCCGACGACCGTATCGGTCGAGCCCGAGAGACGTCTCGATGTCGACGAGCCCACGCTGGAACGGAGTCTCGGGGATGCTCTCGAGGAAGCCGCACGAGGCGTAGAACGGCGCGTTCCAGGGGATCTCCGCGTAGGTCCGCAGAGTCATCCGGCTGTAACCACGCTCGCGTGCCGTATCGAGAGCGGCATCGACGAGTCTGCGGCCGAAGCCCTGGCGCCCGGAGGACGGAAGCACGGAGAGCTGCTCCAGGTGCGCATGGCCGTCGGCGTCGAGGACGTGCACGAACCCGACGGGGGAGGATCCGCTGGGATCTTCGAGCACGAGAACGAAGCCCGGAGCTGCGAGCCGCTCGCTTCCGTCGCCTGCGGGCGGCCAATCCGGCGCCCCCAGGCTGTCGATCAAGAGGGCGTCAGCCTGCGCCTCGATAGCACGCAGGACCTCCGCGTCGTCCGCGACCGCAGGTCGGATGAGTTCGCTCATCGTGCATCCTCCGCGATCGCCGCGACCGCTTCGATCTCCACCAGCTGATCGTCGTAGCCGAGCACGGTGACACCCATCAGGGTGCTCGGTACGTCATGGTCGCCGAAGGCGGCATGGACGACATCCCATGCCGCCACGAGATCGGCCTGGGATGACGACGCCACGAGTACGCGCGTGCTGATGATGTCCGACAGTGTGGCACCGCTCGCACGCAAGGCTATCTCGAGCGTCTCGACGCAGCGTGCGGCCTGTGCGGAATAGTCACCGGGGGCCGTCGTGGTGCCGTCGTCTTCGAGCGGGCATGCTCCGGCGAAGAAGATGAGTCGAGACCCGGCGGGGGCGGTCGCCGCGTAGGCGTATGGTGCGGCGGCGAGGTCGGCGGAACGGATGAGTTGGACTACTGAGCTCATGTCTCGATCCTGCCACGCGCACATGGGCGGCTCCCGGATGCGAAAGGGCCCTGTCCGAGAATCGAACAGGGCCCTTTCGGGGGACGGGAGATCTTACTCGCCGTCCTCGGACTTCTTCTTACGAGGCTTCTTCACCGGCTCTGTCGAGATGACCGTGCTCGGAGTGTTCGCCGTCTCATCGACGTGGGTCTCGCTGACGGTGATCGGAGCGTCCGGAGCACCTGCGCGCTCGTGAGCGCCCTGGATCTCGGCCACTTCGGACTCATCGTTCTGAGCGGTCACGTGATGCTGGTGAGCATCCGCAGCCTCGATCTCGGCCTGGGTGAGGGGCGCGAGACGATCCTCGAAGAACCAGCGCGAGATGGAGGAGCGCAGGTTCTCGGTCCACGAGATGCGTCCCTTCGCATTGGGGCGCACGACCAGGGGCTCGTAGCCGTCGACATCGATGAGCTTCCAGCGGTCGTACTTGTCGACGGGCTGGTGGACCTCGATGAACTCTCCGCCGGGAAGGCGGACGATACGCCCGGACTCGAAGCCGTGCAGGACGATCTCGCGGTCCTTCTTCTGCAGAGCGAGAGCGATCCGCTTTGCGATGAAGTAGCCGAGAACCGGTCCGACGAACAGCAGCGCCTGAAGCGCGTGGATCACGCCCTCCATCGTGAGCATGAAGTGCGTCGCGATGAGGTCGGACGATGCTGCGGCCCAGAGGACTGCGTAGAAGATGACTCCGGCCACGCCGATGGCGGTGCGGGTCGCTGCGTTGCGAGGGCGCTGAGCGATGTGGTGCTCACGCTTGTCGCCTGTGACCCACGCCTCGATGAAGGGATAGATCGCGACGAGCACGATGAACAGACCGAGAACCACCAGTGGCAGCAGGATTCCGAATGACCAGGTGTGATCGAGGAAGACCACGTCGAGGTTCGACGGCGCCAGTCGCAGCGCACCGTCGGCGAAACCGATGTACCAGTCAGGCTGGGTGCCTGCCGAGACAGGGGAGGGGTCATACGGGCCGTAGTTCCAGATCGGGTTGATCTGGAAGAACGTCGCGATCAGCACGATCGTGCCGAACACGATGAACAGGTAGCCGCCCATCTTCGACATGTACACGGGCATCATCGGGTAGCCGACGACGTTGTCGTTCGTACGGCCGGGGCCGGCGAACTGCGTGTGCTTGTTGACGATCATCAGCATGAGGTGCACGGCGATGAGGCCGATCACCAGCAGCGGAAGCAGGAGGATGTGCAGCGTATAGAGGCGGCCGACGATGGCGGTACCGGGGAACTCTCCACCGAAGAGCAGGAAGGACGTCCAGGTGCCGATCAGCGGGATGCCCTTGATCATTCCGTCGATGATGCGCAGGCCGTTTCCCGAGAGCAGGTCATCGGGCAGGGAGTAGCCGGTGAAGCCCTCCGCCATCGCGAGGACGAACAGCACGAAGCCGATCACCCAGTTGAGCTCGCGAGGCTTGCGGAACGCGCCGGTGAAGAAGACGCGCAGCATGTGCACGCCGATTCCTGCCACGAAGACCAGTGCGGCCCAGTGGTGGATCTGGCGGACCAGAAGGCCGCCGCGGAGGTCGAACGAGATGTGCAGCGAAGATTCGAGCGCCGCCGACATGGCGATCCCGCGCATCGGGGCATATGCGCCCGTGTAGTGCGTCTCGACCATGGAGGCATCGAAGAAGAAGGTCAGGAAGGTTCCCGAGAGGAACACGACCACGAAACTCCACAGCGCGATCTCACCCAGCATGAACGACCAGTGGTCGGGGAAGATCTTGCGACCCAGCTCCTTGACGAAGCCGGAGATGCTGGTGCGCTCATCGATGTAGTTCGACGCGGCGCCGACGAATCGACCGCCGAGAGGCGCCTTGTTGTCCTTGTCCTCTTTGGACAGCGTTGCGGTGCTCAATGGCGCTCCCAGAAGCTCGGGCCGACGGGCTCGGTGAAGTCACTGCGTGCGACGAGGTAGCCCTCGTCGTCGACGGTGATGGGCAGCTGCGGCAGCGGACGTGCGGCCGGTCCGAAGATGACCTTGGCGTGATCCGTGACGTCGAACTGCGACTGGTGACAGGGGCAGAGGAGGTGGTGGGTCTGCTGCTCGTAGAGTGCCACGGGGCATCCGACGTGCGTGCAGACCTTCGAGTACGCGACGATGCCGTCGTACGACCAGTCCTTGCGGTCTTCGGCTTCGATGAGCTGCTCAGGGCGCAGGCGCATCATCAGCACGATGGCCTTCGCCTTCTCCTCGAGGTAGCCGTCATGGTGGCTGAGCTCGGCGAGGTCCTCGGGGATCACGTGGAACGCGGATCCGAGGGTGACATCCGCTGCGCGGATCGGCGTGCCGTCGGGATCGCGGACGAGGCGCTGACCCTTCTCCCACATGGTGTGCTTCAGCAGCGTCACCGGGTCGCCCGCGGTGGGGTCGTCGGGGGTGCTGTGCGGAGCGAGACCGCGGAAGAGCGTCACGCCGGGGATGATCGAGGCCACGATCGCAGCGAACAGCGAGTTGCGGATCATCGTGCGGCGTCCGAAACCGGACTCCTCGTTCGCCGTGGCGAACGCCTCGACGACGGCCTCTCGCGTCGAGTCCTTGCCCCGGGTGGGGTGGCGGTGCTCGATGTGCTCCTTGTCGCTCATCAGCGCCTTGGACCAGTGGATCGCGCCGATGCCGATCGAGAGAAGCGCGAGCGCGATTCCCAGACCGATGAAGAGGTTGTTCTGACGGATGTCGATGAGCGCGCCGCTCTCGATGGGGAAGAGCATGTAGGCGGCGACCGCCCAGATGCTTCCTGCCAGCGAGAGATAGAACAGGGTGTAGACCGTGCGCTCCGCAGCCTTCTCAGCGCGCGGGTCCTTGTCGGTCATCCGCGCGCGGTGCGGCGGCAGCCCCGGGTTCTGCACGGGATCGCTGACTGCGACACCCAGCCCTGGAGAGGGCTGGTAGGCCCTGTCAAGAGCCTGCGAGTCGTCGTCGTGTGCCATGGTGCTCCTCGTACGTTCCTCTTCGATGAATAAGCGTCAGTTGGACTTCGCCGTGATCCACACGGTGATGGCGACGAGCGCGCCGATTCCGAAGATCCAGACGAACAGGCCCTCGGAGACGGGACCGAGCGAACCGAGCGAGAAACCGCCGATCTGCACGGACTGCTGCTGATAGAGCAGAGCCGAGATGATGTCGCGCTTGTCTTCGTCCGACAGGTTCATGTCGCCGAAGACGGGCATGTTCTGGGGGCCCGTGACCATGGCCGCGTACATGTGCAGTGCGCTGGTCTCGGTGATCGCCGGGGCGTACTTGCCCTCGGTGAGAGCGCCACCGGCTGCTGCCACGTTGTGGCACATCGCGCAGTTCACGCGGAACAGCTCGGCGCCGTTGGCGACGTCTCCGCCACCGTCGAGGATGTGATCCTCGGGGAAGGTGGGACCAGGAGCCGACTCCTGGACGAAGGAGGAGATCGCGAGGATCTGCTCCTCGGTGAACTGCGGCTCCTTCTGGGGAGCCTGCGGTCCCTGCATCTGCAGCGGCATGCGCCCCGTCGACAGCTGGAACTCGGTCGCGAGTTCGCCGACGCCGTAGAGGCTCGGTCCGTTCGCAGTCCCCTGCAGATCGAGACCGTGGCAGGTGGCGCAGTTCGCCGTGAACAGCTTCTCGCCGTCCTCGACCGTGAGCGTGCTCGCAGCAGTGGTCTGGGTGTCGGTCGCAGCGAAGGCTGCGGACGTTCCGGCATATACCGCGCCGGTGATCATGAGGCCTGCTCCGATGAGCGCTGCCGCAGCCAGTGGGCTGCGACGGCCATTCGAACGGCGCTTCTTCTCTCGTGCCATCTCGGGGATCAGCTCCGCTCTTATTTCAGGAAGTAGATAACGACGAACAGCACGATCCAGACGACGTCGACGAAGTGCCAGTAGTAGGACACCACGATCGAGGACGTCGCCTCTTTGTGCCGGAAATTCTTGACGGCGTATGCACGCCCGATGACCAGGAGGAACGCGATCAGACCACCGGTGACGTGCAGGGCGTGGAAGCCTGTCGTGATGTAGAACGCCGATGCGTAGGAGTCTGCGCTGATCGGCATTCCCTCGGCGACGAGCGTCGCGTACTCCCAGACCTGACCGGCGACGAAGATCGAGCCGAGTGCGAAGGTGAGGAAGAACCACTCGACCATGCCCCAGCCGAACAGGCGTCGACGGCCCGCGCCGTTCTTCAGTCCCTTGGCGAGGCGATACGGCTGCAGATCCTCAGCCGCGAACACGCCCATCTGGCAGGTGAACGAGGAGAGCACGAGGATCGCCGTGTTCACGAACGCGAACGGGACGTTCAGCAGCTCTGTGCGGTCGGCCCAGAGCTCGGGAGAGGTGCTGCGGAGAGTGAAGTAGATCGCGAAGAGTCCCGCGAAGAACATCACCTCGCTGCCGAGCCACACAATGGTGCCGACAGCTACCGGGTTGGGGCGCTTGATCGTTCTTGCCGCCGGGGCATACGTCGCTGAGGTCGTCACCCTTCCATTATGGCCGATCCGCGGGCATGATTCTCGCACCGGAGGGGCGGTTTTCACCCTCGATCGACTTAGGTGACCCTAAGAAAACGCTGCGAATCCTCGGTGAATACGCGGGAAACGAGGGAAGCTGCGCGCCCACGTCCGTGTCGGGAAGAATCTGCACGTTTTCCCGGCGCCGATAGGATCGCACACATGGCTGATTCCCTGACCTGGTCCGACGTGCTCACCACTCTTCTGGAGCGTCGCGATCTCAGCGTCTGGGAGTCGACCTGGGCGATGCGGCAGATCATGCGCGGCGACGTCACCGAGGCGCAGCTCGCAGGCTTCCTCGTCGCTCTCCGTGCGAAGGGAGAGACGATCGACGAGATCGTCGGCTTCCGAGACGCCATCCTCGAGGCGGCGGTCCCGCTGCCCGTGTCGCCCGACGTCCTCGACATCGTCGGCACCGGCGGTGACCGGGTCGGCACGGTCAACGTCTCGACCACCGCAGCGGTCATCATCGGCGCCACCGGAATCCCTGTGGTCAAGCACGGAAACCGGGCCGCCAGCTCGGCCTCCGGGTCGTCCGACGTGCTGAGCGCGCTCGGATTGGAACTCACCCTCGATCCCGCAGCGGTCGCGTCGATCCTCGACCGCACCGGCATCACCTTCGCATGGGCGGGCGCCTTCCACCCCGGCTTCAAGCACGCGGGTGCCGTGCGCGCCGAACTCGGGGTTCCCACTGTCTTCAACATGCTCGGACCGCTCTGCAACCCTGCGCGGGCGGAGGCGAACGCCGTAGGCGTCGCTCAGCTCGAGCGTGTGCCGCTGATCACGGGTGTGTTCCGCACGCGTGGTGCGACGGCGCTGGTGTTCCGCGGTGACGACGGCCTCGATGAACTGACGACGACGGGGCACAGCCGCATCTGGGAGGTCACGCGCGGTGACATCCACGAACACGACCTGGATCCTCGTGATCTCGGCATCCCGATCGCCGACCTCGCAGATCTGATCGGCGGAACCCCCGATCACAACGCCGCAGTGCTGCGCCGAACCCTTGAAGGCGAGGTGGGGGCGGTGCGTGACATCGTCCTGCTCAACGCCGCCGCCGGCATCGTCGCGTTCGAGCTCTCTCAGGACGCCACTCAGGTGCAGCGCCCGATCCTCGAGCGCCTCCGCGAGGGCTACGAGCGAGCAGCTGCCGCGGTCGACGACGGTCGGGCCATCGCCAAACTCGACCAGTGGATCGGCGTGAGTCGCGAGCTCGCGTCGGCGTAGGAACCACGATGGACCCCGTAGCCGCTCTGCTCGAGATCGCCTCGCTGCTCGAGCGCGAACGGGCGTCCCGGTATCGGGCGAAGGCTTTCCGTCAGGCCGCGGCTATTCTGGCGCAACTGCCGGAGGATGTGCGCGCCGACCCGACGAGGCTGCGTGCGTCGAAGGGGATCGGGGAGTCGACGTTCGCGGTCATCCGCCAGGCGCAGAGCGGACAAGTGCCCGACTATCTGGTCGAGTTGCGGGGCGACGTCGAGCCGGAGCGGGTGTCCGCGCTGAGAGCGAAGCTGCGCGGGGACCTGCACGCGCACACTGATTGGTCCGACGGGACCACGCCCATCGCCGTGATGGCGGCGGCGGCCCGATCCCTCGGACACGAATACCAGGCGATCACCGACCATTCACCTCGCCTGAGAGTCGCCCGCGGTCTCTCACCCGAGAGGTTGCGCGAGCAGATCCCGCTCGTGCGCGCCGAGTCGGGCGAGGGTTTCACCCTCCTCGCCGGCATCGAGGTCGACATCCTCGACGACGGTGTCCTCGACCAGGAGGATGCGCTGCTCGGCGAGCTCGACATCGTCGTCGCCTCCGTCCATTCCAAGCTGCGCATGGAGCCGAGGCCGATGACGGCTCGCATGATCGCGGCCGTCTCGCATCCTCGCGTCAACGTCCTCGGCCACTGCACCGGCCGCCTCGTGCAGGGCGAACGCGGAACGCGGCCGGAATCCGTCTTCGACGCGGCAGCCGTGTTCGCGGCGTGCGCGGAGAACGGAGTGGCCGTCGAGATCAACTCTCGGCCCGAACGTCAGGATCCACCGGACGAGCTGATCGCGATCGCCCTCGACGCCGGGTGCCTCTTCTCGATCGACTCGGATGCGCACGCGCCCGGTCAGCTCTCGCTCCTCGACCATGGCGCGGAGCGCGCAGAACGGGCCGGAGTGCCGGCATCCCGCATCATCACGACGTGGGGGCTCGACCGGCTGCTCGCCTGGGCGAACTGAGTCAGCCGTCGATCGTCGCGATCGCAGCGACGGCGCGGGTCATGGAGCCCCCGAGGTTCCACTTCTCCGCGAGCTCGTTCGCGGCGTCGACCTCGGCCGGGTCGAGCGGTCGGAGGGGGTCGCTCGGCGGCATGATGTCGAGATCGGGAGCGACGGCCACGACAGTCGGGGCGACATCGAGGTAGTCCGCCGCGGCGAGGATCTTCGCGCGGACTCCCGCGCTCATGCCCTCTCCTGCGTCGGCCGCCTGTCGAATGCCGGCCAGGTCGCCATGCGCTTGCAGAAGCGTGGCCGCGGTCTTCTCGCCGACGCCCGCGACGCCGGGCAGGCCGTCGGACGCATCGCCGCGCATCGTCGCGAAGTCGGCGTACTGGCCGGGCAGCACGCCGTACTTGGCCACCACGACGGCATCCGTGACGATCTCGAGGTTGCTCATTCCCCGAGCCGTATAGACGACCCGGATGTTCCTCGAGTCGTCGACGAGCTGGAACAGATCCCGATCGCCCGTCACGATGTCGACCGGCATGGTCGCGTGTGTCGCGAGCGTGCCGATGACGTCATCGGCCTCGTGTTCGGCGACGCCGATGATCGGGATGCCGAGCGCAGCGAGCGTCTGACGGATCAGCGGTATCTGGGCCTCCAGCGGGTCCGGAACCTCTTCGACGTCGGGCCCGGCGGGAACGACCTCGACGACTCGATGCTCCTTGTAGCTCGGAATCAGATCGACGCGCCACTGGGGTCGCCAGTCGTCGTCCCAGCACGCGACCACGTGGGTCGGTTCGTACAGTGTGACCAGCTTCGCGATGATGTCCAGCAGCCCGCGCGCGGCGTTGATGGGGGAGCCGTCGGGAGCCGTGACCTTGTCGGGCACTCCGTAGAAGGCGCGGAAGTAGAGGCTTGCGGTGTCGAGCAGGAGAAGCTTGTCGGCGCGGGGCATGCAGACAGTCTGTCAGCGCGGTGAACGCGGATGGTATCGAGTCCGTCATATCGCGCTGTGATCTGATAGCCTTGATTGTCACTCGTGGCGTGCCTATGCATGCCCGCGTGGCAGAAACCAAATCAATCGCTGCAGAGCTCGTCATCGGTCGTGCGCGACCGGAGCCTTCAGCCCGAGTCTCCATTCACAAGGACAACCCACTACATGACTACCGCAACGACCGCCCCGGCCACCAAGCAGGTCGCCATCAACGACATCGGATCTGCTGAGGACTTCCTGGCCGCGGTCGAGAAGACCCTGAAGTTCTTCAACGACGGCGACATCATCGAAGGAACGATCGTCAAGATCGACCGCGATGAGGTTCTCCTCGATGTCGGATACAAGACCGAGGGCGTCATCCCCTCGCGCGAGCTCTCGATCAAGCACGACGTAGACCCCAACGAGGTCGTCAAGGTCGGCGACGAGGTCGAAGCCCTGGTTCTCCAGAAGGAGGACAAGGAAGGCCGTCTGATCCTCTCCAAGAAGCGTGCTCAGTACGAGCGTGCCTGGGGAGACGTCGAGAAGATCAAGGAGAACGACGGAGTCGTCACCGGTACGGTCATCGAGGTCGTCAAGGGTGGACTCATCGTCGACATCGGCCTCCGCGGCTTCCTCCCGGCCTCGCTCATCGAGCTCCGCCGCGTCCGCGACCTCACGCCGTACCTCGGCCAGGAGATCGAGGCCAAGATCCTCGAGCTCGACAAGAACCGCAACAACGTCGTGCTCAGCCGCCGTGCGCTGCTCGAGCAGACGCAGTCGGAGTCGCGCACCACGTTCCTGAACAACCTGCACAAGGGTCAGGTCCGCAAGGGTGTCGTGTCGTCGATCGTCAACTTCGGTGCATTCGTCGACCTGGGCGGCGTGGACGGCCTCGTGCACGTCTCCGAGCTGTCCTGGAAGCACATCGAGCACGCCTCCGAGGTCGTCGAGGTTGGCCAGGAGGTCACCGTCGAGATCCTCGAGGTCGACCTCGACCGCGAGCGTGTCTCCCTGTCGCTGAAGGCGACGCAGGAGGACCCGTGGCAGGTCTTCGCCCGTACCCACGCGATCGGTCAGGTCACGCCGGGTAAGGTCACCAAGCTCGTTCCGTTCGGTGCGTTCGTTCGCGTCGCAGACGGCATCGAAGGCCTCGTCCACATCTCCGAGCTCTCCAGCAAGCACGTCGAGCTGGCCGAGCAGGTCGTGTCGGTCGGCGAAGAGGTCTTCGTCAAGGTCATCGACATCGACCTCGAGCGTCGCCGCATCTCGCTCTCGCTGAAGCAGGCGAACGAGGCGGTCGACGTCAACGGCACCGAGTTCGACCCGGCGCTCTACGGCATGCTCGCCGAGTACGACGAGGCCGGGGAGTACAAGTACCCGGAGGGCTTCGACCCCGAGACCGGTGCATGGAAGGAAGGCTTCGACACCCAGCGCGAGGCATGGGAGCAGGAGTACGCTGCAGCCCAGGCTCGCTGGGAGGCTCACAAGGCTCAGGTTGCCAAGGCAGCCGAGGCCGAGGCGGCCGCTGGCGACGACTTCGGTGGCCAGGTCTTCTCGAGCGAGGTCGCAGGCGCGGGCACGCTCGCTGACGACGAGGCTCTCGCGGCTCTTCGCGAGAAGCTCTCGGGCGGCAACGCTTAAGCATCACGCTCTGAACGGGCCGTCATCCTTCGGGATGGCGGCCCGTTCCGCGTTTCCGTCGCCCGTGGCGGCTACGTGACCGAACATTACGGCGGCATTCGTAACATTGCGCATGCCCCGCCACCATGGGGATATGACATCCCTGCTCTCCACCCCGCGCGTCGACGCGTCGGTCGATGCCGGCACGGCGCAGCCCGTGCGGGTGCGAGAGGTGGGGCGGAGCTTTCCGATCGCTCGCGGACGCCGCGATGTTCTCCGTGGGGTGAACATCGAGGTGGCGGCCGGCGAGATCATCGCGGTCGTCGGACCTTCGGGATGCGGGAAGTCGACGCTCCTCCGTCTGATCGGCGGACTGGATGCGCCCTCCAGCGGCAGCATCCTGCTCGATGACTCGGGTGTCGCAGACGTCGACGAGCGCACGGCGGTGGCGTTCCAGGAGCCGCGGCTGCTGCCCTGGCGCACCATCTCCCAGAACGTCGAACTCGGTCTTCCGCGGGGAACGGCGCGCCGTCAGGGCCACGATCGTGTGCGTGAGCTGCTCGAACTGGTCGGCCTCGAACACGCAGCTGACCAGCGCCCCCGTGAGGTCTCCGGCGGCATGGCGCAGCGCGCGTCGTTGGCGCGCGCCCTCGCGCGGAACCCCGGAGTGCTGCTGCTGGATGAGCCGTTCGGCGCGCTCGACGCGCTCACCCGCCTGCGGATGCACGACCTGCTGCTGAAGATCCACGCGGCAGAGCCGACCACCGTCCTCCTCGTCACTCACGACGTCGAAGAGGCCCTCTACCTGGCCGACCGCGTGCTGCTGCTTCGCACGCTCGACGCCGACGCCGGCCCGGATGCGCGCTCGATCGTGCGCACGATCACCGTGCCCGGCACCCGCCCCCGCGACCGCGCCGATCGCGGCCTCGCGGACCTCCGCGCCGAGCTCCTCGAAGGACTCGGCGTCGACACCCACCACCGCATTGCCACCGAGGAGACCCGATGAGCACCATCACCCGCCGAATCATCCCTGCGATCGCTGTCGCCGGGACGATGATGCTCGTCGCCACCGGGTGCGTCGCCGGTGAGAACGCCACAGCATCTGACTCGAGCGACGACAGTGCCGCATCGGGCGAGTGGTCGTCGGACACTCTGTCGATCGACTTCGCGACGTACAACCCACTCAGTCTGGTGATCCGCGACCAGGGCATTCTCGAGGAGATCCTCGGCGACGACGTCGCGGTCGAGTGGGTGCAGTCCGCAGGCTCGAACAAGGCGAACGAGCTGCTGCGCTCCGGTTCGATCGACGTGGGATCGACAGCCGGCTCGGCCGCGCTGCTCGCCCGCTCGAATGGATCGCCCATCCAGGTCATCGACATCTTCTCTCAGCCCGAGTGGTCGGCGATCGTCGTCGGCCCCGACAGCGATATCGCGTCGGTGGAGGACCTCGCCGGCAAGTCGGTCGCCGCGACGAAGGGAACGGATCCCTACTTCTTCCTGCTCCAGTCGCTCGAGGAGGCGGGACTCTCGATCGACGACGTCGAGGTGCAGAACCTTCAGCACGCCGATGGGCGTGCTGCTCTCGATGGCGGATCCGTCGACGCGTGGGCAGGACTCGACCCGATCATGGCCGCCGCCGAAGTGGAGTCCGGCGACCAGCTGATCTACCGCAACGTCGACTTCAACACCTACGGCTTCCTGAACGCGACCGAGGACTTCATCGAGAACCACGCCGACCTCGCTCAGGCGGTAGTGGATGCGTACGAGCAGGCACGCGAGTGGGCGCTGGAGAACCCCGAGGAGACCGCAGCCCTGCTGGCCGAGGTCGCGGGGATCGACATCGAGGTCGCGACGACCGTGATCGAGGAGCGCTCGAATCTCGACGTGAGCGGCATCCCGGGCGACGCGCAGATCGACGTGCTCGAGAAGATCGCTCCGGTGCTCGTCGAATCGGGCGACGTGCAGGGCGGCGAGGACGCCGTCGACGAGGCACTCGAATCGATCGTCAACGCCACTTTCGCAGAGAAGGCGGTCGGAGGCGAGTGAGCCTTCCGGATCAGAGGGCGCTGGCGCCCGCGGACACGCGGGACGCTCTCGACGCGGCGCGCGGAAGCCGAAGGCGTGCCGAGGTCGGCGCACGGCATGCGTGGGACCGACCCGCGGTGCGGATCGCCGGCGGGTTCCTGCTCCCCGTCGTCATCCTGATCACGTGGCAGGTGGTCACGACCACCGGGATGGTCGAGCCGTACCGCCTGCCTGCTCCGGCCACGGTGTTCACCGCCGGTGTCGAACTCGCCGAGCGCGGAGCGCTGTGGACGCACATCGCGATATCGGTGCAGCGAGTGCTGCTCGGGTTCGCGATCGGGTCGGTCATCGGGCTCGCCGCTGCGGGGATCGTCGGTCTCTCCCGCATCGGAGACGTGCTGCTCAGCCCGACGCTCGCGGCGGTTCGAGCCGTGCCATCGCTGGCCTGGGTGCCGCTGCTCATCCTCTGGATGCAGATCGGTGAGGAGTCCAAGGTCACGCTGATTGCGATCGGTGCGTTCTTCCCCGTCTACACCACCGTCGCCTCGGCGCTGCGCCACGTCGATCCGCTGCTGGTCGAGGCCGGGCGCTCGTTCAGCCTGAGCGGCTGGTCGCTGTTCCGCACGGTGCAGCTTCCCGCAGTCGTGCCGTCGGTGATCGCCGGTCTGCGTCTCGCCCTCGCTCAGGCATGGCTATTCCTCGTCGCGGCGGAGCTCATCGCCTCGTCGATGGGACTCGGATTCCTGCTCACCGATTCGCAGAGCAACGGCCGCGTCGACCGGATCCTGCTCTCGATCGTGCTGCTCGCTCTGCTTGGGACGATCACGAACGGTGTGCTCGCTCTGGCTGAGAAGTACCTGCTGCGGAGGTGGGCGTGACGGCGTCGGAGGTGCGCCTGTACGAGACGAGGTCGTATCCCGCGCCTCCGGCGTTCGCCGCACAGGCCAACGTGAACGAGGAGGCCTACGCGAGGGCCGCGTCCGATCCGATCCTCTTCTGGGAGCAGGCTGCCGCTCGCCTGGATTGGACCGAGCCGTGGCACTCCGCGCATGAGTGGGATCCGCCCGTCGGCGAGGACGTGCCGGCAGCTCGCTGGTTCGTCGGCGGACGTCTGAACGTCGCGTACAACTGCGTCGATCGGCACGTGGTGGCGGGGAGAGGTGACAAGGTCGCCCTGCACTTCGAGGGAGAGCCCGGCGACCGTGCTGCAGTCACCTACTCCGACCTGCAGAGCATGGTGTCGCGCGCGGCCAACGCGCTGATCGCACTCGGCATCCGACCGGGCGACCGCGTCGTCGTCTATCTCCCCGTGCTTATCGAGACGGTCGTGATCACACTCGCGTGCGCGCGCATCGGAGCGGTGCACTCGCTCGTGTTCGGCGGGTTCTCCGCCGAGGCCGTGCGATTCCGGCTCGCCGACACCGGTGCCAAGCTGCTCGTCACGAGTGACGGCCAGTTCCGCCGCGGCACCGCGACCGAGGTCAAGTCCACCGCCGATGTCGCGTCGGCTGACCTCCCCGACCTCGAGCACGTTCTCGTGCTCCGGCGAACGGGGCAGGACGTGCCCTGGACGCCAGGACGTGACATCTGGTGGCACGATGTCGTCGACACCGCCTCGCCGGAGCACGAGGCTGAGGCGTTCGACGCCGAGCATCCGCTCTTCATCATCTACACGTCGGGCACGACGGGCAAACCGAAGGGGCTGGTGCACACCTCGGGTGGATACCTCGCCCATGCGAGCTGGGCCCACTGGGCGCATTTCGACGCGAAACCCGACGACGTGCACTGGTGCACGGCCGACCTCGCGTGGGTCACGGCGCACACCTACGAGATCTACGGCCCGCTCTCGAACGGCCTGACCCAGATCATCTACGAGGGCACGCCCGACGCCCCGAACCGCGAACGTCACCTCGAGATCATCGAGCGGTACGGCGTGACGGTTTACTACACGGCGCCGACCCTCATTCGCACCTTCATGACCTGGTTCGGCGCCGATCTGCCCGAGGGGCACGACCTCTCGACCCTGCGTCTGCTGGGCACCGTCGGCGAGGCGATCAATCCGGAAGCCTGGATCTGGTTCCGGCGCAGCTTCGGACGCGACGAGCTCCCTGTCGTCGACACCTGGTGGCAGTCGGAGACCGGAGCGGCGATGATCGCGCCGTTGCCCGGCGTCACGACGCTCAAGCCCGGTTCGGCATCGATGCCACTGCCCGGAATCGATGCCGCCGTCGTCGACGAGCACGGCGACGAGGTGGCCCCCGGGCGATCGGGGACGCTGGTGGTGCGCCGCCCGTGGCCGGGGATGGCGAGGACGGTGTGGGGCGACCCGAAGCGATACCGCGACGCCTACTGGTCGACTTTCGCAGGGCACGGCGACCACGGCGGCTACTACGTCGCCGGTGACGGGGCGACCCGAGACGCCGACGGGTACATCTGGATCCTCGGCCGGCTCGACGACGTCGTGAACGTGTCGGGCCACAGGCTTTCGACCATCGAGATCGAGTCCGCGCTCGTGGCGCACGACACGGTCGGAGAGGCGGGAACGGCGGGCGTCGCAGATACGGTGACCGGCCAGGCGGTCGTCGCCTTCGTCGTCGCATCGGGCCGAGCTGAGGTGTCGACCCCGGTGCTGCGGGCAGAGGTCGCCAAAGCCATCGGTCCCATCGCCAAGCCGAAGCACATCGTCGTCGTACCCGACCTCCCGAAGACGCGCTCGGGCAAGATCATGCGCAGACTGCTCGCTCAGCTCTGGGAAGCGGAGCAGGACCGCCGGGCGGGCCGCGCATCGTCTCAGCTCGGAGACACGACATCGCTGCAGAACCCGTGGGCCGTCGACGACATCGCCGCCGCGCTCGAGACCGCAGAACTGAGGACATCATGACGGAAGAACACCGCTTCGGATTTCGCACGAGGGCACTCCATGCCGGTGGCACCCCCGATGCCGCCACCGGCGCCCGCGCCGTGCCGATCTATCAGACGACGTCGTTCGTCTTCGAAGACGCGGCGGACGCAGGGAACCTCTTCGCTCTGCAGAAGTACGGCAACATCTACTCGCGCATCGGCAACCCCACCGTCGCCGCGCTCGAGGAGCGCCTCGCGTCGTTGGAAGGCGGCATCGGCGCCGTCGCGACCGCGTCGGGGATGAGCGCGGAGTTCATCACGTTCGCGGCACTCGTCGGAGCCGGTGACCACGTGGTGGCCTCCGCCCAGCTGTACGGCGGCACCGTGACGCAGCTCGACGTGACGCTGCGCCGGTTCGGGGTGCAGACGACCTTCGTCGCCTCCAGCGACCCCGCAGACTACGCGGCAGCGATCCGCCCCGAGACCAAGGTCGTCTACGTCGAGATGATCGGCAACCCCTCGGGGGAGATCGCCGACATCGAGGGCCTGGCAGAGGTCGCCCATGCCGCAGGGGTGCCTCTGGTCATCGACGCGACGCTGGCCACGCCGTATCTCGCGCGTCCGCTCGAGCACGGTGCCGACATCGTCATCCACTCGGTCACGAAGTTCCTCGGCGGTCACGGCACCACGCTCGGCGGGGTGGTGATCGAGAAGGGCACGTTCGACTGGGGCAACGGACGGTTCCCGCAGATGACCGAGCCCGTCGAGTCCTACGGCGGGATCAAGTGGTGGGACAACTTCGGCGAGTACGGGTTTCTCACCAAGCTCCGCACCGAGCAGCTGCGCGACATCGGTCCGGCGCTCAGCCCGCAGTCGGCGTTCAACCTCCTGCAGGGAGTGGAGACGCTTCCGCAGCGCATCGATGCGCACCTCGCGAACGCACGGATCGTCGCCGAGTGGCTCGACTCGGACCCCAGGGTCGACTACGTGACCTGGGCGGGTCTCGCTCATCACCCGCATCACGAGCGTGCGGCGAAGTACCTGCCGCTGGGTCCCGGTTCGGTGTTCGCCTTCGGGGTGAAGTCCGAAGACGGCCGCGCAGCGGGGGAGAAGCTCATCGAGAGCCTGCAGCTGGCGTCGCATCTCGCGAACATCGGCGATGCGCGCACGCTCGTCATCCACCCTGCATCCACCACCCACCGGCAGCTCACGGAACCGCAGCTCGTCGCCGCGGGTGTGCGCCCCGACCTCATCCGCATCTCGGTGGGACTCGAGGACGCCGAAGACATCATCTGGGATCTCGATCAGGCCCTCACGACAGCGACAGGAGCGACCCGATGAGCGGAATCGAGACCACGGGAGTCGATGCCTGCGCGCTTCCGCCTGCGCAGGATGCTGCGGCCTGTGCCTTGCCTGGCTCCGCACCGGTGCACCCCGGGCGCACCTGGACCGGCCCCGGCCAGCAGCAGCGCTTCGGCATCCTCCGACGCGCGAAATCCGTCGCCATCGTCGGCGCATCGAACAATCCTGCGCGTGCGTCGTACTTCGTCGCGACCTACCTGCTTTCGAGCACCGCTTACGACGTCTACCTCGTGAACCCTCGGGAATCCGAGATCCTCGGCCAGCCGGTCTACGCCTCGCTCGCGGACCTGCCGGTCGTGCCCGACATCGTCGACGTCTTCCGTCGGCACGACGATCTGCCGGGGGTCGCTCAGGAGGCGATCGACGCCGGCGCGCGGACGCTCTGGCTGCAGCTCGGGTCATGGCACGAGGATGCCGCAGCGATCGCCGAGAGCGCAGGACTCTCGGTGGTGATGGACCGGTGCATCAAGATCGAGCACGCCCGGTTCCACGGTGGGCTCCACCTCGCCGGATTCGACACCGGCGTCATCAGCTCGCGTCGGCAGCTGCTGGCGCGCTGATCCGAGTTCGCGGCCGAGCCTAGACTGGCGAGATGCCTCTCATCGCGCTCACCGGCGGCATCGCCTCGGGAAAGTCGACCATCGCACGACGACTCGCAGAGCTCGGAGCGGTCATCGTCGACGCCGATCAGATCGTGCGCGACGTGCAGGCTCCGGGGTCTGCGGTGCTGTCCCGGATCGAGGAGGTCTTCGGGGCCGACGTCATCGCAGAGGACGGCGCACTCGACCGTGCGGCGCTGGGTGCCAAGGTCTTCGCCGATCCCGAGCAGCTGGCACGGCTGAACGCGATCGTCCACCCCGCGGTCCGTGCCGAGTCGCAGCGTCGATTCGAGGCGGCCGCCTCCGCCGATCCCGAGACGGTCGTCGTCTACGACGTCCCTCTCCTGGTCGAGGCGCGGGTCGATGACCCGTGGGATCTGATCGTCGTCGCGCATGCACCCGCAGGCGAGCGCAGGCGGAGGCTCGTCGAGCTGCGCGGCATGGCGGAGCAGGCGGCGCAGGAGCGGATCGACGCGCAGGTGTCGGACGAGCGTCGGCTGGCGATCGCCGACGAGATCGTCGACACCTCCGGCTCTCTGGGCGAGACGATCCGGCAGACCGACGCCCTGTGGGAGCGGATTCGCGCGTCGTGACCTTCACCGGTCACACACCCGGGTCTTCCGCCTATCGGCGTCTCATCGTCGGTCTGTTCTTCGCCGGCGTCGCGACGTTCGCGCAGTTGTATTCGCCTCAGGCCGTGCTGCCGCAGCTCTCATCGGATCTCGGGATCAGTCCGGCGGCCGCGGCACTCGCGGTATCGGCCGCAACGCTCGGCCTGGCGGCGGCTGTGGTTCCGTGGTCGATGGTCGCGGATCGCATCGGACGGGTCCCCGCGATGGGGATCGGCATCCTCACCGCCACCGCTCTGGGGCTCCTCGCGCCGCTCAGCACAGGCTTGGAGATGCTGTTGGCACTGCGTCTGCTCGAGGGCGTCGCGCTGGGTGCGGTGCCCGCGGTGGCGCTCGCGTACCTCAGCGAAGAGGTGAGCGCACGTGATGCCGCGACGGCAGCGGGGAGCTATATCGCCGGGACGACGGTGGGCGGCCTGCTCGGTCGTGTCCTGTCGGGATTGGTCGGCGAGCCGTGGGGGTGGCGTGCGGGCATCTGGACCGTCGCCGGTGTGTGCGCGGTGGCAGCGGTGCTGTTCCTGTGGCTGACGCCGAAGGCACAGGGGTTCGTACCCGGTCGCTTCCGAGACGACACGACGCCGGGCATGCTCGAACGTCTGGTGCTGCCGCTGCGCTCCGGGCCGCAGCTCGCGCTCTACGCGCAGGGATTCCTTCTCATGGGGGCGTTCGTCGCGGTATACAACTACCTCGGGTTCCATCTCATCGACGAGCCGTTCGCCCTTCCGAGCTGGTTGGTGACGCTGCTGTTCCTCGCCTATCTCGCGGGTACCGTCTCGTCGCCGACAGCCGGTGCCCTCGCATCCCGCTTCGGTCGGTATCGTGTGCTGCTGTTCTCGATAGCCGTGATGGCCGTCGGTGCCGTCGCCATGCTCAGCCAGATCCTCCTCGTGGTGATCATCGGGCTGCTGTTCTTCACCGGAGGCTTCTTCGGCGCGCACGCGGTCGCCTCGGGCTGGGCTCCCGCCGCAGCGGCACCCGCCAGCAGGGCGCAGGCATCGTCTCTCTATTACTTCGGCTACTACGCGGGGTCGAGCCTCTTCGGCTGGATGCTGGGCATCGTGTTCGGGAGGGCCGATTGGGCGTGGTTCATGGCCGCGATCCTGGCGATGTGCGCGGTGTCCGCGGCGCTGGCCGCCCGCGCCCTGCGGCTGTCGTCGACCGGGCGCGTGTGACCGCGAGGCGACACCTCGTCATCGGCCCTCGATCGTGAGCTGCGCACGAATGCCGACGTGGCGCACGCCCTCGGCATGACGATGCACGGACTGCTGCGACTCGCTGACTGCCCCGCCCCTATGCGTGGATGCCGCCGGCCGGCTGACCGCCGCCGGCTCGACGCATGCGCGCCAGGCGGCGCACGCCCACGATGGCGACGACGACGAGGCCCACCAGCAGCAGTGCGGCCACGACGGGGATGACGATCGCCGTGGCGGCCAGCATGAATGATGCGCCGTCCTCGGCCGTGCTCAGGACGGGAGCCGCAAGGCCGCCGGTCACCGTGTTGGCGGCGACACGCGCCGTGGCCTTCACGATGTGCACGACCAGGGCGATCGCGATGCCCACGGCCACCGGCACCCAGGCGTTGTCGCTGAAGAACGCCGCGGGGTCGTCGACCGCGATCGTCTGAGCGCCCGAGCCTGCACCGAAGGCGATGCCTCCGGATGCCGGACGCAGAATGCTCTGGATCACGTCGTTCACGGAGTCGAGCGCCGGGATCTTGTCGGCGACGATCTCCAGCAGCAGGAGAGCGCCGAGGATCCAGAGCGCGAGGTCACTCGAGAGCCACGACCACGATGGCGGCAGCACGACGGCGGGAAGCAGCCGATCGGTGAGGCCGAGCAGGAACAGAGGCATCCATGCGTTGAGGCCCGCGGACGCGGCGAGACTGGTGCCGATGAGGAACTCGATCACGCCCCCACTCTAGGCCGAGGCCGCTCGTGGCCCCGATGTCGGTGGCCCGGCATACGCTGGAGGTATGCAACCCACGCGCAGCGTCCGCCCTTTCGAGGTCATCAGCGAGTACGCGCCCGCCGGCGACCAGCCCAAGGCCATCGCCGAGCTCGCATCGCGAATCAACGCCGGTGAGACCGATATCGTCCTGCTCGGAGCGACCGGCACGGGAAAGTCTGCGACCACCGCCTGGCTCGTCGAGCAGGTGCAGCGCCCGACGCTCGTCCTCGCGCACAACAAGACTCTCGCCGCGCAGCTCGCGAACGAATTCCGCGAGCTGATGCCGAACAACGCCGTCGAGTACTTCGTCTCCTACTACGACTACTACCAGCCTGAGGCCTACGTGCCCCAGACAGACACCTTCATCGAGAAGGACTCGTCGATCAACTCCGAGGTCGAACGTCTGCGTCACTCGACCACCAACTCCCTGCTGAGTCGGCGGGACGTGATCGTGGTCTCCACCGTGTCGTGCATCTACGGCCTCGGCGCGCCGGAGGAGTACCTCAGAGCGATGGTCGCACTGCAGGTGGGGGAGCGGTACGACCGGGACGCGCTCATCAGGCAGTTCGTCTCGATGCAGTACAACCGCAACGACGTCGATTTCTCCCGGGGCAATTTCCGCGTGCGCGGCGACACCATCGAGATCATCCCCGTCTATGAGGAGCATGCGATCCGCATCGAGCTGTTCGGCGACGAGATCGAAGCTCTCTACTCGTTGCATCCGCTCACCGGGGAGGTCATCGAGAAGCTCGATTCCGTCCCGATCTTCCCCGCCTCGCACTATGTGGCGGGAACCGACGTGATCCAGCGCTCCATCGGAACGATCGAGCACGAGCTCGAAGAGCGGCTGAAGGAGTTCGAGCGTCAGGGGAAGCTGCTCGAGGCTCAGCGGCTGAGGATGCGGACGACCTTCGACCTCGAGATGCTGCAGCAGCTCGGCTTCTGTTCAGGCATCGAGAACTACTCCCGGCACATGGACGGGCGGCAGCCCGGCGAGCCGCCGCACACGCTGCTCGACTTCTTCCCCGACGACTTCATGCTCGTGATCGACGAGTCGCACGTCACGGTGCCGCAGATCGGCGCGATGTACGAGGGAGACGCCTCTCGCAAGCGCACGCTCGTCGAGCATGGCTTCCGGCTGCCGAGCGCCATGGACAACCGCCCGCTGCGGTGGGATGAGTTCAAGAACCGGATCGGACAGACCGTGTATCTGTCCGCGACCCCCGGCAAGTACGAGATGGGCATCGCCGACGGTGTCGTCGAGCAGATCATCCGCCCGACGGGTCTGGTCGACCCGCACATCATCCTGAAGCCGTCGAAGGGCCAGATCGACGATCTTCTCGAAGAGATCAGGCTGCGGGTCGAACGCGACGAGCGCGTGCTCGTGACGACGCTCACCAAGAAGATGTCCGAGGAGCTCACGGACTTCCTCGGCGAGCACGGCGTGCGCGTGCGGTATCTCCACTCGGATGTCGACACCCTGCGTCGCGTCGAGCTGCTCAGCGAGCTGCGGGCAGGAGTCTACGACGTCCTCGTGGGCATCAACCTGCTGCGTGAGGGACTCGATCTGCCCGAGGTGTCGCTGGTGGCGATCCTCGACGCCGACAAGGAGGGCTTCCTGAGATCGGGCACGTCGCTGATCCAGACGATCGGCCGTGCGGCGCGCAACGTCTCGGGCGAAGTGCACATGTACGCCGACAGGATCACCGACTCGATGGCCAAGGCGATCGAGGAGACAGATCGACGTCGTGAGAAGCAGGTCGCCTACAACCTCGAGCACGGAATCGATCCGCAGCCGCTGCGCAAGCGGATCGCCGACATCACCGAGGTGCTGGCCCGTGAAGGCGCCGACACCGCGGCGATGATGTCCGGCCGCGGGCGGGCGAACGGCAAGGGCAAGTCCCCCACGCCCAACCTGAGGCGCACCGGTATCGCCGCCGAGGGCGCCCAGCAACTCGAGGCTGTGATCCAGGATCTCTCCGACCAGATGCTGGCGGCGGCCGCGGAGCTCAAGTTCGAGCTTGCCGGACGACTGCGCGACGAGGTGCAGGACATGAAGAAGGAGCTGCGTGCCATGGAGAAGGCCGGCCACGCCTGAGGCACGGAAGCGACCAGGATGGATGCATCAGGAGAAGAGCTCGCCGATCGTGTGAGAGCGCTTCTCACTCTCGGCGGGGACATCGAGGAGAAGCGGATGTTCGGCACGCGCGCATTCCTTCTCGACGGTCACATCCTCGTCGGAGCGCGCACAGGCGGGGTGCTGCTCGTCCGCGTCGATGAGGAGCACGGCGCCTCGCTGATCACCCGGTCAGGGGTCGCGTCCGCGGTCATGGGCCCGCGGACGATGGGGACCGGCTGGCTCGATGTGTCGCCGAGCGTCATCGTCGACGACGATGACCTCGCATCCTGGCTCGACATCGCCCGTGAAGACGCGAAGCGAGATGACTGAGGCCGAGCCTCAGGGGCAGTGGACGAGAGTCTTCGGACCCGAACGATCGATCTCATGCTCGCTCATCGGTGAGCCGCACAGCGGACATGCACGCTCGGCACGTTCGGACGGGCTCGGCGGGGGAGTCTTCTCGTAGGGGCCGACCGAGGCCGGGCCCGCGAACCGGATCAGATTCGAATTCACCCAGGCATAGAGGCCTCCTGCCTCGCGGATCCGGGAGCGGAGCGGAGGGCGATCATCAGAACTGGCCATGTTGGTTAGTGTACTAACTATTAGGGTCAATGTATATTCGGATTCGTGACCGCATCGGATGACCTGCTCAAGCTCGACAACCAGCTCTGCTTCGCTCTGGTGACGGCAGCGCGCAACGTCGTGGCGATCTACAGGCCGATTCTCGAGCCTCTCGGCCTCACGCATCCGCAGTATCTCGTCATGCTGGCGCTCTGGGAACGAGCTCCGCGCCCACTGAACGACCTCGCTGCCGATCTGGCGCTCGAGCCTGCGACGGCGTCTCCGCTGGTGAAGCGGCTGGAGGCCGACGGTCTGGTGGCGAGACAGCGCAGCGTCGAAGACGAGCGGCGTCTCGACATCACGCTCACCGACGCCGGTCGGGCTCTGCGTGACAGAGCCCTCGACGTTCCTCGACAGGTCATGGCCACGGTGGGAATGGACCTGCAGCAGGTCGCGACGCTGCGCGATGGGTTGTCGGCGTTCGCGGGGCGCCGTCCCGCCCCGGAGTGACCGCGTCATAGGGTGTGGGCATGCCGATCGATCACCAGACGCGTCCTGCGCGCCGGAGTGTCGATCGGCTGGTCCTCCCTGTCATCGTGGTGGCCCTCTTCGTCGTGGCGATGATCGCGTCGGCGAGTCAGGGACAGCCGACCTTCCGTCCCGCCGAGCCGATCCCCGCCGGCACGTCCGAGCCGCTGCCCACGGCGTCGCCGGGTGGGACAGGCCTCCCCGAGCCGACGGAGAGCGAACCCACGAATGCCGTGGTCGCTCAGATACTCACCGTGATCCTGATGGTGTTGGTGGCGGCCGGGATCATCGTTCTCCTCGCGATCGTCGCCAGGGCCCTGCTTCGAGCATGGCGAGATCGCCCGCTCAAGCGCCGTGGTGCAGCCGTGGTCGCGCCCGAGGTCGAACAGTTCGAGTCGCCGCCGACAGCGGACATCCCAGTCGGGGTGATGCGACGAGGGATCGCCGGGGCGCTGGCCACGATCGATCAGCGTGCCAGAGCGACGGATGCCATCATCGCGGCGTGGATCGGACTCGAAGAGAGCGCCGCAGACGCCGGGGTCACACGAGCGGCGAGCGAGACTCCGGGGGAGTTCGCAGTGAGGATCATCACCCTGCGGCCGGGCGTCGCGGACGAGGCTGTGGCGCTGCTGCGTCTCTATGAGAGCGTTCGCTTCGGAACCCGGGTGGCCGACGAAGATGACCGGTCCTCGGCGAGACGGGCTTTGCGGCGCATCGAGGAGGTGTGGCGATGAGCGCGCGGAGAACACTCCTCGCAGTGGGCGTGGCGATCGTCACGGCTCTTGCCCTCCTCGGATTCGGCTTCACCTGGCCGTTCGTGATCGGCTGGAGTCTGCTGATCTGCTCGGTCGGCCTGCTCGGACAGCTCGTGATGCCGTTCGAACCGGGCTTCGATGCCCCGCGCATCGACACGGAACCTCATCGTCGGCCGACCGAGATCTCCCGGATGGCGTGGGCGCTGAACACGCACACCGGAATCGCCGGACAGCAGATCACCCGCCGCGTCAGTGCGATCCTGCGCCATCGGCTGCTGCGCCAGGGAATCGATCCGGATGATCCGGACGACAAGGCGCGCCTCACCGCGGTGCTCGGGCCCGACCTGTGGGATCAGCTCACCGGTCGGGCCCCGACGATCGTCGACATCGAACGGGCGTTGGATGCCGTCGACCGGCTGAATCCCGTGTCGCCCGGCTACCCGCCGCTCGCGCCGCACGCCCCGGCCACAGACCGGGGGCGGCCCGCACTGTTCCGTCGATCAAGGAGATGACATGACGAGCCCCGCAGAGATCGCCGACACCGGAGCCAGGATCCTCGCCGCAGTGAAGACCGTCGTGGTGGGCATGGACGACCCCGTCGAGATCGCGCTGGCGACGATCCTCGCGGGTGGTCACGTGCTGTTCGAGGACGTGCCGGGGCTGGGCAAGACCCTCGCCGCCCGCAGCCTCGCCTCTGCCCTGGGGCTGTCGTTCCGCCGTCTGCAGTGCACCCCGGACATGCTCCCCGGCGACGTGACCGGATCGTACGTGTACGCACCGGACTCGGGAGACTTCGTCTTCCGCCCTGGGCCGATCTTCACCGGTCTGCTGCTCGCCGACGAGATCAACCGGACCACGCCGAAGACCCAGTCGGCGATGCTCGAGGCGATGGCGGAGCGTCAGGTGACCGTCGAGGGCAACAGCTTCGCGCTGCCGGCGCCGTTCCATGTGATCGCGACGTCGAATCCGATCGAGTACGAGGGCACCTACGCGCTTCCCGAGGCGCAGCTCGACAGGTTCATGGTGCGACTGTCCGTCGGTTATCCGGGGCCGGAGGACGAGGCTCGGATCCTGGAGAATCGGGTGAGCAGGCGGCAGGAGGCGACCCACGTCGCCCCGGTGATCGACGCCGCTCAGCTCGTCGCCCTCCAGGACGCGGTCGAAGCCATCCACGTCGATCAGGACATCTCCCGCTACTGCGTCGAGATCACGCGTGCCACGCGGAATGCGCCGAACGTCGAGGTCGGGGCCTCGCCGCGGGGTTCGCTCGGTCTGCTTCTGCTCGGACGAGCACTGGCAGCGCTGGACGGCCGCGACTTCGTGCGCCCGGATGACATCAAGCGCATCGCCGTGCCTGTGCTGGCGCATCGACTCACTCTCACCCCGCAGGCGTGGGCTCAGGGGGCGTCGGCGGCCGACGCGGTGCGTTCGGTCGTCGGGCAGGTCGCAGTGCCGTCGACCGTCGGGGCGCTCGGATGACGGATGCTCCCGACGAGGGGCGTCGCGGGCCGGTGCTGTCGGTGGCGATCGGGGGCGCGGTGATCCTCGCCGTCGTCGGCGTTCTGTCCGGTCGGCCGGACATCGTGGCCATGGGGCTGCCCCTCGCGCTCTGGAGCGGGTTCGCGATGTCGCGCGGTTCGGCCGGGGGCGAGCCGAAGGTCACGATCGCGCCGCTGCCGGGGTCGGAGGGCGAACTGCGCACTGCGATCACGGTCGAGGCCGATGCGGAAGCCGTCGAGATGGTGATCGTGCAGTCGGAGCGTCGCACCAGACGTGTGATCGTGCCGGGCGACGGTTCGTCTGTGACGGCACGCAGCAAGGTCCTGCACTCCGGGCCGGCGATTCCCGTCCAGGCAGCGGCGAGAGGTCTCTCCTTCGAGGGAGCGACGCTCTCGAAGCGCTCGGAGATCGTTTCTGCACGGCGCCAGGTGGCGCCGCCCCGCAGACCGCTCGATGCGCTGCCGCTGCCCCGACGGCTGATCGGGTCGCACGGTGCTCACGAGGGTCGCCGTCAGGGCCAGGGAGGTGACTTCAGGGACATCCATGCCTTCGCTCCGGGAGACGAACTGCGCCGCGTGGACTGGCGGGCCACCGCGCGGATGGCCCGCCGGCCGGGGGATCTGCTGGTTCGGCGCACCAACACCCTCAGCGACTCCTCCGTCGTGATCGCGATGGACACGTCAGAGGATCTCGGTGAGGTCGTCTCGTCGTGGGGGAGCGGCGACCTCGAACGAAGCGGTGTGACATCGCTCGACCTCGCGCGTGAGGCTGCCCGCGCGATCGCCGACTCGGCCATCGGCGCGGGCGACCGCGTCGCGCTGCACGTGCTCGTGCATGGCGGCCGGTCGCTGCGCAGCGGCAGCGGATCGCGTCATCTCTCGCGCGTGGTGGAGGCCATCGCCACGACCGGTCAGGCGCGAGACGATGCGACCTTCCGTCGGACTCCTCCCGTGCCGCATGGCTCTGTGGTCTTCGTGCTGTCGACCTTCTTCGAGGGCGCGGCGGCGCGGACGGCGCTGATGTGGAGGGCGAGCGGACACCGAGTCGTCGCCGTCGACGTGCTTCCGCCGCTCGACCGCACGCGTCTCAGCCGCGCGCAGCTCATCGGTCTGCGAACGGTGCTCGCCGAGCGGGAGAACGTGTTCGCCGATCTGCACGGTGCCGGAGTCGACGTGGTCGCCTGGGCCGATGATCCGTCCTCGGCGCTGCTCGCGATCGCGAGGGCGCACCGGTGAGCGCGAACGACGCCCTGCAGACCGGCCCTGCCGTGTCCTGGCTCGTCGTGCGGGGCGCGCTCGTCGTGGCGGTCGCGATCGGAGCAGCCGCGCTGTGCCCACTGATCGGGTGGCAGGTGGCCGCTGTGGTGCTCGCGATCGTCGCCGCAGCCCTTCCGCAGACGTTCGCGGCGTGGGGATCCATCGGCTGCCTCGTGATCGGGATGCTGATCTCGGAGCCCGATCTCGGGCGCGCGATGCTCGCCGTGCTCGTCGTGCAGCTCATCCACATGCTGATGTCGCTGTCCCTCGTGATCCCCGCAGGGTCCAGGGTGCTGATCGCCGCGCTCCGACCCAGTGCACTGCGGCTGCTCGTCGTCCAGGCGATCGCCCAGCCGGTGACCGTCGTGGTGATGGCGGCTGCGCAGGGATCTGCGCAGACCCTGCCGTGGGCGGCCGTGGCAGGAGCCGGAGCGGTCGTCGCGCTCACGGCGACCCTGCTCATGCGGGCGAGCCGCCGCACACCGTGAGCGAGGATGCCTTCCCTGTGAGCCCTCACGGAGCCAATGTCCGTGGCCCCTCGTAGACTTGATCAGTGCCTATCGTCCCGGTTGCAACCCCAGGAAAACTCAGCGTTCGCGGTGCCCGCGTACACAATCTGAAGAACGTCGACATCGACATCCCACGCGACTCTCTCGTCGTGTTCACCGGCCTGTCCGGTTCGGGAAAGTCCAGTCTCGCGTTCGACACGATCTTCGCCGAAGGGCAGCGTCGCTACGTCGAGTCGCTGAGCGCCTATGCGCGCCAGTTCCTCGGCCAGGTCGACCGACCGGACGTCGACTTCATCGAGGGGCTGAGCCCCGCGGTGTCGATCGATCAGAAGTCGACCAACCGCAACCCACGATCGACGGTCGGCACGATCACCGAGATCTACGACTACATGCGTCTGCTCTGGGCGCGCATCGGCATCCCGCACTGCCCCGAGTGCGGTGAGCGCATCCAGCGACAGACGGTGCAGCAGATCGCCGACCAGCTCATGGAGCTGCCCGAGCGCACGCGCTACCAGATCGTCGCGCCCATCGTCTCTCAGAAGAAGGGCGAGTTCGTCGATCTGTTCCGCGAACTGGGGGCCAAGGGCTACTCGCGCGCGATCGTCGACGGAGACCTGATCCAGCTGGCCGAGCCGCCCACGCTCAAGAAGAGCTACAAGCACGACATCGCGGTGGTGGTCGACCGTCTGGTCGCGGCCGACGACATCCTCGGTCGCGTCACCGACTCGGTCGAGACCGCGCTCGGACTCGCCGGCGGCGTCGTGCAGGTGAACTTCGTCGACGAAGAGGGCGAGGACGCCTGGCAGTCGTTCTCCGAGAAGCTCGCGTGCCCGAACGGGCACGCTCTGTCGCTCACCGAGATCGAGCCGCGCACCTTCTCGTTCAACGCGCCGTTCGGTGCCTGCCCCGCCTGCTCGGGTCTCGGCACCCGCATGTCGGTGGACATCGACCTGATGCTCGGCGACGAGGAGCTCTCCATCCGCGAGGGCGCGATCGTGCCTTGGACCACCCAGGGCAAGGGCCTCTTCCAGTACTACGAGCGACTGCTCGAGGGTCTGGCCGACGACCTCAACTTCTCGCTCGACACTCCGTGGCAGGACCTCAGGGTCGACGTGCAGGATGCGATCCTCCGCGGCGACAACTACAAGGTCACGGTCAAGTTCAAGAACCGGTACGGCCGCGAGATGCGTTACGCATCCGGCTTCGAGGGCGTCGTCCCCTACATCGAGCGGCAGTACGCGCAGGCCGAGTCCGACACGCAGCGCTCACGCTGGGGCGAGTACCTCCGCGAGGTGCCGTGCCCGGTGTGCGATGGCAACAGGCTCAAGCCCGAGGTGCTCGCGGTGCAGGTGCACGGCCACTCGATCGCCGAGGTGTCGCACCTGAGTCTCGCCGATGCGCGCTCGTTCATGGAGACACTCACGCTCACCGATCGTGAGGCGAAGATCGCGGCCCAGGTGTTGCGCGAGATCCGCCTGCGACTCGACTTCCTGCTGCAGGTCGGGCTCTCGTATCTCAACCTGAGCCGCTCGGCCGGATCGCTCTCGGGTGGTGAGGCACAGCGCATCCGCCTCGCCACGCAGATCGGCTCGGGCCTCACCGGTGTGCTCTACGTGCTCGACGAACCGTCGATCGGTCTGCATCAGCGCGACAACCGTCGACTGATCAACACGCTTCTCAAGCTCCGCGACCTCGGCAACACGCTGATCGTCGTCGAACACGACGAAGAGACCATCGAATCGGCGGACTGGGTCGTCGACATCGGGCCGGGCGCGGGAGTGAACGGCGGCGAGGTCGTGCATTCCGGCTCGTACGAGGCACTTCTCGCCGAGCCGAGCTCGATGACGGGACAGTACCTCTCGGGGCGCCGCGAGATCCCGACGCCGAAGAAGCGCCGCAAGCTCGACAAGAAGCGCATGCTCAGCGTCGTCGGCGCCCGCGAGAACAATCTGAAGAACGTCAGCGTGAACTTCCCGCTGGGTGTTCTGACGGCGGTCACCGGTGTGTCCGGGTCAGGCAAGTCCTCGCTGGTCAACGACATCCTGTACCAGGTGCTCGCCTCGCGGCTCAACGGCGCCCGCACGGTCCCCGGAAAGCACACCCGTGTCTCGGGTCTCGACAATCTCGACAAGGTCGTGCACGTCGACCAGGCGCCGATCGGACGCACGCCGCGCTCGAACCCGGCCACCTACACCGGCGTCTTCGACCGCATCCGTTCGCTCTTCAGCGAGACCCCCGAGGCGAAGGTCCGCGGCTACCAGCCCGGACGCTTCAGCTTCAACGTCAAGGGCGGCCGCTGCGAGGCGTGCTCGGGTGACGGCACGATCAAGATCGAGATGAACTTCCTGCCCGACGTCTACGTCGACTGCGAGGTCTGCCACGGCAAGCGCTACAACCGCGACACGCTGTCGGTGCACTACAAGGGCAAGAACATCGCCGAGGTCCTCGAGATGCCGATCGCCGAGGCGGCCGAGTTCTTCGAGCCCATCCAGGCGATCCACCGCTACATGAAGACGCTGGTCGACGTGGGCCTCGGCTACGTGCGTCTCGGTCAGTCGGCGACGACCCTGTCCGGCGGCGAGGCGCAGCGCGTCAAGCTCGCCACCGAGCTCCAGCGTCGCAGCAACGGACGCAGCATCTACGTGCTCGACGAGCCGACCACGGGACTGCACTTCGAAGACGTGCGCAAGCTCCTCGAGGTGCTGAACGGACTCGTCGACAAGGGCAACACGGTGATCGTCATCGAGCACAACCTCGATGTGATCAAGTCCGCCGACTGGGTGATCGACCTCGGGCCGGAGGGTGGCTCCGGTGGCGGTGAGATCCTGGCGACCGGCACTCCCGAGCAGATCGCGCGAGTCGAGGACAGCCACACCGGTCAGTTCCTCGCCGAGATCCTGGGTGAGGGGCGCTCTGCGCGGAAGGCCAGCTGATGGCCGACGTCCTGCCGTACAAGCCGCGGGCTGGTGAGATCCCCACCAACCCCGGCGTGTACCGCTTCCGCGATGCCGATGGACGCGTGCTCTACGTCGGCAAGGCGAAGAACCTGCGTCAACGTCTGTCGAACTATTTCGCGCCGTTGCGCACGCTGCACGAGCGCACCCGTCGCATGGTCACCACGGCGTCTTCCGTCGAGTGGACGGTCGTCTCGACCGATGTCGACTCGTTGCAGCTGGAGTACATGTGGATCAAGGAGTTCGATCCGCCCTTCAATGTGCGCTACAAGGATGACAAGTCCTACCCGTTCATGGCCGTCACCCTGGGCGACGAGGCGCCGCGCGTCATCGTCACCCGGAATCGCAAGATTCCGGGTGCGCGGTACTTCGGTCCTTACCCGAAGGTCTGGGCCGTGCACGAGACGATCGACCTGATGGTCAAGGCGTTCCCGATCCGCACCTGCAGCGACTCCAGCTACAAGCGCGCGATGCAGACGGGGCGTCCGTGCTTTCCGGGGCAGATCGGCAAGTGCGGCGGACCATGCTCGATGACCGTCACCATCGAGGAGCACCGTGCCATGGTCGACGATTTCGTCGCGTTCATGGCCGGAGGAGACGAGCGTTTCACTCGAGAGCTGACGAAGCGCATGCTGGCCGCCTCCGCCGCGATGGATTACGAGGCCGCCGCCAGATTCCGCGACAAACTCACAGCGATCGAAGCGGTGCTCGGCAAGAGCGCGCTGGTGCTCGCGACCGACGAGGATGCCGACCTGTTCGGAATCGCAGAAGACGAGCTCGCCGCCGCCGTGCAGCACTTCGTGATCCGTGGCGGACGCGTGCGAGGCGTCCGCGCGATGACGATCGAGAAGGAGATCGACATCTCGACCGCCGACCTCGTCGACCAGGTGCTGCAGCGTGCCTACGGCGATGCGCAGGACGTGCCGCGCCGAATCATCGTGCCGACGCTGCCGGACGATGCCACCGAGCTGGAGGTGTGGCTGCGTGAGCGGCGAGGAAAGAAGGTCGAGATCGCCGTCGCCCAGCGCGGCCAGCGCGCCGACCTCATGCGCACTGCGACGCTCAATGCGCAGCAGGCGTTGATCCGCTACAAGACCCGTCGCACGAGCGACTACATCGCACGCACGCAGGCGCTCACGGATCTGCAGGAGGCGCTGGGCATGTCGGAGGCACCGCTGCGCATCGAGTGCTTCGACATCTCGCACCTCGGCGGCACGAACGTGGTCGCATCGATGGTGGTGTTCGAAGACGGGCTGCCGCGAAAAGATCAGTACCGTTCGTTCAACATCGCCGAGACCACAGATGACACCGACTCGATGTACCAGGTGCTGCGTCGTCGACTCGCCTACCTCGATCGTCCGGAGGAGGCTGACGAACCCGCAGCGGTCGCCTCGAGTCTCCCTGCCGCGACCGAGGAAGCCGACGGGCTCGAAGAGGTCGTGGTGGAGGTCAAACGCAGGCCACGCTTCGCCTACCCGCCGCAGCTGCTGCTGGTCGACGGCGGGCAGCCTCAGGTCGAGGCGGCCGCGCGTGCGCTCCGAGACGCCGGTCACACCGAGATCGCGGTGTGCGGCATAGCGAAGAGACTCGAAGAGGTCTGGCTTCCCGGCGACGACTTCCCGGTGATCCTCCCGCGCACCAGCGAATCGCTCTATCTGCTCCAGAGGCTCAGAGACGAAGCCCACCGATTCGCGATCACGCATCAGCGCAAACGGCGCAGGAACGACATCACGTCGATCCTCGCCGAGGTGCCTGGCCTCGGCGCATCCCGGATCAAGGTGCTTCTCAAGCACTTCGGATCCGTCACCGCACTGCGGTCGGCTGCTCCTGCGGAGATCCAGGAGGTGCAGGGGATCGGGCCCGTGCTCGCTGAGAACATCCATGCGCATCTCTCCACTCGCTAGGCTGGGGCGAGCGGGGGAGAAGGAGTAACCATGACTGACGGGGATAAAGGCGAGTTCCTCATCGTCACGGGCATGTCGGGCGCGGGGCGTACGACGGTGGCCAACGCGCTCGAGGACCTCGGATGGTACGTCGTAGACAACCTGCCGCCGCAGATCCTGCGTCCGCTTCTCGACCTCACCGACATGGGGGGCAACGCGCTGCCCAAGGTCGCGGCGGTCGTCGATGTACGCGGTCGCAATCTCTTCGACGACTTCCCGGGCGTGGCGAGAGCGCTGCGCTCACGCGGTTCCATTCGCGTGCTGTTCCTGGATGCGTCCGACGACGTGCTCGTGCGTCGATTCGAAGCGGTTCGTCGGCCGCATCCGCTCCAAGGCGACGGCACCCTGCTCGACGGCATCCGCATCGAACGCCTCCGCCTCGCGCCGATACGCGAATCGGCCGACCTCGTCGTCGACACTTCGGCGCTCAACATCCATCAGCTCGCCACCCAGGTGTCCGACCTCTTCTCCGAAGAGGGAGCAGCGCGGCACCGTGTGACGCTCCTGAGCTTCGGATTCAAGTACGGTCTTCCGACAGACGTCGACATGGTCGCAGACATGCGCTTCCTCCCGAATCCGTTCTGGAATGAGGAGCTTCGCGGCCTGACAGGTCAAGACGAATCGGTGCGGGACTACGTGCTCTCCCGTGAAGGTGCCGCAGGCTTCCTCGATTCGTACTCGGCGGCTCTCACGCCGGTGCTCGAGGGATACCAGCGCGAGAACAAGAGCCATTCGACCATCGCGATCGGCTGCACGGGCGGCAAGCACCGATCCGTCGCCATGGTGGAGGAGCTCGCTCGCCGGCTCGCCTCGGTGCCGGGAGTGGCCGTCAACGTGCGTCACCGGGACCTCGGCAGGGAATAGCAGGAGCCTCCGTCAGAGTAGGCTGGAGGTTTGCGCCGCGATCCGGCGCGTGAGCGTAGAGGAGTGTCGTGGCACTAACGACCGACGTCAAAGCTGAGCTGGTCAGCATCCGTAATGCACCCCCGACGGTGCGCGTCGCGGAGGTCACCTCCATCCTCCGGTTCGCCGGCGGACTGCACTCCATCGCCGGGCGCGTCGCCGTCGAGGCAGAGGTGGATGCCGAGATCCTCGCGCAGCGCGTCGCGCGCGACCTCGCAGAGATCTACGGTGTGCGGCCCGAGATCGCACAGGTGCAGTCGAGCACGGCGAACGACGGAGCGCGGTGGGCCGTCAGGGTGATCGCGTCGGGGGAGACCCTCGCGCGCCAGACCGGTCTGCTCGACCAGCGCCGTCGTCCGGTCCGCGGACTCCCCAACCGCCTCACCACCGGCTCCCGCGCCGAGGTGGCAGGTCTGTGGCGTGGAGCGTTCCTCGCCGCGGGAACGCTGAGCGAACCGGGCCGCTCTGCCATGCTCGAAGTTGCCTGCCCGTCGTCTGAGGCCGCCATGGCCCTCGTCGGCGCCGCTCACCGCCTCGGAGTCGCTGCGAAGGCCCGCGAGGTGCGCGGCATGCCGCGCGTCGTCGTACGCGAGGGCGAGGCGATCCGCACGATCCTCAGCGAGATGGGCGCGCAGAAGACCGCTGTCGCCTGGGAAGAGATGCGTCAGCGCCGCGAGGTGCGCGCGGGGGTGAACCGACTCGTGAACTTCGACGACGCGAACCTGCGTCGTTCCGCGCAAGCCGCTGTCGCTGCCTGCGCCCGTGTGGAGCGCGCTCTCGAGATCCTCGCCGACGAGGTGCCCGACCATCTCAAGGTCGCTGGTGAGCTGCGTCTCGCTCACCGCGACGCGAGCCTCGACGAGCTGGGCCACCACGCGGACCCGCCGATGACGAAGGATGCCGTCGCCGGCCGCATCCGCCGCCTCCTGGCCATGGCCGACAAGCGCGCCCAGCAGGAGGGCATCCCTGGCACCGAGGCCGCCGTGCCCGCAGGGCTCGACGTCTGACCGCCACCGGACTCTCGTCAGCGAGGCGGCCCCGATCGGGGCCGCCTCGCTTCGTCATATGGAGGAAGGATCCAGGACAGCCGTGTGTTGTCGTCACTAGGATGAGTTACGTCCGCTCTTCGCCGCACATCGGCGGCGCAGAGGATCGGCAAGCGCCGCGGCGCGGCGCGGATTGGATGAAAGCGACATGGCGACTTACACGCTCCCCGACCTTCCCTACGACTTCGCAGCCCTCGAGCCGCACATCAGCGGCAAGATCATGGAGCTGCACCATGACAAGCACCACGCGACCTACGTCGCCGGCGCCAACACCGCCCTCGAGCAGCTCGCCGAGGCGCGCGACAGCGGCAACCTCGCGAACGTGAACAAGCTCGAGAAGGACCTCGCGTTCAACCTCGGCGGTCACGTCAACCACTCCATCTTCTGGACCAACCTCTCGCCGACCGGTGGCGGACAGCCCGAGGGCGAGCTCAAGGCAGCCATCGACGAGTTCTTCGGCTCCTTCGAGAAGTTCCAGGCGCACTTCACCGCGAACGCCCTCGGAATCCAGGGCTCCGGCTGGTCGGTGCTCAGCTGGGACTCGATCGGCCAGCGTCTGATCATCCAGCAGCTGTTCGACCAGCAGTCCAACACGGCGCAGGGCACCGTGCCGCTGTTCCAGCTCGACATGTGGGAGCACGCCTTCTACCTCGACTACCTCAACGTCAAGGCCGACTACGTCAAGGCCGCGTGGAACATCGCCAACTGGGAGAACGTCGCGCAGCGTTTCGAGGTCGCCCGCGAGAAGACGAACGGCCTGCTGGTACTGTCGTAATCGGGTCGCGTCCCGACGGGCCAAGTCTCGTCGGGACGCCATCTCAGCCAAAAACCCCCGCGCATCGCGTAAGCACTTTTGCTGCGCACAGCGCACGAGAAACAGGGAGACCTGAGTGTCTGTCAAGATCGGTATCAACGGCTTCGGCCGCATCGGACGCAACTACTTCCGCGCGGCTCTCGCGCAGGGAGCGGACATCGAGATCGTCGCGGTCAACGACCTCACCGACAACAAGACCCTTGCCCACCTTCTGAAGTACGACTCTGTGGGCGGTGTCCTCGACGCTGACATCAGCTACGACGACGAGAGCATCACGGTCAACGGCAAGACGATCAAGGCGTTCGCAGAGCGCGATCCCGCGGGTCTCCCGTGGGGCGAGCTGGGCGTCGACATCGTCATCGAGTCGACCGGATTCTTCACCAAGGCCGAGCTCGCCAAGAAGCACATCGAGGCGGGTGCCAAGAAGGTGCTCATCTCGGCTCCCGGCACCGGCGTCGACGGCACGTTCGTCATGGGCGTGAACGAGGACACGTACAACCCGGAGACGGATCACATCATCTCCAACGCCTCCTGCACGACCAACTGCCTCGCGCCGCTGGCCCAGGTCTTCAACGACGCGTTCGGCATCGACCGCGGCTTCATGATGACTGCTCACGCCTACACTGCAGACCAGAACCTGCAGGACGGCCCGCACAGCGACCTGCGTCGTGCACGCGCCGCTGCGATCAACATCACCCCGGCGTCGACCGGTGCGGCCAAGGCGATCGGCGAGGTTCTGCCTGAGCTCCAGGGCAAGCTGAGCGGCTCGTCGTACCGCGTTCCGGTTCCCACCGGTTCGATCGTCGACCTGACGCTGATCACCGACCGCGAGAACCTCACGGTCGAAGAGGTCAACGAGGCCTACAAGAAGGCTGCTGCCGAGGGTCGCCTCGCCGGCTTCCTGCAGTACAACGAAGACCAGATCGTCTCGAGCGACATCGTGCACAACCCGCACTCGTCGATCTTCGACGCGACGCTGACCAACGTCAGCGGCAACCTGGTCAAGGTCTCCAGCTGGTACGACAACGAGTGGGGCTACTCCAACCGTCTCGTCGACCTGACCGAGTACGTGGCCGAGCGTCTCTGAGACACCTCCCATGACTCTGCGCACCCTGGATTCGCTGGGTTCGCTCGAGGGCAAGCGCGTCATCGTCCGTTGTGATCTCAATGTCCCCCTCCGGGACGGGATCATCACGGACGATGGCCGTGTCCGCGCCTCGTTGCCTACCCTCAACGCACTGATCAACGCGGGAGCCCGCGTCGTCGTGTGCTCGCACCTCGGACGCCCCGACGGTGCGCCCGACCCGCAGTACAGCCTCGCCCCGGTCGCCCAGCGACTGTCCGAGCTGCTCGGCAAGCCGGTCGCGTTCGCGCGTGACACCGTCGGCGAGTCCGCGCAGGAGGCCGTGGCCTCGCTCGAGGACGGCGACATCGTCGTCATCGAGAACCTGCGGTTCAACCCGGGGGAGACCTCGAAGGACGACGCGGAGCGCGGCGCCTTCGCGGCTCACCTCGCAGAGCTCGGCGACGTGCTCGTCTCCGACGGATTCGGAGTCGTGCACCGCAAGCAGGCGAGCGTCTACGACCTCGCCGAACTGCTGCCGTCGGCTGCCGGTCTGCTGATCGCGGCAGAGCTCGATGTGCTCGACCGTCTCACCGAGAACCCCGAGCGCCCGTACGCGGTCGTGCTCGGCGGGTCGAAGGTGAGCGACAAGCTCGGCGTCATCTCGCACCTGCTGCCTCGCGTGGATCGCATCCTCGTCGGCGGCGGCATGCTGTTCACCTTCCTGAAGGCGCAGGGCCACGCCGTGGCATCCAGCCTTCTGGAAGAGGACCAGCTCGAGACGGTGCGCGGCTACATCGCCGAGGCCGAGAAGCGCGGCGTGGAGCTGGTGCTCCCGACCGACGTCGTCGTCGCCTCCTCGTTCTCGGCGGATGCCGACCACGAGGTGACGGCTGCGGACGCGATCGAGGACACGGCATTCGGCGCGGCCGGAATCGGCCTCGACATCGGTCCAGAGACGGCTGCGCGGTTCGCGGAGGTGATCCGCGGATCGAAGACGGTCTTCTGGAACGGTCCGATGGGCGTGTTCGAGTTCCCGGCTTTCGCCGGCGGCACCAAGGCCGTCGCGCAGTCGCTCACCGAGGTCGACGGCCTGAGCGTCGTCGGCGGAGGAGACTCCGCAGCAGCCGTGCGCCAGCTCGGTTTCACCGACGACCAGTTCGGTCATATCTCGACCGGTGGCGGCGCCAGCCTCGAGTTCCTCGAGGGCAAGAGACTACCCGGCCTGGAGGTGCTCGGATGGGCATGAATACTCGTACCCCGCTGATCGCGGGAAACTGGAAGATGAACCTCGACCACCTGCAGGCGGTCGCGTTCGTGCAGAAGCTGCACTGGACTCTCAAGGATGCCAAGCACGAAGACGGATCGGTCGAGGTCGCGGTGTTCCCGCCCTTCACCGACATCCGCAGCGTGCAGACGCTGATCGATGCGGACAAGATCCCGTTCGCGCTCGGTGCACAGGACGTCTCGGCTCACGACTCCGGTGCGTACACCGGTGAGGTGTCGGGAGCGTTCCTCGCCAAGCTCGACGCGAAGTACGTCATCATCGGCCACTCCGAGCGCCGCGAGTACCACGCGGAGTCGGATGACGTCGTCGCTGCCAAGACGAAGGCCGCGCTGAAGCACGGCCTCTCGCCGGTCATCTGCGTCGGCGAGACCGCCGAAGACCTCGAGAAGTTCGGGGCCAGCGCTGTTCCGGCCGGCCAGCTCGAAGCCGCCCTGCAGGGGCTCTCGAAGGATGCCGACATCGTGGTGGCGTACGAGCCCGTCTGGGCCATCGGCTCCGGACAGGCGGCGACGCCCCAGCAGGCGCAGGACGTCTGCGCCGCGCTGCGCACGGTGATCGCGAAGGTCCTCGGAGACGACGCTGCGGCGCGCACCCGGATCCTGTACGGAGGATCGGTCAAGGCAGCCAACATCGCCAGCTTCATGCGTGAGCCCGATGTCGACGGCGCACTGGTCGGAGGCGCGAGCCTCGTGGTCGACGAGTTCGCCGCGATCATCCGCTTCGAGAAGCACGTCGGCGTGTGAGTGTGGCGGGGCTCCGGCCCCGCCGCACCGTATACTTGACCGTTACCGGGGCAATCCTGCCCCAGCGAAAGGCTCTTCCTCGTGGAAATTCTCGAGTTCGTCCTGCAGGTGGTGCTGGGCATAACCAGCGTCCTGCTGACTCTCCTCATCCTCCTCCACAAGGGCCGCGGTGGCGGCCTCTCCGACATGTTCGGTGGCGGAATGACGTCGGCTGTCGGCTCGTCGGGTCTCGCTGAGCGCAATCTCAACCGCTTCACCGTCGTCCTCGCCCTGGCGTGGTTCGTCGCGATCGTCGCGCTCGGTCTCATCACGAAGTTCGAGGTGATCTGATGGCTACCGGCGGCAATGCGATCCGAGGGACCCGCGTCGGTTCCGGCCCCATGGGCGAGCAGGACCACGGCTACCACGCCGACCGCATCGCGGTCTCGTACTGGGACGGTCTCGGCAACGAGACGGTCCGCTACTTCGCCGCGGGGCTTCCTGAAGAGGAGATCCCCGAGACGATCGACCACCCCCAGTCCGGTCTGCCGGCCGGTCGCGACAAGGCGAACCCGCCCGCGCTCGCGAAGCCGGAGCCGTACAAGACCCACCTCGCGTATGTGAAGGAGCGTCGCACCGACGCAGAAGCCGTCCAGCTCCTCGAGGATGCGCTCACCCAGCTGCGTGAGCGTCGAGGCCAGTGACCTCGATCTGAACTCATGAGAGAAGCCGTCGCGATTCGATCGCGGCGGCTTCTCTCGTCTGTGGTGCGCCTGCTCACCGGCATCCGTACGCGGCGTCGATGTAGGACTGCGGCGGGTACCCGTAGGCCCAGACGCCGTTCGCGTCGTCGCTGAAGCCCATGCTGATCGCCCAGGCGGTGGCCCACTTCTCTATGCTGTCCTGCGTCGACGAATCGTACATGTCCTCGCACTTCACGCTGATCGCATGGCCGACCTCATGGGCGACGAGAGCCTTGCTGCGTTCCGCGGGCCACTGCTCCGCGACCGAGTTCGAGAGTTCGATGACCGCGCGGTCGGGGTCGTCCCACCACCAGGTCGTGAGGCCTCCCATGCTGCCGTTGTAGCCCGCGTTGTTGACGACCTGATTCCAGTCGAACTCGAGCAGCACCTCGGGGGCGAGTGACCGAGCGAAGGCCTCGATCTCCGTCCGAGCGGTCTGCAGCGGGCCTGCCTTCTCTGCGAGCTCGGCCTGTTCGGTCGCCACGACCTGCGCCGCTGCATCCTGCAGCGACACGAGTTTTTCGACCGCCGACGCGTCGAGGATCACCGTTCCGGATGCTCGTGACGCGGCATCGCGCAGTGCGATCACTGCATCGTTCTTCGCCGAGAGATGTGCGGACTCGAATGCCGGTGCGGCCTCGGACGCAGAGCGGATGACGGCTGCGCCGGCATCGGTCACCGTCGTGACGGCTGCGGTCAGCGGGGACGCCGCTCCTTCGAGGTCGGCCGCCCGATCGTCGAGATCGCGTGTCTGCGCTGCCAGTTCGCCGGACGCTGCGAAGAGTTCCCAGAAGGTCCCCGGCTTTGCTTCGGCGGCGGGCAGGTCCCGGGCGAGGAGGTCCTCCGCGGGGGTCACGACCTCACGGGCATCGGTGGTGGCGAGCGACAGCGCGTCTCGCGCTGCGGGCGTGACGAGCACGCCGGAGTCGGTCTGCAGGAGGAGATCCGCGTTGCCCAGGGTGGATGTGAGCGCGTCGAGCTCGTGTCGGAGCTCGGTTCCGGTGCTCGCTGTCGTGGCACGGCCGGCGTCGAACTCGGCGCGAGCCTCGTCGTAGCCGAGGCTCGAGGTTAGCTGGAGCACTCCGACCGCCATGGCGGCGAACACGACAGCGGCAGCGCTCAGAACCGGCCCGCGCCGTGGTCTGCGCTTTCTCGGTGCCGCTTCCCGCGCGCTGCCGAATCGCGGGGGGAGCGCGTGGTCTCCGATGGCGGTGGAAGCCACGTCGACGGGTACAGACATGCGGTGGGGACCTCCGTGGGGAAACCGGCGTACCACGACTCTAATGAGTGCGCCGCGTCGGAGGAGAACTCCTGGAGAAGAACCAAGGCCCCCGCTGATCGCGGGGGCCTTGGTCGAGTGAGGGGCTGACGAGAATCGAACTCGCATCATCTGTTTGGAAGACAGAGGCTTTACCACTAAGCTACAGCCCCGTTGTCGGAGGGAGCCTCTCGGTTCGTGCCGACTCATCGATCATAGCGGACTGACGAGGGTGCTCGTGTCCGTTAGACTCGGTGGGGCTGAATCTGCAAGCGGATTCCCCGGGGCGTAGCTCAGCTTGGTAGAGCGCCCGCTTTGGGAGCGGGAGGTCGCAGGTTCAACTCCTGTCGCCCCGACACGGCTTCAACGGCCTGACAGCCGCGATTCAGCGCGGAAATCACAAGGAGAGCACACCAGAATGGCGAACAGCACCGTCGAGAAGCTGACCCCGACCCGGGTCAAGCTCAGCATCACGGTCACCCCGGACGACCTCAAGCCCAGCATCGCGCACGCCTACGAGCACATCGCTCAGGACGTGCAGATCCCCGGCTTCCGCAAGGGCAAGGTCCCCGCTCCGATCATCGACCAGCGCATCGGGCGCGGTGCGGTCATCGAGCACGCGGTCAACGAGGGCCTCGACAAGTTCTTCCGCGACGCGACCGTCGAGCACAAGCTCCGTGTCGTCGGGCGTCCGGCCGCAGACATCACGCAGTGGCCGAACGAGAAGGACTTCTCGGGCGACCTGCTCGTCGACATCGAGGTGGACGTCCGCCCCGAGATCGAGCTCCCGTCGTACGACGGCATCACGGTCACCGTCGACGCCGTCGAGGCTGACGACGCTGCGCTCGACGCCGAGCTCGAGAACCTGCGCGCCCGCTTCGGCACGCTCGTTCCCGTCGACCGCCCGGCAGCGAAGGGTGACTTCGTCGAGCTCGACCTCGTCGCCACGATCGACGGCGCCGAGATCGACCGCGCAGAGGGCGTCTCGTACGAGGTCGGCTCGGGCGAGCTGCTCGAGGGCATCGACGACGCGATCGAGTCGCTCACCGCCGGTGAGGACACCACGTTCCGCTCCGCACTCGTGGGCGGCGACCACGCCGGCTCCGAGGCCGAGGTCGCCGTGACCGTCAAGGCCGTCAAGGAGCGCGAGCTTCCCGAGGCTGACGACGACTTCGCGCAGATCGCCAGCGAGTTCGACACGATCGCCGAGCTCCGCGCGAGCCTCGCCGAGCGCGTCTCGCAGCAGGGTGTGTTCGCGCAGGGCTCCGCAGCGCGCGACAAGCTCGTCGAGACGCTGCTCGAGCAGATCGACATCCCCGTACCGCCGAAGCTCATCGAGGATGAGGTGCACAACCACCTCGAGGGCGAGAACCGCCTCGAGGACGACGTGCACCGCGCCGAGGTGACCGAGGCCAGCGAGAAGCAGTTCCGCACGCAGGTGCTGCTCGACACGATCGCCGAGCAGGCAGACGTGCAGGTCTCGCAGGAGGAGCTCTCGCAGTACCTCATCCAGTCCGCATCGCAATACGGCATGGCTCCTCAGGAGTTCGTCGAGGCGCTGCAGTCGTCCAACCAGCTGCCCGCTCTCGTCGGCGAGGTCGCCCGTAACAAGGCCCTCGCGATCGCGCTCGGCAAGGTCAAGGTCGTCGACACCAACGGCAAGCCGGTCGACCTGTCCGACTTCGTCGTGACCGACGACGAGGCCGAGGCCGAGGCCGACGCCGCTGCCGACGAGAAGCCGGCCAAGAAGGCTCCGGCGAAGAAGGCGGCTGCGAAGAAGGCAGACGACGCGGACGCCGCTGAGAAGCCGGCCGCGAAGAAGCCTGCAGCCAAGAAGGCTCCGGCGAAGAAGGCCGACGACGCCGACGCTGCTGAGAAGCCGGCCGCGAAGAAGCCTGCAGCCAAGAAGGCTCCGGCCAAGAAGGCTGCCGACAAGGCCGAGTGATCGGACACGATCTCGATGAAAGGGGCGGATGCTGCGGCATCCGCCCCTTTCTCGTGAAAGACGACATCCCGTGAGCGAGGACACGATGAAGACCTGGGACGAACGCATCGATGAGGTGTGGAATGACGCGTCGGGCGAAGAGGTCGGCGACGACACCATCGCGCGGATCGACGCGCTGGCTGCAGAGCGGGGGATCGACGACGCGCGAGCGCAGTTCGAACGTGCCGGCGCGAGGGACTCCGCGGGCCGGCCGGCCGAGGCCGTGGAGCTCTACCGGCACGCTCTCGCTCTCGGACTGGACGACGAGCACCGCCCGCAGTGCGTGATCCAGCTGGCGAGCTCGCTGCGCAATCTCGGTGAGTTCGATGACGCGCTCTCCGTCATCCGCGCCGAGCAGGAGCTGTCGGCCGACGGACCCTACCGAGATGCCGTGGCGACGGTGCATGCGTTGATCCTGGCGAGTTCAGGCCGGCCGGCGCAGGGCCTCTCGGTCGCGCTGCTGGCACTCGTGCCGCATCTTCCGCGTTACCACCGCTCGATGACCGCATACGCGCATGAGATCGCCGAACTCGACGGCTGATATGCCGACGGCGAACACGGCCTGAGCGCCGCGTTGTCGCCGGTAGATTCGAATCACTGAAACACGGAATCAGGAGCTGACATGGCTGCAGAACCCCTCCTCGCTACGAGCGTCTTCGACAGGCTGTTGAAAGACCGCATCATCTGGCTGGGATCGGAGGTGCGCGACGAGAACGCCAATGAGATCTGCGCGAAGATCCTCCTTCTCGCCGCCGAGGACTCCGAGAAGGACATCTACCTCTACATCAACTCGCCTGGCGGATCCATCACCGCGGGCATGGCGATCTACGACACGATGCAGTTCGTCCCGAACGACATCGTCACCGTGGGAATCGGCATGGCCGCATCGATGGGTCAGCTGCTGCTGACGGCCGGCACCAAGGGCAAGCGCTACATCACCCCGAACGCTCGGGTGCTGCTGCACCAGCCGCACGGTGGCTTCGGTGGCACGTCGAGCGACATCCAGACGCAGGCGCAGCTCATCACCTCGATGAAGAACCGCCTCGCCGAGATCACCGCCGCGCAGACCGGCAAGTCGGTCGAGCAGATCAACGCAGACGGTGACCGCGACCGCTGGTTCACCGCTGACGAGGCGCTCGAGTACGGCTTCGTCGACCACATCCGCGACTCGGCCACCGACGTCGTCGGCGGCGGCGGAACCGACCAGGACAGCAAGTAACGGAAAGCGAAAGGACTCTCATGTACACACCCACCTTCCGCGCTGCCGGTGACCTGCCCTCCAGCCGCTACGTGCTCCCTCAGTTCGAGGAGCGCACCGCCTATGGCTTCAAGCGCCAGGACCCGTACAACAAGCTGTTCGAAGATCGCGTGATCTTCCTCGGCGTCCAGGTCGACGATGCGTCGGCCGACGACGTGATGGCGCAGCTGCTCGTGCTCGAGAGCCAGGATTCCGAGCGCGACATCACCATGTACATCAACTCGCCCGGTGGTTCCTTCACCGCGATGACGGCGATCTACGACACGATGCAGTACGTCGCGCCGCAGATCCAGACCGTCGTGCTCGGCCAGGCGGCATCCGCTGCCTCCGTGCTGCTCGCTGCCGGCCACCCCGGCAAGCGTCTCGCTCTGCCCAACGCCCGTGTGCTGATGCACCAGCCGGCCATGGGCGAGGCAGGACACGGTCAGGCGTCCGACATCGAGATCCAGGCGGCGGAGATCCTCCGCATGCGCACCTGGCTCGAGGAGGCCATGGCCCGCCACACCGGCAAGCCGGTGGAGCAGGTCAACCGTGACATCGACCGAGACAAGATCCTGTCCGCCGCCGAGGCGCTGGACTACGGCCTCGTCGACCAGGTGCTCACGTCGCGCAAGCGCATGTAAGCACCTCTCTGCGAAAAGGACGTCGACCCCTCGGGGTCGGCGTCCTTTCGTCGTCTCCGGCGAATGTGCGACGAACGCCGGTAATCTGCTCATATGAGCAGGTGGATGCGCGAACGGTGCTACGGACGTAAGCTGGGTGAGGAAGGAGGATGCCATGGAAGAAGAACTGATCATGGTCCGCGTCGCCGAGCTGTACTACGACGAGGACAAGACGCAGGACGAGATCGGCGCCCTCCTCAAGCTCTCCCGCTGGAAGGTGGGGCGACTTCTCACACAGGCCCGAGAGCGTGGCATCGTGCGGATCGAGATCGTGCATCCGCGTGCGCGCCGACTCGGACTCGAGCGCCAGCTCGTGGAACGTCATGGACTCACGGCCGCGGTGGTCGTTCCCTCCCCGGACGGTGATGACGGAACACTCGAGCGCGTCGCACAGGCCGCCGCCGACTACCTCACCGCCATGCGGCCTGTGCCGCGCACCCTCGGCGTCAGCTGGGGGCGCACGCTGCGTGCTGTGGCCGAATCGCTGCCGGACGGCTGGGCGACCGGCGTCACGGTCGTGCAGCTCAACGGAGGAGTGAGCCTCAACCGGCGCTCCGGCGGAGCCGCAGGTCTCGCCGTGACGATCGCCCAGCGGGCATCCGGACACGTGTCCCTCCTTCCGAGCCCGGCGATCCTCGAGCGGGTCGAGACCAAGCAGGCGATCGAAGCCGACCGCACCGTCGCGGCCGTCCTCGTCGAAGCAGCCGAGGCGCAGGCGTTCCTGTTCACCGCCGGTCCGTGCGATGCGACGTCCGCGCACGTCGAGAACGGGTACCTGTCGGCATCCGATGTCGAGGAGCTCGCTCGCCGAGGCGCGGTGGGCGATGTCCTGGGCCGCTACATCGACGCCGACGGCAACATCGTCGACCCGCAGCTCGATGCCCGGACGGTCGGAGTCGACCTCGGGCGCCTGCGCGCGGCCAAGCGCTCCATCTTCGTCACCGCCGGTGACGCCAAGCATGACATCGCGCGCACAGTCGTCACCAGCGGCCTGTGCAGCGTTCTGGTGACAGATGAGACCACAGCACGAGCATTGTTGGAGGAACGATGACGACCCAAGAACTCAGCCGCAGGACGGCGGTGGACGTTCTCGGCGGTGAGCCGGATGACGCCACACTCCGCCGTTTCCTGCACGGACTCCCCGGCGTCGATGCCGTCGGCCTCGAGCAGCGCGCTGCCGGGCTCGGCACGCGGTCGATCAAGACGACGTCGAAGGCCTGGGCACTCGACACGATCATCAAGCTGATCGACCTCACGACCCTCGAAGGCTCCGACACCCCGGGCAAGGTGCGGTCGCTCGTCGCCAAGGCCAAGAACCCGGATGCCGCTGATCCGTCGACTCCGAAGGTAGCCGCGGTGTGCGTGTACGGCGACATGGTGGGCGACGCGGTCGAGGCGCTCGGTGCGCTGCACGGTGACCCCGACGACGGACTGATCTCGGTCGCAGCCGTCGCCACGGCCTTCCCCAGCGGTCGGTCGTCGCTGGCGATCAAGCTCGCCGACACCGCCGAAGCAGTCGCTGCGGGAGCTGATGAGATCGACATGGTGATCGACCGAGGCGCGTTCCTCTCCGGCCGATACGGGCTGGTCTACGACCAGATCGCCCAGGTCAAGGAAGCCTGTCGTCGGGCGGACGGCTCGTACGCTTCGCTCAAGGTGATCCTCGAGACCGGCGAGCTGAACACCTACGACAATATCAAGCGCGCGTCGTGGCTCGGCATCCTCGCGGGTGGCGATTTCATCAAGACGTCCACCGGCAAGGTGCAGCCGGCAGCGACGCTGCCCACCACTCTCCTCATGCTCGAGACGGTGCGCGACTGGCACCGGGGCACGGGCGAGCGCATCGGCGTGAAGCCCGCAGGCGGCATCCGTGCGTCCAAGGACGCGGTGAAGTACCTCGTCACGGTCGCCGAGACCGTGGGGGAGGAGTGGCTGCAGCCGCACCTCTTCCGCTTCGGCGCCTCGAGCCTGTTGAACGACGTGCTTCTGCAGCGTCAGAAGCTCACCACCGGCCACTACTCCGGCCCCGACTACGTCACGATCGACTAGGAGCCCCGCATATGTCATTCCTGGAATACGCTCCGGCCCCGGAGTCCAAGGCGGTCCTGAACCTCAAGGACAGCTACGGCCTGTTCATCGACGGCGAGTTCGTCGACGGCTCGGGTGCGAGCTTCGCGACGATCTCGCCGGCCGATGAGAGCCACATCGCTGAGATCGCCTCGGCGAACGAGCAGGACATCGACCGGGCGGTCGCCGCTGCGCGTCGTGCCTACGACAAGACCTGGTCGAAGATGAGCGGCCGCGACCGGGGCAAGTACCTGTTCCGCATCGCCCGACTCGTGCAGGAGCGGGCTCGTGAGCTCGCCGTCGCCGAGAGTCTCGACAACGGCAAGCCGATCAAGGAGAGCCGAGACGTCGACGTCCCGCTGGTCGCATCCTGGTTCTTCTACTACGCGGGGTGGGCCGACAAGCTCGACTACGCCGGCCTCGGCGCGAACCCGCGGGCGCTCGGCGTCGCGGGGCAGATCATCCCCTGGAACTTCCCGCTGCTGATGCTCGCGTGGAAGCTCGCTCCCGCTCTGGCAGCCGGCAACACCGTGGTGCTCAAGCCGGCGGAGACCACGCCGCTGACGGCGCTCATCTTCGCCGAGATCCTGCAGCAGGCCGACCTTCCGGCGGGCGTCGTCAACATCGTGACGGGTGCCGGCGCCTCCGGTGCCGCTCTCGTTCGCCACCCCGATGTCGACAAGGTCGCGTTCACCGGTTCGACCGGTGTCGGCCGCGACATCGCCAGGGCCGTCGCCGGAACCGACAAGAAGGTGACGCTCGAGCTGGGCGGCAAGGCCGCGAACATCGTGTTCGACGACGCGCCGATCGATCAGGCCATCGAGGGCATCGTCAACGGCATCTTCTTCAACCAGGGCCACGTCTGCTGCGCAGGCAGCCGCCTGCTCGTGCAGGAGTCGATCCACGACGAGGTCATCGACCGACTGAAGAACCGTCTGTCGACCCTGCGCCTCGGCGACCCGCTCGACAAGAACACCGACATCGGTGCGATCAACTCGGCCGCTCAGCTGGCCCGCATCCGCGAGCTCAGCGACATCGGCGAGGCCGAGGGCGCCGAGCGCTGGACCGCGGACTGCGCGATCCCCGACAAGGGCTTCTGGTTCGCTCCGACTATCTTCACGGGTGTCGAGGCGTCGCACCGGATCGCTCGCGACGAGGTGTTCGGCCCGGTGCTCTCGGTGCTCACGTTCCGCACTCCGGCCGAGGCGATCGCGAAGGCGAACAACACGCCGTACGGTCTGTCCGCCGGTATCTGGTCGGAAAAGGGATCACGCATCCTCGCCGTCGCTGACCGCCTTCGGGCGGGCGTCATCTGGGCGAACACCTTCAACCGATTCGACCCGTCGAGCCCGTTCGGCGGATACAAGGAGTCCGGGTACGGCCGCGAAGGCGGACGCCAGGGTCTCACCGCCTACCTGAAGGGGGCATCCGCATGAGCAAGCGACTGACTGTTCCGAAGACCTACAAGCTCGCGATCGGCGGGGCGTTCCTTCGCAGCGAGTCGGGGCGCACCTACGAGGTGCTCTCGGCCAAGGGCGCCTTCCTCGCGAATGCGGCCCAGGGCTCTCGCAAGGATGCGCGGGATGCCGTCGTGGCAGCTCGCGCCGCGGTGAAGGGCTGGTCGGGGGCGACCGCGTACAACCGCGGGCAGGTGCTGTACCGGGTCGCCGAGGTGCTCGAGGGGCGCCGCGCGCAGTTCATCGACGAGATCGCAGCGCAGGAGGGCGTCTCGTCATCTGCCGCCGCCGCGCAGGTCGATGAGGCGATCGACCTCTGGGTCTGGTACGCCGGATGGTGCGACAAGTACGCGCAGGTCGCGGGCAACGCCAACCCCGTGTCGGGGCCGTACTTCAACATCTCCGTTCCGGAGCCGACCGGTGTGGTCGCGATCGTCGCGCCGCAGGATTCCGCGCTTCTCGGCCTCGTATCGGTCGTCGCTCCCGCCCTGGTGGCGGGCAACACGGTCGTCGTGATCGCGAGCGAGAGGTTCCCGCTCTCTGCGATCAGCCTCGCCGAGGTGCTCGCGACGAGCGATGTGCCCGGAGGGGTCGTCAACGTGCTCACCGGGTCTCCGGCCGAGATGGCGCCGTGGCTCGCCTCGCATCAGGACGTCAATGCGCTCGATCTGGCGGGCGCGGGCGACCTCGAGTGGATCGACATGCAGATCGCGGCGGCGGAGACGCTCAAGCGAGTGCTGGCACCCGGCGCGGTCACCGCCTCGCCGGAGCGCATCGGAGCCTTCACCGAGATCAAGACGGTGTGGCACACCAAGAGCATGGTCTGACGCGCGTCGGAATCAGGAGGCCCGCCATCTGCGACAGCAGCCGGCGGGCCTCCTGCATGAGCGCGATGCGGACTCGTGATGTGCGACCCCCGTGCCAATGCGTCCCTGTGTCGGATGCAGCGGTTAGGCTCAGTAGACGATCTCAGGATCCCCCTAGGAGGACGCGCATGGCCCGTATCGGCGAAAGCGCTGACCTGTTCAAGTGCTCATTCTGCGGAAAGAGTCAGAAGCAGGTGCAGCAGCTCATCGCAGGACCCGGTGTGTACATCTGCGACGAGTGCGTCGAGCTGTGCAACGAGATCATCGAAGAGCGGATGGCGGAGTCCTCCGCCGAGGGCACCGCGGACTTCGAGCTGCCCAAGCCGCGTGAGATCTTCTCCTTCCTCGAGGAGTACGTCGTCGGGCAGGAGCCCGCCAAGAAGGCTCTCGCCGTTGCGGTGTACAACCACTACAAGCGCATCCGCGCGCACGGCACTCTCCAGACGGCCGAGCAGAAGGCCGAGAGCGTCGAGATCGCGAAGAGCAACATCCTGCTGATCGGGCCCACGGGCTGCGGCAAGACCTACCTGGCGCAGACGCTCGCGAAGCGACTGAATGTGCCCTTCGCCGTCGCAGACGCCACAGCGCTCACCGAAGCCGGCTACGTCGGCGAAGACGTCGAGAACATCCTGCTCAAGCTCATCCAGGCCGCCGACTACGACGTCAAGCGTGCGGAGCAGGGCATCATCTACATCGACGAGGTCGACAAGATCGCTCGCAAGGCCGAGAACCCGTCGATCACCCGTGACGTCTCTGGCGAGGGAGTGCAGCAGGCTCTTCTGAAGATCATCGAGGGCACTGTCGCCTCGGTGCCTCCTCAGGGCGGGCGCAAGCACCCTCACCAGGAGTTCCTGCAGATCGACACCTCGAACGTGCTGTTCATCGTCGCCGGTGCGTTCGCCGGTCTCGAGGACATCGTGTCGGCACGCGTCGGCAAGCACGGCATCGGTTTCGGCGCCCCGCTGCACGACAAGGGCAAGGATCTCGACCTCTTCAGCGAGGTGCTGCCCGAGGACCTGCACAAGTTCGGCCTGATCCCCGAGTTCATCGGCCGTCTGCCGGTCGTGACCTCGGTCTCGCCGCTCGACCAGAGTGCGCTCATCGACATCCTCACGGGGCCGCGCAACGCGCTCGTGAAGCAGTACCAGCGCATGTTCGAGCTCGACGGTGTTCAGCTCGAGTTCGAGGCGGAAGCGCTGCGCTCGATCGCCGACCTCGCCGTCGAGCGCAAGACCGGCGCTCGCGGACTCCGTGCGATCCTCGAAGACGTTCTCGGTCCGATCATGTTCGAGATCCCCTCGGCCGAAGACGTCGCGAAGGTCATCGTCACGCAGGCAGCCGTCGATGAGGGCGCTGCGCCGACGATCGTGATGGAGCGCAAGCGCAAGAGCGCGTGAGTCCCGATCCCTCGCCGTGGCGAGTGGTCGGCAGCGAGCTGATTCACGCCGATCGGTGGATCCGCGTGTGCTCGGACGACTGCCTCGACGCGAGCGGGCGATCGATCGCCCCGTATTACGTGCTCGAGTACGGGGACTGGATCTCGGTGCTCGCCCTGGATCGCGGTGGCAGCGCCATCGTCGTCGAAGAGTACCGACACGGAGCCGGGATCGTCGCGGTCGGCACGATCGGCGGCGGCGTGGAGGCCGGCGAATCGCCGGATGCAGCAGCGATCAGAGAGCTGCGCGAGGAGACCGGATACGAGGCCGGTGAGATTATCGATCTCGGTGCCACCTGGGCGAACTTCGGCACTCACACCAATGGGGTGCATCACTTCCTCGCCCGAGACTGCGTGCGCGTCGCCGAGCAGTCCCTCGACGAGAGCGAGGCGATCACCGTGCGCATCGTGCCTCTCGACGGTCTCGCCGAGCATCTCGCGCAGAGCTATCACCAGCTCACCTGGTACAAGGCGATGGAGCGCCTCGACCGCTGACATCAGCGGCGAGGCGCGGTTCGATCAGGTCTCGAGTCCGCGGCGCTTCAGGAGCGGCGCGATCTCCGCATCCCGGCCGCGGAAGTCGCGGTAAGCGTCGAGGGGGTCCGTCGAACCGCCCACGCCGAGGAGACGGGAGCGGAACCGGTCGCCGTTCTCCCGTGTGAGCCCGCCGTTCTCGCGGAACCAGTCGACGGTGTCGGCGTCGAGCACCTCGCTCCAGATATAGGAGTAGTAGCCGGCGCTGTATCCGCCCGAGAAGACGTGCGCGAAGTAGGTCGACGAGTAGCGGGTCGGGACGACGGGATCGTCGAGTCCGATATCGGCGAGGGCGGCAGCCTCGAACTCGGCCACGTCATCGACGGAGGTCTTCGTGTCGAGGCGGTGCCACGCCTGATCGAGCCATGCCGCGGCGAGGTACTCGCTCGTCGCGTGGCCCTGATCGAACGTCTCGGTGGCGCGAAGGCGCTCGACGATCGCGGGGTCGAGCGGTTCGCCGGTCTCGTAATGACGCGCGTAGTTGTCGAGGACCTCAGGCCAGAGGATCCACATCTCGTTGACCTGGCTCGGGAATTCCACGAAGTCGCGGAACACGTTCGTGCCGGAGAAATGCGGGTACGTGACGACCGCGAAGAGGCCGTGCAGCGCGTGTCCGAACTCGTGGAACAGCGTCGTGACCTCGTCGAGCGTCAGCAGGGTCGGCTCGCCCTCGCCCGGAAGCGGGACATTCAGGTTGTTGACCACGACGGGCAGCGTTCCGCGGAGGCGGGACTGGCTGACGATGGGATTCATCCACGCGCCGCCGCGCTTGGAGTCGCGCGTGTAGAGGTCGAGCACATACAGGCCCACTGCGCTGCCGTCGGCATCGCTCACCTCGAACACGCGCGCACTCGGATGGTAGGCCTGGAGATCGTGCCGCTCCGCGAAGGTCACTCCGTAGAGCTGCGTGGCAGCGAAGAACACGCCCTCCTGCAGTACCCGTTCGGCCTCGAACCACGGGCGCAGCGCACTCGTGTCGATCGCATAGCGGGCAGTGCGCACCTTCTCCGTGTAGAACGCCCAGTCGTGCGCCTCGACCGCGAAGGGTGCGGCCTCGGTCTCATCGATGATCGCCTGCAGGGTCTCGCGCTCTGCGCGAGCATTGCGCGCAGACGGGGCGGCGAGCTCGCGCAGCATCCGCTCTACGGCCGCAGGGGTGCCGGCGGTCTCGTCAGCGGTGACGTAGGCGGCATGCGAGGCGTAGCCGAGCAGCGCTGCGCGCTCGGCGCGCAGGCGCACGATCTCTGCGAGCACCGGCCGGTTGTCGTTCGCGTCGGGTCTGGATGCCCGCGACCGTGAGGCCGCCATGATGCGGCGGCGCGACTCCCGGTCGCGGAGTTGAGCGAGATACGGATGCCCGGTGAACAGCGGGAGAGAGATGACGAACCGCCCGTCGAGTCCGCGATCGGCCGCCGCTCGAGCTGCGGCGGAGAGCTCGCCGCTGCTGAGGCCGGCGAGCTCGTCGGAGGAATCGAACACCACGGCGAGATCGTTCGTGTCATTGAGCAGATTGCGCTCGAAGGTGTTGCTCAGCGTCGACAGCTGCTGGTTGAGCGCCGTGAGGCGGCTCTTCGCGTCGTCGTCGAGGGCGGCACCCGCGTGGGTCATCTCGCGATGATGCCGCTCGACGAGATACCGCTGCTCGTCGTCGAGCTCGAGATCGTCAAGACGTGCGTGCACCTGCTGCACGCGCCAGTACAGCGCCCCGTCGAGAGTGACAGCATCCTGATGCGCCGCCATGAGGGGAGCGAGCTGCTCGTCGATCGCCTGGATCTCGGGCGTCGCATCGGCCGATGTCACGGTGTAGAAGGTGTGCGCGACGCGGTCGAGCAGCTCGCCGGAGCGCTCCAGCGCCTCGATCGTGTTCTCGAAGGTGGGCATGGAGCGCACCATCGTGATTCGCGAGATCTCCCGACGGTGCTCGTCGAACGCGGCCTCGAACGCGGGCAGATAGTGCTCGGGCGTGATCGCCGCGAAGTCGGGGAGACCGTAGGGGAGCGTGGACGGCTGCAGCAGCGGGTTCGAGACGTCGGTCATCCTCTGAGCCTAGCCATGACCCGCTGCAGGGCCTCGACGACGAGGCGCACGGACTGCCGCCTCAGGTTCTCCGGCCTCGCGAGGACATCGATCATCCGGTGGGTGCTGACTCCCCGCAGCGGAAGACGGATGATGTCGCGGTCGTCCACGGTGCGGGACGTATAGCGCGGCAGCATCCCCAGGACACCGCCCGCCGCGACGACGGCCGCGACCGCACCGTAGTCGTTGATCCGGTGGCGGATCTCGACGGGGCGTCCGGCCACGGCCGAGACGGCGCGCAGCACGTCGTCGGGCGAGTATCCGATGCGACTCGTGACCCAGGGACTGTCGACGACGTCGAAGGACGTCACCTGTCCGCGTGAGGCGAGACGGTGGGAAGATGCGACGGCGACGTCGAGTGGTTCTCTCACGAGCGCCAGGCTGCGCACCCCGTCGGTCGGCCAGGGCGGCGAATGCTCCATGCGGTGCGCGAGAACGAGGTCGTATCTCGAGGTCAGGGCGGGGAACTCGCTCTGTGCCACGTCCTCATCGGTGAGCTTCACGGTCGGCCGCGCGGGCGAGTCGTCGAGCTCACGGATCAGTGGCCCGAACAGCGCCTGCCCGACGCTGTGGAATCCGCTGATCGTGACCACGCCGGTGCTGTCGTTCTCGAAGTCGTCCAGCGCGCTGCGTGCCGCAGCCATCGCGTCGATAGCCTCCGCCCCTGCTGCTGCGAGCGCCTGCCCGGCCGCGGTCAGAGCGAGGCGACGACCGTCCTTGCGGGTGAGTGGCGTGCGGAAGCTCCGCTGCAGCGCTGCGAGATGCTGGGACACGGCCGATGGTGTGACGTTGAGCGTCTCGGCGACGGCGGTGACGCTTCCCAGAGCGCCGAGCTCTCTCAGGATCTGGAGCTGATGGAGTTCCATTCGTTCAGATTAGTATTCGCTACAGGGTGCATGCAGTAGACGGCGATTGTTCTACATGGTCGAGTGCGATGAGATCGACACATGAAGGCACTGTTCAAAGCCGAACGCGCAGCGGGGCTCGAGCTCACGGATCGTCCGGATCCCGCCGCGGCGGCCGACGAGGTGGTGATCCGCGTGCTGCGCACGGGCATCTGCGGCACCGATCTGCATATCCGTCGCTGGGACGACTGGGCCGCGTCCGCCATCGACGCCCCGCTCATCCCCGGCCATGAGTTCTACGGCGAGGTCGTCGAGGTCGGGCCTCTCGTCCACGACATCGCTGTCGGGGATCGGGTGTCGGGCGAGGGGCACATCGTCTGCGGTACGTGCCGCAACTGCCGCGCGGGACGCCGGCAGATGTGCATCCGCACGATCGGCCTCGGGCTGCAGCGCGACGGGGCCTTCGCCGAGTTCCTGGCACTGCCCGCCGCGAACGTCTGGGTTCATCACGCCGATGTCGCGCCGGAGCTGGGTGCGATCTTCGATCCGCTCGGCAACGCCGTGCACACGGCGCTCACGTTCCCTCTCGTCGGCGAGGATGTGCTCGTGACGGGGTGCGGCCCGATCGGTCTCATGGCGATCGCCGTCGCTCGGCACGCCGGAGCCCGCTTCATCGCGGCGACGGATGTGAGCGCGCCCCGCCTCGAGATGGCGCGTCTCATGGGAGCCGACGAGGTCGTCGACGTCTCAACCCGCGAGATCCGAGATGCCCAGCACGCGCTCGGTCTGCGCGAGGGATTCGACATCGGCTTCGAGATGAGCGGCGCCGCGTCGGCTCTCCCGGCGATGATCGACAACATGAATCACGGCGGGCGGATCGCGATGCTCGGGCTGCCCGGCACCGGATTCGAGATCGACTGGGGCAAACTCGTCACGCACATGCTGACGATCAAGGGCATCTACGGACGTGAGATGTTCGAGACCTGGAACGCGATGGGTGCGATGCTGCAGACGAGCGCGACCCTGCGCGACTCGATCGGACGGGTGATCGCGGATGTGATCCCCGCCAGGGACTGGGAACAGGGCTTTGCCGCGGCCGAGTCCGCCGGCACGGGAAAGATCATCCTCGATTGGACGGAGCTGTGATGTACGGGACATTCCAGAAGCATGTGGCTGATGAGCTCGCGGGGATCGAGGCGGCGGGGCTCACGAAGCACGAGCGCGGCATCCGCGGACCGCAGAGCGCCGAGATCACCGCCGACGGCGCAGAGGTGCTCAACTTCTGCGCGAACAACTACCTCGGCCTCGCCGATGACCCGCGGATACTGGATGCTGCGACCGCGGCGCTGCAGGAGTGGGGGTACGGGCTCGCCAGCGTCCGCTTCATCTGCGGCACGCAGGAACAGCACCTGGAGTTGGAGCGACGCCTCGCGGTCTTCCTCGGCACCGACGATTCGATCCTGTACTCGTCGTGTTTCGACGCGAACGGGGGAGTGTTCGAGACGCTGTTTAGCGCCGAGGACGCGATCATCTCCGACGACCTCAATCACGCCTCGATCATCGACGGCATCCGTCTCTCGAAGGCTCGTCGGTTCCGCTACCGCAACCGGGACATGGCGGATCTCGAGGCGCAGCTGCAGGCGGCATCCGATGCGCGCTTCCGGGTGGTCGTCACCGACGGCGTCTTCTCGATGGACGGATACATCGCGCCGCTCGCGGAGATCTGTGATCTCGCGGAGCGCTACGACGCGCTCGTCTTCGTGGACGACTCTCACGCCGTGGGCTTCGTCGGCGAGAACGGACGAGGCACGCCGGAACTCTGCGGCGTCGCCGACCGTGTCGACATCTACACCGGGACCTTCGGCAAGGCGCTCGGAGGAGCATCCGGGGGCTACGTGGCCTCGCACGCCGACATCGTCGCACTGCTGCGCCAGCGTTCGCGCCCGTACCTGTTCTCGAACACGCTCGCCCCCGCCATCGTGGCCGGCACTCTCACCGCACTCGACCTCGTCGAGGGCTCGGCCGACCTTCGTGCGCGCTTGCGAGACAACGCCGCGCTGTTCCGCGAGCGGATGACGGCGGAGGGCTTCGACCTGCTGCCGGGGGAGCACCCGATCGTCCCTGTCATGTTCGGCGACGCCGGCCTCACTGCTCGCATCGCGACCGAGATGCAGGCGCAGGGGATCTACGTCACGGCGTTCAGCTTCCCGGTCGTCCCCCGAGGGCTGGCGCGGATCCGCGTGCAGCTGTCGGCCGCGCACACGGCTGAGCAGATCGAGCGGTGCGTGGCGGCATTCGTCACAGCGCGGGCCGTAGTGAGCTGACGTCATCCGGTCGCAAAGATTTCTTTGCAAAACTTTGCTTGCAAAGAACTCTTTGCAAGAGTATTGTCGCAGGCATGGACGAAGAACAGCAGTCGCGGCGGCTCGACTCGGGAGCGCTCAAGGCACTCGCTCACCCTCTGCGTGTCAGGATCTTCGATCTGCTCAGTGCTCATGGGCCGCAGACGGCGAGTTCGCTCGCGTCGATGCTGGGGGAGACCTCAGGGTCGACGAGCTATCACCTGCGCACGCTCTCAGCGCATGATCTGATCCACGAGGTCGAGGGTCGCGGCACGGCTCGAGAGCGCTGGTGGGAGCTCCCGCAGGGGCGCATCGACATCCCGGGTCCGAATCAGAGCATGTCGCCCGCCAACCGTGCTGCGGCGCAGATCGTCTCGTCCGAGTTCTTCCGCCTGCGTCACGAGACCCTGATGGCCTACGTGAATCGTTCGGACACGGACGTGCCCGAAGGGTGGAAGGACGCGGGACTGATCGCCACGACGCTGCTGGAGATGACCCCTGCGCAGATGGGAGACCTCAAGGACGAGCTCATGGCCGTCATCGACGGGGCGGTCGAGCGCTATCGCGGCCAGACCGGGCCGGACGTGCGGCGAGTGTCGATGCGCACCGAGCTCTTCGACCTCGTCACGTCGGGGCCGGTGCTTCCCGATGCCGTCGATGCCGATGTGGAGGAATCATGACCAGCGCGACCATCCGGCTCGTCGCCCCGACGCAGGTCGAGCGGAGGCTTCTCGGTCTCGCCGACCTGCTGAGACACCTCGTCGAGCATCGCATCGAGCGACGCGGTCGCGCGCGGACTCTCGCGCTCGATCTGCTGCGCGAGCAGCAGGCCAGGCGCCAGGATCCTCGCGCGGTCGATCACATGCTCGCGCAGCTCGGTCTCCCACGCCGCTGACCGTCTCGGGCACGACGAAGCCCCCTGCCGCAGATGCGGACAGGGGGCTTCGTCATCGGTGACCGTTCAGTCCTCGAAGGGCCGGGCGATCACGTCGCCGGACGCGGTCTGCACGACCTCCCAGCCCGCGTCCAGTTCGGCGATCGCGCGGCCCTCGAGCCACGTGAGCGTCCAGTGCCCTGAGAGCCCTCGCGACTCGACCTCGGCGATCGCCGGCCGGTGCGAAGCGGGAACGGATGCCGGTGGCTCGGAGCCCGTGGCCCACCGTGTGCCCAGCTGCATCAGGCGCCCTCGACCGGCGCGAGCTCGATCGCGGTGACCGCGAACTCGTCACCCACGGCGAGTTCCAGCTCGGCGATGCGCCCGACGGCCGAGAGATCGGCGGCGGCTGCTCGCAGCGCTTCGTACTTCTCCGCCGGAGCCGTGATCATGGCGCTCGCGACGGGGGTCTTCTGCGATGCCTTCGCCTCGGTCTTCGCGCGACGGATGCTGATCAGAGCCTCGCTGGCCACGGTCAGCACCGCGGGGTCGCCCTCGATGCCGAGCGGCTGCGGCCACGATGCCGTGTGCACGGAGCCCTCCTCGAACCATGACCACACCTCTTCGGTCGCGAACGAGAGGATCGGGGCGAGCAGGCGCAGCAGGGTCGACAGCGCCAGGCGCAGGGCGAGCGCGGCCGATGCCTGCCCCACATCGCTCTGGTTGTAGGCACGCTCCTTGACGAGTTCGAGGTAGTCGTCGCAGAACGTCCAGAAGAAGGCCTCGGTCACTTCCAGAGCCTTGGCCTGGTCGTAGTTCTCGAACGCCTTCGTCGCTTCGACGACCACGGAATCGAGAGCGGTCAGCATCGAAGCATCGAGCGCATGGGTGACCTGCGCGCCCTCGGGCACCGGGAACGACAGCACGAACTTCGCGGCGTTGAGCACCTTGATCGCCAGTCGGCGACCGATCTTGACCTGCGTCGGGTTCTGCGGGTCGAAGGCGGCATCCATGCCCAGGCGGCTCGAGGCGGCCCAGTAGCGCACCGCATCCGACCCGTGGGTCTCGAGGATGTCCGCCGGCGTCACCACGTTGCCCTTGGACTTCGACATCTTCTTGCGGTCAGGGTCGACGATGAAGCCCGAGATCGCGGCGTTGCGCCACGGCGAGCGCGCGTCTTCGAGGGTCGAACGCAGCATGGTCGAGAAGAGCCAGGTGCGGATGATGTCCTGCCCCTGCGGGCGCAGGTCGAAGGGGGCGGTGAGCTGCCACAGCTCCTCGTCGCGCTGCCATCCGCCGGCGAGCTGTGGAGTGAGCGACGAGGTCGCCCAGGTGTCGAGGATGTCGGCCTCGGCCTCGAAGCCACCGGCCACGCCGCGCTGGTCCTCGGTGTAGCCCGCGGGCGCGTCGGTCGTCGGATCGATGGGAAGGCTGGCGTGGTCGGGAGCGATCACCCGGTCGTAGTCGCGCTCGCCGTTCTCGTCGAGCCCGTACCAGAGCGGGATCGGCACGCCGAAGAAGCGCTGGCGCGACACGAGCCAGTCGCCGGTCAGGCCACCGACCCAGTTCTCGTAGCGCACACGCATGAAGTCGGGGTGCCACGCCACCTGCGTGCCGCGCTCGATCAGCTCGTCGCGCAGCTTCGCGTCGCGTGCGCCGTTGCGGATGTACCACTGGCGGGTCGAGACGATCTCGAGCGGGCGGTCGCCCTTCTCGAAGAACTTCACCGCGTGGGTGAACGGCTTGCCGACGGCGGTCATGTCGCCGGTCTCCTGCAGCTTCTCGACGATCGCCTTGCGGGCCGAGAACACGGTCTTGCCGGCGAGCTCCGCCTCGTACCAGTCGATCGCCTCGGCGTCGGCCACGATGGAGGGGGCGGTGGGCAGGAAACGACCGTCGAGACCGATGGTCGTCATGTTCGGGAGGTGGTCGCCCGCGGCCGTGCGCAGCTCACGCCACCAGATGATGTCGGTCACGTCGCCGAAGGTGCAGACCATCGCGGCGCCGGTGCCCTTGTCGGGCTGTGCGAGGTGGTGACCGTGGATCTCGATCTCGGCGCCGAAGAAGGGCGTGCGCACCTTCGTGCCGATCAGGTGCTTGTGCGGGCCCTCGGGGTGGGTCACGATCGCGATGCACGCCGGCAGCAGCTCGGGGCGGGTGGTCTCGATCGTGATCGAGCCGGATCCGTCGGCGAACGGGAAATCGATGGTGTGATAGGCGGCCTGCTGGTCGCGATCCTCGAGCTCGGCCTGCGCGATCGCCGAGCGGAAGTCGATGTCCCACAGCGTCGGCGCGAGCGACTGGTATGCCTCTCCGCGCTCGAGGTTGCGCAGGAACGCGAGCTGACTCTGGCGGATCGTGTCGTCCGAGATCGTGCGGTACGTCTGGGTCCAGTCGACCGAGAGGCCGAGCTGGCGGAACAGCGCCTCGAACTGCTTCTCGTCTTCGATCGTCAGACGCTCGCACAGCTCGATGAAGTTTCGGCGGCTGATCGGCACCTGGTCGGCGGCGCGGCTGGACTTGTTGTCGCCGCCTTCGAACGGCGGCGTGAAGTCATCCTGGTAGGGGAGGGAGGGGTCGCAGCGCACGCCATAGTAGTTCTGCACCCGACGCTCGGTGGGAAGGCCGTTGTCGTCCCAGCCCATCGGATAGAACACGTTCTTGCCGCGCATGCGCTCGAAGCGCGCCTTGACGTCGGTGTGCGTGTACGAGAACACGTGGCCGATGTGCAGGCTGCCGGACGCGGTCGGCGGGGGAGTGTCGATCGAGTAGACGCCGTCACGGCCTGATTCTGCGGCGCGGATGCGGTCGAACAGATACGTGCCCTGCGCAGACCAGGACTCGCCCCACTTCGCTTCGAGACCTTCGAGTACGGGCTTGTCGGGAATGGCGGACATGAAGGTTCTCCTCGAGCGATGTATGCGGCACTGTGTGAGCGTGCCTGAGTGTGGATTGTGTCCCACAGTCTAATCGCCCTCCACGTCGGCGCCCGCTCGTCGCAGAGGATCTAGAATTGGATCCAGTCCAAGAACTGATGCATTCGCGTCATCTCCCGCATTCCCTCCCGAGGAACAGCATGCCTATCTCCTTCCTGCGCCGCGCGATCCCGCTCGGTGCGACCGTCGCCGTGAGTGCACTCCTGCTCAGCTCCTGCGCTGCGCCCTCATCCGATTCCGACGGCGGTGAGCTCGTCTGGTCGATCGAGGGTGCGAACCTCTCGGCGGGGCACATGGACCCGCAGGTGAGTCAGCTGGACGTCTCGGGCATGGTGCAGCGCGCGGTGCTCGACTCCCTGGTCTTCCAAGAGGACGACGGCTCGTTCACTCCCTGGCTCGCGAAGGAGTGGACGGTGTCCGACGACAGCACCGAGTACACCTTCGTCCTGCGCGACGACGTCACCTTCACCGATGGTGAGCCGTTCGACGCCGACGCGGTGAAGACGAACTTCGATCGCATCGTCGATCCTGAGACGGAGTCCGCGCAGGCGGCCAGCATGATGGGGGCAGATTTCTACGAGGGCACCGAGGTCGTCGACGAGCACACGGTGAAGGTGAGCTTCAGCCAGCCGTACGCGCCGTTCCTGCAGGCGGCGAGCACGCCGCAGCTCGGCTTCTATTCGCCGGCCGCGCTGGAGGAGTCCGCCGATCAGCTCAAGGCGGGCGGCCCAGGGATCACCGTCGGAACAGGGCCGTTCGAACTGACCGAGTACACACCGGACCAGGAGATCGTCTACACCCGCAACGACGACTACGCCTGGGGTCCGCACGGTGAGACGGCTCCGAAGATCGAGACGCTGCGCGTCGAGATCCAGCCCGAGGCCTCCGTGCGCACGGGGGTCATCGAGAGCGGTGAAGCCGATCTCGCGAGCAACATCCCGCCGAACCTCGCGGGTGACCTCGGTGACGGCATCACCGTCGATTCGATCGAGTACCCCGGCCTGCCGTACTCGCTGTACCTCAACGAGAAGTACGGCGTCTTCGCCGACGAGAAGGTGCGACAGGCGTTCGCCCTGGGCATCGATGTGGACCCGGCCGTCGAGGAGATCTTCTTCGGGCAGTTCCCGCGCGCGTGGAGCGTGCTCGGTTCGACGACTCCCGGATACGACGCCTCGCTCGAAGGCGCCCGACCGTTCGATGCGGACGCGGCGAGCGCACTCCTGGACGAGGCCGGGTGGACGGAGCGCGACTCCGACGGCATCCGCATGAAGGACGGCGAGCGCCTCTCCGCGCGGTGGATCGCATGGACGCCGGTTCCCGACGACCGCGCCGCTCTCGCGAACGCCATCCAGTCGGATCTCAAGAACATCGGCTTCGAGGTCGTGCGCGAGACGCTCGAGCCCGGTGCCTACAACGAGCAGTACGAGCCGAAGACCTTCGACCTCACCGACTGGGGGTTCTCGGGTGTCGACCCCGACTTCCTCCGCGCGCATCTGCACACCGAGGGGTTCCAGAACGCCTCGCAGGTCACCGACCCCGAGATCGACGCGCTGCTCGAGCAGGCGGTCGCCTCGAACGATCAGGATCAGCGCGACGAGATCTACACCCAGCTGCAGGAGTGGAACGCCGACTACACCGCGATCGTCCCGCTCTACAGCCCGTCGGCGATCACGGCTGTCGGAGAGCGCGTGGGCGGGCTCACGTACGACCTCTACGGTCGTCCGCTGTTCTACGACGTGAGCGTCGGCTGAGACCCGAAGCATCGAGCGCCCCTCGCTCGCGCACTGCGATATCTTCGTGAGCGCGCGCCGTGAGCCGAGGGGCGCTCAGGATCCGTCGAGAGGTCGTCAACGGTGAAGGCAGCGCTGACCCGGGTCGCCGGACTCGCGGCATCCGTCGTCATCGTCCTCTGGGGGGCTGCGACGCTGGTGTTCCTCGCGTTCCGGGTGGTCCCGGGCGATCCGGTCTCCGTCATGCTCGGACCGCAGGCGCAGGTGAGCGACGAGGTCAAGGACGGCATCCGTGCGGAGTTGGGGCTCGATCGTCCTCCGCTCGAGCAGTACGTCACGTTCATCGGGCAGCTCGCACGCGGAGACCTCGGCGAGTCGTATCAACTGCGGATGCCGGTGGCCGAGGTCATCGGCCGACAGCTCGGCTCCACACTGCAGCTCTCCGCACTGGCGCTGCTCATGGCTGTGGTGCTCGCCCTGGCCGTCGCGCTGCTCGTGCGAGGGCGCACCGGGCGCACCGTCGCCGCGGCCGTCGAACTCGTGATCCTCTCCTCACCCGTCTTCTGGATCGGCCTGATCCTGCTCAGCGTCTTCGCGTTCGGGCTCGGCTGGTTCCCGGTCTCGGGTGCACGCAACCCGGCGACGATCGTGCTGCCGGCGATCACGCTCGCACTGCCGGTGGCCGCTCTGCTCAGTCAGGTGCTGCGAGACGGTCTCGCACAGGCCGAGCGGATGCCGTTCGCCGAGACCGTGCGCGCGCGGGGTGCGAGCGCATCATGGTTCACTGTGCGGCACGGCCTCAGGCACGGTGCGGCGAACGCGGTGACGCTCGCCGCGTACCTGACCGGGTCCGTGCTCGGAGGCGCGGTCCTCGTCGAGACGGTCTTCGCGCGGGCTGGTCTCGGACGCGTGACCCTCGCCGCCATCAGCAATCGTGATCTGCCCGTCATCACCGGCATCATCCTGCTGAGTGCCCTCGTCTTCGTCGTCGTGAATCTCGTCGTCGAGCTGCTGCATCCGCTCATCGATCCTCGTCTGCGCATCGATCGAGGGGGCGTCCGATGAGGCGGGCTCAGGTCGTGCTGCTGTGGTGCGCGACTGCTGTGCTTCTCGTGCTCGCCTTCGCCGCGGTGTTCCCCGGGGTGCTCGCCACGCACGACCCTCTGCAGACGGACGTGCGGGCTTCGCTGCTGCCGCCGAGCGGAGACCACCTCTTCGGCACCGACCAGAGCGGACGCGACGTCTACTCGCGGGTCGTCTTCGGAGCCGGCCGTTCGATCGGCATCGGACTGCTCGCCACGGGCGTCGCCCTCGCGGCCGGACTCATCGTCGGGTCTCTGGCCGGGCTCGCGCCCCGCGGTGTCGACGCCGCGCTCATGCGGGTGAACGACGTGCTGATGGCTTTCCCCGAGTTCCTGGTCGCGCTCGTGGTGGTGGCGGTGCTGGGGCCTGGTCCCGTGAACATCGCGATCGCCGTCACCCTCGCGGCCGTACCCGTCTACATCCGCCTCGCCCGCGTGCAGACGCGCACGTTGCGTGGCGCAGAGCATGTCGAGGCCGCCCGCATCCTCGGGGTGCGCCCGGTGCCCGCCTTCGTGAGGCACGTGGTGCCCGGGGTGCTCGGGTCGCTCAGCGTCCTGGCGACGATCGGCATCGGATCGAGCATCCTCGCAGCGGCCGGACTCAGCTTCCTCGGTCTCGGACCGTCCGAGCCGACGCCCGAATGGGGGCTGATGCTCGCGGGTGGGCGCAACGTGCTCGGTCAGGCCTGGTGGATCGCCGTCTTCCCCGGCATCGCGATCACGGTCACCGTCATCTCGGCGACGATCGTCGGTCGTGTGCTGCGAGCCAGAGCAGAGGGGCTGACACCGTGACCGCGGCGCTGGAACTCGAGGGTCTGCGTATCGACTTCGGGGGGACACCCGTCGTCGACGGTGTGTCGCTGTCGGTCGCACGAGGGGAGTGCGTGGCGATCGTCGGAGAGTCCGGAGCAGGCAAGACCCTCACGGCGAGGGCTCTGCTGGGGCTCGCTCCGCAGGGAGCGCGCGTCGCCGTCGATCGACTCGTCGTCGACGGGACGGACGTCTCCCGGCTCGGTGAGCGCGGATGGCGGTCATTGCGCGGTGCCCGCATCGGACTCGTGTCGCAGGACGCGCTGGTGTCTCTCGACCCCCTGCAACGGGTGGGGTCGGAGGTCGCCGAGCCCCTTCGTCTGCACGGGCTCGCGTCAGGTCGGGCCGCGCTGCGCGAACGGGTGCAGGACTTGCTGCACCGCGTCTGGATGCCGGACGCCGCTCGGCGTGCACGCCAGTATCCGCATCAGCTCTCCGGAGGGCTGCGGCAGAGGGCGCTGATCGCCTCGGCCATCGCGGCGGATCCCGCAGTCCTCGTCACCGATGAGCCGACCACCGCGCTCGATGCCACCGTGCAGGCGCGGATCCTAGGGCTCCTGCGAGACATCGCCGATGCGGGCACCGCGATCGTGTTCATCAGTCATGACTTCGCAGCGGTGCGCAGGATCGCGGATCGGGTGCTGGTGATGCGCAACGGCACCGTGGTCGAGTCCGGTCCCGTCGATGAGGTGCTGGAGAAGCCCCAGCATGAGTACACCCGCCAGCTCATCGCCGCCACGATCCACGAGCCGCGCGCAGAGCGTGAGGGGACGGCCGAGTCGCTGCTCGTGGCAACCGGCGTCACGAAGGCCTTCGGCGACCTCGTGGCGGTGCAGGACGCGTCGTTCGCCGTAACCGCTGGACGCACGCTCGGCATCGTCGGTGAATCGGGATCCGGCAAGACGACGCTCGCCCGCATGATCGTCGGCGTCGAGGAAGCGGATGACGGCGTTCTGCGGTGGATCGGACAGCACCGGGTGCAGCTCGTGCACCAGAACCCCCTCGGCGCCTTCGACCCGCGGTGGACGATCGGGAGATCGCTGAGGGAAGCGCTCGCCGCCGGGGGCGTACCTCGTCAGCAGCGAGCGGCTCGAGTCGCCGAGCTTCTCGCCGAGGTCGATCTCGATCCTGTGCTCGCGAGCCGCAGGCCGATCGCCCTGTCGGGCGGGCAGCGCCAGCGCGCGGCGATCGCACGCGCGCTCGCCGCAGAACCCGAGGTGCTGGTTCTCGATGAGCCGGTGTCTGCTCTCGATCCTTCGGTGCGCGAGAAGGTGCTGCAGCTCCTGCTGCGCCTCCAGCGCGAACGAGAGCTGACGATGATCTTCGTGTCACATGACCTCGATGTCGTCGGCGCTGTGGCCGACGAGGTGCTCGTGATGCAGGACGGCGTGATCGTCGAGCAGGGAGCGGTGATCGACGTCTTCGCCGCGCCACAGCATCCGTTCACCCGGGAGCTGCTCGAAGCGAACCGTCCTGTCAGTCGATGACCTGGATGCCGATGCCCGCGGCGAGCAGCGGCGCGAGCTGCTGCACCTGGAACTCCGTGAGCGTCGTGCCACGGAGGCTGTTGGCATCGAGGAACGCCGACGCGTCGAGCCCGCGGAGGTCGACATGTGTGGCGCGCATCGCTCTGGTGTCGACCTCGTCGGACCGAGTGCCCGTGAAGCGGATCCGAGTGAGCTCCGCCTGAGGCATGTCGAGGGTGCGGATGTCGCAGTCGCGGATCTCGACGTCGGTGGCCTTCGCCGCCCCGAGATTGAGATAGTCGATCCGCACATCGCTGAGCATCAGCTCGTCGATGCGAGCGCTGCTCAGATCGACCGTGCCGATGCGGCCTCCGCTGATGTGCACCCGGCGAATGCTCGCATCCCGCATCTTGAGCGACGCGATCCGGACGCCGGCGAGGTCGACGTCGATGAGAGTGGCGCCGGTCAGATCGACCGTGTCGGCCTCGGCGGCGACCGTGCACTGCTCGAGCGAGGCATAGGCGAGGTCGACCGTGCCGTCGAGATCGAGGCTCGCTGCGATCAGATCCGCACTGCGACGCGCTGCGGCAGGCGAGAACTCCCGGGGCAGATCGGGCGGGGAGACGCGGGGAGCCACAG
>NZ_JASDCU010000012.1 GCF_030407765.1 Microbacterium sp. APC 3901
TGCCGGGCGGGGTAAGTTGTGCACCGGAAGAGGCCGTTTCGGATGCGTCTTCGACCCCGCATCCGCATCCGCGGGGTGCGGGAGGCGACCAATCAAGGCCTGCGGGGCGAAGAAGTGACCCTGGACGCACTTCTGCCCCCGCACGGACGACGTGCGGGGGCAGAAGCCAGCCGGAAAGGTGGCGGGGTCAGCCGCCGAGGGCGGCAGACACCACGGCGCGGGCCTCGGCCTGCACCTCGGCGAGGTGCTCGGGGCCGCGTAGGCTCTCGGCGTACAGCTTGTAGACGTCTTCGGTGCCCGACGGGCGGGCAGCGAACCAGGCGTGCTCGGTCTGCACCTTGAGGCCGCCGATCGCGGCACCGTTGCCGGGCGCGTGCGACAGCTTGGCGGTGATCTCCTCGCCGGCGAGGGTCGTCGCCGAGACGGCATCCGGAGCCAGCTTGCCGAGCGTCGCCTTCTGCGCGGGCGTCGCCGGGGCGTCGACGCGCTGGTAGGCCGACGACCCGAAGGCCTGCTCCAGCTCGGCGTACCGCTCCGAGGGTGTCTTGCCGGTCACGGCGATGATCTCGGCGGCGAGAAGGCACAGCAGGATGCCGTCCTTGTCGGTCGACCAGACGGTGCCGTCCTTGCGGAGGAACGATGCTCCGGCGGACTCTTCGCCGCCGAAGGCCACGGATCCGTCGAGCAGCCCGGGAACGAACCACTTGAAGCCGACGGGCACCTCGAGCAGGCGGCGTTCGAGCGACTCGGCGACGCGGTCGATGATCATCGACGACACGAGGGTCTTGCCGATCGCGGCGTCGCGCGGCCACTCCGAGCGATGCGAGAACAGGTAGTCGATCGCGACGGCGAGGTAGTGGTTGGGGTTCATCAGGCCGGCGTCAGGGGTGACGATGCCGTGGCGGTCGGCATCCGCGTCGTTGCCGGTGAGCACGTCGTACTCGCCCTTCTTGGCGACCAGCGACGCCATGGCCGAGGGGGATGACGGATCCATGCGGATCTTCTCGTCCCAGTCGAGCGTCATGAAGCGCCAGGTCGGGTCGACCTCGGGGTTCACGACGGTCAGGTCGAGGTCATAGACCTCCTTGATGAGAGCCCAGTACTCGACCGAGGCGCCGCCGAGCGGGTCGGCGCCGATGCGCACTCCGGCGCTGCGGATCGCGTCGATGTCGATGATGGTCGCCAGGTCGCGCACGTAGGCGTCGCGGAAGTCGTAGCCGGGGAGAGCATCCCAGTCGACATCGGCGAAGCGCTCGCGCTTGACGTCGACCAGGCCGCCGGCGATCAGCTCGTTGGCGCGGTCGGCGATCCAGCCGGTCGCGTCGGTGTCGGCCGGTCCGCCGTGCGGCGGGTTGTACTTGAAGCCGCCGTCGCGGGGCGGGTTGTGCGAGGGGGTGACGACGATGCCGTCGGCGCGTCCGGCGTCATCCGATGCGAGGTCGCGGTTGAAGGTGAGGATCGCGTGGCTGAGCGCGGGTGTCGGCACCCAAGCGTCGCGCGAGTCGACGCGGAGGTCGACGCCGTTCGCGACCAGAACCTCGATGGCGCTGCGCTCGGCAGGCAGCGACAGGGCGTGCGTGTCGCGACCGAGGAACAGCGGGCCGGTGATGCCCTGTGCCGCGCGGTAGTCGACGATCGCCTGCGTGGTCGCGAGGATGTGGTTCTCATTGAAGCTCTTGGTGAGCGACGACCCGCGATGACCGCTGGTCCCGAACGCGACCCGCTCGGCGGCGACGCCGGGGTCGGGGACGCGATCGTAGTAAGCGGCGATCAGCTCGTCGACATCGATCAGATCGGATTCTTCGGCTGGTAGGCCGGCACGGCTCGTCATGCAGACAGTCTGCCCCCATCTCGGCATCCGCGCATCTTCTGGGTGCGCACTGGTGCCCTAAGGTGAAACGCGTGACTGAACGCCGCACCTACAGCTATCTCGGCCCCGCCGGAACATTCACCGAAGCGGCACTCGAACAGGTCGCCGAAGCGCGCGGCCAGGAATGGCGGGCGGTGCACAACGTCGGCGAGGCCCTCGCGGATGTGCTCGAGGGGCGCAGCGACGCAGCCATGATCGCCATCGAGAACTCGATCGAGGGGGGCGTCTCGACCACGCAGGATGCTCTGGCCACGCTGCCCGGCCTGCGGATCATCGGCGAGTACCTGGTGCGGGTCAACTTCGTGCTCGTCGCTCCCCGCGGAACCACGCTGTCGGACGTCAAGGTGATCGCGGCTCATCCCGTCGCCTACGGGCAGTGCCACGGCTGGCTCGGGGCGCATCTGCCGACGCACTCGCACGTGCCCGCGGCGAGCAACGTCGCATCGGCGGTCGGCATGCTCGACGGCACTCTTCCTGCGCAGGCGGCGATCGCCGCTCCCGGCGTCGTGAAGCACCTCGACGTCGACGTGCTGGCCGAGGGCATCGGCGACAACGCCCAGGCCGTCACCCGCTTCGTGCTCGTCACCCGCACCACCTCCGCCCCGGCCCCGACCGGTGCAGACAAGACGTCGCTGATCGTCGAGCTGCCCAACGATCACCCCGGTTCTCTCCTCGAGATGCTCGAGCAGTTCTCGACCCGCGGCATCAACCTCTCGCTCATCCAGTCGCGTCCCATCGGCGACGAGCTCGGCCGCTACCGGTTCGTGATCGACGCCGACGGGCACATCGAGCACGAGCGCATGGCCGACGCGCTGCTCGGCATCCGTCGGTTCAGCCCCCGCGTGGTCTTCCTCGGGTCGTATCCGCGGGCCGATCGGCAGATCGTGCAGTACCCCGAGCGCTACGACGATGACGTCTTCGTCGAGGCGCGCGATTGGCTGCGCGGCATCCTCAGCGGCGAACCCGAGGACTGAGACCGCCCCGGATCAGGCCGTGATCGTTCCCGATCAGATCGCGGAGGTCGGCGAGGCGCGGGTCAGGATCTCTCATCATCGTCACGCCAGGATGCCGCCAGGGTGGTGATCGTGGCCACTGCAGCGGCGGTGTCCTCACGACTGCCGCCCGCGCGTCCGGCGGCGAGGCCGGCGAGGTAGGCGCTGAGCGGTGCAGCCGGACGGGCGACGCCGTGCGCGACATCGCGGGCGAGATCGAGGAGCAGTCCGATGTCGACCGACGCTCGGTCGATCCCGAGGGCGGTGCAGGCGGCGGCGGTCCAGTCGTCGAGCGCCTCGACCGGAAGGTGCGGGGGCGTGTCGGTCATGTCATCTCCTCGTCCGGTGCGCTGCCGCTCGGGGGTGTCTGCGCCGTTGTGGTCGTTGTCTGCGCCGCTGCGCGGGCACGTTCGAGATCGTCCCACGTGTCTACGTCCGTCGCCAGGTCTCCTGCCGGCAGCGCGGTGATGGCGAGGCCCGCGAGCAGCGACCGGATGGAGGCATCTCGGCCGCCGACAGGGAGGGCGCCGAGGGCCCCGCGCAGCGCGTCGGTGCGATAGATCCCGATCAGCCACTGCATCCGTCCGGAGTCGTCGGCCAGGCAGACGCCGTCTTCGTCGCTGGCGGAGTGCGGATGCCGACGCAGCAGCGCGACCGCGTCCTCGGCGTTCGGCAGATCGGCCGCCAACACGAACACGTCGGCGCTCTCGATGATCGCGAGCCCGGCAGCGATGCCGGCGACCGGTCCGCCGAACTCGGGGGTCTCGCGGGTCCAGACGACCTCGCCGTCCACGGGTGCAGGCGGACCCACGACGACGATCGGGCCGAAGCCCGCGACGGCAGCGACGGCCCGATCGAGCAGCGTGCGGCCGCCGACCTCGAGCAGCGGCTTGGCGGCGCCGTCGAGACGTGTCGCTCGTCCACCGGCGAGGATGATCGCCGCGGTGCCGGGGGCTGCCGGGGTGTCCGGGGTCGCGGCGGATGCAGGGCTCGCTGCGTAGGCCGAGGTCACGAGAGCAACATCACGTCGACGAGGTCTCCGGCGGCCACGGCCGAGACGTCGGCGCGCACGACGGCATAGGCATCCGCCCTGGCGAGCCCTGCGGCGAGGTGCGCGCCGGACGATCCGTCGGCGGCTGCCGGACTCACCGACCACGCGGCGGGGTCGGAACGGTCGAGAGCCACCGGCACATACTGCTGCCGCCCCGTCGGGCTGCGCCATCCGGCTGCGGTCGCGAGGCGGAGCATCGGGCGGTGCACCGATTCGCGCCCCTGCTGAGCGAGCAGTGCCGGGCGGACGAAGGCCTCGAACGAGGCGGCGACGCTGGCAGGATTGCCGGGGAGGCCGAAGATCAGGGCGTCATCGATGCGCCCGAAGGCTTGGGGCCTGCCCGGCTGCATGGCGACCGCGGTGAACTCGATGCGATCACGCAGCACGTTCTTGACGACCTCGTGGGCACCGGCGCTGACCCCGCCCGAGGTGACCACGACATCGGCATGACCGGCGTGCAGTGCGCGGTCGAGGAGGCTCGTGAAAGCAGCATCCTCATCGGTCACCGTGTCGACCGAGATGACGTCGGCACCCGCCTCGACGCACATCGACGCGAGCAGCACCGAGTTCGATTCAGGGATCTGCCCGCGGTCGAGGTCTGCGCCGGGGGCGGCGAGTTCGGTTCCCGTCGAGATCACGGCGACCCGAGGGCGACGATGCACCTGCACGGTGTCGACGCCGGTGGCCGCGATGGCCGTCAGCTGCAGTGGCCCGAGCACGGTCCCCGCCCGCGCGACGACGGCACCGGCGCGCAGCTCCTCCCCGCAGCGGCGGATGTTGGCGCCCTCTCGGAGAGGCGCCGTGGTCACGATCGCCGCGGCATCCCAGGCCCGCAGCCCGTCACGCGTGTGTTCGAAGGGCACGACGGTGTTCGCGGTGCGGGGCACGGGAGCGCCGGTCATGATCCGCGCGGCAAGCCCTGGACGCAGCTCGGGCTCCTCGGCGGAACCGGCGGGCAGGTCGGCGATGACGCGGAGTTCGGCAGGGTGCTCGGCCGTCGCCCCCTCGACGTCGGAGAAGATGACGGCGTATCCGTCCATCGCGGAGTTGTCGAACAGCGGCACATCGACCCGGGCGTGCACGGCGGCGGCGAGGGTGCGACCGGATGCCCGCGCGATCGGCACCGTCTCTGGGGTGAGCGGTCGGGATGCGGCCAGCACCTTCGCCTGCTGCTCCTCGACCGTGAGGACGACCGGGGGAGCGAGTGAGGTGGCGTGTCGCATGAAGTCAGCGTACGGCGGTCGCGGGGGTGCCCCCGCGACCGCGTCGCCCCTCTGCCCCTTGTTTCCCCGCTCGAAGGTCAGTGTTCGCGGAACATCGGCCAGCCGCTGCCTGGCAGCATGTGCGAATGCAACGCGCCCTTGGCCGATTCCAGGTTCGGGTACGTGCCTGTCGCAGCATCCGATCCGGCCATGACGACGGTGTACCCCTCGTCATCGTGTCGGATGCTTCCGACGACTCCGTTCGTGCCGTAAGCCACCCAGAGTGCCAGGGTCTTGGTCGTGCTCATCATCGAACCCCTTCCGTTGCTCGTGACGCTACGCCCCGGCGCCCCGGAATACCAGCCCCTGTCTCGCGGGAGCCCGGGCGGGCGGTCGGCGCACATCACGCGCTGTTGCGAGGTGCGCGGGCCCGTGCCGCGCGCGGGGTCACTTTCGCATCCTGCGCCGATTGCGGGGTCACTTTCTCACCGCAACGGGGCGATTCGGATGCGGAAGTGGCCCTGCCTGTGGGCAGGGGTGCGAAAGTGACCTTGCCTGTGGGCAGGAGGGGAGAGCGGAGCGGGGAGGCGCAGTAGGGGAACAGTCAGCGGCGGGAGGATCTCGCCCGACGGATGCGGTCGAGCAGCGGGCCTGAGTCGCCCGCCAGGTCGAGTTGAGTCACGCGGATGACGATCCATCCCAGGTCTTCGAGTTCGCGCTGTCGCTGGATGTCGCGCCGCCACTGATCGCGGCTCGAGCGGTGGCCGTCGCCCTCGTACTCGATCGTGATCTTGAGGTCGGGGTAGGCCATGTCGCACCGTGCGATGAGAAGGCCGTTGTCATAGACCTCGTGCTGCACGACGGGTTCAGGCAGACCCGCTGCCACGATGAGCAGCCTCGTCTCGGTTTCCTTCGGCGATTCCACTCCTTCGCGCGCACGGGACAGCGCGTCCCGGACTCGGCGAGAACCAGGGAACCGGCCCCAGACCTGCAGACGCTGCTCGATGTCGGTCGCGGTGAGCGGCGGACGTCCCGCACGCAGCCCCGGATAGTTGTCTGCCGCGCTGATCAGGGCGTCGAGCGCAACGACCACCTCATCTTCGGTCAGCGCCGCGGCGCACATGAACAGAGCGGCGATCGGATCGACGATCGGGATTCCGCCGATCCGCCAGGGCTGAGCGCGTCCCTCTGCAAGACGTCGACCGGTGACGCCGCTGCGTCTGACGCGCGAAGAACCCGTCGTCACGACGACGACGATCGGCGCATGCACGCTCCAGATGCCGGGATGCGGGTACCCCCACACGCGCATCGCCGACGCCCCGCCGATGAGTTGACCACGCTGCAGGCGCGCCGCAAGGGCGGCGACTCGATCGATCGGCGTCTCCGCGGCCGTGACCGAGCGCACCCCGCGGAAGGGGCGGTCGAGATCGCGCGCGGAGACGCGGCCTCGACCCACGCCCGCGGCCGTGGCCTGTTGCACGGTGAAATGACGACCGAGTTCGTCGGGCAGGAGTATCCGATGGCGCATCCGATCAGGTTCGCTGATCCGATGCGCCGTTCTCGTCCGGTGATCGCGCGGATCCCGGGAGATGTGGAGAAGTCGCGCCTGTGGACAGCATCCGCGAACCAGCGACCCGTTCCATCCCACGGTCCGATGCGATGCGGGGTCACTTCTGCATCTGATGCCGCGAGCAGGGTCACTTCCGCATCTCTCAGTGGCTTCTCGGATGCGAAACTGACCCCGCACGGGAGTTCGGACGCGACGGACGCCACGCCCGCGAGGGCGGGACCCGCGACGACGGCCCCTACAGGGCGGCGGCGATGAGCTCGAGCGTCTGTGCGCGGCCGGCTGCGGCGTCGCGCGGCTCGGACTCGTAGGCACCGGCGACGGGCGAGAGCATGACCTCGTCGACGCCGTACTTCGCCGCGAACTCGCGCACCTCTGCGGCGACGGACTCACCGGTGCCGACGAACCAGCGGGAGCGGGCGGCCTCGACGACCTGGTCGGTCGCAGCATCCGACTCGGCGGCGAGCGCCTCTTCGACGGTCTCGAGCGCGATCAGCGGCTTGTTCAGACGCAGGCGCGACATCATGCGCAGCTGCGGCAGGGCACGGGCCTCGGCCTCCTCCTGGGTCGGCGAGGCGACGACGTTGACCGTGAGGAACGTCCGCGGCTCGGGGTGCTCTTCGCTCGGCTGATATCCGGTGCGATAGAGGTCGAGCGCTCGTTCGAGTCCCTGACCCGAGAAGTGGTTCGCGAACACGTACGGAAGGCCATGGGATGCCGCGAGCTGGGCCGAGTAGTCGCTCGACCCGAGCAACCAGACCTCGGGGCTTCCGGTCGCGGCCGGTGTCGCGTGCACCGTGTACTCGCCGCCCGACGTGAAGCGCACGGTCGCGCCCTCGCCCGAGACGAGCGCGGAGATGTCCTGCACGTTGCGGGGGAACTGCTCGACGTCGCTCGTGGTGCCAGAGCCGCGCAGCAACTGGGTGATGACCGGGTCGCTGCCCGGGGCGCGGCCGAGGCCGAGGTCGATGCGGCCGGGAGCGATGGCCTCGAGAGCCGCGAACTGCTCGGCGACGATGAGCGGTGCGTGGTTCGGCAGCATCACGCCACCCGACCCCAGCCGGATCTTCGTGGTGCGCATCGCCGCAGCCGCGATCAGCACCGGGGGAGTGGTGGATGCCACGGCCGGCATGTTGTGGTGCTCGGCGAACCAGTAGCGGCGGTAGCCGAGGCGGTCGGCGGTGGCGGCGAGATCGAGGGAGGAGGAGATCGCCTCGGCACTGGTCTGGCCGGTGCGAACCGGGACGAGGTCGAGGACGGAGAGCGCGGTGGAAGTCATCCCCGAATGCAACGGCGGGGGCGGGCGGGGCATTCCCGCCCGCCGCGCGACGTCAACGGCAGGGCAGTACTTTAAAGGCATGGATGCGGAGATCTTCTACGTGCTCGTCGGTGCTGTCGTCGTGGCGGCGATCGCCCGATGGCGCGGATGGCCGGCCCCGCTGCTCGTCACGGTCGTCGCCCTCGCGGCATCCTTCCTGCCTTTCGTGCCCGAGGTCGAGATCGACGGGCACCTGCTGCTGAACCTCGTGCTGCCGCCGCTGCTGTACTCGGCGGCGCTCGACGTGTCGTTCGTGGGCTTCAAGCGCAGCCTGCCGCAGATCCGCCGACTCGGTGTCACCCTCGTGCTGCTCACCGCGGTCGCGGTGGGCCTGGTGGCGTGGTGGATCCTGCCCTCGCTCACCCTGCCGGGCGCCCTGCTGCTCGGCGCCATCGTGGCTCCGCCCGATGCGGTCTCGGCCGCGGCGATCGGCCGCAAGCTCGGGCTTCCGCGCCGCATCATGACCGTGCTGTCGGGGGAGAGCCTGATCAACGACGCGACGTCGCTGACCCTCTACCGGGTGTTCGCGGCGATCATCGCCGGGGCGACGCTCACCGTCTGGGACGGAATCTGGCAGTTCCTGCTCGCGGTGGGCGTGGGCGTCGTGGTCGGGCTCGTCTTCGGCATCGTGCTGCACCAGCTGCGCATGCGCATCAGCGACCCCGTCGTGATCGGCACGTTCGGGCTGCTCGCACCGTTCGGAGCGTATGCGATCGCCGAGCACCTGCTCGGCTCGGGCGTGCTCGCGGTCGTCGCGATGGGCCTCTACGTCGGATACAACTCACCCCGCACCGACTACACGACGCGTCAGCAGGAGGCGCCGCTCTGGTTGTCGGCCGACCTGCTGCTCGAGAGCTTCGTGTTCGCGTACATCGGTCTGCAGTTCCCGCGCGTGCTCAGCGACCTCGGCGGCGAGGAGGTCGGCCGCATCCTGCTGCTGTCGGGGGCGGTGCTGCTCGTGGTGCTGGTCGTGCGTCCGCTCTACGTCTACCCGGCGAACGGATGGGCGAACTTCCAAGACCGCAGAAGGCTGGATCGCTGGGATCGTACGGTCGCATCCGGAGCCTTCGACGAGCGCCGCCGCGACTCGAAACGCTGGAAGCAGTACAGCGCCGAAGAGCTGCGGTCGAAGATCGTGCGCGATCGCATGGCGGGCCTGCAGCTCACCTGGAAGGACAACGCCGTCATCTCGTGGGCGGGCATGCGCGGGGTGGTGACGCTGGCCACCGCGCTCGCCGCGGCAGACCTCGCGGCGCTCGACACCGAGCCGTCGCACGCGATCGTCGTCGTCGCGTACGTCGTCACCGTCGGCACGCTGCTGCTGCAGGGCCTGACTCTGCCGCTGCTGATCCGCGGGCTCGGCATCGCCAGCGATGTCGACGAGGAGGAGGACGAACGCGCGGTCGCCGACGTCAAGGCCAAGAGCCGCGAGGCGGGCAAGGCCTTCCTCGCCGAGAAGCGCGTCGAGTGGGTCGAGAAGTACGGCAGCGTCGACATCGGCGTCTTCGACGCGTTCACGAAGCGCATGACCCGCGTCGAGAAGGCCGCCGACGAGGCGCAGGAGGTCGAGGAGGCGGTCACCCGACCTTCATACGAAGACCTCGCAGCACTCACCCGCGGGTGGCTGCAGGTGCGCCGCGACATCCTGCTCGCAGAGCGAGACGCCGGCAACCTCGACGAGGAGGTCATGCGCGAGCTGATGGCCGCGATGGATGCCGAGGAGCTCGCCCTCGACACCCGTGCCGCCACGCGTCTGCAGGGTCGCGCGTAGCGGGAGACAGACGAGCGCCCCACCCCGGGAAGGGGTGAGGCGCTCGGTCGATGAGACGACGGATCAGCGGGTGCTGGCCGGCTCGGTCTCGGATTCCGGGGAGTCGGATGCTGCGGCATCCGGCTCGGACGCATCATCGTCGGCCGAGTCGTCGGCGAACGGCAGGCCCTCGCGCGGCGCGTTGTAGAGCTCCTCGTCGAGGATGCCCTCGCGCTTTGCGACGATGGTCGGCACGAGCGCCTGGCCCGCGACGTTGACCGCGGTGCGGCCCATGTCGAGGATCGGGTCGATCGCGAGCAGCAGGCCGACGCCCTCGAGCGGCAGACCGAGCGTCGACAGCGTCAGCGTGAGCATGACTGTCGCTCCGGTGGTGCCGGCCGTGGCGGCGGAGCCGACCACCGAGACGAGCACGATCAGCAGGTACTGCACCAGGTTCAGCTCGATGCCGAAGAACTGCGCCACGAAGATCGCGGCGATGGCCGGGTAGATCGCGGCGCAGCCGTCCATCTTCGTGGTCGCGCCGAACGGCACGGCGAACGAGGCATACGAGCGGGGCACGCCGAGGTTGCGCTCGGTCACGCGCTCGGTGAGGGGCAGGGTGCCGATCGACGAGCGGCTGACGAATGCCAGCTGCACGGCAGGCCAGACGCCCGAGAAGTACTGCCTGATCGACAGGCCGTTCGTCTTGACGAGCACCGGGTAGACCACGAAGAGCACGAGAGCGAGGCCGACGTAGACCGCGATCGCGAACCAGCCGAGCGAGGCGAGCTTCTCCCAGCCGTACTTGACGACCGCGGCGCCGATGAGGCCGAACGTGCCGAGCGGGGCGATGCGGATGATCCACCACAGCACGCGCTGGATGACCTTGAGCAGCGACTCGGTGAACGCGAGGAAGGGCTCGGCCTTCTTGCCGGCCTTGAGCGCTGCGATGCCGACGGCGACCGCGATCACGATGACCTGCAGGATGTTGAAGTTCACGCTCGACGTGAACGTGCCGTCGGTGGCGCCCGGGTTCGTGCTGACGCTGAGCCCGAGGAAGTTCTGCGGGATCAGACCGAGGAGGAAGTTCCACCACGTGCCGACCGTGTACGGGGCGCCGGGCTCGAGGCCCTCGCCGGCGCGGTTGCCCGGCTGGATCACCAGGCCGAGCGTGATGCCGATGATCACGGCGATGAACGCGGTGATCGCGAACCACAGCAGGGTCTGTCCCGCGAGGCGCGCGGCGTTCTGCACGCGGCGCAGGTTCGAGATGCTGGCGACGATCGCGGTGAAGATCAGCGGCACCACAGCGGCGCGCAGCAGCGTGACATACGAGCTGCCGATCGTGTCGAGTGTGGCGGAGAGGCCGTTGGGGCTGTCGGCGGTGGCGCCCGACTGGCGGGCGATCAGGCCGGCGGCGATGCCGAGGACGAGTGCTGCGAGGATCTGGAAGCCGAACGAGGTCAGCAGCTTCCGGACGGGACCGCGAGTGTCGGGCGCCTTCGTGGGGCGGGCGGTGGTGCTCATGGGATCGAGGACTCCAGAATCGGTGCGCGCCGTGTGCGCGCTATCCGTCCACGCTAGGAGTCACGCCGTCATCCCGAGGTCGAGATGACGAAGGATGACGGATGCCGAAGCATCCGCCATCCTTCGTCAGGCGTTCGTCAGGCGTCGCGGTGGGTCAGGCCGCGCACTTCTCGAGGTTGTCGGTGAGGATCTGCGTGGTCAGAGCCTTGTCCTCTTCGCTGGACTGCTTGTCTTCGCCGTTGGCGATGTAGGTGAGGGTCTCGTCGCTCAGGTCGGAGTCGACGAGCGCCTCTGCGAAGCAGGTCGCGACGTCGTCCGGGACGGCATCGCCGAGCCCCTGGTCTTCGTAGACCTTCTGGATGCCCTCGGCGACGTCGTCGACCGCGGGGCGCGACGACCCACCGCAGGCGGCGAGCGAGAATGCGAGCGCGGCGATGGGCAGTGCCATGAGGATGCGGGAGGGGGTGCGCAGGTTCCGGTCGTTGAGCTTCATGCCGTCGACGCTATCGGCGCACAGAGAATCCATAGCAGGGGTTGCGCTCGGCGTGGTGTTCGTGATGCACGCCCGGTCGCGATGGCGGTGCTTCGCCGCGATGGCCTCATGTTCCTGGTGTCGCCGAACGAGAGCGCGTCGTGGATCGGGCTAGGCGAGCACGAGCAGGTCGCCGACCTCGCAGCCGAGGGCATCGCAGATCGCGCGCAGCGTCGAATACCTGATCGCCCGCGCCCGGTCGTTCTTGAGCACCGACAGGTTCACGATGCTGACGCCGACGCGTGCGCTCAGCTCGGTCAGGGTCATCCCGCGCTCAGCGAGCAGCTCGTCGAGGCGGCAGTGGATGCCGGTGAGCTCGTCGTCGTTCTCCGCCGGGCTCATACGAGGCCCCTCGTGTCGTCCTCGAGCACGGCCTTCTCGCGCTGCAGACGGATGCCCTGACGGAACGCGGCGGCGATGAGGCCCACCGCGACGCCGGTCGCGAAGATCGGGACGATCGACCAGAACTCGATCGGATGCACCGGCTCGCCCGAGCCGAGGCCGACCGCGGCAGAAACCCCGTTCAGCCCCAGTTTCTCGAGCAGCAGGATGAACATCGGAGCGAGCACGAGGGTCCAGCCGATCGCATCGAAGGCCCGCGCGTTGCTCCGCACGAAGAAGCGTCCGCGGAGGAAGTTCCAGGCGACGAGCATCACGGCGACGATGACGATCAACGGGGCGAGCGCCCACAGCACGAGCGAGCCGACGATCGCTGCGGTCGAGGCGGCATCCACTCCGGTGGCGAACACCATCACCTGCTGAGCGATCCCCTCGACCGATGCGGCTCCTGAGCCGACGGTCGCGTCGATCGGCTGCTCGTCGATCGGGATGGCCCATGCGATGCCCTGATCCCGGAACGTCCCGAGCACGCGCAGCACGGTGCTGATGGCCGTCACCACCAGAGCGGCCGCGCCGAAGAGGATCACGGTGATCGCATCGGCTGTCTGGGAACGGGTCGCGGTCACGGTGCTCATCAGACGAGCCCGTCGGTGTCGCGCTGCAGGCGGTCGCCGATGGAGAGCACCGTGCCGATGAGAGCGAGCACGAAAGCAGCGAGCACGAAGGTGAAGGGCTCGACGCTGATCACCGCGCTGTCGACGGCGTTGTCGGCCACCGTGGCGACCGTCGCGTTGGCGAGCATGTTGTCGAAGAAGCGCACCGCGGCGAACCCGAGGAGGCCGGTGATGCCGGCCGTGGCGACGAGGGTCGTGTTGCGGCGGCTGAAGACGCGTCCGGTGAGCACGCTCCGGGCCAACAGGATCAGGCAGCCGATCACGACGATGATCGTGAGGATCTGCGCGATCTGGCCGATGATGCCCGGCACTGCGGCGATCGCCGGCAGTTCGGGGGCCGTGATCGTCGCGCTGTCGACGCCGACGGGGATGCTGGCGCCGTTGGTCAGCGGCAGGTCGACCGGTGTCTTCGAGCTGATGAACTCGACGAGCACCGGCACGTCGACGCCACGGGCGAGTTCGATGATCCGGATGATCGAGAGCACGGTGATGTAAGCGGCGATCAGGACTCCCGCGATGCAGAAGCCGATCAGGGCGCCGGAGTCACCGCGTGAGAGCGTGCGGTCTTTGGTCGAGGTCATCATCCACTCCTTATCGAGAGTCGTTATTACCGATAATCGTTAACATAACGACTGTCGATAACTGAGTCAACCCCGACTGCGCGAGAGCGCCGTCACCGACCGTCACGGCGCTATGCCGACGGCGAACACGGGCATACAGCATCCGCACGGTGGTTACTCTCGATGTACAGGCGCGGAGACCCGTCGAGGACTCAGCGCTTCGCCCCGTGCGAATAAGGAGTCACAGCATGTTCGAGAGATTCACGGACCGAGCCCGTCGAGTGGTCGTCCTCGCCCAAGAAGAGGCGAAGATGCTCAACCACAACTACATCGGCACCGAGCACATCCTGCTCGGCCTCATCCACGAGGGTGAGGGTGTCGCAGCCAAGGCGCTCGAAAGCCTCGGCATCTCCCTTGACGCCGTCCGCGAGCAGGTGCAGGACATCATCGGTCAGGGCCAGCAGCAGCCCACCGGTCACATCCCGTTCACGCCGCGCGCCAAGAAGGTGCTCGAGCTCAGCCTCCGTGAGGCTCTGCAGCTCGGCCACAACTACATCGGCACCGAGCACATCCTGCTCGGCCTCATCCGCGAGGGCGAGGGTGTCGCAGCCCAGGTTCTCGTCAAGCTCGGCGCCGACCTCAACAAGGTCCGCCAGCAGGTCATCCAGCTCCTGTCGGGTGCCCCCGGGCGCGAGCCGGCAGCCGTCGGCGCGCAGTCGAACGACACCCCGAGCGCCCAGGGCGGCTCGCAGGTGCTCGACCAGTTCGGTCGCAACCTGACCCAGGCCGCGCGCGACAACAAGCTCGACCCGGTCATCGGTCGCGAGAAGGAGATCGAGCGGGTCATGCAGATCCTGTCTCGTCGCTCCAAGAACAACCCCGTGCTGATCGGTGAGCCCGGTGTCGGCAAGACCGCCGTCGTCGAGGGACTCGCTCAGGCGATCGTCAAGGGCGATGTGCCCGAGACGCTGAAGGACAAGCAGCTCTACTCGCTCGACCTCGGCTCGCTCATCGCCGGTTCCCGCTACCGTGGCGACTTCGAAGAGCGTCTGAAGAAGGTCACCAAGGAGATCCGCACGCGCGGCGACATCATCGTCTTCATCGACGAGATCCACACCCTCGTGGGTGCGGGCGCCGCCGAGGGCGCGATCGACGCGGCCAGCATCCTCAAGCCGCTCCTCGCCCGAGGTGAGCTCCAGACCATCGGCGCCACCACGCTCGACGAGTACCGCAAGCACTTCGAGAAGGATGCCGCTCTCGAGCGCCGCTTCCAGTCGATCCAGGTGAACGAGCCGAGCCTGCCTCACACGATCAACATCCTCAAGGGGCTGCGCGACCGCTACGAGGCGCACCACAAGGTGCAGATCACCGACGGCGCGATCGTCGCGGCGTCGAACCTCGCCGACCGCTACGTCTCCGACCGGTTCCTGCCCGACAAGGCCATCGACCTGATCGATGAGGCCGGCGCACGCCTGCGCCTCAGCATCCTGTCGAGCCCGCCCGAGCTGCGCGAATTCGACGAGAAGATCGCCAAGGTTCGCGAGCAGAAGGAAGTGGCGTCGGAAGACCAGGACTTCGAGAAGGCCGCATCGCTGCGCGACGAGGAGAAGAGCCTCCTCGCCGAGCGCCTGCGCCTCGAGAAGCAGTGGCGTTCGGGTGACGTCGCGACCCAGGCGGTCGTCGACGAGGGTCTGATCGCCGAGGTGCTCGCACAGGCCACCGGCATCCCCGTCTTCAAGCTGACGGAAGAGGAGTCCTCGCGACTCGTCTTCATGGAGAAGGCGCTGCACCAGCGCGTCATCGGTCAGGAAGAGGCCATCGCGGCGCTCTCGAAGACGATCCGTCGTCAGCGTGCCGGCCTCAAGGACCCGAAGCGTCCCTCCGGTTCGTTCATCTTCGCCGGCCCCACGGGCGTCGGAAAGACCGAGCTCGCCAAGGCGCTCGCCGAGTTCCTGTTCGACGACGAAGCCGCTCTCATCTCGCTCGACATGAGCGAGTTCGGTGAGAAGCACACCGTCTCGCGTCTGTTCGGTGCCCCTCCCGGATTCGTCGGGTTCGAAGAGGGTGGACAGCTCACCGAGAAGGTGCGCCGCAAGCCGTTCAGCGTGGTGCTGTTCGACGAGATCGAGAAGGCCCACCCGGACATCTTCAACTCGCTGCTGCAGATCCTCGAAGAGGGTCGTCTGACCGATGGTCAGGGCCGCGTGATCGACTTCAAGAACACCGTCATCATCATGACCACCAACCTCGGTGCTCGTGACATCGCCGGTGGTCCGGTCGGATTCCAGATCGAGGGCGTCAACTCGACGAACTACGAGCGGATGAAGGGCAAGGTCAACGAAGAGCTCAAGCGCAACTTCAAGCCCGAGTTCCTCAACCGTGTCGACGACATCATCGTGTTCCCGCAGCTGTCGAAGGATGAGCTCGTGCAGATCGTCGATCTGTTCACGAAGCGCCTCGGCGAGCGTCTGCTCGACCGCGACATGACGATCGAGCTCTCGCAGGCCGCCAAGGAGCGTCTGATCGAGATCGGGTTCGACCCGGCACTCGGTGCCCGGCCGCTGCGTCGCGCGATGCAGCACGAGGTCGAGGACCGCCTGTCTGAGAAGATCCTGCACGGCGAGCTCAACCCCGGCGACCACGTGAAGGTCGACTCGAAGGACGGCGAGTTCCTCTTCGAGCACGGCCCCCGCGGCGAGAAGGTCGCGGTCGGCGTGAACACCGGCGGAGCGATCTCGGGAACCCCCGACCTGGCGGTCGCCAGCGGGGAGTGACCTGATCACACAAGGGGCGGATGCGATCAGCATCCGCCCCTTCTGCGTGCCCGGGGCGTTACTCCGGCATTCCGGGGCCGCTCAGGGTCTCGGGAGGTGACGGGTTCTAGGCTTGACCTGTGAGCGAGTACATCGTCCGGCCGGCGCGCAGCGCTGACATCATCGGCATCCGCAACCTCCTGCAGCCGATGGTCGAGCAGCGAATCCTGCTCGGCAAAGACCTGGCAGTGCTCTACGGCGCCGTGCAGGAGTTCGTCGTCGCCGAGGCCGACGGCGAGTTGATCGGATGCGGTGCGCTGCACGTGTTCTGGGAAGACCTCGGCGAGGTGCGCACGCTCATGGTGCGCGGGGACTGGCTGCATCACGGAGTCGGCGGTGCGATCGTCGGCGCGCTCGAGGAACAGGCGCGGGGGCTCGGCCTCAGTCGTCTGTTCTGTCTGACCTTCGAAGTCGAGTTCTTCGGACGGCGCGGCTATTCGATCATCGGCGAACAGGTCGTCGACCCCGACGTGTACTCGCAACTGCTGCGAAGCGGCGACGCGGGTGTCGAGGAGTTCCTCGATCTCGCGCACGTCAAGCCGAACACGCTCGGCAACACCAGGATGCTGAAGAGCCTCAACTAACCTGAACTAATGCCTCGTCACTCCGCCGCCGTGTATCGTCGCCGGAGATTGCTGACCCTTGTCGCGGCGATCCTGGTGGTGGCGGTCGTCGGCGTCGCCGTGTGGCTGCTCATGGCACGTCCGTGGGCGAATGCGGCCGAGGCGACGCCGTCGCCGAGCGCGTCCGCATCCGACTCGCCGACGCCTGATCCCACCGCATCCGAGTCGACCGCATCCGAGTCGCCGTCGCCCGAGTCGTCGGCTGAGGAGACTCCGGGAATCGTCGCATGCGAGGCGAGGGACGTCGAGGTCGCTGCCGTGACGGATGCCGACACCTACGACCCGGGCGTGCTGCCGCAGCTGTCGATCTCGCTGACCAACCGCGGTTCCACCGACTGCGCGATCGACGTGGGATCGACGACCCAGAGGCTCACGGTGTCGAGCGGGTCCGATGTCTGGTGGACATCGACCGACTGCCAGGAGAATCCGAGCAGCATGGTCGCGACGCTCACCGCCGGAGCGACCGTGACGAGCAAGGTGCCGGTCACGTGGGATCGCACACGATCGAGCGTCGAGACGTGCGCCGACGAGAATCGTCCGCGCGCGCCCGGCGGCGGGGCGTCGTACCACGTCGCCGTCGAGATCGGTGGCTTCAAGGGCACGACCACGAAGCAGATCCTGCTCTATTGACGTCGAAACTGGACAAACGTCTCGAATACAGTCCTGAACTCAGTTTCGGGTGACACTGCTCATTCTTTGGGATACCATTGGAGTGACCCTCGCAGACTTGCGGCGCATGCCATCCCCAGTGGCGTCGAGCACAGCGTCCCCAGCGCTTCGACATGCCGCCCGAGGGTCCGTGGGCCCTCTCGAGTACCCCAGTCCCCAATGGATGACTCGAGAGGGCCCCTTTCCATCTCGGCCTTCGACTCGGAGTACACGTCGGCATCCGCTGAATATGCTGGATGCATGGCAGCGAAGAAGTCGAAGTCCGCGAAGAGCAAGCCCGCCCCCGAGGATTTCCGGTCGGACGCCCTCGCCCAGGCGCTGGAGAAGCAGGACATCGCTGCGGTCGCTCTGGCACTGCGCCACGGCACCACGGTCGTTCCGCTCGTGAAGCCCGGTGCTCGAGACAACCCGCTCGACAGCGGAGAGGTCTGGACCTACCGCGACCCGAACTCGGGCGATCTGGCGCTGCTGCTGTTCAGTGACGCCAAGAACAAGCCGGCGAACCTGCCTCCGGGCGTCGGGATCTACACAGCCGACTGGTTGCGGAAGTTCCTCGGCGCGCACCCGATCACGACAGTCTTTCTGGATATCGCAGGTCCGCACCCGATGCAGGCCTCTCCTGAGGAGCTCCTCAAGGCGCTCGACGCCTGAAGCCGCCTCCTCTGGGTGACCGCGTGGTGGCGCGCTCGCTTGCCCGTGCGACCGGTACAGGGCGCCACGACCCGTGCGGGGTCACTTTCGCATCTGCGGTCTGTGCGGGGTCACTTCGGCATCCCTGTTGCTTGATTCGGATGCGAAAGTGACCCCGCTTGGTGATTGGGATGCGAAAGTGACCCCGCTTAGGGCGTGGGGCGTCGGGTGCGTAAGTGACCCCGGCTGGGGTGTCCGTCGATCCCTCGCCGGCTCAGAACGGCGGGATGTCTGCGTCGCTGCGCCGGTTGGTGTTGCGGGCGCGCACGTCGTTCAATGCCGCGCGCAGGGTCTTCGAGCGGTCGTCGACCACCTGTTCGTAGCCGAGCCGCGCGGCTTCTGAACGGCGCTGCGCCGACTGGGTGACGGGGCGGATCTCGCCCGCCAGGCTGAGCTCCCCGACGGCGGCGACGGTTCGAGGCACCGAGATCTGCTGAATGGAACCGGCGACGGCGATCGCGATAGCCAGATCGGCGGCCGGTTCGGTGAAGCGCACACCGCCGACGGTCGAGACGTACACGTCGAGATTGCTGGTCTTGATGTGCGCCCGACGCTCGAGGATCGCCAGCACCATCGCCACGCGCGATGAGTCGAGTCCGTGCACCACCCGACGAGGGTTCGGCGCCGTCGTGGTGATCGTGAGCGCCTGCACCTCGACCGGCAGCGCCCTGCGGCCTTCGAGTGAGATGGCGACGCACGTGCCGGGCTCGGTCGCACCCTGCGACAGGAAGAGGCCCGAGGGGTCGGGAACCTCGGAGATGCCCGCGCCCGTCATCTCGAAGCATCCGACCTCATCGGTCGGGCCGAACCGGTTCTTCAGCGCGCGGATGAAGCGCAGCGAGGTCTGTCGGTCGCCCTCGAAGTGACAGACGACGTCGACCAGGTGCTCGAGCACGCGGGGCCCGGCGACGGTGCCGTCTTTCGTGACGTGGCCGACGAGGATGACCGGCAGCCCGCGGTCCTTCGCCACCCGGATGAGGGTGGCCGCGACCTCGCGCACCTGGCTCGGCTGACCCGCCGCGCCGTCGATGAGCGACGACGACACCGTCTGCACCGAGTCGACGATGACCAGCTGCGGTGCGACCTCGTCGATGTGGCCGAGGATCGTGGCGAGATCGGTCTCGCTCGCCAGATAGAGCTCGTCGTGCAGAGCTCCGGTGCGTTCTGCGCGCAGGCGCACCTGGGCGGGAGACTCCTCAGCGCTGGCGTAGAGCACACGACGCCCCGATCGGGCAGCCTGCGCTGCGACCTCGAGCAGCAGCGTCGACTTGCCGACACCCGGTTCTCCGCTGAGCAGAATGGCCGCGCCGGGCACGATGCCACCGCCGAGCACCCGGTCGAACTCGCCCACCCCGCTCGTGCGGCGAGGAGCGTCTTCGGTGGTGATCTGCGTGATCGGTCGAGCGGCCTTCGCCGCCGTCGGCGCGAGGGGGGTGATGCGGCTCAGGATGCCGGTCTGCGCGCCCTGCTCCTGCACGGTGCCCCACTGCTGGCACTCGGCGCACCGACCCACCCACTTGGCCGTCGTCCACCCGCATTCGGTGCAGACGTACGCGGGAGGGGCAGGTTTTCGGGTGGCCATGCAGCCAGGCTATCGCCGGGATCAGACATCCCTATCGGTTCGGGCATTATTCACGGCCCAACCCCTCGAAGTCGCGCAGCGGCCACGGAATACTGGAGTCATGGCCAACGGCGGGCCCGTCTGCGGGCCGATCTCGACCTTCTCGCGAGTGCGGATCCTGCACGCGCTGTTCGAGGGCGGCTCTGCGCAGGACGACACCGCGCGGACCCGTGCGGAGCTCACGATCGGCGAGCTCTGCGAGGCCACCGGGCTGCACCCCAACACGGTGCGAGAGCACCTGCAGCGCCTGATCGAGGGCGGCTACGTCATCCAGGCCAGCGAGCACCGCACCACCCGCGGCCGCCCGCGCACGCTCTACAGCGCGGTGACGGGCGCGGCGGATGCCTCCAGCCCCATCGCCCGCACCAAGGCGAAGGCCGCCGCTGTCCGCGGCGATCTGCTGCGTCGGGTCCTACCTGCTTCGGCATCCGCACTGGGTCGTGCCGCGACCTATCAGCTGGACGCCCTGATCGAACACTTGGAGGAGAGCGGCTTCGAGCCCGTCGTCGACGACGAGCAGCTCACCGTCGATCTCAGCCCGTGCCCGCACGCCGCGGGTCGCGCCGAAGACCGTCCGATGCTGTGCTCCGTGCACCTCGGCCTCATGCAGGGGGTGCTCACCGAGGCCGGTGGGCCGCTCGCCGCAGAGGCCGTGCGCACCTCCGCCCTCCCGGCGGATTGCACCATACAGCTGCGCGTGACGGAGATGACCGCCGCCTAGGCGAGCATCTGTCTTATTCACGGTCGGCGGCCCATCGGGGGCAGCGGGCTCGTCGTTAGCGTGGCATCCGGCGCACAAGAACCAGGGCACGGAAGAAGGAGTGGCTCATGGAATGGCTAGACCCGCTGGTCCTGTCTCGATGGCAGTTCGGTCTGACGACCGTCTACCACTACCTGTTCGTGCCCCTGACGATCGGCATGGCGCTCGTCGCCGCGATCTTCCAGACCGCGTGGGTGCGCACCGGCAAGGTGCAGTACCTGCACCTCACTCGGTTCTTCGGCAAGATCTTCCTGATCAACTTCGCCATGGGCGTCGTGACCGGCATCGTGCAGGAGTTCCAGTTCGGCATGAACTGGTCGGACTACTCCCGCTTCGTCGGCGACGTCTTCGGCGCCCCGCTGGCCTTCGAGGGTCTGCTCGCCTTCTTCTTCGAGGCGACTTTCATCGGCCTCTGGATCTTCGGCTGGGACAAGCTCCCGCAGAAGCTGCACCTGGCCACCATCTGGTGCGTCTCGATCGGCAGCATCCTCTCGGCGTACTTCATCATCGCCGCGAACGCGTTCATGCAGAACCCGGTCGGATACGTCTTCAATCCCGAGACGAACCGCGCCGAGCTCACCGACTTCTGGGCGCTGCTGACGAACCCGGTCGCGCTCGCCGCGTTCCCGCACACGATCTTCGGTGCGCTGATGTTCGCCGCCGGTGTCGTGATCTCGGTCTCGGCTTGGCACCTCGCCCGCGGACAGCACTTCGACACCATGCGCATCTCGCTCAAGTTCGGCCTGTGGGCGATGATCGTCTCGACCGCCGGAGTCGTGCTCACCGGTGACCAGCTGGGCCTCGCGATGTACGCGGCGCAGCCCATGAAGATGGCCGCGGCCGAAGCGACCTTCGACACGGTCTGCGGCTATGACGCGTCGTTCAGCCTGTTCACCCTCGGCACCCCGGACGGCAGCTCCGAGCTGTTCAGCATCCGGGTGCCGTATCTGCTCTCGCTGCTGTCGACCCACACGCTCGACTCCTGCGTGCACGGCATCAACGACCTCAACGCCGAATACGCCACGACCTTCGCCGACACCGGCCTCACCGAGTTCGCCCCGATCCTCTGGGTCACGTACTGGGCGTTCCGCTGGATGATCGGCCTCGGCATGGCCGCGGCCCTCGTCGCCGTAGTCGGACTGTGGGTCACCCGCAAGGGCGCCAAGAACCCGCCGGCCCCGTGGATGTGGAAGCTCGCGATCTGGTCGTTCCCGCTCGCGCTCGTCGCCAACATCATGGGCTGGGTCTTCACCGAGATGGGCAGACAGCCCTGGATCGTGTTCGGCCTGATGACCACCCAAGACGGCGTCTCGCCGGGAGTCAGCGGCGTCGAAGTCCTCATCTCGCTGATCGCCTTCACCGCGATCTACGCCGCGCTCGCCGTGGTCGAGATCCGCCTCATCATCAGAGCGGCCCAGAAGGGCCCTGACACCGAAGAGCAGCCCCACGAGGAGACGGCCCAGCTGCCGTCGGTCGTGTACTGAGAAAGGGATCAGTCATGGAATACATGTGGTTCTGGATCGTCGCCTTCCTCTTCGTCGGCTACTTCGTGCTCGACGGGTTCGATTTCGGTGTGGGCATGTCGCTGCCGTTCCTCGGCAAGAACGACGTCTCGCGTCGCCAAGTGATCAACACGATCGGTCCGATCTGGGATCTCAACGAGACCTGGGTCATCGTCGCCGGTGCCTGCCTGTTCGCGTCGTTCCCCGAGTGGTACGCGACGCTGTTCAGCGGGTTCTACCTGCCGCTGCTGCTGATCCTGCTCGCGCTGATTCTGCGCGGCGTCTCGTTCGAGTACCGGCACCAGCGCGAGAGCGCGCAGTGGAAGCGCGGCTTCGACCGGATGATCGTGATCGGCTCGGCCGTGCCGGCGCTGCTCTGGGGCGTCGCCTTCGGCAACATCGTGCAGGGGGTGGCGATCGACGAGAGCCACATCTACGTCGGCGGCTTCTTCGCCCTGCTCAACCCCTATTCGCTGCTCGTCGGCGTCACGACGCTGCTGCTCTTCTTCCTGCACGGCGTGCTGTTCGTCTCGCTCAAGACCGACGGGCAGGTGCACGCGGATGCTCGTCGCCTGGTGAAGCTCGCCGCCGGACCCACGGTGCTCGCCGCCGCCGGCACCGTGATCTGGACCATCGGCATCGCCTGGGGCCGTGAAGCCCCACTGATGCTGATGGTGGTCGGATGCGGTCTCGTCGCAGCGCTCGCGCTCGTGGCGTCGGTGCTCTTCTCGATGCGCGGCCGCGACGGGCGGGCGTTCGCGGCGGGCGCTGTGACCGTGGCATCCGCCGTCGTGATGCTGTTCGCAGCGCTGTTCCCCTACGTCATGCCGTCGACGATCGACCCGGCCTTCAGCCTCACGATCGAGAACGCATCGAGCACGCCGTATACGCTGACCATCATGAGCTGGACCGCCCTGATCGCCCTGCCCCTGGTGCTCGCGTACCAGACGTGGACGTACTGGATCTTCCGCAAGCGCGTCACTCGCAGCTCGATCGAGGGGGCTCCGGCACACGCGTGAGACACGGCTTCTGCTCCGGTCGCAGTTCGTGCCGCCTTCCTGATCGGGGAGCGGCACGAACTGCGACCGGAGCGACCTGTCGGGCCATCGCTGCGGAGATGGCGCGATGAAGCCCGTCGACCCTCGACTGCTGCGGTATGCCGCCGCGGCGCGCGGATTCCTGCTGGCTTCGGCCCTGATCGGTGTCGCTCAGACGGCGGTGACGATCGCGTTCGCCTGGATGCTGACGGATGCCGTCACCGGCGCGCTCGCCGGGCGCGATGTCGCCACCTCGCTGCTGTGGCTGCTCGGTCTCGCGGGGCTTCGGGGCGTGCTGATCGCGGCATCGGACGCCGCCGGAACCCGTGCTGCGGCGAAGACCGGTCTGCAGCTGCGCACGGCACTGATCACGGCAGTCGGTCGCCTCGGGCCGGGGTGGCTCGCCCAGCGCAACCAGGCGGGGCTCGCCGTGACGGCGGGGCATGGGCTCGAAGCGCTCGACGCGTACTTCGCCCGATACATCCCGCAGCTCGTGCTCACGGTCATCGCGACGCCGGTGCTGGTGGCGGTCATGTGGTGGCAGGACTGGCCGAGCGGGCTGACCGCGGTCATCACGCTGCCGCTGATCCCTCTGTTCCTGATCCTCATCGGCATCGCCACCCGCACGGTGCAGCGCAAGCAGTGGCAGACGCTGCAGCGGCTCGCCGCGCGCTTCGCCGACACCGTGCAGGGCCTCTCGACGCTGCGCCTCTTCGGACGAGAGCGCCGCGCCGCTGCGCAGATCGAGCAGACGGCTGACGACTACCGCCGCGAGACCATGAAGGTGTTGAGGTTCTCGTTCCTCTCGGGCTTCTCGATGGAGTTGCTGGCTTCGATCGCGGTGGCTCTGATCGCGGTGGCGGTCGGATTCCGCCTGCTCTCGGGTGATCTGTCTCTCGAGGTCGGACTGTTCGTGCTGCTGCTCGCGCCCGAGGCCTTCCTGCCGATCCGCCAGGTCGGAGTGCAGTTCCATGCGGCAGCCGAGGGGGTTGCGGCGACCGAGGATGTGTTCGAGGTGCTCGACGCGGCCGGGGCTCGGGTGGACTCTCGGTCGGCCGGTGTTCACAACTCAGGAACGAACGCCGCGGAGCGGATCAGGGCGGGGGCGGAGGGGCACGATTCGGGTGCTCTTCCTGAATTGCGAACGGGCAACGCGCAAGACCTCGTAATCTCCGGTCTGCGCGTGCGCGATCTGCCGCCGGTGTCGTTCGCCGCGACGCCCGGAACCATCACTCTGATCGAGGGGCCGAGCGGCGCAGGCAAGTCGAGTCTGCTGGCCGCCCTGCGCGGTGCCGTCGAGTTCGAGGGCACGGCCGTGGTCGGAGGCGTGGATGTGCGACATCTGGCGCCGTCGGAGTGGCTGGCGTGGAGCGGGCAGCGCCCTCAGCTGAGCCGAGGCACGATCGCCGCGAATGTGGCGTTGGGCGATCAGGCGCCGATGGCCGATGGCATCCGCCGTGCCCTGGACGACGCGTGCGCGAACGACCTCGACCCTGCGCTCGAGTTGGGCGTGCAGGGCAGTGGGCTCTCGGGGGGACAGGCGCAGCGGGTCGCGGTCGCGCGGGCGCTGTATCGCCAGGCGCAGCGCCCCGACGCCGTGCTGGCGCTCGACGAGCCCTCCAGCGCCTTGGACCCGGAGACCGAGCAGCGCCTCTGGCACTCGCTGCGAGCACGTGCGGATGCCGGGGCGACGGTGCTGCTCGTCTCGCACCGTCGGTCGGCACGGGACGTGGCCGATCAGGTCGTCGAGCTGGGGGTGAGCGTGTGAGCGGCGCCAGCTCCGCGGCGCGTGTGCGCGGCATCCTGCGTCTCGCGCAACCGCCGCTTCGTCGATTCCTCCCGGGCGCGATCTGGGGCTTCCTGTCGGCGGGGGCCGCGGTGAGCCTGCTCGCCGTCAGCGGGTGGCTCATCGTCAGCGCCTCGATCGTCGACTCGCTCGTGCCGCTGTCGATCGCGGTCGTGGGCGTGCGGTTCTTCGCGGTCTCGCGGGCCGTCACCCGCTACCTCGAACGGCTGAGCGGACACGACGCGGCGCTGCGGCAGCTCGCATCCACGCGCGCCGACATGGTGCGGCGCCTCACCCCGCTCTCTCCCGCCGGCCTCGGTCGCACCGATCACGGCCGGGTGCTGTCGGCGCTGATCGACGATGTCGAGAACCTGCAGAACCTGCCCCTGCGGGTGGTGCAGCCCCTCGCCGTGTCGGGGCTCGTCGCGCTGGGGGCCGTCGGATTCTTGCTGTTCGTGTCGGTGCCGGCTGCCCTGACCCTGGCCGCCTGTCTGGTGATCGCGGCAGCCGCGGCGATCGGCCTCGGGTGGCTGTTCGGGTCGCGCGCCGAGGCCGCTGTCTCGCGTCGTCGAGGCGACCTGTCGGCGGCGCTCACCGACTACTTCGGCTCGCTCGACGTGCTGCTCGCCTACGGAGCAGAGCCGCAGGCCCGCGAGCGGGTGCGGCAGGCGGATGCCGAGCTCCGCCGGGCCGTCGGCACAGCGTCGCTGGCGCAGGCGATCGCGGCGGGGGTCGTCTCTGCGGTGGCGGGCGCTGCATCGGTCTGGGCGCTGGCTGTCGCGGCGCCGGGCCTGCAGACCGGCGCGATCGACGGCCCGTGGCTGGCCGTCGCCGTGCTGGTGCCCATGGTCGTGTTCGAGGTGTTCGGCGCCGTGCCGATCGCCGCGGCATCCTGGCGCAGTGTGCGGTCGAGCGCCGAGCGCATCGACGACGTGCTTCCTTCCGAGGTGCCCTCCGAGTTGCGGTCCGACGATGGTGACGATGCCGAGATCGACGGCGTTCCCGCGCTGCGGCTGCGTGATGTGCAGGCGTGGTGGCCGGGCGGGACGCCCGCCCTGCGCGGAGTCGACCTCGATCTGCATCCGGGTGAACGTGTGCTCGTGTCGGGGCCGAGCGGTGCCGGGAAGAGCTCGCTGGCCGCAGCGCTCGTCGGATTCCTGCGGGTCGAGGGTGAGTATTCCGTCGGTGGCATGGACGCGTCGGTGCTCTCCGGCCCTGCGCTGCGCCGCACGATCGGGCTGTGCGAGCAGAGTCCGCAGCTGTTCGATGAGGACATCAGACAGAATCTGCTGTTCGCCCGTGATTCGGCGACCGACGATGAGCTGCTCGCCGCGCTCGACAGAGTCGGACTCGGCTCGTGGGTGCGCGAGCGTGGGGGACTGGACGCGCGAGTCGGTGACCGTGGCGGCCTCGTGTCGGGCGGTCAGGCGCAGCGCATCGCTCTCGCTCGTGCACTGCTGCGCGGCTTCCCGGTGCTCGTGCTCGACGAGCCGACGGCGGGAGTCGATCCGGACGCATCCGATGCTCTGCTGCGTGATCTGCTGCAGGCGGCGGGGGAGCAGTCGGTACTGCTGATCTCGCACGTCGCTCCACCTGCGGGAACCGTCGACCGGGTCGTCAGGCTCGAAGACGGCCGCACCGTCTCGGTGTAGTCAGCCTGTGATCTGGGTGCCAGGGGCGTCTTTCCGCCCTGGCACGGCTTCGGATGCCGGAAGCGGCGCGCCGTGGCATCCGTCGTTCCGTCCGGTGTGTCGGGTCTGCGATCCGACTGGGTGCCCAGGTGAGGACGGGGGTCAGACGTTGAGGTCTGCGCGCGGCTCCATCACGATCCCCTGAGCCTCGAACGCGCGGCGGCGCTCCTCGATGCGTCGGTGCAGTTCGACCTGCGCGTCGTCGACGAGTTGTGGGTCGAGGTCGACGGTCGCGGGGCGTGGATCACCGTGGTTGGCTTCGATGTACGCGTCGAGCTCGGGGCCGGACGTCCATGACGTGATCAGTGCGTAGCGCGGTGCGGTGCCGCGGTGCCAGACCGCGTGCCAGAAGCGCTGCGTGTCGACGATGATGCGCGAGCCCTTGCGCAGTGGCAGGCGGATCTCGGTCGCGGGGTCGAAGCGATCGGAGCGCAGCAGGAGCAGCGAGTCGGTGTCGTCGGAGAGGTTGTAGTAGCCGCGCACGACCCACCCGGTGCCGTCTTCGTTGAGGCGGTTGTTGTCGTCCTGGTGCAGGTTGTAGACGGCATCCGCGTACTCGTTGGGCTGCAGCTCGATCACGCGGCAGCGGCCTACGCCGGCGCCGGGCTCGAGGGCGCGGCGCTGCAGGGTCGGGGCGATCGCGACCTGCGACTCCACCCACACGCCGTCCTTGTCGGTGCGGGGCGGGGTGTGGTTCCAGAAGCCGTTGCACTCGATCTCGCCCGCGTAGCTCGCCAGGGGAGCGAAGCGCGTGACGCCGGACGAGCGCCACCCGATGTACTCGAGATCGAGCCACTCGGCGGGGTCGGATGCCTGGTCGTGGTCGTCGAGTACCACGTAGCCGGTCTCTGCGAGCGCCTCCGATGTGATGAAGCCCATTGCGTCCCCTCCGTGCCGATGCCTTAGGCCATCCTAACCAGGCTGCCACGCGGCTGCCCCGGGGCGGGTCGGGTAAAAGCGGGACGGGTTGCCACGCAGCCGGGGTCATGTTCCCTGCGCCTCGCTGCCGTCTGAACCCCCCCTGCGTCAGTCGGCCTATGCTGCCGAGACCTGCCGTCCCGAGCGAGACCCCCGTGCAGACCCCGGGTCTCGTCCGAAGATCAGGATCTCGACCGAGGATGCCGCCGATTCGCGCAGTGGCGCGGGTTATCGTAAGCTAGTCCGCGGTGACGTGTCCGAGCGGCCGAAGGTGCAACACTCGAAATGTTGTGTAGGTTAATCCCTACCGTGGGTTCAAATCCCACCGTCACCGCCATGGAAACCCCCGAGAAATCGGGGGTTTTTCCGTATCCGGGGTGGGGCGTGGTGCATTTCTGGTGCACGTCTCGACGATCTAGCATCCGGAGTACCGCGGTGAACTTGCACCTGCTTTCAATCCGGGCTTCAGGTCTCACCGCCGCGAAGACCCGGCTCCCTTCGCAGCACAGGGAAGCGGGCCTTCGGTGTTCGTCGGGCTTGAGCCGCGGTGACGCCCCATCAACGAGATCGAACCCTGGGCAGAGCGCCAGATGGAATGATTAACCGCTTGACCAGCGGTGCGAGTCCGTTCTATGCTCTGCGTAACCGATTAACCATAGGAGATTGGACGGGAATTGAGCCAGCGAGGGTTCTATCAGCCGGAGAACGGATGGGTGGGGGACGTTATCCCCTGGCAGGAGGACGGCGTGCTCCACCTGTTCTACCTGCACGAGACGCGGCAGTTGCCGAAGCAGGGCATGCCGTGGCACCGCATCTCGACGGAGAACCTCGTCGATTTCGCCGAGCACGGCGAGGTGATCGCCTCTGGCGGTGCCGCCGCAGACGACTTCAATGTCTACACGGGCAGCATTGTCCGCGACGGCGAAGGCGTGCATCATGCCTTCTACACCGGGCAGAACCCCGACCGACGCGGCCGCGACGGGCTTCCTCTGCAATTGATCCTCCACGCTACGAGCCACGACAACATGGCCTCGTGGCAGCGGCATCCGGAGCACACCTTCGGTGCAACCGCCGGCTACGAGACCGCCGATTGGCGTGACCCGTTCGTCTTCCGCGATGAGAGCGCCGGTCTCTGGCGGATGCTGATCACCGCCCGGCACGACCGCGGGCCCGCACGACGACGAGGTGTCGTCGCGCAGTGCGTCTCCCACGACCTCGCGCTCTGGGAACCCGCCCCGCCGTTCTGGGACCCGCGACGGTATGTCGCCCACGAGTGCCCGGAGGTCTTCCAGTGGGGAGACTGGTGGTACCTCGTCTCGTCGGAGTTCAGTGACGCTTTCACTACCCGTTACCGCATGGCGCGCAGCCTCGACGGGCCCTGGATCGTCCCTGAGCACGACACCCTCGACTCGCGCGCGTTCTACGCGGCGAAGTCCGCCGCGCGGGGCGATCGACGCTTCTTCTTCGGATGGATCGCGACTCGTGAGGGCGGCACCGATGACGGTGCCTGGCAGTGGGCGGGCACGATGTCGGTTATCGAAGCCGAGCAGCGCGCCGACGGCACGCTCGCCTTCCACCCGACGCGCGAGCTGCGTCAGACGTTCGGCACACCGAACACCGCGCTTCCGGCCCGCACGACGCTGAGCGCCCCCGACGGGTACGCGCAGGTCCTCAGCGAGGAGATCTCCGAAGAGGCGTTCCGTCTCGTCGCACGGTTCGAGATCGGATCCGGCACACGAGAGTGCGGCATCGTGCTCCGGGTCGGCGATGACGGCGAGTCCGGGTATAGCCTCCGGCTCGAGCCGCAGCGCAACCGCCTCGTCTTCGACCGATGGCCGCGTCGCTCCACCGGAACCGAGCAGTGGCAGATCTCCGGAGATGTGCCCTTCGTGATCGAGCTCGAGCGACCTGTGGATCTCGCTGCGGGTGAGCACGAGCTCGAGGTGATCGTCGACGGCGAGCTCTGCGTTGCGACCGTCGATGATTCGACGGTCCTGAGTACGCGGCTCTACGACCACCCGACAGGTCGAGTCGGCGCGTTCGTCGGCGAGGGAGAGATCACCGTGCTCGAGTTCACCCGACGCACGCGTGATCGCTCTCCCGTCGAAGCGCGACAGCCCGGCCTCCTCACAACGAACGTCTGAGCATCCCCCCACCCACACCTATGGACATCGAAGGAGATTCACCATGATTCGACCCGCACGCAGGATCGCGCTTGTTGCGGCCGCCGCGACGACCGCGCTGGTGCTCACCGCCTGCGGAGGAGCATCACCAGCCGCCGACCCGACCGACGTCGACCCCGAGGGGGAGGTCGTCCCCCGCGAGATATCCTGGCTGCTCTCTCGTCCGGCGGACGGCGGCGTCATCACCACGATGGAGACGATCGCGGACGAGTACGCCGAGGACCACCCCGGATTCGCGCTCAACCTCATCACGACGCCGGATCGTCCTTCGTACATCCAGAAGTACGAAACGCTCGCCGCGGCGAACAAGCTCCCAGAGCTTTTCGACACCGATGCGACACCCTTCGCCCAGAAGCTCGCCGAACAGGGGCGGATGGTCGACATCGATCTCCTCCTCGACGACCTCGGCCTGACCGACGACTACCGCCCGGCGGCGCTGAACTACCAGCGGTTCGACGACGGTTCCCTCTACATGGTGCCGTTCGAATTCCAGCTGGAGTTCTTCTGGTACAACAAGGCCCTGTTCGAAGAAGCAGGCGTGACAGTGCCCGCCACCCTCGACGACTTCCCGCAGATGTGCAAGGACCTGCGCACCGCTGGCGTCACTCCCATCGCACTGGACGGCCAGGACCAGTGGCCGCTCGAGCGGTACATGGCCTACTACCCGTTCCGCATGGCAGGGCCTGAGTACGTGCAGGACCTCAAGAACGGGGATGCCTCGTTCTCCGACCCCGCCGGGCGCGCCGCGGCCGAATGGCTGTACTCGCTCGGGCAGGCCGGATGCTTCTCAGAGGGCTTCTCCGCGACGGGCTACGCCGACGCACAGGCCCAATTCACCTCGGGTTCAGCCGCCGTGTACAACATCGGCACCTGGGAGCTCGGCAACCTCGCTACCGACGCCCTCGATCCCGGCGTCCGTGATGACGTGGACTACTTCACACTCCCGACGATCGACGATGCGGCGACAGCCGACAACGAGTACGTCACGCCCTCCGGCATCGGCATGGCGGTGAACGCCAAGACCTACGACCCCCTGGTGCGGGATTTTCTCGCCTTCGCGCTGGAGCGGTACCCGGAGCTCTATGCCTCGACGGGCGCGCTGTCGCCGACGTCCTCGGCTGCCACGACCGTCCCCGACACCGCGACCTCCCTCTACGGCCGGGCCGTGGAGCAGGCTGACGGTGTCGGCGAGGCGATCGCCATGCCGTGGGACACTCAGCTGGATCCGGCCACGAACACGCGGCTCCAGCAGGAACTCACCCTGCTTGTGCAGGGAGAGATCACACCGGACCAGTTCATCGAGACCATGGACAAGGCGCTCGTGGAGAACAGTGATGGCTGATGTCCTCCCGGCGGGGACGGTCGCGGCTCGCCCGCGACCGTCCGGGCAGTCGCGGCGCCGGCCGATGTCGGGGGCCATGCTCCCTCGCCGGTCGACGCTCTCGGTCCTCGTGTTCCTCGTCCCGCCGCTGCTGCTGTACGGCGTCGCCGTGCTGCTGCCGATCGTGCAGTCCCTCGTCCTGAGCTTCTTCCGGTGGGACGGCATCACCGACATGGCCTTCGTAGGCTTCGACAACTACGTGAAGATGCTCACGCGTGACGACGTCTTCTGGACGGCCTTCGGGAACGCGGTCGGGTACCTCGTGATCTGCCTCGTGCTGCAGCTCGGCGGCGCCCTCATCGTCGCCGGACTGCTCACCGCGCTTCCGAAAGCGCGGGAGCTCGTCAAGACGATCTATCTCCTGCCTGCCATCATCTCCACGGTGGCCATCGCCATCCTCTTCCAGCGGATCTATTCGCTGGAGCCGGTGGGCCTGCTGAACCAGGCTCTGGCGTGGATTGGACTCGAGGGTCTGCAGACGGCGTGGTTGTCGAACGTGCAGACTGTGCTCGCCGCGGTGTCGATCCCCGAGGGCTGGCGCTTCACCGGTCTGTACATGCTGATCATCTACGCGGCGCTGATGGCGGTGCCTCGCGAGCTCGAGGAGGCAGCGCGTCTGGACGGCGCCTCCTGGTGGCAGGTGTTCTGGCGGATCCGGTTCCCCTACATCCGGCCCGTGTGGATCACGACGACCATCATGGCCACGACGTTCGCGCTCCGCGGCTTCGACATCCCGTATCTGCTCACCGGGGGCGGGCCGGGTCAGGCATCCGAGTTGCTGACCACGTACATGTACAAGACCGCGTTCGTGCACACCGATTACGGCTACGCCAGTGCGATCTCGGTGTTCATCGTCATCGAGTGCCTCGTCGCAGTCGGACTCATCCTGCTCGTGCTGCGCCGGAAGGATCGCTCATGACCTCCACCGCCACCCTCTCGCCCCTGGCGACGGCACCCTCGTCGCCGTCAAGGCCGCCGTTCCGACGGCGCGGGTCGTCGCGACTGCGCGCTCAGCGCACACTGCTCACGGTCACGATCGTGCTGATCGTGCTCGTGCAGATCTATCCGCTCGCCTGGCTGTTCCTGACGAGCTTCCGAACCGCGGCGGACTTCGCCGGCGGCAACCCGTTCGCCCTACCGTCCGAGTTCACGCTCGAGAACTACGGGCGTGCATTCGCCACCGGCAACCTCGGGTTGAACATCGTGAACAGCCTGATCGTCACGCTCGGATCCAGCGTCCTCATCGTCGTCGCCGGCATGATGGCCGCCTTCGCGCTGCAGGTGCTCGGCTTCCGATTCAGCGGCATGGTCCGCGCACTGTTCCTCCTCGGGATCATCGTGCCCGTACAGATCGCGCTGGTACCCCTGTTCATCGACTACTCGCAGGTGGGGCTGCTGGACACCCACCTCTCGATGATCATCCCGCTGGCCGCCTTCGCCCTTCCGATGGCGGTGTACCTGTTCTCGTCGTTCTACGAGTACATCCCTCGAGAGACGTACGAAGCGGCCTCGCTGGACGGAGCGGGCCCGTACCGCATCTTCCTCACGATCACCTCACCGCTGTCGGTCAACACGATCATCACGGTCGTGCTCGTGAACAGCATCTTCATCTGGAACGACTTCATCTTCGCGAACACCTTCGTGCTCTCCGACGGGCTGAAAACGATCCCGCTCGGCCTGCAGAACTACATTGGAGCAATGGGCAATACGGACTGGACGGCGACCTTCGCGGCGGTCTGCGTCTCGGTGACGCCGTTGCTGCTCGTCTTCCTCGTCCTCAACAAGGCGATGATCCAGGGCCTCGAGAGTGGAGCCACCAAGGGATGAGTACCGCAGGGAACGGCGCGCACCCGCCGAACGTCACGATGCGAGACGTCGCCAAAGTCGCGGGTGTCTCGATCGCCACGGTCTCGCACGTCATCAATGACAAGCCGGGCGCACGGATCGGAGAGGACGCGCGTCGGCGTGTGCAGGATGCCGTCGCCGCGCTCGGGTATCGTCCCAACGCACTCGCGAAGACCCTCTCCCAGGGCACGTCGCGATTCATCGGACTCGTGGCCGACCAGATCGCCACCACTCCCTTCGCGGGGCAGATCATCCACGGCGCGCAAGACGAGGCGTGGCGGCACGGGTTCGTGCTGCTCGTGGCCAACACCGACGGCAACGTCGACGTCGAGAACGATGCGATCGCGATGATGCTCGAGCATCAGGTGCGCGGCATCCTCTACTCCAGCTGGTACCACCGCGAGATCCCGGTGCCTGCGGCCCTCCATCAGACGGACTCGGTGCTCGTCGACTGCTTCGCGCCCGACAGCGGGCTGCCCGCTGTCGTTCCCGACGAGGTGCAAGGCGGGCGCACGGCCACCGACGAGCTCATCGCGGCCGGGCATCGGCGGATCGCGTTCGTGAACACCACGACGCCATCGCCCGCGCGGACCGGTCGGCTGGCCGGATATCGGGAGGCGCTGAGCGCCGCCGGCATCGACCTCGACGACGCCCTGGTGTTCCGGGCGTCCCCGGAGCAGGAGGGGGGATACCGTGCGACTCCGCAGATCATCGCATCGGGGGCCACGGCGGTGTTCTGCCACAATGACCGTGTCGCCATGGGCGTGTACGACGGGCTGCGAGAGCAGGGTCTGCGCATTCCCGAGGACATGGCCGTCATCGGCTTCGACAATCAGGACGTGATCGCGGCGCATCTGCGTCCGGCGCTCTCCACGGTCGCGCTGCCGCACTACGAGATGGGGGCGGCCGGGGTCCGAGTGCTCCTCGGGCTCGACGAGGCGGGCGTGGCGAACCCGACGCTGGTCCGGTGCCCGCCGGTGCTTCGAGCGTCGATCTGATCCTCTCGCCATCGAGAAAGCTTGACACCCGTTCTGTCGCGCGTTAGTTTGGGTGCTCACAAGTACTAACGCGCGACAGAAGGTCAATGATGACGAAGCGACCCGTCACTATGAGTGACGTAGCCAGAGATCTCGGTCTCTCCCGCTCGGCGGTGTCCTTCGCGTTCAACGATGAGAACCAGGTCTCCGCCGAGACCCGTGACCGCGTGCGGGAGCGGGCGGCCGAACTCGGGTATCGCCCGAACGCCGGCGCCAGGGCGCTCGCCGGACAGCGCACCGACCTGTTCGGTCTCGTGACCGACATCGTCTCGACTCCCTTCGGCGGCGATCTGATCGCCGGGGCGCAGGACTGGTTCTGGCGCCACGGCAAGTCGCTCATCATCGCCGGTGCGGCGCACATCGAGCGTCCGGACGCCCGGTCGATCGAGATGATGCTCGAGCACCGCGTCGGCGGCATCATCGTCGCCACCACCTGGAACCGGCCCATCGACCTGCCCGCCTCCCTCGACGGGGTTCCTGTCGTCCTCGTCCACTGCTTCGACCCGCTCGGACGCTATTCGACGGTCCTTCCCGACGAGGAGAACGGTGGCTATTCCGCGACGTCGATGCTGCTCGAGGCGCGGCGTCGCCGGGTGGCGTTCATCAATCTGCCGGGCGATCTCGTGGCCGCCGAAGGTCGCGAGGCCGGCTACCGCCGCGCCATGGCGCACGCGGGCATCACCATCGACCCCGCGCTCATGGTCCGGTCCGGCCCCGAGGCCGAAGACGGCTACCGGGTCGCGATCGAGCTGCTGCGCGATGGCGACATCGACGGACTGTTCTGCGCCAACGACCGCATCGCGATGGGCGCGTACGAGGCCGCGAGGGAGCTGGGTCTCCGCATCCCCGAAGACATCTCGATCGTCGGCTTCGACAACCAGGAGATCATCGCCGGATCGCTGCGTCCCGGTCTCTCCTCCGTCGCCCTGCCCTTCCGCGAGATGGGGGAGCGGGGCGCGGAGCTGCTCATGAACGCCGCCGACGGCGAGCCGCCGTCCCACGTGAGTGTGGCCTGTCCGCCCATCGTGCGGAATTCGGTCTCGACCCCGACCTGACCCGCAGGGTTCCCGCCCGATGCGGGCATCCGTTTCGACACCCGAACAGTCCTGTTCAAAGATGAAAGGAAATCATGTCTGATTCTCGTTCGCGCCGTTTCTGGCGCGCGTTAGTTGGCGCTACCGCCGTGGTCGGCGCGGCCGCCATGGCGCTGTCGGGCTGCGCTCCGGCCGAGTCCGGTGCGAAGTCCGACATGCTCCGCGTCGCCGCGATCGGCAACGCGTCGTTCGTGCAGAACTTCAATCCCTTCTCGCCGACCGCGGTCGCAATGTCGAAGAACGCCGTCTACGAGTCGATGATGGTGACGAACCTCGCCAAGGGCGAGATCGTCCCCTGGCTCGCCTCCGGGTACGAGTGGAGTGATGACGGGCTCACGCTCACCTTCACGCTCAACGACGACCTCACCTGGTCCGACGGCGAGGAGCTCACGTCGGAGGACGTGGCGTACTCCTTTGACCTCGCCCGCGAGGTGCTCGGCGAGTCGACCTACGAGTACGTCGAGTCGGTCGCCACGCCCGATGACGCGACGGTCGCCTTCGCGTTCAACCGCCCCTACACGCCAGGTCTGTACGAACTGGGGGTGCAGCTGATCGTTCCCGAACACATCTGGAAGGACGTCGACGACCCGGCGAAGTTCCAGAACTCCGACCCCGTCGCCTCGGGACCGTTCACCGAGGTCGCCAACTTCTCCGCGCAGTCCTTCGACCTGCTCCGTAACCCGCACTACTGGCAGAAGGACAAGGCGGACTACACGGGCATCCGTGTGATCGCGTACGGCGGCAACGACGCGGCGAACATCGCCGCGATCAACGGTGACATCGACTTCGGCCTCGGCTTCATCCAGGACATCCAGAAGACCTACGTGGATGTCGATCCCGAGCACCGTGGTTATTGGTTCCCGGCCGTAGGCTCCACGATCGGACTGACCCTGAACACCACCCAGGCTCCCTACGACGACGTAAACCTCCGCAAGGCAATCAGCATGGGCATCGACCGCGAGGCCGTCGTCGCCAAGGGCATGAACGGCTACACGCACCCCTCCGACTGCACCGGCCTGAGCGACGCCTATGACACCTGGCGCGACGACGCCTTGGTGTCGCAGTGCGACTGGACTACCTATGACGTGGATGCCGCGAATGCACTACTCGACTCGTCCGGTTACGAACGCGGCGCCGACGGCATGCGCGTTACCCCGGACGACAATCCGGTCGAGTTCAGCATCGGCGTCGGTTCTGCATCGACCGACTGGATCGCGGTCGCCCAGGTGATCTCCGACAACATGACCGAGCTCGGCATCAGCGCTCCGCTCAAGGTGCAGGACTGGTCGCAGATCAACCAGGCGCTGTTCGGCGGCACGTTCCAAGGCAATATCGCCTGGAGTGGCGCGGGTGTCACACCCTACGAGTACTACCGCAGTGCGATGTCGTGCCGCACAGTGAAACCCGTGGGCGAGGAGGCGACGCAGAACTTCCAGCGCTACTGCAGCGAAGAGGCCGACCAGCTGCTCGACCAGTTCGCCGCGGCCACCAGCGACGAGGAGCAGGCAGCCGTCATGGACCAGCTGCAGGCCGTCTACTCGGAGTCCGCGCCCACCATCCCGCTCTTCCCCGGCCCGGAGTGGGGTGCCTACAACAGCACCAACTTCGTGGGCTGGCCGAGCGAGGACGACCCGTACGCGACTCTGTCGTCCGGCGTGTCGAGCACCGTCGTGGTGCTGGCGAACATCCGCCCGCGCGACTGAGGACTCACCGGTGGCGGCGCCGTCGCGCCGCCACCGGCACCCTCCCGACCTCATCTCAGGAAGCCCCGCGATGCCTCGCACCTTCAAGCCGCCGCACGCCCGCGTCGGCGACACCATCCCCTTCTTCTGGGACGGCACGTTCCACGTGTTCTACCTCAAGCGGTACGCCGACGACACGCACGACCGGATCGAGACCGACTGGTGGCACCTCGCCACCGACGACCTCGTGGAGTTCGACGAGGTCGGAGTCGCCTTGACCCGCGGCGGGGTGCGTGACGCCGATCACTCCACGGCCACCGGAAGCATCGTGCGCGTGGGGGAGCAGTTCCACGCCTATTACACGGGATTCAGTGGCTGGCAGCTCGAGAAGGGCGGGCGGCACCAGACGATCCTCCGCGCGACGAGCCCCGACCTGATCTCCTGGACGAAAGACGCGTCCTTCGCCCTCGTCGCCGACGAATCGAGATACGACCGGCACGAGTGGCGCGACCCCTTCGTATTCTGGGACGACGACGCCGACTGCTTCCGCATGCTCATCGCCGCGCAGAGCATCGAGGGACCGGCGCACCGCCGTGGGGTGACCGCGCAGGCCATCTCTCCCGACGGCGAGCAGTGGACTCCCGCCGAGCCGCTGTGGGCCCCCGGCCTGTTCTCGATGCACGAGTGCCCCGACTTGTTCCGCATGGGCGGCCGCTGGTACCTCGTCTACTCGACCCTGACCGATCGCACCGTCACCCGCTACCGAACCGCCCCCACGCTCGCGGGCCCATGGACCGCGCCCGACGACGACGAGCTCGACGGCCTCGGCCTCTACGCCGCCAAGACGATGTCCGACGGCGATCGACGGTACCTGGTCGGCTGGTGTCCCAACTACACCGCGGGCAAGGACGGCGCCCCGTGGCTCTGGGGTGGAGACCTCGTGATGCACGAGCTCACACCGGCCCCGGACGGACGTCTTCTAGTGCACCCGGTGCAGCGGGCCAGAGACGCGCTGATCGCGCGTGCAGATGCGCCCGCAACGACCCTCGATGCCGTGCGCATCGCCTCCGCCCACGGCTACACGACCCACTCTCTCGGCACCCTCCCGCACGCCGGCGTCGTCGATCTCACGCTCACCCCCGCACGCGGGACGAAGGTCTTCGGGGTCGAGCTCCGCACCGACGATGACCGGCGGCACGGTTACTCCGTCAGCGTCGAACCGGCGCTCCGGCACGTGCGCATCGATCGCCTCGGCAGGTTCGGGGCCGACGCCCCCTTCGACGTGCGACCGTTCGTGCTCGAGAACGACGACGTCACCCTCTCGATCGAGTTCGACGGCGAGGTGACCAGGGTGTACGTCGATGGGGAGAAGGCGATCACCTACCGCGGCTACGACCTGACCGGCGACCAGATCGCTGTGTTCGTAGAGGAGGGCGCCGTCGACGTCGGCTCCGGCCTCATCCACTCCCTGCAAGCGCGTCCCGAGGAGGACCGATGAATGATTCATTCCTGCACGATGCCGTGCGGGCGCTCGACCGCGGCGACCGATCACGTTCTTTCACCGCGGAGAATCGCACCGCTGAGCGAGGTGGCGGGGGCACGGCGGCATCCGCACTCGGTCCGGGGCGCAAGGGCGCACCTTGCCTGACCATTCCTGCGGGTGAAACGGTGACGTTGGCCGACGCTGCCGGGGCGGGGGAGATCCGTCACATCTGGTTCACCGTGACCCCCCACACCCGCGCCGTCGGCTTCGTGCTGCGCGACCTGGTGTTGCGCATGTACTGGGATGGATCCGACGTCCCCTCGGTCGAGGTGCCCCTCGGCGACTTCTTCTGCAACGGGAACGGCCAGCGCAGCCTCGTCGCCTCGTCGCAGGTGCTGGTCGCGCCCACCAGCGGCATGAACTCCTACTTCCGTATGCCGTTCCGCGGCGGCGCACGGATCACCGTCGAGAACCAGCATCCGGTGGATGTCGAAGGGTTCTTCTTCCAGATCGACTGGATCGAGATCCCTGAGCCCGCCGCCGTGCCCGAACTGCGATTCCACGCGGAGTTCCGGCGCGAGAATCCGACCCGCATCGCCGAGGACTACACGCTGATCGACGGCATCACCGGACGCGGGATCTATCTCGGCTCGTACCTGACCATCGTCGCGCTGGAGCGCTACTGGTGGGGCGAGGGCGAGATGAAGTTCTATGTCGACGGCGACACAGAGTACCCGACGATCTGCGGTACCGGCCTCGAGGACTACTACGGCGGGGCCTGGGCGTTCCAGGACCGTCTGTCGTCCGAGGTGGAGCCCCGGGTTCTCACCTACAGCGCACCGTATGTGGGCTACCCGACGTACACCACGCGCGACGAATCCCAGCAGGCGGTGTACGCCACTGCGATGGCTCCGGTGCACGGCATGTACCGATGGCACGAACCCGACCCTGTCTACTTCCACACGGACCTCCGCGTCACCGTGCAGCAGATCGGACAGGTCGGTCCCGACCTCGTCGAGCGCTCGGACGACGTCTCCTCGGTCGCGTACTGGTACCAGGACTCGTCCGGCAACACCGGCCACCCGTTCCCCACCCGCGACCAGCGGCGACCACGTTGAGAGGCATCTGATGGCTTTCGTTCTCCGTAGACTCGGCTACTACCTGATCGCGTTCTGGGCATCCCTCACGATCAACTTCCTGCTCCCACGGCTGATGCCGGGCGACCCCGTCGGTCGCATGCTCGGTCAGATGCAGAACCTGACGGACGATCAGGTCGCGCAGTTCCGGCATCTGTTCGGTCTCGACGACCGTCCGGTGTGGCAGCAGTACATCCAGTACATCGGGGATGTCTTCACCGGCAACCTCGGCCTCTCGATCTCGCAGTTCCCGACTCCCGTCGTGCAGGTGATCGGTGCGCAGCTGGGCTACACGATCCTCCTCGGCGGAACGGCGCTGGTGATCTCGTTCGTCCTCGGCAACCTGCTCGGCATCTGGGCGGCCTGGCGGCGCGGCGGTGCGTTGGACACCATCTTCCCGCCGCTGCTGGTGTTCACCGGGTCGTTCCCCTACTTCTTCATCGCGATGATCGCGCTGTACCTGTTCGCCGTGACCCTGAAGTGGTTCCCGATCGGTCAGGCGTTCACGCTGGGCACCGTTCCCTCGTTCAGCGGGGAGTTCATCGGCGACCTGATGCTGCACCTCGTCCTGCCTGCAGGCACGATCGTGGCGGTCTCGATCGGCGGATGGATGCTGGGCATGCGCAACACCATGATCGGCACCGCCGCGGAGGACTACATCACGATGGCGCGGGCGAAGGGCCTGACCGAGCGGCGGATCATGTACCGCTACGCGGCCCGCAACGCCATGCTGCCCTCGGTGACCGCCTTCGGGATGTCGATCGGCTTCGTGGTCGGCGGCGCCCTGCTCACCGAGGTCGTCTTCGCCTACCCCGGCATCGGCTATCAGCTGCTGCGGGCCGTGCAGGCTCTGGACTACCCGCTCATGCAGGGCATCTTCCTCACCCTGACCGGCGCCGTGCTGGTCGCCAACTTCCTGATCGACATCTTCTACGTGCGGCTCGACCCGCGTGTGCGAGTGAGGTAATCATGTCCGTACAGAATTCCGGATCGAGCATGCTCTCGACGGCGACGACCTCGCGTCCTGGCGTCCCGGTGAAGAGCCCGGTGTACCGCGACCACCTGCTCGCGCGTCTGCTGAGAGACCGTCGTGCCGTGATCGGCCTCGTCATCCTGGCGATCTTCGTCGTCGTCGCCGTGGCCGCGCCGCTGCTGGCACCGGGCAATCCCCGTGCCTCGGTGGTCGCCGGCTCCGAGGCGCCGTCGCTCGCGCACCTTCTCGGCACGACGGCCAAGGGCGAGGACGTCCTCGCGCTTCTGATCTGGGGATCCCAGAGCTCGCTCGGCATCGGGTTCACCGTCGGAGCGCTGGCCACTCTCATCGGTCTGCTGGTCGGTCTGGTGTCGGCCTTCTTCGGCCGGGTCGTCGACGACGTGCTGTCGGTCGTGACGAACATCTTCCTGCTGATCCCCGGGCTGCCCCTCCTGATCATCCTCGCGGCGTTCCTCCCGCCAGGACCCGGGACCATCGTCATCGTGCTCGTGGCCACCGGGTGGGCCGGGTCGGCGCGAGTTGTGCGGTCGCAAGCCCTCTCCCTGCGCGGCAAGGACTACACCGACGCCGCGGTCGTGACCGGGGAGCGTCCGCTGACGATCATGTTCCGCGAGATGCTGCCCAACATGGCGTCCATCGTGATGAGCACCTTCCTCGCCTGCGTGATCTTCGGCATCGGGGCCCAGGCGGGACTGGAGTTCCTCGGCCTCGGCGATGTCTCGGCCATCAGCTGGGGCACCAACCTCTACTGGGCCAGCATCGAAGGCTCCCTCATCCGCGGCACCTGGTGGACCTTCGTCCCGTCGGGCGTCGCCATCGCCCTGGTCGCGTTCGCGCTCGCCCTCATCAACTACGCCGTCGACGAGATCACCAATCCTCGACTCGCCGGACGCACCAAGAGAAAGGACCGCCGGCGATGATCACCACACCGAGCGCGCGCGCGACCGGCGCGCAGGCATCCGACGCGGCCGACGTCATCCTCGACGTCCGCGACCTCACCATCGCCTACGAGGTGAACGGACGATCCGTCACCGCCGTCGAGAACGTGTCCTTCACCATCCGCCGCGGGGAGACTTTCGGCCTGGCCGGAGAATCGGGGAGCGGCAAGAGCACGATCGCGAACGCCATCCTCAAGCTCCTCGGCGGCAACGGCCGCATCGTCTCCGGGTCGATCCGCTGCGGCGATGTCGAGATCGAGCATCTGACCGGGGAGGAGCTGCGCGCGTTCCGGTGGAATCGCGTCTCGATGGTCTTCCAGAGCGCGATGAACTCCCTGAACCCCGTGATGACGGTCGGGGATCAGATCGTCGACGTCTTCACCACGCACCGGAAGATGAGGCGAGCGGAGGCGCGTGAGCGGGCGCGGCAGCTCCTCGAGCTCGTGGGCATCGACCCCGACCGCATGACGTCTTACCCTCATCAGCTCTCCGGGGGCATGCGTCAGCGTGCGGTGATCGCGATCGCCCTGGCCCTCGAGCCCGATCTGCTCATCATGGACGAGCCCACCACGGCGCTCGACGTCGTCGTGCAGCAGGAGATCATCAACGAGATCAAGGAGCTGCAGGCCCGCCTCGGGTTCGCGATCCTCTTCATCACGCACGACCTCTCGCTGATGGTCGAGATCAGTCAGCGCCTCGGCATCATGCGTCACGGTGTTCTGCTGGAGGTGGGGGACTCGGCCGAGGTGTATGCGCGACCGACGCACGAGTACACGCGACAGCTCATCGACGCCTTCCCGCCCGTCACCCGCGACCCGTCCGCGCCGGCATCACCGACGGCCGCGGCCGCGGACGGACCCGCGTCGGATCCGGCCGCGGCGGGCGAGGTCGTGGTCTCGTTCCGCGATGTGACCAAGGACTTCATGGGCGGATCGATGTTCGCGCGCCGCAGCACCAGAGCCGTCGACGGCGCGAGCTTCGATCTGCACGCCGGCGAGATCATGGCGCTCGTGGGCGAGTCCGGCAGCGGCAAGAGCACGATCGCCCGCATCCTCGCACGGCTCGAGCAGCCGTCCGACGGACGCCTGATCGTCGAAGGCATCGATGTGCTCCGCGACGAGCCGCGGCGCGCGTCGCGGCGATACCGGAACACGGTGCAGATGGTGTTCCAGGATCCCTTCGGATCCCTGAACCCGACGAAGCGCATCCGCCACTTCCTCGAGCGCCCGCTCGCCATCTACTCCGACCTCTCCGGCGCACAGCGACGCGAGGAGGCCGCGGCCCTGATGCGCTCCGTCGAGCTCGACCCCGCGCTGCTGGACCGGCACCCGCACGAGCTCTCCGGAGGCCAGCGTCAGCGGGTGGCGATCGCCCGCGCGTTGGCGGTGAACCCGAAGGTGATCCTCGCCGACGAGCCCACCTCGATGCTGGACGTGTCGGTGCGGATGGGGGTGCTGCAGCTGCTGAAGGGCCTCCGCGACGAGCGCGGCATCTCGATCCTCTACATCACGCACGATCTCGCCTCCGCGCGCTTCGTCGCGGACACGACGATCGTCATGCTCCGTGGAGCGCTCGTCGAAGGCGGCGCGAGCGCGGAGGTGATGGACGCGCCGCAGCATCCGTACACCCGGCTGCTCGTCTCAGCCGCCCCCGATCCGCTCCGACGCACCCCCTTCGACCGGGAGGATCGCGCCCGCGTCCGCGCGCAGATCCACACGATCACGGAGGGCCGATCGCCGGCGCAGGAGCGGCCGGCGCATCGATTCGTCTCCTCGACGCACTGGTACAGCCAGGACGGCGTCGAGTGAGAGCCGCGATCCCCATCCCGACGACCCGCACCACGACGACCACCACGACTTCGAACTGAGAACCACGCAATGACGACGCCCCTCACCGATGCGACCAGTCGCCCGCAGGCCCACTTCGCTCCCGCGGAGAACTGGATGAACGACCCGAACGGCCTCATCCACCACGACGGCCTGTACCACCTGTACTTCCAGCACAACCCCGAGTCGGCGGACTGGGGGAACATGAGCTGGGGGCACGCCACCAGCCGGGACCTGCGGACATGGCAGGAGCACGCCGTGGCGTTGCGGTTCGACGACGACGAGCAGATCTTCTCCGGCTCTGTCGTGTTCGACGCGACGAACTCGTCGGGCTTCGGCGTCGACGGCCGTGCGCCTCTGATCGCGCTCTACACCTCGGCGACCGATCACGGCCAGGCGCAGGCGCTCGCCCACAGCGCGGACGGCGGCTACACGTGGACGAAGCACGGCGTGGTCCTCGACCGCGGCACCGCGGACTTCCGCGACCCGAAGGTGTTCCGCCACGGCGGCGAGTGGATCCTCGTCGCGGTGGAGGCGCTCGACCGGCAGGTGCACCTGTTCCGGTCCGATGACCTGCTCGCCTGGCAGCCGCTCAGCGTCTTCGGGCCGTTCGGTGCGCCCGAGGGCATGTGGGAGTGCCCCGACCTGTTCCCGGTGGAGAACAGGTGGGTGCTGGCGCTGTCGGTGAATCCGGGGCATCCGGGCGGCGGCTCGGGCATGCAGTACATCGTGGGCGACTTCGACGGGGAGGCATTCACCCCGTCGCGCTGGGACTGGCTCGATCACGGGCACGACTACTACGCCGGGGTCACCTTCAGCGGTCTGGAAGAACCGGTGATGCTCGCCTGGCTCAGCAACTGGGCGTACGCGCGCGAGGTTCCCACGCACCCGTGGCGCGGCAGCATGGCGCTGCCGCGTCGGCTCTCGCTCCGCGGAGATGTGCTGCTGCAGCGGCCCGCCGTCGAGGTCGACCGTCCGGCCGCCTTCTCGTGCGAGCACACCCCCGCCCCCGTGGGCGGATTCGAGCTGCCGCGGGAGGCGCAGGGAGCCGCGCTGCGCATCGAGCTCGCGATCCGTCCCGCTGAGGCGGAGGTCGAGCTGCACGTCCGTGCCGGAGCGGAGCCGGGCGATGCCATCGTCGTGCGGTACGCCGACGGCGTACTGAGCGTGGACCGCTCCGGCGCGTCGAACACGTCGTTCTCGGCCGACTACGGGCTCACCTCGTCGGCGCCCGTGGAGGTGCGCGACGGCGTTCTCGACCTCGACGTCTGGGTCGACAGCACTTCGGTCGAGGTGTTCGCCGACGGGGGCGCGGTCACGTTCAGCGAGCAGATCGTGACCACGGACGAGCGGGTCGGCGTCCGCATCGCGGCGAGTCGCCCCGGGGCGTCGATCGACTCGCTGGTGGTCACCGATCTGGATCGCCGATGACCGGCGCGGCGGCCGGATCGCTCGATGCCCTCGTCATCGGCGAGGCACTCGTCGACGTCGTCGACGACGGCACGTCGACGACGGAGCATCCGGGCGGAAGCCCTGCCAATGTCGCCCTGGGGCTCGGACGCCGGGGCCTCGACGTCGCACTGCTGACCGACCTCGGACGCGACGCGCGAGGGAGCCGGATCGTGCACCACCTGGAGCGGTCGGGTGTGCGCGTGCTGACCGGATCCTTCTCCGATCGCCCCACCTCCACTGCGACCGCGACCATGCGCGAAGACGGTTCGGCGTCGTACCTCTTCGACGTGCAGTGGAATCCCGGGGCGGCGCCGCTGGCGGTCGCCCCCGCACTCGTGCACACCGGATCGATCGGCGCCTTCCTCTCGCCGGGTCGCGCGACCGTTCTCGCGCACCTGGATCGGCTCGATGCGCGTCTCGTCACGTTCGACCCGAACATCCGCCCTGCTTTGCTGGGCACCCATGCCGAGACGATCGCGGACTTCGAGGAGCTGGCCTCTCGGGCGGACGTCGTGAAGATGAGCGATGAGGATGCCGAGTGGCTGTATCCGCGGCTGTCGCCGACCGAGGTAGGCGAGCGGGTGAGTGCCCTGGGCCCGCGGTTGGTCGTGACAACCCTCGGCGCCGATGGTGCCCTCCTCGTCGCTCAGGGCATCGCCGTCTCCGTCGCCGCGGCCGCCGTGCCGGTCACGGACACGATCGGCGCCGGCGACACCTATATGAGCTCGCTCATCGCAGACCTGCTGGCCGCGGATCGTCCTCTCGACCGGTCGACGATCGAGGTCCTCGGCGTCCGCGCTGCCGGGGCCGCGGCGATCACGGTGTCCAGGGCCGGAGCGGACCTGCCCTGGGCGACGGATCTTGCGACGGCCGCGCTGCCGTCGTTCGACGCGATCGGCGGGCGAGCGCCTGCCGTCGCGCACCCCTAACGGCAGCGCCGATGCTGCCCTCAACGGAAGGTGATCATGGACACTCCTCACGCGCTCTCCCGCCGCGCACTCCTCGCAGGGGCGGGGGCCGCCGCGATCGGCGGCTCGCTCGCCCTGGTGGGCGGTGAATCCGCCGTCGCCTCGACACTCGCTCCCGCGAATCCTTCCGCAGCGGGAGGCCCCTCTTCGAAAGGACGATCGCGCATGCGACCGACATACCACTTCAGCGTGCCCGACAACTGGAAGAACGACCCCCAGCGGCCGATCTACCTCGACGGCGAGTACCACTACTACTACCTCTACAACGCCGACTACCTCGAGGGCGGAGTCGGCACGTCGTGGCGCCGCGCGACGACCCGTGACCATGTCGAGTTCCGCGACCGCGGCGAGGCGATCCCGAAGTTCAGCGATGCCAACGGCGACTGCTGGTCGGGATCGCTGGTCGTCGACGAGCAGAACACGGCGGGATACGGTGCCGGTGCCGTCATCGCCCTCGTCACGCAGGCTCCGGAGGGGCGACAGGCGCAGTACCTCTGGTATTCGACAGACCGTGGTCGCTCCTTCCGCCCGGGTGGCACGGCACCGGTGCTCGCGAATCCCGGAACGCCGGACTTCCGAGACCCCAAGGTGATCTGGGACTCCGACCGGAGCCGGTGGTTCATGGCCAATGCGGAGGGGCAGAAGATCGGCTTCTACGCGTCCGCCGACCTGCGCTCCTGGACGCGGGTGGGGGAGTTCGTGCGCACCGACCTCGGCCTTCTAGAATGTCCGGACATCTTCCGGATGACGGCGGACGATGGAACCTCCCACTGGATCCTCGGCACCAGCGCGAACGGCAAAGGGCGCGGCCTTCCGGCCACCTACGCCTACTGGACGGGGCGCTTCGACGGCGTGTCTTTCGTCACCGACCGCGAGGAACCGGAATGGCTCGACTACGGCTTCGACTTCTACGGCGCGGTGACGTACCCGAACCACGACCGGACAGGAGCGGAGGATCCGACCCTGCGGCGCGCGATCGGTTGGGCGAACTTCTGGGACTACCCGCACAACACCCCCACCCTTGCCACGGACGGTTACAACGGCGATGACATGATCGCCCGGGACGTCCGACTGAAGCGCGGGGCTGGCGGGTACTATCTCGCTTCCGTCCCCACCGCCGCACTCGCTGACCGAGTGAAGCGCACGCACAGCCTGGGTGACGTCGAGGTCACAGGTACCCGAGACCTCGATCTTCAAGAGCTGGCGTACGACATCTCCTGCGAGATCGTCTGGAATCCCGCCTCCCCGCCGGCGAACGTCGGCTTCGAGGTGTGCCGCGCACCCGGCGGTGGGCGCCACGTCGCTGTCGGAGCGTACCTTCCCGGTCCTTTTGCCTACGTCAACCGGCGTCCCACGATCAACCCGACGGGTGGGGAGACGCAGACTCCGTTCGATCCGTCGACCGGACGACTCAACCTGCGCATCCTCGTCGACCGCACGAGCGTCGAGATGTTCATCGGAGACGGCCGCGCTGTGCACTCCCACCGCGTCTTCCCACTGGAAGGCGACAACCGCATTCGCTTGTATTCGCATGAGGGGACGAGCACGTTCCGGGGACTCACCATCCGCAGGCTCGGTTAGGAGGCGCGGCCTCTTGTCTGCGTTCAGGATCACGGCGAGTGTGACCGATGGAGAGGATCTACGTGCGTTGATCTGGTGGCGCCAGGTCACCGCCGGCACCGGTGTGTACGCGGCGCACGTGCCGATCTCCACCTGGATCGGTGCCGCTGGCCCCGAAAGCCAGGCCGACACCATCGCCGAGCACTACTGGGACATCTATACCCGGCGAGACGGCGCCGAACACCCCTATCCTGCGACGTGACGCACAGGCCTCGACAGCCGCAAAAGTAGCAGCAACCGAGGGGATGCCGGAGGCGAAAGCTCCCGGCATCCCCTCTCTGCGGCCAGCGGTGGATCAGCCTGCTGCCGGGGCGATCTCGTTCAGCGTTTCGTCGAGCTCGGGGTGAGGTGGGCTGCGCCGGATAGCTGCGATAAGTGGTCTTATCGTCGGGAAACGGCCAGACAGGGAAGTAAGAAGGAGCTGAGCAGGGGAGTGCGCGTTTCCAGTGCTGGCGCGGAGGAACGGCCTGACACGCGGACTTGATGCCGAAGCTGAGAGGCCCCCGGTCGGGCGCCTCTCGCCCAGTAGGCTCACGGCATGGAATCGGCTCAGCCCTTCGATCACGCCGCGTGGGTCGCGAACGAAGGAGCAATCAGGCGTCGGCGAGCGATGTGGATCGCGCTCGTCATCGCGGCGCTGCTGCTGGCGCTGTTGTACGGCGGACGCGTCGCCTGGCTGTCCATGATGGCTACTGAGGGCGATGTCCCGCCGGCGTCCTCGGTGCCGCTGCCGGAGGGGGCAGAGATCATGGGCGACAGCATCGGCTGCGGAAGCGGAGGATGCTCTGTCACGTTCACAGTGCGGCCACCTGCGGGGCAGTCGCCGGAAGCGCTCGCTGAGCAGATGGGGGCCACCCCGCAGATGTCGGTACCGGGTACATTCTGGGATCCGCGCACCGTGTGGGTGTCGGCTCGGCCAGCGGGCAGTGTCCTGAACCTCGTGGTCGATTACTGGTCCACGGAGTGGGTTCCGTAACTCGAGGCTCGCCCGCGGGTCACGCGATGTCACCAACCTCAAACGGTCCGCCTCGCGGGCTGCTCTCGTTGCCGAGTACGTGGAGATGCTCAACCGTGTTGAAACCCTTCGCTGAGAACGCCGTCGCCCGCCGTGACATCAGAGGTCGATTGGTCCGGGCGAGGGAACCACTGTCGGCAATCCGCCGTCGAGGATTCGCTCGACCATGCCGATAGCGCGGGCGGTGAGGCCGTCACCGGGATAGAAGTCCTCGTAGTGCCTCGACCTCCGCCAGCGTGGCGAGGCTGCACAGGGCGAGCAGTTGGCGGATGTCGTCCACGTCGCGCCCCGGGCGATTGGCGCGGAGCTTCATGGCGAGGAGCGCCTCCTTCGAGGCGACTTGGACGACAACGCTGTCGCGGTCGTAGATCGTCTCTCACTCGACGGGTCGCCGCCCGAACGTGGGCACCGAGTCTGCGTTCTCCACAGCGAAGTTGAACCAGCCGGCGCTCCATCCTCGTCGATCCGCCACACGCTCGGCTGCGGCGAGGACGGCGTCATCGCTTCCGGGGTGAATGTGAAGAGAATCGAGGTCTCCAGTGGCGCGCCGGTCGAAGTACCTGATGACGAGCGCGGCACCGCCGACGAGGCGTATGCCCGTGACTTCACCGGCCGTGTGGAGCTCACCGACGAGGTCACGGAGGCCGGAGATGATGTCGTCGCGATCAAGCGAGTCGCCCATCAGACGCTCACCAGAGTGTCTCGCCAGACAAGGACGCCACGCTCGAGGAACTCGGCGGGGACATCCTCGGGTGCCGGGATCGGGTCCGCAGGATCGACGTCCAGGGTTCGAGGCGCCCGGAGCTGTCTGTTCGGAGCGTCAACCCATGCGGGAGAGGGGAGTCCCTCCTCGCTGAGACGAAGATCCACGAGTGCTGCAAGGGCCGCATCCCACGCGCGGTCACCAGTCGGCTCCGGCTCGGCGAGGCCGAGGACCCCGCGTACAAGGCCGTGTTCGGAGTCGAGGTTGTCACTCAACTGGATGAGCTCGCGAAGAGCACTGTACTTGTCGCCCGCACGCAGGTACCTACGGATCGCTGCGGCGATGGTCGCCGCGTCGTCCCGCCGCGTGGGTGCGGAATACAGTCGGTGGCCGGTGCCGCTGAGGAAGCGCTCGATGGTGCTGAATTCGGCCTCGCGACCGCTTTCGAATCGCGAGACTCGGCCCTGGTCGACGTTGGTCCGTTGGGCGAGATCCTTCTGTGTGAGGCCGCGGCTCTTTCGAGCGGCGCGCAAGAGAACTGATGCGTTCGTCATGTCGCCTCCTCTCAGAAATGTTTTCAGAGCCATATTCTACCGGGTCTCGAGACTGAGCGGGACCGACGCAGTGGCGCGCTCGCGTACAGCGGTTCGGACATCGCAGCTCCCGCAGCCGCCGCAGCGGGCTTGCTCCTAGTCGCAGGTGCAGTCTTCCTCCTGCTGCGGCGCCGGAGAGGGAACACGGGGATCTAGTCGGAAAGTACCCCGCGTGACAGCCCGGTTCGGGTCCGTGGCGTCAACGGGAGCAAATCCTCGCTCCCGTTGACTGACGGTCAGGAGGAGAACGACAAGGTCGCGATCGCTGACTGGATCGCCACCGCGGCGGCGCCTCGGGCCCAGGCGGTGAAACCGGGTTCGTCGATGTAGAGCTCGATGGGATCCGCGAGAGGGTCGCGGTCAGTGGCGATGGCTCGCCGGATGGATGCTTCTGCGACGCTGAACAGCCCGATGCCGTCGCCGGCGAGAACCGCGGCCGGCTGCATCGTGAGGTTCGCAGCGAGGGCGATGAATCGGCCGAGCGCTTCGCCGGCCGCATCCGCCACTGCTGTCGCCGCCGGGTCTCCGCCGGCGGCGAGCGCCAGGAACTCCTCGTACTCGATCGGTCTCCGCAGGGCACCGGAGACCTGGGCGGTGATCGATCCGGAGGTGAGCATGGCCTGCGCGCACCCGCGGTGCCCTCGGTCGCAGAGGGGCCCGTTGGCTGCGAGAGGGATGTGTCCGCCGAGGCCCGCGCCGACCTCGCGGGTGCGCACGACCTCGTTGTGCGCGACGACCGCGTAGCCGATGCCCTCGCCGATCGTGATCACCGAGAACCCGGGCAGGCCGCGGCCCATGCCGAACCACCGCTCGGCCTCCGCGAGCGCGACGAGGTCGTTCTCGACGGTGACGGGCAGTCCGGTCGCCTCGGCGAGCATTGCGGCGAACGGCACTCCGCGCCAGTCGAGGAACGGTGCGAACTCGACGACGCCGTCGTCGACCGAGCCGCCGAGGCTGACGCCGATGCCGCGGATGTCGCCATCGAAATCTTCGATCGCCGCCCGGATGTCGGAGACGACGCTCGACGGATCGGCGGCGGTGAGAGGACGCGTCGATGACGCGACGAGGGTCGCGCGGACGTCGGTGAGAACCGCGTGCAGAGTGTCGCCGGTGAGCTTGATGCCGATGAAGAAGCCCCGATCGGGGGCGATGTCGAGCGGCCGTGTCGGTCGGCCGACGGATCCGTCGACGACGTCGTCGAGTTCGACGAGGAGACCGGTGTCGAGGAACGGCTTCGCCAGGCGGGTGAGGCTCGCGGCGGAGAGCCCCAACCGGGTCGTGAGAGCAGAGCGGGAGATGGGGCCGTGGATCAGCACCGCTTCAGCGAGCGCGGTTTCACTCTCTGTGAGCACGGTCACCTCCTCGTTGCTTCCATTCTGGCAGTAAAAGGGCGCCTTGTCGCGCGCTATCCGGTCCTGAAGTCGCTCTTGGCAGCCCTTTACTTTCGTGATAGAACTAATCCATGCATTTCAGCAATGAGGCTCTGCAGGAGAGCGTGATGGATGATCTCGAGTCCCCGGCCGCCCACGATCGCGTGATCCACCTCCACCGCGGTGGGACGAGTGTCGTCATCGACCTCGAGTCCGAAGAGGTGCCCGTCATCGTCCACTGGGGCGAGGAGCTGCTCGACTCGACTCCGGCGACGTTGCGCAGCCTCGCCGTCGCCGCCCGCCCGCAGCGAGTGTCCGGCGGTCTCGACCGCACGCCGCGACTCGGCGCCGTCGCCACCGAGGCATCGGGCTGGCTCGGCACGCCGACCATCGAGGGGCACCGTGCAGGCGTCGGCTTCAGCATCAAGCCCGAGGTCGTCGAGGTGCGCGTCGAACACCACGCCGCCACGGTCGAGCTGGAGGACGCGGAAGCGGGGATCCACCTCCGCTGGGACGTCGAAGTCGGCGTAGCCGGGCTTCTCCATCAGCGCATGACCGTGAGCAACAGCGGCGATGGCGCCTACTCCCTCGATGCTCTGCAGCTCGCCTTCCCCACACCAGGGGATGCCACGGAACTGCTCGACACCACCGGTCACCATCTTCGCGAGCGCAGCGCTCAGCGGCACGTCTTCACTCTGGGCACGCACCTGCGGGAGAGCCGGAGGGGGCGTCCGGGGGCAGACGCGACGGTGCTGCTGGCCGCGGGGCGGCCCGGCTTCGGGTTCGAGTCCGGTCGGGTGCACGGCATCCACGTCGCGTGGAGCGGAAATCACCGTGTCCTCGCGGAGCGGGTCGTGACCGGCGATGCCTTCCTCGCCGGCGGTGAACTCTTCGCACCGGGCGAGGTCATGATCGCCCCCGGAGCGTCCGTGTCATCGCCCTGGGTGATCGGCTCGTGGGGTGACGGTCTCAACCAGCTCTCGCGGCGCTTCCACGCCGAGTGGCGGGACCGCCCGCAGCATCCGCGCCGTGCGCGTCCAGTCACTCTGAACACGTGGGAAGCCGTCTACTTCGACCACGACTTCGATCGGCTATCGGCTCTCGCCGATGCCGCTGCCGAGGTCGGGATCGAACGGTTCGTGCTCGACGACGGGTGGTTCACCGGGCGACGTGACGACACCCGAGGACTCGGCGACTGGCAGGTGGATGCCGGGGTCTGGCCCGACGGTCTGCATCCTCTCGTCTGCAAGGTCAACGATCTCGGCATGGAATTCGGTCTCTGGGTGGAGCCCGAGATGGTGAACCCCGACAGCGACCTCGCCCGCGCGCATCCCGACTGGATCCTTCAAGGCCGGTCGTCTCTACCGCCGTCCGCACGGCAGCAGCAGGTGCTCGACCTCGCGAATCCCGAGGCCTACCGGCACATCGCGGATAGCCTTCTCGCGCTCCTGGCCGAGTACCCGATCGCCTATCTCAAGTGGGATCACAACCGGGACCTCGTCGATGCGGGCAGCGGGCCCGGGGGATCGCCGCGGGTGCGCGAGCACACGCTCGCTCTCTACCGACTGCTCGACGAGCTGAAGGCCGCCCACCCCGACCTCGAGATCGAGAGTTGCGCATCGGGCGGTGCTCGGGTCGACCTCGGCATCCTCGACCGCACCGACCGCATCTGGACCAGCGACAGTCTCGATCCGATCGAGCGGCTCGAGAACCAGCGCTACACCGGCCTCGTCGTGCCACCCGAGATGATGGGCATGCACCTCACGAGTCCCGTCGTGCACTCGTCCGGGCGCACGGTCTCGCTTGAGCTGAGCGCCGCCGTCGCGCTTCTCGGCCACTTCGGCGTCGAATGGGATCTCACCTCGGCCGACGAGCAGACCCGGGAGCGCGTCGCCGCCTGGATCGCTCTCGCGAAACGGCTGCGTCCGTTGATCGCCGACGGCACCGTCATCCACGTCGACGGCGCCGAGCCGGGCATCGACGTCCGAGGAATCGTCGCCGACGACGCCCAGTCCGCCGTGTTCACCATCACGCAGGTCGCGACGAGCGCCGCCTACCCGGCGGGGCGCGTCCGGTTCCCGGGGCTCGACCCTGCGCGCTCGTACGCACTCCGCATCCTCTCGCGTCCTGCGCACGATCCTGCGCAGTCGTCGCTCGCGTGGGCGGAGGAGCCGGTCACCATGACCGGCCGTGAGCTCGGGAGCATCGGGGTTCGACCGCCCGTGCAGTTCCCTCAGCAGGCGACCGTCGTCGAGATCGTTTCACAGCACTGACAACCGAGCAGTTCCCCGCGCAAGGAGGCGCACACATGAGAATCAGACATCGAAAGTCGGTCCGCGTAGGAGCCATGGCGGCTGCCCTCGGCACCGTCGTGGCATTGGGCGGATGCGCGTCGTCGCCGAACGACGGCATCACCACCCTGAGCTTCTTCCAGTTCAAGGGAGAGGCGCTCGAGGACTTCAACGCGATCATCGCGGATTTCGAGGCCGAGAATCCCGACATCCGCGTCGTGCAGAACCAGGTCGCCGATTCCGAGACCCTCATCCGCACACTCCTCGTGAAGGACAAGGCGCCCGACGTCATCACCCTGAACGCGAACGGCGGATTCGGAGACCTGTCGGAGGCGGGCGTCTTCTACGACTTCTCGGATGAACCGGTGCTGCAGACCATCAACCCCGCGGTGCAGGAGATCCTCGCCGACCTCGGCACCAAGCAGGGCGAGGTCAACGGGCTCGGCTACGTCAACAACGCCAACGGCGTGATCTACAACCAGGACATCTTCGCGGAGCAGGGGCTCGAGGTGCCCGAGACGTGGGATGAGTTCATCGCCGTCTGCGACGCCCTCGTGGCGGCGGGCATCACACCGTTCTACGGCACCCTCGCCGACTCATGGACGGGGATGCCGTCGTGGAACGCCCTGGGGGCCTACGCCTCACAGGACGGCTTCTTCGATGACATGAGGGCTGAGGGGGAGGACGTCGGTGCGGATTCCGCCGTGTCGTTCGAGAACGACTTCCCCGAGGTCATGGCTCAGCAGGCCGAACTCTTCTCCTATATGCAGGAGGGCTACCGTGGTCGCACGTACGACGACGGGAATGCGGCGTTCGCCCGCGGCGAGTCGGCGATGCTGCTGCAGGGGATCTGGGCGCTCAACCCGGTGAAGGCGATCAACCCCGACCTCAACGCGGCGATCTTCCCGTACCCGGCGGCCGACGATCCGGATGATCGCCTGCTGGTCTCCGGAGTCGACGTCGTCGTGACCATGGCGAAGGACACCCCTCATCGCGAGGAGGCGCTGCGCTTCATCGAGTACCTGTTCGATGTCGGGGTGATCGAGGAATTCGCCGCCTCCCAGAACATGATCCCGTCCGTGACGGGCGCCGAGCTGAGTGACGATCCTGCTCTGCAGTCGGTCAAGCCGTACTTCGACGAGGGCAAGATCACCGGGTTCATCGATCACCAGGTGCCGCCGAGCATCCCGCTGGTCGCGATCGTGCAGCAGTTCCTCTTCGACGGTGACGCCGATGCGGCGCTGTCGACCCTCGACAGCGAGTGGCGAAAAGTCGCGGCCCGCACCATCCCCGTGACGGGAGAAGACGAATGAGCACTCTGACCAGCGCTGTGCGTGCCACGACCCCCGGGCCTGAGGGCACGAAGCGAGCGCGGCGCGTCCGCACCGCGAGCTCCCGCGCCCTGCCGGCGTACTACTGGATGGTCTGGCCCGCCGTCATCGCGTTCGCGGCGTTCCACACCATCCCCGTCATCGTGGGCATCTTCTTCAGCTTCACGAACTACGCGGGCTACGGCGACTGGAACTTCGTCGGCATCTCGAACTACCTCAACCTCTTCAAGGATGACCGTGTCCTGAAGGCCTACGGGTTCTCGTTCCTGTTCGCCATCGTCGCCACGATCCTCACGAACGTGATCTCGCTGTCGATCGCCATGGGTCTCAACGCCAAGATCCGCGCGCGGAACTTCTGGCGCGGCGTCTACTTCGTTCCCTACGTGCTGGCGATCCTCGTGATCGGCTACGTCTTCCAGTTCCTGTTCTCGAACTCGCTGCCGAAGATCCTCTCGGGCATCCCACTCTTCCGCGACAACATCCTCACCAACCCCGACTGGGCATGGACGGCGATCGTCGCACTCGCGGTCTGGCAGGCCTGCGCGTTCTCGATCATCATCTACCTCTCGGGGCTGCAGACGATCCCGAGCGAGCTGTACGAGGCCGCATCTCTCGATGGTGCCTCGTCGTGGCGTCAGTTCGGATCCATCACCTTCCCGCTCATCAGCGCGTTCTTCACGATCAACGTCGTGCTGAGCCTCAAGGGCTTCCTGCAGGTCTTCGACCCGATCGTCGCCCTCACCAACGGAGGGCCGGGCACGTCGACCGAATCGGTCACCCTGCTCGTCTTCCGCGGCGGATTCTCCGGCGGGGAGTTCGCCTACCAGACCGCGAACGCCGTGATCTTCTTCATCGTGATCACGATCGTCTCGCTCCTGCAGTTCCGGGTCCTTCAGCGCAGAGAGGCCGATATCTGATGACCACCGCAACCACGATCCTCGCCGAAGCCGAGGCGACGACGCCCCGCCCGGGATGGCGTGCACGTCGCGCCGCCGAGAACGACGACACCCGCAAGACGAACTGGTGGGCCACCGCGCTCATCGCCGTCTGCTCGCTCACCGTGATCATCCCGCTCTACCTCGCGGTCGCCGTCGCGCTCAAGACGCCCGAGCAGCTGGCCGCCGGCAACGGGTTCGAGTGGCCGAATCCGATCCGGTGGGAGAACTTCGCGGATGCGTGGGCGCGGACCGCATTCCCGCAGGCGCTGCTCAACACCGCGCTGATCACGGTCGGAGCGGTCGTCTTCACCCTGCTGACCAGCTCGGTGGTGGCCTACGCGCTGGCACGCAACAGCCACCGACCGTTCTTCAAGGGCGTGTTCTTCTACTTCCTCGCCGCGCTGTTCATCCCGTTCCCGATCATCATGCTGCCGCTGGTCAAGCAGACATCGCTCCTCGGGCTCGACAACCAGGTCGGCATGATCGTGCTCTACACGATCTTCGGAATCTCGCTGAACGTCTTCATCTACAGCGCCTACATCCGCTCGATCCCGATCGAGCTCGAAGAGGCGGCCCGCGTCGACGGAGCATCCACGTGGCGGGTGTTCTGGCAGATCGTGTTCCCCCTGTTGACCCCGATGAACGCCACCGTCGGCATCCTCACCTGCGTGTGGGCGTGGAACGACTTCATCATGCCGCTCGTGGTGCTCACCGACCCCGGTGCGCGCACCATCCCGCTGGCCCAGTACGTGTTCCAGGGCCAGTACAACACCGACTACACGACCGCCTTCGCCTCATACCTGATGGCCATGGCACCGCTGCTGATCGTCTACATCTTCTCGCAGCGGTGGGTCATCTCCGGAGTCACCCGGGGGTCGATCAAGTAGTCGACGCAGGGATCAGAGAGTCAGGGAAGTCGGCACGGCCCGCAGCATCTGCGGGCCGTGCCGTCGTGTCGGCCCGCACGCTGAGCCTCGCCGGGGTGTCGACCGTCAGGGTGCCCCCGAGCCTCGCCGAGAGAACGACCGCGTGTGGAGATGTCGAGAATCCGTGATCGTTGTGGCGATCCTTCTCAGGTGAGGGCGTCGATGACTCTGCGAGTAACGTATGCGAGCGGAGTGCTCCACGGTGCGGGGGCCAGATGACGGAGCGCCGCGCTCAGCCGCAGGATTCGTACGGTGGCTCTTCGAGGGTCGTCGCCGTCACCGCCCAGATGGTGTCGACTCCGGCCGTGTAGGTCAGGAAGACGGAACCGATGCCGGCCTCCGACTCGATCGCGAGATGCCGGCGATCGCCGACGCTCTCGATCTCCGCCGCGTCGGGGTACTCGGCCAGGGCCTGGTCCACCCGGGAACCGACACCGATCCCCTCGGCCGTCAGCGGTCCGATGGGCGACCCGCCTTCGAGGTCGGCGGGAGAGGCGGAGACCTGCACGAGGTCGACGACCGCCGGGTCCTGTTCCGGGGGTTCGGCGCGCTGGAGGATGAACGTGTATCCGTCGGCCTCAGCGGACGCGAGCCATGGGCAGGCTTCGACCGGAGTCGCCCCCGCGCCCGCCGCTGCGTCGTCGTAGGGCGTACCCAACTCGACATCTCCGATGCCCGACGGGCTGACGTCTGCGGCCGGGGCCGACGCGCTGGGCGACGCGCTGGGTGATGAACTCGGGGCGGGATCGGCGGATGCCGTCACGGTCTGCGTGACCGTCGGGGTCGGCGAAGCGGGAGCCGCGCACCCGGCCAGAAGCGCACCGGTGACGGCCATCCCGAACAGGGGAGAGAGGATGCGTGCACTGCGAGCGCGGGGTCGTGTGGTGTCGATATCCATGCTTCGACGCTATCGGCGCGGCGGCGCATCCCCCGCCGATTCTCACGGCATTGCCAGATGCCTCAGGCGCTTCTTCTGCTCCGAGCGCTGCTCGTGAGATCTGCGTGCGGACCTGCGCCCGCGTCGACACAACTGACGTCGGATTGCTCGCGATCGAGCGAGAATGACTCAGTAGACGTCCGCGGAAGAAAGGGCTCTTCATGGCGTGGAGCACGAGAGAGGTCGCCGACCTCGCCGGAACCACGGTGAACACCGTGCGGCACTATCACCAGGTGGGCCTGCTCGAGCAGCCGAGCAGGTCGTCGAACGGGTACAAGAGCTATGAGGTGAGTCATCTCGTGCAGCTGCTCCGCATCCGTCGTCTGCGCGAACTCGGGGTTCCCCTCGATCAGGTCGATCGTGTCGCCGCCGGTGACGATCGTGCCCTCGCCGCGCTGGAGGACATCGACGCCGAGCTCGCCGTCACGATCGAACGTCTGCAGCAGGCACGGGTGGAGATCCGCACGATCATCGACGGCGCGACGACGACGGATCTGCCTCGGGGTTTCAAGAACCTCACCGCACGCCTCACCGATACCGAACGGTCGCTGATGCTCATCTACTCCCAGGTCTACGACGACGAGGCCATGCAGGACCTCCGAATGATGCTGGAAGCCGATCCGGCCGACGTGCGCCTCGACTTCGATGCGCTGCCGCCGGATGCCGACGAGCAGATGCGCATCCGCATGGCGGAGAGGTATGCGGTCGGACTCGCCCATGATCTGACGACCTATCCGTGGCTGCAGGATCCGCTGGCGCATCACCGGGGGCGACCGCAGATGACGTGGGAGGCGGTCGCGGAGTCGGTCGCTGCGCTCTACAACCCCGCCCAGCTCGATGTGATCGCTCGAGCGCATGTCATCGCGCTGGCGATGATCGCCGACGGCTGAGCGCGGGGGCCACGACTCCGGGCACCCCGATTCACAGACGAGGAATCACCGTCGCCGCGATCACCGTGTTCATGATGACGGCGTTCATCGTGCGCACCACGGCGCTCGAGGCTGCGGCGGCACCCCAGTCGCCGTCCTCGAGCTGTTTCGCCCGCGTGTAGACGTCGCTGCCCCAGGGGATCTCGGCGTGGAACTGGGGGAGTGTTCCGCTCGCCGACAGGAGGGCGATGCTCGCTGCGGTGCGAGGGTCCGGAGCGTCTCCGTCGATGAGCGCGGCGCGCACTCTACGGATGAGGTCGGAGCGACGTTCGCTGGCGAGAGTGAGCTTGGCCGTGGGGAAGAGTCCGAGGACCTTGCCTTCTGTGCGGTGCAGGTCACCGCGCGCGACGACACGGTCGAGGACCGGGCCGCGAAGCTGGGGGCCGATGCCGGCAAGAACGGCCTGGACGTCCTGAGGCTTCGTCGACAGCGACGCCAGAGCCGACGCGAGGAGCGGGTCGGGCGCGTCGCCGTCGCCGACCGCGCGCACCCGGGTGAAGAGTCCATGCTCCTCCGCCTCAACCCGGCCGGCGAGCGCCAGGTCGGCCAGCACGGCACCACCGAGCACGTAGAAGAGGATGTTCTCGCCGGCGATGGTGCCCGAATCGGGTTGGAAGAGCAGCAGCAGGGTGTCTTCGACGATCAGGGGTTCTTCCGACATGGGTGCTCCTTCGGTCCGCGGCGTCGCGACCGCGACCTGTCGTCACGGTCGTCGCGATCGCCTGTAGGCCCACAGTCAAGACGATGTTCCGACCACAGGGTCAAGGGGCAGGGGCGAGCGGAGACCTCGTGCTTGACCCTGTCCCGGGCACACGGTCTTGACTGCCTTCAGACATTCGCGGCGCACATCCGTCCGCGGCATCAGACAGAAGGAGATACGACCGATGGACAACCCCTATCCCTGGTTGCAGGACTTCATCGACCAGATTCCCGAGATCCTGCAGCCGGTCATGGTCGCGCTCGTCGCAGCCGTCCCGTACATCGAGGGCGAGGGCGCCGCCGCGTTCGGCATCATCGCCGGGATCAACCCGATCGTCGCTGCGCTCGCCGCCATCACAGGCAACGTGCTCTGCGTGATCGCTGTCGTGCTGCTCGGCTCACGAATCCGCGGCGGCGTCGTCGCGCGCCGCGCGACGCGATCGGCGGCGGCCTCGTCCGCGGCAGAGGTGGGCGGGTCGGGAATGGCGACGTCGACGATCGACACGGCGACGGCATCCGACGCGGACTCCGTCTCCGGCTCCGCGACGGCGGACGAGGATGACGCGACGCGACAGGGGAAGGGGCGCACCAAGCTGCGGCGCTGGCTGGTCAGGTTCGGCGTCCCCGGCGCCAGCATCCTGGCACCGATCGCCCTTCCGACGATGCTCACGGCTGCCTTCTTCGTCGCATCCGGCGTGCGCAAGGAGTGGGTCATCCTGTGGCAGATCGTCGCGATCGTGCTGTGGACGGGAGCTGTCGCGGCTGCCGCCACGGGGCTGCTCGCTCTGCTGGGCTGGTGAGGCGCCCCGATCAGGTCGCAGCGGGGCGTGCCGCCGGAGAGGTCTCGGCGGCCCAGGAGGCCAGCAGACGCAGCCGCTCGGCGGACGGCGAACCCGGTTCCGCCGTGTAGATGAGCAGGACCTGGCCCGGCTCGGCGGTGATCGCGAGCTCCTCGTATACGAGGGTCACGTCACCGACGACCGGGTGACGGAACCGCTTGGTGCCTGACCCGTGGGTGCGCACGTTGTGCGCAGCCCACAGGGCGCGGAACACCTCGCTGCGGGTGGAGAGTTCTCCGACGAGATCTTGGATGCCCTTATCGTGGGGGTCGCGGCCCGCTTCGGCGCGGACCACGGCGACGCACATGTCGGCGAACACGTCCCAGTCCGGGTAGAAGTCGTGCGCCGCTGGGTCGAGGAACTGGAACCGCGCGAAGTTCGGCGTCCTTCCTCCGTCTCCGATCAGTGGCGAGTAAAACGCTCGGCCGAGGTCGTTGAAGGCGACCAGGTTCTGTCTCTGATCTCTCACGACGGCCACCGCATCCGTGATGGAGGCCAACGCCCATTCGAGACTCGGGCGGGGAGGGCCCGGCTTGGCGCTGCGGCGGCGGTGACGACCGGAGGAGGGGATGCCGTCGGCATTGCGCGCCAGATCGAGCAGATGCGCGTGCTCGGCGTCGGAGAGCTGGAGGGCGCGAGAGACGGCATCGAGCACTGCTCCAGAGGCGCCCGCGATCGCACCGCGTTCCAGCTTGGAGTAGTACTCCACGCTGACTCCGGCAAGCGTGGCCACTTCGCTGCGTCGCAGCCCTTCGACACGCCGGTTCGACCCGGCTGTCAGCCCGACGGCCTCCGGCGACACTCGCGCGCGGCGAGTCATGAGGAACTCGCGTACCTCTTCTCGATTCTCCATGTCAGTCAGGGTAGGTCGTCGCCCCGCCGTCGAGGAATGCCCTGTCGGTACACCCTTTGTCAGGGACTCCCTCGCTCCCCAGGCAGGGCTGACGATGGAAGCATGCATTCCTCGTCCTCACCCGTTCAGAGCACCGGCCGCCGCCTGTTGCCGTCCGTGCTTCTGCTGTTGACGGTCTTCGGACCGATCTCGATGGACCTCTACCTTCCTGCCCTTCCCGCACTGTCCGCTGAGCTCGGTGCGGTCACCTCGGTCGCGCAGTTGACGGTGACCGCCTGCCTGATCGGCCTCGCCGCAGGGCAGCTGATCGCCGGCCCTCTGTCAGACAGGTTCGGGCGTCGGGGGATCCTCCTGATCGGGATCGTGGCGTACATCCTGACCTCGGTGCTGTGCGCGCTGAGCCCGTCGATCGAGATGCTGATCCTGGCTCGCCTCGTGCAGGGCCTCGCCGGCGGCGTCGGAATCGTGATCGCCACCGCCGCCGGTCGCGACGTCTTCGAGGGCAAGGCCCTCATCCGCTTCTACGGCCGACTCACCGTCATCGGCGGGTTCGCGGCCATCGTCGGGCCGCTGCTCGGCGGTCTGTTGAACACTTTCACCGATTGGCGGGGACTGTTCGTCTTCCTCGCCGCGATCGGGGTGGTGATCCTCGTCATCACCCTCCTGGTGTTCGGAGAGACGCTTCCGGCCGAGCTGCGCACCCGTGGCGGGTTCGGAGAGACCCTGCACGCCTATCGCACTCTTCTGAGCGACCGCGTGTTCCTCGGCGCGGTGCTGAACCAGGGTTTCCTCTACGCGGCGCTTTTCGCCTATCTCGCGGGCTCGACCTTCGTGCTGCAGGACATCTATGGGCTCACGCCGCAGTGGTACGCAGCAGCTTTCGGGCTCAACTCCGCAGGACACATGGTCTTCGGATACCTCGCCGGGCGCACCGCGGAGCGCTGGAGCATCCCGGGCACTCTCGCAGTCGGAATCGTCGTCACCGGGCTGGGAGCCGTCGGGCTTCTCCTCGCAGGGCTGATGCTGATGCCGCTGTGGATCGTCATCGTCTCGCTGCTCGCGCTGTCGAGCGGCGTGGCAATCACCGCGCCCCCGGCGACCACGCTGGCGCTCTCCGACTACCCCCAGATGGCCGGAACCGCATCGTCCCTGCTCGGTATGGTCCGATTCGGGTTCGGAGGAATCGCCGCCCCGCTCGTCGGCGTCGCCGGCGCACTCAGCATCCTCCCTTTGGGAGTCGTCACCGTCGTGACCGTGCTGCTCGCCGCCGCGGCCTGCCTGCTCCTGAGGCATCGCCATGACCGTCCCGAGGGCGTCCGGCCACGAGACCACGGACTGCTCGCCCGCTCGGGCCACTGATTCCCACACCCACCCACCACAGAGGAGAAGGCAGACAGAATGACACAACGAGTCTTCACCTCAGCCGCAGTGGTGCTCCTGGCGACGGCGCTCGCCTCGTGCGCGCAGGCGCCGAGCGCCACGCCGCTGGGTACCTCGACGCCCATTGCCACCCCGCACGCTGCGGTGACGGCCACTGCGACAGCTGCGCCCGTGCAGCAGGCATCCGATCAGGTCGTCGGGACGATCGTTCGGTTCACATCCGACCGCACCAGCGTCGATGTGACGATCGGCGAAGACAGTCCCGTCGTCCGCGACTTCCTCTCGATGCTCCCGCTCGAGCTGGACGTCGAAGAGTTCGCCGGTGCGGAGAAGATCGCCTATCTTCCGCGCGAGCTGAATCACGAGGGCTCGCCGGGCTCGGACCCTGAGAACGGCGACCTCATCTATTACACGTCGTGGGGCAACCTCGGGTTCTACTACGACGCGACCGGAATCGGATACTCCGATGCCACCCTCCACCTCGGCACCTACACCGCCACCGAGGAGCAGCTCTCGCTGCTTGAAGGCAGCCCGGTGACGATCGACATCGTCGACTGACACCCCAAAGAAAGAGAAGCAGCATCATGCGCGCAACACTCATGTACTCCGCCGGTGACGTCCGCGTCGTCGACGTTCCCGAGCCCACGATCGAAGCACCCACTGACGCGATCATCCGCGTCACCTACGCCTGCGTCTGCGGGTCAGACCTGCACCCGTACCACGACCTCGGCGACACCCCCGAGGGGCGCCATATGGGTCACGAGGCCATCGGTGTGGTCGAGCAGATCGGCGACGACGTCACCACCCTCACCATCGGCGACACCGTCATCGTGCCGTTCGCATGGTCGGATGGCACCTGCGCCTACTGCCGAGACGGCATCACCACCTCGTGCGTGCACGGCGGATTCTTCGACGGCGCGGCGTCGGCCACGCAGGCTGAGAAGCTCCGCATCCCGTATGCCGACGGCACCGCCGTCGCGATCCCCGCGGGCACCGACGAGACACTCATGCCCTCGCTGCTCACCCTGTCTGATGTCTACCTCACCGGGTATCACGCAGCCATCCGTGGGGGCGTCGAGGCCGGAAAGACCGTCGTCGTCATCGGCGACGGAGCCGTCGGCCTCTCCGCGGTCCTGGCGGCCAAGCAGCTCGGTGCCGAGAAGGTCATCCTGATGGGACGCCACACCGCGCGCACCGATCTCGGTCGCGAGTTCGGCGCGACCGATGTCGTCGCCGAACGCGGCGAAGAAGGCGTCGCGAAGGTTCTGGCGCTGACGAACGGAGAGGGCGCGCACGTCGTCCTCGAAGCCGTCGGACACATGCCCGCCTACGAGCAGGCCTACGGAGTCGTGCGCCCGGGCGGCGTCGTCTCGCGCGTCGGCGTCCCCCAGTACGAGAACGCAGCGGTCGGGTTCATGTCGCTGTTCGGCAAGAACGCCACACTCACGGGTGGGCCGGCGACGGTGCGCGCCTACCTCGAAGCGGCCATTCCGCAGGTCCTCGACGGCACGATCGATCCGGGCAGGGTCTTCGACCGGGAACTGCCGCTCGACGACATCGCAGAGGCCTATCGGCTCATGGACTCCCGCGAAGCGCTGAAGGTGCTCATCCGCCCGTAGGCACGAAGCAGATGGTTCTGGCTCACGGCATCACCGGGAGCACTCTCGCGGCGTGCTTGCTGAGCGTCTTGACGGACTCCGCGAACGAGTCGAGATCACTCGCCGGGAGCGCGGCGAGCACGAGCTGCTCGATGTTGCGCGCGTGGATCGCAGACGCCTCCACGGCCGCGCGCTCGCCTTTCGGGGTGAGTTCGACGATCTGAACGCGCCGGTCATCGGTCGACGCACGGCGACTCACCAGCCCCAGTTGCACACCGCGATGCACGAGCCTGGTCGCGCCGCCTGAGGTGAGCACTTTGGCCTGCGCGATGCCGTTCGTGGAGATCCCACCTTCGCCCGCACGACCGACGATCAGGAGCAGTTCGAAGAGCGAGTGAGTGAGACCGGTCGCCTCCTCGAGAGCCTTGCCCAGCAGATACTCCAGCCCGTTGGCTGCTCCCAGCAAGCGGCCGAACATGAGTATCCGCGGATCGTTCGCCGCGTCCTCCGCTGACGCGAACTCGTGGTCATTGCTCACCACATCAGCGTACGCCGCTGCGTGGCGCCGGGAGTCGGCACCGGAATCACTCGAAGAGATCCGGAATAGCTGAGCAGTCAGCTTTTGTTGTCTCTGATGCGCGAGTGATTCGCGCTCAGGCTCGGACTCCGAGCTCGCTACGGAAGGAATCACCTCTATGTCCCTGAACTTCGATGTCTTCGACCTCGACTTCCCAGCCGGGTCGAAGAACAAGTCCGCGGTCCTCGTGACCGGCGAGACCGAAGCGCTGCTCATCGACGCAGGCTTCACGCGGGCGGACGGCCACCGTCTCGTCGCCGCGATCCTCGACTCCGGGAAGCGGCTGACCACGGTCTTCGTCAGTCACGCCGATCCGGACTTCTATTTCGGCCTCGAGGCGATCGCGGACGCGTTTCCCGATGCAGCGCTCGTCGCCACTCCGGTCGTCATCGAGCACATCCGCGCCTCCTTCGAAGGGAAGCTGAAGGCCTGGGCGGCCCTCGGCGCCAACCTCCCGACTCGCCTCGTGGACCTCGCCCCACTCGACTCGGATGCGCTGATCGTCGACGGACAGCGACTCGAGCTCAAGGGTGGGTCGACGGTGCTGCCCGATCGCCACTACCTCTGGAGCGCCGAGCATCGAGCCGTCCTCGGTGGTGTTCTCCTCTTCCAGCAGGAGCACGTGTGGACCGCCGACACCGAGACGCCGGAATCGCGCGCCGCATGGATTGCTCTCCTCGACGAGATGCAGGCACTCGACCCCGTATTGGTGGTTCCGGGCCATCGCGTTCCCGGCACGGCCACGGATGCGAGTGCCATCGACTACACGCGCACCTACCTCCAGGCCTTCGAGACGATCCTCGCGCAGTCCGCCAGTGCGGACGCGGCCACAGCGACGCTCATCGATCTCTATCCGTCCGCCGGCATGCTGATCGCCGCTCAGATCGGCCCGAAGGTCGCGAAGGGTGAGATGACATGGGGCTGAACGAGAGCACCGCGGTCGAACTGTCGGCGGCTCCCCGGGATGTCGTGCGGAGGCAGTACATCGCCTCCGCTGCCGGAGACCTCGACGCCTTGCGGGCGACGCTCGCGCCCGATGTCGAGTGGAAGGAGATGGCCGGCTTCCCGCTGGCCGGCACCTATCGCACTCCGGAGGGTGTGACCTCGGCTGTGATGGAGAAGCTCGGCGCGGAGTGGGTCGATTGGACGGCCCACGATGACAGCTACGTGGTCGATGGAGAGAACGTCGTCGTGCTGGCCCGCTACACCGCGACCCGCCGCGCGACGGGCAAGCCGCTCGACGTTCGTGTCGCCCACGCGTTCGTCGTGAGAGGCGGGCTGATCGTCCGATTCGAGCAATTCGTCGACACCGCGCTCGTGCGCGACGCCATGGCCTGAACGGCGGGTCGTGTCGGGTGGGCGTCGGGGGTACGAGGTGATGTCGCGGAGGCGTGATCGCAAGCGACCCCGCGGTATCTTCGGATCATGCGTTCAGACCGTGCGGTGACTCTGCAGGACATCGCCGACCGGCTCGGTGTGTCACGTTCGACCGCATCGTTCGCGATCACGGGGCGCGGGCGGGTGTCCGATGAGATGCGCCAGCGTGTGCTCGGCGTCGCGGCCGAGCTGGGATACCGCCCGAACGCAGTCGCCCGAAATCTCAAGGGGTCACGCACGGGAATGCTCGCACTGCGCCTGCCTCCTGACAGCACGGCGATGTCGTACTACATGGAGGCGACCTTCGGCATCGTCGAGGAGGCGGATCGTGCGGGGATGATCGTCTTCATGCTGCCCACCCTGCTCGGGCCCGAGCAGGTCAATCAGCTGCCCGCCGACGCTGTGATCGTGCTCGACCCTGATCTGCAGGATCCTGTCGTGCGCACGCTGCTCGACGGCAGGATCCCCGTCGTCACCGGCGAGCCTGTTCCGGCGGGTCTTCCCGAGCCGCGCGCGACGGTGACGAGTGAGCATGAACCTGCGGTGCACGAACTGATGGATCATCTGCATCAGCAGGGCGCACGTCGCCCGGCGATCCTGTTCACCGCGTTCCAGGGGGACTGGGCGCTCACCGTGCGCACAGCCTTCGAGTCGTGGTGCATCGAGCACGACGTTCGTCCTCGTGTCTCCGAAGTCGCCCATCCGGCAGCGCCTGAGGTGATCCATGACGCGGTCTCGGCCCTGCTGTCCGAAGCCGACGACCCGGTCGATGCCATCCTCGCCGTGACGGACGGCACGGTGCTCAGCGTCGTCACGAGTGCGCAACGCCTCGGGCGGCGCGTCGGCGACGACCTTCTCGTCGCGGCGCTGGTCGATTCCGAGGTGCTGGCTCTCACGCAGCCGTCGATCACGGCAATCGACCTGCATCCTCGCGAGATCGGGCGTCGGTGCGTGCGCGCGGCGCTGGACGTCATCGATCAGGATGCCGCCCAGGAGGCGTCAGTGAGTGCAGCACCGCTGCGCACTGTCGTGCCGATCGTCGTGAACCGGCGTGCGTCGACCTTGGGCAGCGAGCTCGTAGAAACCTCCTGACCCGGGAGTCCCGCTCGGCTTTCTCGCGACGAGAGACGAGACATCTGACCTGGCCTCCGATATATAGCTTGCGTGTGCTTTATCGATATTGCTACGGTGTCACCACCTGCCGGATCAGCCCGATTCCGGCGGCGTGACGACGATGTCACACCTGACGCAGGAGCCCACATGTCTCAGCTCTCTCCCGATGCATCATCCGTAACACCGACTCAACTGACCGCTCAAGTGACCCGGGGCCGCTTCAAGCGGGTGCTCGGTGTCCCGTCGCTCGTGCTCTTCGGCCTCGTCTACATGGTGCCGTTGACCGCGTTCACGACCTACGGCATCGTCACCGAGCTCACCGGCGGCCGAGTCGCAGCGACCTACATCATCACCCTCGCAGCGATGGCGTTCACCGCGCGCTCGTACGCACGCATGTCGATCGCGTATCCGTACTCCGGCTCGGCGTACGTGTACACGCAGCAATCGTTCGGCGGCGCCCTCGGTTTCCTCGCGGGGTGGGCGCTGCTGTTGGACTACCTCTTCCTGCCGATGATCAACTACCTGATCATCGGCCTGTACATGGGGGACACCTTCCCCGGCGTTCCGACGTGGGTCTGGATCGTCGCGGCCATCGCCCTGGTGACCGTTCTCAACATCGTCGGCATCGTCTCCGTCGCTCGCGCGAACTTCGTGATCATCGCCGTGCAGACCGTGTTCATCGTCACCTTCATCGCCTTGGCGGTCGCCGCGGCGGGCGGGCAGGGTGTCGACCCACTCGCACCCTTCACGGGTGACGGAACGGTCGACGGCTTCCTGCCGCTGTTCCAGGGCGCGGCGATCCTCTGCCTGTCGTTCCTCGGATTCGACTCCGTGTCGACGCTCGCCGAAGAGGCGAAGGACTCGCGGCGAACGGTCCCCCGAGCGATCATGATCGTGACGATCGGCGCGGGCCTGCTGTTCATCCTGCTCACGTACCTCGCCCAGATCGCCTACCCGTCGAACGACTTCGAGACAGCAGACACCGCGAGCATCGAAGTCGTCGCCTCGTTCGGGCAGCAGTGGGTCTCGGTGCTGTTCATCGCCGGATTCGTGGCTGGCTGCGTCGGCTCAGCGCTCACCGCCCAAGCCTCCGTCTCGCGCATCCTGTTCGCCATGGGCCGTGACGGTGTGCTGCCGCGAGCGGTGTTCGGCCGTCTCAGCGCGCGGTTTGGAACACCGGTGATTCCCATCGTCATCGTCTCCGCCGTCTCGCTCTGCGCGCTCTTCGCCGACCTGCTCACGGTGTCGAACATGATCAGCTTCGGTGCGCTCATCGCCTTCTCCTGCGTCAACCTCTCGGTCATCAAGCACTACTTCGTCGACCGCGGCGAACGACGCGGATGGGATGCCGTGAACAACCTCGTGCTGCCCGGCATCGGCTTCGCGCTGACCGTGTGGTTGTGGACGAACCTCAGCGGCTCGACCTTCATGGTCGGTGGAGCCTGGCTGGTCGTCGGTCTCGTGCTGCTGCTCATCGTGACCCGGTTCTTCCGCCGCGCAACGCCGACTCTCGACCTCAAGGAGTGAGCATGGTCGACACGATCATCATCGCCGCCCGCGTCCGCACGCTCGACGGCTCAGGCGACCTCGCCGCAGATGCCGTCGCCATCACCGACGGCACCATCACCGCCGTCGGACCGCGAGCCGAGATCCTGCCCCTCGCCCGACCCTCCACTCACCTCATCACGCATCCGCAGGCCACGATCATCCCGGGCCTCGTCGACGCTCACAGCCACCCGATCTACAGCCTCGGCATCGTGCGCGGCATCTCATTGGTCGGCGTGCGCACGTATGCCGAACTGATCGCAGCCCTGGAAAGGGGTCGTGATGCCCAGCGCGGTGAGGAGTGGTTCTCGGCATGGGGACTCGACCCCAGCGCATTCGAAGGGCGCCCGATCAGCAATGCCGCGCTGCATGACGTGCTCGGCGCCGAACGGCTCGCCTACGTGAAGATGTTCGATGCGCACTCAGGCATCGCCTCGGCGTCGGCTCTCACCCTCGCCGGGATCGACACCCCGATCGCCTACCCGGACGGGTCGGGCGCGGCAGGCGACGCGTCGGGTGCGCTGACCGGTCACGTCATCGAGTTCCCGACGATGGAGCTCGTCGAGAAGGCGATGCCCCCGCACACCTTCGACGACCGAGTCCTGCAGCTGAGATCCCTCCTCCGCGACATGGCGGCGGTCGGCATCGCGTCCGCGCACGTGATGGATCTGCAGGACTCCGACGCACTCGACCTTCTCGCAGCGATCGAGTCGGACGGCGATCTGCCGGTGCGGCTGCGCATCTCGCCCTGGTGCCAGCCCACGACGACCGACGCCGAGGTCGCCGACCTGATCGCCGCCCAGGGGCAGGGAGGGCGGCGCTACCGGATCGAGGGCGTGAAGTTCTTCATCGACGGCACCGTCGAGGGTGGGACCGCCTGGCTCGCGCAGCCGGACTCCGACGGTGAGGGGCGGGCATCGGCCTGGCAGCCGGCAGAGGCGTACGCCGCCAGGGTGCGACTGTTCGACGACGCGGGGGTTCCCACTGCGACGCACGCGATCGGCGATCAGGGAATCAGGTTCGCCGCGGAGACTCTCGCCGCGCTGCCCGCCGGGGGCGTGCCGCACCGCATCGAGCACATCGAGACAGTCGACGACGATGTGATCGACCTCATCGCGCGCAGCGGGATAGTGGCGAGCATGCAGCCCACGCACTGCACGCACCACGTGCGCGGCGATGGGAGCGACGACTGGTCACGCAGACTCGGGCCCGAGCGGGCCGGACGCGCGTGGCGCACCGGAGACGTTCGCCGCAGCGGTGCAGTGCTCGCCCTCGGCTCGGACTGGCCGGTCGCGGCGTTCGATCCGTGGGAGATCATGGCGGATGCTCGGCTTCGCAGGTCCGTGAGCGCCCCTCGGTCCACCGTGGTGGGAGCGGACCAAGCGCTGACGGCGTCGGAAGCGCTCGAGGGATACACCACGCACGCGCATCGCGCCGTGGCATCCGACGGTGGTCGTGTCGTCGCCGGCGCCACCGCCGACCTCGTCGTCGTGGATGTCGATCCGCTCGAAGCGTCGCCGCAGGAGCTCACGAGCGCCCGCGTGCTCCTCACGGTCGTCGACGGCGTCCCGACGCATCCGATCCCGGCGAGATGACCCCCAGACGGGAGACGGCTGGTGCGGGCATCCGACGTCGGGCCCGCGCGACGATCTCCTCATCACCGGGCGAGCCATACCCCTCTCGCCCGCGTGTCACATGACCGCTCCCCAGCGCATGTGACCACACCGGGAGGGCAGTTCCCCAGCCCCCCACCGCGACGGGATCCCACCCGTCGCACGGAAGGAGGTGGCTCGTTCCCGCGAGCCGCCTCCTTCTTCTCTTCGTGCGCACCCGGCGAGATCTCAGTGACGCCGCCGCTGCCTCAGCCGGCGCTCGGGCTTCGGGCCGCCCTCAGCCCCCGGCATCCATCGGGGAATCGAGTTCGGACGGGTGGGTGAGTCGCCACCACTCGCTGGGCGGGTCGATGCTCCCCTCGATCGTCACGGGTGCGGTGACGGTGTTCGGTCCGGCCGTCCAGGTGACGCTTCCCACGACGGCGCCGTCGAGGTATTCGGTGGGGGTCTCCATGTCCATCGTCAGCTCGATCGGAGTGTCCGACCAGGTGAAGATCGATGCGCTCTCGCCGATGACGATCTCGGCCGCGGACCCCCACGGCGTCGAGATGGACCCGATCTCCTGACCTTGGGTCGCGACGGGAACCTGGTGGAAACCGGAGCGGATGCTGTCGAGTGCGGCGATCACCGTGGCGTTCACCGACTCGCGCGATGATCCCCCGAGGACGACCCCGGTGACCGCGAGCGGATCGGCCGCGCCCACATCGAGTGTCGCCGTGTACAGCAGGTTGTGGGCGCCCTCGCCCAGGTTCCCGGTCTTCAGCCCGGTGATCCCGGCCGTGCCGAGGAGACCGTTGGTGTTGTACAGCGGGCCGGCGCCGGGTATCGAGATCGATGACGTCGAGACGATCTTCGCGATCGCCGGATGTGCGGCAGAGAGCTTCGCGATGGCCAGCAGGTCGGCGGGCGTGCTCGTGTTGCGCGGACTGATGCCGGTGGGCTCCGTGATCGTCGTTCCGGTGAGCCCGTGGGATGCGAGCCAATCGCGCGTCGCGCCGAGGAACGCGTCCTGCGAGCCGAAGATCCGCGATGACAGCGCCTCGGCGTAGTTGCTCGCGGAGGGGATGAGCATGACGGCCAGGGCATCGTGCAGCGACATCGAGGTTCCGGTGGGCATCGGAGCGATGGTCGCGCCCCGCACGTAGTACTCGTCGTACAGATCGTGATCGGCCTCGTCGAACGTGATGGTCGGCCCGGGGTCATCCGCGGAGGTGAGCGGCGCGGCGTCGAGGATGACGAGGGCGGTGATGAGCTTGGTGATGCTCGCGATCGGGAGCGGTTCGCCCGTCCCTGTCGCCGACCAGGTCCCGCCTGCGCCCTCACCCAGATAGGCATCGGCGCCGGCGATGCTGATCGCTGATGCCGCGGCCGTGTGCGTGGGGATCGCGGCAGCATCGCCGACCGGGACCTGCGGGGCGCGAGTGGTCACCACCGGCGCAGCCGTCGGCGCCGTGAGTGCCCACCCGACGTATCCTCCGGTCACGGCCAGCAGCACGCCGAGGCAGACGGCGGTGATCAGGAGCCCCCGTCGCCTGCGTCTTCTGCGCACCGCGGGGTTCATCCGATCACCGCTGAACTCGTGCTCGTGCGCCATGAGGTCAGCGAAGTCGGACAGCTCATCCACCGGCTGGTCGGGTGCCGTCATCGAGAGACCCTCATCGCGCCCCACCTGTCGCTTGCAATCCTCAGAAAAGGCCATCCTCGCGCATGTCCGCAGCCTTCGGTATCGGCCGTTCGGGGGACAAGGGATGCGATCCGTGCCCCGCCTCCGCGTGGGCGTACTCCGGACGCGTGCTCCTGTGTGCATGAGCGGCGAAGTGGCCGGCAACCGGATTGCGCACGCGCTCGAGTGATGTGGGCGTCTCGACCAGATCGAAGAGTCCCATGCTGAGCAGGTGATCCGCGCGGGGCGCGGTGCTGTGCCGGTAGGTCCACTCGTACATGTCGAAGAGCGGCCACCACGTGTACCCGACCACATCGGTCCCCTCGGCGCGAAGCTGCTCCACCGCGCTCACCGAGGCATCCATCCAGGCGATCCGTGTCTCGGCGTCATCGGTCACGCAGGTCTCGGCAAGCATGACCGGTGCTCCGTAGCGCTCGGCGTAGCGTCGCAGCATCTCTTTCAGGCCATCCACTCCGTCGTCGCGAGTCGGCCGCGGGTCGGCGAATCCGCCTCCGTGGTGCACGCCCGTCTCGAACAGCTCGGTCGAGTGTCGGGGGTAGTAGTTCACCCCCATCACGTCGGGCTGCACGGCGTTGTCGCGGAACCACTGGAGGAGCTCAGGCGAGGCGCCGCGTGAGCGGAGGAGCGAGCAGAGCGGATGCCGATCGTCGACCTTGCCGGTGACGAGATCCTCGACCAGGAAGCCCTGATGCGCGTAGCGCCGCGCGGTCTCCCAGTGTTCGGGCGCGTCGATGTCTCCGGCGTACCGCATGGACGCGTCGACATGCACGAACGTCGCCCGGTCGCCGAGCACATCGGCTATCGCGCGCTGAGTGAGCACGAATCCCTTCGCGATGGCGGTCGCGATCTCGACGAGCCCTGCGGTTCCCTGCCGGTACGGCGGCCAATAGGCGTATTCGCCGCTGAACAGCGAGTGCAGCATCGGCTCGTTCACCGGTGTGTAGTCGGTGGCGACGTCGCGGTAGCGCTCTGCCGCCCTCGCCGCGTACTCCGCGACGTGCTGCGGGTAGTCGGGATGCGCGAACTGATCGTCGATCCACAACGGTGTGCCGTAGTGCAGGATGTCGACGATGGGGCGGATGCCGAGCTCGCCGAAGCGGTCCATCACCCGATCGGTCCACGACCAGTCCCACCGGTTGCGCTCGGGGGAGACGACGTGCCAGGGGATGCCCCAGCGCATGAACTCCGCGCCGACCGAGGCGGCGAGACCGAGGTCGTCGCTCCACTGCTCGTAGTGCTCGGTGAGGGCGTATTCGTCGATAGCCCGTTCGCCGGGCCGCTCCTGGGGGATGAAGGTGTTCTCGATGCCGAGGCCGAAGTGCAGCAGGCCGTCGCGGTACCAGGTCATAGGAATGTCACTTCAGTCCGGTGGAGGCGATGCTTTCGACGAAGCGTCGCTGGATGAGCAGGAAGACGATGGCGAGCGGCAGCACGGCGATGAGCGAGCCCGCCATCATGACGCCCTGAGGGATGATGCCGCCGGGTCCTGTCAACAGGGTGAGTCCTGACGTGACGGTGCCCATCTCGGCATCCGTCGTGAACACCAGCGGCCAGAGGAGGTCGTTCCAGTTGTTCACGAAGATGTAGATCCCGAGGGTGAGCAGTGCGGGCACCGCGTTCGGCAGCACGACGCTGCGGAAGATGCGGAACTCGCTCGCCCCGTCGATGCGCGCGGCGTTGTCGAGGTCGCGCGGCAGCGACAGGAAGAACTGCCGCAGGAAGAAGATGCCGAACGCGTCGGCGGCTCGGGGCGCGATGAGTCCTGCGTAGGAGTTGACCCACCCGAGGTCGGAGACGAGCTGATAGATCGGGATGAGGGTCGCCTGGAACGGGATCATCAGACTCGCGATGATCGCGATGAGCAGCACCTTGCTGCCTCGGAAGTCGAGTCGGGCGAGCGCATAGGCCGCGAGCGAGTCGAAGACCAGAGCGAACAGGGTGACCCCGCCGGCGAACACGAAGCTGTTCAATATCAGACGTGCGAACGGCAGCTCGGTGAAGATCCTCGTGAAGTTGTCGAGGGTCCATGCGCTCGGCAGGAGCGTAGGCGGATACGCGTTCACCTCGGACACCGGCTTGAAGGCGGTGAACACGATGATGAGGATCGGCAGCATCACGGCGAGCGTCGCCGCCGCCGCGACGACCAGCAGAGCGACGGATGCGAGCCGGCGCCTCGTCGCGTGGGGCGACCGGCGCGCGACGGGCGGAGAAGCGAGCGCGGTCACGAGGCATCCGCCTCTCGGCGTGAGAAGAAGAGGAACTGCACGAGGCTCAGCACCAGCGTGATGAGCAGCAGGACGTACGACAGCGCCGACGCGAATCCGAGCTCGAGCTTGCGGAAGCCCGATTCGTAGATCTCCATGACGATCGTCTGCGTGCTGCCGTAGGGGCCGCCACCGGTCATCACGTAGATCTGATCGAACGCCTGCAGCGCGGCGATGAGCGCGACGATGAGCACGAAGCCGAGCGAGTTGCTGAGCATCGGAAGGGTGATGCTGCGGAACCGCTGCCAGGCGCTCGCGCCGTCGACGCGGGCGGCCTCGTAGAGACTGCCGGGGATGTCCTGGAGTCCGGCGAGGAAGATCACCATGTAGAACCCGAAGCTCTTCCAGACGGCGACGAGCACCACGGTCGGCATGGCGAGTACCGGATCCTGCAGGACATTGCCGAGCCGGATGCCGAAGCCACGGAGCCAGTAGTTGAGGAGACCGATCTGCGGGTCGAGGAGGTACGACCACGCGAACGCGGCGACGGCGAGGGAGACGATGAACGGCAGGAACAGCATCGTGCGGAAGGCCCCGCGCCCTGGAAGGAGCCGGTTGTTGAGCAGCAGGGCGAAGACCAGCGCGATCACCACGACGACTGGGGTGAACAGCAGCGAGTACACCGCGGTGTTGCCCATCGCGGTGAGCACGCCGGCGTCGGTGAAGACGTCGACGTAGTTCTGCAGCCCGACCCACTCCTCGTCACCGAAGCCGCTTGCGTCGGTGAACGACAGTCGGAGAGCCGAGAGCATCGGCCATGCGACGAACACCGTGAGGATGATGATCGCCGGAAGGAGGAACGCGATCACCGTCAGGCGGTACCTGTTGCTGCGGCGGAGGGGCGTGCGCCCACCCAGTGGTGCGGGTGGGCGATAGGAACGGCGGGCGGGGGGCGCGGCGGCCTGCGTCGTCATCGGCGCTGCTTTCTCGAAGAAAGACGCGGGAGGGGCGACGTGGGCGCCCCTCCCGCGAGCGGAGTCACTTGATGGCCTGCTGGATCTGGCTCTGGGCGGCGGAGAGCAGCTCGTCGAGGTCGCCTCCTGCGACGGCCTTCTGAGTGAGGGTGTCGATGGCCGCGAGCACGTCGACGCTGTTGACCACGCCGGGAAGCAGCGCGCGACCGGTCGGTGCGATCTCAGTCAGCGACACGACGACCGGGTTCGACTCGACCGACTCGAGGGGGATGTCGGTGCGCAGCGGGGGCCATCCCGACGCGAGCGACCACTCGGTGGCGACGTCCTCCTGGAAGAAATAGGAGAAGAACGCCTCGGCGCCCGTGACCTGAGCGTCGTCGGCCTGTTCGGTGATGCCCATGGACACCCCGATGGCGGATGCCGCCTGATCTTCCGGACCGGCGGGGATCGCCGCGATGCCGTAGTCGATGTCGTTGTCGGCCGAGATGAATGACATCCACGGTCCGCCGACGTGCATCGCCGCCTTGCCTGAGCTGAAGAGCTCGTCGGCGCCGATGCCGTCGAGTCCCGTCGGGGAGATCTTGTCGTTCGTGATGGCGTCGACCCAGTAGGCGATCGACTCGGCGTTCTCGCTCGAGTCGATGACGGCATCCGTCGATCCGTCGACGATTCCGCCGCCACCGCTGAGCAGCAGGCTCGGCCACAGCCCGTTCGCGACGGTCGCGTGATCGGGGAGTGCGAGCCCGTACTGCTCGGGGGTGCCGTCGCCGTCTTCATCGACGGTGAGCGCCTTCGCGGCCTCGACCCATTCGTCCCAGGTCGTGGGGAACTCGTCGATGCCCGCGGCGGTGAAGAGCGCCTTGTTGTAGAACACCGAGAGCGGCACGAACCCGGTCGGCACTCCATAAGGCGTGCCGTCGACGGTGACCATGTCGACCGACTGCTCGGCGAGCTCGGCGGTGTTGCTGTCGTCCGAGGCGTAGAAGTCGGTCAGGTCGACGAATGCCCCGCGGTCGGCGTACACCGGCATCCGCTCTGCGGGCATCGCCACGATGTCCGGGCCCTCGTCCGACGACAGCGCCGGAAGCAGCGTGTCGTCGATGACCGCCCACGTCTTGGTCTCGGTTTCGATGACGTAGTCGTCTTGCGACTCGTTAAAGTCGGCCACGATCTGGTCGAGGACCTCACCGTCGGCTTCGGTGTATCCGTGCCAGAACGTGAGGGTGGTGGGTCCTGTGGGGTCGTCGTCCGCGGGGGCGGAGCAACCGGCGAGGGCGAGCGCTGTCGCGCTCGCCGCGGCGACGGCCATCATGGTTCGTCTCATCATCATCTTCGATGCCCTTCTGTGACTGCGGTGTCAGGTCGGCTCGGGTGCCGTGGTGCTCGGGTTTACAACGATGGAGGTAAACGTTGTAAATGGATGATCGCGCCTTCATCGAGCCATGTCAAGAGGGGGGTTGCTCGACTAGCGGGCGGCGGCGGTCGACTCGCGCTCGACGAGCGAGAAGTCGGTGAAGACCTCGCGGGGAGGCCCGGCATCCGCTCCGCCTATGCGTGCGACGAGAAGATCCACTGCGGTGCGGGCGATCTCGGATCGCCCGGGGTTGATCGTCGAGAGGGCAGGCAGGCTGTAGCGCGTCTCGTCGAGGTCGTCGAAGCCGATCACGGCCACGTCCTCCGGAACCCGCACACCGCGTTCGAGGAGCACCCGCATCGCGCCGAGCGCGAGGGAGTCGTTGAAGGCGACGATGCCGTCGAACTGCACTCCGGCGTCGAGCACGGCGCGCATGGCATCGGCCCCGTCGGCCCGATGCCAGAGGTCCACCGGAACCACGAGACTGTCGTCGAGGGGGACTCTTGCGGCAGCGAGTGCGTCGGTGTAGCCCTGAAGGCGAAGGCCGGGGGAGCCGAACTCCTCACTGGGGTGCGAGCCGAGAGCGAGAATTCGTCGACGGCCCAGCGCGAGCAGATGAGCGGTGGCGGCCTGCGCGCCCTCGGTGTTGCGCATCGTCACGTGATCGCGCGACGAGTCGAAGAGGCGCTCGCCCAGCAGCACCATCGGCACGGGCACGCGTTCGAGCAGTGCAGCATCGCCCTGCTCGAGAGTGAGCACCGAATGCAGGATCCCGTCGAGTCCGCGAAGGTGGGCGTCACGCAACGCGGCGAGCTCGCTCTCGCGATCGAGGTCGAACTGCTCGATGAGCACCGAGAAGCCGCGCTCGCGTGCCGCTCGCATGACATCGTCGGCGAGCTCGGCGAAATAGGGGTTCCGCAGATCGGGCACGATCAGCCCGATCATGTCGGTGCGGCCGGAGCGCAGGCTGCGCGCTGCGCGGTTGGGTTGATAGTGCAGCTGGTCGATCGCCTTCTCCACCCGCTCACGCGTCTCAGGGCGGATGTGCGGATAGCCGTTGATGACGTTCGAGACGGTCTTGATCGACACGCCCGCCGCCCGCGCGACGTCGTGCAGAGTCGCCGTCGTCTCTGACCCAGCTTTCATTCTGCGCACTCTACAACGTTTCCCCTGCGGCCTCGGACGCCATGCGATCACGAAACGGATGCGTGACGCGGGCTCGAGCGTGCCCACGAAGCGAGGAGCGCGATAACCTTATCAAGTCGATGCAATTTGATAAGGTTATCAACATGCGTGATGCACTCGACAACCCGTTCAGTCCCGGCTCCGACACGATCCCGGACGTATGGGCAGGTCGCACCGAGCAGCTGAGCGACTGGCGTGATGTCGTGCGTCCGCGCAGGCTCGCGGGTCTCCCCGAGCGAGGCAGAACGATCCTCGGAGAACCCGGCCTCGGAAAGTCCACTCTCGTCCGCCGTATCGCTCAGGAGGCATCCCGTGCGGGGGACTGGGTCACGCCCCAGCTGCGCATCCCCGCCGGTGCCGATCCACTGAAGCTCGTCGCAGAGGCGGTGTTGAAGCTCGCGGACGACGCGGACCTCTCCTCCTCGAGAGAGAAGCGCATCGGGGACGCAATCGCACGTGTCCAGGCGGTCGCTGTCTCCGGCATCTCTCTGACGCTCCGTGGCGCCGACGGGCGTGAGCCATACACGGCGCTCACTGAGCTGCTCATCGAGGTCGGCCTGGCCGCGATCGCCAGCGGCCGGGTCATGGCGCTCATCCACGTCGACGAGGTCCAGAACATCACAGATGAGAAGGCGCTCTCGCAGCTGCTCATCGCGCTCGGAGACGCTCTCACTCACGAGGTCGAGGTCGCAGTTCCCGGAGGTGCGCGCGTGAGCCGCTCACTGCCGATCGCCGTCTACCTCACCGGACTCCCGGACTTCGAGGACATGGCCGGCGCGCGCAAGGGCGCCACCTTCGCTCGCCGTTTCAAGACCACCACGCTGTCGGCCATCGACGAGGAGGACCTCGCCGAGGCGCTGCAGGAGTTCGTTCTCGAGGGGTGGGAAGTCTCGGATGGATCCGGCGGCACGGCCCGCGTGCGGATGGAGCCCGACGCTGCGGGTCTCGTCGTCGACGTCTGCCGCGGCGAGCCGTTCCTGTTCCAGCTCGCCGGTGAGCAGGCCTGGTATGCAGGCGCGACCCGGACGATCACCTCGGAGCAGGTCCGCCGAGGATGGCGAGGCGCACAGCGGGAAGCGACCGCACACGTCGAGCGCATCCTCGAGCGTCTTCCGGCACGCGAGCGCCAGATGCTGCAGGCGATGGCCGAGCTGCCCGCCGCCGAGCGCACGGCCACCCGAATCGCAGAGGCGATGGGGTTCTCCAAGGTCACCGAGGTGGGGCCGACGGCTCAGCGTCTGGACACTGTGCGCGGCATCATCGACCGGGGCAAGCCCTATACGTTCCGGCACCGCGCGGTCGAGGCGTACCTCACCAGCGACTGGCCGAACGTCTGACGCGGAGCCATCTCGTCGCCTGCGCCGGAAAGAACTGGCTGCGCCCGGCGAATGAGCCTCGACCGGATGCAGAACGGCCGGATCTACGTGACAGCCGGCGCGCCGTCAGGTGGGCCGTCTGCAGCAAGTCAACCCCGCCGACCGTTCTCTCCTTTCCGCACGACACGTGTCACTGTGGACTGATGAGACCAGACGCGCGAAGCTACGACCTCGACGATCTCCGGCGGAGGGTCATGCACGAGCAGGGTGGAGCGGTGGATGACAGCATCCCCGAACTGGCCGACGCAGACGTCGACCTGTGCGCGCTGGCGCTGGTGCTGCCGGATGGGACGATCCGCACCAGCGCTCAGACGGCGGTGCCGTTCAGTGTGCAGTCGGCGGTCAAGCCGTTCCTCTTCGCCCTGGCGCTGCTCGACACCCGGGGCGAGGCGCTCGACCTCGTCGGCATCGAACCGACAGGGGAGGCCTTCGACGCGATCAAGCTCGAGAGTGGCACCGGCCGTCCGCCGAACCCGATGGTCAACGCAGGCGCGCTGCTCACGGCATCGCTCGTCGACGGAGGGACCGTGGACGAGCGCGACGAGCGGATCCTTCGGGGGCTGTCGGCCTTCGCAGGGCGGCGTCTCGAGGTCGATGAGAGCGTCGCGCGGAACGAGCATCTGCTCGGTGACCGCAACCATGCGCTCGCCCACCTCATGCGTGCCGAGGAGACCCTGCACGTCAGCGCTGACGACGCCGTCGCCGTCTATGCGCGGGCGTGCGCCGTGCTGGTCGACGCAGAGGCGCTCGCTGTCATGGGTGCGACTCTTGCCTTCGGGGGAGTGAACCCGGTGTCGGGGGAGCGCGTCGTCCCGCAGAGGGTGGCTCGTGACGTCATCTCGGTCATGGCGACCTGCGGTGTGTACGACGGTTCCGGGCGGTGGATGCGCGAGGTCGGCATCCCGGCGAAGTCGAGTGTGTCCGGCGCGATCGTGCTCTCGGCGCCCGGTCGACTCGGCGCGGCGGTCGTCAGCCCGCCTCTCGACGAGCAGGGCACGAGCGTGCGTGGACGAGCGGCGTGCGATGCGCTGAGCGTCGAGCTCGACCTGCACGCGTTCGGGACAGCGGCGAGCTGAGGAGATGCTCCTCAGTCGGCGTCGGCGGAGAAGACGGGGCTGAGGAAGCGGCGCTCGTAACGGCGGATGCACTGCGTTCGGCGTGCCAGGTCGAACGCCTCGATGCATTCGGGGTCGGTCTTCGAGGCTGTGCGGTAGACCTCGTACTCAGCCAGGGAGGGGAACGTGAACAGGGCGAACGCTTCGTCGCTGTCGCCCTCGCTCGGCAGGAAATAGCCGTGGTGGGTTCCCCCGTGCTTCGCCACCAGCCGGATCCACGCGCGCCCGTACTCGGTGAAGTCGTCGAGCTTGTCGGGGTCGATCTCGTAGCGCAGATGAATCGTGATCATGTCGTTCATCCTCCCAGAGGGCTGAGGTCGCTTCACGCGCCGTTCGGCGTCGTGCCGAGCCCCGGCGTGAGTCGCGAAGGTACGCTGAAGGCATGGGTGATCAATCGCCGCTCGCGTCTCGACCCCTGTGGGCGAGCGTGGCCGACGGCTTCTACGTGGGCAGCCGGGACGGCTCCTTCCTCGGCTACGTCGATCGTCAGGCGGATGGAATGTGGCGTGCGTTCGATGCCGTCTCGCGCTCGATCGGCGATTTTGCAGACCACCACCGAGCGATGGCCGCGGTGACGACTCGGGAAGGGGAAGCCGGATGACCGCCGAGCACGCACTCGTCTCGCTCGTCTACTGCAGCAGCGCGACGCACCCGTTCGGCGAACAGGAGCTCGCTGACCTGCTCGCGCTGAGCCGCGCCCGGAACAGCGCTCGTGACATCACCGGCATGCTGCTCTACCGAGGCGGCGAGTTCGTCCAGATCCTGGAGGGAACCAGGTCGGACGTGGAGAGCCTGATGGAGATCATCGGCCGGGATCCCCGTCACGAGGACGTGCGTGTGCTGATCGAGGAGCCGCTGCACGAACGGCGCTTCGCCGAGTGGACGATGGGCTATCAGTCGCTCGTGGCCGCGGAGCCGAAGATGCTGACCGGCTATCGCGATTCCTTCGACGATCTCCGGGTGGGAGACCATGACATGATCGGGCGGGCGATCATGGAGCTCACTCTGTGGTTCCGCGTGCGGGAGTCCGCCACGCGGTAGTCGCGAGCCCGTTCGCTCGGGCGCCTTGCCCGACGGCCCCGCGCGACGCCAGCTCTCACGTTCTCCGGATGTAGACCCTGGTACTGCCTCAGTGCCGTGGTCAGGACTGCAGCCCGATGTGCCCGCGCGCCGTGCTTCGTAGCGTCGAAGGCGAACGAAAGGCGCGACATGATTCGAGTTCAGTCTCTGACGAAGCACTACGGCGAGAAGGTGGCCGTGAACGGCATCGACTTCACCGTCGAACCGGGCACGGTCACCGGATTCCTGGGGCCCAACGGGGCCGGCAAGTCCACCACCATGCGGATGATCGTCGGCTTGGACCGGCCGACCGCAGGCACCGCGGAGGTCAACGGTCGGGCCTACGGGGATCTGCCCGCACCGCTGCGCGAGGTCGGCGTTCTGCTCGATGCGCGTTCGGCGCACAGACGCCGAACCGCCTATAAGCATCTGCGGGCGATCGCGGCCACTCACGCCATCGGCGCCGCCCGCGTGCGTGAGGTGATCGAGATCGCGGGACTGGATGCTGTGGCGGACAGGCGGGTCGGCGGATTCTCGCTCGGCATGAACCAGCGGCTGGGGATCGCCGCGGGTCTGCTCGGGGACCCGCAGACGATCATCCTCGACGAGCCGGTGAACGGCCTCGACCCCGACGGCATCCTGTGGATCCGGGGACTACTGCGACAGCTTGCGGGGGAGGGAAAGACCGTGCTGCTCTCGTCGCATCTGATGAGCGAGATGACCCAGACGGCCGACCATCTGCTGGTCATCGGCCGAGGGACGATTCTGGCCGACGGGCCTCTGCACGACGTGGTCGCGGGTGTGACCCGGTCCGTGGTGCGCGTGCGGACCAGAGAGGTCGAGCGACTCATGAGCACCCTCGCGGGCCCTCAGGTCACCATGACGACGCACCCGGATGGCGCGGTCGAGATCGACGGCGTCGCCGCCGAGGAGGTGGCGCGTGCCGCGGCGGACGCAGGCGTCGTGCTCTACGAGATCGCCACCGTCGAGGGCTCGCTCGAAGACGCCTACCTCGCCCTCACCGCTCACGACACCGAATACCGCGCGACCGCGCAGGACGCCACCGAAGGAGTCGGACGATGACCCTCACCACGAGTCCCCGACGAGCGGATGCGCGCACTCGCCGCCCCGCGTTCGCCCACGTACTGCGGTCGGAGTGGATCAAGCTGTTCAGTCTGCCCTCCTCCGTGCTCGCCCTCGCGGCGATCTTCGTCATCGGGGTCGGCGGCAGCCTGTTCCTCGGCGCGACGCTCGAGTCATCGGGTGCGCCGTCGGTGCTTCTGGTCGAGCGCACCATGGCCGACGTCACGGTGCCGACCATCGTCCTCGGTCAGATCATCGCCGGTATCCTCGGAGTCATGCTGATCGGCGCCGAATACGCATCGGGCTCGGTTCAGCCCACGTTCGTCGCGGTGCCCGACCGGTTGCGCGTCCTGGGCGCGAAGGCGGTCGTGGCGTTCGCCACCGTCACTGCGACCGCCCTCATCACGGTGTTCAGCGCCTGGGTGCTCACCACGCCGATCTATGCGCAGTTCGGTCTCGCGGCACCGCTCACCGCACCCGGAGTCGTGCTCGCTCTGCTCAGCTCGGCGGGGTACCTCGGACTCTGCGCACTGTTCGGGGTGGGCATCGGGGCGCTCGTGCGATCGACGACCGCGGGAGCGATCATCGTCTTCCTGGCCACACTGCTGCTCCCCGTGCTGACCTCGCTGCTTCCGTACGGGCTGCTCTCCCGCGCTCTGCGTATCGCCCAGCTGGGCAACGCGGGCGATGCGATGAGCCGGGTCGGCGCGGACGGCGGTCCGTTCCTCGACCTGTGGAGTGGCCACATCAGCGTGGGTGCCGGCTGGCTGATCGCGTCGGTCTGGGCGGCGATCGCGCTCACCGCGGGCGCGATCGCACTGCGCAAGAGAGACGTATGACACCGCGGCGATCCGACCTCGTGGCTCTCGGGGCGTACTCGGCAGCCTCGCTGGCCCTCGGGTACCTGTCGCTGGAGTCGTCGCTGACCACACCCGCGTGGGCGCTCGTGGCGCTGTTCGTCGTCGGCATCGCGATGATCTTCGTCTCGCGCCGGCATCCTCTCGTGGCTTTCATCGCCGTGCTCGTCCTGCTCCCGCTGTCGTTCGCCGGCGGATCAGGCGCCGAAGCGGTGCTCGCGGTCGCGGCCCTGTACCGGTGCGGGGTCGACCTCCGGCCGCGGCAGGCGTGGACGGCGTTCGCCGCGGCCGCGATAGGGGGCACGCTCGCTGCGCTGGTGCTGTCGATTCGAGTGCGCCTCGGTCCGCCGCTGCTCGGGCTCGCGCCGCGAGCGGACCTCGACGCCTGGCCCCTTGACTGGCTCGGCCTCACCACAGTCGTTGTCGGGGTCTCGCTGATGTCGACGCTCGTCGGGCTCAATGTGGGCCACCGACGGCGTGAGCTCCGTGGACTCGAGGAGCGGGCGGAGCAGATGCGCCGCGAGCGCGACCATGAGGCGCACATCGCCGCCGCGCTCGAGCGTGAGCGGATCGCACGGGAGATGCACGACGTGATCGCCCACAGCCTCGCCGTGATGGTCGCGGTCGCCGACGGGGCGCAGGCCTCCGCAGCCGCTCGGCCAGAGGAATCCCGCCGGGCGATCGGGCGGGTCGCTGAGACCGGGCGCCGGACTCTCGTCGAGATGCGGCGCCTGCTGACGACGGTTCGCGGCGAGGGCGACTCGGTCGACTCGGTCGACCGTCAGCCGACGCAGGCGACCATGGAGCGCATTCCGTCTCTCGTCGAAGAGTCGCGGATCGCGGGTCTGCCGGTTCGATTCGAGCAGACGGGCGTCATCGACGCCGATGCCGTGGTGGGGCTGACGGTCTATCGCATCGCGCAGGAGTCGTTGACGAACGTCCTGCGGCACGCGCGCGACGTGCAGGATGTCGTGGTGAGGATCAGCATCACGGACGAGGACGTGTCGATCCTCGTGGAGGACCGGTCGGCGCCGGCTCCACCGATCCTCGACCCGGGCCGCGGCCTGGTCGGCATCCGCGAACGCGCCGCGTTCTACGACGGGCACGTCGAGGCCGGGCCCCGACCGGGCGGAGGCTGGCGCGTGTTCGTAAGACTGCAGACGGAGAAACGATGACGGCCCCCGATGCCCACGCCGCTCGCATCCGCGTGCTGATCGCTGACGATCAGGAGCTGGTCCGCTATGGGCTACGTCTCGTGCTCGAGGCCGAGGATGACATCCGCGTCGTGGGCGAAGCCTCCGATGGAGCGTCAGCCGTCGACGCCGCGATCGCGCTGGGGCCTGACGTGATCCTGATGGATGTGCGCATGCCCGGCAAGGACGGCATCGAGGCGACGCGCGATCTCACCGCACGGCTGCAACGAACCCGGGTGCTCGTGCTGACCACCTATGACCTCGACGAGTTCGCCTTCGGGGCGCTGCAGGCCGGAGCCGCGGGGTTTCTGCTCAAGAACACGCGACCGGCCGAGCTCGTCGCCGCGATCCGCACGGTCGCGACGGGTGACGCCGTTGTCGCTCCCCGGATCACCTCGAAGCTCATCGAAGTCGCCCTGCCATACCTGGCCCCCCGCACCCACCAGGTTCAGGACGATACCCTCTCGGTGCTGACCGACCGGGAACGCGACGTCTTCGTGCACATCGGGCGCGGCCTCACTAACGCCGAGATCGCGAAGGCCATGCACCTGAGCGAATCCACTATCAAGGCACACTTCGGCCGCATCCTCGTGAAGCTCGGCCTGCCCCACCGCGTGCAAGCGGTCATCCTGGCGTACGAACTCGGCGTCGTCGGACCCACGGGTTAGCGACCCTCCGCGCAAACCCCGCGCATCTTCGCAGACTCGCTGCGGAGTGTCCACCACTGCCGTGCGGCCCCGTTCGTTGCAAGACTCGGCGCATGGTCTTCATCGGATTTCATGCCTCGCACGAGCAGATCGCACCGAGCGCGCTTCTCGACGCGGTGATCGCGGCCGAGCGCGCGGGCTTCGACGGAGCGATGTGCTCCGACCACCTCGCGCCGTGGACCAGGGCCCAGGGCGAGTCGGGTTTCGCGCTGAGCTGGATCGCGGCCGCGCTCGCCTGCACGGAGTTCTCGATCGGGATGGTCAATGCTCCGGGGCAGCGCTACCACCCGGTGATGATCGCTCAGGCGTTCGCGACCCTCGAGGAGATGTTCCCGGGTCGTTTCTGGGCGGCGATGGGCAGTGGGGAGGCGGTCAACGAGCACGTGACGGGCGACGGATGGCCGGCCAAGCAGATCCGCAATGAACGACTGCGCGAGAGCGTCGACGTGATCCGCCGGCTGATCTATGGCGAGGAGGTCGATCACGACGGCCTGGTGAGCGTGCACCGAGCACGAGTGTGGAGCAGGCCGGCCGAGCCGCCGCCCCTCTTCGCGACAGCGGTGAGCGCCGAGACCGCGGGATGGGCGGCGTCATGGGCGCAGGGCCTGGCGACGGTGGCCCAGGAGCCGGCCGCGCTCCAGCGGGTCGTCGATGCCTATCGTTCCGCCGGGGGCACGGGCCCCTGCATCCTGCAGGTGCACGTCAGCCTCGCGGAGAGCGACGAGGCCGCGTTCGCGATCGCGCGCGAGCAGTGGACCAACGGCCTGCTCTCACCCCCGGAGACGTGGGATCTCGAGCAGCCCGAGGACTTCGAGGCGGCGGTGGCGGGCCTCGACAAGGACGAGCTGCGAAAGGCCGTGCTGGTCGACCACGATGCCACTGCGTTGGCCGGCCGCGTCGCCGACCTCGCGGAGATCGGATTCGATCGCGTGTACCTGCACCACGTGGGCACCGAGCAGTCGTACTTTCTCGCCGCCGCCGGATCCGAGCTCATCCCCGCACTGAAGGAGCGACTGTGAAGATCACCGATACGAGCGACCTCTGGTGGAAGACCGCGGTCGTCTACTGCCTCGACGTCGAGACCTTCCTCGACTCGAACGGCGACGGGGTCGGCGATCTGCAGGGCCTCGCGCAGCGGATCGACTATCTGTCGCAGCTCGGCGTCACCTGCCTGTGGCTGATGCCCTTCTACCCGAGCCCCGACCGTGACGACGGCTACGACGTCAGCGACTTCTACGGTGTCGATCCGCGTCTCGGCAGCCACGGCGACTTCGTCGAGGTGATCCGCACCGCGCGCGATCGGGGGATGCGGGTCATCGTCGACCTCGTCATCAATCACACCTCCGACCGGCATCCGTGGTTCCTCGCCGCCAAGCGCAGCGTCGACTCGCCCTACCGGGACTACTACGTCTGGCGCGACGACGCTCCTCCGAAAGGCCAGAAGAATGCCGTCTTCCCCGGCCAGGCGAACGGCATCTGGGGCAAGGACGAGAAGTCGGGTCAGTGGTATCAGCACAGCTTCTACGAGCACCAGCCCGACCTGAACATCGCCAACCCTCGCGTGCGCGACGAGATCGCCAAAGTCATCGGGTTCTGGTTGCAGCTGGGCATCTCGGGCTTCCGCGTCGACGCGGTGCCGTTCCTCCTCGAGATCCCCGAGGGCGCAGGCATCCCGGAGCCGCACGAACTGCTCCGCGACATCCGTCGGTTCCTGCAGCGTCGGTCGAGCGAGGCGATCCTGCTCGGCGAGGTCAACCTGCCCTACGACGAACAGTCGCAGTACTTCGGAGGCGATGACGGCGATGAGCTCACGATGCAGTTCGACTTCGTCGGGATGCAGTCGCTCTACCTCTCGTTCGCGCGTAAGGATCCGGCCCCGCTGATCGAGGCGCTGCGCGCCCGCCCCGTGCTCGGCGCCGAGGTGCAGTGGGCGAACTTCCTGCGCAACCACGACGAATTGACCCTCGACAAGCTCAGCGACAGCGAGCGGCAGGAGGTGTTCGAGGCGTTCGCGCCCGACGAGCGGCAGCGGGTGTTCGGGCGAGGCATCACCCGGCGCCTCCCGCCGATGCTCGACGGCGACCCACGCCGCATCCGCATGGCCTACAGCCTGCTGTTCACCCTGCCCGGCACTCCGGTGCTGTTCTACGGCGAAGAGATCGGCATGGGCGAGAACATCGAGATCCCGGGCAGGGAGGCGGTGCGGACTCCGATGCAGTGGTCCGACGATCGCAACGGAGGGTTCTCGGATGCCGCGCCCAGTCGGCTCGTGGCTCGTCCGCCGTCCGACGGATATGCGCCGGAGCACGTGAACGTCGCCGACCAGCTGGATGACCGCGACTCGCTCCTGTACTTCATCCGCGCTCTCGCCTCGAGCTATCGGATCTCCCCGGAACTCGGATGGGGCACGTTCGAGGTCATCGACCAGCCAGCCGAGTCGCTGCTCGTGCATTCACTCTCGGCCGACGTCGGCAGGATGATCGCGCTGCACAACTTCGCAGAGGTGCCGGTGACCACCTCGTTCCGGCTGGCCGACGAGCCCGAGGGCACGACTCTCGTCGACCTGCTCGAGTCGTCTCGCCTGGCGCTTGACCCGAAGGGGCGTGTGGAACTCGAAGTGCCGGCGTACGGCTACCGCTGGCTTCGTGTGTCGCGTCCCGGAGACGGTCGAGTGACCTGAGCCTCTGGTCTCTCTGAGTCACATCTCCCATTCATCGAACGGGAGATCCCACGCGCCCTGGTCTGGTTCGACGTGCTCGTCTTTCTCGACCGAGATCACCACGCGCGTCGTCGAGCGGATCAGCGCGCTGATGCTCCGGCCCTCCGCAGGCAGGGTGACGAACGCCGGCGACGACGACGCGGCCGCCTCGATCTCCGCCATGATCGGGGGCAGGGGCTGACCGTCGTGAAGCACGAAGCCTCTGCCGTCGATCTCTATGCGAGTCCTCACGGATCTCCTTCCCCTGATGGGCGACGATAGGCGAGACGGTCGCGTGTGCAGAGGGCCTTGCGCCTGGGGCGCGCGGCGGTTAGCGGATCCGCCGCTGAGGGTGGGCTGCACTCTCTACGATGGGGTGATGCAGGTCTTGGACACTCTCGCTCTCGTCGGTGAGGTGCTCTCCTGGGTGGGCCTCGGCATCGGTCTGCCGCTGCTTCTCCTGGCGTTTCTCATTCGAACCGTCGAAGGGGCGTGGCTTCCCATCGAGATCGCCGTCATCGAGCGTGACTCGTCGCTGATCGGACGATGGTTCGCCGGAGGCGACTTTCACGAGAGGCCACTGACCAGGCACGAGTCCGCCGTCGCCGTCGCCGTCGTCGCCGAGGACGGCTGGGCCGAAGGCGTCGTGAGTGCGAACAATCCGGCCCGTGCGCGGGTGGGCGAACCGCCTCACGCACGGCGCGTCATCCGAACTCTGGGGATCGTGTTCGCCGGCGTCGGATTCGTGGGACTCGTCGTGTCGCTGCTGCCGCTGCTGCTGTCCTAGCTCGGCTGCTCCTGGCCGAGCGTGGCCGTGTCGCCGTCTCGGTCCGATGCGACGCGCCGGAATCCGTCGCCGTGGGGTTCGACCGCACCGCCCTCGACGAAGCTGTCTATCCAGCCGCGCATCGGCCACTCGCCCCAGCGCTCTGCGAACAGAGCGCCGTTGCGCAGGATGTCGTCGAGGTGGCGCCACGGCGGAGAGCCGGCCGGGTGCCACTGGTGGTAGGCGTGCGCGCCGCCGACCCACTGCACCCGCATGCCGAGCGACCGAGCCCGTCGGCCGAGGTCCGTGTCTTCGGCACCGTACCCCTCGTATGCCTCGTCGAAGCCACCGAGACGCGTCCACGCCTCAGCGGTCACCGCGAACGACAGCGACCAGAACAGGTCGAACTCGTCATCGGTCGCCGTCACCACCGCGCCCTCCGGAGGCAGGGGACGAGCCGGATGCGGCCGGGTCATGGCGTCGAGCTCGAGCGGTGTCGACGGGCGCTGCACGCTGTGCAGGTAGGTCACCGGTCCGCAGAGCAGATCGTGCGGGTATTCCTGTGCGGCGCTGACGTATCTCTCGAGCAGTGCCGGCCCCGGCAGACAGTCCACGTCGAGGAACACCAGCAGGTCGGCGCCGTGATCCAGCGCGAGGGCGGCGGCGGCGTTGCGCGCTGCGCCGACGCGCATGCCGTCGCGACCCGGCGGCACGTGCGCGAAGAGAGTCGACGGTGCGGCGGGCGGTGCGTCGACGTCGAGCGATGCCTCGACACGCACGACGTCGATGCCCGGCATGCGCACCTCGTCGAGGAATCGGCGCTGGCGCTGCAGATGGTCGAGACGGTTCACCGATGCGGGGGTGATGACGGCTATACGGGTGGTCATCGCGCGAGCTCCTCGATCGTGGCCGCGGCGCGTGCGCTGGCGCCCGCCACCTGCCACACGTCCCAGCGGGGTGCGGTGTCGGCCGCTCGTCGGATGCTGTCGACCATCTCGGCGGGCGTCGCATCGGCAGAGACGGTCTGAGCGAGGCCGTGCGCTGCCAGCACGCGGGCCATGTCCTCCTGCTCGTCGAAGGGGCGCTCCTGAGCGATGACCACAGCTCGGGCATCCGCTGCCGCGAGGTCGGCGATGCTGTTCTGACCCGCCGCGCTCACGACGACCGTAGCTCGGCACAGCAGCGGCCACACATCGTCGACGCGATCGGCCACGCCCGCCCCTGCGCTCTCGACGGCCCACCCGTCTGCGCTCAGCAGCTCCATCGTCTGCGCGAGCCGCAGCGGATCGAGGGCGAGGCCGAGGAACAGCACGCGGTGCACGCCGTCGTCTGCGTCGGTGCGAGCGCGGCCGTCGTAGCGCGAGATCGCGCCCACAGGTCGCACGCGGTCTTCGCGACCGACGAGGGCCTTCGCGGGGATCGTGCCCGAAGCCCAGGGGGCCAGGATGCGGTCGGCGAGATCGTACCCGAGACGGTGCGGAGCGTCGGTGCGGTCGCCCGGCTGCGCGACGGAGATCGTCGGCACGCCGAGCAGACGAGCGAGCATCGTGACCTCGACGCTGACGTCGACGACGAACGCGGAGATGGGGCGGATCGCCACCCACTCCGCGATCGCCGCGAGACGAGCCTGGTGCCCGGGATGCCCGACGGGCGCCCAATGCAGCGTGCCGCGGGCCGTGACATCGCCGAGCTCGCGCGCTTCGCGGCGCACTCCGTCGGGCCCGACCACCGCATCGGAGTCGGAGGGCAGCTGCACCCATGTCGTCCTCGGGGCCAGGGACTCGGGCTCGGGGAGGCTCGAGAACACCGTCACCTCATCGTCGAGGTGCGGGCGGATCGCCTGCATCCGGGTCACGTGCCCCCACCCGTGATGATGCACGTACCAGCCGATCATGCTCCGACCGCCTCTACGAGCTCGTGGGCAGGCACCGCGCTCTGCGCGGCGACGGAGAGAACCCGTTCGATCTCGCGGTGCCTGTGATCGAGCGAGTGGCGAGCGGAGGCCGCCTCGCGCACGACCCGACGAGACAGCCCGAGCCGCGACTGCTCGACCAGTGACGCGGCGGCGTGAGCGAGAGCATCGGTATCGGCGGCGGGCACGATGGCGGTGCCGGGGATTCCGGCCAGCACCTCGCTGGTGCCACCGGAGTCGAACGCCGCGACGGGCGTGCCGGTCATGAGCGCCTCGGCCATCACCAGACCGAAGGGCTCCGACCACACCGGGGTCACGAGAGCAACAGACGCGGCCCCCACGAGGGCCGAGAGCTCGGGCTGTCGCAGGGCCCCGACATAGTCGATGCCGCCGCCGAGGAGCGGTCGCACCTCACGCTCGAAGTACGCGGCGTCGCCCACGCGGCCGGCGAGCTTCAGGCGCGCCCCGGCGCGTCGTGCGGCGATGATGGCGAGGTGCGGGGCCTTCTCGGGAACGATCCGTCCGAACCACACCCAGTCGCCGCCGCCTGCGCCCAGGCTCCACTGCGCCGTGTCGACGCCGTTGGTGAAGACGAACGCCTCGACACCCTCGACCGACCAGGAGCGGGCGGTGTACTGGCTGACCGCGAGGAACCGATGCGGCGACGAGCCGGCGAGCGCGTTCGAGGCGATCACCATGTCGGCGAGGGGCGGTGTGTGCAGCGTGGTGACGACCGGCACGCCGATGTCACGGCTCCAGAGGATCGGATCCCCGTGGAGGCTGTGATTGTCGACGACGTCGACGCGGGTCTCGGGGGAGTCGAGCCGATCCCGCACCCGCGCGAAGGCGTCGGTCATGAGCCGACGGTGCCCCTCGGGGAAGTCGGTGTCCGACGCATCCCGTGATTGATGCCATCGGGGGCTGGGCAGGTGCAGGTCGATGTCGGCGCCGAGGAAGTCCGACCCTTCGGCCGCGCAGAGCTGCACGTCGTGACCACGGCTGCGCAGCCACCGCACGCGGTTCCACACGACTGCTTCCAACCCACCGGCATGAGGCTGGCGCAGGGCGTGACGTTCGGGGGCCACGACGAGCACCCGCAACCGCTCGCGAGCGATCACGCGCGTGCTCCCGTCGGGATCTCGGCGCTCGCGGCGTAGAGCCGGGCGTGCGCGTCGCGCACGGCCTCACGCTCGGCCACTCTCTCGGAGCGTCGCCGTTCGACCAGCGATGCGCGAGGTGATGTGGCGCGCGCATCGGAGGCGAGCGCCACCGCCTCGACCAGCGTCTGCGGCTCGTCGAGGTCGATGACGAAGAAGTCATCGGGATGCTGCGACCCGATGTGTCCGACATCCGTTCCGGCCACGGGGACCCCCAGGTCGTAGCAGAGCTCGACCCATCCCGAGTGTGTGCCGTGCAGATAAGGCAGGACGAAGAGGTCGAGTCCGCCGATCCACGCATCGATGCCCGCGTCGCTGAGCCTCGGGGTGCGTCGCACCCGCACCGAAGGGTGATCCTCGGCCGCAGCGGTCACGCGCGCGGCCGCTGCGTCATCGCGGACGCGCTCGTGCATCAGCACCTCGAATTCGACGGCCCGGCCCGTCTGTGCGAGCAGCGCGGCGGCGTCGACGGCCGCGCGTACCGCACGCTCGGCGGCGATGTTGGGGCGCAGGTCTCGCAGGTGGATTCCGATCCGCAGGGTCTCGTCGACCGTGCGCTCGGGCACTGCGGCACCGTCGAGCAGAGTGGGGTGAGCCAGCACCCGGCTGTTGCGGTGCCACCGCCGTTCGATCTCCGCGGCCGCGGTCGAGGTGAGCGTGATGAGGTGGTCGGCTGACGGGATGATCACGTCGAGCAGTTCTCGGTAGGGTCGCTGATCGACGAGCTGCGGGTTCTCCAGGTCGTGCACGGTGTACACGACGGGGCGGCCGAGCCGGTGCGCGGTCTCGAGAGCCTCGCGCAGTTCGTCCGACGAGAACGACTCGAGACCGAAGTGCACATGCAGCACGTCGAAGTCCGCAGCGTGCGAATCGAGCCACGGCGCGGTGAGCGCCACCGGCGGCCACCACACGTCGGCGGGCGCGCCGGGAACAGGAGGGTCGGGCAGCACGCGCACACGCTGTGTGTCGGTGATCGCACGCACATAGGGGTGGGCGGCAGGAATCGAGGCGACGCGGATGAGGGCAGGTTCGGTGACGATGTGGTTCTCCATTGGCGGCACAGCACGACGTGCGGGCATCGCAAGACGGAGGTGACCGCGCAGCAATGGGGACGCACGATCAGATGCGATCGAGGGGGTACGTTCGAATCATGAGCCATGCCCCCGAACTGCGCACGGGCGTTGCGCCCGCTGGCTCCCTGGTGCTAGCGCGCCGCCAACACTACTCGGAGTTCTACGGGCTGGCTCCGCTTCCCGAGAGTTTCGGCGTCGTGCTCGGCAACTGCCAGGCCGAATCGCTGCGCATGGTGATGGATGCCCCCGAGCACCGCTTCGTACGCGTTCCCGCCGTGCACGAGATGACCGCGGACGACACCGCGCGGCTGCATGAGGTCGTGCGCACCGCCGACACCGTGGTGAGCCAGCCGATCCGCGACGACTATCGCGATCTGCCGTTGGGCACGCGACAGATCGCCGCGGCGACGGATGCCCGCGTGCTGACCGTTCCCCCGGTGCGCTTCGCAGGGCTGCATCCCTTCCAGGCCGCGATCCGCGTGCCCGGCGTCGAGGGCGACCCACCCGTCGTGGCCTATCACGACATCCGCACGCTCGCCGCCGTCGCCGGTGTCGCCGTCGTCGCCGCGCTGACCCCCGATCAGGTGCGTGCGGTGGGTGCGTCGTCGATCGACACCCTGCGCGTGCGCGAGCAGAGCGCGGACGTGCGGGTCTCCGACCTTTTCGACTCGGTCACGGCCGATCATGCGCGCACCGTGAACCACCCGGGTGACGCGGTGTGGATGCCGTTGGGGGCTCGCGTGCTCGCGGCACTCGGTCACGCGGGCGGCCCGACCGACCCCGGCCGGCCGCTGTTGAACTCGGTGCGGGCGCCGCTGCACCCCGAGGTCATCGAGGCCTGGGCGCTGCCCGACGAGCCGCGCGCGCACTGGATCGTCGACGGGGCGACGGTCGACGATGCCGAGGTGCGGGCCGCGCACCTCGAGTGGTACACAGCCCACCCCGAGTTCGTCGACGCCGCAGTGATACGTCTCGCCCTTCTGCTCGATGTATGGCGGGCACGATGAACGCCGCACCGCTGCTCGTCGTGCACCCCGGCACCCACGGCGTCGCGATGTACGCGAGGGACATGGCGTCCGCGGTGCGCGCGGCTCGGCCGTCGATCCGGACGATCGACGCGGCCGATCTGGAAACGGCACCCGGGGACGCCCCGCTGCATGTGCACTTCACGGATCGGCTGTGGGGTGCTTCTCCCGAGGAGGCGTCACGGGCGTTCGGCGCGCTCGCCGCGCGTCGAGCGGTCAGCGTCACTCTGCACGACGTGCCGCAGGCGTCTGACGGGGAGCGCAATCTGCCCCGCCGACGAGCGGCCTACGCCGCCGTGGCCGTGGCGGCGCGAGGAGTGGCGGTCAACAGCGAACACGAGCGAGCGCTGCTTCGCGAAGAGGCGGTCTGGTCGGGCCCGGCCGTGAGCATCCCTCTGCCGGTGGACCTCGAGACCGGCGCGCCACGGATGCCGGCGGATGGCTCGGTCGGCGTGCTCGGGTACTTCTATCCCGGCAAGGGGCATGATGAGGCGGCCCGAGCAGCGGCGCACGCGGGCATCGGAAGGATGACGATCCTCGGTCGTGCCTCGGACGGGCACGCCGCCGAGCTCGAGGAGTTCGTCCTCCGTGCGGGTGCGCTCGGGGTCGACGTTGAGGTCACGGGCTGGCTCGACGACGCGGAGATCGCGCGACGTGGCCGCGCTGTGTCGGTGCCGGTCATCGCGCATCGGCACGTGTCGGCATCCGGTTCGCTGGCGTCGTGGATCGGCTGGGGCCGGCGACCTGTCGCGGTGAGCAACCGCTACATGGACGAGATGGCGGCCCTGCGCCCCGGAACACTGCAGACGGTCGACGAGCCCGAGCTCGCGGTGGCGGTGCGGCAGGCGTTCGAGCACCCGGAGTCGACCTGGCACGGGTTGACGCGGCTGCCGATGGCATGGCCGGAGGCGGCCGAGGGGTACTTGCGCTGGTGGGGAGGGCTGGCCTGGTGACGCGGCGGCCCTGGGTCGTCGGCAACCGGTGGGACACGCTCGACGGAGTCGACCCCGAGACCCTGCCGAAGGTGTCGGTGATCGTCGCTCATTACGAGCAGCCCGCCGAGCTCGCGCGGACGCTGTCCGCCCTGTCGATGCAGGACTATCCGCCCGAGCTTCTCGAGATCGTGGTCGCCGACGACGGTTCCTCGGGCGACATCCGCGTGCCGCACGGGGTGATCCTCGTGCGACAGGAGGACCGCGGTTTCCGTCTCGCGGCCGTGCGCAATCTCGGCGTGCGTGCGAGCAGTGGCGACGTGCTCTGCTTCCTCGATGCCGACACAGCCCCTGAACCGGGGTACGTACGCGCGCTCACCCGTCTTCCCGCCCTGCTTCCCGAGGCCGTCACGGTCGGACGCCGCCGGCACGCCGAATTCTCGGGCATCGCTCCGGAGGTGCCGGTGCTCGAGGCTGTGGTCGACCGTGAACTCCCCGAGCCGGCGTGGCTCGCGCAGGAGTACGCCCGGAGCCGCGATCTGCTCGACGCGGACGACCGGTCATATCGGTTCGTCATCGGTGCGGTGATCGCCTGCTCCCGCCGGCTGTTCGACGAGACCGGCGGGTTCGACGAGTCCTTCTCGGCCTATGGCGGCGAGGACTGGGAGTGGGCTCATCGGATGTGGCAGGCGGGCGCCGTGCTGGCCCACGTGCCGACAGCCGTGGCCTGGCACGACGGACCGGAGTGGGCTGAGCGCAGCAGTTCGGGACTCGAGCGCGCGAACGCCCAGACGCTGAGGCTCGTCTCGTCGATTCCGGTCGGCGGGTCCGCCCCGCGAGGCCTGCTGCCAGACCCGCCCGACCTCGTCGTTCGACTGCGCGGAGCGCACACCCCGGAAGCCCTGTTCGTCTCGGTGGATTCGATCCTCGCCGCGTTTCCCCGGGCGCGGGTGATGCTTGATGCGACGATCTCGGCATTCGCGGGGGACCCGCGCGTGGTGGTCGGCGACGAGCAGTCGGACGCCCGGGTGATCTGGGAGCTCGACCGACCGGTCGTGGTGCTCGAGTCGGCCTGGGCCGTGGAGTGCGTCGCGGGCCTCGGCACGGGTGATGTCGGCACGGTCGATCTCGTCGATGCCGACGGCTCGTCGCTGGGCGTGCTGCGTTCGCGGCGAGCGATGCGTCGAGTCGCCCGATGGGGCACGACCGAGGGCTTCGAGACCCGGACGATCGCCGCGAACGGGGTGCATCTCCTGCGCCCGGACCCGCGGGTGGAGGCCTGGGTCGGCGGATGGGGCGCGCGCGATCAGTTCTGCTGAGCGTACAGTTCTCGTATGGGGAAATTGGAGTACAACAGCTCGCGGCCGGCGATCGAGATCGAGGACGCGGTCTTGGCGCACGTGAAGATCGTGATCGGCACCAAGCTGCGTCGCAACGAGAGCTTCATGATGACCTGGCTGTCGAAGCCTGAAGCGACCTCCGGACGCCTGACCATCTGGGTGCACCCTGCGATCCCGCTGGTGTTCGAGTTCGACCTTCCCGCCGTGCAGCCGATCGACCCTGCGCGCGTCGCTCACATGATGGACCAGCTGAACTCGCGGGGCGAACTCGTGCTCGACCAGCTCTGAGCCGGCCGGCGCCTGACCGCCCCGGGTCAGAGCAGGTCGTAGTGTCCGCCGTAGGGGAATTCGACGTCTCCTGTGTCGCGGGCGTCGAAGAGCACCGTCGCCCTGGCGATGGACACCTGTGAACGGGGCGTGACCAGAAGGCTCACCTGACGGTTTCCGACCACGACGAAGTCGACGAAAGTGCCGGCCGTGGTGATCGCTTCTTCGATGCGGCGTTTCAGCTCGTCGAGATCCTGGTCCTGAGCGAGCAGATAGGTCACCCCGTCAGCCCGGATCTCCGTCTGCAACATCGTCTTCTGTTCTGCCATGCACTCCACACTACGAGGCACGCGGTCTGTATTCGCACATCGCTATCAGTCTCACCACACCGGGGCAAGGGGCGGACGGATCGGCGGGAACTGCTCTAGAACGGGATCATGCAGACGATCATCTACGGCGGAGACGCCTACCTCACGGGGGACGACATCGCGGATGCGCTGCTGGCATACGGGCGTGCACTGGGTGAAGAAGTGCGCGCGGAGCTCGTGGAGATACCGGTGCAGGAGCCGGACGGCGCGGTCATCAGGGCGAAGTTCCTGATCGGCCCCGCCAGCCAGATCGTGGCCAAGGAAGCGCCCGGCCGGGGCCCAGAACTCGAAGACCCCGAGCTGGTCGATCGTCTGCGCACGCTCACTCGCGGTGTGGAATCGCCCACGGCCGCTCCCGTGGACATGCCGGACGACAGCGCCTACGACCTCGGCTAGAGTCGCGCTGCCGTCGCACGCGCGACGCTCGCATCGGTCACTCGTGTTCGGGCAGGATCGGGCTGGACCAACCCGGATCACGGCCCATCTGCGCCGCACGCGAGACCGACATCGCCCCGAACCGGTCGCGCAGGGTGTCGAGCACCGTGTCGAGCCGCTGTTCGTCGCCCCAGTCGATCGGCAGCTCGGGCTGCATGCGGTCTGCATGATCGAGGTGCGACAGCGACAGCCCGATCAGGGTGATGCCGCGCTCGTCGATCTCGGGGAGCGCGGTGGCGAGCAGCGCTCGAGCCACCGTGAGCAGGATCGCGGTGCGATCGGTGGCGGACCCGAGGGTGCGTGATCGCGTGGCCTTCGCGAAGTCGCCGAAGCGCAGCCGCAGCACCACCGAGCGGCATACCCGATCACCGTCGCGCAGTCGTCGCGCGAGTCGGTCGACGATCTGCGTCAGGATGAGATCGAGCTCCTCGGCCGAGCGTGGGCCCCGGCCGAGGGCGCGCTGCGAGCCGATGGATCCGCGGCGCTTGGTCGTGTCGACCGGACGCGGATCCCGCAGGCGGGCGAGGGCGTGCAGGTGCGCGCCGACGGCCTTGCCCAGCATCCGCTCGGCGGTGGCGGACTCGAGCTCGGCCAGCTGGCCGACGGTGCGGATGCCGTAGCGCTGCAGTTTCTCAGCCGTGACGGCGCCCACGCCCCACAGTCGCTCGACCGGCAGGGGGAGCAGGAACTCCTCTTCGCGCTCGGGTTCGACCACGAGCAGACCGTCTGGCTTGCTGACGGCGCTCGCGACCTTCGCGAGGAACTTCGTGCGCGCGACGCCGACCGAGATGGCCAGCCCGACCTCCGCGCGGATGCGTTCGCGCAGGCGCACGCCGACCTCCTCGGGCGTGCCGACGATGCGCCGGAGACCCCCGACCTCGAGGAAGGCCTCATCGATCGAGAGCCCCTCGACGAGCGGCGTCGTGTCGCGGAAGATCGCGAACACGTCTTTGCTCGCGGCCGAGTAGGCCTCCATCCGCGGTGGCACGACGATCGCATCGGGACAGAGCTCGAGGGCCTGTCGGCCGCCCATGGCCGTGCGCACCCCGCGGGCCTTGGCCTCGTAGCTCGCAGCCAGCACGACCCCGCCGCCCACGATGACCGGCCTGCCGCGCAGCGCCGGGGCATCGCGCTGCTCGACCGATGCATAGAACGCGTCGAGGTCGGCATGCAGCACGGTCGCTTCGCCCCGCATCCTGTTCTCCCGTCGACGTGCAGATCGTCGCACGCACCGGGGACATCGGCTCAGGCGGCGACGAGGCGCGAGGAGAAGGCGCGGATGCGCTGGACGAGAGTGTCGAACGCGGCGTCGAAGGCGGCGGGAGTGCCGATGCGGGCGGGATCGCGGATCGACCAGTGCAGATCGTCGCTGGCGTGGAGCCGCTCATGGGCGTCGTCGCACACGGTGATGACCAGGTCGCCGTCGGTGCGTACCTCGTCGATGTGGCGGGGCGGCTGCACGGGGTCGATGACGAGCCCGTGCCGAGCGGCCGCCGCGGTGGCCTCGGGATTCACCGTCTCAGCCGGTCTGGTGCCTGCCGAGGCGACCGCCACCTGGCTCGTGTCGCGCCAGATCGCCTCGGCCAGCTGCGACCGGGCGGAGTTCGCGGTGCAGACGAACAGCACACGGCGAGGCGGGGCGACGCTGGGCGGCGCGAGCGTGTCGAACACCTCGGGCCGCAGACCGATGTAGCTGCGTCGACGGTCGAATTCCGAGCGGGTGCGCGCGACGATCTGCGCGGACTCCAGCACTCCGAGATGGTGCGCGATCAGGTTCGACCGGAGGTCGAGAGCCGACCCGATCTCGGAGGAGGACAGATCACCGAGCGTGAGCAGATCGACGATCCGCAGGCGCGTCTGATCGGCGAGTGCGGCGAAGATGCCGGCGCGGCGTTCGAGATCGGTCATCGTTCCCATCCATATCACGGCACGGCAGGTGTGTCCATGGCCATTGACTCAATCTCTGCTGACCCTATTCTTGTCGTCGCGAGTCCGCGAACGCGGGCCCGGAGAGGAATGGACATATGGGTATCGGAAGCGGCATCGCGCTCTTCGTCATCGGAGCGATCCTCGTCTTCGCACTCAACATCGACACCGGCGGGTACGTCGACCTCGACCTGATCGGCTACATCCTCATGGGTGCCGGAGTCGTCGTCTTCCTGATCAGCCTCGTCCTCACGATGCGCAGTCGCCGCACCGAGACCGTCGACCGCACCGCCGTCGACCCGGCGACCGGCGACCGCGTGACCCGTCGCAGCATGCGCGACAACGAACCCCTCGCCTGATCTCGGCATGACCGAGGTGCAGCGCGGCACCGGCGCGATCGTCGTCGGTGCCGCAGCGACCCTCGCGTTCGTCGTGCTGCGAGCCGTGGTGGCCCTCGGCGGTCACGAGCCGCTCGTCGTCGACGTCTGGTGGAACGAGCTGATGGTCGCACTCACTGATGACGCCTGGCTCGTCGTGGCCTGGGTGCCCGCGGTCGTGGGCGGCACGATCGGCATGATCGTCATCGGCGTTCTGCTGATCGCCGCATTCCTCTGGCGCGGACGCCGGGGGGATGCCGTGACACTGGCGATCGCGATGGTCACCGTCGTCGCGATCGGAGCGACGATGGCTGCGGTGATCGGCCGCACCCGCCCCGCCGACTCGCTCGCAGAGAGCGTCGCGACCTCCTTCCCGTCGGGGCACACGGCTGTGGCCACGACCGTGGTGGTGATCCTCGGACTCGTGCTCCGACGCCGCTGGGTGTGGGTCGTCGGTGTCGTGTGGATCGCACTCATGATGTGGAGCCGCACCTACCTCCACGCCCACTGGCTCAGCGATGTGGTCGCGGGCATGCTCGAGGGCGTCGCCGTCGCCACATTCGTGTGGGCCTGCGTCCAGGCGACGCGTGCACGCCGCCTGGCTCGTGACCGCAGAACCTCAGACATCTCCGAAGAACCGATCGAAAGCACTGTGACTCCATGAACACTCGCGACTCGGCCGCCTCCACCGCGAGGGCCGCTCAGGACTCGACCGCCTTCCGCGTGCTCGCTCGCGTCGGCTATGTCGTGCTGGGCATCCTGCACATCCTCATCGGCGGGATCGCGATCTCGATCGCCACGGGCGGGGGCGGCGAGAACGCCGACCAGGGTGGTGCCCTGCAGCAGATCCAGGAGTCTCCGGCCGGCGTGTTCCTGCTCTGGCTGATCGTGCTCGGCCTGTTCGCACTCGCGATCTGGCAGATCGCCGAGGCCGTCGTCGAACGTGATCCCGATGCGAAGAAGATGTGGGCGCACAGGGCGAAGTTCGTGGGCACCGCCGTCGCCTACCTGGCGATCGGCGCGACGGCTCTGGTCTATGCACTCGGCGGCCAGTCGCAGTCGTCCGAATCGTCGCAGTCCTTCAGCGCGAAGCTGCTGGCGGCGCCGGCCGGCGTCGTGCTGCTCGTGCTGGTCGGGCTCGGCGTGGCCGCGGTCGGGATCGCCTTCATCGTGCGCGGAATCACCCGGGCGTTCATGGAGCATCTCTCTGTGCCGTCGGCGAAGGCACGCTCGGGCATCACGGCGTTCGGTGTGGCCGGCTACGTCGCCAAGGGCATCGCGGTCGGGGTGGCGGGAGTGCTCTTCGTCATCGCGGCGCTGACCCACGACCCCGAGACCGCCGGCGGCTTGGACTCTGCGCTGCGCGCTCTGGCAGGGCTGCCGTTCGGAGCTGTCATCCTCTGGGTCGTCGGTGCCGGCCTCGCCCTCTACGGCCTGTTCTGCTTCGCCCGCGCGCGATACGCCCGGATGTGAGCGGACTCATCCGGCTCCGTCGCACCTATCGAACCGCACCGGGTGACGCAACCCTGAAACGCGGATTCGTGAGCTCGGCGAGGATGGAGCCATGAAGATCGTCTCGTATGCAGGCCAGCAGCTGGTGACCACGGATGACGTGGCCGATTCCCTCGTGACCCTCGCGGCAGCAGTCGCGAAGGAGGGAGAGGCCGATGCGGTGGAGATCCCCATCCTCGTCGACGGCCGCGAGGACTGCGCCGATCTGGTGATCGGAGTCGGGAACGACCTGTTGGTCGGACCGCACGAGTTCGACGACGACGAGCCGGACTTCAGTGAGCACGCGGCGAGGCTGCAGGCGCACCGCCTCTATCCGGACTCGCCGGATGCCGTCGATGACGACTCCGAGTCCGACTGGCACCTCGACGTGGACCTCGACATCGACCGGTCCTCCTCGATCCCGCACTGATCGCCACCGCTCCTACGCAGGAGGAAGGGCGAGCCGTGCTATGGCCGGAGCGCCGGGAAGGTCCAACTTCCGTCGGCGATCTCCGCTCGCGGACGGTAGAGCCGCACGAGGTAGTTCCATCCGTCCGGGGTCGGAATGGCATTCGCCGTTCCCGCCGGCCAGTCACCGAAACGCACCGTGATCGAGCCGTCCGCATTCGGCTCGCCGGTGATGCTGTTGACCGTGTAGGCGCCGGCGTCGTTGGGCTCGAAGTAGCCCGCGGCGTTGTACACCGAGATGGACCAGAACCCGTCGACGGGCACATCTGCGACGGTGAGCTCGTATCGTCCGGGAGGCAGGCCGGGGTCGACGCCGATGTACCTCGCCTCGCTGGTCGGCAGGCCGCCCCACCCGGCCGCCGTGCCGATGAGGTGTCGGATCGGGTCGGTCTCCTCGATCGAGCCGAACATGCGGTCGAACCCGGTGAGATGCCGAGCGAGAGTGAGCAGGGCATTGCGCGTGTCGTCGAAGGACGCGCGGTCGTAGTCAGGTGACACGAAGGGCGACGCGGATGCCGCGTTCAGGCCGAGCTGATCCTGCAGCGCAGCGACGGCCTCGAGGTCCGCAGCATCCTGAGGGTCGACGAGGATGCGCACGGCCAGCACGACGTAGGGGGAGCCGAAGTCCTCGACGGTCAGCGTGTGTTCTCCGGGGTCGTGGAACACGCGGTTGATGTGGTGATCCTGGTTGACGACCATCACCGAGAGGTAGCGGTCGCCGTGCGCAGGAATCGTGAAGCGGGCGCCGGCGGAGATGTCGACGACGGCGACGCTGTAGAGCGTGTCGCGGTTGAGGCGGATGACGGTCTGGCGATCGATCGCGGCGGGAGCCCTGTTGTGCAGGAACCGATTGACGCCGCCCGCGTCTCGCTGCAGGTCCTGGAGCATGCGATCGTTCTCGGCTCGGACGAAGTTGTCGGAGTTCACGATGATGGCCATGCCCGATGCTCACACATCTGCATCGTCGCGCACCACCCCTGAAAGCGAGGCTCCGACAATGGTTGCTCCCGGTCTACAGTTGCACTTTCGCAACCAATAGGCGTATAGTTGACTCTTATCAACTTTCTACACAGGAGCACTCCACTGTGACCAACATCTCTCACACCTCTTCAGCCGAGGCGACGCGTTCGCCTCGCGAGGTCTTCACCGCGATCTCGGGCCTCGTCGTCGGCATGTTCGTCGCCGTGCTCTCGGGAACCGTGGTCTCGACCTCGATGCCCGTCATCATCGCCGACCTCGGCGGCACCCAGTCGCAGTACACCTGGGTCATCACGGCCAGTCTTCTGGCGACCGCCGTGTCGACGCCCATCTGGGGCAAGCTCGCCGACCTCGTCGATCGCAAGATCCTCGTGCAGCTGTCCCTCATCATCTTCACCGTCGGCACCGTGATCGCCGGCTTCTCGACCGACACGAACATGCTCATCGCCGTCCGCGTGATCCAGGGCATCGGCGTCGGCGGACTGATGTCGCTCGTGATGATCGCGGTCGCCCTCATCATCTCCCCGCGTGAGCGTGGCAAGTACATGGGCGTCGTCGGCGGCATCATGGCACTCGGCACCATCGGCGGCCCGCTGCTCGGTGGACTCCTCACCGATGTGTGGGGCTGGCGCTCGAACTTCTTCGTCGGCGTGCCCTTCGCGATTCTCGCCCTCGTGCTGCTGCAGTTCACTCTGCACCTGCCCAAGCCGCAGCGAGACAGCAAGGTGTCGATCGACTACTTCGGCATCGTCCTGCTCGCCGTCGGCGTCTCGACCCTGCTCATCTGGGTCTCGATGGGCGGCAGCGAGTTCGATTGGGACTCGTCGACCAGCATCGTGCTCGCCGTCATCGCGGGTGTCGCGATCGCGGGCTTCATCACCATCGAGTTCTTCGTCAAGGAACCGATCGTGCCGATGTCGCTGTTCCGCAACCGCACCTTCACGCTGTCGGTCATCGCCTCCATCGCCATCGGCGTCTCGATGTTCGCGACCTCGGTGTTCCTCGCCCAGTACTTCCAGCTCGCCCGCGGTGCCACACCGACCGAGTCCGGTCTCATGACCATCCCGATGATCATCGGCCAGATGGGCGCGTCGATCATCATCGGCCAGCTCGTCAGCCGGTTCGGCAAGTGGAAGGGCTGGATGATCACCGGCTCGGTGCTCACCACGGTGGGCGTCAGCCTGATGTCGACGCTGCGCTACGACACCCCGTTCCCCCTGGTCGCGACATACATGTTCGTGCTCGGCGCCGGGCTCGGCATGGTCATGCAGAACCTCACCCTCATCGTGCAGAACGACACGGCTCCGCAGCAGCTGGGCGCGGCGTCGTCGAACGTCAACTTCTTCCGCACGATCGCCGGCACCATCGGCGTGACCATCATGGGTGCGACCCTCTCGACGAGCGTCGCGAACTACATCACCGATGCGCTCGACGGCTTCACGCCGACGACGCCCGAAGAGGTCGACGCCCTGAAGCACCTCGCTTCGGGCGACGTGCCGAAGGTCACGCAGCTCCCCGACACGATCCGCTCGATCGTCGAGGGCGCCTACGGCCACGGCATCGCCGACGCCTTCATCATCGCCATCCCGCTCGCGGTGATCGCGATCATCGCGATCGCGTTCATCAAGAACAAGCCGCTGTCGACCAAGAACGCCGCCGAGCAGCTGCGCGAGCAGGCCGAGGAGTCGGTGCTCGAGGTCTCGGAGGCAGAGGTCGGCGCCACGATGTCGACCGGAACGATCCGACTCTCCGGCACCGACTCCGCCTCGACCTCGACCGGGTCGGTGACCGTGCTCGAGCGAGACGACCGGGAGTCGAGGCGCTGACATGACCACCCCTGTGGCGGTCGAGCCCGCCGATGTCGACACCGCGCTCGGCGACCTGCAGACGCATCTCAACCTGATCTTCGCGAGGACCAGGACGCTCTGGAAGGAGTCGGCCGCGCGCATCGACCCCGAGCTGCAGGTGGGCGGCTACAAGCTGCTGACCTTCATCGAACGGGCCGAGTCGGCGAATGCGCACGAGCTGGCCGAGCGCTTCGAGATGGACAAGTCGGTCATCAGCCGTCAGGTGCGGATGCTCGAGGAGCTCGGCCTGATCGAGTCGCGGCCTGACGAGCGAGACGGCCGGTTGCGGGTGCTGACGCCCACACCGACCGCCTGTGCCGTGCTCGCCGAGCTGCGCAGAGACCACGCGTCACGTCTGCGGACGATCGTGGCCGAGCTCACGCAGGACGAGATCCAGGCGGCATCCAAGGTCTTCCGCCTGTTGGCCGAGGTCTGACCGAAGAACCGGGCCGATCACGCGACGTATCGGCCCGGGTTGTCGATCGCGAAATATTGTGGTTCAGTCGAATGTCTTGACTTCGCGATTCGGCGTCCCAAGACCGTAAAGAACGGTACGTCGGATGAACTGGATCGCCTCCAACCTCGGATTGATCTTCGATCTGACGATCAACCACGTGCGTCTGGCGATCGTTCCCATCATTCTCGGCTTCCTGATCGCGGTGCCGCTCGGCTGGGTGGCCAGTCGCAACCGCGTCGCCCGGACGTTCATCATCACGACGGGCAGCCTGCTCTACACGATCCCGTCCCTGCCGCTCTTCGTGATCCTGCCGGTCATCCTCGGCACCCGGATCCTCGATGACACGAATCTGGTCGTGGCGCTCACGATCTATGCGGTCGCGATCATGCTGCGCTCGGCGACGGACGCCTTCGGATCGGTCGACCGGTCGATCATCGAGTCGGCGAAGGCCATCGGCTTCTCACGCGGCGGCCGGTTCTGGCGCGTCGAGTTCCCGCTCGCAGGCCCCGTGCTGATCGCCGGGCTACGCGTCGTCTCCGTGTCGACCATCGCCCTCGTCTCGGTGGGCGTGATCATCGGCTCCGAGAACCTCGGCTACCTCTTTCAGAACGGCAAACAGCGCGGCATCCTCGAGGAGGTCGTCGTCGGCATCGTCATGAGTCTGCTCATCGCCCTCGTCTTCGACCTGATCCTGGTGGCGATCGCGCGGGTGCTCATGCCCTGGAGCCGCGCCGCGGACGTGCGTGCGAAGAGCGGCGATCCGACCGACGCGGAACCCGGAGCCGATGCCGCGACCGACAGCGCCGGCATCCGTCGGGTGCTCGCACCTCCGGGAGAGGGGATCTGATGAACTTCTTCCTCGACGCCATCGCCTGGATCCTCGACCCCGCCAACTGGGTGCCGGGCTCGCAGAGCCCGCTTCCCATCGGCGACCGACTCGTCGAGCACCTGCTCTACTCGGGTGTCTCGCTCGTCATAGCGATGCTGATCGCTCTTCCGCTCGGCTTCTACATCGGGCACACCGGACACGGTCGTCAGTTCGTGATCGGGTTCACCGGCGCCATGCGCGCTCTCCCGACGCTCGGTCTCCTGTTCTTCCTCACCATGGTGCTGCGTTCCGGTCTGAGCACCACCCCGGCCGTCCTCGTCGGGTCCGTCATCGCGTTCGTCCTGCTGGCGATACCGTCGCTGCTCGCCGGCGCCTACGCCGGGCTCGAGAGCGTGGGCCGCGAATCGATCGATGCCGCGCGATCGATCGGGATGACGGAGATGCAGATCCTGCGCAAGGTCGAGATCCCCCTCGGACTGCCGGTGATAATCGGCGGCGTCCGCTCGGCCACGCTGCAGGTCATCGCGACCGTGACGATCGCGTCCTACGTCGGACTCGGTGGCCTGGGGCGCATCATCTCGTCCGGCATCGGCCTCAACGACTACACCGTGATCCTGGGCGGAGCGCTCCTGGTGACCGTTCTCGCCCTGAGCGTCGACGGTCTCTTCGCGCTTCTCCAGCGCCTCACCCGCACTCGGGGGCGTTCGACCCGTCCGACCCGCAGCTTGAAACGACAAAGGTCGGATGCCGCCGTGGCGCCGAACCTCGACGAAAGGATCCCCGCATGACCTCTCGAGCCCGCAAGACCCGGCTGGCAGCATGCCTGATCGCCGTGAGCACCACCGTCGCACTCGCCGGCTGCGCGACCGCCGACCCGACGTCATCCGGGGGTGGAGGCGCTGCTGAGGGCGACGCCATCATCGTCGGCTCCTTCGCCTTCCCCGAGAGCGAGATCCTCGGCGAGATCTATGCGCAGGCGCTCGAGGCCGAAGGGTTCGACGTGTCGACCAAGTTCAACATCGGTCCGCGACAGCAGACGATCCCCGCTCTGCAGGACGGGTCGATCAACCTCATCCCGGAGTACAACGGCAACCTGCTGGCCTACTACGACACAGCCTACGAGGAGCGGACGACCGAGGACGTCGACGCCGCGCTGCCGGATGCCGTGGGCGCAGACGACCTGCAGGTGCTCGACTCGGCTGCGGCCGAGGACAAGGACGCCTATGTGGTGACGAAGAAGACCGCCGAGGACAACGACCTGACGGCGATCGGCGACCTGAAGGCGCTGGAGCCCTTCTCACTCGCCTCGAACCCCCAGTTCGGCGAACTCGGCTACGGCATCCCGGGCCTGCGTGACGTCTATGGGGTGGGCGTGGAGGCGGGCCAGGTCACGTTTGTCCCCTATGAGGATTTCGGCGGCCCCGACACGGTGCAGGCGCTCGTGGACGGCACGGTTCAGGTCGCGGACATCTACACGACCTCGCCGGCGATCAAGGCCGAAGACCTCGTCGTCCTCGAGGACCCCGAGAACATGATCTCGGCGCAGAACGTCATTCCGCTGCTCTCGAAGGACATCTACACCGACGAGCTCGCAGACGTGCTCAACGCGATCTCGGCGAAGCTCACCACCGATGACCTGATCGATCTGCGCGAACGGGTCGAGGGAGACGAGAAGGCGTCGGCTGCGACCGCCGCGGAGGAGTGGCTCACCGCCGCGGGTCTGCTCGACGAGTGATCACGCAGCCGATCTGCGAGTCGATGATCTGATCGAAGCCCCGCCGTCTCTCGGACGGCGGGGCTTCGCCGTAAGCTGACGACCATGAGTGCCTCGCCCGACGAACCCGCCCGCGAGGGCGCGCCCGCCGCTGATGCCGAAGGCGCCGAGCCCCTCGACCCGGCCGAGCTAGATCCGGCTGAACTCGACCAGGCGATCTCGAGGGTCGAGCACGAGCTGGGAAGGCTCTTCGCCCGTATCCGGGTGAGCTGGCGTGAAGCGGCGCAGACCGTGCATCCCGACCTGCAGCCGCTCGGATACCAGGTGCTGACGTCGATAGCGACCGGCAAGGCCACATCGGCCGGGGCGATCATCGAGCGTCTGCAGACCGACAAGTCGGCCGTCAGCCGGCACGTGCGGCAGCTGGAGCATCTCGGGCTGGTCGAGAGCGTCCCTGACCCCGACGATCGACGGGCGCGCGTGCTCGTCGCGACCGAGCTGGCGCAGGAGCGCGTCGCCCTGGCTCGCTCTCGCTATGAGGAGCGTCTCGGCGAGCGGCTGCGCCGCTGGTCGGCCCAGGACCTCGACCATTTCGCCGAGCTGCTCGCCGCGTTCGGCGACTGAGGACGCAGGCGGCGCAGACAGCTCTGGACGCCGACGCGTCTTCGGAGAAGACTGATCCCACCGCTACAGGAATGAGGAACAGTCATGGCGTACAGGGTCGGATACTTCGTCGGAAGCCTCTCATCCACCTCGATCAACCGCATCCTCGCGACGGCGCTGATCAGGCTGGCTCCGGACGATCTGGAATTCTTCGAGATCCCCATCAGGGACCTCCCGCTGTACAGCCAGGACTTCGACGACGACTATCCCGCCGTCGCCGTGGATCTCAAGGAATCGATCGACTCGGCGGATGCCGTGCTCTTCGTCACCCCCGAGTACAACCGCTCGATTCCGGGGGGACTCAAGAACGCGATCGACTGGGCCTCACGGCCGTGGGGTCAGAACTCGTTCGACCACATCCCGGCCGCCGTCATCGGAGCATCGGTCGGCGCGATCGGCACGGCCGTCGCCCAGCAGAGTCTGCGCGGCGTGCTCAGCTTCTGCAACGCCCGCCAGATGACCGCACCCGAGGCCTACATCCAGTTCTCGTCCGAGACGTTCGCCGACGACGGCACCGTCACGAACGAGGGCACGGCGACGTTCCTGCGCGACTACCTGGTCGAGTTCCGCGACCACATCGAGCGTGTGCTCACCGTGCTGCCCCGCGACACCGACGCGTGAATCGGGTCGCGTCGCAGGCCATCTGAGCCGCAACCGCGTCGCATCCGCGTAGCCTGAATGGCATGACGCTCACGAAAGCCCGCACCGCCGCCGAGGTCGTCGACTGGAGGCGTCGGGTCTTCGCCCTCTACGACGCCGTGCGACGGGCGGACTCCGCCGAAGAGGCGCACGAGCTGTGGCGGATCGAGCGCGACGACCTGATGCTGCACCACGCGGCGACTCCGCTCCTGACCGACGATCGACCCCTGTTCGAGGGGCTGCCGATCGCCTCGTACGATCCGCAGTGGCGATTCGAGCTGCCCATCCTGCCCGCGGAACCCGGCGGCTTCGACTTCGCGACCGGCACCGACGGCGTCGTGCCCTTCGAGCGCATCGGCAGGGTCGAGGTCCCCGACACCGGCTCGCTCGACGTGTGGCGGCTGACGACCTACGGGGGCGGGATCTTCATCCCGGTGCGCGACGCGCTCGCCGGTCGGCCGGGTGGCACGTACGGGGGAGGGCGCTACCTGATCGACACGATCAAGGGTGCAGACCTCGGATCGGATGCCGAGCGCGGCACGATCGTGCTCGACTTCAACTTCGCCTACAACCCGTCGTGCGCCTACGACCCGGCGTGGGCGTGCCCGCTCGCGCAGCCCGGCAACGTGCTGCCGGTGGCGGTCCCGGTGGGCGAGATGTACGGCCGCGCAGCCGACTGAGCATCCGGCCTGAATGGGACGGCCGGGGAATACCGAACCCGTCACGGGGCTTGTTCCTGAGCGTGACTCTTTTCGAACCGGCCGTCTTCGGCGCCCTGCAGCTGTCCAACCGCGTCGTCATGGCGCCCCTCACCCGCACGCGTGCGGACGATGGGGGAGTGCCCACCGAGACCATGGTCGAGTACTACCGCCAGCGGGCCGGTCAGGGCCTCATCATCTCGGAGGGGACGTGGCCGGCGGCCGAGGGCAAGTCCTACTCGGGCCAGCCCGGAATCGTCACGCCCGAGCAGATCGCCGGCTGGAGCCGCGTCGCCGCCGCTGTGCACGAGGCGGGCGGCACCATCGTCATGCAGTTGATGCACGGCGGACGAGTGTCGCACCCCGCGATCTCGGGTGAGCCGCGCGTCGTGGCTCCGAGCGCGCTCGCCGCTCCGGGCCAGACCCACACCCCGGTCGGCAAGGTCGACATGCCGGTGGCCCACGCGCTCACGCTCGAGGAGATCCCCGCGGTCGTCGAGCAGTTCGTGCAGGCAGCGCGCAACGCGATCGAGGCGGGCTTCGACGGCGTCGAGGTGCACGGCGCGAACGGCTACCTCGTGCAGGAGTTCCTGTCGCCGGTGTCGAACGTCCGCGACGATCAGTACGGCGGATCGCCGGAGAACCGCGCCCGCTTCGCCGTCGAGGTCACCCGCGCGGTGGCAGAGGCGGTCGGCGCCGACCGCACCGGCATCCGTCTGTCGCCGCAGCACAACATCCAGGGCGTCCTCGAAGAGGATGACGACGATGCGCTCGCCACCTACCTCGCCGTCGCCGAGGGCCTCGCTCCGCTCGGCCTCGCCTTCATCGACGTGCTCAGCGCCGCGCCGACCGGCGAGCTGGTGCAGCGCATCCGCCGCACCGCCGGAGCGCCCCTCATCGTCAACTCGGGCTTCGCGTCGCCCACCACGCGCGCCGAGGCCGAGGTGCTCATCTCGGAGGGATGGGCGGATGCCGTGGCCGTCGGCCGCCCGGTGATCGCGAACCCCGACCTCGTCGAGCGCTGGCGTCAGGATGCCGAGCTCAACGAGCCCCGTCCCGCGCTGTTCTACGGCCGCACTGCCGAGGGCTACACCGACTACCCGTCGCTGGAGTCCGTGCGCGCCGACGCCTGATCTCGGGCCCGCGGGTCGGTGCGGCTCAGCGCCGCACGACCCGCGCCCGCGTCTTCGCGACGCTGCTGAGGGTGGCGCGCACCGGTGTGCCCAGATACAGACCGAGCGATGCCCCCGAGGCCAGCGCGATGCCGATGACCACGGCGTCGACCAGCGAGCCTCCGATGCCCACGACGCCCGAGGCCGACCCCGCCGAGTGGATCATCTCGAGAAGCCCCTGGAACACCGCGACACCGGGCACGAGGGGCACGATGGCCGCGGTGGTCACGGCGACGGACGGCACGTGCAGCTTCACGGCGATCAGCATCCCGATGAAGCTCGCCAGCAGCGCTCCGATCGCGCTCGCGGCCGCCGGATGCAGGTTCAGGCCGACCATCGCGGCGTATCCGGCGATGGTCACGGCGCTGAGCAGCGCGCTCACGAGGATGATGCGGATGCCGGCGCCGTTGAAGACGGCGACGGCGATCGCGATGATGATCGCCCCGAGGAACTGATTCAGCACAGGACCGAACGGGGCGGGGTCGTCGGGCAGGCCCATCGTGAAGCCGAGCACGCTGCCGAGTTCGAGTCCGACGAGGATGCCGATCACGACGCCGAGCGTCTGCATCGTCAGATCGAGGATGCGCCCGCCCGCGGTGAGCGCGAAACCGTCGATCGCATCCTGAGCGGCTCCGACGACGGTGAGGCCGGCGAGCATGAGCACGATCCCCGAGGCCACGATGATCGAGGGGCGGATGCCGACGAACGGCTCGATGCCCGCCGAGCCGAGCGCCGAGACGGCGACCGCGACCCCCGTGGTGACGAAACCTCCGGCGATCTGGCTGAAGAACAGGGGGACCCGGGCTCGGGCGAGACCCGCCTGGGTCAGCGCCGCGCACAGCGCCGCGATGAAGGTGAGCCCGACGATGAGCGCCGAGGCCCCGAGCATGATGCTGACGCCGACCGCCAGCAGCGCTCGGGCCACGATGACGACGGGCTGCTGGTAGCGGAACGGCACTCGGCGCAGCACACGGAACGCGGTGCGGGCCGATTCGAGGTCGAGGCCGTCGTCGATGTCGGCGACCAGGGCCTGCACGCGCTGCAGTTTGGCGTGATCGGGTGCGGCGACCCGCACGACGCGCACGAGAGTCTCGGGCCAGACCTCGCCACTGAGGTGGAACGAGACCGTGATCGAGTTGTACGTGACATCGACCTGCACGTCTCGCATGCCGTAGGCGGCGCAGACGCGGGTGATCGCCAGCGTCACCTCGTGCGCGGAGGCGCCGACACCGAACATCGACTCACCGATGCGAGTCGCGAGATCGAGGATCCTCGGCACCGTGCGTTCGTCGATGACGGGCATCGCCTCGGTGTGGGCGACGGCGGAGGGATCTGTGTGCAGGATGCGCTGCACGGAGGCGAGCAGTCGCCGCGGGGGGTTCGGGGACACCTCCCCATTCTCCCCCTGGTCAGGCGTGCGCGGGAACGTCGAGACGCTCAGCCGGCGGTGCGCTGCCCTCTGCCGGCTCGGGCACGAGGTACAGACCGCTCGGTGCGCTGGCCGTGAACGCGAGGGCTTCGATCCAGGCGCGGTTGATCGAGGGCTGACGGCTTCCGCTGTACTTGAAGACGAGCGAGCTTCCGGCGTGCACCCAGACGGTCGTGCGGCCGCCTCCGACGCTCATGTCCTCGCGCCAGGTGAAGCTGAAGGGCTCTCCTCGACGCAGCTTGGCCGTGATGACGAGCTGCAGGTGCGTGAGTGCGCGGTCTTCGATGTCGGCCTTGACGCTGCCTTCATAGACGAGCTTTCCCATGATGATCTCCTCACTGCGCCACGGAACCCAGGTCATCAGATGCGGTCGGATGATCACCGGGGCGTTACCAGCATCCCATATATCGTGGGTCGGCGGCTGAGCGTCCGCCGCGTCGTCACGCACCCGTCTGTCAACCCTCTGTCGGATTCTCGGTCATCGACGGATGGTGGCCACTCGACATCGAACGAGGAGGATGACGATGAAGGCACTCACCTGGCAGGGAACTCGCAACGTGGCGGTCGAGGAGGTGCCCGACCCGGTCATCGAGCACGCGACGGATGCGATCATCCGGATCACCTCTTCGGCGATCTGCGGCTCTGATCTGCACCTCTACGAACTGCTCGGCCCATTCCTCGACAAGGGCGACATCCTCGGTCACGAGCCGATGGGCGTCGTCGTCGAGGTCGGTGCGGCAGTGCGTGATCTGGCCGTCGGCGATCGCGTCGTCGTGCCGTTCAACATCTCGTGCGGCCACTGCTTCTTCTGCTTGCGGGGCCTGCAGTCCCAGTGCGAGACGACGCAGGTGAAGGAGTACGGCAGCGGCGCCTCGCTGTTCGGCTACACCAAGCTCTACGGGCAGGTCCCCGGCGGTCAGGCCGAGTATCTCCGCGTTCCGCTGGCCGACTACAACCACATCAAGGTCGCCTCCGACCTTCCCGATGAGCGCTATCTCTTCCTCAGCGACATCCTGCCGACCGCCTGGCAGGGCGTCGACTACGCGAACGTGCCTGATGGCGGAACGCTCGCCGTGATGGGGCTCGGCCCGGTCGGCCAGTTCGTCGCCCGCGTGGGTGCGCACCGCGGTTATCGGGTGCTCGCTGTGGATCCCGTCGCCGAGCGACGCGAGATGGCTGCTCGACACGGGGCGGAGGTCTTCGATCTGACCGACGACGTCGTCGCAGAGCTGCGAGACCTCACCGACGGACGAGGGGCGGATGCCGTCGTCGACGCCGTCGGCATGGAGGCGCATGGCAACCCCGGGATCAAGCTCGTGCAGCGCGCAGTCGGCCTGCTGCCCGATCCGGCCGCCAGGCAGGTCTTCGACAAGGCCGGCATCGATCGCCTCGCCGCCCTCTATGCGTCGATCGACGTCGTGCGTCGCGGCGGAACGGTGTCGCTCAGCGGCGTCTATGCCGGTGACGCCGACATCATGCCCATGAAGACGCTGTTCGACAAGCAGGTCAGCATCCGCATGGGCCAGTGCAACGTCAAGCGCTGGATCGACGACCTGATGCCGCTGGTCGAGGATCTCAGCGACCCGCTGGGCGTGATGGATCTCACGACCCACACCGCTCCGCTCGAAGACGCTCCCGGGCTCTACGAGACCTTCCAGCGCAAGGACGACGGCTGCATCAAGGTCGTGCTCCAGCCCTCGACCGTCTGACTGCGACCGCGCCGGCTGTGCAGCCCGCACTGCGCAGCCGGCTCACCTTCAGTCAGTCAGCCCGCGCGGCCCTCGGCGAGATAGGCGAGTCGCTGCAGCGTCTCGGAGTTGCGCCAGCGCAGCAGGGGAGCGGTGACGACGCCGGGAAGCAGAGTCGCCGGGCCCTTCACCGGCTCCTCGTCGATCCGCACGATCGAGCCGTCGCCGTGCGAACGCACACGCAGCGTGACGCGGGCCTCGCCGATCGGCCAGCCCTTCGCACGCATCACCATCCGGTGCGGGGGATCCCACTCCTCGACCACCGTGGTGTCGTCGAGCAGGGCCGGCCAGACGCCGACCGAGTGGTGCAGTTCCGCGCCCGGCTGCGGCCACGTGTCATCGACGTCGCGCATGCGCGAGGCGCCGACGACCCACGCCGGGTAGAGCCAGGCGTCGGCCAGCACCCGGAACAGGTCATCGGGGCGGCAGTTCATCGTGCGCACGTTCTTGGCCATGTCGGCTCCTTCTGTGGCGGTTGTCATCATGGTCGTGCCTCCGCGGCGATCCACCGAGGGGGTTGACGGGCCGGGTGCGGCGACGATCGGCCGTAGCACAGAGCCCGCATCGGCGCCTCCCCCTGGAACAGCGCGAGGGTCTCTGCGAACGTCAGGTCATGGCACTCATCGATCTTCCCGTTCGCGCCGCCCGCAGAATCAGCGCTCTGGCGCACGACGACGCACCCACCCTGCTCACCCGCGGCTACGGCTTCGGCCCACGGATCTGGCGCCGGGTGCGACCGGGCGCGAGGTCGGCACCGATGCGACTGCTGGGCGACGACACGGTGTTCGTGCCCGGAGTAGAGGGCGTCGAGCTGTTCTACGACGAGACCCGCATCGCGCGGTCCGGGGCCATGCCGGCCCTCGTGCAGGAGAGCCTGTTCGGTCACGCGTCGGTGCACAGCCTCGACGGCGACGCGCACAAGCATCGCAAGGCCACATTCATCGACGTCGCCTATGACGACGAGCAGGTCGCGCGGTTGACCCCCTGGCTCGAGCGCGAGTGGGAGAGCGAGCGGCAGGCGTGGCTCGACGGCGGCACACGCAGCGCCTACGACGCGGCCGTCGGCGCGCTGGGTCGCGCGATCATGGGATGGGCGGGTGTGCCCGGCACACCCGCAGCGAAGACGCGGTGGGCCGCGCGGCTCGCGCAGATCGTCGACGGCTTCGGCTCGCCGTACTCGCCGGAGTACCTCGCCGCTCTGGCCAACCGGTGGTGGTCGGATCGCCACTCGACCCGACTCATCGAGGCCGTGCGGCACGGCGCACTCAGCGCAGAACCGGAAACGGCGCTCGAGCGATGGGCGCACCACCGCGATCAGGACGGCGAGCTGCTGCCCGCCCGCATCGCCGGTGTCGAGCTGCAGAACAGCATCCGTCCGATGATCGCGGTCGCGCGCTTCGTCGCGTTCGCCGCGAAGGCCCTGCACGAGCACCCCGAGTGGCGCGAACGCATCGCCGCCGAAGCCGCCGAACGGGGATCACTCGTCGGCGGCCCGCTGTCGATCATGTTCGCGCAGGAGACCCGGCGCCTCTCACCCTTCGTGCCGATGCTCCCCGGGTGGGCGATCGCCGACATCGAGATCGACGGCCAGCGAGTGGATGCCGGCGGACGCGTCGTGCTCGACATCCTCGGCACCGACACCGATGACCGATTCTGGGCGCGCCCTGAGCGGTTCGACCCGGAGCGCTTCCGCGATGTCGGCGCAGACTACGAGGCGCTCGCCGCATTCATCCCGCACGGCGGGGCTGGCGTCGCGACCGGTCATCGGTGCCCCGGCGAGAAGCTCGCGATCGCAGGCCTCGCCGCAGCGATCACGGTACTCAGCGATCCTCGCCTGCGCATCCTCGACCAGGGCCTCGACGTCAACCGGCGTCGTCTCCCCACCAAGCCCCGCTCGGGCGGCACGGTGCGGTCGGCCTCGGCGCCTGCGTCGAGCGGGTGCCCCTTCCACCGATAGAGACCGTCATTCCGGGCCGGAGGTGTCCGCTCCGTCCGGGATGCGGTCGATGGGCACGACGACGACCTCCTGGACCTTCCAGTCGAGGTCGGCGATCCGCTCCGACAGGTCGGTCGTCTGTCGCAGCGTCACTTTGCCTTTGTGCGGCACGACGAATGCCTCGATGTGGAAGACCTGGCCCTGGTCGCGCATCCTGACCCCTGCCTCCTTCACCCAGGGTTGTGAGCGCATCGTCGCGAGCACTTCACCGGCGAGCGGATGCGGATGCTTGCTGTCGTAGGTCCGAGCGCGCTGGTCCATCAGGTCGATCACCGCGGTCTTCGTGTTGCGCCATCCGTCCCAGATGATGCCGAGCGAGATCACCAGAGCCGCCGCGCCGTCCAGCCACCACACACCCACGCCGACGCCGAGCACTCCGACGATCGAGGCGACCGTGGTCTGCCAGTCGGCCTTCGCCATGTCGGCATCGGCGTAGAGCAGCTTGTTGTGCAGCACGGGGGCGAGCTTCGCCTTCGCCGGTCCGTAGAAGAACACCGGACCGACGATCACCACGGCCATGACGGCGACCATCAGCCAGCCGAGCCAGATCGTCTGCCCGAACAGCTGCACGGTGCCGACGGTGGGATGCTCGCCGGCGATGAGCCCGGTCACCGCCTCGACCGCCAGATTGAGTCCCACGGCCAGCAGCGCGACCCCGGCCACGAGATGGCCGATGCCCATGACCCGATGCAGCCCGTAGGGGTGCTTCACCGAAGGGCGCTTGCGGATGAAGATCAACGCGACGAGGAACGCGATCTGCGGGATGAGCGACAGCATGTCCTCGATCCAGGCCGTGCGCATCGCCTGCGAGTTGCCGACGACGAGCGCGATCACCGCGATCGTCACCGAGGTGTAGGCGATCGTGAACCACTCCCAGCCGACCGCTCGTCGCAGCGCCTGACGCTGCTCGTCGGGGAGCTCCGTCCGTCCGATCCTCGTCGGCGTCGTCACGAGCTCGCCTCCTCGTCGAGGTATCGCTCCAGCTCGCTCAGGAACGCATTCTCTCCCAGCGGCACGAGCATGACGATCTCGCGGCCCTCTGCTCCATCGATGCCGGGGTAACCGCGGGTGACGCCTGCTCTGTCGACCCAGGGGGTGTCCGCCGTGAACCCGCCGACGACGAGGTCGAGGTCGCCGCGCTCGAGCATTCCGACCAACGTCTCCTCCGACCCGTTCGTCCAGTCGACCTCGGCATCGATGCCGTCTGCGAAGCCGGTCACGAGATCGGGGATGCTGCCGGTCGGGGTCTCGCGATCGGTGTCGACGAGTCCGGGATCGGCTGAGACACCGACCCGCAGTTCGGACCCGGTCACGGATTCGAGTGTGCCGTCGGGATCGGCGGGAATCGTCAGGCCACAGCCCGACAGGCCGATCACGAGCAGGAGCGCGGCCGCCGAGAAGACCGCGCGGCGGGGAGACCACGTCGATGCGTTCACGACGACATGGTGCATCTCGCGTCGACGGCGGAGAATCCGGTTGACGCTCGCCTTCGCGCGGAGTATGCGGTGGCTCGTCGCCCGCACTCGACCGGTACGGTAGGGCACATGTCACAGGCCCTCCGCACCTTCGGGCGCATCGTCGCGCGGCACTGGCCCGCGCTCATGGCCTGGTACCTCGGGGGCGAGGCTCTGCACCGCGTGCTCATCGAGTTCGCCGGATTCGTCGGCGGCCACACCACGCTCGGCGGCCTGCTGCTGCTGCCGCTGGCGGTCGCCGCTCGCCTCGTCTCGTACGTCGCGATGTACCTCACAGTGCGTCCGTCGCTGCCGCACAGTCGGAGGGAGGATGCCGGGGGCATTCGCGAGTTCGGCTCGGCCACGCTCTCGGCGATCCTGCCGTTCTTCGCGTTCTACACCGCGTGGGGGCTGCTCGACGCCGACCAGATCGAGTTCTTCCAGATCGCGCTCGCGGTCGCACTGCCCCAGTCCGGTGAGGGATTCTCGCAGATCGGCGACCGCGGCGGACTGATCTCGGTCGGTGTGCTGCCCGTGACGGTGCTCGTGATCGCCCTTGCCGCTCGTGTGCTCCTCACCCGCTTCGCCGACCGGTTGCCGCGTTGGACGATCATCCTCGCCACCTATGCCGAGGTGCTGTGGACGTTCATGCTCTTCACGCTCGTCGCGCGATGGTGGACGAGCGTCCTCGACTGGTTCGCCGACCGCCAGGCGGTCGGCTGGCTGCGGGGATTCGGCGACTGGTTCGCCGTGAACCTCCAGCCCGTCGCCGCGGTCTGGGAGGGAGCGACCTGGCTCGTCGGCATCCTGGTCGCGGCGCTCATCCTGCCGGCCGCGTGGCTCACAGTCGCCGGCGTGATCTTCGGCACCACCTTCGACTCGACTCCCGCGTTCTCGCGGTTCGGCGGGGGAGCTGCCCGCGGCGCGGTGATGAGTGTCGCGCGCACTCTCGTGATGCGACTCGAGGGTCTCTGGGCGGCTGTCACGGTGATCTGGCGGGGCGGGCCGCTGCTCTTCGGCGCGTACGCCCTGGCCTACGCGGCATGGGCCTTCGCCGAGCAGGCGGGAACCCGCGGGGTGCTGCTGCTCGTCGGCGGCCATGAACGGTGGTTCTGGGCAGGGGTCTTCCCGCTCCTCACCGTCGCGATCGCGGCAGTGGCCGAGCCCTTGAGAGTGGCGATCGTCGCGACGGCGTACGACGGCGTCATCGGCCGCCCCCGCTCAGGTCTCGACACCCGGCCCTCAGGGATCGATGCGGAACCGGGCGAGGTCGTCGTCGCTCCCCTCGATGTCGAGCAGGAAGGGGCCGTCGGCGTCGTCGGGAAGCAGGAAGGTCAGCAGGATGCGGTACGACGCCGGCTCGGCGATGCATGAGCTCTCGCCCTCGTCGTAGGACACGTCGAGATCCTCGCGAGAGCTGAGCCAGCTGCGATCCGAATCGGTCTCCGTGAGCGTGATCTGCCCGCAGCGGTCGGCGGCGGACCCGCCGGTCGACGACAGCCGAACGCTCAGGGTCTGAGAGCCCTCCGGGGTCTCGAACTCACCCCACTCTGCAGGCCCGAGCGTGAGTGTCTGCCCGGCGATGTCGACGGACGACTCGGCCTCGATCACCCGATCGGTCGGCCGGATGCTGGGAAGGACGTCGAGCCACACGGTGGCGCCGAGCATGGCCACGGCGGCGATCGCCAGCGCGATCAGTGCCCGGCGCTGCCTCCTCCACCACGTCACGGCGCGCTCAGTTCAGGATCGTCGAGCTCGACGCTCGGGGTGCGGGGTAGATCATCGAGATCGAGCGGGATCGTGATCAGGTCGTCGAGCTCGGCAGTGAAATATGAGGAGGTGAGCCGCAGCTCCGCCTCTCCGGAGATGACATCGGGCGGCAGCTCGAAGGCCAGAGTGCCGACCGTGTCGACGCCGACCCGCAGCGAGGCAGACGTCAACGTCGCGTCCGGTCGTTCGCTCGCCTGGAACACACGGTCGTCGATCGTCAGCGTCGCCAGATTGACGGCAGCGTCGATCTCGGTGTGTGGGGCGGAAGCGGCGACCGTCACGACGACCCAATTGCCCTCCGCGCTCCAGTCGGCACCCGGCACGACGACCTCATCAGCGAAGGTCGCTTCGGTCGCCGCCGCGATCAGCGTGCGTGACTCGACGGGATCGCCGAAGGATCCGTGCACCTCGGTCGGCCCGATGACGTCTTCGTCAGTGGGGGTGACCGCGGTCACGGCGCCGGCGGCGACCACGAGCGCGGCACCGAGCAGCCACGGCGTCGCGCGTCTCATCGTGCCTCCTGCGCGGTGACGGTGATGCGGGCGCTGAGTGCGGCCGGGCGCCAGGTGACGGCACGCGATGAGAGGACGACCTGTCCACGGCGCACCTCCACCTCGTGCACGTCGAGTGACACGGCACCATCGGGGAACGCATCCTCGGAAACCGTCCAGGCGAAGGTGACCTGGCTGGGAACGCCCGGCTGCAGGATCACCTGCCCTGACGAGCCGTCGGCCCGCCATACGTCGACCGAGTCGGTCGTGGTGACGCCCTTCAGCCTGAGGAGGGGGGCATCGGTGTTGACGAACCCCGAGCTGATGCGGTCGGCGGTGGTGCCGACCCCGATCGGCGCATCCGAGAGATTCTCCATTCGCGTGCTCATCACGAGGAACTTCTCGCCGGGCTCCGCTTCGAGATACTCCGATTCGACCTCGGTGGTGAACTCGGCGTCGAGCACGGTGATCGCATACATCGAGGTGCGCGCCTCGTCGTCGGGGCCGAGCTCGGTCGGCGACGCCTCAGCACGCGACAGCCCGCCCACCGCCGCGACGACGGCGGCCAGAGCGACGAAGGCGAGCGCCGCGAACCAGATCCAGCGGGGGAGCTCGGCGGCAGCGTGTGTCCACCGCGAGACGGCGGAGCGGACGATGTTCGCGGCGGGGCGGGCGGCGGGCGCACCGGAGGGCGCGCCGTCGTGATCCCCCGTCTTGCTCACGAGGTCAGCCTAGCGAGGGCGCGTACTCAGACGGGAGAATCAGCGGTCGCAGGTCTCGAACACGTACCCGTCGTCTTCCGGCGTAACGAGGTCGCGATCTCGCAGCACCATCGACCCCGGCGCGTCGTCGTCGGCGCACATCTCGGCGAACGGCCGAGGCAGCTCATCGGAGTACTCGATGTCGATCACGGCGTCGCCGTAGACAGCGGTGAAGGCTCCGCACTCCTGATAGACGGAGCACTCCTCGACCACGGCGAAGTCGAACCCGGCGCGTTCGCGCAGCAGGCGTGCATCCTCGGCGGCGTTCTTCTGCCCGGCGGCGAGCCCTGAGCCGTGCGCGATGTCGACGAGCAGCGCCGCGAGGGCGAGGTTGTCATCGAGGGTGAGCGCGCCGTCAGAGCGGGTGTGCGAGTCGAGGTTGTCGAACTCCACCGCCTCGAATCCCGACTCGGCGCACCCCTCGATCCACGGGCCGACGATCTCGGCGATGCGCTGGCGGCGGTCGTCGGTCGAGGTGTCGAGCAGAGCCTCGTCGGGCCAGTCGGGGTCGAACACGGGCTCGCCGTCGTTCTGCAGCACGAGGTCATCGGGCCAGGTGTCGAGTTCGCCCGGCTGGGTCTGGAACCCGTTCACGTAGCAGATCGAGTACAGCCCCTCTGCGGGGTCATCCGAGCGGTCCCGACCCACGATGCCGACACCATCGGCGGGTGCATATGCCCCGCCGAGCTGGTAGTCGGGTGTCGCTCCCGCCGGTGGAGTCATGAAAGGCGCAGGCGGGTCGGAGATGGTCGTGACGCACCCCGAGAGAGCGAGGATCAGTGCGGTGGCGGTGAGGACCGCGGCTCCGCGCCTCAGCTGCCGTCTCCGTACAGCGCGGCGATCTCTTTCGAACCCATACCTCGATCGTACGTGCCGTGCTGGGGCCAGCCGGCCGGGGAGTCCTCCCACTCCTCCTGACGGCCGTAGGGGAGCAGGTCGACGAGACCCTGCAGCTGACTCATGCGCTCGGTGCCTCGTCCGTTCGTGTGCCAGGTGCGATACACGGTGTCGCCGTCTCGCAGCAACACGTTCACACCGAAGCCCTCGTTCGGACCCGCATCCATGTCGGAGCCGAACGTGCTGTCGGCGCTCGAATACCACGTCATGCGGTTGCCCACCCTGTCGCGGTAGGCCAGTGCCTCGTCGATCGGCCCGTTCGTCACGATCACGAAGCGGGCGTCGTAGTACCGCTCGAGAAAGTCGAGCCGCGTAAACTGCGAGGTGAAGCCGGTGCAGCCGGGGCACTGCCACTCATTGCCGTCGGTCCACATGTGGTTGTAGACGATGAGCTGTCGATGCTCGCCGAAGATCTCCGACAGCGCGACCGGACCGTCGGCCCCGACGAGCGTGTAGTCGGGCAGCTCGACCATCGGCAGCCGCCGTCGTTGCGCCGCGATGGCATCGAGCTCTCGCGTCGCGGCCTTCTCGCGCACGCGCAGTGCGTCGAGCTCGCTGCGCCACGTGTCGGCGTCGATGACGGGCGGAAGGGGCGTCTGGGTCGTGCTCACGGTGGACCTCCGGATGCTCGGGAAGACGGTGCACCCAGTGTGCGCCCGCCCACCGACGTCGTCAACCGATCGGAGAGGGGGTTCCGTCGGCGACCGGCGTCTCGACCTCTTCGGCCGGATTCCGGCGGATGCCGATCCACGACACGACCCCGCCGAGCACGAGCAGCGCCGCCGTGACCCAGGCCGCGTTGTGGAAGCCCGCGAGGTCGAGAGTGCCGCCGATGATGGTCGACAGCATCGCGACGACGAGCAGTCCGGCGACGCGCGAGACCGCGTTGTTCACGGCAGAGGCGATGCCCGAGCGGGACTCGTCGATGGCGCCGAGGATCGCCGAGGTCAGGGGAGCCACGGTGAGGGAGAGCCCCAGACCCAGCACGATCATGGCAGGGAGCACCTGCCACCAGTAGTCGAAGTCCTCGCTGACGACGAGCAGCATGAGCGCGCCCACGGCCATGATGAGCGGTCCGACGGTCATGAAGATGCGCGGCCCGAATCGACCGGCCCACGAACCCGCACGCGAGCTGAGCAGGATCATCAGGATCGTCATCGGCAGGCTCGCGAGTCCTGCCGCTGTGGCGCTCAGACCGGCTCCCTGCTGCAGGTACACGCCCACGACGAAGCCGTTCAGCGACAGTGCGGCGTAGACGAAGAGCGTCGCGAGGTTGCCCCACGCGAAGTCGCGCACGCGGAACAGCGACAGAGGCATCAGGGGAGAGGACGACCGCTGCTGCCGCACGAGGAACCACGCGAACAGGGCTGCGCCGATGACTCCGGGCATCCAGATCGCGGGAGACTGCCATCCGAGGTTGGGCTGCTCGATCAGCGCGAACACGACAGCGCCGAGACCGATCGCGCACAGGGCTCCGCTGAGCCAGTCGACCCGCACGCCGCTCGGGTGCTCCTGCAGCTTCAGACGGGAGAGCAGTACGAGGGTGACGGCGATCGGCACGACATTGATCAGGAAGACGAATCGCCAAGACAGGAAGTCGACGAAGAGCCCGCCGAGCAGCGGGCCGACGAGCTGCGCGGCGGTGGTGAACGCCGTCCAGATGCCGATCGCCCGCGACTGCACGTCGGCGCGCATGGTCGCCGTGATCAGCGCGAGCGAGCTTGGAACGAGCAGCGCACCGGCCGCTCCCTGCGCCGCTCGGGCGATGATCAGGATGAGGGGGTCGGGTGCCGCGGCGACCGCCACCGAGGCCACGCCGAAGGCGATCAGGCCGATGCGCATCACGAGCACCCGGCCGTACGCGTCCGACAGCGAACCTGCGAGCAGGATCAGCGCGCTGAGGGTGATGAGGTACGCGTCGACCACCCACTGCTGCGTGGTGATTCCGCCACCGAGTTCATCGCTGATCGCAGGAAGCGCGACCGTCACGACGGTGCCGTCGAGGAAGGTCACGAAGGATGCGAGGACGGCGACGGAGATCACGAGCCGCTGCAGCGGCGCGAAGCGAGAGGATGCCACAGGCTGACACTACTGCCGCCGGGGCGCATGAGGGGCGGTCAGGTGGTCGCCGTGCTCGCGCGATACAGCTCGCGCAGACCCGCCGTGCCGCGCTCGGCATACGCCCTGCGCTGTCGCTCGGCACCCGTCCCGTCGGTGCGGATGCGTGCGATGCCCTCGCTGACGAAGTCCTCGTCGCCCAGGCGAGCGAGCGTCGGACGCAGCCTGTCGAGCAGATCCGACAGGATGATCCAGAACGGTGCGATCCCACCGCTCGCCGGATCGACGAGGCGCGCCTGGGTTCCGTACCTCGCCGCCGTCCACAGCGAGGCATCGACCACGTCGACGCCGATGTCGGGTACGTCACCGATCTCGTCGCTCAGCATCAGCGCGCGGGTGAGCGCCACGGCGAGCAGCGTGTCGTCGACCGTCAGCTGCGCGTCGAAGACCCGCACCTCGACCGTGGGGAATCGTTCCGAGACACGGATCGCCCATGACAGCGAACCGGCGTCGGCGATCGCCGTCATCGCGACGAGCTGATCGACATGGGCGCGATAGTCGTCGAGGTCGCGGAAGTGCGGCGGGCTCCACGACGACGGGAGTCGCCGGATCAGGATGCTGCGCCAGCTGGCGAATCCCGAATCCCTGCCGTGCGTGAAAGGCGCGTTGCCGGTGAGGGCCAGCAGTGCGGGGAGCCACGGCCGCACCCGGTTGAGCACGCGGACGCGCTCTTCGTCGTCCACCACCTCGACATGGACATGCAGTCCGTTGACCTCGTGCTCGCGGGTGATCTCGACCAGCTGGGCAGCGACCGCGTCGTAGTGCGGTGAGGAGACCACCGTGAAGCGGCTCGGCGAGATGAACGGAGTGCCTGTCGAGGCCATGATCGCTCCCTGATCCGCGGCGTACGTGCCGATCAGGCTGCGCGTGCGGCGCAGTTGCGCCTCTGCATCCGCCCTGGTGGTCGAGGGCGACGTCGCCGACTCGAGCTGACAGGTGAGGTATTCGGGGGTGAGGCCCGCGGCGGCATCCTCGGGGATGCGCTCGCGCGTCTCGGGTGTCATGGCCGACGGAACGAGCGTCTGCTCGTCGAGCAGGACGAACTCCTCCTCGACGCCGAACCGGGCCATCTACGCGGGCCCTAGTGATCGCGCAGAGCCGAGATGAGCTCGGCCTTGCGCTTGCGGCTGTAACCGGTGAGGCCGATCTCCTTGGCGCGAGCGCGCAGTTCGTCCACGGTCCAGTCCTCATAGTCGCCGTGCTCGCCGCCTCGGCGCCCCACGGCGCTGCGCCCGTCGCGGGCGGCGGCGTTCGAGATCCGGGCGGCTTTCTCCTTCGAGGCGCCGTCGTCGCGGAGCTCTTCGTACAGCTCCGGATCCTTCAGCGAACTGTTCCTGCGTCCTGGCATGTCGATTCCTCCATCGCACGGCGGGAAGCTCCGAGTCAAGCCCCTCAGGCGCTCGGGGCCGCGGGCCTAAGTTTGTTCACCGTAGACGGGTGCCTCCCCCGCGCCCGCAAGAAGGGAAAACCGATGAACATCCTGCTGATCATCATCATCGTGGTCGCCATCATTCTGGCCATCACCGGCGGGCTCGTGCAGTCCCTGCAGTTCCTCCTGTGGGTCGGCCTGGTGCTGCTGGCCATCGCGGTCATCGCCTGGTTGATCCGAGCGATCTCCGGCAACCGCACCCGCTGATCCACGCCGTGAGGCCCGCTTCGGCGGGCCTCACTGTCGTTGAGGATCAGTCTCTGCTGTCGCGCAGGTTGTCGCCGACGTTCTTGGCGGCGTCCTTCACGTTCTCGCCGGCCTGCTTGGCGGAGGCCTTCGCCTGATCGCCGCGGCCTTCGGCCTCGAGCTTCTCGTTGTCGGTCGCCTTTCCGACGCCTTCCTTGATCTTCCCGCCGGCCTTCTCGGCTGCGTTCTTGATGTCGTCTGCTCCGCTCATGGCGCGATTCCTTTCATCATTCGATCAATGGATCCCCACCGTCGCACGGGGCGAGAATCCTGCACACGGGATTGACAACAGAGAGCACTCGTGACAGCACCGGCGGCCATCGACGCGGACGCCGCAGACGACTAGCCTGGCCCCAGGCGGGTGGTCCTGCCCGCTCTCACCTCGACTGCGGTCGACGAAGGAAGCGGTGGAACATGGACTCGATGATGATGGGCGCCATGCGCTCGAACATGATGTCGATGCCAGACATGGCGACGATGGACATGTCTGTCCTGCAGGCGTGCATGGACGCGTGTTCGGCATGCGAGCAGGCGTGCACGGTGTGCTCGACTCAGATGATGGACTGCTCGCCGGCGTGTATGAACTGCGCCGACATGTGCAACACGATGATGCGGTCGATGATGCGGATGCAGGGCATCACCCCCGCGTCGATGATGGCCATGCTCGACGCCTGCATCGTCATGTGCCAGACGTGCATGGACGAGTGCATGCAGCACGCCGACCACAGCGAGGTCTGCAAGATGTGCGCTCAGGCCTGCAAGGACTGCATGGACGCGTGCATGGCGGTCAAGGACATGATGATGGCGACCGCCTGAGCGGTCCCCGCATCGTCCTCGGTCGTTGAGCGAAGACGGCGAAGCCGCCCGAGACGAAACGCGCTCAGCCGACTGCGACGTTGAACTGCGTGCGGCCGACGGCCAGCACGCCGTAGCGCACGTGCAGCGCGATCGGCGTGCCCACAGGAGCCTCGAGCGCCGCACCCGAGGCGTTCCACAGAGCGTGTGACGTTCCCTCGAGCGTGCGCACGAGCAGATCGCCTGTGCGGGGGTCGGAGTGCTCGACGATCGCGTCGGCCCACTCGGCGGACGTCGCCGAGGCGATGCGCGCCTGGATCAGGTGCAGCGCGTGACCCGACGCGAACGAGGAGCAGGCGAATCCGTGCCGGCACATGCACGCAGAACGCTCACGCACCGAGAGGGGCGAAAGGTGGTTCAGCGGCGTGGACACGGTGGTCTCCTTCGTGAGCGGACGTTCCGGCAAGAGTAGGTCGGCCCCGCGAGAGAGGGGAACCCGCGCCGACACGGTGTGAAACAAACGGGGGTAGACTCGCCGGGTGCTGTTGTCGAAGAGTGCTCTCCGGATCCCGGATAGAGCGCAGTGGGGAGCCGTGGGCGCGTACAGCGCCACGGACAGAGTCTGACGATCGGCCGGAGGCGGAACATCCCGTCCCCGGAGCCGCGTCGTACCCGGCATCCACTCGGATGCCTTCTCTCACTCTCTTCCTCTGCCGCCGTCCGCGGCTCACACGAAAACACCTCTCTCATGCGTCCCATCGACGAGCGCACCCTGCGCGCCTCCTTCATCAACGCCTCCCGCAAGGAGGTCTCGGACCTCACGCTGCCCGCCGGCTTCGCCGATCTCGACTTCGAGAAACTCGACTACCTCGGCTGGGTCGACCCCAAGCTGCCTCGCCGCTCGTACGTCGTCGCCTGGGTCGATGACGTCGTCACCGGAGTGTTCCTTCAGCGCGCCGAGCAGCGCGTGATCTCGCGAGCCCAGTGCTCGTGGTGCGAGGACGTCACCCTGCGCCACGACGTGCAGCTCTACGTCGCCCGCAAGGCCGGCCCGGCGGGCCGCAAGGGCGACAGCATCGGCAACCTCGTCTGCGCGGAGTTCGGATGCTCGCAGAACGTGCGGATGCTGCCGCCACTGGCCTACGACGGCTATGACCGCGAGCTCGCGCGCGAGATGCGCATCGTCAAGCTGCAGGAGCACGTGAGTGCTTTCATCGCCGCCGTGAAGGGCTGACGGCTCACACGATCTCGAGTCGCGCCACCGTCTCCTCGTCGTCGCACGCGCCACCGACCCAGAGACGGATCATGCCGGACTCGACCTGTCTCACACCGTCGAGCCCCGTGAAGGCGAGCCGGTCGATCGGCACGTCGAACTCGACGAGCGTGTCGGCACCGGGTGCGAGCGCGACCCGTCGGAAGTCCAGCAGCTGGGCGAGCGGGCGGGTCACGCTCGCGACCTCGTCATGCGCATACAGCTGCACGACATCCGTCGCCGCGACCGTGCCGGTGTTGCGCACCCGCACCGTCGCCCGGAAGGTCTCGCCCGCCGCGACCGACGCCGGTGCGGCGAGTTCGTCGTGCGCGAAGGTCGTGTAGCTCAGGCCGAAGCCGAACGGCCGCACCGGAGTCGAATCGGCACTCGTGACATCCGTGCGTCCGCCGAGCACGGGATGCAGATACGAGTACGGCTGCGCCCCGGCCGACCGCGGCAGCGACACCGGAAGACGCCCGGACGGTGCGACGCGGCCGCTCAGCAGTCGCGCGAGTGCGGGGCCACCCTCCTCGCCGGGGAAGAACGTCTGCAGCACCGCTGCGGGAGTCAGCGCAGCCTCGGCGTTCGTGGGAGCCGATGCGTCGACCGCTCCGAGCCCGGTGATCGTCCCGGTGGCACCTTCGCGAGCCGGCAGCGCCCAGTCGAGCACGTAGGGGCGCCCGGTCATCGCGATCAGGATCACCGGGGTGCCGGTCGCGACGACAGCCTCGACCAGCTCGCGCTGAACGCCGGGGAGTTCGAGGTCTTCGACGTCGTTGCCTTCGCCCACAGTGCCTCGTCCGAAGAGGCCGGCGCGGTCGCCCACGACGACGATCGCGATGTCGGCGGCAGCGGCGGCGTCGACCGCGGCGGGGATGCCGGAGCGGTCGGAGCCGTCGACCTCGCATCCGATCGTCGAGGTGATCGCTGCTGCGGGGAACTCGTCGCGCAGCGACTCGGTGACGGTCGGCAGGTCGATGCCTGCGGGGGTGTCGGGATGATGCGCCAACACGTGGTTGACGAACGAGTAGCAGCCCATCAGTGCTTCGGCACTGTCGGCGTTGGGGCCGATCACCGCGATCCGCGAGGTCGTCGTGGGCGCGAGGGGGAGCGCGCCGTCGTTGCTCAGCAGCACGATCGACTCCTCGGCAAGGCGCCGAGCGAGCGCTCGGTGCTCGGCCGGATCGAGGTCGATCGCGGCCGGAGGAGCGCTGAAGTCGGCATCCAGCAGTCCGAGCTCCTCCTTCTGCGCGAGCACTCTGGCCACGGCCCTGTCGAGGATCTCCGAGGAGAGCCGACCGTCGCGCACCTGCTCCGCGAGCGTGACGAAGGCGTCGGGCGAGGGGAGCTCGACATCGATTCCCGCGGTGAGCGCGAGCCGTGCGGCGTCGGCGGAATCTGCGGCGGCGCGGTGCATGCTGTGCAGGAAGTCGACCGCGAAGTAGTCCGACACGACCACTCCGTCGAAACCCCAGCGATCGCGCAGGATGCCGGTGAGATAGCGAGCGTCGGCGGTGACGGGCACGCCGTCGATGTCGACGTAGGAGTTCATGACGCTGCGTGCGCCGCCCTCGTGGATCGCCATCTCGAACGGCGGGAGCAGCACGTCCTCGATCTCGCGCAGACCGGCGCTCACGGGGGCATGGTTGCGTCCGGCCTTCGAGGCGGAGTATCCGATGAAGTGCTTCAGTGTCGCGTGCACGCCCGCGGACTGCAGGCCGCGGACGTAGGCGGTGCCCACCCGGCCGACCACCAGGGGGTCTTCGGCGATGCACTCGTCGACCCGACCCCAGCGGGGGTCGCGGATGACGTCGAGCACCGGTGCCAGGCCCTGATGGATGCCGAGGGCCCGCATCGATGAACCGATGGCCCGACCTGCCTCCTCCACGAGATCGGGGTCGAAAGTCGCCCCCCACGCCAGCGGCGTCGGGAAGGTCGCCGCCTTCCACGCGGCGAGACCCGTCAGGCACTCCTCGTGCACGAGCGCCGGAATGCCCAGCCGCGTCTGCTGCTGAAGTCGGCGCTGCTCGGTCCACAGCCAGGCCGCCCGCTCGACGGGGTCGACGGGTCGGGTGCCGTACACGCGGGTGAGGTGGCCGATGCCGTGCACGGTGGCATCCTCGTAGCGCGTCGAGCTCTTCTTCTCGCCCGACATCGGTGCGACCACCTCGACGCCCTGGTCGACCCAGAAGCCGACGAGTTGCGCCTGCTTCTCTTCGAGGTTCATTCGGGCGAGGAGCGCCTCGACGCGGGGGGAGTGCGGCGCGGAGCCTGCGGGCTGCAACATCATGTTCTCTTTCTCGTTCTCGTCGACGTGGGGAGTCGCGACGGCGACCGCATCAGCCCTTGACTGCACCGGTCAGCCCTCCCACGATGCGCCGCTCGAACAGGCTGAAGAAGATCAGCGCGGGGATCATCGACAGTGATGTGAACGCGAGCACTTTCGCGGTGTCCACGGAGTACTGCGATGCGAACGACTGCACTCCGAGCGGCAGCGTGTACGCGGCCTGATCGTTGAGGATGAACAGCGGCAGCAAATAGCCGTTCCAGCTGCCGATGAACGCCAGGATGCCGGTGGTGATGACTCCGGGGAGCGAGAGCGGCAGCACCATCCGCCAGAAGAATCCGATGCGGCTGCACCCGTCGATGAACGCGGCCTCCTGGATCTCGTCGGGGATGGCGCGCAGGAACGGCACGAGGATGATGATCGTCGTCGGCAGAGCGAACGCGATCTGGGGCAGGATCACTCCGCCGAGCGAGTTCATCAGTCCGAGACTGCGCACCACGATGTACAGCGGGGTGATCGCCACGGTCAGGGGGAACATCAGCCCGGCGGCGAAGAACGCGTAGAGCACCCCGCGTCCGGCGAACCGGTATCTCGCGAGGACGTACGCCGCCATCAGCCCAAGGGCCACGGTGCCGACTGTGGTCGCGAGAGCGACGATGGTCGAGTTGCCCACCAGTCGCCAGAACACACTGCCGGTGAGCACGTCGAGGTAGTTCGACACCACCCACGGCTGGGGGAACCCGGACGGATCGGTCGTGATCTGCGCGTTCGTGCGGAACCCGCCGGTGATGATGTAGGCGATGGGCGCCAGCATCAGACCGACCGCGATCAGCGCGACGAAGTACACGCCGGGGTTGGCCCACGGCAGCCGGGGTTTCGCGGCGCGACCCGTGCGGGCCTTGCGCTGGGTGACGAGCACCGAGGTGGCGGTCATCGGACGGACTCCTTCTGTGTGGCGGCGTCAGCAGCCGCGTCGGCGTCTGCGCCGGCAACCTGCAGGGCGGTGTCCTGCCCAGTGCGCGAGCGGGAGTTCTTCTTCCTGCCCGAGGCACCGGTGAGAGCGCCGTCCGTGTCCTTGCGCAGCACGGCGCGCTGATAGATGAGAGCGACCACGAGCGAGATGAGGAAGAGCACGACCGCGACCGCGTTGCCGTAGCCGTAGTTGCCGGCGTTGCGCCCCTCCGAGACCATGTAGGTCGCCATGGTCGAGGTGCCGGCGGTCGATGCGATGTACTGCCCCCAGATGATGTAGACGAGGTCGAACAGCTGCAGCGAGCCGATGATCGACAGGAACGCCCAGATGCGCAGGGTGGGAGCGAGCAGCGGCAGCGTGATCCGCCACTGGATCTGCCAGTAGGATGCGCCGTCGATCGCCGCAGCCTCGTTCAGCTCCTCAGGAATGCCCTGCAGGCCGGCGAGGAACAGGATGACCGCGAAGCCGACGTACTTCCAGGTGATGATCGCCATCAGCGTCCAGATCGCGATCCCGGGGTCCGACAGCCAGTCGGTCGCCAGGAACCCCAGACCCATGTTCGTCAGCATCGCGTTGAGTGCGCCGTTGGTCTGCAGCATCAGGCTCCACCCCGTGCCCACGACGACCTCGGAGATCACGTAGGGCACGAAGATCAGCACGCGGATCAGCGACTGGCCGCGCATCTTGCGGTTCAGCAGCAGCGCCAGCGCGATGGCGACCGGACCCTGGAGAACGAGGGAGAACACCAGGATGAAGCCGTTGTGCGCAAGCGCGTCGTGGAACAGCGGATCCTGGAGGATCGTGAGGTAGTTCTTCAGCCCGACGAACTCGGTGGGCGGGCCGTAGCCCTGCCAGCTGAAGAACCCGTAGTACGCCGCCATCAGCACCGGGAAGATGACGAAGGCGAGGAACACGAGCAGGGCGGGCCCGGCCAGAAGCATCACTTCCAGCCGGGCGCGCGTGTCACGCTTTCGCTGCGGCATCCTGCACAGCCTTGACCAGGTCCTCCGCGTCGCTGTTGCCCGCGAGCAGGTCGACCACTGCGACGTTCAGCGCGTTGCCGACATTCTGGCCGTAGACCGTGTCGAGCCACTGCGTCGCGTACGGAGCCGCGTTGTACGCCTCGAGGATGGTCTGCAGGTAGGGCTCGGTGACGGCCTCCTGTGCGACGGTGTTGACCGGCGGGGCGTTGAAGGCCTTGTAGTACGCGGTCTGCACGTCCGAGGTGCCGATGTAGTTCAAGAAGTCGACGCAGGCGTCCGGTGCGTCGACCGAGCACGAGTAGCCGTCGACGCCACCCATCATCGAACCGGGTTCGCCGTCTCCGCCGTCGATCTCCGGGAAGGGGAACCAGCCGAGGTCGGCCAGTGGCTGCTGGTCAGGAGTGAGTGAGCCGATGACGCCGGGGTTCCATGCGCCCATGAGCTCCATGGCGGCCTGGTGGTTCGCGATGAGCCCGGCCGAGCTGCCGGCCCCCTGCTGGGCGGGAGTCGTCAGGAAGCCCGAGTTGAAGGGCTCGGTCTCGGCGAACGACTGCAGGTCCTCACCCGCGCGCACCCAGCACTCGTCGGTGAAGTCCATCTCATCGGCGGCCTTGGCGAGGGTGTCCGAGCTGCACTCGCGCAGCGCGAACCAGTAGTACCAGTGCGCTGCGGGCCAGGCATCCTTGGCACCGAGGGCGATGGGGTCGATCCCGGCGCCCTTGAGCGCGACCGTTGCCGCCTCGAGCTCGTCGAGGGTCGTCGGGTTCTCAGTGATCCCCGCCTGATCGAAGAGGTCCTGGCTGTAGAACAGCCCACCGGGCAGCACGGCGACGGGCATGGCGTAGATCTTGCCGTCGAGGCTGTTCGCCGAGTACGACGCATCGGGGATCTCTTCGGCTGCGGGGCCCGCGATCGCGTCGGTGAGGTCCTTCAGCTGTCCGGCCTTGACCATCGCGGCCATCTTGCCGCCGCCGCGCTGCAGGAAGATGTCGGGTGCGTCTCCCGAGTTGAGGGCGGTCTGCAGCTTGCCGTCCAGGTCTTCGTTCTGGACGGACTGGATGTCGATGGTGACTCCGGGATTGTCGCTCTCGAAGTCGGCGACCGTCTGCTCCCAGAACTCCACTCCAGGGCCGGTCGTCGAGTTGTGCCAGAGGGTCATGCTGGTGTCGCCGCCGTCGGTGCCGGACGAGTCTGCGGTGCAGCCCGAGAGCGCGAGTGCTCCGACGGCCAGTGCTGCGACCGCGGAGGCGAGGGGGAGCCTTCTGCTGTTCATGTGATCGTTCTCCTCATCGAGTTGCGCACCGCTTCGCTGCGGGGCGCCTGCGGACGCTCAGATGAGACCGCAGTGGCATGAGTCTCCAGCCGAGCCACTCGATCGTCAAACGTTTTCGAAAACAGTTTCCATCATGCTGGAATCCCGGCTACGCTGGCGTCTCATGGGGGCACGGACGACGATCCATGACGTCGCGAAAGCGGCGGGGGTGTCGGTGTCGACCGTCTCGAAGGCGGTGAACGGCCGGTACGGGATCGCGGACGCCACGGTGCAGCGGGTCCTCGACGCCGTGAAGCAGCTCGGGTATGAGTCGAGTCTCGTCGCGAGCAGCATGAGGGCGCGGCGCACGGGCGTGATCGGCGTGCTCCTGGCGGACTTCGAGCCCTTCAGCGCCGAGATCCTCAAGGGCGTCGGCTCGGCCGTGCACGACACGGCGTTCGACCTGCTCGCCTACAGCGGGTCGCACCTCGGCGCAGGCGACGGTTGGGAACGGCGATCGCTGAGCAGACTCTCGGGCACACTGATCGACGCGGCGATCATGGTCACCCCGACGGTCGTGAGCGCCGGCACCGAGATCCCGGTCGTCGCGATCGATCCCCACACGGGCCGGGCTGATCTGCCCACCGTCGAATCCGACAGCTTCGGCGGCGCGCTCGCCGCGACCCGGCACCTGATCGAGCTCGGCCACCGCCGCATCGGCTTCCTCGCGGGTCGCCCCGATCTCAGATCCGCGGGGCTCCGAGACGCCGGTTACCGCAGGGCGCTCTCCGACGCGGGGATCCCTCTCGATCCGTCACTCGTCGGTATCGGCCGCTACGAGCTCGATGTGACCAGGGAGTCCGCCCGGATCATGCTGAGCGGAGACGCCCGCCCGACGGCGATCTTCGCGGCGAACGACCTGTCGGCGATCGCGGTGATCGACGTCGCCCACGAGCTGGGTCTGCGGGTGCCGGAGGACCTGTCGGTGATCGGCTTCGATGATGTGCCGGAGGCCACCAGAAGGGCGCTGCCGCTCACGACGATCCAGCAGCCGATGCGCAGACTCGGCGCCGTCGCGGCCGACATGGTGTTCACTCTGCTCTCGGGGCAGGAGGTCGACGAGATGCACGTGATCCTCCCGACGCGGCTGGTGGTGCGGGCTACGACCGCGCCGCCCCGGTGACGTCTCGCACGCGCTGCCACGCGGCATCAGACAGCTCTGTCGACAGCCTCTGGAACTCGGCGACGCTGCGCGTGCCCGGCCAGTCGGCCGGCAGCATCGAGGGCGGCAGGCCCGGATCGGTGTAGGGCAGCACCCGCCAGCGGTCGATCAGCCGCACGTAGGCGGCGAACGGCTCGTGCGGAAGCGTCTCGAGCGACGACTGGAACTCGAGGTGCTCGGCGCGCAGGGCGTCGAGGTCCCACCAGTCCGCGGCCGCCTCGGGCAGCGTGCGCGCGGTCGTCGGTGTGCCGGCCTGGAACAGCGTCACCCAGTCTCTGGCCTCGAGGTCGTCGACGATCTGCAGAACCTCGCTCTGCAGATGGCCGGGGCAGATCCACAGGGCGGGGGAGACGACACCCGCCCCGATCCACTGCAGGCGGCGCCGAAGCTGATGTCTCGTGGCGCGGGCGCTCTCGGGCATCGAGAACGAGATGAGGCACCACATGTCGGCATCCGTCATCTCGCGCATCTCGAAGATGCGTCGGTCGCCCCGCGCGAGCATCGTGGCGGCATCCGGATTCAGCAGGTAGCCGACCGCGTGCCTGCGCTCGGCGAGCAGCAGCCCCTTCTGCTTGAGGCGAGTCACGCCGGTGCGAGCCTGCGCAGTGGGGATTCCGAGATCGCCGGCGAGCGCGACCAGATCCGCTGCAGAGATCCAGCCGCCGAGCGGTCGCAGGTACAGTCCCACCAGGGTGCGCAGCAGGGATGCCGTGCTGCCGGGGCGCGCATCGATGTCGTCGAGCACGGGCCCCGCGGCGATGTCGAGCGCGGAGCCCGCGGCCGGAAGCTGCACGACCTCAGCGGCCATGCGACTCCAGCGCGTCGCGCACGGCGAGGACGCCGGTGAGCGTCTCGGCATACGAGGTGCTGAGCGGCGAGAGTCCCAGGCGGATGCCGTCGGGGAAGCGGAAGTCGGGGATGATCCCGTCAGCCCACAGGCGCTGTGTCACGGCGCGGAAGTCGGGGTGGCCGATCGTGACGTGGCTGCCGCGGAGTGCGGCGTCGCGTGTGCTGAGAAGCCGCACGCCGAGGGGCGCCAGCACCTCGTCGTAGGCGCGCACCGCGAAGTCGGTGAGCGAGAGCGACTTCTCGCGGATCGCTTCGATCGATGCCTGCTCGATGAGGTCGAGCATTCCCTGCATCGCGAGCATCGAGGTGATCGGGGGAGTGCCGCTGAGCAGCTGCCGGATGTCGCCGGCCGGCGCGTACTGCGGACCCATCGCGAAGATGTCCGCGGCGCTCCACCAGCCCTGGATCGGCTGACGAAGAACGCCCTGGTGCTCGCGCCGCAGGTACGCGAACGCGGGAGAGCCGGGGCCGCCGTTGAGGTACTTGTACGTGCATCCGACCGCCATGTCGACGCCCCAGGCGTCGAGCTGCATCGGGATCACGCCGGCCGAGTGGCAGAGGTCCCACATCATGAGGGCGCCGACCTCGTGCACCGCGGTCGTGATGCCGGGCATGTCGGCGAGGGCGCCGGAGCGGTAGTCGACGTGGCTGAGCGAGACGAGGGCCGTGCGCTCGGAGACGGCTGCGACGACGTCGGCGATCTGCACCCCGAGCACCGGGTCGGGCTCGATCCATCGCACGCTCATGCCGGTCTCGGCGGCGACGCCTTCGGCCATGAACCTGTCGGTGGGGAAGTTGCCCGACTCGATCACGAGCTCGGTGCGCGAGGGGTCGGCGGTGGCGGCGGCGCGCATCAGCTTGTAGATCAGCACGCTCGTCGAGTCGGCCACGACGGTCTGCCCAGGGGCGGCGCCGAGGGTGACGCGCCCGATGCGATCGCCGAGCTCCATGGGCAGGGCCATCCACTGCTCATCCCACGAGCGGATCAGCCGCGTGCCCCAGTCGTCGCGCACGAACGCGGCGAGCTTCTCGGGAGCGTCCTTCAGCGGCCGACCGAGCGAGTTGCCGTCGAGGTAGGCGCCGACTCCCGGGGCCTCGGCGAACGCGTCGAGATGGGCGTGCAGCGGGTCGGCGGCGTCGAGGGCGCCGGCGAGGTCGAGGAGCGAGCGTTCGACGGTCGCGGCGTCGCGGGTGTCGGTCATGTCAAGCCTTCAGGTCGGCGCTGGTCAGCGGGCGGGCGAGTGTCGGATCGGCGTCGGTGCCGGGGAATCTCAGGAGCACGGATGCGGGGTCGCGGGGGTTCTGGGGGGCGAGCGCGCGGAGCAGGTCGACGCCGTCGATCCCGGCGTCGCGGAGGGCGGCGAGTTCACCGGGGTTGAGGCCGGCAGGGGTCGGGCCGTTGCCCATGTCGGTGCCGTAGAGCACGGTGCCGCCGGCCACGTGGAAGCGACGGACGTTGTCGACGGCCGTGGTTCTCTCCTCGCTGTCGGCGTCGTGGATCGCGAGCGTCGAGACCCACGAGAGGGATGCCGCCTGGGCGGCGATCTCGGCATCGTCGAGACGCTCGGCGAACGGGGCGTGCGCGAGGCGCGCGGCGCCGAGGCGGGCTGCCCGCTGTGGTTCGCCCGCGCCTTCGGCATGGGCGACGACGGGGAGTCCGTGTGCGGCGGCGGTCTCGACGATCGCGCGGAAGACGTCGTCGTGGAAGACCGGGCCGGCGGCGGCGTTGCTGGCGACCTTGATGCAGGATGCTCCGGCATCCGCCATCTCGGTCACGACGCGTTCGACGGCCGCGATGTCTGCGATCTCGCGGAACGATCCGGCAGGCGCCCAGTCGCGGTCGCTCGGGTAGCCGCCGATGGGCGTGAGGAACGCGACGGCGAACTCGACCGCGACCCGGTGTCCGGTCCGATGCGGAGGCTCGTGCGGGGCTGTCGTCCCGTGCGGGGCTGTCGTCCCGTGCGGGGTTGTCATCGCGCGCGGGGTTGTCGTCCCGTGCGGGGTTGTCGTCCCGTGCGGGGTCAAAAAAGCACCGGAGAACGTCGATTCGGATGCGCTTGTGACCCCGCAGGGATCCTCGGATGCGCTTGTGACCCCGCCCAGAGCGGCGGAGAGCGCGGCGACCACCCCAGGGTTCGCGCCGAGGTCGATCACGCGCCCGAGCGTCGACCCGCGCAGCAGCTGATGGTCGACGAGCTGCAGGTGCACATGGTGGTCGGTGAAGCCGCCGACGATGACGCCGTCGAGACGGGGCAGATCGGATGCCGGCGACTCGTCGCGCAGCAGCATCCGTTCGCCGTCGACGTCGATGATGCCGTCGCGCCATCCTTCGCCGTCGAAGAAGGTCGCCGCGTGCATCAGCCGCCGATCTCGGTGCGCACGGTGTAGAGCTCGGGGAAGAACGTCAGGTCGAGCGCGCGCTGCAGGAATCCGACTCCGCTCGAGCCGCCGGTGCCGACCTTCATGCCGATGGTGCGCGCGACGGTCTTCAGGTGACGGAAGCGCCAGAACTGGAAGTTGTCCTCGAGGTCGACCAGGTCTTCGCAGGCCTCGTAGAGGTCCCAGTGCTGCTGATGGTTCTGGTAGATCTCACGGATCGCGGGCACGAGCTCCGGCGTCTCGCGGTAGGGGAGGCGCACATCGCGGTCGAGGATCTCGGCCGGGATCGGCAGGCCGCGGCGCGAGGCGTAGCGCAGGAACTCGTCATAGAGGGTGGGCTTGTGCCACTCGGCGGTGAGCAGCGCGAGGTTGGCGGGGTGGTCGGCGAAGACGCTGAGCATCTTCTCGTTCTTGTTGCCGAGGGCGAACTCGACGGCGCGGTACTGCACCGACTGGAAACCAGACGAGTTGCCCAGCGCTCCGCGGAACTGCGCGTACTCGGTGGGTGTGAGCGTCGCGAGGATCCCCCACTGCTGCGTCATCACGTCTTGGATGCGCTTGACCCGCGCGACCCGCTTCAGCGCCTCGCGCAGGTCGTCGCTGGCGAGCAGTTCTCGGGCTGACGACAGCTCGTGCAGCAGCTGCTTGAGCCAGAGCTCCGTGGTCTGGTGCTGGATGATGAACAGCAGCTCATCGTGGTGCTCGGGGACGCTGACCGGGTTCTGGGCGGTGAGCAGCTGGTCGAGCGACAGGTAGGACCCGTAGGTCATGCGGCCCGACAGATCGGTGACGATGCCGGCCTCGAGCTCGCGCTCGTTGTTCTCGGTGCTCATGGGTCGCTTCCTGTCGTGACGGACAGGGCAAACATATAACAATCGTGGCGAGCGTCACAATGATGAAATGTCGCCCGGCGCGCAGGGTAGACCTGCCCCGCGAGCGGTCAGAGCCGCGGTGTGCGCGGGGGAGCGGTGCGGCGCTCGCCCGGTGCACCGATCGCTTCGAACGCCGCGGCGAGACGCAGCAGCGCTGCGTCGTCGTAGGCGCGTCCGGCGAACGTCAGGCCGATCGGCATGCCGATGTCGGGCATGAGCCCCATGGGCACGGTGACGGTCGGGATGCCGAGGTGGCGCACGGTCAGGTTGCCGTTCGCGATCCAGGTGCCGTTGCGCCAGCCGAGGTCGGCGGAGGCCTCGTTCACGTCCATGTCGGCGGGCCCCACATCGGCGACGGCCGGGAACACGACCGCGTCGAGCTCGTGCTCGTCCATCCACTCCTCGAGGTCGATCCGTCGGGTCTCCTCGAGTCCGCGCAGGCCGTCGGCGAGCTCCGGCATGTCTGCGAATCCGACACCGGGGTTGTCGCGCACCCAGTCGGGGTACTCGGCGATGTCGTCGTCGAAACCGGTGTAGCGGTCGGGGAGTGCGCCCGTCGGATGCGGGAAGATCGTCGCCCCGTCGACATCGGCGAGGGTGTTCAGCCGCGGGTCGCCGTTCGCCTGCAGGAAGTCCTCCCACCCCCACGCCGACAGGTCGACGATCTCGCGGCGCAGATACTCCGGCGACACGAGGCCACGCGTCGCGATGGTGGGGGCGCCCGGTCGGTCGCCCTCGTAGTTCGACACCACGGGGAAGTCGACCTCGACGACAGTCGCACCGTGGGCCTCGAGGTCGCGGCGAGCCGCGTCCCAGCGCGCGATCACCGAGGCGCGCGTCTCGACGCGCTGACCCGTGGGGCCGCCGATGCCCGGGGAGGCGGCACTGCCGGCATCCGGATCCGCGTTGATGTACATGCGAGGGATGCCGATGCGCGCGCCCTGGAGCGCGGTCGCGGCGCCGCTCGTCAGGGCCGGATACGACTCAGGACGCACGGCAGATGCCGACGGCAACGGCACCCAGGGCTGCGCGCGCCAGAAGTCGCCTCGTGTCTCGGCGTCGTCGGCGACGATCACGTCGATCACCTCGAGCAGATCGGCCATGGTGCGCGCGTGCGGCACGACGACGTCCATGGTGGGCACCAGGGGCCAGTTTCCGCGGGTCGAGATCACGCCGCGCGAGGGTGTGTAGGCGCAGAGGGCGTTGTTCGTGGCGGGGCCGCGTCCGCTCGACCACGTCTCCTCGCCCAGTCCGAAGGCGGCGAAGCTCGCCGCCGTCGCGGTACCTGATCCGTTGGACGACCCCGAGGCGAAGGGCGCGGTGAGGAAGTCGGCGTTGTAGGGGCTCTCGGCGCGGCCGTAGACACCTCGTTGCATGCCGCCGTTGGCCATCGGGGGCATGTTCGTGAGGCCGAGGCAGATCGCGCCACCCGACCGCAGGCGCTCGATCGTGAACGCGTCACGCTGCGCGACGAGGTCGGCGAACGCGGGACTCCCGGCCGCGGCGGTGAGTCCGCGCACCAGGTAGCTGTCCTTCGCCGTGTACGGGATGCCGTCGAGGGATCCGAGCGTCTCGCCGCGTGCGCGTCGCGCATCCGATGCCTCTGCCTCTGAGCGGGCGTCGGGGTTGCGGACGACGACGGCGTTCAGCGCCGTCTCGGTCTCGGGACCGTCGTAGGCGTCGATGCGCGCGAGATACGCGTCGACGAGCTCGACGGCGGTGGCCGCGCCGGACTCGAGCGCTCGCCGCAGCTCGGTGATGGAGGCCTCGACCACGTCGATCATGCGAGCACCCCCACGCTCGGCTGCTGCTGGGTGATGCAGTGGATGCCGCCGCCGCGGTCGAACAGCGGACGCGCATCGACCGTGACGACGCGGCGCCCCGGGTAGACGTCGGCGAGGATGGCCCGTGCCGCGGCATCGGCCTGCACGTCACCGAACCCACACGCGACCACGCCGTCGTTCGTGACCAGATGATTGACGTAGCTCCAGTCGACGAACCCTTCGCCGTCGCGCAGGGTCGTCGGGGCGGGAAGGTCGACGATCTCGAAGCGTCGTCCGGCCGCATCCGTCTGCTGCGCGAGGTGCGCGCGCAGCTCGCGGGTCACGGTGTGGTCGGGGTGCTCTGGGTTCTGCTGCTCGTGCAGCAGCAGTCGGCCGGGCGAGACGAGTGTCGCGACGATGTCGACGTGCCCGTTCGTACCGAAGTCGTCGTAGTCGCGGGTGAGTCCGCGAGGCAGCCACACGGCTGTCGTAGCGCCGAGCGTGCGGGCCATCTCTGCCTCGACGCGCGCCCTGTCGGCGTAGGGGTTGCGGCGGGGGTCGAGCTGCACGGTGTCGGTGAGCAGCACGGTGCCTTCGCCGTCGACGTGGATTCCTCCGCCCTCGTTCACGAGGGCCGAGCTCACGAGTTCGGCGCCGACGGCTCCGGCGATGATGCGCGCGTGCTGCGCCGCCTTCTGCCACTGCGCCCACTCCGGCGCGCCCCAGCCGTTGAAGATCCAGTCGACCGCGCCGAGCACGCCGGGCCGCTCGTGATCGACCACGAAGGTCGGACCGGAGTCGCGCATCCAGAACTCGTCGACCGGGGCCTCGACGATGTCGATGCTGCTGCTGAGCATCCGCCGAGCGCGGGCGACCTCGGCAGGGTCGACGATCATCGACACCGGCTCGAACTCGGCGACCGCGTGGGCGACGGCTGTCCAGGTGTCGTAGCCCTCGTCGCGCTCGGACGCCGTCTCGCCGAGCGTCGGCCCCTCGGCGGGGAACGCCATCCAGGTGCGGTCGTGCGGTGCGGTCTCTGCGGGCATGTGCCAGGCCATGGTCGTCTCCCTCGCTGCCGATCGTGACCTCGTGGGTGAGGACTCCGCGTTCGCTATTGAACACGTGATCAACGAGTGATACGGTAGCCCCTGATGAAGACCACGTCAAGAGCAGCCGCACCTCGCAGGTTGCCACCCGAGGAGCGCGAACGCTCGATCCTCGACGGTGCCGTGGCGCTCGCTGCAGAGAGCGGCCTCGAGGCGCTCACCGTGCGGGCCGTCGCCGCCCGAGTAGGGGTGACGCCGGCTCTCGTGGCGCACTACCGGCCCGTCATGGAGTCGTTCGTCGCCGAGGTGTTCACCGCGATCGTGGCCGCCGAGCGTGACGAGGTGATCGCCTCGTACGACCCCTCGGTCGACCTGCGCACCAATCTGCTGCGACTCATCGAGACGCTGCTCGACGACTCACGCGACGACGTCGCGATGGTCTGGGTGCAGTCATGGGCGCTCGGCGCCCGCAACGAGGCGCTCGGTGCCAGGGTACGCATCGAGATGGATCTCTGGCACAGCGCACTCGAAGACCTCATCGCCCGCGCGATCGCCGAAGAACCGGTGCCGAATGAAGGCCCGGTGCCGAATGAAGGCCCGGTGCCGAAAGAACACCGGAGGCGCCAGATCGACGCGGACTCGTCTGCGTGGATGCTGCTGGCGATGGTCGACGGCATGAGCGCACACTCGCTGGTGCACTGGGCGCCGCGCGATCGTGCCGACCTCGCTCGCCGCACCCTGTCGGCCGTGCTCGACGTACCGGTCGAGGCGCCGGTCGTGACCGACGCCGTCGCCCCACCACGGCTCACAGAATCACACAGGTAAGGACAGCTCATGGGAGCAGAACGCATGCACGCGGCCTCGGCCGAATCGACGGCGATCGTCGACGCCGTGCTCGACTACTCGCGCCGCCGGATGCTCGCGGCCGATGTGCCGCTCGACAAACCCCAGTCGCCGGCTGAGCTCGATCGTCTGGTCGGAACCACGATCACCGACGCCGGTCTCGGGTCGCAGCGCGCGCTCAGCGTGTTCGAGCACATCCTCGCTCCGGCCTGCCTGACGACGAGCCACCCGGCGTATCTCTCGTTCATCCCGACCGCTCCGACGATCGCATCGATCGCGTTCGACCTCGTGGTCTCGGCATCGGGCCTCTACGGAGGCAGCTGGCTCGAGGGGGCAGGAGCCGTGCACGCCGAGAACGAGGTGCTGTCCTTCCTGGCCACCGAGTTCGGCCTTCCCGACACTGCCGGTGGGGTGTTCGTGCAGGGCGGCACGATCGGCAACCTGTCTGCGCTCGTCGCCGCCCGCGAGGCGGCGAAGGCGAAGATGCTCGCAGCCGGCACAGAGCTCCCTCGTCGGTGGAAGATCGTGTGCAGCGTCGAGGCGCACTCCTCGAACAAGTCGGCGGCGAAGGTCATGGATGCCGACGTGCTGCTCGTGCCCGCCGACGACGACGGCAGGCTGAGGGCGGATGCCGTGCGTGAGGCTCTCGCGGAGCACGGTGAAGAGATCTGCGCGGTGGTCGCCACCGGCGGCTCGACCAACTTCGGCATCGTCGATGACATCGCCGGCATCGCCGCGCTGAAGGACGAGTTCGACTTCTGGCTGCACATCGACGGCGCTTACGGGCTCACCGCGATGCTGGCGCCGGAGGCCCGTGGCATCTTCGCGGGCGTCGAGCGTGCCGATTCGGTGATCGTCGATCCGCACAAGTGGCTGTTCGCCCCCTTCGACTGCTGCGCGCTCATCTACCGTGACCCCGATGCGGGGCGCAGAGCGCACACGCAGCACGCCGAATACCTCGACACTCTCACCGACGCCGGTGACTTCAGCCCGTCGGACTACTCGATCCAGCTCACTCGACGTCCGCGGGGGCTGCCGCTCTGGTTCTCGCTCGCGACCTACGGCGTGACCGCCTACCGCGAGGCTGTGAGTGCGACGCTCGCTCTGACCCAGAGGATCGCTGCCGAGATCGCCGCCCGCCCCGAGCTCAGACTCGTGCGCGACCCACAGCTCTCGGTCGTCGTGTTCGAACGCGAGGGCTGGGATCGCGGCGATTACGACCGCTGGTCGGACGAGCTGCTCGACTCACAGCGCGCGTTCGTGGTGCCGAGCTCGCACGCGGGGCGCCCGAACACCCGCTTCGCCATCCTCAACCCACTCACGACGTTCGACGACCTGGTCGGCATCCTCGACACGATGAAGTAGATCGCCGCGCCCGGACTCTCAACGCGTGGTGTGGGCGTTCAGGAAGCCGATCGTCTGTTGCAGCGCCGTCTGAGCGTCGGGCATGTCGAGGTGGAACTGATACTCGTGGGGCAGGGCCGGCTCATGCGACGCCGGCCAGAACAGCGTCGTGACATCGACTCCCAGCTCGTCGAGACGCTTGGCCATCGGGATCGACTGCAACCACGTCAGCCCATCTCCGTTTCCGCCCGAGATGTACGTCGTCGGGAAGTCCTCGGTCACCCAGTCGATGGTCGACATCGTCGAGCCGGTCGAGCCTTCCGCCCAGGTCTTGGTTCCTGCATACGCCCACATCGACGTCTTGAGGCCCCAACCGACGACGCCGTCGAGTGCAGCGAGTGCGGCGAGGTCGTACACGCCGCAGTTCAGCACGGTCGCCACCACCTGCTCGGCCTCCAGCGCCGGGGTGACGTCCATGATCTCGGCGTAGTCGGGGTTCGTCATCAGCGTCGCCATCTGACTGGCCAGCTGGCCGCCGGCGGAGTCGCCTGCGAGAACGATCTGATCAGGATCGACGTTCAGCTCATCGGCGTGGGCGTCGATGTAGGCGAGCGCGTCGTTGAGCTGGCGCACCGCGAGCGGATACACGCCCTCGGGTCCGATCGTGTAGTTCAGCGCGATGGCGGTGTAGCCCTCGGCCGCGAGGATGCGCATATAGGGGTCGACGTTCTCCTTCGACCCCGAGATCCAGGCGCCGCCGTGGATCCAGACGACCGTCGGCAGCGGCCCGGTGGCGGATGCCGGCGTGAAGACGTCCATCGTGGTGTCGGCGCCGCTGTCGGCGTAGGCGACGTCGAGCTGCTCGGTGAGCTTCTCCGCGGTGATGTGCTTCTCCATCTCGGCGGCAGTCTCGTCACCGCCCTTCGTGAACACCGAGCGGATCAGCATGGCCGAAGGCCAGGGGGTGAGTGCGCCGATGATCGCGACCACGGCGGCGACGAGGAGGATCAACCCCACTGCCACCTTCGTCCGCTGCCACGGGCGGCGAACCCTCTTCGGGCGGGCGGATTCGCCTTCGTGCGCGCTCGTCGTCATGGAAACCCCTCTCCGCGCATCATCTTGGCAGTATTCCGGTCGATCTCGGCGGATCGGCGCAGGCTCAGGCGTCGGCATCCGCCCGTCCGCGCGTGCGATCAGGCGGCCGTGAGCCCGGCGATGATGCGACCCATCGCGTAGTCGAATGCCTCGTCGACATCGCCGCCGAGCCGGAACATGCCGGCGAGCTCCATCTGCAGGAACCCGGTCGCCCAGGCGGTGAAGAGGCGGGCGGCGTCGAGCGCATGTTCCGGCCCCACGAGCTCGGCGCAGGAGCGCAGCACCGGAGCAGACGTCCGATGGAGAGCGTCTTCGGGCGCGGATGCCGTGAACAACAGGCGGAAGGCCTGAGGGTGCTCGTGGGCGAACGCGCGGTACGCGGCGGCGAGGAGGGGGAGTTCGTCCCCCGCGGTGTCGAGTCGGCCGGTCAGTGCATCGGCGGAGGCCTCCGCGACCGCCGACAGCAGGGCGTCTCGATCACGGACCCTCTTGTAGAGAGAGGGCGCCCGCACGCCCACGCGCTCGGCGACAGCCTGCATCGTGAGTCCCGCGGGGCCGGCCGATTCGAGGATGTCGCGGCCGGCGTCGACGATGGCCGCCAGGGAGGTTCGTTCGGGCGTCGGCATCGGGACTCCTTCATGGCTATTGACAATAGCTATGATAGCTACGTAATGTAGCCATCCTAGCCTCCCACGAAAGGGACGACCATGAAGCTCGCACCGCACCTGCATCGACTCGGCAACGACGTCGTCGCGTCGTATCTGGTCGACCTGCCGGAGGGGATCACGCTCGTCGACGCGGGTCTGCCCGGCCACTGGAACGACCTGCAGCGAAAGCTGACCGAACTCGGCCGGCCGCTCTCCGACATCCGCGGTCTGGTCCTCACCCACGGCGACGGCGACCACATCGGCTTCGCCGAGAGACTGCGCAGTGAGGCCGGCGTGCCGGTCTTCATCCACAGTGCCGACGCACACAGGGTGCGCACGGGTGAGAAGCCGAAGACCCCGATGGGGCCGGCGCGCATCGGTCCGACGGTCGGGTTCTTCGCCTACAGTCTGCGCAAGAACGCACTGCGCACGCGGCACGTCTCCGAGGTCGTGACCGTCGCCGACGGCGAGGTGCTCGACCTCCCCGGCTCCCCGGTCGTCATCGGCATGCCGGGTCATTCGCCCGGCAGCATCGCCGTGCACATCCCCGCGGCCGATGCGGTCTTCGTCGGCGACGCGCTGACCACTCGCCACGTGTTGACGGGGCGAGTGGGTCCGCAGCCCGCGCCGTTCACCGACGAGCCGGAAGAGGCCTCCGCGTCTCTCGACCGGCTGGCCGCCCGATCGGCATCCTGGGTGCTTCCCGGACACGGAGCGCCCTGGCACGGGTCGCCCGCCGACATCGCGGCGGCAGTGCGCGCGGCGGGCTAGCGCTCCGCCAGCACCGCGGCCGTGTCGCCGATCGTGATCTGCGGAGGGTAGAGACCCATGATCCGGATCGCAGCGTCGTGGTTCTCGGCTGTCGATCCCGCGCAGGCATCGGCGGCGATCGTGACGTGAGCCCCGGCATCCGCTGCGGCGAGGGCTGTCGAGATGACGCAGCAGTCCGTCGACACTCCCGCCAGCACGACGTGCGCTCCGCGGCCCACGATCGCCTCGATCGAGTCGCCCCACTTTCCGAACGTCGGCAGATCGAGCGTCGGACGCTCCGACAGGCCGACTGCCTGCGGCACGAGGTCGAACAGCGGGTCCGACGGCGGGCGGTCGGCGAACGGCCACGCGGCGAAGTAGGCGCCCCACGAGGTCGATCGGTCGGCGGTCGGCATCCAGCGGGTGACGATCACACGATCGCCGAACGACTCGGAGAGCTCGCTGATGCGTGGCATGACGTCGTCGAAGAACGGTGACGCCCACGCCGAGTCGGGTGAGGCGAAGATCGCCTGCGGGTCGATCACGACCAGCCACGACTCCCTGCTCACGCAGCTGACTCCTGGGCGCGGATGCGTCCGGCGCGAGCGAACCAAGTGAAGACGAACGACAGCACCAGGGCGAAGAACACCCCGAGGTTCGCGTACGCCCAGTCTCCGTCGACTCCGCCGACCAGGCCGAGCAGATAGCCCTGCCAGTTGTTCCAGGGGGCGGCGTCGGCGAAGCCGTTGAGCACGAAGCCCCAGCCGATCACGCTGGCGACCACCATGGTGCCGATCGAGATCCAGTCCCAGGAGCCGTATCTTCCACGGCCGTCGAACAGCGCCTCCTCGTCGTAGTCCCTCTTGCGCCGGAGGATGTCGGCGATCAGGATGCCGGCCCACGATGCCAGTGGCACGCCGAGCGTGATGAGGAAGCTCTGGAACGGGCCGAGGAAGTCGGTCGCGAAGAACACCACATAGATCGTGCCGATCGTGAGGATCACGCCGTCGATCGCCGCGGCGGACGGGCGGGGGATGCGGATGCCGAGGCTCAGCAGCGTGAGGCCCGAGGAGTAGATGCCCAGCACGGCACCCGAGACGAGTGCGAGTACGGCGGTGAGCAGGAACGGCACGAGCACCCAGAGGGGCAGGAGCGTGGCGAGGGCGCCGATCGGGTCGGCGGCGATCGCCGCGCTGAGGTCGTCGTCCGACCCCGCGAGCAGCAGACCGAAGACGACGAGGATCACGGGCGCGATCGAGCCGCCGATCGTGTTCCAGGCGACGATCGCCCCATCGGATGCCGTGCGCTTCTGATACCGCGACCAGTCGGCGGCGATGTTGATCCAGCCGAGTCCGAAGCCGGTCATGACCATCACGAGTGCACCGGTCACCTGGCCGAGGCCGCCGTCGGGGCGTGCCATGACGGCGGCGAGGTCGATGCTCGGCGCGGCGAGCACGATGTAGAGGATCGTCACGGCGCCGGTGACCCAGGTCAGCACCGACTGCAGCTTCATGATCGTGTGATAGCCGAGCACGGAGGCCACGACGATCAGCGCGGCGACGATGACGGTGGCGATGATCTTCAGCGCGATGCTGTCGCCGTCGCCGCCGAGCTGTGTGATGACGGTGGCTGTCGCGAGCACGGCCATGATCGCGAGGAAGGTCTCCCAGCCGATCGACGTCAGCCACGAGACGATGCCAGGCACCTTCTGCCCGTGCACACCGAAGGCGGCGCGGGAGAGCACCATGGTCGGAGCCGAACCGCGTTTGCCGGCGATCGCGATGAGTCCGCACAGCAGGAACGACACCACGATGCCGATGACCGACACGATCGTCGCCTGCCAGAACGAGATCCCGAAGCCCAGCACGAACGACCCGTACGACATGCCGAACACCGACACGTTGGCTGCGAACCACGGCCAGAACAGATCGCGAGGCTTCGCCGTGCGCTCGGATTCGGGGATGATCTCGATGCCCGCGCGCTCGATGAGGCCAGGCTTGATGTCCGTCATGCCATCATCCTGGCACTGTGCAGGGCGCGTGGGGGCGTCAGCGACGATCAGCCGGCGAAGAACGCCCCCACGACTCGGGTGAGGTCGTGCAGATCCGAGACGCCGGCGAGCTCACGGGCCGAGTGCATCGACAGGATCGGGATGCCGACGTCGACCGTGCGGATGCCGAGACGCGTCGCCGTGATCGGACCGATCGTCGATCCGCAGCGCACGTTGTTGTTCGACACGAACTCCTGCGTGTTCACGTCGGCGCTGTCGCACCAGTCGCGCCAGGCGGCGGAGCCGAGGGCATCCGTCGCGTACCGCTGGTTGGCGTTGAGCTTGAGGATCGGACCGGAGCCCAGCACCGGCTGCACCACGGGATCGTGCTTGTGCACGTAGTTCGGGTGCACCGAGTGGCCGACGTCGCTCGACAGGCACCACGACGCCGAGAGGGCGCGGCGACGCTCGGAGGCGTCGGCGCCGAGCGCGTCGTACACACGACCGAGGATGTCCTCGAGGAACGGGCCTGCGGCACCGGAGCGCGAGTTCGAGCCGAGCTCTTCGTGGTCGAAGGCCGCCAGGATCGCGATGGGTCCGGACGCCGCGGTGTCGATCGACTCGAGTGCGACCACGCCGGCGTGCACCGAGGCGAGGTCGTCGAGACGGCCGGAGGCGAAGAACGCGCGATCCTTGCCGAACACCGCCCCGCGTGCCGTGTCGGCGATCATGACGTCGTAGCCGCGGATGTCGGATGCCGAGACTCCGGCCGACCCGGCGAGCTCTGCGAGGATGTCGTCCTGCGTCGGGTCGCCGAGACCCCAGACGGGCTGTGTCTGGAACTGCTTGTCGAGCGCGAGGCCTGTGTTCGCCTCGCGGTCGAGGTGGATCGCGAGCTGGGGCAGGCGCAGCAGCGCTCCGGTGTCGGCGAGCACGACCCGTCCGTCGGCGAGGGCGAGTCGGCCGGCGAGGCGCAGCTCACGGTCGAGCCAGGAGTTCAACAGCGGTCCGCCGTACACCTCCACGGCCGCCTGCAGCCAGCCCTTCGACCCGGTCGTCGGCTGGGGCTTGAGCTTGAAGCCGGGGGAGTCGGTGTGAGCGCCCAGCACGTGCGCGGGCGTGGTGGTGGTGGCATCCGCCGGCACCGTCCAGGCGATCGCGGCGCCGTCGCGCACGACGACGTAGCGTCCCCCGGGGGTGACTTCCCACGCGTCTTCCTCTTCGAGACGAGCGAAACCGGCATCCTCGAGTCGCCTGGCCACCTCGGCGGCGGCGTGATAGCTCGAGGGCGATGCGGCGACGAAGTCGGCGAGATCCTCGGCGTGGGCGAGAGCGTCCGGGGTGACGGGCATGGGGGGACCTTCCTGAAGGGGCGGTCCTTCGATCGTAATCGGGTTCGCCGGCGACCCTGTCGGACGCGAGACTGTCCTCGTTCACCTCCCGGTCACTCACGGCAGGTACTGTCGCTCTCGATAGCGCCTAGGGTTCCGGGGTCTCGTCCCGTCTGGTCCGAGCGGCGCCACGGCGTCCCTCCGAAGGGACGCCGTCATCTGACAGGACAAAAGCCCGGAGGACCCTGTTCGTCGCGCCCGCGATGAACGGAAAGGGTCTCTCGTGTCCGCCGTCGCATTCGCTCTCGTCATCGCCGCAGCCATCACGCACGCCGCGTGGAACATCGTCGCCCATGGCGTGAGCCGGGCGGGGATGCCGTTCCTGTGGTGGGGAGCCGTCGGAGGAACCGTCGTCTGGATCGGCGTCGTCCCGTTCACCGGCGGGCTCGGCACCGACGACGTGCTCGCGTTCCTGTTGGGCGTCGGAGTCTCGGGGGTGCTCCACGTGGCGTACATGGCGGTGCTGCAGCGCGGATACCGTGAGGGCAATCTCTCCACCGTCTATGCGACGGCGAGGGGCACGGGACCGTTCCTCTCAGTGATCGTCGCCGTGTTGGTTCTCGGAGAGCGACCGTCGGCACTGGCTCTCGTCGGCGTCGCGGCGATCATCGTCGGGGTCGTCGCGATCGGTCTCGTCGATCGAGGGCGCGCCGATCGATCCCGACGCCTGGATCCCGGGCTCGTGTTCGGCCTGCTCACCGGGGTCGCGATCGCGGTCTACACGATCTGGGATGCCAACGCGGTGCGCACCTGGAACCTCTCGCCCGTCGCGTTCATGGTCGGGACGATGCTGCTCGAGATCCCGTTCTACTCCTTCGGCGTTCGCGGCCGATGGGCGGCCGTGCGCACCCTCGGGCGCACGCAGTGGCGGCGCATCGTGGCCTTCAGCATCCTGTCGCCGCTGTCGTACATCCTGGTGCTCACGGCCATCCAGATCGCTCCGGTCGCCCTGGTCGCACCGCTGCGCGAGGTCAGTGTCGTGCTGGTCAGTCTCTTCGGGGTTTTCGCGCTCAAGGAGAGTCGGCCAGGATGGCGGCTGGCCGCGTCCGCGGTCGTCGCCGGCGGGATCGTGCTGCTCGCTCTCTAGCTGCGGGCTCTGTAGCTGCGGGCGGCGTGCATGGTGCTGATGCTGCACGGGAGTCGTGGTGCGGATGCTGCGCGGGGTTCGTGGTGCGGATGCTGTGCGTGGTGGGTGCCGGTCTGAGAGTGCTGCTCCTGATGGTTGTATGGATTCTGTGTCAGCGGGATGGAGTCTTCGAGCGAGTAGCCCGTCTGACGCCGTCTGGATGGCGGAGCTGAGAGCGGTCGTGATGCGACCTGACCTCGAGCGACTCGGCCGATATGACCCGGTGCGCGTGCGACAGCGCTTTCTCGACGCGTTCGTTCCCGAGAACACCCGCGTGATCGTCGTCGACGGCGAAGACGTCGGTCTGGTGGCGGTGAGGCACGAACGCGATGCGCTCTGGATCGAGCACTTCTATCTCACGCCGGAATCGCAGGGCCGCGGGATCGGAGCTGGGGTGCTCGCACACCTGCTCACCGAGAGCGACGGCACGCGGCCGTTCCGGCTCAACGTCCTGCAGGCCAGTGCGGCCCGTCGACTGTACGAGCGGCACGGCTTCGTGCTCGAGAGCGAGGATGATGTCGACGTCTTCATGAGGGCAGAACCCGCCCTCGGGTGACGCCGCCCGCCTTCTCGTTCTCTCTTTCTCGTTCTCTCTTTCTCGTTCTCTCCTTCTCGTTCTCTTCTCCCACGTCCTTCCTCGTGCCCCGCTCTCCTGCGCTTTCGTCGTCTTCGAGGCCGTGGCCCACCCACAGCGGCGCGCTGTATCGGGAGATTGGAATATGGCGTTGATCTGGGGTAATCAGGGGCGGTTTTGGGGCGTGAATGTCGGTGGTCCTCGGTTGACTGGGGGTATGAACAGCACCGCGGAGCTTCTGGATCGGGTCATCGCCGACCTTGATGCGGTGTTGTCCGGCGATGCGTTGGCGGGGTTGTCGGATGCGGATCGGGTGGGTGTTCTGGTGGCGGCGGGGTCGGCGTTCCGGCGGGTGGAGGCGGTCGTCGTGGAGACCGTCGCGACGGGGGACATGGGTGACTTTCCGCATGCGGCGGGGTGTCGGGGTGAGAACGAGTTGTTGCAGCGGACGAT
>NZ_JASDCU010000013.1 GCF_030407765.1 Microbacterium sp. APC 3901
CCACGGGAGGAGGACTCCGCCACGTGAGGAGGACCGCACCACGGGAGGAGGACTGCGCCACGGGAGGATGCTTCACGCCCATCCCTCCTCCCGACGGGCAGATCTCCTCCCGAGCGCACGAGCGCACGAGCGCCGGAGCATAGGTCAGTCGATGACGGGGGCGATCTCCGACCAGACGATGCGCTCGTTCGTCGACGGTGCGACGGGGATGCGGCCTGTTCCGTCCGGCTCAGGGATCGCTGCGAGCAGCGCCTGAGTGTACGGATGCTGCGGCGCAGACCACACACGATCGGTGGCCCCCGCTTCGAGCACCCGGCCGGCGAACATGACGAAGGTGCGGTCGGCGATGCGCCGGACGACCGCAAGGTCGTGCGAGATGAAGAGCATTCCCGCACCGGCCTCGGCGACCAGGTCGCGCATGAGCCCCGCGACGCTCGTCTGGGTCGATGCGTCCAGGGCCGAGATCGGCTCGTCGGCGACGAGCAGCGACGGCCGTGCGGCGAGCGCCCGCGCGATCGCGAGCCGCTGCTTCTGACCGCCCGAGAACTGATGCGGGAAGCGCGTCGCGACGTCGATCGGCAGCCCGACCCGTTCGAGCCACTCCGCGACGGTCGACCCTTCGGCGCCGCGGGCGCGAGCGGTGGCGATGCCGTCGGCGATCTGGTCTCCGACACGGCGCCGCGGGTTGAGCGACGTCGACGGATCCTGGAACACCATCTGGATGCCGGTGAGCGCGAGGTCGCGGCGCCGGATGCCGAGCGGCTTGACGGGCGCATCGCGGAAGCGCACCTCTCCCCCGGCGAGCTTCTCGATGCCGACGACCGCGCGGGCGAGGCTCGACTTGCCGCTGCCGGACTCGCCGACGAGCGCGACGGTCTCCCCGGGTGCGACGGTCAGCGAGACGCCGTCGACGGCGACCACCGGGGGGCTCCCGGGGTAGCGCACGACAACGCCCTGCGCGTCGAGGACGGCGACTTCACTCATCTGCGGCCTCCTCTTCGGCATCCTTCACGGCCGCATCCGACATCACCGGATCGATGAGAGCGGGATCCGGTGAGGCGATCTCGAGCTTCGACCCCGGCAGGGCCGCGAGCAGCGTGCGGGTGTATTCGTGCTGCGGGTCGCGGAACAGCGTCGCGCGGTCGGCCCGCTCGACGATCTGTCCGTTCTTCATCACGGCCACCTCGTCGGCGATCGCGCTCATGACGCCCAGGTCGTGCGTGACGAGCAGCACGGCGAGGTTGCGCTCTGTCGCGAGGTCGCGCAGCAGACGCAGGATGCCGGCCTGCACGGTGACGTCGAGCGCGGTGGTCGGCTCGTCGGCCAGCAGCACCTCGGGGTCGCATGCGAGAGCGCAGGCGATCGCGATGCGCTGCCGCTGCCCGCCCGAGAACTGGTGGGGGTAGCGCTTGAGTGCGGCATCCGGGTTGGGTACCTGCACGGTCTCGAGCAGCTCGATGGCCCTGGCCTTCGCAGCCTCGCCGCGCAGGCCGAGGTGCACGCGCATGTGATCGGTGAGCTGTCGACCGATCGGCAGCTGCGGGTGCAGCGACGCCGAGGGGTCCTGGAAGATCATCGCGATGCGTGTGCCCCGGATGCGGTTGAGGGCCCGGCGGCGCATGCCGACCAGCTCCTCCCCCGCGAGCAGGATGGACCCGCCGGTGCGTGCCTGCCGAGGGAGCAGCCCGAGCACAGCGAGCGACGTGAGCGTCTTGCCTGATCCGGATTCTCCGGCGAGGCCGTGGATGCGACCTGCCTCCAGGTCGAGCGAGACGCCGTGCACGAGCGGACGACCGATCTCGATCGTCAGGTCGCGGATGCTGAGGACTGTCAGCGGAGCCGAGGCGGTCATGCTGCCGCCCCCTTCGCCGACGCGACATGCTCGGCCTGCTTCTCGTGCGTGACCTCGGCCGTCGGGTCGAGGATGTCGCGCATGGCGTCACCGAGGAAGTTGAAGGCGAGCACCACCGTGAGGATCGCGAGACCGGGGAAGACCCCGAGCCACCAGGCGTCGAAGTTCTGCATGGCGGCGGAGATCATCGAGCCCCACTCGGCGGTGGGCGGCTGCGCGCCGAGGCCGAGGAACGAGAGACCGGAGAGCAGCAGGATCGCCGCGCCGATGTCGAGCGTCGCCAGCACCAGCACGGGGCCGGCGATGTTCGGGAGGATGTCGATGAACAGCGTCCGCAGCGGCGAGTGGCCGAGCAGGCGACCCGCGATCACGTAGTTCTGCCCGCGGAGGCCGAGCACGATGCTGCGGGTGACGCGCGAGTACTGCGGCCACGAGACGACGATCGCCGCGATCACCGCGTTGAACAGCGACGGTCCGAGGGACGCAGCCACCACCATCGCGAGGATGACGGTCGGGAACGCCATGAACAGGTCGGTGATGCGCATCAGCGTCTCATCGACCCAGCCGCCGAAGTACCCGGCGACGGCGCCGATCACCGTTCCGATGATCATCGCCGCGATCACGAGCATCAGTGCCAGGGGAAGGCTCACCGTCGCGCCGGTCATCAGACGGGAGAAGATGTCCCGCCCGTTGCCGTCGGTGCCGAGCAGTGTGTCGATGCCCGGCGCCTGCAGACGAGGAAGCACCTGGGCGTTCGGGCCGTACGGCACCCACCACTGCGCGGTGAAGGCGACGATGATCCATGCTCCGGCGATGACGGTGCCGATCACGCCCAGGGGCGTGCGCCAGGCGCGGGGCCAGCGGAACCGGAACCGCCAGGCGCCGGATGCCGAGTCGATGCGGCTCATGCGATCCTCACTCTCGGGTCGAGGACGCCGTAGAGCAGATCGACGACGAAATTGATGAGGAGGTAGATGAATCCGACGACGAGACCGACACCCATGATGCCCGGGAGATCGAGGTTCGCCGCCGAGTTGTAGGCGTAGGTGCCCAGACCCGGCCACGCGAACACCGACTCGACGAGCACGGTGCCCGAGAGCAGCGAGCCGAAGGCGACGCCGACGACGGTGAGGATGGGCAGGGATGCACCCCGGAGCACGTAGTCGAGGATGACCCGCATCGCGGGAAGCCCCTTGGCGCGAGCCGCCCGCACGTAGTCGCTGCCGAGCACCTCGAGCACCGACGTGCGGATGAAGCGCGTGAGCAGACCGATCGTCACGAGAGACAGCACCATCACCGGCAGAGCCAGGTGCGCGAGGGCGTCGGCGAAACCGACGCCGTCTCCGTTGAGCAGATAGTCGACGGTGTAGAGGCCCGTGACGCGGGGAGGCGGGGTGATCGACGGAGAGATGCGACCGGAACCGGGCGCGATGCGCAGCTCCAGGAAGAACACATAGAAGCTGACCAGCGCGAGCCAGAACGTCGGGACGCTCAGTCCGATCAGCGTCACGACACGGATGACCTGGTCGGTGACCAGACCGCGACGGTAGGCCGCGAGCGTTCCGAGCACGACGCTCACCGCGAGGCTGAGGATGATGGCGCCGATCGCGATCTCGATCGTCGCCGGCACCGCGGTGGCCAGGTCGCTGGTGACCGGTCTCCCGGTCACCAGCGATGTTCCGAGGTCTCCTCGAAGCAGGTTGCCCATGTAGATGAAGTACTGCACGAACAGAGGCTGATCGAGACCCTGGGCCTTGATGAACGCCTCGCGCGTCTCGGGGTTCTGCGATGCCCCCTCGCCCAGTGCCGCCGACACGGGGTCGCCGGGCACGAGGTTCGTCAGAGCGAAGGTCACGATCGTGACCCCCACGAGAAGGAGCAGCGAGGTGCCGATCCGGCGCAGCAGGTATCCGACGAGCGGCGACCTGCGACGCTGAGCCTGCCGTCGCACGGCCACCGTCGTCATGAGTCGAACCCCGATCAGCCGGCGGGCGTGATCTCGGCGATGTCCATCTCCCACACCGAGTTGTACACGGCGCCGGTGACGGCATCCGCCGTGGCGATGTTGCGACCCGGCACGATCAGCGGCACGAAGGGGCCCTCGGCCTGCATCGCCTCGGCGAACGAGGTGAAGGCCTCGCTGCGCTGCGCCTCGTCGGTCGCGGCCGCGGCACCGGCTGCGATCCCCGCGATCTCGGGGTTGGCCTCGGCAGCCCATCCCGCGCGCAGACCGACCTTCAGACCGGGGGCGAACGGGAGGAAGTTCGCGGAGTCCGCGTAGTCAGGACCCCAGAACCACAGGCCGAAGCCCTCGGTGCCGTTGACGTACGCGTCGAGCTCGGTGGCGAACGGGGCCGGAGCGAGTTCGACGGCGATGCCGGCATCCTCGAGCTGAGCCTGGATGCGCTCGGCGAGCGGAGTGAACTCCACACCGCCGACCGGGTAGTCGTTCGGGAACTGCAGCTTCAGGGTCTGACCCGTGTAGCCGGCCTCGGCGAGAGCGGCCTCGGCCTTGTCGAGGTCCTGCTCGACACCGGTGTCGAGGGCGCCCTCGAATCCGGGCGGGATCACGCCGGTCGCCTGCACAGCACCCGCACCTGCGAGCTCGAGCAGCGCGTCGTAGTCGAGTGCGTAGCGGATCGCCTCGGCGATCTTGACGTTCGCGAGCTCACCCGCGACGGCCTCGGACTGGTTGAGCAGCAGGAAGATCGTCTGGCCCGACGGCACCGACTCGACAGTCAGTCCGTCGCCGAGTCCGGAGACCTGGTCGCCGTTGAGGTCCATCGCGACCATCGAGTCGCCGCCCTTGAGGTTGGCGAGCTGCGTCGCGCTCTCCGACACGTTGCGCACGACGACGCGGCCGTAGGCGGCCTCTTCATCGCCGTTGTACTCGTCGCTCTTGGTCAGCACGACCTGCGACGAGAGGTCGAGCGTGTCGAGCACGAACGGACCGGAGCCGGCTGAGGTGCCGTCCAGGAACTCCTGCGCGCTGTCGGTGCCGTCGATCGTTCCGCCGTTCTCGATCACGACGTCGGAATTGACGATGCCGAGCGCGGGGTTGGCGAGGATCGCGGGAAGCTGCAGCAGCGGCGTCTCGGAGGTGATCGAGATCGTCTTCTCGTCGACCTCGGTGATCGTCAGGCCGCCCAGGAGGAAGTTCGGCTTGGCATCGGTCATGCCCTGGATGCGCTGCAGGGTGAAGACGACGTCCTTCGCCTCGATCGGCGTGCCGTCGGAGAACACGCGGTCGCCCTCGAGCGTGAAGGTGAACTCGGTCGCCTCGTCGTTCTGCTCCCACGACGCGAGGCCGGGGACGGGAGTCGAGACATCAGAGCCCTCGAAGTCGACGAGAGTCTCGTACAGAGCCTTCGCGATCATGTTGCCGGTCGGGTCGTAGGTGTGGCCGGGGTCGGCGGTCTCGATCGAGAACGCGGTGTCGATGACCAGCGAGTCGGAACCGGAGGACTCTCCCCCGTTGTTCGCCGAGTTGCCACCGGAGCAACCGGCGAGAGCGAAGAGCGCGACAGCTCCGATCGCGATGACGGACGTGCTGCGACGTGACGACATATGGGCCTCCAGGGGCGAGGAGTTTTATCGGGTTCGGTCGACGCCGGGTGGACGACCGGTGATCAGATTCGCATTGTATGGGACTATGTGTCCAGCAAGAATGCAGACGTCATCACAGTCTGTCCAAGACCCCGCCCATGAGGAGCATTGTGTCCACCAAGAGCGACGAAGCCGCGAAGCAATCTGGACGAAGTGCCGCCCCGCTGGACGACATCGGATACAGAATCCTCGAGACGCTGCGCGATAACGGTCGCATCTCGATCGCCGCGCTGGCCGAAACAGTGGGGATCTCCCGCGCGAACGCCTACACGCGAGTCGAGACGCTCATGCAGGACGGTGTGATCACCGGGTTCAGTGCCCGGGTCGACCAGTCCAAGGCGGGACTGTCGATCGGCGCACTCGTGTTCGTCACCGTGCACCCGCAGGCCTGGGCGTCGTTCCGCGAGAGCGTGCTCGAGATGCCCGACGTCGAGTGGTGCGCCATCACCACGGGCGAGCACGACGCCATGCTGCTCATCCGCGCCGTCGATGTGAGCGGCGTGCACGAGTTCACGACCGGCGTCGTCGCGCAGCTGCCCGAGGTGCGCACGGTCGTCAGCGTGGTCGTGCTCGACGAGGTGATCCGTCGTTCGTTCCTGCTGCCGAGCGACCTGCCGGAACGCGATCTGGCGACGCCCCTGGGTATGACGCGATGGACGCCGGCGACGCCGGGTCGCGACATGCTTCCGCCGCGCTGATCAGGCGGCTGCGGCCTCTTCGCACACACTGAGCTGCGGCAGTCCGTGCATCTCGTAGTGCTCGACGAGTCGGATGCGACCGTCGTCCGTGAGTTCGAGCAGGCTCTCACCGTCTCCGGTCACGACGGCGCCGTCTGAGACCAGCACGTGCACGAACGACACCCAGATGGTGTCGCCGGTGCGGGTGCCGACGAAGCGTCCGAAGGTGACGGTGTCACCGGAGTAATCGCCCCAGATCGCACCGTCCTTCTCCCGGTAGACGAACTCGCTGGGCGATTCGGGGTCGACCGCCGAGGTGGTGGAGGAGACCATCCGGAACCGGCGGCCATCGAGCGAGGGAATGGTTGCAGTCGAGCTCACCCTCCGATTATGGAGGGCGCTCTTGGGTGCGCTGAAGCCCTGTCGGCAAGCGTCTTCCCAGCCCGCTCGCCGGGTAGATCGGGCGAGACGAAACATGCCTGGCCCTCGGCGCCCGCGGCGTTTTGTCTGACGCCGTTCGAGCTCGACGAGCCTCTCCTTCCCCCCGCATATTCCGCCGCCTCCGCCGCGCGAAGGGGTTATCCGATATCTCGCAGGTACCGTGGGTCGCATGCATTGGATGTCTGACACCTCGGCCGGCGACTGGCTGCGCGAGCGCCTCGACGATCCATGGAACGCGACGATGCACGCCGTCGTTCCCCACGGCTTTCCGGCCTATGCCCGCATCCTGCACCCCGCCATCGTGCGCTCACTGCCCGACCGGCCGGTGCCGACCTACGACGAGTACGACGCGATGCCGGAGGCGGAGCGGCAGGCGCTGTTCGATCGGTTCATCGATGAGCCTGCGACCTGGGCCGAGACGGCATCCGCCTTCGGCACCACGCTGCATCCGCTGGCGCAGTGGCAGCGCATCGTCCGCACCCCACCCGATGCCGACTGGAACCTGCGGCTGTCGCCCGACGGCCGAGAGTTCACGGGTCCGATGGAGGGCGAAGTCTCTCCGGAGATGCTCTCAGTGATCGCCGGGCACCTCACTACCCACACCGCGACTCCGGATGCCGGCTTCGCGGCGCTCTGGGAGGGCCGGGGCGGTCTGGTCGGTCACATGGGGCACGGCCCGTCCCGCGCCTTCCTGACATTCAGCGACGACCCGAATCATCAGGCGATGCTCGATCGCAGCGTGAAGGATCCGTTCAACAACGTCTTCCGAAAGCAGACCTGGCAGGAGGGCATCCTGGCGCGCGAGATCTCGGAGGGCCCACGATTCCGTCTGCCGGAGCGGGACCACGTGCTCTTTCGTGGAGCCATCACGGACTTCACGCGTCATGACTGGGTGCTGGACGTCCCCTGGCGCGACCGCCCGGCCGAGGAGCACGGGTTCGAGCCGTCCGCGCAGACCCCGAGCATCCTGTGGCCCGACGACCACGCCTGGGTGATGGTGAGCGAGATCGACTACGACTCGACCATCGTGGCCGGGTCGACCGAGCTGGTCGCCGCGATCTGCGCCGACGAGCGGCTCGAGGCGTTCCCGATCCCCGAGAACGCCGACCTCACCTGGGATGCCGACGAGGTGAATCGATGACGACACCACCGCCGCAGACAGGGCCCACCTTCGACGCTGCTCCTCTCACCGACCCGGTCGATCCGAAGGCGGTCACCGCGTTCGCGGCCGAGCTGCGTGCCCGTGGATCCAGCGGCACGCGCGGCACGACCATCTTCGCGATCGTCGTCATCTCTCTCATGGCCCTCGTCGTGGTCCCTGTGGTCTTCATGACCATCGTCAGCATCGTCTCCACGCCCGGCGGATCCGGGTTCGCGACAGTCCCGCTGGTGATCTTCGGCGTCATCGCGGTCATGATCGCCGTCGGCGGTGTCATCGGCTGGCGTCGCGCCCGCGTCACCCGCTACCGCCTCCACCGCTTCGCACAGGCGAACGGCATGTCGTACGAGGGACGAGTCACCGCTCCCTCGCTGCCGGGGATGATCTTCAGCCTCGGCGGCTCGCGCATGTCGACCGATCTCGTGCGCGGCACGACGCCGAGGTTCGTCGAGTTCGGCAACTACCAATACACGGTGAAGCGCGGCAAGAGCTCGACCACCTATCGCTGGGGCTACGTCGCGGTGAAGCTCGACGCACCGCTGCCCAACATCGTGCTCGATGCCAAGGGCAACAACGGATTCGGGTCGAACCTGCCGGCGTCCTTCCAGAAGGAGCAGCGGCTGTCGCTCGAAGGCGACTTCGACGAGTACTTCACGCTCTACTGCCCCGAGGGGTACGAACGTGACGCGCTGTATCTGTTCACGCCCGACATCATGGCCCGGTTCATCGACAACGCCGCCGAGCTCGACGTCGAGATCGTCGACGACTGGATGTTCCTCTATACGCAGCGCAGGGTGTCGACGCTCGACCCTGCGACCTGGGCCTGGCTGTTCGGTGCCGTCGGCGCATTGATCACGAAGCTCGATCAGTGGGAGCGCTGGAGAGACGAGCGTCTGCTCGTCGAGAATCCGACGGCTGCGGCATCCGCTTCCCCGGCAGCCTCAGCCCGGCCTGCGAACGAGCGCCTTCCGTTCGCTCCGCCGGTCGGCCTGCTGTCGCCGCCGCCGGGCGTCGCCCACGAAGGACGCAGACTGAAGCGCAGCTTCCCGTGGGTGCCGATCGTCGTCCTGATCGGCTTCGCGGCGTTCTGGTTCTGGTCCAGATCTTTCTGAACGCGAACCCCCGAGGGTGGGTTGTGGGGGTGGGTGCTGACTGGGGATCAGCGTTCCCACCCCATCCCCCCTCGGGATCAGAAGGAGATCTGACACTCCCTCCGCAGGACGGTCGAACCGTCCGTACGCGCGGGTCAGCTGGGGACTGACGACTCTGCGCGTATATGAGTAATGGTATACCGGCATACGTTGCATTCCATTGCGTTTCAGCGACTCGACCGAACGCGTTGCATCGCGTCCGAAAACGTGCGAAATGAGGGCCTGCAGCCCCCTTCTGACGCGGCATTCGTGCATGCTCGGAAAGGCCCTGTCCCCCGTGACGTCGCGCATTACCCAGAGTGACGGACCCGGCCCCACCTCTTTCTGCATGCAAGAGAATTGAAGGTGATGTCTGAATTCGAAGATCACACCCAGTGGCAGGCCGAGCGTCGCGCCTCCGTCACCTCGGCGACCGGAAACCTCGCTCTGATCGAGACCCGCTGGACGGGCGAGGCGCCCGATCTGGATGCCGAGCAGCAGGCGGCGTCCGACACGGTGACCGTGACGCCGATCCAGCGCACGAACATCGAGACCGGTGAAGCCGAGCACGGGCTGCGCCTGTGGGATGCCGAGGCGCCCGCGATCCGCGCCTTCGACCGCATCGACACCTACGTCTACGACCCCGCGTGGGTGCTCGAGGGGCACTTCACCCCGGTGTCCGGTGAGCGGCGGGTGTCGTTCGAACACATCCGCGACAACGGCGGCACCCGGGAACTCGTCGTCCCCGGCGACATCCACTTCGCGCTCGACGGCCGCGAGTACACCCTGGCGGCCTTCGACGACGGCGGCACGCTGCTGCTCGTGTTCGGCGACGAGACCAACGGCTCGGAGACCTACGGATCCGGTCGCTTCCTGTTCGTCGAGCTGCGCGACGACGCGGGATCCGTGACCCTCGACTTCAACCGCGCTTTCGTGCCGCCCTGCGGATTCAGCGCCCAGTACAACTGCCCGCTGCCGCCGGCATCCAACCGCTTCCCCCTGCCTATCCGAGCAGGCGAGAAGAATGTCGTCTTCCGCGACGGCTTCGACATCTACGCGGCGTGACGCCGCACCCCCTCACCCTGGAGCACTCATGAGAAGAACCCGCATCCTCGGCGCGCTCGGCGCCGTGGCCACGCTCGCCCTCGTGGCCGGATGCGCGTCGGGCGCGACCGACGACGCCGCGAGCGAAGACGCCACGATCTTCATCGGCTCGCTGTACGAGCCGACCAACCTCAGCAACACCCAGGGCGGCGGCCAGGGTGTGACCGAGGCGCTGACCGGCAATGTCTACGAGGGCCTCTATCGGCTGACCGACGACGGCGAGGTCGAACCGCTTCTCGCCGAGGACGCTCAGGTGTCCGACGACGGGCTCACCTACACGATCACGTTGCGCGACGACGTGACGTTCCACTCGGGTGACCCACTGACCTCCGCCGACGTGAAGTCGAGCGTCGAGGCCGTCACCGCTGAAGACTCGGTCTCGGCACGCAAGTCGAGCTTCAAGACCATCGCCGACATCGCGACGCCCGACGACACGACAGTCGTCTTCACGCTGTCGCAGCGGTCGATCTCGTTCCTCTACAACCTCAGCTACGTCTGGGTCGTGAACGACGAGGCCGGCGACATCACCGGATCGGAAGACGGCACGGGCCCCTACACGCTCGACGAGTGGAAGAAGGGCTCGACCCTGACGCTCGAGCGCTGGGACGACTACTGGGGCGAGCCGGCCAAGAACGCCGAGGTCGTCTACACGTACTTCACCGACGCGACCGCTGAGAACAACGCTCTGGCCACAGGCGAGATCGACGTGATCACCAGCGTGCAGAGCCCGGATTCGCTCGCGCAGTTCTCCGGCGACGACTACGTGATCAGTGAGGGCACCTCGACCACGAAGGAGCTGCTCGCGTTCAACGACCGCGTCGCTCCCTTCGACAATGCGCTCGTGCGCAAGGCGATCTACTCGGCCGTCGACACCCAGAAGCTCCTCGAGTCGATCTGGGGCGACTACGGCACGCTGATCGGCTCGATGGTGCCGCCGACCGACCCCTGGTACGAAGACCTCACCTCGGTGAACCCGTACGACGTCGAGCTCTCGAAGGATCTGCTCGCTCAGGCCGGCTACGCCGACGGCTTCACGTTCACACTCGACACCCCGAGCTACGACCCGCACCCCGCCGTGGCGGAGTTCCTGCAGTCACAGCTCGCCGAGGTCGGCATCACGGTCGAGATCAACACGATCAGCGCCGACGAGTGGTACACGAAGGTGTTCAAGGAGCAGGACTTCGAGGCCACCCTCCAGGAGCACGTGAACGACCGCGACGTGGTCTGGTACGGCAACCCCGACTTCTACTGGGGCTACAACGACGCTCAGGTGCAGCAGTGGGTCGCCGAGGCCGAGCAGGCTGCGACGACCGACGAGCAGACGGCCCTGCTGAAGCAGGTCAACGAGAAGATCGCCGAGGATGCCGCGAGCGTATGGTTGTACCTGTATCCGCAGATCGTGGTCGCGTCGAGCGACCTCAGCGGTTACCCGGTCAACGGCCTGAACTCGCAGTTCTTCGCCTACGACATCGTCAAGTCCTGACGCGCGAGGGGGATGCCGCGCGTCGGCATCCCCCTCTTTCATCCTGAGAAGCCATGCTCGCCTACCTGCTGCGCCGCCTCGCGTTCCTCGTGGTCTCGCTCATCGTCGCGATGATCGCGATCTTCGTGCTGCTGCGGCTGCTTCCCGGTGACCCGGCGAACGCCCTGCTCTCGGTGAACGCCACTCCCGAGCAGATCGCCGCAGCCCGCGCGCAGGTCGGATCCGACCAGCCGCTGCTGCAGCAGTTCACCACCTGGGCGGGGCAGCTGCTGCGCTTCGATCTCGGAGAGTCCTTCCTGAGTTCTCGTCCGGTCGGCCCCGACATCGCCGATCGCCTCGCCGTGACTCTCCCCCTCACTCTCATCGCCTTCACGGTGGCCCTGCTCGTCTCGCTCGTGATCGGCATCACGGCCGCCGTGAAGTCCGACCGCTGGTACGGCATCGCCCTCTCCGGTTTCGCACAGCTCGGCGTCGCGGTTCCCGTCTTCTGGGTGGGCGTCGTGCTCGTGTGGGTCTTCGCACTCGGACTGGGCCTGCTGCCCTCCGGCGGATTCCCGCGCGACGACTGGGAGGACCCGGCCGACGCGCTGCGCTCGCTCGCCCTGCCGGTGATCACCATCGTGATCGTGATGAGCGCCTCCCTCAGCCGCTACGTGCGGTCCGCCACCCTCGACGTGATCGGCAGCGACTATCTGCGCACCGCCCGGGCCGGCGGATCCGGCACGGCCGAAGCACTCATCCGTCACGGCGTGCGAAACGGCTCAGTACCCGTCGTCGCGATCCTCGGCATCGAGCTGTCGACGACACTGCTCGGCGCGGTCGTCGTCGAGAGCGTCTTCACCCTCCCCGGCCTCGGCAGTCTGCTGCTGTCGGCCATCGAGCAGCACGACTTCCAGGTCATCCAGGGCGTCCTCGTCGTCAGCACCCTGTTCGTGCTGCTCGTCGGCTTCGCCGCCGACATCGTGCAGCGCCTGATCGATCCGCGTCTGCGCACGAGCGTCTCGGGCAACCGATGAGCCGCGTCGCCGAGCAGCTGATAACCGGTTCCGTCCCCGTGCGGAGGCGGCCGAAGGCGACTCTGCTGATCGGACTCGTGCTCACCGGCGCCATCGTGCTGATCGCCCTGGTCTCGCTGTTCTGGCTGCCCTATCCGCTCGCCGACACCAGCGGCGGTCGCCTCGAAGGGCCGAGCGCCCTGCACCTGCTCGGCACCGATCGACTCGGCCGTGACCTGCTGTCGCAGCTCATGTGGGGTGCACGGATCGCGCTGATCGTCGGCACCTGCTCGGTCGCCATCGCCGCCGTGCTCGGCACCGTCGTCGGCCTCATCGCCGCGTTCTCCCGCCCCTGGGTCGACGACACGCTCTCGGCCGGGCTAGACGTCGTCATCGCGTTCCCCGTGCTGCTGCTCGCGATGCTCGTGGTCGCTGTGCAGGGCGCCTCGCTCTGGTCTGCGGTCCTCGCGATCGGTCTCGCGATGTCGGCGGTCGTCGCGCGACTCACCCGCATCCTGTCGCGCCGCGTGCTGCAGGAGCAGTTCGTCACCGCCGCCCGCACCAGCGGCACTTCGACGCTGGGCATCGTGTTCCAGCATGTGCTGCCGAACATCGCGCCGACCCTCGCCGTCAGCCTCGCGCTGCAGTTCGGTGCCGCCGTGCTCGCCGAGGCGAGCCTGTCGTACCTCGGACTCGGCGCACCGCCGCCCAACGCGTCGTGGGGTCGCATGCTGCAGGAGGCGCAGGGCACCGTGCTGACCGCTCCGGTCGGCGCGATCGCCCCCGGCATCGCCATCATCGCCCTCGTGCTCGGGGTCAACTTCCTCGCCGACGGCCTGCGCGACCTCGCCGACCCGACCCGCAGGAGGAGCCGATGAGCATCCTCGACGTCTCAGGCCTCATCGTGCGCTCGGCATCCGGCGCACTCGTTCGCGACGTCTCGTTCTCGCTCCAGCCCGGCGAGCGCCTCGGGCTGATCGGTGAATCGGGGTCAGGCAAGTCGTTGACCTCGCTCGCGGTGACCGGGCTGCTTCCCGACTCTCTGCATGCATCCGGTTCGGTGCTGCTCGACGGGCATCAGGTCGTCGGTGCTCGGGATGTCGACCTCCGCCCACTGCGAGGACCCGTCGCGCAGATCGTGTTCCAGGAGCCGCTCACCGCGCTCGATCCGCTGATGCGGGTCGGCCGCCAGATCGCCGAGCCGCTGCGCCGTCATCTCGGGCTGCGGGGCACGGAGCTGCGTTCGGCTGTCACGAGTGCTCTCGACGAGGTGGCGCTGTCGGATCCGCGCATCGCGCGCGCCTACCCACACGAGCTCTCAGGCGGTCAGCGGCAACGCGTGGCGATCGCGATCGCCCTCGCAGCGCGCCCTGAGCTGCTCATCGCCGACGAGCCGACGACGGCGCTCGACGTGACGGTGCAGGATGCCGTGCTCTCCCTGCTCGAGCGACTCGTCGCCGACCGTGGCATGGCGTTGCTGTTCATCAGCCACGACCTCGCCGTCGTCTCGCGCATGGTCGATCGCATCGTCGTGCTGCGCGACGGGCTGGTCGTCGAGGAGGGTGCGGTCGCGCAGGTGCTGCAGAGCCCGGCAGAGCCGTACACCCGGATGCTGGTCGACAGCGCCCGCGCACTCGACGCGTTCCTCGACGCCGCGGAGGGCGAGCGATGAGCCTTCTCGAACTGCGCGGTGCGGGCTTCGCCTATGGATCCCGTCAGGTGCTCGACGACGTGTCGCTGAGCCTCGACGACGGCGACTCCCTGGGTCTCGTCGGCGAGTCGGGTGCCGGCAAGTCGACGATCCTGCGTCTGCTGCTGGGGCTCTCGGCGCCGCGAGAGGGACAGGTGCTGTTCGACGGCGTGCCCCTGTCGCTGCGCGACCGCGCCCAGATGCGTCGCTTCCGTGCCAGCGTGCAGCCGGTCTTCCAAGACCCGTACTCGTCGCTCGACCCCCGTCAGCGCATCGACCGCATCATCGGCGAGCCCCTTCGTTCACTCGGCCTCGCCTCCGGCGCCGACGCGAAGCGCCGCATCGCCGAATCCCTCGAATCGGTCGGGCTTCCCGCCGACACCGCCCGCCGGTATCCCCACGAGTTCTCGGGCGGGCAACGCCAGCGCATCGCCATCGCCCGCGCCGTCGTCTCCCGGCCTCGCGTGCTGCTCGCCGACGAGCCGGTCAGTGCACTCGACGTCACGACACGCGTGCAGGTGCTCGAACTGCTCGATCGGCTGCGTCGCGAGAACGGCCTGTCGCTCATCATGGTGTCGCACGACCTCACGGCCATCGCCTCGGCGTGCGACCGCACGGTGGTGCTGCAGAACGGGCGCGTCGTCGAGCAGGGTGCGACGGCATCCGTGCTTCATGCCCCGCACGACCCGTACACGCGGGCATTGGTCGACGCGGTTCCGCGCCTCCCCCGCTGAGTCCGATCAGGCGCTCGCCTGCCACCCTCTTCGCAGCGCGGACACTGACGCATCCAGCTCCGCGTCAGGGAGATACAGGGGTCCGTCCGAGATGTCCACGTTCTGCAGGGGGTCATCCGCGACGTGCTGCGGGAACACGTGGCAGTGCAGATGCGGTGCCCGATGCCCCATCACCAGGTAGTTGATCTTCCGCGGGTCGAACGCCGTGTCGACGGCCCGGCCCGCGCGCTGGACATCGCGCCAGAACGCACTGAGCTGAGCGGCGTCCAGCTGACCGAGGTCGGTGAGATGCTCGCGGAGGATGACCACGGTGTAGCCGGGATGCGCCTGGTTTCGCACCAGACGGATGCGAGTCGCGTCTGTGGAGGCAACGAGGATGCTGTGCTCGTTCTCCGGCAGATGAGCGTCGGCGCACATCCCGCAGAGCTCAGGGTCCACGAGTTCTGCCCACTCCTCATCCGTCCACCACATCGGCCCATGGTAACCAGACGAATCGCGCTGCCGGTCGCACCGAGCGCCGTCAGCCCGCCGAACCCGCCAGCCCGAAGTACGCGAGCTCCGCATCGTTCAGCATCCGGGAGCGGATCAGGAACCGCATCCCCGTCGGCCCCTCGACCGAGAAGCCGGCACCGCGACCAGGCACGACATCGATCGTCAGGTGCGTGTACTTCCAGTACTCGAACTGCGACTCCGACATGAAGACCTCGACCGGGGCGTCGAGCCCGACGTCGAGCGCGCCCAGCAGCACATCGCCCGGTCCTGTGATGAACATCCCCACCGGGTAGCACATGGGCGACGAGCCGTCGCAACATCCGCCCGACTGATGGAACATCAGAGGTCCATGCTGCACAGTGAGATCGCGGACGAGGGATGCCGCGGCATCCGTCACGTCGACCCGCTGATAGGTGCCGATGCTCACCATGGTCCGCGCCTTCCTGGGGTGGTTCGAGGGCAGATGGTTCCGGGCGGACGCTGAGGGTGCAGCGCCCGCCCGGGGTCGAACTCAGAAGAAGCCCATCGGGCCCTCTGCATACGAGACCAGGAGGTTCTTGGTCTGCTGGTAGTGATCGAGCATCATCTTGTGGTTCTCGCGCCCGACGCCCGACTGCTTGTATCCACCGAACGCGGCGTGCGCGGGGTACTGGTGATACGTGTTGGTCCACACGCGACCTGCCTCGATCGCACGCCCTGCCCGATAGGCGGTGTCGCCACTGCGGCTCCACACCCCGGCACCGAGACCGTAGAGCGTGTCGTTCGCGATCGAGATCGCATCGTCGAAACCGTCGAACGAGGTGACCGACAGCACCGGCCCGAAGATCTCCTCCTGGAAGATGCGCATGTCGTTGGTGCCCTCGAAGACGGTCGGTGCGACGTAGTACCCCTCGCTGAGATCTCCACCGAGGTCGACGCGGTCGCCACCAGCGAGCAGTCGCGCGCCGCCCTGCTTCCCGATGTCGATGTAGCTGAGGATCTTCTCCAGCTGGTCGTTCGACGCCTGGGCACCGATCATCGTGGCGGGGTCGAGCGGGTTGCCCTGGATCACCTTGCCGACGCGCTCGAGACCGTCGGCGAGGAAGCCGTCGTAGATCGACCGCTGGATGAGCGCCCGCGACGGGCACGTGCAGACCTCGCCCTGGTTCAGCGCGAACATCGTGAAGCCTTCGAGCGCCTTGTCGTAGAACGGGTCGGCGGTGTCGCGAGCGACGTCCTCGAAGAACACGTTGGGGCTCTTGCCTCCGAGTTCGAGGGTCACGGGTATCAGGTTCTGCGAGGCGTACTGCATGATCAGGCGCCCCGTCGTGGTCTCACCCGTGAAGGCGACCTTGCGGATGCGCTTGTGCTGCGCGAGCGGTGCGCCCGCCTCGATGCCGAAGCCGTTGACGATGTTCACGACACCGGGCGGCAGCAGGTCTCCGATGATGTCGAAGAGGAACAGCAGGGATGCCGGGGTCTGCTCCGCCGGCTTGATGACCACGCAGTTGCCTGCGGCGAGCGCCGGTGCGAGCTTCCACACGGCCATCAGGATCGGGAAGTTCCAGGGGATGATCTGGCCGACCACTCCGAGCGGCTCGTGGAAGTGGTACGCGACGGTGTTCTCGTCGAGCTGGCTGATGCCGCCCTCCTGCGCCCGGAGCACGCCGGCGAAGTAGCGGAAGTGATCGACCGCGAGGGGGATGTCGGCGGCGAGCGTCTCGCGCACCGGCTTGCCGTTCTCCCACGTCTCGGCGACGGCGATCTCCTCGAGGTGCTGCTCGATGCGATCGGCGATCCGGTTGAGCACGACCGCGCGCTCGGCCGGACTGGTCTTGCCCCAACTCGCGAACGCCTTCCAGGCGACGTCGACGGCACGGTCGATGTCTTCGACGGTGCCGCGGCCGACCTCGGTGAACGGCTTGCCGTTGACCGGGCTCACGTTGTCGAAGAACTGGCCCTTGACCGGATCCACGAACTCGCCGCCGATGTAATGACCGTACCGCGGACGGTAGGTGGCGACAGCGCCCGGCTGACCGGGGGCGGCGTACGCGGAGGATGCGGGGGCGGTGGACACGTCTTCTTCGACGATCGTCATCGGAACTCCTTCGACGGGCCACGGCGTCGGTGCTGCGGCTGTCCTCCGACGGTAGGCCGGCGGAGGTTGCGCTCCGATGCGCAACGTTGCGAACGGTTGCACGTCACGCCGGCACCTTTTCGAATCGCGTGAATGACCCGATCCGAGGTCGGAATGCAACCAATCGCGCGATTCGAAAGGTGGGTCAGCGATCTTCGATGCGTTCGATGCGCGCGACCAGTCCGGCGCGCTTCGGCGACCGGGCGGGCAGCATCTCGAGAGCGAGACGGAGAGCCGCGGCATCCCCCTGCCCCTCCGGGATGTCGGCGTACTCCAGGAGCACGTCGAGGCTCGCTTCCGACAGCATCACCTCGCGCAGCGCCGCTCGCACCGACTCTCGGAACTCCTCCACACCGGGCGAGGTCGACTCGGGAAGCACGGGGCCGCGATAGGCGGTGAGGGCGACTCGATGCGCGCCTCGGTCGAGCAGCGAGAGCACGTCCTGCGCGTCCGTCTCGAGGGGCACCGTCAGTCGGTAGGGCCGGGATTCGGGAACGAGGCTGGGCGCGTGCTTCTCGAGCACCTTGCGCAGGCGCACCATCTCAGGGCGCAGAGTGTCGGCGGATGCGTCGGGTCCGTAGACGAGCTCGCTCAGGCGCTCGGCAGACAGGCCCTGCCGGTTCACCGCGAGCATCAGCAGGATGGCGGCGTGGCGAGCGCTGAGCTCGATCATCGACTCCTCGAGCTCGGTCTCGGACTCGAGGCGCGCTCTGTCCCGCCCGAGCACGTGCAGGGTCGCGCGGGTCGTGGGCTTGGCGCGAGACGAGAAGGTCGTCGGGCGTGGCGCGTCGCTGCGCGCTCGAAGCCGCGCCACCATCAGCTCGGACTCGACGGCGCGCGCCGTGGCATCCACCAGCAGCCGTGCCTGAGTCGAGACGACGTCGTCTCCGCCCGTGACGTCGATCACCCCGAGCACCCGCCGCGTCTCGGGGTCGCGCACGGGCGCCGCGGTGCACGACCACGGATGCACGAGTCGGTTGTAGTGCTCGGCTCCGCGGATCTGCACCGACTGACCGAGCTCGAGCGCGGTGCCGGGGGCGGTGGTGCCCACGGCATCCTCTGCCCAGTTCGCTCCTGCGACGAATCCCATGCCCTCGGTCAGCGATTGCAGCTGCCGGTCGCCTTCGATCCACAGCAGCCGACCGGCCTGATCGCCGACCGCCACCACGACCCCCGACTCCTCGGGAGTGCCGGGGAGGAGCAGCGCACGGATCATGTCCATGGCGGATGCCAGCGGATGCGCGAGTCGATAGGCATCGAGCTCCTCGGTCACGAGCTCGATGCGCGGGGCCTCCTCGGGCGCGACCCGCCCTCTCCACGAGCGAACCCAGGACTCACGGACGAGAGGACGCACCTGCTGCAGTCGATGGTCGTCGAGGTTGCCGGCGATGAGTTCCTCATGTGCGCGCTCGATCAGCAGACGAGAGGCCTCAGGAGGACCATCACGTGACACCTGCCACGACGCGACCACAGCGTCTCCATTCGTCGTCGGTGGAGCGTTACCCCAGTGTAGGAGCCGGATGCCGCGGGCGGAACCCGCGATATTCCGCCCGAGCACAGGTGCCTTAACTGGTATACCGGCACTTCGCGCCAGAGTCCGTAACATGCACGAAGACACCTGCTGGTGCGACCTTGACGGCCTCTCGCGACCCGAGCGACGCCCCGGGGCGCGGTGACACCCCGAGGCGAACCCTCGCGGTGCACACTTCGGCCCATCAGATCGATGCAGATGAGCGAGGTGCATCGTCGGGATCGGAGGGATCATGCGAACAGGCCCCGTCGCGCCGCTCGAGGTCGGGCGATGGCTGCCCTGCGCGTACTGATCGTCGACGACGACCCGATGGTCGCGCAGCTGCATCGGATGTTCGTCGAGCGGACCCCCGGTTTCATCGTGACGGGCATCGCGTCCACAGGGGAGGCTGCCGTCGAGATGGTGCAGGGCGACCGTCCCGACGTCGTCCTGCTCGACCTGCAGCTTCCCGGCATCTCGGGAATCGATGTTCTGCGCCTGCTGCGCACGCATCACGGTGACGATGTCGATGTCATCGCCGTCACGGCAGACCGCAGGGCGAGCAGCGTCGCGCAGATGCGGATGCTGGGCGTCGCGCACTATCTCGCCAAACCGTTCTCGCTGCGAGAGCTTCGCTCTCGGCTCCGATCGGTGGCCCGGGTGCGCAGCGCTCTCTCATCCCGACAGAGCTTCGCCGGCCAATCCGAGATCGACGAGGTCATGCACAGTGAGTTCGTCGCCGACATCCCGCCGAGCCGACCTGACGACCCCACCGATCAGGAGATCCGAGCCGGGCATCCGCTCGATCTTCTGCGTGAGCGTGCCGATCTCGCGATCTCGGAGCAGGCCCACTCGATGGATTTCACACTGCACACCCTCGCTGACTCGCTGCACGTCTCGGCACGCCAGCTGCAGAGGGCGTACGCACGCGACGGACGTTCGGTGCAGGATGCGATCCGCGATCATCGCGTCGGGGTGGCCGCGATGCTGATGCTCGGAGTGGAGCGCCTCACGGCGACCGAGATCACCCGGCGAAGCGGCTTCAGCAGTCCGCGCAGCTTGCGACGCGCCTTTCAGGACGTGCACGGGGTTCCTCCCGCTCGCTGGCGCGCCGCGCACGCGACGGTCGAGATCGACGAGTCGGAATAGCGACGGAAAACGGACAGAACGCGTCGGGCTGATGCGGAAGGCCCCTGCCGTGGTCAGGCGCATCGACGAGAGCCGAGAGGATGTTCGGGAGGTCGCTGTGGCTCGAAAGGCGACGTGATCGCCGCTCGTGCGACGTGACCTCGGTCGCGCGTGGGGCGCGACACGGCACACGTCCTCGGACGTCTGCGACAGAGGAGCCGATGCGGCTCCTCGCCGTGAGGGGGCGTTCGACTGGGGGGACCCCCCTCATGGGCGCGCTGCGCGCGGGCCGTCAGGGAGTCGAGCTGCTCGATGAGCTCAGGCCCTGGCGGCCCACCATTCGCGGAGGCGCTGCTCGGCGGCATCCGCTCCGATGACGCCCTCGTCGAGACGCAGCTCGAGCAGGAATCGGTAGGCCTCACCGACTTCGCGACCGGGCGCGATCCCGAGGATGTCCTGGATCTGATTGCCGTCGAGCTCCGGGCGGATGGAGTCGAGCTCCTCCTGCTCTCGCAGCGCCGCGATGCGCGACTCGATGTCGTCGTACGCCGACGCGAGCCGCCCCGCCTTGCGCTTGTTGCGCGTGGTGACGTCGGCGCGGGTGAGGATGTGCAGGCGCTCGAGCTGGTCGCCCGCATCGCGCACGTAACGCCGCACCGCGGCATCCGTCCAGGCGCCCTCTGCGTAGCCGAAGAACCGCAGATGCAGTTCGATCAGCTTCGACACCGCCTCGGTCGTATCGGTGTCGAACCGCAGCGCCTGCAGACGCTTGCGTGCCATGCGCGAGCCGACGACGTCATGGTGGTGGAACGTGACGACGCCGCCGTCTTCGAGTTTGCGCGTGCGCGGCTTGCCGATGTCGTGCAGCAGGGCCGCGATGCGCAGGGCGACATCGGGCTCTGCGCCCGGGTTGCGCGCGTGCTCGAGAGAGATCGCCTGCGTGAGCACTGTCAGCGAGTGCTCGTAGACGTCCTTGTGGTGGTGATGCTCGTCGACCTCGAGGCGCAGAGCACTCACCTCGGGCAGGAACTGCTCGATCAACCCCGTGTCGACCAGCACGCGGACACCACGCACGGGATCATCGGTCTGCATCAGCCGCACGAGCTCCGACTGGATGCGCTCGGGGCTCACGATCTCGAGGGTCGCTCGCAACTGTGCGATCGCATCGGATGTGTCGTCGTCGATATGGAAACCCAGCTGAGCGCTGAAGCGCGCAGCGCGCAGCATCCGCAGCGGGTCGTCGCCGAACGACACGTGAGGGTCGGCGGGTGTCCGCAGGACGCCGGCGACGAGGTCTTCGACTCCCCCGGTCGGATCCACGAGCTTCACGTCCGGAACCAGCAGCGCCATCGCATTGACGGTGAAGTCGCGTCGGTGCAGATCCGCATCGATCGTGTCGCCGAACTCGACGGTCGGCTTGCGCGTCACCCCGTCGTAGCTGTCGGCACGATACGTCGTGACCTCGACCTGCTCGCCCTGCACCCGCGCGCCGATGGTGCCGAACGCGCGTCCGATGTCCCACTGGGCGGTCGAGATCGGCTTGACGATGCGCAGGATGTCGTCCGGCAGCGCGTTGGTCGTGAAGTCGAGGTCGTGGGTCGGCCTGCCGATCAGCGCGTCACGCACGGGGCCGCCGACCACGGCCAGGTCGAACCCCGCTGCCTCGAAGGCCTCGGCGAGGGTGCGGACGACCGGATTCTCGGCGAGCGCGCCGAGACGGACGAGGCCGTCAGCCATGTTGAGCATGGGTTCCAGCGTACCGGGGTGCGGGTGTCATCCGTCGGCGTCGGGTGAGTCGAGGCAGGGCGTCAGAACAGAGGGTTCTCGCCCTTGGCCTGCGCGACCGCGCGAACTCTCGCCTGCATCAGCCGCATCAGGAGCATGCTCATCAGGAACCCGCCGATCACGGCGACCGCAACGATGAACCAGATCCCGATCTCGGGGTCGATGACCTCGAAGCCGTAGATCGCGACAGCGAGGAGAAGCAGCACCGGACCCTCGACCAGCGCGAACGTGATGAACAGCCGCGTCTGGCGACGGCCGAAATCGGCGTTGACAGCCCGAACGCGCGCGTCGATCGAGGACTCTCCTGCGTAGCTCATGCCCCCACCGTAGCGGTGCGGCGTTCAGCATCTCGTGCTCGCAGCCTCCGCGGCCTAGGATCGGCATCGTGAGCGGAGAACGGAGCGATCCCCCCACAGCGCCTGTGCCCTCGCGGCGGGGATTCCTCAAGATGGGCGGAGCCGCGCTGGCCGGTGCCGTGATCGGTGGTGCCGGAGGCGCGGCGATCGGTGCGAACGTCGCGAATCAGCGCAACGGCTTCGCGACTGCCCCCGATCCCTTCGCCGCACTCACTCCGCGCAGCGAGCCCGGGTTCGACCACCTCGTCGTGGTGATGGGCGAGAACCGCTCGTTCGACAACCTGCTCGGGTACCTGTACTCGACGGAGACGCTTCCGAAGGGCGAGAAGTTCGAGGGTCTCGCGTTCGGCACGCACAGCAACACCTCAGCCGACGGCACAGTCGTCGACGCGCACGTCTACACGGGCGACACCGACCGGATCATGAGCCTGCCCGACCCCGATCCGGGCGAGGAGTATCCGCACGTCAACACGCAGATCTTCGGCACGGTCGACCCGAAAGGCAACGCCGACCTGTTCGTCGACGAGATGTCGGCACCGTTCAACGCACCGACGCACGGCGAGAAGGCGACGATGTCGGGGTTCCTCGACGACTACATCATCAACTTCCGCCGTCTGCGCAAGGGCGTCGAGCCCCGCCCCGATGAGGCTGCCCACATCATGGGCTCCTTCTCTCCTGAGATGCTGCCCGTGCTGTCGACTCTCGCCTCCGGGTTCGCGGTGTTCGACCACTGGTACGCGGCGGTGCCGTCGCAGACGTTCTGCAACCGGTCGTTCTTCCACGCGTCGACCTCTCATGGCTTCGTGACCAACCAGGCGGGCGGCGGGTACCGCAAGTGGCTCGATGCGCCCGCGGCACCGACGGTGTTCAACCGGCTCGAAGACGAGAAGGTCAGCTGGAAGATCTACATCGACAAGCTGCAGCTGGTGTCGTTCACCGGGATGCTGCACGCCGCGGTTCTCGAGAAGTACTGGCGCACCGAGCATTTCGGCACGATGGAGGACTTCTACGCGGATGCGAAGAACGGCACCCTGCCGGCATACGCGTTCATCGAGCCGCGCATGGTCTACGACCACAACGACTTCCACCCGCCGTTCGGCGCGCCGCGCGAGAGCGAGGTCGACGGCGAAGCCGTGTACGACAGTGCGATCTCGGACGTCCGGGCCGGCGATCGGCTGATCCACGACATCTACGAGGCCGTGCGCACCAGCGCGTCGCCGACGGGCTCCAACGCCGTCAACACCCTGCTGCTCATCACCTTCGACGAGCACGGCGGTTGCTACGACCATGTGCCCCCTCCCTCGGCGACGAAGCCGACGAAAGACACCGAGGCGGGAGAGATGGGCTTCACCTTCGATCGACTCGGATGCCGAGTGCCGGCCGTCGCCGTGTCGGCCTATACGAAGCGCGGCACCGTCGTCCACGACGAGATGCACCACGGGTCGGTCACGGCCACTCTCTCGCGCCTGCACGGTCTGAAGCCGCTCAACGATCGCGACCAGTCGGCGAACACGCTGTTCACCGCCGTGAACCTCGACCAGCCCCGGCATCCGGCCGACTGGCCCGTCACGACACCCGCGTACACGCCCCCGAATCCCGAGCGCGCTGAGCCGAAGCCCGGCGATCCCACCGAGATGAAGCCGCTCACTCCGCCCGCTCGCGGTCTGCTCGGTCTGCTCATCGCCAAGTACGGCAAGCCGGGAGAACCCGAGCCCGAGACGTTCGCCGACGCCTACCGTCTGCTGCACGAGCACGGCGAGGAGCTGTTCGGCCCAGCCGACTCGACGTAGCCGCGGCAATAGGCTTGCCGCATGACCGACAGCGCCGTGCTCACCGCCTTCTGGAACCACGTCCGCGCAGAGAATCCCGCGCTTCCGGAGCAGACGCCCGGCGCCTGGGCCTTCGGGGCGACGCCCGCGCATGCCGACGCTCTGCTGGCACTGGTTCTCGACGGGGTGAAGACCGGCACCGCCTCTTCCCAGTGGGACTACGACGAGACGGGTGATCCCGAACCGTACGTCGGTGAGCTGAGCATCATCCTCGACGGATCCGGTGTGCCGCGCGCCGTGCTCGAGACGACCGATGTCCGCACCGTGCCCTTCGACGAGGTCACCGAAGAGCACGCGCACTCGGAAGGGGAGGGAGACCGCACCCTCACCTACTGGCGCGAATCACACGAACGGTACTGGCGCGCCCACTCCGAGAGCCCCCGAGGCTTCGAGGCCGACATGCCGATCATCTGCGAGCGCTTCCGCGTCGTCCACCCTGCCTGACCGGCCCGCCTGTCTTCGAGGCGCAGGCCTCAGTCGCCGCGGAGTCCACCGGTTCGGAGCATGGAGAAGGGGCGGATGCCGTACGCATCCGCCCCTTCTCCGTGTGATTCAGCGTGCGAGCGTGATCAGACCGGATCGCCCTGCACAGGGCCCTCGGTGTTCGGCTTCCAGCCGAGCGCCGGGGCGACGTGCGTCGCGAACGCCTCGAGCACGTGGAGGTTGTAGGCGGGCCCCAGCTGGTTCGGGATCGTCAGCAACAGGGTGTCTGCCGACATGACGGCCTCGTCAGCCAAGAGCTGCTGGATCAGCACGTCGGGCTCGGCCGCATACGTCTTGCCGAACGTCGAGCGGAAGCCGTCGATGATGCCGATCTGGTCGGCGTTCTCCTCGCTGCGCAGGCCGAAGTACGCCCTGTCCATGTCGGATACCAGCGGGAAGACGCTGCGACTGACCGAAACTCGCGGTGCGCCGGTGTGACCGGCCTCCTTGTACGCCGCGCGGAAGAGGTCGATCTGCTCGCGCTGCAGCTGGTGGAACGGCACTCCCGTCGCCTCGGTGAGGAGAGTGGAGCTCATCATGTTGAGGCCCTTGCGGCCGGTCTCCTCAGCCGTGGCCCGTGAACCGGAGCCCCACCAGATGTGGTCGCGCAGAGTCGGCGACTGCGGCTCGATCGCGAGGTAGCGCCCGGCGCCGACCATACGGGGGTCGCCGGGGGCGAGACCCTCGCCGTCGATGGCGCGGAGGAAGAGGTCGAACTTCTCGCGCGCGATCACACTGCCGCGCTCGGGGTCCTCCTCGTCGTGGAAGCCGAAGGTCTCGTATCCGCGCAGAGCCGTCTCGGGTGACCCACGGCTCACGCCGAGCGCGATGCGACCGTCGGCGATCAGGTCGAGTGCCGCCGCCTCCTCAGCGAACTGGAACGGGTTCTCGTACCTCATGTCGATCACGCCGGTGCCGACCTCGATGCGCTTCGTACGCGCAGCCATGGCTGACAGCAGCGGCATGGGCGACGCCGCCTGGCGAGCCCAGTGGTGAACGCGCACCGAGGCGCCGTTCACGCCGATCTCGTCGGCACCCTCCGCGATCTCGATGGTCTGCTTCAGCATGTCTCCCGCGGTGCGGGTCGCCGAACCGGGCACGTCTGCATAGTGCCCGAAGGAGAGGAATCCGAAAGCCTTCATGGTGTATTCGAACGCATAGATGCGGTGCGGTATTCCTGCATCACTCCCCCGCCACCAGAAGGCCGTCGAGCACGAGCTGTCGGATGCGGGGTTCGAGGTCGGCCCACAGGTCGACGAGCGGCACCTCGAAAAGGTCAGCGAGGGCCGAGACGATCTGCATGACGGTGAGATCGCCGTCGCACGCTCCCACGAAGCCGGCGAGCGCGGGATCCACCGCGATCGTGCGAGCGAATCCCCCGCCCTGTCGGAGCTCGATGATGCTCGGATCATCGTTGCCCGGGAGCAGATGGCGTGCCTCGGTGACATCGGGAGCGACGAGCAGCGTGCCGGGCAGTCCCGCCGCGAGCACATCGTGCGCGGCGAGACCCGCACGCAACGCACCACCCACGTTCGAGACGGGTTGCGACACTCGCTCGAGACGGCGCAGTGGGGTGCCGCCGGCACCCGGCCGGCGCACCAGGATGTAGCCGAATCCGACCGCGGTGACGCCTCGAGCGGTGAAGTCGTCGAGCCACGCCGTGAGCAGCGGGGTGAAAGCGGCATCCCGCGGGGTCGTGCCCCCATCCCGGATCCACAGTTCTGCGTAGCCGAGCGGCGAGAGCTCTTCACGCTGGATCACCCACAGGTCGAGGTCTCCGGGAACCCAGGACGAGAGGCGGTCGAGACCGGAGCGCCCGGTCAGCGACACCTGACCCCCGCGTGACTCCCAGTTGCCGAGCAGCTGCGCCACGCCTCCCGGGGTCAGGAACGACGGGACCGCACGCAGGAACTGCTCGACGAGCGCGTCGCCGACGAGGCCGCCGTCGCGGTACTCGTACTCCGGCACCCCCTCCGCACGCGGCGTGATGACGAACGGCGGGTTCGAGACGATCAGGTCGAAGGCCTCCCCCGGTACGGGCTCGAACATGCTCCCGAGTCGGAACTCGATGTTCGAGACGCCGTTCAGCTGGGCGTTCAGCTCGGCATAGGCGAGCGCTCGCGCCGAGATGTCGGTGGCGACGACCGAACCTGCGTGGCGAGCGACCAGAAGCGCCTGGATGCCGCATCCCGTGCCCAGATCCAGTGCGCGGTCGACCTCGATCGGCATGATGATCTCGGCGAGAGTGCGCGAGGCTCCGCCGACACCGAGCACGTGATCCGCCGGAAGCGCACCGTCGAGCGCCACCTCATCCAGGTCGCTGGCGATCCACCATTCGCCCATCCCGTCGGAGTCGACGAACGATTGCGGCCGCAGAAGGGCAGTGGGAACGACCGTGCCCCCCTCGATCCGTGCGAGACCGAGAGCGGCGAGGCCGTCGGCGCCGAGTCTCGGCAGAGCATCGGCGACCGCGGCGAGGGGCTGCGGCATTCCGAGCACCAGCAGCCTGCCGAGAGTCGCGAGCACGCCGTCGTCGTCGGCTATCGCCCGCAGGATCGGCTCACGCATGCCTCTGGCAAGTGCGTCGTCCGCTTCATCGCCCCACAGGCGACGAAGCGGCTCCGAACGCAGATCCGCGTCGTCGAGATCTGCGGCGAGCGCGGTGCTGCGGAGCGGATCGGGCCTGGGGGCGAGGGTGTCGGACACGGCCGTCACTCTACGCGTCTTCAGGGTTCTCATTCAGCCAGCCGCTTAGAATCACAAGGTCAGCACTCACGAGCAGCCTGGGATCCCCGGGCGTTCGAGGAAGACCTTCATGACCGCGACCACCCCCGAGAACGGCCTCCGCACGCGCCTGCACCGCCTGGCACGCGGATCCGTCATCTCGGCGATCGTTCTCGGCCTGGCGGGTGCAGGCGCACCCGGGGCGTTCGCAGCCACCGATGCCGAGTCCGAAGGCTCGTCGGTCGATCTGCTCCTCTCGGCCGGAGTGCGTGGCACGGTCGCTCCCGGAACTGCGACGACGGCCTCGATCACCGTGCAGAACGACTCCAGGTCCGAGCTCTCGTCCGGTCGCGTCACTGTGGAGCTCAATCGCACTCCCCTCACCGACGAAGCCGCGATCACGACCTGGCTCGACGAGGCCGACGCGACAGGCGGCTTCGAACAGCTCGGCTCAGACACGACCGCGCCCGTCGACGCCGAAGCATCCGCGACCACGAGTCTCTTCCTTCCGCCGGAGGTTCTCGGAGACCTGGCTCCCGGCGTCTATCCGTTGCGTGCGACCCTCAGCGGAGCGCAGACCGACGCTCAGGACGATGCGCGCTCGGTGACGTCGACGACGGTGCTCGTGGTGACCGCTGCGGCGAACCCGCCCATCGCCGTGATGGTGCCGGTCACGGCGACACCCGACGGCGGCGCCCTTCTGACCGCGGACGAGCTCAGTGCGCTCACCGCCCCCGACGGTGCGCTCACCGCGGTGGTCGACGGAGTTCGCGGGACGTCGGCGATCCTGGCGATCGACCCGGCGATCCCTGCGGCCATCAGGGTGCTCGGCTCTTCGGCTCCGGAGAGTGCCCGGGAATGGCTGCGTCTTCTCGATGCACTGCCGAACGAGCGCTTCGCCCTGCAGTTCGGCGATGCCGACGCCACCACACAGGCGCAGGCAGGTCTGTCCGCGCTCCTGCAGCCCACGACCCTCGCGCCGTTCCTCAGCTCGAGCGGCTTCACCGAGCCCGCAGACGGGACTCCCACGCCCACCGCGACCCCCGCGCCGACCCCGGCCTCTGTGCCGTCGGAGGGCTCGGACGGCACCGAGCCGACGGCAGAACCGGAGCCGAGCGACGAACCGACTCCTCAGCCCACCGACGGCCCCGTGCTGCCCCGTGATGCCGAACTCACCGCCATCGAGGGAGCGACGCCCGGCATCCTGTGGCCGCGCAGCGATGTGTCCGCCGCCGACCTCGAGGTGTTCTCGACGTTCGTGAGCGGCGGCGCGGTCACCGTCCTGTCGTCCTCCTCGGTCGGAGACGTCCCCGGGGCACACGCCGACGTGAACGGACGCGGCGTGCTGGTCACCGACGCTGCGGTTTCGACTGCCCTCTCGCAGGCCGCGAGTGAAGACGACACCGCCGCGCGTCAGCAGCGGCTCGCCGAGGCCAGCGCTCTCCTGTCCCTGTCGAGCCAGTCGAATCCGAGCACGCCTCTCCTGATCGGCCTCGACCGCGACGAGACGCGCACGGCCGAGGCGCTCGGAGAAGCGGTCGCGTCGGTCGACTCTCCCGGATTCGGCCTCGCCGAGGTCCTCGCGGTCCCGGCTACCTCGGCGACGCTCTCGGCCGAACCCGACCAGGCGCGTGCGACGGCCCTGCAGCGGATGCTCGACAGCGAGGTGGTGCTCGGCGAGTTCGCGTCGATCCTCGACGACAGTCAACTGCTGCTGAGCCCCAAGCGCATCCAGATCATGCGGGCGACCGCGGTCGGCCTCACGGAGAAGGGATTCGACGACGCCGTCTTCGACGTGAACGAGGCGACGACGGAGACGCTGAATGCCGTCGACATCCCTCCGGCGAGCACCATCCAGCTGCTCTCCGCCAATGCCGACCTGCCGTTCTCGGTGCGCAACGATCTGCCGTGGCCGGTGAACATCCAGCTCAGCGTCAAGCCGAGCGATCCGCGTCTCGACGTGCAGTCGGTGACGCCCTGGACCATCCAGCCCGGCACCACGACGAGGGTCAAGGTGCCCGTGTCCGCCCGAGTCGGCAGTGGCGAGGTCACCCTGACGCTGTCGCTCTCGAGCCCCACCGGCGTGCCCATCAGTCAGCCTGAGAGCGTCCGCGTCTCGGTGCGCGCCGAATGGGAGGCCATCGGTCTCGGGGTCTTCGGCGGCCTCATCGTGCTGCTCCTCGGGCTCGGCATCATCCGCACCATCCGACGCCGGCGCCGCGAGGCCGACGCAGAGAACGACCAGGAGACGACATCCCACTCGGATGCCGTCGAGGAGATGAATGAGTAGTCTCGGGCGCGCCAGTGCACTGATCGGGGCCGGCACGCTCATCTCGCGCGTCACCGGGCTCCTGCGAACCATCGTCCTGGTCGGTGTGATCGGATCGGTGGGTGCCGGCGCGGCCGACGCCTTCGCCATCGCGAATCAGCTGCCCAACAACGTCTTCTCGCTGATCTCGGTCGGCGTGCTCACCGCGGTGATCATCCCTCAGATCGTCAAGGCGACCGCCGATGCCGACGGCGGCAACGCGTTCATCTCCAAGCTGTTCACCCTCGGCACAGTCGTGCTGGTCGTGATCACCGGGTTCGCGACGATCGCCGCGCCCTGGCTGGTGTGGCTGTATGCCGGCAAGGGGGGGTCCTCAGAGTTCCTCGCGCTCGCGACGGCATTCGCCTACTGGTGCATGCCGCAGATCCTGTTCTACGGCCTGTACGCGCTGCTGGGCGAGGCGCTCAACGCTCGGCGCATCTTCGGTCCCTTCACCTGGGCGCCCGTCGTCAACAACATCGTGTCGATCGTCGGCTTCCTGATCGTCGGCGCTCTGTTCGGCGGCCCCCTCACCCGCGTCGCCGACTGGACTCCCGAGATGATCGCGGCGCTCGGCGGAACGGCGACGCTCGGCATCGTGATCCAGGCCGCGATCCTGCTGATCTTCTGGAGGCGCACGGGTCTCGCGCTGCGCCCTGACTTCCGTTGGCGCGGGGTCGGCCTCGGCAACGTCGGCAGGCTCGCCGGCTGGACTTTCCTGATGGCGCTCGCGAGCCTCGGCGCCGGGCTGGTGCAGACGCAGATCCTCACCGAGGCCTCCGGTCAAGGCGCGTCGGTCGCCACGTTCCAGTACGCCTGGCTCATCTTCATGCTGCCGTACTCGATCATCGTCCTCTCCATCGGAACGCCCTACTTCACGCAGATCAGCGAGCACGCTGCGGCCGGCAGACATGCAGAGGTCCAGGCGGACATCGCCCAGAGCATCCGCACCCTGCTCTTCTTCATCGCGGTCGCGGTCGCCGCCGTCGCTGCGGCCGCGGTCCCCGCGTCGAGGGTGTTCACCAACCAGGCGTCGCACGCCGAAGAGGCCGCACTCGTGCTGGTCTGCTTCCTCGTGTGCCTGGTGCCGCTGACGATCCTGTTCATCGTGCAGCGCACCTTCTATGCCTACGGCGACACGCGCACGCCCTTCTGGTTCACCCTCTTCCAGTGCGGTCTCGTGGTCGTCAGCGCCCTGGTCGCACAGTGGCTGCTCGACGCCGAGGTCATCGAGGTGACCATGCTGGCCGCCGCCATCGCACTGGGGCAGTCGATCGCGAGCACGCTGCAGATGATCGTGGCCAGCTGGCTTCTGCACCGCAAGATCGGCGGCCTCCAGATCCGCTCGTGGATGACAGCGATCGGCCGGTACGCCGTCGCGGCCGTGCCGGCCGGATTCGCGGGCTGGGGCGTCTTCCTTCTGCTGGGCGGTCCGACGGGGTGGACCACGTCAGACAAGATCCAGGGCGCCCTCGGCACCTGCATCATCGGCATCGCCGTCGTGGTCGTCTACATCGGCATCCTGGCCCTGATGCGTGCCCCCGAGCTCAAGGTCGCAGACTCCATGCTGCGACGATTCCTGCCGGGCCGCTGAGCCCCCTCGCGCGGGAATGTCGCGCGGTTACCATTGGTTGAAGCAGTCGAACGTCTTTCGGCGTCTCAGCATCTACGACGGAGAGCACATGCGTCAGGTCATCATCATCGGTTCCGGCCCCGCCGGATTCACCGCCGCCATCTACGCGGCACGCGCCAACCTCAAGCCGCTGCTCATCGCGAGCACGGTCGAGGTCGGTGGCGAGCTGATGAACACCACCGAGGTCGAGAACTACCCCGGGTTCCCGGAGGGAATCCAGGGCCCCGAGCTCATGGCCAAGTTCCAGGAGCAGGCTGAGAGATTCGGCACCGAGGTCGTCTACGACGACGTCACCGAGCTCGACGTCGCCGGCCCCGTCAAGAAGGTCACGCTGGGCAGCGGCACGGTGCACGAAGCGCAGTCGCTGATCTACGCGACCGGCTCGGCCTACCGCAAGCTCGGCATCGAGGGCGAAGAGCGCCTCTCGGGCTACGGCGTCTCGTGGTGCGCCACCTGCGACGGTTTCTTCTTCCGGGAGAAGACGATCGCGGTCGTCGGCGGCGGCGACTCGGCGATGGAAGAGGCCACGTTCCTCACCCGCTTCGCCGAGAAGGTCTACGTCATCCACCGCAAGGACTCGCTGCGTGCGTCGAAGATCATGCAGGAGCGCGCCTTCGCGAACGAGAAGATCGAGTTCGTGTGGAACAGCGAGGTCGCCGAGATCCTCGGTGGCGACTCCGTCTCAGGCGTGCAGCTGCGCAACACGGTCGACGGCACGCTGAGCGACCTCCCGCTCGACGGCCTGTTCATCGCGATCGGCAACGACCCGCGCACGCACCTCGTGCATGACAAGCTCGAGCTCACCGCAGAGGGCACCATCTGGGTCGACGGCCGCTCGTCGGTCACCTCAGTGCCCGGTGTCTTCGCCGCCGGTGACGTCATCGACCCCACCTACCGTCAGGCCATCACGGCCGCAGGTTCGGGCACGGTCGCGGCCCTCGACGCCGAGCACTTCCTCGCCGATCTCGAAGACGCGTCGGTCGAGTTCCCGGCTGCAGAGGCCGCCGAGATCATCACCGCCTGAGCGGCAGGGAACAGTTTCACCTCGTCTGCTGTTGTAGCAGGCGAACCTCGAACAAGGAGAACTCTGATGAGTGCAAAGGCTACGAGCCAGGCGACCTGGGAGCAGGACGTTCTGCAGGCCGAAGGTCCCGTCCTCGTGGACTTCTGGGCCGAGTGGTGCGGACCGTGTCGCATGGTCGCCCCGGTTCTGGACCAGATCCAGGCTGACAACCCCGACAAGATCACCATCCTCAAGCTGAACGTGGACGAGAACCCGCAGCTGGCGATGAAGTACCAGATCACCTCGATCCCCGCGATGAAGGTGTTCCAGGGCGGTGAGGTCAAGACGACCATCATCGGCGCCAAGCCGAAGCCGGCCCTCGAGCAGGACCTCGCGGCGTTCATCGGCTGATCACGCGTCGACAAGGGCCGTCACTCCTTCGGGAGTGGCGGCCCTTTCCGTTCTCCCCCCGTCCCGTTCTGCGGACCCCGTCCCGTTCTGCGGACGGATTCAGCCCGTGCGCACGCAGATCGTGGCAACGTCCGCCGATCGGGACCGCTCCGCCACCTACTTGTCGTGGACCGGCACGGAGGCGAGTCCCCGCGCCGCCCGGGCGCGATCGACGATCTCCTGGATCACGGGCGTCTTCGCGGCGTTGTACGTCGACATCCCGCGCGCGGCGGCGGCGACCGCGTCGCACTTGGCATGGGAGTACCGGTCGGCATCCTCCGGGTGCGCGAGCAGCCAGTCCCGGAGCAGTCGCTGGTGCACGTCGGCCCACTCCTCCTCGGTGAAGAAGTGTGCGATCGCGCTGCGGATGCCGTCGACCTCGAGGATCATCACCGGATGCGTGCGCACAGCGCTGCCGAGGCGCCAGCCGGCCTCCTCCAGCGCCGCGCTGTGGGCCTCGAGTTCGTCGGGGTCCCGGACCCGTACCGCCAGGTCGATGATGGGTTTGGCGCGCATTCCCGGAATCGCCGTCGAGCCGATGTGCTCGATCGTCCACTCGGAGTCCCCGAGCGTGCGCAGCTCTGCGGCGATCCTCGCGAACTGCTGCGGCCAAGAGGGGTCGTAGCCGACGAGCATCCGAGGCATCGTGCGGTGGGTCCTCAGGAGCGGTCGGCGACCGAGGGATCCCAGCGTCGATGACGCTGCTTCTCGTCGAGAAGCCCCCAGACCGCCGGCGTCAGCTCCGGATACTCCAGCGCGATCTGGCGAAGCACCCGATAGTGGCGTGCCTCATTCGGGCGCACACCGTCGTTGGCTGTGATGTTGTCGGCACGCAGCAGGTAGACGACCAGCTCGTCGACGCTCGGCAGCTCCTCCATGAAGTCCCAAGGGTCTTCTCCACCGAGAAGCCTCTCCTGGATCAGCACGGCGAGTTCATCCGACGCTTCTGCTCGCAGCACTTCGAGGCTGGCGCGGCGCGGAACGGACTCGGTCATGCTTCCAGCCTACGACGCCTTTCGAGTGCCCCGGCGCTCCACCTTCAGTTCGTCGGTCATCTCCTCGAGCTCTCTGCCCTTGGTCTCGGGCACCTTGAAGTACACGAAGAAGAACGACACCAGCGCGAAGAACGCGTAGAAGCCATACGCGAACGTGAGCCCGATCTCCGCGAAGATCGGGAAGGTCGTCGAGATGAAGAAGTTGGCAGCCCACTGCGCTGCCGCGGCTACCGCGAGGGCGCCTGCACGGATGGAGTTCGGGAAGATCTCTCCGAGGAGGACCCACACCAGCGGGCCCCACGTTGCTCCGAAGAAGACCACGAACCCGTTCGCGCAGATCAGGGCGACCGTCGCCCACGGATCCGGCAGCGTCGCCGCCCCTTCGGCGTCGAGGGTGCCGAACGAGAAGGCCAGCGCCATCAGGCCGAGAGTCACGGTCATGCCGACCGAACCGACCAGGAGCATGATGCGGCGCCCGACCTTGTCGACGAGCAGGATCGCGATGATCGTCACGACGATGTTCGTCACCGACGTGATGACCGACGTCAGCAGAGCACTGGATTCATCGAATCCGACGGACTGCCACAGCGTGGTCGAGTAGTAGAAGATGACGTTGATGCCGACGAACTGCTGGAAGACCGACAGCAGGATGCCGACCCAGACGATCGGCTTCAGCCCCAGACGGCTGCCGCGCAGGTCGCTCAGCGACTCCTTGCGCTCCGTATCGATCGTGCTCGTGATCTCCTTGATCTTGGCATCGACGTCGACGGCGCCCGTGACCGTCTCCAGGACCTCCGACGCTCGCTTCAGGTCTCCCTTGCGTACGAGATAGCGCGGGGACTCCGGTAGACGGAACGCCATGATCCCGTACACGAGTGCCGGGATCGCCTCGACGATGAACATCCACCGCCAGGCCGTGAGGCCCCACAGGGGCTGATCAGCGGCGCCGGCCAGCCCTGCCAGCCACGCGTCCGAGAGAAGCGCGGCGAAGATTCCGGTGACGATGGCGAGTTGCTGCAGTGAGCCGAGTCGACCGCGCACGCGAGCAGGTGAGACCTCCGCGATGTACGCGGGGGCGATGACGGATGCTGCGCCGACACCGAGTCCGCCGATCACACGCCAGATGATGAGGTCGACCACGCTGAAGGCGAGACCCGAGCCGATGGCCGAGATGAAGAACATGGCGGCGGCGAAGACCATCACCGGGATACGACCGCGCTTGTTCGCGATCGGCCCGGCGAACCAGGCTCCGACCGCACAGCCGATCAGAGCCGACGAGACCGCGAAGCCCTTCAGTCCCACCCCGAGATCGAACCCTGAGACGTCACCCGCGAGCGCGTCGACGGCACCGTTGATGACGGCGGTATCGAAGCCGAAGAGGAAGCCGCCGAGTGCTGCGGCGATACTCACCGCGATCACTCGCCGCTGGAACTTCGCGGGATCCTGCACTCCGGACATGGCCTTCCCCCTCATCGTCGAGATGTCGCGAGTCTAGGCGAACCGACGGCTGAACGTGCGGAGATCATGCCGGGCCGTATCCCGACTCTCCGAGCTCACTGAGGATGCGGTTCAGATCCTGAATCGATGCGAAATCGATGATGACCTGGCCCTTTCGTGCGCCTAGCGAAACCTTGACCCGTGTGTTGAGGCGGTCTCCGAGGTTGCCGGCGACCTCATCGAGATAGGCACGGCGGGCGCCGGGCGTCGCCTTCGCCGCGGAGCGGCTCGGTCCTGCAGGCTCGGTCTTCGCTGCGACCTCGGTGGCTCGCACCGACAGGTCTTCGTTCACGACCTTGTCAGCAAGGCGCTGCATCGCCTCCGGCGACTCCAGGCTGAGGATCGCACGAGCGTGTCCTGCGGTCAGCACACCAGCGGCGACGCGCTGCTGCACCGGCATGGGCAGCTTGAGCAGACGGATCGTGTTGCTGATCTGAGGACGCGACCGACCGATCCGCGTGGCCAGCTCCTCCTGCGTGATGCCGAAGTCCTCGAGCAGCTGCTGGTACGCCGAGGCCTCTTCGAGCGGGTTCAGCTCGGAGCGGTGCAGGTTCTCGAGCAGTGCGTCGCGGAGGAGGTCTTCGTCGGCGGTCTCGCGGACGATGGCCGGGATCTTGTCGAGGCCCGCCTCACGCGCGGCACGGGTGCGCCGCTCCCCCATGATCAGCTCATACTCGCCATCGCTGTTCTTGCGAACGACGACCGGCTGCAGCACCCCGAACTCACGCACGCTGTGCACGAGCTCGGCGAGGTCCTCCGCATTGAAATGCGTGCGCGGCTGACGCGGGTTCGGCACGATCTTCTGCGGGTCGATCTGGATCAGATGGATGCCGGGCACGACCTCGAGATCCGCTTCTGCAGCGGGCTGGTCACTGGCCTGATCCGTCGCCGGACGCAGGTTCGCGCCGGGAAAGAACACATCCACGGGACGCTCGGACTGATCGGCTGTAGGAATGAGGGCACCGATGCCCCGACCCAGTCCAGTGCGCTTCGCCATCATTTCTCCTTGCTCTGCGTCGCCGTCCGCGACGCGATCTCGACAGCGGCCTCGCGATACGCGACGGCGCCGGCGGATTGCCCATCGTAGGCGATCACGGTCTGACCGAAACTCGGCGCCTCCGACACCCGCACCGAGCGCGGGATGACGGTATCGAGCACCTGATCGGGGAAGTGTGTGCGGACCTCGTCGGCGACCTGTTGCGCCAGTCGCGTGCGGCCGTCGAACATCGTCAGAAGGATCGTGGAGAGATGGAGTCCGGGATTCAGGTGCTTCTGGATCATCTGAATGCTGCCGAGAAGCTGGCTCAGTCCCTCGAGTGCGTAGTACTCGCATTGGATCGGGATGAAGACCTCACTCGCCGCGGTGAAGGCGTTGATCGTGAGCAGCCCGAGGGAAGGAGGGCAATCGATGATCACGAAATCCATCGGGTTGTCGACGAGGTAGTCGTCGAGAGCTCGTCGCAGCCTGTGTTCTCGGGCGACCTGTGCCACGAGTTCGATCTCGGCGCCTGCCAGGTGGATGGTGCTCGGGGCGCAGAAGAGGTTCTTGTCTTCGGGGCTCTGCTGCACGATGTCGGCGAGCGGGAGGTCTTCGATCAGCACGTCATAGACGCTCGGAGTGTCTGCGTTGTGCGGCACGCCGAGAGCGGTCGACGCGTTGCCCTGGGGGTCGAGGTCTATCACCAGGACCTTCGCGCCGAGACCCGCCAGCGCCGAAGCGACATTGACCGCGCTCGTGGTCTTGCCGACGCCACCCTTCTGGTTCGAGACCGTGAGGATGCGGGTGTCTCCCGTGAAGTCGATGTCGACACTCTCGAGCAGTCGGCGTCGAGCGGAGAGGTCGGCAAGTTCCCGCGCGAGCGGCGTATCCATCCCGAAGGAGTCCTTCGGTGATGCCTTTTCGGGCTGTTTCACGTGAAACATCCACTCCTTTCGGGGCCGTCCTCCACTCTAATCGCTGCGGCGGACGTTGCCGTGACGGAGGTGGCCTCGGCCTCTCGGATCGCAACGATGCGGAGGCTCCTCCGTGGGCCCAGGGCCGCAGAGACGGCGACTGCGTGGCCATCCATCGCCAGGACGGTCACAGGCGATGAAGCAGCTCTTCCACTCGATCGACGACGTGATGAAGTGGCTGTGTGGCGTCGATCTCCACCGTCGCCGACGCACGCAGCAGTGGCTCGATCGAAGCCAGATTCGACGTGATCTCTTCACGCTCGTCCGCAGTCGAGCCATAGGGGTTCGTGGTGCGCATACTGACGCGGTCGAGCAGCACCGATAGAGGAGCCGACAACAGAACCACATGATCGAAGCGATCATAGAAGTCGCCCTGGTTCGCGACGGTGCCTGACACCACCACCTCGGTGCTCTCCCCGAGAAGGGCACCCATCAGCACGTCATCCCACAGACCCGTCTCCGTCTTCCACGGCCCGTAATCCGTGTCGATGACGGGGTAGCCCCGCTCCCCCAGCTCACAAAGAACGCTCGACTTGCCGACGCCTGACATGCCGGTGATGAGTAGGCGGACCATTCCGTCAGAATATCGGTGTTTCACGTGGAACCGATGGCTTGACAGTGCATCTGCCTGAAGAGACGCCAGACACCGGGGCTGCGGTGTTGACAGGGCGTTCATCCCAGGTTCGCAGTGTGAAGAGGCGGCTGGTCGCGATCCGCGAGCCCAGCCCCAATGATCCCTGGCGCCCCCTGATCGCTGCGGTCCTATGATCGTCAGTCACCCTGTCCCTCTCGGATCCCCTACCGAGTGCTCAGGGGGCGGACGTCTGTTGTACTCGGCCTATCTCCCGGGGACTTCGCAGACACGCGCGCATATCTGCGACGTCACAGGGTCACCATCTCGCGGCACCCACATAGCGCCGCTCGCACGGATCATCACCGAGTGCGCTCTACCGGCGGCCGCTGGACAGTCGGTAGCACCCGTGTCACATGAGACATGTGGCGCCACTCCGTTGTGGTCATCACCTCCCCTACTGTCTTACTGGCGTCGCACTCGCCTGTTTCACGTGAAACATGAATGCGGCGCTGAAGTCGCGCCGTCCTCCCTCGCAGGGCTTGCCGGCTTACCCACTGGCGAATCGCCCGCAACACACAAGAACGTTCGTGCCGGATGCCGCGCAGCCGTGAATGGCGCGAGACGGTGGCACGACCGAGAGATGGCAATGTCTATAGATGTCCCGTCGCACGCTCTCACCTACTACGACGTGCCGCCTCCGGCGCGTGGGTAGCCCCTGTGTCTCCACCGAGTCGGCGCAGGAATCGTCGTCGCGGTCCCGCACACCACGAGATATCGGCTCTCGACGCGTCGCCAGTCCACTCCGGCCCGTCTTCAGAGGCATCATGACTCTTCGGCAGTACATGATGAGTCATGAGCGCGAAGTCTCCAGCAATCCCCCGAAGATTCGAGGCCCTATCCCCCGTGCTGTCTCAAGCGAATCGGTCGCGAATCGTCACCGCGATACCGCGCCACCACTGAATCTCGGCGATCGACGCTTCGACAAGACCGCTCCGCCCTCGTCATGAGCGGCATCGAAGCGCTTCGGCAAGACAAAGGACTTCGGTGCCGATCATCGTGGGGGAGGTTGCACTGCTCACGCGTGAGCGGGCACTCATGCGTTTCAGGCGAGCCACTCGCAAGACCTATCCACGGGGAGCTCGGACAGGACGGGCCACCGGAGCTCGACCTGGGTGCGCCATACGCCGCGGCACCTGCCGCCCCGCACCCTGCCGCGCGGCACGGGGATCGAGCAGCGCCTCAGCACACACGCTCGGGCCAGAGCAGGCGTTTCACGTGAAACCCTCCCACCGGTCGTAGCCACACACACGAGTCGCCTCGAGCCTCCGCGGCTGCCGACGGAGCCTCACTCCTGGGCACCCGCGATGGGGGCATCGGGGGCAGTGGGCGCCGATCAGCAGTCTGTCCACCACGGCCGCGACGCTTGCAGGCCGAACCGAGGCGGCGTACACGATTACAACTCGGAGAGACACGACTTCGACGACCATCGACGAGACCGTGCACAGCGGTTGGCTGCCGATCGCCGAGACGATCCTGCGCGCACTGCGCCAGCACGCACCCTGCCGGCGCACACTCCCCCATGCACCGTGATGAGACCGTCAGTGGGCGGGTGAGTGACTGAATGGCGTTATGCAGGCCGCGCTCCTCTGTCTCCACATCGACGGGTCGACCGGTGCTCTACCGCGTACGTCACCTTTCGAGCCGACGCCGTACTTCCGCAGAGCAGCCGTGTGGCCACATCACACCCGGTTACGGATGCAGGCGAGCCATTGTCCCCCGTTTCACGTGAAACGTTGGGACAGCTCCACCTCGACGTCCCTGTTCTAGATCTGCGCGCCTTCTCCATCACGCGAACTGCCGCTCGACGGTGACAGCACTTACTTTCCTACCGCGGCAACCGTGTACTGACACGAGGGCGGAATGTTCCACGTGAAACGCCTGCCCCCTGTCGACGTACCTCGCCGGGGCCGTTATGCGAAGTTCCCCATGCGGCATCGATATACGCAGCTCAGACGTGTCCCGCAGAATCCCCCAGCCGTCCACGTCGTACTGCACACTGAAGGAAACCCGCGGAGATCCGCGCCCTCTCCGACGGGGCACCGACCCCTACGACAGATTCACGACGCAGACCACACCCGAGCAGAGCTTGCCACTCACTTCCGCGCCCGCCAGTCATTGAACGGGAACCCACACCTGAGCCTCGACGTGCACTGCGGAAGGTATGGAGGCCGTGTAACAGGCCGTTTCACGTGAAACACATCCACAACCCGCGCGAACTGTCGAGGCCGTGATCATCTCAACACATCGACCTCCCCGCTGCCTTCGCCGACTAGAGCACGACAGACACGCACTCACGCGATCCGAGAGCATGAGGGGAACCGTACGTTTCAAGTGAAACACCGTCCACCGCTCACCGCGCTCTCGCCCTCACTCCTGACGAAGTACGCAAGTGGGGAGGGTATCCACGTGCATGGCACGCATGACTCACACGCCAACTGAAGCCAAGGTCCCGTAGATGCCCCAACCCTGTCACATCCGCGGAGCAACTCCCACAGCGACAAGGAACGTCCGCTCCTCGGTCGGCAGCTACCGAACGACAGCCCGAACGACTCGTGTCGTCTCAGGGAGCACGTTCTCCCCGAGAGTCTCGACTCGGATGTCAGAGAGGCGGAACTTTTTGATCTGCTTCTGCGCCGCGTCGATCTCATTGCCGGCATTCATCCCCTTGAGCAGGATGAGCTCGCCACCGTCCCTCACGAGCGGTGCGGTAAGAGGAATCAACGTCTTCAAAGCACTGACGGCTCGCGCGGTGACGACATCGAAGCCCACCGGTCGCCGTACGTCTTCGGCACGCGCGCGGAGCACTTCGACGTTGTCGAGGTGCAACTCCGCAACCTGCTCGTTCAGCCAGATCACGCGGCGCTCCATCGGTTCGATGAGAGTCCACTGCACATCCGGCCGGGCGATCGCCAGGACGATTCCGGGCAGGCCGGCACCGGAGCCGATATCGGCAACAGATCCGTGGAACAGCGGAGCAGCGATGACGCTGTTCAGGATGTGTCTGGTCCACAGGCGAGGCAGTTCCAGCGGGCCGATCAGGCCCCTCTCCTCGCCGTGCTCAGTCAGGGCCGCCGTGAACTGTCGTGCCACCTCGATCCGATCCCCGAACAACTCGGCGGCTACGGAAGGCTCGATCTCCACGTCGCTCACGACGGCATCCCGACCAAATGTTTCACGTGAAACGTCAACGACGGCGCAGGACCGTGTGGCGGTCAGCACCCTCGCCGTAGGACTCAGAGACGAGCCCCTGATCGGCAGCGATGTCGTGAACCAGCTTGCGCTCGTAGCTCGACATCGCCGGCAGAGAGGCCTGCGTCGCGCCATCATCGAGCTTCGCAGCCGCTGCATTCACCAGCGTCTCGAGCTGGCGGCGACGCGCGTCCCGAGACCCGCCGACATCGAGGATCAGTCGCGAGAACGAACCGGTCTTGTTCTGAACAGCGAGGCGGGTCAGCTCCTGGAGCGCCTGCACGGTGTCGGGTGCCGACAGCAGAGCGAGCCCATCCCCCTCGGCCTCGACCGACACGTAAGCACGGCCCTGGCGGACGTCGAGATTCAGATCGCCGTCGATGTCAGCGATGTCGAGCAGCTCCTCGAGGTAGTCAGCTGCGACGTCGCCCTCGTTCTCGAGCTCTGCGACCGTGGGCTCCACGGTCTCGGTCATGTTGTCGGTCATGAACCGCTCCCCTTCTTCTTGGCACGCTTCTTGCCCACAGGCTGCTGGCGCTTGGGAGTCTGCGCCTTGGCGCGCTCCGCCTCTTCGAGCAGGCGCTGCTGTTCTGCTTCGTACGCCGCCATGGGAACGACCTTGCCCGAGGAGTCGATCGCCTTGCCCTTGCGAGCCAGTCGCTCCTCGCGGGCCTTCGCCGCCTCAGACCCGGGGGTCGGCATCTCGCGGATGACGAGGAACTGCTGACCCATGGTCCAGAGGTTCGAGATGAACCAGTAGACGACCACGCCGAGCGGGAAGAAGATGCCCGAGAAGATGAAGCCGAGCGGCAGCACGTAGAGCATGATCTTCTGCATCTGGTACGCCTGGCCGGTCTTGGCCTCAGGCGACAGGTTCTTCGAGATGATCTGCAGCTGGGTGAAGAACTGCGACGCGATCATGAGCACGACCAGCACGACCAGAATCACGATCGCGACCGTGTTGCCGGCATCCACTGCGTTGCCGAGGGTCTCGTGCAACGATGCGACGCCGAAGAGCTCCGCGTTGTAGAACTGCTCAGTGAGTTCGGCGTTGAGGAGACCCACACCTCCCACGCCCAGGTTGTGGTGCTTCGAGACGTCGCTCAGCACGCTGAACAGCGAGAAGAAGATCGGCATCTGCACAAGAAGCGGAAGACAACTCGACATCGGCGTCGTGCCGTGCTTCTTGTAGAGGGCCATGGTCTCGCGGCTCATTGCCTCACGAGAGAGCTGATCCTTCTTGCCCCGGTACTTCTCCTGAACTTTTCGCAGTTCAGGAGCAATTTCCATCATCTTTCGCTGGCTCTTGATCTGCTTCACGAAGAGCGGGATCAGCGCAGCGCGCACCACGATCACGAGGCCGACGATCGAGAGCACCCAGGTCAGACCGGATGCCGCCGGAAGACCGACAGCCGTCAGCAGCCAGTGCCAGGCGACGAGCACGAGCTCGACGACCCACTTGAGGGGCCAGAGGATGGTCCCGATCAGATCGAAGCCACCGGAGGCAGGCTCCGGTGACGGTGTTGCGCTGGCGAGCAGGAGGTCAAGACCCACCGATCAATCCTTTCGGGCAGGGACGACGAAACCGCGAGCGGTCAGGTCATAACGGAAGTGTTGGTGCGGACGGACGTCATCGACGCCGCCGTGGCTCCAGGGATTGCAACGCAGGATGCGCCACGCCGAGAGCATCGCTCCCCGCACCGCGCCATGCTGTTGCACCGCACCTACAGCGTAAGCGGAACAGGATGGGTAATAGGCACAGACATCTCCATACATCGGGGAGATCACCTTGCGATACCCGGTCAGGAAACCCAGAACCAGATTCCTCGGGATCAACGGGATGCTGCGCAGCGCATCGCCGATCTGCATGTGGGCGGTGCCGACCGATGACGACGGAAGGGCCGTCATGATCGCACCTGCGCGAGGCGTTCGAGGCAGCGATTCACATCGGCGCTGAGCTCTGCATAGCTGGCGGTGGCGGATGCAGGAAGGGCACGGATGACGACATCCGTGCCCTCGGGGACCCGCGCCAGCGCATCCGCACACACGGCTTTGAGTCGCCGTCGCACGGTATTGCGCACCACTGCGGTGCCCACCTGCTTGCTGATGATGAATCCGAACCTCGCGGCTCTGCTCTCGCCCGTCGCCAGCATCGAGGTGACGACTTTGGCTCCGCCACAACGGGATCCGCGTCGAACGACCAGTCGATAGTCGCTCCCGCGGGTCACACGAAACGGGCGGGCGAGCACAGCGGTCTACGCGGAGAGCTCGGTGCGGCCCTTCGCACGGCGAGCCGAAAGGATCGCGCGGCCGGCGCGGGTGCGCATGCGAAGGCGGAAGCCGTGCTTCTTGGCGCGACGACGGTTGTTGGGCTGGAAGGTGCGCTTGCTCATGAAATCACTCCGGGAATGCTGCCACCGGGATCATCTTGACCGGAGACATAGGGATCTGCCATACAGGCATAAGTCAACCGATTAAGGGTACGTCCTGGCGGCCCACAGAGCAAATCTGCGCGCTTCGGTCCGGACCACATCAGGATCCGCACAGCCATTATCCACAACCTCTGGCCTGCACGTATGCGCAACACGCGCGCGGATTTCCAGGGGCAGGTTGCCGTTCACAGCCGTGGTGACTACCGTGGCATCCGAAGTTATCCACAGGCGAGGCGCGTCATCCCGACGGCCCGTCGCCCCCCTCAGCACGGAGCGTCATGTCATCACCTGCCCAGCCCGACGTTCCGATCTGGACCACGGTGCAGGAGCTGCTCGAATCGGATGACAGGGTCACTCCTCAGCTCCAGGGTTTCCTCAGCCTCGCTGTGCCGGCCGGTGTGATGGCGGCGACGCTGTATCTCGAGGTCCCCAACGATCTCACCGCCGCGCAGATCAACAAGAGACTGCGCCTGCCCATCATGGAGGCTCTGTCTCACATCGGCGACGAGGTCACCTCGTATCGAGTGGTGGTCAATCACGAACTCGCCGAGCAGCCGACCGCGCCCATCGCCGTCGCGGACTACGGCCGCCAGGAGCAGATCCGCGTCGAGTCTCCGATGGAGCAGCCGACGCAGCAGCGTCATGAGTCCCGCCTCAATCCCAAGTACACCTTCGACAACTTCGTCATCGGGCAGTCCAACAGGTTCGCTCACGCCGCCGCCGTCGCAGTCGCCGAAGCGCCGGCCAAGGCCTACAACCCGCTCTTCATCTACGGTGACTCGGGCCTGGGCAAGACGCACCTGCTGCACGCGATCGGCGACTACGCCCAGTCGCTCTACGCCGGCGTCAAGGTGAGGTATGTCTCGAGTGAGGAGTTCACGAACGACTTCATCAACTCGATCGCCAACAACCGCGGTGCAGCCTTTCAGGCGCGTTACCGCGATGTCGACATCCTCCTGATCGACGACATCCAGTTCCTGCAGGGTCGCGCCGAGACTCAGGAGGCGTTCTTCCACACGTTCAACACCCTCCATGACCACAACAAGCAGGTCGTGATCACGAGCGACGTCGCGCCGAAGCATCTGACCGGATTCGAGGATCGGATGCGGAGTCGCTTCGAGTGGGGCCTGATCACCGACGTCCAGGCTCCCGACCTCGAGACGAGGATCGCGATCCTGCGCAAGAAGGCGCAGAGCGAAGCACTTCATATTCCCGATGAGGTACTCGAATACATCGCCACGGTCGTGTCCTCGAACATCCGGGAACTCGAGGGTGCGCTGATCCGGGTCTCGGCCTTCGCCAGCCTGAACCGCTCGGCTCTCGACATCTCGCTGGCGCAGACGGTGCTGCGCGACATCATCGACACGGCGGAGGACAACATCATCTCCCCGACCGACATCATCACCGCGACCGCACAGTACTTCAAGCTGACTGTCGACGACCTCTACGGATCGAGCAGGTCGCAGCAGATCGCGACGTCGCGTCAGATCGCCATGTACCTGTGCCGCGAACGCACGAGCCTGTCTCTGCCGAAGATCGGACAGCTGTTCGGCAATCGCGATCACACCACGGTGATGTACGCCTACAAGAAGATCAGTGAGCTCATGAAGGAGCGTCGTTCGATCTACAACCAGGTGACGGAGATCACCACGCAGCTCGGTCGACGCTGAGCCCACGACACCTTGAAAAGGGGGTCGTAGCTTCCGATAGGACGCTACGACCCCCTTTCCGTGCGTGTGGGAGGCATATGGTCAACCGGATCGATGCCAGTTTGCACATGTGGATAACTTGTGGATGAGTGGCCTCGAGATCGGGACGGATGTGTGGGAAACCGTCGAACCTGTGGATAACTTGGGGAGTCGGTTCGACCGAGGGGAAGCTGTCCACCCGCGGATTCCTCAGGGTTTCCACAACTGACAACCATGTAGTTCCCTACTCGCGTCTGCTTTCCACCGAGTTATCCACAGTATCCACAGGTGTTAACACCGTTAAGGAGTTAATTCAATTCAAGGGCGATCCGATCACCAGACGGTGGGGAAAGTCCGACGGGCCGGAGGTTTGCACCGGTCGTAGGGATACGCCCGACTGTGGGGCTAGCATGGGAAGCCCTGCACAGGCAGGACCGATGACGACACGTCTCAGAATGACGACAAGGGAGCACCAGTGAGGTTTCAGGTCAACCGCGATGTCTTCAGCGAGGCTGTCTCGTTCGTCGTCAAGCTGCTTCCGCAGCGCAACCCGCAGCCGATCCTCGCCGGAGTCCTCATCGAGGCAGACGGATCCGGGCTGACCCTCTCGGCCTTCGACTACGAAGCATCCGCTCGGACCACCATCGAGGCCACGGTCGACACACCCGGCACGATCCTCGTCCACGGCCGACTGCTCTCCGACATCGCAAGCCGCCTCCCGAACGCTCCGATCGAGATCGCCGTCGAGGACGACGGCAGCATCACGGTCACCTGCGGCTCGGCACGATTCACGCTCGCGGCCATGCCGGTCGAGGAATATCCCTCCATCCCCGAGGTGTCGGGCTCGTCGGGTGTCGTCCCCGCCGATGACTTCGGAACCGCGATCGCCCAGGTCGGCTTCGCCGCATCGCGCGATGATGTCACCCCGGTGCTCACCGGTGTCCAGCTCGAGGTCTCCGGTCACACGCTGAGCCTGGTTGCGACCGACCGCTACCGCGTCTCGCTCCGGGATGTCCCGTGGGATGGCGAGGCTGTCGAGGCGAGCGCACTGGTCCCCGCACGAACACTGCTGGAAGTCGGAAAGACCTTCGGTCACGCCGGAACGATCCAGATCGCGTTCTCCGGAGCCGGCGACCGCGAGATCATCGCCTTCACGGCGGGGAACAAGACCGTCACCTCGTTGCTGATCAAGGGCAACTTCCCGCCTGTCCGTCGTCTCTTCCCCGAGCAGACCGATCACTACGCGGTCGTCAACACCGCCGACCTGGTCGAAGCGGTGCGTCGAGTGTCGCTCGTGCTGGATCGAGCAGCTCCGCTGCGCTTCACTTTCACGTCCGACAGCGTCACGATGGATGCCTCGGGCAGCGAGCACGCACGTGCCTCCGAATCCGTCGACGCGATCCTGAACGGTGGAGACGACGTCACTCTCGGGCTCAACCCGCAGTACCTCATCGAGGCGCTCGGCGCGGTCAAGAGCGAGTTCGTCCGGGTCACGTTCACCTCGAGCGACAACGCGAACAAACTCAGCCCGGTGCTGATCACGAGCCAGACCTCGGTCGATCAGGCAGGACTCGACTCGTTCAAGTACCTGCTGCAGCCCAACCTGCTGCTCCGCTGATCCTGCGACGGACGCGCTCCGCGCGGCGACAGCGGTGTCAGACCCCGAAGGTAGGCTGACAGCGTGATTGTGGAACACCTGAGCCTGGTCGACTTCCGCAATTACGCGACCGCGGATCTCGCCCTGCACAAGGGCCCCAACGTCCTGGTCGGCCGCAACGGTCAGGGCAAGACCAATCTCGCCGAGGCGGTCGTCTTCCTCGCCACACTCGGATCCCACCGCGTCTCGTCGGATGCCCCGATGGTGCGCGAGGGCCAGGATTTCGCCATCATCCGTGCACGCCTCTCGCACGGTGAACGCAGAGTGCTGATCGAGGTGCAGCTCAACAAGCAGGGATCCAACAAGGCGCGCATCAACGGCTCGCCTTCGAAGACCAACGAGCTCCCCCGGTATGCCCACGTGGTGCTGTTCGCCCCTGAAGATCTGCAGATCGTGCGTGGTGACCCGTCTTCGCGGCGTCGCTTCGTCGACCAGCTGCTGATCCAGCGCACTCCCCGCATGTCGTCCGTGCTCGCCGACTACGACCGTGTCCTCAAGCAGCGCAACGCCCTTCTGAAATCGGCACGAGCGCGGGGCGTCAAGGGCGAGGGCCTGACCACCCTCGATGTGTGGGACGACAAGCTCGTCTCCCTCGGGGCAGAGATCATCACCGCACGTCAGCGTCTCGCGGCCGATCTGCAGGTCCCGGTCGCAGAGGCATATGCGGCGATCGCCGGTGAGGACCATCGTCCCCAACTCGACTGGGCGCTCTCCGTGCGAGGCGCAGACCCCGAGGAGGGAGTCGATGCGCCGGCCGAGACATCGGGAGACATCGCGGAGATGTTCCACGCCGCACTGCTCGCCAAACGTTCGAACGAGCTCGACCGCGGACTCACCCTCACCGGCCCTCATCGCGACGATCTCGTGCTCCGAGTGCGCGGTCTGCCTGTGAAGGGCTATGCATCCCACGGAGAATCCTGGTCTGTGGCTCTCGCCCTGCGCCTCGCCTCGGCAGAGCTGCTGCGCAGCGAGTCCCCCGCGGGCGACCCCGTGCTGATCCTCGATGACGTGTTCGCCGAACTCGATGCCGATCGCCGTCAGCGACTCGCCGCACTCACCGCGGGGTACGAGCAGGTGGTCGTGACCGCTGCGGTCGAGGAGGACATTCCCGAAGTGCTCCATGCGCATGTGGTGAGGATCACGGCCGGAACCATCAGCGACGAGAGGGAGGCGCCGGATGAGTGACGCCACACCTGGTCCCGCATCAGAGACCCCCGAGACGGTCGCGACGTATCTGCGACTGCGTGGTCTCGCACCGAGCTCGAAGTCGTGGAAGCGCAAGCGGCGGATCGTCGCAGACGATGACAACGCACCCTTCACGCCCGGCCGCGACCCCGGTCCCCTCGGGGCGGTGCTCGACAAGCTGAGCCGCGACTCCGGGTGGCAGAAGACTCTCGCCCGCGAAGACCTGGTCAGACAGTGGGCCGATCTCGCGGGCACCGACACGGCGAAGCACTCCGAGCCGGTCTCGCTCGAGCGTGGAGTCCTCACGGTGAAGTGCGATTCGACGGCGTGGGCGAAGAACCTCCAGTACATGCGCGGCACCATCCTCACCGAGATCGGTCGTCGGTATCCGGATGCCGGAGTCGAGAACCTCCGCTTCATCGGACCGGACGTACCCTCGTGGAAATGGGGTCCCAGAGTCGTTCCAGGACGGGGCCCGCGCGATACCTACGGGTAGGGCACCGTCCAGGGGGTTCGAGAGGCTCAGAGGGCCACACACGGCCGTTCAGCGGGATTTCGAGTCGAAAGACCGCTAGAATGGGAGTTCGTAATATCGATGTGGAGAATGCCCTCTGATGACGCCTGAATTCCCTGCTGACGAGACGGAATCGACCACCGGGGAAACCCCTGACCCCTCCCAGGGCGCAGAGACCCAGACTCCCGCGGACGCGGAGACGAGGTCTACATCGATCTCCCCCAAGATCAAGCAGCCCGGCGAGTACGGTGCCGACTCGATCCAGATCCTCGAGGGACTCGAGGCGGTGCGCAAGCGCCCCGGCATGTACATCGGATCCACGGGTCCGCGTGGTCTGCACCACCTGGTCTACGAGATCGTCGACAACTCGGTCGATGAGGCTCTGGCCGGCTACGCCGACACGATCTACGTGACGCTGCTCGAGGACGGCGGCGTGCGCGTCATCGACAACGGCCGAGGAATCCCGGTCGACCCGCACTCCTCCGACCCGTCGAAGTCGACGGTCGAGGTCGTGCTGACGATCCTGCACGCGGGTGGCAAGTTCGGCGGCGGTGCGTACGCCGTCTCGGGTGGTCTGCACGGCGTCGGCTCCTCTGTCGTGAACGCCCTGTCGACCCGGTTCGACGTCGAGGTCAAGCAGAAGGGCTTCGTCTGGCGGCACAGCTTCGCCGACGGCGGGCTGCCGCAGCAGAAGCTCATCAAGGGCGAGGAGACCGACGACACCGGCACGAGCATCACGTTCTGGCCGGACGCCTCGATCTTCACCGAGACGACCGACTTCGACTACGACACCCTGCGGACTCGCTTCCAGCAGATGGCGTTCCTGAACAAGGGGCTGCGCATCGAGCTGCTCGACGAGCGCGCGTCCTCTGCCTACGAGGTCGAAGACGCCGGTGTGACCACGACCAAGCAGCCCGGCGATGTCTTCTTCTACGAGCGCGGACTCGTCGACTACGTCGAGTACCTGAACAAGGTGCGTCACGCCGAGGTCGTCAACGACGAGATCATCGCGTTCGAGTCCGAGGACACGGCACGCAAGATCTCACTCGAGGTCGCGATGCAGTGGACCACCTCGTACACCGAGAACGTCTTCACCTACGCGAACACGATCAACACGCACGAGGGCGGCACCCACGAAGAGGGCTTCCGCGCCGCACTCACCACACTGGTGAACAAGTACGCGCGTGCGAACAACATCCTCAAGGAGAAGGAAGAGAACCTCTCCGGCGACGACGTGCGCGAGGGACTGACCGCCGTCATCTCGATCAAGCTCGGCGAGCCCCAGTTCGAGGGTCAGACCAAGACCAAGCTCGGCAACACCGAGGCCAAGGCGTTCGTGCAGAAGGTCGTGGGCGATCAGCTCGGCGACTGGTTCGACCGCAACCCGGCCCAGGCGAAGAACATCATCCGCAAGGCGCTCGACGCCGCGACCGCACGTCTCGCCGCCCGCAAGGCGCGCGAGACCGCACGACGCAAGAGCGTGTTCGAGTCTGCGGCGATGCCCGACAAGCTCAAGGACTGCACCAGCAAGGACCCCTCGATCAGCGAGATCTTCCTCGTCGAGGGTGACTCGGCCGGCGGCTCGGCGGTGCAGGGACGCGACCCGCACACGCAGGCGATCCTCGCGCTCCGCGGCAAGATCCTCAACGTCGAGCGCGCACGTCTCGACAAGGCGCTCGGCAACCGCGAAGTCCAGGCGATGATCCAGGCCTTCGGCACGGGCATCGGCGAAGAGTTCGACATCGAGAAGGCGCGCTATCACAAGATCGTGCTGATGGCGGATGCCGACGTCGACGGTCAGCACATCACGACGCTGCTGCTCACGCTGCTGTTCCGGTACATGCGCGGACTCATCGAGGCGGGTTTCGTGTACCTCGCGATGCCCCCGCTGTACCGCCTCAAGTGGTCGAACTCCGCGCACGAGTATGTGTTCAGCGACGCCGAGCGCGACGCGCTGCTGAAGTTCGGCCTCGACAACGGCAAGCGCATCCCGAAGGATGCCGGCATCCAGCGGTACAAGGGTCTCGGCGAGATGAACGCCAAGGAGCTGTGGGAGACCACGATGGACCACACCACGCGGACGCTCCGCCAGGTGACCATCGAGGATGCCGCAGCGGCCGACGAGATCTTCAGCGTGCTGATGGGTGAGGACGTCGAATCCCGACGCAGCTTCATCCAGCGCAACGCCAAGGACGTCCGCTTCCTCGACATCTGAGGCGCCCCGCGCCCTGCATTCGCTCGACTAACGACCGGAATCGACAACACACATGACTGACGACGTACGCCCCGAGCCCCCGGCACACGACCACGGAAAGATCGACCAGGTCGATCTGCAGTCCGAGATGCAGCGCAGCTATCTCGACTACGCGATGGCCGTGATCGTCGGCCGCGCCCTCCCCGACGTGCGCGACGGTCTGAAGCCTGTGCACCGCCGTGTCATCTACGGCATGTACGACGGCGGATTCCGTCCCGACAAGTCGTTCTCGAAGTGCGCCCGTGTCGTCGGCGAGGTCATGGGTCAGTACCACCCGCACGGTGACTCGGCCATCTACGACGCCCTCGTGCGTCTGGTGCAGCCGTGGGCGCTGCGGTACCCGCTGGCGCTGGGACAGGGGAACTTCGGCTCTCCCGGCAACATGGGAGCCGCGGCCCCTCGATACACCGAGACAAAGATGGCCCCCCTCGCGCTCGAGATGGTGCGCGACATCGAAGAAGACACCGTCGACTTCCAGGACAACTACGACGGCCAGACCCAGGAGCCGACGGTCCTCCCCGCCAGGTTCCCGAACCTGCTCGTCAACGGCTCGGTCGGAATCGCCGTCGGCATGGCGACGAACATCCCCCCGCACAACCTGCGTGAGATCTCGGATGCTGCGCTCTGGGCCCTCGACAACCCGGGTCTTCCGCGTGAGGAGCTCCTCGACGGACTGATCCAGCGCGTTCCGGGCCCCGACTTCCCGACCGGCGCTCAGATCCTGGGTACCAAGGGAATCCACGAGGCGTATCGCACCGGCCGCGGATCCATCACGATGCGCGCGGTCGTCAACGTCGAGGAGATCCAGGGCCGCACGTGCCTCGTGATCACCGAGCTGCCGTACCAGGTCAACCCCGACAACGTCGCGGTGAAGATCGGCGACCTCGTCCGTGACGGCAAGATCAGCGGCATCGCCGACATCCGCGACGAGTCCTCCGACCGCACGGGTCAGCGACTCGTCGTCGTGCTCAAGCGCGACGCCGTCGCGAAGGTCGTGCTCAACAACCTGTACAAGCACACGCAGCTGCAGGAGAACTTCGGCGCCAACATGCTCGCGATCGTCGACGGCGTGCCGCGCACGCTGGCGATCGACGGTTTCGTGACGTACTGGATCACCCACCAGCTCGAAGTCATCGTCCGCCGCACGCGCTTCCGTCTGGCGAAGGCCGAGCGTCGCATGCACATCCTGCGCGGTTACCTCAAGGCGCTCGACGCGCTCGACGAGGTCATCGCCCTGATCCGCCGTTCGGCGACGGTCGAGGATGCCCGCGAGGGCCTGAAGAAGCTTCTCGACATCGACGACGACCAGGCCCAGGCCATCCTCGACATGCAGCTCCGTCGCCTCGCGGCCCTCGAGCGGCAGAAGATCCTCGACGAGGCCGCCGAGCTCGAGCGACTCATCGCCGAATACCAGGCGATCCTGGCCGACGAGTCGCTGCAGCGCGACATCATCCGCGAAGAGCTCACGGGCATCGTCGACCGCTTCGGCGACGAACGCCGCACGCACATCCTGCATGGTTTCGACGGCGACGTCTCGATGGAGGACCTCATCGCCGAAGAGGAGATGGTCGTCACCATCACCCGCGCCGGGTACATCAAGCGCACGCGGAGCGACAACTACCGGTCGCAGCACCGCGGCGGCAAGGGCATCAAGGGCGCTCAGCTGCGGGCGGATGACATCGTCGAGCACTTCTTCGTGACGACGACGCACCACTGGCTGCTGTTCTTCACCGACAAGGGGCGCGTCTACCGCGCGAAGACCTATGAGGTCCCCGAGGCGGGGCGCGATGCCAAGGGAACGCACGTCGCGAACCTGCTCGCGCTGCAGCCCGACGAGAACATCGCTCAGGTGCTCGACATCCGCGACTACGAGGTGGCCGACTATCTGGTGCTCGCCACGCGTGACGGTCTCGTCAAGAAGACGCGCCTCGACACATATGACACCAACCGTCAGGGCGGCGTCATCGCGATCCGTCTGAACGACGAGGACGAGCTCGTCTCGGCGCTCATGGTGAACGCCGAGGACGACATCCTTCTCATCAGCCGCCGGGGCATGTCGGTCAGGTTCAGCGCGACCGACGAGGCGCTGCGGCCGATGGGACGCGCGACCGCCGGAGTGAAGGGCATGAAGTTCCGTGAGGGCGACAGCCTGCTGTCGGCATCCGTCGCAGCCCCCGGCCAGTTCGTGTTCGTGGTGACGGACGGCGGGTACGCGAAGCGCACGGCCGTCGAGGAATATCGCGTCCAGGGACGCGGTGGTTTCGGCATCAAGGTGGCCAAGCTCCACGACGATCGGGGCACTCTCGCGGGTGGTCTGATGGTCTCGTCCGACGACGAGGTCCTTGTGGTTCTGTCCAGCGGCAAGGTGGTACGCTCTGCCGTGGCCGAGGTGCCCGCCAAGGGCCGAGACACCATGGGAGTGGTGTTCGCACGGACGACGGAAGCCGACCGGATCCTCGCCATCGCCCGCAACGGCGAGCGGGGCCTCACCGAAGAAGACGAATCGGATGAGGCTGAGGTGGAATCCGAGTCCACCGCCCCCGAGACGAACGAGAACCCTGAGGAAGCAGACGCATGAGCACAGTAGCCGACAAGCTGGCGAAGAAGTCCACGCGCAAGACCAGTGGCAAGCAGGTGCGCCTGCGTCTCGTCTACGTCGACTTCTGGTCGGCCGTGAAGCTCTCGTTCCTCGGAGCGGTCGCGCTCGCGATCGTCACCATGGTGTCGTTCTTCCTGATCTTCCTGGTGCTCCAGGCGACGGGACTCCTCACCCAGGCCGATGAGATCATCGGTGCGATCACCGACAACTCGGTGCGCATCTCCGAGGTGGCCGGTCTGCCGCAGGTCATGGCCTTCGCCGCCGTCGTCTCGATCCTGAACCTCATCGTGTTCACGGTGCTCGGCGCGGTCGTCGCCGGCATCTACAACGTCGCCGTGAAGGTGACGGGCGGTCTGCTCGTCGGCTTCATGTCGAACTGATCCTCCGGATTCGAAGAGGGGCGGATGCTGCGGCATCCGCCCCTCTTTCTGTTCTCCGGCGGAGTAGGGAAAACCCGAAGCCGGGTGTCTGGGTGGCTCGGTGTCGGCCCGATCGGCACCGCCGTACCTTTGAACCATGACGACACACACTGCCACGCCACCACAGGCGACGGCCACGAAGCCGCCGCTGCGCATCGTGCTCACGATCCTGCACCTCGCAGGAATCGGAGTCATCGGCGGCTTCATCTTCGCGACTCTCTCGGGACTCCTCGGCACCGGCCTCGGCCTGCTCTTCGCGGCGGGCGTCGGCATCGTGCTGCTCGTCGGACTCGTCTACGCGCTCTTCGGCGTGGGCTGGTTCGAGGTGACGCGGGTCAGCGCCCTCTACCGATCGCCGATCACGCCGCTCAGGTGGCGCCCGCGCGACCGGCCCGGATTCTCCGGTTGGCTGCGCTCGCTCGGACGTCAGGCCATCGACGGCCGTATGTGGCGGGCGCTTGCGAACTTCGCGATCACCGCCGTGCTCGGCTGGATCGTGCTGCGCCTCGCGTTCGGCCTGGTGTGGTCGATCACGATCTCGTTCGCACCCGTCACCGGAGCGGATGCCGTGATGGGCCCGTTCGGCGGAGGCGGCATCGACCCCGCGTGGGCGCCGCTCGTCGGCATCCTCGGCATCGCGGCCTGCCTCGCGGGAATGATCGGTCTCGCGCTCCTGAATCGGGTGCTCTCGCTCGCCATCGTCGTTCGCAGCCGTGAGGCAGAGCTCACGGAGCGAGTGCGCACCAGCAGCGCTCAGCGTGAGGGCGCCGTCCGCGCCGCAGATGTCGAGCGCACACGCATCGAGCGGGATCTGCACGACGGCGTCCAGCCGCGCCTCGTCTCGGTCGGAATGACGCTGGGACTCGCACAGCAGAAGATCGACAACGACCCGGATGCCGCGAAAGAGCTGATCGCCGAGGCACACACCTCGACCAAGGCGGCGATCACCGAGCTGCGGCAGCTCGCCCGCGGCATCCATGCATCCGTCCTCGACGATCGAGGTCTCGACGCAGCCCTGTCTGCCCTTGCCGGCCGGTCGCACATCCCCGTGAGTCTCGACGTGCGGATGGACGGACGCTGCAGCCGTGAGGCCGAGGCCGCCGTGTACTTCTCGATCGCCGAGTCGCTCACGAACGCCGCGAAGCACTCGCGAGCCAGCGAGGCGCGGGTCACCGTGCGTCTCCGAGACGGAGGAGTGCTCTGGGCCCGTGTCGAGGACAACGGGATGGGTGGCGCACAGGTGCAGCCCGGCGGCGGGCTCGACGGCATCGCCAACCGTGTGCTGGCAGCCGGTGGAACCTTCCGCCTCGAGAGTCCCGTCGGCGGGCCTACCAGCCTGGAGGTGAACGTGCCATGCGCATCCTGATCTGCGAGGACTCGGTGCTGCTGCGTGAGGGACTCGTGCGGCTGCTCGAGGATGCCGGTCACACCGTGGTCGCAGCTCTCCCCGACACCAGCGGTCTCAGCGAGGCCGTGGTCGAGACCGATCCGGAGCTCTGCATCCTCGATGTGAGACTGCCCCCGACGTTCACCGACGAGGGCATCCGCGCGGCGCTCGGACTCCGTATCACGAATCCTGCGCTGCCGCTGCTCGTGCTCTCGCAGTACGTCGAGGAGCGGTATGCGTCCGACCTCATCGCGGCACAGGGCGGGCCGCTCGGGTATCTGCTCAAGGATCGGGTCGCCGATGTCTCGGAGTTCCTCGCCTCGGTGCAGAGGATATCCGAGGGGGCGACGGTGCTCGATCCCGAGGTCGTGGCTCAGCTGCTGACACGTCGCAACCGCGACGACCGCATGCAGCGCCTCACCGAGCGCGAGCGCACCGTGCTGTCGCTCATCGCCGAAGGCAAGTCGAACCAGGCCATCGCCGGCCTGCTCTTCCTCTCGGAAGCGAGCGTCGAGAAGCACATCACTGCGATCTTCCAGAAGCTGGGCTTCGAGCAGGGCGAGTCGGGCAACCGGCGCGTGCTGGCGGCGCTCGCACACATCGAGAACACGGGCGGCACGCCGCCGATCGGACAGACAGGACTGGGACGATGACCACGAACGACGACGACTTCCAGGGCGGACACACTCCGCTCACTCCCCCGCCCGCGTCTGCGCCACAGGCGTACGAGCCGGCTCCGGCTCCCGCCTCTGCTCCTGCTCAGGCGTCACCCGCCGATGCGGGTCGCTCGTCGGGAACGACGGCGATCATGATCGTGACGGCGATCGTCGGTGGAATCGCGCTCCTCGGCGCGGGAGGGTCTGCCGCGTTCGCGGCGACCGGCAGCATGATGGGTTCTGCACAGGGCAGCGATGCGGTGCTGACAGAGGATGTATCGGGCATCGAGGGCATCGACCTCGATGTGGACGCGGGGAACATGCGTATCGAATTCGGAGACGTCGACGAGGCCCGGCTTGCGGTCACCGACACCCGTGGCCCGGCATGGACTCTCGAGCGTGACGGCGACGATCTGGTCGTGCGGAGTCCGGAGTTCCGTTTCGGATGGTGGTTCGGCAGCTGGTTCGGCGACGACCAGTCGGCCGTGCTGACCCTCCCCGAAGACCTTCTCGACGCCCAGCTCGACGCCGACCTCACTCTCGATGCGGGCAGCCTCGACGTGGTCGGTGAGTTCGGCGCTCTCGACGTCACCGTCAATGCGGGTGCTCTCGATGTGGAAGGAGCCGCTGGCAGCCTCAGCATCGACATGAGCGCGGGCCGCGCGGACGCGCTGCTCGACGGCGTGGACGAGGCGGATCTCAGCGTCTCGGCGGGCGATCTCAACGTCGAGCTGACCGGCCGTGCGCCGTCGCAGACGACGATCGACGTGAGCGCGGGGTCGGTCGACCTCACTGTTCCGGACGAGTCCTACTCGATCGTCCAGGACGTCAGCGCCGGATCGCTCGACGCGAAGGTCGACCAGTCATCCGACACCCGGAACGTGATCGATGTCTCGCTTTCGGCAGGCAGTGTGACCATCCGCCCGGGGCGCTGACCATGATCGAGGGCCGGGGCGCGCCGATGCCCCGCCCTCGATTGGGTATTTCCAGGAATCTCCGGTAAAGTTTCGGAGGTTGACGGGCCCATAGCTCAGGCGGTTAGAGCGCTTCACTGATAATGAAGAGGTCCCAGGTTCAAGTCCTGGTGGGCCCACTCCTCAACTCAATAATTCCCTCACGGGGCCTTAGCTCAGTTGGTAGAGCGCCTGCTTTGCAAGCAGGATGTCAGGAGTTCGAATCTCCTAGGCTCCACACTGTGTTGAGACAGTTCGAGAAGGCCCCGCCACGTGCGGGGCCTTCTCGTTTCTCGCTACGCACGTGCTTCCGGATCGACTCGCCCGCATTCCTCCACAGGTGTTAACAACCCTGTTAACAACTCCGCGAATCCGCTCCGCCTCCCGAGGACGACGAGGAGCGACCGCCTAGATCCCGGACTGCTTGACCCTGCCGCAGTTCTTGCAGACCCGATACCCCATGGTGCCCGGGGCACCGCACTGCGAGCACGGCATCGAGGTGAGTTCCATGAACCTTTCCATGGCGCGCTCGGCAGCCCGCGCCGCGAGCCACCACCAGAGCGCCGTCCAGGCGAGGAACCAGAGGATGAAAAGCAGCGTTCCCCAGAGATTGGTCGTGAAGAACCCCGCAAGGATGCTGACGATGATCACGAGGGCGGTGAAGACGGTGGAAGCAAGAGCGAGTAGACGTAGCACTGTGGACTCTCTGTTCTGGTGGATGTCCGCGTTCACGACCACCATAGTCGACATATGTGACTCTATGCAGTCACATGACTGCAGATGAGCGACGTTCGGCGATCGGTGACCCGCGATGATGCATTGCACGGCCGGGCCCCTCTCAGGAGTCCGTCTAGTTATCAACCCCCCTTCACACTTCTTGCGCGAGCCCGTAGCGTGCTCGCATGAGTGACAGGGAGACGATGGTCCAGACCGAGATAGTCTTCGACGGCTCGCGGTTCCTGCTTGCGCAGGACCAGGACGTCGACGAGCTGCGACGACGCATCGAGGCGGCGACGAAGACCGGGGGGACCTTCGTCGACATGGTCGTGGTGGGCAACAGGGCGATCAGTGTTCTCATCACGCCGAGCACGCAGGTGACGATCAGCGTCTCCAGCGTCGCCTACGACCCGCGCGACACCGGTGACGTCGACTTCCCGTACAGCGGGTACTACGACGCGCTCTGACTGCGGTCAGAGCTCGGGGCCGCGCACGATCCTCACCGGACCCCTGGCTTCACGGATGCTCACGGGATCGCCCTTCTGAGTGACCACGATCTCTCCGCGATCCGCCAGCTCTGCCGCGACGCGCCTGACGTCGGGCATCAGAGGACGCCAGGTCTCACCGCCCACCGTGCGGGCGACGTCGCTCGGACAGATCGACGATTCAGATCGTCGTCGGACGAGCGCACGCAGTGCCGCTGCGATCCGCTCGTCGAAGGCCCCGCCGCCACGTTCCTCCCACCATGGTGATCCGCGTTCACCGAGGGCCGTCTTCGCATCCTGCACTCGGCGTCGCGCGTCGGCATCCCCGGCCTTCACGCCTCTGCGTGCCGCCATCAGCTCGTCGACGAGTTCCCGACGGAACGTCTCCGGTATGGATGGGTCCGTAGCCCGCCACTTGCGCCCGTCGATCATGACGTGATGGCCGTCGGCCGTCTTCTGCGGGCCGGCGGCGTGGTCGGTGCGGTCGCGCTCTGCGGATGCCATGGGGAGAGTCTCGGGCAGCCTTAAGCGCTGACAAAGGGGCTTGACCCCGTCAGACAGCGCGCAGCTCGTGGGGTGCGACGTTCAGTCGCTCGCATCCGTCCGCTGTCACGACCACGATGTCCTCGATGCGCGCACCCCAGTCGCCCGCGAAGTAGATGCCGGGTTCGATGCTGAAGGCCATGCCCTCGCGCAGCACCAGATCGTTGCCCGGCGCGATGTAGGGCTCCTCGTGCACCGAGATCCCGATCCCATGACCGGTGCGATGCAGGAAGGCCTCTGCGAGCCCTGCCTCGGCCAGCACAGACCGCGCTGCGGCGTCGACCTCCTCGGCCGTCACCCCGGGGCGGACGGCGTCGACGGCGGCCTGCTGAGCACGCACGAGCACGGCGATGCGATCGGCAGCGTCGGGGTCGGGCGTTCCGACCACGTAGGTGCGGGTGCTGTCGGAGTTGTAGCCGCTGGGCACCGCTCCCCCGATGTCGACGACCACGATCTCCCCGTCGCCGATCACTCGGTCCGACACCTCGTGGTGGGGGTCGGCGCCGTGGGGACCCGAGCCGACGATGACGAACTCGACGGTGCGGTGCCCCTGGGCGATGATCGCCTCGGCGATGTCTGCCGCCACCTCACGCTCCGTGCGACCTGCGCGCAGCCACTCGGGCACGCGACGGTGCACGGCATCGATCGCCGCACCGGCGAGGCGCAGCTCGGCGACCTCGGCGGCGTCTTTGATCATGCGACCCTCGCGCAGCACCGGCGTCGCGAGCTCGGCGCGCACGTCCATCCGCTCGGCCAGCGGAATGACGTGCAGTGCCGGCAGTGCGTCGGAGACACCCAGCCTCGTGACGGAGCCGAGAACCTCGGCCACGAGGTCGTAGGGGTTCTCTCCGTCGACCCAGTCGGAGACCGCGAGTCCGAGCTGCCCCACCGCGGTGGTCCTGACCTTCGCCAGCTCCATCCGCGGCACGATGATCGTGGGAGCGATCCCGGGTCCGAGCACGAGTGCTGTGAGGCGTTCGATCGTGTCGCCCTCGACGCCGACCAGGTAGTGCAGGTCGGGCCCGGGGCCGACGACCACCCCGTCGAGACCGGCCTCCGCGGCGAGAGACGCTGCGCGCTCGAGTCGGTCGGCGTACACGGAGGCGGGGAACGGCAGTGTGCTCACGGCATCCACGCTACTGCTCGGTCCCCGGCGAGGGAACGGCGACTCAGCTGACGGCGAGGCGGATGCGCTCGGTGAGCAGCTTGCGGTTCGCAGCGGTGAGGTCGAGCAGCGCGTAGGCGGTCGGCCACATCGTGCCGTCGTCGAGGTTCGAGATGGGTTCGAAGCCGAAGGTGCCGTAGCGCACCTTGAACTTGCTCGCAGGCTGGAAGAAGCAGAGCACCTTGCCGTCCTTGCCCCACGCCGGCATGCCGTAGTACGTGCGCGGCATCAGCTCGGGAGCGACCTCGGTGACGAGGGCGTGCAGCGCCAGGGACAACTCGCGATCCTTGTCGTCCGGCAGCTTCGCCACCGCCGCCTCGAGATCTGCAACCCCCTCTGCTCGCACCTCCTCGGGGCTCTTCTTCGCCCGAGAGCGTGACTTGCGCTTGTCGGCCGCGGCCTCCTTCATGGCCTCGCGTTCCTCGGCGCTGAAGTTCTTGTCGTCGTCAGCCATGACGGGTTCCTTTCTCGGTGTGACCTGCGATGAACTCAGAATACGGATGCCGCGGCGGCTGTGCTTCTCGATTCCTGATCGACACGATCGACCGTCGGGGCCGCTGATCGACACGATCGACCGTCGGGGCCGCGGATCGACACACAGCGGTCGACCTCGATGCGCGGCGGCTAGGGTGAGTGCATGGACATGCGGGTCGCGGCGTACGCGGTCGTCACCGATGACGACGGACGCATACTTCTGGCGCGCTGGACGGAGGGTCGTCGCGTCGCGTGGACCATGCCCGGCGGTGGTCTCGAGGCGGGTGAGGCACCCGAGGACGCCGTGCGACGGGAGCTTCGTGAGGAGACCGGCTACACCGTCAAGGTCGGGGAGCTGCTCGGCATCCACTCGAGAGTGATCCCTGCCGGCCAGCGCGTGAATGAGTCAGACCAGCCTCTGCACACACTGCGCATCGTCTATCGCGCATCGGTGACAGGCGGCAAGCTGACCTTCGAGGCCGATGGCTCGACCGACATGGCGGAGTGGTTCCCCCTCAGGGCAGTGCGGGACCTGCAGAGAGTGAAGCTGGTCGACATCTCACTGCGGATGGCCGGCATCCTCTGAGTCAGCCGCGCGCCTCTTCGGGAACGGAGATGTCGGCGACCGTGGCGCCGTAGGCGGCGATGAGGTCGTCCGCATCCACGAAGAGGCTGTACCCGTGGGAACCGGCTCCCATGGCGATTCGCTGTCCGACGATCGACTCGTCGGCGAACACCGGCCACTCGGTCGTGCTGCCGATGGGCACGATGGTGCCGCGCTCGTACCCGGTCGCCGCGAGGGCGAGCTCCGGCTCTGGCAGGCGCAGTTTGTTCACGCCGACCACGGCCCTCAGCTTGGGCCACGAGATCGACCTGCCGCCGGGAACCAGCGCGAACAGGAAGGTGTCGTCCGAGCGCTTGACGACGAGGGTCTTGACGATGCCGGAGGGAAGGATGCCGAGCAGTTCCGCAGCTTCGACGAGGCTGCGGGCGGCCGGCCGTTCACGGATCTCGATGTCGAGGCCGCGTGCGGCTGCGGCATCCCTCACCCGGGCATGCAGATCCCCCGGCTCAGAGGCCGGGGGCTCCGATGTCGAGGTCACGCGTCAGGTGCAGAGAGCGGGTCGTCGGCGACCCAGAGCTCGTCGTCCGCGCGCAGTGCCTGCCAGGCGGCGTAGAGAACACCGGCTGCTGCCGCGACTCCGAGGATCAGCGCGATGATCGAGCCGACGCCGGGGCCCTTCGGTTCGGGCTTGGTGGCCTTCCGGACCTTGCGCACGACACCCTCGCGCTTGGCGTTCGCCACGTCCCACGCGGTGAGCGCGGTTCCGACGACTCCGCCGACGATCGGGACGACCTTGTCATCCACGACGTGGTGGCCGAATCGCACGCCACGGTCGACGACCGGAGCGACGCGACGGTTGTAGGTGTCCTGCACGACAGGACCGACCTGCTCGCGGCCGAAGTGGCCGAGCTGGCGTCCGGCCTCACGGGCGACGTCGGCGGCGTGGCCGACCAGGACCTGCTGGTTCTCCCAGAGCTGGTTGGCGTCGTTCTGAAGACGACGCAGCTCCTTCTTCCGCTTGCGGCTGATGCTCACGATGCTCTCCTGTCGATTGGAGTACGGATTCCCCATCTTGCCACGCGACCCTGGATGGGGCGAGGGAATCGCCGAACCCTTGCGCCGAAGGGCGAACAGCGCTAGACGCGGGCCAACTCATGGGAAGCTCTGCGAGAATGGACGCATGGCTCACGCTTCTCATGTCGCAACCCTGCACACCAACCACGGTGACATCGTCATCAACCTCTTCGGCGATCACGCTCCGAAGACGGTCAAGAACTTCGTCGGCCTCGCCGACGGCACCCAGGAGTGGACGCACCCCGCAACCGGCAAGCCGGGCGAGGGTGCTCTCTACAAGGACGTCATCTTCCACCGGATCATCCCGAACTTCATGATCCAGGGCGGCGACCCGCTCGGACAGGGCGTCGGCGGTCCCGGCTACAACTTCGACGACGAGATCAACATGGAGCTCAACTTCAACGAGCCCTACATCCTCGCCATGGCGAACGCCGGTCTGCGTCGCAACGCCATCACCGGCAAGGCCGAGGGCACCAACGGCTCGCAGTTCTTCATCACGACCGACCCCACCCCCTGGCTGCAGGGCAAGCACACGATCTTCGGCGAGGTCGCCGATGACGCCTCCAAGGCTGTCGTCGACGCGATCGCCGCAGTCCCGACGGCCGCGGGTGACCGCCCCATCGAGCCCGTCGTGCTGCAGTCGATCGACATCGTCGCGGCCTGACGCCGACGCTGGCCGATCCGGATGACCACGCCTGAGTTCGCGGACAACCGCGACAACTTCTGCTACCGGCATCCGGATCGGCAGAGCTTCGTGCTCTGCCAGCGGTGCCTGCGCACGATCTGCCCCGAGTGCCAGACGCAGGCACCCGTCGGAGTGATCTGCCCCGAATGCATGGCGGAGCAGCGCAAGAACCGCAGTCCCGCCCAGAAGCGCGCGGAGCGCCGCTGGGGCGGCCGCAACACCGCCACCGCCACCGTGCGCAGCGGCAAGCCGATCGTCACCTACGCGCTGCTCGCGGTGACGTCGTTCATCGGGCTCCTTCAGCTGATCCCCGGGATGGGCCAGGCGATCACCGGTCAGCTCCTCTTCGCAGCCGGCTATCTGTATCCGGACCTGTCGCTCATGCCGTTCGAGCCGTGGCGACTTCTCACGGCCGTCTTCGTGCACGGAGGATTCCTGCATCTCGCTCTCAACATGCTCGCGCTGTGGATGCTGGGGCAGAGCCTCGAGCCGATGCTGGGTCGGGTCCGCTTCCTCGCGCTGTATCTGATCAGCGGTCTCGGAGGCTCTGTCGCCGTCGCAGTGCTCGCGCCCGGGACCGCCACGGTCGGCGCATCCGGGGCGATCTTCGGTCTGATGGCGGCGCTGCTCATCATCGGTAGACACATCGGCGCGAACGTGACGGGCATCCTCGTGATCCTCGGCATCAACTTCGTCGTCGGATTCGTGTTCTCTCAGAACATCGCCTGGCAGGCGCACCTTGGTGGGGCGATCGTGGGAGCGCTGATCGCGTTCATCCTCACCAGAACCCGCAGACGAGAGCAGCGCACGCTGCAGATCCTGCTTCTCGCGGCAGTGGTCGTGGCCCTCGTCCTGATCGTCGTATTCCTGCCGCCTTTCCTGATCACGACGGTTTACTCCTGATCACGAGTTGTTAACAGGGTTGTCAACCATTGTGAATAACATGGGTGTAATTCTCCCCAGGGTGGGGATAACCTGTGGATAACTCTCGGTGGTCCAGAACGAAGAAGGCCCCTCTCGCCGGAGCGAGAGGGGCCTTCTTCGAAGAGGGAGCGGCAGGCGTCAGCGCCAGCGAGTGGTCATCAGGAAGCCGATCAGGGCGATGCCCAGGCCGATCGCCAGGTTCCAGTTGTCGAGACCCGGGATCGGGAACTGCATGCCCGAGATGTAGAACACGAGAATCCACACCAGACCGAGGAGCATGAAGCCGACCATCACCGGCTTGAACCACACGGCGTTGGGTGCGGCTTCGCCTTCGCTGCGCGGAGCTTCGGGTTCTTCGGTCTTGCGGTCGCGTGCCATTCCCACAGTGTACCCAAGAGTGCCATTACGCGCGGAAAAGCAAGGCCCGAGGGCTGGTGTCCAGGTCTGGCGGATAAGATCTGGCCATGACTGCATCCGTCGTCTCGGGGGAGCGACGTGCACACCGCCGTCGCCCCCGATCGCGCGCGACCTTCACGAGCGTGCTCGGCGAGCTGCTGCTCACGGGCGGCGTGCTCGTGCTTCTCTTCGTGGCCTGGCAGATGTGGATCGGCGACATCATCATCGCCGCGCAGAAGAACGACGAAGGCGCGGCGATGTCTCAGACTCTTGCCGAGGCGCCGGCACCCGAGCCCCCGCCCCTGATCGAGGAGGAGGACGGCACGACCTATTACGAGCCCGTGATCCCCGCCGCGCCCGCAGACGCGCAATGGTTCGCACAGATGCAGGTCCCGCGCTTCGGTTCCGAGTACAACGTCGGGATCTACGGGGGCACGAGCCGCGCGCGCACTCTCGACGACCTCGGAATCGGCGTGTACACCGACTCGAAGATGCCCGGAGAGGTCGGCAACTTCGCGATGGCCGGGCACCGCACCACCTGGGGCAAGCCCTTCAACCAGCTCGACAAGCTCCAGGTCGGCGATGCGATCGTCGTCGAGACCCCGGACGGATGGTTCACCTACCGTTTCCGCACGCTCGAGTACGTCAAGCCGACCCAGACTGACGTGCTGCTCGATGTCCCGCAGATGCCCGGAGTCGAGACCGGCGAGAAGTACATCACGCTGACCGCCTGCTCTCCGCTGTATTCACTGGCCGAGCGCATCGTGGCGTACGGGGTGTTCGAGAGCTTCCAACCACGCGCCGAAGGCCCACCCCAGGCCCTCACCGACCCACCGCCTCCGCCGGCTGCGCCGTCGATCTAGCCGAACGGAACGAGACACATCATGTATGCCGCCCTCTGGCGCCTGCTGCCCGGTCCGTGGTGGCTGAAGCTCTTCTTCGTTCTCGTGCTCATCGCTGCGGTGCTCTACGGCCTGTTCTGGTTCGTGTTCCCCTGGGTGAGCCCCTTGATCACCCCGGGCGAGGTCGATCTCGAATGACCCGCGTGCTCGTCGTGGACAACCACGACAGCTTCGTGCACACCCTCGTCGGTTACCTGCGGGAGCTCGGCGCTGACATCAGGCTGATCGAAGCGGATGCCACCGATGCCGCCCAGCTCGAGGGGATGCTGCCCGAGTTCGATGCGGTGCTCCTCTCGCCCGGACCGGGCGCCCCAGCCGATGCCGGGGTCTCGATCGACGCCGTGCGTCTCGCCGCGCGGATGCGGATGCCGCTCCTCGGCGTCTGCCTCGGGCATCAGGTGATCGGCGCGGCATTCGGCACCGCCGTGTCGGAGGCGCCCGAGCTCATGCACGGCATGGTGTCGCCGGTCACGCATGACGGCTCGGCTCTCTTCTCCGGCATCCCTTCGCCGTTCGACGCGGGCAGGTATCACTCCCTGGCCCTCGACGAGGCGGAGCTGCCACCCGACGTGGTCGTCACCGCACGCACCGACAGCGGCACCGTGATGGCCCTGGCACACACCCGGCTGCCGATCGTCGGGGTGCAGTTCCACCCCGAGAGCGTGCTCACCGAAGGCGGCTACCGTCTGCTCGCCAACTGGCTCGAACTCTGCGGTGACGCCGACGCAGTGGCGCTGTCATCGGACCTGCACCCGCTGGGGAGCGAGACGGGTCAGTCGGCGGCGACGCAGTAGCGCAGCTCGACGGTCGATCCGATCGCGACATCGCCCGGCGCAGCCGACATCGACGACACGGTCGGGGGCTCCGTCGGCGTGCAGTCGATCAGCTCGACCGGGCTCGGCGTGAGACCGATGCGCTCGAGCTCGGCCTGCGCGGCATCCATCGTCCACCCTGTGACGTCGGTGAGGGTCACGCGTCCGCTGGCGACCACGAGATTCACGACCGTCTGCGGCGCGACTTCGCTCTCGGCCGCCTCACTCGCCTCCATCACCGTCTCTGCCGCCAGGCCCTTGTCGTTGCGCTGGATCACCGTGCCGAGTTCGAGACCCGCCGCCGCGAGAGCATCCTTCGCGGCCGTCAACGACAGACCCTCGAGAATCGGGACCATCACGGTCTCCTTGCCCGACGACACGTAGAGGGTGACGGAGTCACCCTCGCTGACGGCTGTGCCGCTCTCGGGGTCAGTGCGGATCACGTTGCCCTCGACGATGTCGTTGCTCGACTCGAGCACGAGCTTGGACGTCAGATCGAGCTCGCCGAGATCGTCCTGTGCGCGCTCGGAGGAGACGTTGACGAGATCAGGCACGACGCGAGCGCTCGACGGAACATCGTCCGGGCGCATGCTGAGCGTCCACACCCAGAACAGCACGGATGCCAGGAGCACCGCGAGCAGCGCGACGCCTGCCCAGATCCACGCGACGGGCGGACCCGACTGTGTGCGAGCCATGGTCGTGTCGGTGCTCAGCTGTCGCAGGGATCGGGCGGTCTCCTGTGCGGCGCGCGGGCTCGGACCGTAGAGCTCGCTGGTGAGCGCTCCGAGTTCCTTGCGGCTCGGCGCATGACCGGAGACCGCGGAATCGAGCGCTGCGCGGAAGTGCGCAGCATCCGGGTACCGCTGGTACGGGTCTTTCGCGAGCGCGCGCAGGACGATCGGGTCGAGCGCGCCGGGGGAGTCCTCGTTCACCTCGGTCGGAGGAACGGGGGTCTCGCTCACGTGCTGGTAGGCGACCGCGACCGGTGACTCGCCGCGGAACGGCTGACGACCGGTGAGCAGTTCGTAGAGCACGACGCCCGTGGAGTACAGGTCCGCCCTGGCGTCGACCGGCTCGCCCTTCGCCTGCTCGGGCGAGAAGTACGCGGCGGTGCCGATGATCTGCGTGGTCTCGGCGACGGTCGACGATGAGTCGGACACGGCTCGGGCGATGCCGAAGTCCATGACCTTGACCTGGCCCTTGTCGGTGACCATGACGTTGCCCGGCTTGATGTCGCGGTGCACCACACCCGCGCGGTGCGAGTAGTCGAGCGCCTCGAGGATGCCGTCGACATAGCGCACGGCGTCGTCGACCGGCACCGGCCCCTTCGCGATGATGTCCTTCAGCAGGGTTCCGCTGATCAGCTCCATGATGATGTACGGAGGCTCATCGGTGCTGCTGTCGGTGGTCGACGGGTCGCCGGCGTCATAGACGCGGACGATCGACGGGTGCGACATGCGTGACGCCGACTGCGCCTCGAGTCGGAAGCGCGTGCGGAACGCGTTGTCGCGCGCGAGCTCGGGGTCGAGGATCTTGATCGCCACGGCGCGGCCGAGCGTCAGGTCGTACCCGCGGTACACCTTGGCCATGCCACCGTGCCCGATGAGCTCGTCTACGCGGTAGCGACCCGCGAGAACTCGTGGCTCTGTCGACACGTACTGACCCCCTGATACGACCTTGTGGATGCTCTAGCCTACGGCGCGAGCGGCTTACTCGCCTGAGTCGCCGCCGTCTGCGTCGCCCTCACCGGGATCCGGTGCGGCAGGCAGGATGGCGACGCCCGGCATGGCATCCGACTGCTCGGACGGCATGTCGCTTCCGCAGAACACGCGGAACGTGGCGGTGATCGTCTGTCCGGCCGTGCCGGGGATGATCTGCGTCGAGAGGACGCTCGGACCGAAGCTGCGGATGGACTCGCCCGAGTTGCCGCCCGAGAAGGTCGCGTTGGTGAGCGTGACCTCGAAGGCGGACCGCGCCGGGGTGCCGGACGGGCACTCGAAGCTCGGCCAGTTGAGCGTGACGGGCTCGCCCTCGGTGGCGGTGCCGGCGATGGTCGGGGTGCCCGAGGGCTTGCCCACCTTCACCTGCTCCTTGAAGGTCGTCAGCGTGATGGCCGTACCCTCGGGGACGTTCCCACCCGGCTGGACGGATTCGACGGTTCCGACCTGATTCGCGCTCGGAGCGACGGTGTTGCCCACCGCGCACTCGGCCTGCAGCCCGGCGTTGACCGCCGCGGCCTGCGCAGCCTCGCACTGCATTCCGACGAGGCCGAGAGCATCGACGTCGACCAGTTCGGGCTCGGGCGTCTCGGTCTCGCTGGGAGTCGGCTTGGGCGTCTGCGAGGTGGTCTCGGACTGAGTCGGCGCGGGTTCGGGGTCACCCGGGTTCATCAGCGCGAACACGGTCCCGCCGAGCACGACCACGAGCAGCGCGATCAGAGCGATGAGCGGCCAGGTCCACGGGCTGCGCTTCTTCTTCGTCTTCTCGACATCGTCATCGGCCTGCTCGCCCGTGGGCAGCTGTGCCGTGGTGGGGAGGATGCGAGTCGTGCCGTCATCGCCCGATGCGGTGAGCAGTCGGGTGGCGTCGTCGGAGGCCACGCCGCCGGTCGCGATGGCCGGAACAGCGATCGCCGCAGAGTTCAGGTCTCCTCGGCGCAGTGCCTGCGCGGCGCGTGCCACCGTCGCGGACGACGAGGGCCGGTCGGCCGGCTTCTTGGCGATCATCGCCATGACGAGGTTCTGCACGGGGATCGGCACGGTCGGCGGCAGCGGCGGAGGCTGCTCGTTGATCTGCGCCATCGCGATCGCGACCTGCGACTCGCCCGTGAAGGGGCGCTTCCCTGCGAGGCACTCGTACGCGACGATGCCGAGCGAGTACGTGTCGGTGGCCGGCGATGCCGGGTGCCCGGAGGCCTGCTCGGGCGAGAGGTACTGCACGGTGCCCATGACCTGGCCGGTGGCCGTCAGCGGGACCTGGTCGGCGATGCGCGCGATGCCGAAGTCGGTGATCTTGACGCGGCCGTCGGGCGTGATCAGCAGGTTTCCCGGCTTGATGTCGCGGTGCACGAGACCGGCCGCGTGGGCGGCCTGCAGAGCGGATGCCGTCTGCGCGACGATGTCGAGGGTCTTGTCGGCGCTCAGCGCGCCGTCGCGCTCGAGCACGGTCGAGAGAGCCTCGCCGGGCACGAGCTCCATGACGAGGTAGGCGCTGCCGTTCTCCTCGCCGTAGTCGAAGACGCTCGCGATGCCCTCGTGATTGACGAGTGCGGCATGGCGCGCCTCAGCGCGGAACCGCTCGAGGAACCCGGGGTCCCCCATGTACTCGTCCTTGAGGATCTTGATGGCCACGGTGCGGCCGATGACGTGATCCGTCGCCTCCCACACCTCGCCCATGCCGCCGATCGCAATACGCGACTGCAGCTCGTAGCGACCACCGAACGACACACCCTGCGTCGGTCTCATCTGCCCAGCACCGCCTCTATGACCTTCTTCGCAATCGGAGCGGCGATGGTGTCGCCGGATCCTGACTGCCCTTGTCCACCGCCGTCTTCGACGAGGACCGCTACTGCCACTTCCGGGTCGTCCGCCGGTGCGAAACCGGTGAACCACAACGTGTAGGGCTTGTTACCGTTCTCGGTCGTGCCTGTCTTTCCAGCCACATCGACCCCGTCTATTCTTGCACCCTGCGCAGCGCCGTTCGAGACGCTGGCGACCATCGACGCCGCGACCTGCTCGGCGGTCGTCGCATCGGTGGCCTGGCCGAACTGCGAGTCGTCGTACGAACGGATGACCGAGAGGTCGTTGCCGATCACCGTATCGATCAGACGGGGGTTCATGACGACGCCGTCGTTCGCGATCCCGGCCGCCACCATCGCGATCTGCAGCGGTGTGGCGGTGACCTGTCCCTGTCCGAATCCGGTGAGCGCGGTCTGCGCGTCGTCGAGCGCCCGCGGGTAGCTCGAGGGCGTCGATTCCAGCGGTGTCGAGAAGCTCTGGTTGAAGCCGAACTTCTCGGCCGTCTCTCGGATCGCGTCGTCGCCGAGCTCGACCGCGAGCTCGGCCATCGGGATGTTGCAGCTGAGGCGGATGGCTTCGGCGATGGTGACCGTGTCACCGCTGCCGCACGTGCCGCCCCAGGCGTTGGCGACCGTGTTCGTGGAACCCGGGAGTGTGTATCGCGCGGGGTTCGGGAGCGTCGAGTCGGGCGTCCAGTTGCCCGACTCATAGGCTGCAGCCGCCACGACGAGCTTGAACGTCGAGCCAGGAGGGTTGAGGTCGCCGGCGATCGCCCGATTCGAGAGCGGCTTCGTCGGGTCCTCGTCGAGCTGATCGTAGGTCGCGTTCGCGGCATCCGCGTCATGGGTCGCGAGCAGGTTCGTGTCGAAGCCGGGCGTCGACACCATGGCGAGAATGCGCCCGGTCTTCGGCTCGATCGCGACGACGGCGCCGTTGAGCCCCTGCAGTCCCTCGTAGGCCGCTCGCTGCGCAGCGGTGTCGAGAGTCAGCTCCACACTGAATCCGCTCTGCGGCTGCCCCGAGAGGATCCGCTCGATCTCTGCGAAGAACGCGCTCGAGCCGGTGCCGGAGAGGTCGGAGTTCATCGCCCGCTCGATTCCCGTCGCCGACTGCAGAGCGGGGTTGAAGTACCCGGTGACAGGCGCCCACATCGCGGCATCCGTGTAGACGCGCTGGAACTGGTAGCGATCGTCAGAGGCCGTCGAGGAGGCGATCGCCACGTCGTCGACGATGATCGATCCTCGTTGGATCTCGTAGCTGTCGAGCAGCGTGCGCCTGTTGTTCGGGTTCTGCCCGAGCGAATCGGCCTCGACGACCTGGATCCAGCTGGTCGCCGCGAACAGCGACAGGAACATGAACAGCATCACGATGCTGAGACGGCGGAGTTCTTTCGTCATGTCAGCCGATCACCGCCCTGGGTTGGCTGCGGACACCGTCGGAGATGCGCAGCAGGATCGCGACGATGAGCCAGTTGGCCACGAGCGACGAGCCGCCGGCGGCGAGGAACGGGGTGGTCAGACCGGTGAGCGGGATGAGCCGGGTCACACCGCCGACCATGATGAACACCTGCAGTGCGATGGTGAACGAGAGGCCGATCGCGAGCAGCTTGCCGAAGTCGTCCTGACCGGCGAGCCCGATGCGCACGCCGCGGCTGACGAACACCATGTAGAGGCAGAGGATGGCGAACAGCCCGATCAGACCGATCTCCTCACCCAGGCTGGTGATGATGTAGTCGCTGTGTGCGAGCGGGGTGACCTCGGGGCGACCCTGACCCCATCCGGTGCCGAGCAGACCGCCGTGCGCGAGACCGAACAAGCCCTGCATGGGCTGGAATCCCGCGACGTCCGGGTCGACCTTCTCGGAGTCGAAGAGGAACAGCCAGTTCGTGAAGCGACCCTGCACGTAGCTGAGGATCTGCGTGGCGACGGCGACTCCCGCGGCGACCAGGCCGAGGCCGATCAGCACCCAGCTGGTCTTGCCGGTGGCGACGTAGAGCATCGCGACGAACATGCCGAAGATGAGGGTTCCGGTGCCGAGGTCGCGCTGGATCACGATGATTCCGAGCGAGATCGCCCACACGACGAGCACGGGTCCGAGCTCGCGCATGCGCGGCCAGGTGATGCCGAGGAACTTCGTGCCCACCGAAGTGAGGCTCTCGCGGGTGCGCACCAGGTAGCCGGCGAAGAAGATGGCGAGGCAGATCTTGGCGAGCTCGCCCGGCTGGAAGGCGAACATGCCACCGAGCGACACCCACACCTGGGCGTTCGCGTCGGGGATGCGCAGGCCGGGCACGAACGGCAGCAGCAGCAGCAGGATTCCGGAGAGGCCGAAGATGTAGGTGTAGCGGAACAGCACCCGGTAGTTGCGCAGCAGGATGATGGTGGCGATCGCACCCGCGAGCGAGATCGCGGTCCACGCGAGCTGCTTCGTCGAGTACGCGTTCCACCCGGTCAGTGATTCGGCTATGTCGATGCGGTAGATCATCGCGATGCCGAGGCCCGTGAGCAGGGTGGCGATCGGCAGGATGAAGGGATCGGCTGCGGATGCCACGGCGCGCAGAACGAAGTGCACCGCGAACGCCAGGACGGCGAGTCCGCCGCCGATCGCGAGGATCATCGGGTCGATCAGGCCGAGGGCTCCGAGCTGCACGAGGGTCAGAGACGCGCCGCTGATCGCGACGGCGAACAGCAGCAGCCAGAACTCGCGGTTGCGCTGCGTCTGCGGCATCCGCATCTTCTTGAGGGCCTTGATGACGCTCGTGTCGGCCGTGACGTCGGCGGTCATCCCGCATCCTCCGTGGGCGTCGCGGTGGGCGCGGGAGTCGGCAGGGGAGTCTCGCCGGTCACGCGGTCGGCTCCGGCCTGAAGCCGCGTGACGATCGCCTCGGCATCGGAGAAGGAACGGGCGGTGATCGTGCGTTCGACGGAATCGCGCTGGTACGGCGGCAGGTTCGCGAGCAGGATGTCGGTGTCGCGCAGCGGTGTCGACAGTGTGATCGGGCCGATGTTCTGCTGCACGCCCTGATAGATCACGACACTGTCTTCGTCGGCGCCGACGAAGTAGCGGGTCTGGGTCCAGCTGTAGGCCGCGAAGGCGGCGAACACCAGCATTGCGACGACCACCAGCATCCCGGCGATCCACCCGAGCCGGCGACGCTTGGCGCGTCGGCGGTCTTCTTCGATGAGCTCCTCGAGGTACTCGGGGGCCGGCTCGAAGTGGCTGGGCTCGTTCGCCGCCTGCCGGACAGGATGCAGCCAGTTGCCGCGCGGTGCGCGCACGGGCGGCACGGTGATGTTGGCGGGGTTCGATGCCGACCCGACGATCGTCGCGGTGCCGGAGTGCATGGCGTGCTGTCCGCCGACCTCGACGAGGACGATCGTCACGTTGTCGGGCGCGCCGCCGTCGAGCGCCTGCTTCAGCAGATTGTCGGCCGTGCGCCCCGGTGCCATGCCCATGCGCATCGCCTTGAGGATGTGCGCCTCGTCGACGACACCCGAAAGTCCGTCGGAGCACAGCAGCCAGCGGTCGCCCGGCTGGGTGTGCATGACGAACATGTCGAGCTCGGGGTCGGCGTCCATGTCGCTGAGCACGCGCATGAGCACCGAACGACGCGGGTGATAGCGCGCCTCTTCGGGGGTGATGCGACCCGAGTCGACGAGCCGCTGCACGAAGGTGTGGTCGGCCGTGATCTGGGTGACCGCGTCGTCGCGGTAGAGGTAGATGCGCGAATCCCCGATGTGGCCGATGACCGCGTAGTCGTCGACCATGATGATCGCGCTGAGCGTGGTGCCGAGGCCGGCGAGCTCGGGGCGATCCTTGGCGGCACGGATCAGGTCGCCGGCTGCGGTCGTCGCGGCGGCCTGAAGGGAGGCCTGGGCGTCTTCGACCGAGGTGTAGGGGTGATCGAGAGGCTCGAGCCGGTGGATCGCGATGCTCGAGGCGACGTCGCCGCCCGCGTGGCCGCCCATGCCGTCGGCGACGACGAACAGGTTCGCCCCGGAGTATCCGGAGTCCTGGTTGTTGGAGCGGACCTTCCCGGTGTGGGAGATCGCGGCGCTCGAGCCTTCGAAGACCATGCCGGGGTCAGGCTCGCAGCTCGAAGGTCGTGGCGCCCACCTTGATCGGGGTGCCGAGGGCGAGGCCGACCGGACCGCCGGTCACCCGCTGGCCGGCGACGTAGGTGCCGTTGGTCGAGTCGAGGTCCTGGATGGCCCAGCTGTCTCCTCGGAGCAGCAGGCGCGCGTGATGGCTGGAGGTGTAGTCGTCGCGGATCACGAGAGCGGACTCGCTCGAGCGGCCGATCGTCAGCGTCTCGGTGCCGAGGGGGAGTTCGAGTCCCGCCTTCGGCCCTGAGGTGATCACGAGACGCTTGGCCGTCGCGACCGTCGCGGGTCCGGTGCTGGGCTTCGAAGACGCGGGGCGAGATGCCGGCGCTGATGCAGGTGCCTGTGTCGGGGCGGGCATCGCGGCAGCAGCCTCGGCCGGGAGCTTGCGCACCTTCATGCCGAACAGGTCGGCACGCAGCGAGTACACGACACCGAACACGAAGAACCACAGGATCAGCAGGAAGCCGATGCGCAGCAGGAGTAGGACGAGCTCGCTGGGAGTGCTCACGAGATGGCTCCGAACGCGCGGGTCGCGTCGTCGTCGCGCGGCCGCGGCGGGCGTGACGGACTTGCGACGGGAACGATGCGGAACACCAGATCGGTGCGTCCGATGGTCATGGTGGTCTCGGAGGGCAGCGCGGCTTCGCGCACCTTCTGGCCGTCGACCTTGGTGCCGTTGGTCGAGCCGAGGTCGCGCATCATGGCGCGCTCGCCGTCCCAGAGGACCTCGACGTGCTTGCGGCTGGATCCGGCGTCGGCGATCGTGATGTCGGCATCCGTTCCGCGGCCGATGACCGTGCGTGCGCGTGTGAGGGAATGGCGACGACCGTCGACGTCGATCACGGCCTGCCAGTTGACGCGGCCTTCGACCGTGCCCGAGCTCACGTTGATCGTGCCGGTGGCGATCTTGTCGTCGCCCTCGAGGGAGATCGCGAGCGGGCCCGAGAAGCTGTAGCCCTGGGCCTTCGCGTGCTTCGTGAGAAGTGCATGCAGCTCGTCGGTGAGGGCTCCGCCGAGCCCCTGCATCCGCTCTGCGTCGTCTGTGCTGAGGCGCACGACGAAGTTGTTGGGCGCGATGATGCGGTCCCTGCTCACCACAGCCGCTTTGGTGTCCGCTTCGCGCCGAAGGGCCGAAGCGATCTCCACGGGCTGGATGCCGCTGCGGAAGGTCTTCGCGAAGGCGCTGTTCACAGCGCGCTCGAGACCCTTCTCAAAGCTGTCAAGTAGTCCCACTGGGCTCCTCTGGCATACCGACCGGTACGCACATCGTAGCCAGGTGTGCTGGGTGAACGCCGTCGCGAGGCGGGAAAGTGCCGAGAATCCGGGGGAGTGGGGGAGGGGTGCGCGGTCTTGAGAGGGTGTCTCGCGGCGGTCGTGGGTGCGCCGTTCGGGAGGAGAACTGCCCCTGGGGAGGAGGAATGCGAGGAGATCCTCCTCCCCAGGGGCAGAAGTCCTCCCGGGGGCGTTGAGCCCGGTGCGCCGAGGGTGCTGAGCCCGGTGCTGGCCTCGGTTTCTTCGACAGGCGAAACGCGTGATATCTTTGGGAAGTTGAGTTCTTCGGAGCCCGACATACTCGCGCGAGTGGCGGAATGGTAGACGCGCTGGCTTCAGGTGCCAGTGTCCTTATGGACGTGGGGGTTCAAGTCCCCCCTCGCGCACAGCGAGAAACAGATGTGAAAAGGCCCGGTTCCTCTCGAGGAAGCCGGGCCTTTCGCATGCGTCGGAAGTGTGTCAGAGGCGAATCGCCCGCCGTGCCGCCGTGCTCAGGGCGCGCGGGTTCAGTCGTTTATTTTGAATGACTCAAAATAAGGTACGGTGGAGAGACGACGTGGTGCCGGGGTTGCAGCCCCGGCACCACTGTCCGTGAGACACCACCATCCCTGACTGAGGAGGCTCGCATGAGTCACGAACACGCCCCAGAGTACAGATCTCTGCCCGCCCCGCTGCTGCGTTCTGCACAGCAGGAGGCCGTGCAGCGCATCACCACCGCCGACCTGCTCGCCGCCCCGCCTCGCGTGACCGAGTCCGGTCACTTCATCGGGCGGGTGGAGTCGGGCGGCCTGGGGAGCCCGCGCTACTTCGTCGGCGAATACCGCGACGGACGGATGCCGGATGCGCTCGTCCTCGAATACGGTGCGTCGTCGGCAGGCAAGCCCAGCTCGGCACGGGTGTGGAGCCTGGCCGACCACCGCGGAGCGAGTCCGGACTACCGCCTCGTCCACGACGATTCCTCCCGCGGCTACGTCACGGCCTGAGTCCCGAGCTCACAGCACCCTCGCAGGACTCGCCGCCTCCACGTGTCGGTGGTGGCGGCCGAGTCGTGATGGTGTGAACAGGTGAGACCGCCAGCATCCTCCCGCAGCGACGACCAGAGCGACCACTCGAGCGATTCCGGACCCGTCACACGACCCCGCCGACGGCGTGGTCGGGTGATCGGCTGGATCAGTGCGGCCGTCGTCGTGGCGCTGGTCGCCGTCGGCGCGATCGCCTACGCGCAGCTGCAGGGAAACGTCACCACCGCGCCGATCCGCTCCGACGACGGAGAGACCGAACCCGAGCTCGCGACGGGGGATCTCAACATCCTGCTGCTCGGATCCGACTCGAGGGCGCTCGAATCCGAGGGCTTCGGTGAAGACGACGGCAGTGAGCGCAGCGACGCGATGGTCGTCGCGCACATCTCGAGCGACAACACTCGGATCGACGCCGTGCAGCTTCCGCGTGACACCCTCGGCGACCTGCCCGCGTGCGACGACAACGGACGTGGGTCGTATGGCGGCGGCTGGGGGATGCTGAACTCGGCGCTGCAGTATGGGCCGGCGTGCTCGGTCGCGGCGGTCGAGCAGCTCACAGGTCTGACGATCGATCACTTCGTGCAGATGGACTTCGAGGGTTTCATCGGCATGGTCGATGCGATGGGCGGCATCGACGTGTGCCTGCCCGAACCCCTGCAGGACGGCCACGCCAGGCTCGATCTGCCCGCCGGCGCTCAGTCGATCAACGGCGACCAGGCGCTCGCACTCGCGCGCACCAGGCACGCGCTCGCCGAGGAGAGCGACATCGCCCGCCTCGGGCATCAGCAGATGGTGCTGTCGGCGATCGTGCAGAAGGCGACGAAGTCGAATGTGCTCGTGCGACCCGATCGTCTCTACGCCTTTCTCGACGCCGTCACGTCGTCGATGACCGTCGACCCCGGGCTCGGCGCGCTCACCGACCTGGCGGGCCTCGCGGCGCGCGTCGCCAATGTTCCACTGAGCAGCGTCACGTTCCTCACGATGCCGACGACCGAGGCTCCTGAAGATCCCAACCGCGTCGTGCCCACGGCGGATGCCGACGTCATCTTCCGTGCGCTGATCGACGACGTGCCGATCGTGCTGACCACCGACGAGGTGCAGCCCGAGGCGCCGGTGCGCACGGCTGCGGTGCAGATCCTCAACGGCGCGGGTGTCAGCGGCCTGGCATCCCGTGTCTCGGAGGATGCGGCCGGCTACGGATACACCGTGGCGAGCATCGCCAACGCCGATCCGGTCGAACTGACGACCATCACGGCTGCCGACACCCCCGACGCCCAGCAGACGGCTCAGGCGCTGGCCGCAGAACTCGGCCTCGCGGTGACCGTTCAGATCGGAGAGGTCGACGGGGTGCAGCTGCTTCTCGGAGCGGACTACGAAGCCCTCATCGCGCAGCCCGGGGAGACGCCGGTGCCACCGCGGCCCGTCGATGCGGTGAACCGCAGCGCCGACACCGACCTCTGCGCCGGCTGAGCGGCCCTCGTTCCGCGCGGTGGACGGCAGACTGTAGGGGACTTCGTTCCCCACCGTCAGGAGACGCAATGCCGGACCAGCCTCGTCGAACGCCCAGCCAGGCCGTGCTCAGCGTGCAGCGGGTGGAGCAGGTCAGTCCTGACCTCGTGCGCGTCACGGCCGGAGGCGACGGATATGAGGCCTTCACCGACAACGTCTTCGCCGACAAGTACGTGAAGATCCTGTTCGCAGACCCGCGCCACGGGCTCACTCCTCCTTATGACCTCGCGCAGCTGCGCGAGGAGAGCCCCGAGAAGCTGCCCACGCGGCGCACGTACACGGTGCGCGCCGCGGATGCCGAGCAGCAGCGCCTCGTGATCGACTTCGTCGTGCACGGCGACGAGGGCGTCGCGGGCCCCTGGGCTCGGTCGGCGCAGGTCGGCGACACGCTCGTCGTCAGCGGAGCCGGCGGCGGGTACCTGCCGGCACCGGGAACGCCCTGGCATCTGCTCGTCGGCGACCACACCGCCCTCCCGGCGATCTCGTCGGCCGTCGAAGCGATGGACGCGGATGCCGTCGGGCACGTCATCCTCACGGTCGCCGACCCCGCCGACCGCCTCCTGCCCGAGGTGCCGGCCGGCGTGACGGTTCGCTGGACCGGCACGGATGACGAACTGCTGGCCGTTCTCGCCGAACTGCCGTGGGGTGCGGGTCACCCCGGAGTCTTCGCACACGGAGAGCGCGGGACCATCAAGGCTGTCCGGGCTCTGCTGAAACAGCGCGAGGTGCCGAGAGAATCGCTGTCGATCTCGGCCTACTGGGCACGGGGACGTGCCGAGGACCAGTTCCAGGCCGAGAAGCGCGAGCCCATCGGCCAGATCGAGTAGCGCTCGACCTGGGTCAGAAACCCTCCGGCTCGCGAGGCGTATACGCACTGGTGAGCGCTTCGAGCTCAGCGGGTTCCAGGTGGATGCTGACGGCCGCGACGGCATCCTCGATGTGACTCGCCTTCGTCGCGCCGACGATCGGCGCCGTGACCGCAGTCTGCTGAGCGACCCATGCGAGAGCGATCTGCGCGCGGGACACTCCTCGCGCCTCGGCGACGCGAGCGACCGCCTCGACGATGGCGCGGTTCGATTCCTCTTCGCGGCGATACAGCGTCGCTCCGAAGGCATCCGTCGCGGTGCGCGCCGTCTTCTCGTCCCAGTCGCGCGTGAGCCTGCCGCGCGCGAGCGGCGACCATGGCAGAACCCCGACTCCGGAATCGAGGCAGAACGGGTGCATCTCGCGCTCCTCTTCGCGCTGCAGCAGGTTGTATTGGTCCTGCATCGACACGAACGGCGTCCACCCGTTCTGCGCCGCAACGTGCTGAGCGTTCGCGAACTGCCATGCCCACATCGACGACGCACCGATATATCGCGCCTTGCCGGAGCGGACGACGTCGTGCAGAGCCTGCATCGTCTCCTCGATCGGCGTCTGCGGATCCCATCGGTGGATCTGGTAGAGGTCGACGTGGTCGGTGCCGAGGCGCCTCAGGCTCGCGTCGATGCCGGAGAGGATGTGGGCGCGACTGAGCCCGGCCTGGTTCGCGCCCGCTCCCATGCGCCCGTGCACCTTGGTCGCGATCACGATCTCATCGCGGTTCGCGAAGTCGGCCAGAGCGCGACCGACGAACTCCTCGCTCGTGCCGTCGGAGTAGACGTCAGCGGTGTCGAAGGTGGTGATCCCGGCTTCGAGTGCTTGCCTGATCAGCGGTCGGCTGGCCTCTTCGTCGAGGGACCACCCGTGCGCGCCGCGATCCGGGGCTCCGAAGCTCATGCATCCGAGAACCACCGGGGAGATCCGGAGTCCTGAGCGACCGAGCCGCACGCTGTCTGCTGTGTCGAGCATCCGAATACTCCCTCGTGTCGTGGTCTGTGATCGATGCTCTCACGGTGCTGTGTGGGCGGGCGCGGAATCCTCCCCGTCCGGAGGTCGTGTGTCAACCTCCCTGCGCTCGCCGCGGATCAGGCGGATCATGATGATTCGGACGAATAAAGGAGGGCACCATGTCGAACATCGACGCATTCGCCAACAGCTTCCCGCCGAACATGCCGGGGGTTCCCCCGGTCGACCACTTCGTGGATGAGACGTTCCCCACCGACACCTCGCAGCCGGAGACGCAGGGCGACGAACCGCTCGACGCCGAGCTCGGCGAGGACGGACAGGGCGATCTCGCCCCGGAAGACGAAGGCATGTCGCACAGCGGCGATGCGCCCTCGGATCTGCGGGACGGCACGGAGTGAGCCACGGCCAGGAGTCTGGCCGGGGTGTGAGCGGCGCGGAACCCTCCGAAGACGGGATCGCGGCGCTCATCGAGGACCGGGATGCCGACGACCCTGACCAGGTCGGGGAGGTTCCCGCGGGCAATGCCGGCGCGGACTCCGGAGGGTCGGGTCCGGTGCGAGTCGATCCGTCCTCGGAGTCATCCGTGCAGGACGAGTCCGTCCATAACGACGAGCCGGGTGTCGGTACGCGTCGCTCGGGTGACTCAGGGGACTGAGGGGACTCGGGCCACCGCGCCGTCCGGAGGCTGAGGCAACCGCGCCGTCGGGAGGAGAACTGCGCTTCGGGCGGAGGGAATCCGAGGATTCATCCTCCTCAGGCGCAGTTCTCCTCCCCACGAGCAGCGCGACCTCCCCACAAGCAGTGCCCTCCCCAGGCGCAGCGCCCTTCCCCGGCATCCGCGGCAGTCGTAGGCTGTGCCGGTGAGCGACGCACTGGATGACGGGCCCTTCTTCCACGGCACCAAGGCGGATCTGCGTCCGGGTGAGTTTCTGACGGCGGGGTTCGCCTCGAACTACCGCCCCGAGATCGTGATGAATCACATCTACTTCACCGCCGTGTCCGATGGTGCGGGTCTCGCCGCAGAGCTCGCACCGGGTGATCGCGAGCCGCGTGTGTACGAGGTCGAGCCGACCGGCGACTTCGAGAACGACCCGAATGTGACCGACAAGAAGTTCCCCGGAAATCCGACTCGCTCCTACCGCAGCGCTGCGCCGTTGAGGGTCGTCCGCGAAGTGCTCGACTGGACTCGCCTGTCACCCGAGGCGCTCGCCACCTGGCGGGAGAGGCTCGCCGCACTCCACGCCGACGACAGTGCCGAGATCATCAACTGACTCGCAGGCCTCGCACATCTGCGGGATTGAAGCACGGATGCAGGTCCGGGCCAGGGCCTCAGGCGCCGTCGGGAGGAGAACTGCGCTTCGGGCGGAGGGAATTCGAGGATTCATCCTCCTCAGGCGCAGTTCTCCTCCCGAGGCGCAGTGCCGGTCCTGCGCGCAGCCTCCCCGGCGCCGTGGGAAGACGGAACGGATCAGTGCTGCGCGACCCGTCGGGCGAGTGAGCCGAGCGCACGGTCGAGGATGACGAACACGAAGCCGACCGCGATGAGGGCGACGGTCAAGGCGATGATCCACTGCGCGACACCCGCGATCCCGAGCGCGTCGACATCCATGAAGGGGTACGGATACGCCTGTCCGGGCGTGAACTCTCCGCCGAGCGCGCCATAGGCGAACGCCCACGTCAGATAGGCGTAGGGGGTGAGCGTCCACAGCAGCGGGTCGACCCACCGGAACGACCCCTTCGGCACGAAGACCAGCCAGTCGACGATCACCAGCACGGGCGTGATGATGTGGATCAGGTTGTCGGTGAGCGAGAAGATCTCGGCGTCGCCGTCGGCGAACCTCGTGGGCACGAGCACGATCAGGTAGATCAGCATCGTGACCGTGATCGCGAACATCACCGCTCCGCTGACGCGGGCGCTGGGTGTCGAGGTCCCGAACGGGCCGCTCTGACGCAGGTCTCGGACGGTACGGACGATGAGGAGCAGCACCCAGGCGAGACAGATCAGATTGCTGACCATCGTGTAGAACAGCACGGTCGTCCACGACGGCTCGCCGGTCAGGAGGTTCGCGTGCCGGATGACACCGGTGAGTATGACCGCCAGCGTGATGAGCCGGTAGACGAGAGCGACCGGGCGGGAGTTCACTGCGGCGTGCGAGAACAGCGATCCGCGCGCGGGCTCTGGATCGGGTGGGCCGGAAGCCGTGGACGGAGAGAAGACGGCTTTGGACATCCTTCGAGGCTACGCGTTCTCGGGCGGCGTCGACGCCGGTTCAGCGCCGCACCGGGTCGGAGTCGCCGTCGAGGAACCGCTCGAGGTCGCGCAGGGTCGGAGCGGCCTCCCAGTCACCGGGAACCAGGCAGGCCATCGCGCCGCAGGCGTTCGCTCGCCGGAGGACGGCGTCGAGATCCTCTCCGTCGAGCAGAGCGCTGAGGTAGCCGGCGACGAAGGCGTCACCCGCCCCCACGGTGTCGACCGGGTCGATCGTGAAACCGGATGCGCCGATCACGGAGTCAGTCGTGAAGACCGAGGCGCCGTCGGGTCCCTGTTTCAGCACGGTCGTCGCACCCCCGGCCTTCTGCAGTCGTGCCGCGGCACCCGCCACCGACATCGCCGGGTACAGGATGCCGAACTCCTCGGCACCGCCGAAGACGAGATCGGCGCGCTCGGCGATACCGCGCAGCACCGGGCCCGCGATCTCGGGCGAGGCGAGCGCCGAGCGGTAGTTGATGTCGAAGCTCACCATGGTTCCGGACACCCGCGCCCGGTCGATCGCACCATGCACGGCGGCCTCGGCCGTGTCGGACAGCAGGGGAGTGATGCCGGTGAGGTGCAGCACGGAGGCGCTTTCGATCCATCCGTCCGGCAGGTCGTCCGGCCGCAGTCTCGATCCGGCCGACCCGGCGCGGTAATAGTGCACGGCGGTGGATGCCGCGGAGGGGCGCTCCTTCACCATCAGGCCCGTCGCGGCATCCGGGTCGACGATCGCTCGCACGTCGACACCGTCTCCGCGGATCTCCCGCGCGACGCGCTCGCCGAGGGAATCGTCGCCCACGCGTCCGAGCCACGATGTCGGGATGCCGAGCCGCGCGAGGCCGATCGCCACGTTGCTCTCGGCGCCGCCGATGCCGAACGCCAGCGAGTTCGCGTGCCGCAGCGAGCCGATCTCGGTCGTGCGCACGAGCGCCATGGTCTCGCCGAGCGTGACGACGGACCGCGACGGAGAGGTCACGCGGAGTCCCTCGCGCACACCTCGACAAACGCCGCTGCGCGCTCGCGCAGCGCCGTGAGGTCCCCACCGCTGAAGGCATCGCCGAGCAGAGGACCGCCGACGCTCACCGCGACCGCTCCGGCACGCAGCCAGGCCTCGGCGCCCGTGAGGTCGACGCCGCCGGAGGGCACCGCGTCGAGGTCCGGGAAGGGGCCGCGAAGGTCTTTGAGGTACGAGGGCCCGACCTGGCCTGCGGGGAACACCTTGACGGCCGATGCACCCGCAGACCACGAGGCGAACAGCTCGGTCGGCGTGAGTCCGCCGGGGACGATCGGCACACCGGCATCCGTCGTCCGCGTGACGAACTCGGTCGAGGTGATCGGGGTCACGATGTAGGCCGCGCCCACCTCGATCGCCCGTGTCAGGTCAGCGGTGTTCGTGACTGTGCCGATGCCGAGATCGATCCTGTCGCCGAATCGTGCAAGCAGGTGCGGAAAGTGATTGAAGGTGCCGGGAGTGGTCAGCGTGAGCTCGACACTGCGGATGCCGGCGTCGATGAGCACGTCGATCACGGCGTCGTAGTCCTCGGCGCGCTTCGCGCGGGCGACGACGATGAGGCGCGAGTCGACCGTGCGCTGCGGCAGGGCGACCCGGCGCACCTCACCGGTCATGGCCTCACCGGTCATGGCCTCACCAGTCATGGACGGTTCCGTCGAGCAGGCGGTTCACCGGCAGGTAGGCCTTGGTGTACTCGTGGCCGGCCGCGGCATCCTCATCGAGATTCACCCCGAGACCGGGCTGGTCGCCGGGGTGCAGGAAGCCCTTGTCGAACGTGAAGGAGGTCTGGAACACCTCGAGCGTCTGCTCGTTGTGGGGCATGTACTCCTGGATGCCGAAGTTGTGGATCGCCAGGTCGAGGTGCAGGGCGGCGGCCATGCCGACCGGCGAGATGTCGGTCGGGCCGTGGATGCCCGACTTGATGCCGTAGATCGCGGCGAAGTCGAGCAGCTTCTTCATGGCCGTGATGCCACCGGTGTGGGTGACGGCCGAGCGCACGTAGTCGATCAGGCGCTCGGTGATGAGGGTCTGGTAGTCGAAGACCGAGTTGAAGACCTCGCCGATCGCGAGCGGCGTCGTGGAGTGCTGGCGTACGAGGCGCAGCGCGGTCTGGTCTTCACCCGGGGTGCAGTCCTCGAGCCAGAACAGGTCGTAGGGCTCGATGTCCTTCGCGAAGCGCGCGGCCTCGATCGGCGACATCCGGTGGTGTCCGTCGTGCAGGATGCGCAGGTCGGTGCCGAAGTCCTCGCGGATCTGCGAGAAGATCCCTGGCATGTGGTTGAGGTAGTTGCGGGTGTCCCAGGTCTCCTCACTGGGGCGGTCGCCCGAGCGCTTGGCGGGCTCGTAGTCGTAGCGCACGCCGGGGCCGGTCGACGAGACGCCGTAGATCTGGCCGAGGCCAGGCACGCCGGTCTGCACGCGCACGGCCGTGTAACCGAGCTCCTCATAGCCGGTGATCGCGTTCTTGAGCGCTGCGTAGTCGGTGCCGGAGGCGTGCGCGTAGACGCGGACTCCCTCACGGCTGGCGCCGCCGAGCAGCTGGTACAACGGCATCCCGGCCTTCTTCGCCTTGATGTCCCACAGAGCCATGTCGACCGCGGCGATCGCCGCCATCGTCACAGGGCCGCGACGCCAGTACGGGCCGCGGTAGAGGTACTGCCAGGTGTCTTCGATGCGGTCTTCGTCGCGTCCGATGAGCATCGAGGCGACGTGGTCGGAGAGGTACGACGCGACGGCGAGCTCGCGTCCGTTGAGCGTGGCGTCGCCCAGGCCGACGATGCCGTCGGAGGTCGTGATCTTGAGCGTGACGAAGTTGCGTCCGGGGCTGGTGATGTTGACGTCGACGATCTCGATGGTCATGTCGTTCTCCTGAAGAAGCGGGTCGAGGTGCGGGGTGCGGGCGTTCGGGCGCCCGCACCCCTGGTCGTGATGTGCGGGGCGATCAGATCGCGTCGCGGGGGTCGGTCAGGTCGCGGCCTGCGACCTCGGGCATCCAGATCGAGGCGATGAGCGCGCTCAGGGTGAAGATGAACAGCATGATGATGATCGGGATGAACGAGCCGGTGACGGCCGAGACCCACGCGGCGGCGATGACGGGTCCGGCACCGGTCGCGATGATCGCGGCGATCTCTCGTGCCATGGCCGTGAACGTGTAGCGGTTGCGCGAGCCGAAGAGCTCGGGGAGCGTGAGGTTCTCGAGCGACGCGAAGCTCATCACGGCGAGGTTGTGCAGCACGACGTAGCCGATGAAGACCTGAGCCGTGACCCCGCTGCTGATCATGAGCATCGTCGGCACGATGATGATGAGGGCGACGATCGACCAGATCATGTACATGCGCTTGCGGCCGAAGCGGTCGCCGAGCCAGCCCGACAGCGGCACCGTGATGAAGGCGACGAGAGACGAGACGATCACGGCGTTCACGCCGATCGAGCGGTCGAGCAGCAGCACGACGGTGATGTAGCTGATCAGGTACGTCTGGATCATGCCCGAGTTGCCTGCCTGGCCGAAGCGCAGCAGGAGGGCGATCGAGAACGCCTTCCAGGGCTTGCGGTTCATCGCTTCGAGGGTGCGCACGTCGCCGGTCTCGGTGGCGAGCTGGATCGTCTCCGCCTTCGAGAGGGCCTTGCCGTCGACGACGTCGTCGCGCTCCTCGAAGACCGGGGTCTCCTTGAGGTTGAATCGCACCCAGATCGCGAAGAGCATGATGATCGCGCTGCCGATGAACGGGATGCGCCATGCCCAGTCGATGACCTCCTGCTCGCTGTACGCGACGAGGAGGATGGCCCAGATGCCAGAGGCGAGCAGCGTGCCGCAGTTGGTGCCGAGCGCGACGAGCGAGGCGATGATGCCTCGGCGCTTGGCCGGCGCGTACTCGGCGAGCATGACGCCGGCGCCCGAGATCTCGGCTCCCGCGCCGAAGCCCTGCGCGATGCGCAGCAGCACCAGCAGGATCGGAGCGAGCACGCCCACCTGGTTGTACGTCGGCAGGAAGCCGATGAGGGTGGTCGCGAGGCCCATCAGGAGGATCGTGTAGAACAGCACCTTCGTGCGGCCGGTCTTGTCACCGAGGCGTGCGAAGAAGAAGGCACCGACCGGGCGGGCGACGTAGCCGACGCCGTACGTGGCCATCGCGGCGACCACGGCGACGGCCGGGTTCTCCGACGAGAAGAAGAGGTCGGCGAACACGAGCGCGGCTGCCAGCGAGTAGAGCTGGTAGTCCATGAACTCGAGGGCCGTGCCGAGCCATCCCGAGATGGCGGCGCGAACGAGGTCTTTGACGGACCTCTTCTCGGCGGGATCGGCGGCCGTGGCCGTCGTCTGCGGTTCTGACATGGGAGGTACTCCTTCGGACCAGGAACAGGGTGGGGTGGAATGTCGGGTGCGGTGTCGCTAGAGGGAGAGCAGGACCTTCGCCGAGGCCGATGAGTCGCGAGCGAGCTCGAAGGCCTGGACGGCGTCTGATGCGGGGAGGACGTGCGAGATGACGGAGTCGAGGGCGTCGGACTCGGCCAGCAGGGCGACCGCGTCGTCGATCTCGGTGGAGAAGCGGAACGCGCCGCGGATCGTGAGCTCCTTGGCGAGCATCGGGGCGAGGTTCACGCCGATGTCGGCGTTGGGGAGCATCCCGACCTGCACGATGGCGCCGGCGCGACGAGCGGCGCGGACAGCCGAGGTGAGGGCTACTCCGACGCCGGAGCACTCGAAGACGACGTCGTACGACTCGTTCTCGATCGAGTCGCGGCCGACGAGCGAGACCTCGGTCGCGCCGAGGGACCTGGCCCGCTCGAGGGGCTCTTCGCGCACATCGCTGGCGCCGACGACCGATGCTCCTGCCTTGACGGCAGCGGCCACGACGAGGAGGCCGATGGGGCCCGCGCCGATCACGAGCACCCGCGCGCCGGCGATGTCGCCGGCGAGGTTCACGGCGTGGATGGCGACCGCGAGCGGCTCGGCGAGGGCTGCGCGTTCGAGCGGAAGGGATGCCGGCAGCACGCGGACCATCTGCTCTTCGACGATCAGCATCTCGGATGCTCCACCCTGGCGGTGCGGATTCGCCGCGGCGCTGCCGAAGTAGTCGCCGCCGGGGCGCAGGTGCGGGCGGTCTTCGAGGCCGGGTACCTCGGGGCCGTAGCGCGCGGGGTGCACGGTGACGGGGGTTCCAGGGGTCAGGCGACCCGACGGGTCGAGATCGACGACGCCCGACAGCTCGTGGCCGGGGGTCAGCGGCTCTTGGATCGTGTACTCGCCGTTGGCGCCGTGGAAGTAGTAATGCAGGTCGGATCCGCAGATGCCGACGTAGTTCACGCGAAGGCGCACCTCGCCGTCGCCGGGGGTCGGAACCTCACGGTCCTCCCAGCGGATGTCCTCTTTGCCGTGGATGGCGAGAGCCTTCATGGCCGCAGCTCCTTCTTCGTGGTCCGAGATGCCGAGACGGCATCCGCGATCGCGGCGTCGACGCCGCTGCTCCGGATGGTGTCGACGAGCTCGCCGACGCGCGCGATGAACGCATCCTGAGATCCGAGTCCATCACCGAACAGGTGCATGTCGCCGATCACGCGCTGCGCCAGCTCGCGTCCGTCGCGGGCGGTGGCCGCGTATCCGGCCAGTCGTTCGCGGGCACCGTCGGTCATCGCGGCGGCGTGCAGGCCGGGGTCGAAGCCCGGCAGGGGAGCGATGCACGACAGGTATCCGGCGACCGTCAGGGCGATCATGTGCGGCATCTCGCCGTTCCCGAGGGCGAGCAGGGCCGGCTCGGGGATGCGCTGACGCAGCTTGACGGACCCGTCGGTGCCGACCTGGCTGGTGCGGTGGCCGAGTGCGCTGTTGGCCCAGCGCTCGAACAGCTCGGTCTCGTAGGCGCGGATGTCGACGCCGGACGGCACCTCGATCGAGGGCTCGTACTCGTCGCGCAGCACGGCACGAGCCGCACGCTCGATGCGGTCGAGTCCGATCGCCTCGGGGATCGTGCCCACTCCGCTGAGTGCCCCGAGGTAGGCGATGAGCGAGTGCGTGCCGTTGAGCAGACGCACCTTCATCTGCTCGTAGCGTGCGACCTCGTCGGTGAAGACGGCACCGCCGGCCTCCCACGCGGGGCGGCCTCCGGCGAAACGGTCCTCGATCGCCCACATCGTGAACGGCTCGGCCGGCACGGGGATGTCGTCACGGGCGCCGAGCAGGGCGCTCACGCGGGTGCGCAGCTCGGCAGTGGTCGACGGCACGATGCGGTCGACCATGCTCGAGGGGAACGACACGGAACGGTCGAGGAACGCGAGAGCATCGGAGCCCTCGGATCCGGGCAGCTCGCCCAGGAACTCGCGGACGAGCTTCTCGGTGTGCTTGCCGTTGGCCGACAGGTTGTCGCAGCTGAGGATCGAGATCGGTGCTCCACCGGCAGCGGCGCGGGCCTGCAGCCCGCGGGCGAGTTGGCCGATCGTGGAGCGTGCGGCGCCGCCACGCAGGTCGGCGCGCACCGTGTCGTCGTCGAGATCGAGGCGCTGGGTTGCGGGGGAGTAGCTGTAGCCGTTCTCGGTGACGGTGAGGGTCACGATGCGGATGCCGGGGTCGGCGATCTGCGCGATCACGCGCTCAGGCTGGTCGGCGCCGACGAAGGCGTCGGTGTGCACGCCGGGGATGGTGAGCGACGTGCTGCCGGGCGAGATGGTCGCTACCGAGTAGAGCATGTCCTGCGCGTGCATCGCGTCGACGATCGATCGCGAACGGGATGCGACGCCGACGATGCCCCAGTCGCCGCCGGCGGACTGCAGTGCGGCCGCGGTGTAGACCGCCTGATGTGCGCGGTGGAAGCTGCCGAGTCCGAGGTGCAGGATGCCGGCTGCGGAGGGAGCGACCAGGGGAGAGGCTGTCGCAGAGGTCGTGCGGCGCAGGGCCGGTGCTGGGATGCTCACGCGGTGGCTCCTTCGCTCGGGGCCGCGCACCGCTGAGGGTGATCGGCGTTGATCGTCATGAAAATCAGTGTGCAGTGTTTGTACAAACTTGTCAACCTGTTTTACATCGAGGTCGAGGATCGTAGGATTGCAGCGAGGGTGGGAGGTGAAGATGGCAGCGACGCTGACAGATGTGGCGCGGCGCGCAGGCGTGTCGATCGCGACCGCCTCCCGGGCCTTCGGAGAGCCGGATCGTCTCGCGCCGAACACCCTCGGTCGCGTGCTCGAAGCCGCGGGCGAGCTCGGCTACGCGACCTCGCAGTCCGCCACGGCGACGCGCACGTTCGGTGTCGTCGTGCCCGACGTGTCGAACCCCGTGTACGCGACTCTGCTCAAGGCGATCCAGGGTCAGGCGTGGCATGGGCGCCACCGCATCGTGCTCTTCGACGCGGACGAGGATCTGCGCCGCGAGCGCGAGCAGATCGAGCAGGCCCGCAAGCTCGACGGGATGCTGCTGTGCAGCCCTCGTCTTCCCGACGCCGACGTGCTCGAACTGGTCGGCGACACCCCCTACGTCGTGGTCAACCGCCAGATCGACGGCGCGCCCTGCGTGCTGATGGACACCGAGCACGGACCCGCTCAGGCGATCGAGCACCTCGCAGCGCTCGGGCACACGCATATCGCGTACGCCGCCGGCCCCCGCGGATCGTGGGCCGACGTGCGTCGGGCCGACACCGTCGCCCGGGCGTGCGAGCGCCACGGCATCCGCCTCACCGGACTCAGCCACCACGCCGCCTCCATCCAGGGCGGGCGCGCTGCTGCCGCCCCGGCCGCCGCGAGCGGTGCCACGGCGGTGATCGCCTACAACGACCTCGTCGCCCTGGGCCTCGAGGCCGGGATGCTCGAACTCGGCAAGCGCTGCCCCGCCGACATCAGCATCGTCGGCATCGACGACATCGATCTGGCAGGTGCGGTCACCCCCGCGCTCACGACGGTGCGGATGCCGATCGAGCGCAGCGGCGCACTCGCCGTCGACCTGCTGCTGCAGGCGATGAACGGCACCGCGATCGACGACGTCGTGACCCTCGGTTCGCAGCTGATCGTGCGTGCGTCGACCGCTCCGCCGCCGGCCGTCTGAGGGGCGCGTACTCACGACAGCGAGCGGCGCGAAATCTCGGCATTATGTACATAAGTGGTATTATTTACGCATGAACACGATCACCCGCAGCGTGCCCTCGAAGGATCTGCGCGACAGCCTTGCCGATGTTCTCGGCGGGGTCGCGTACGGCTCGGAGCGAGTGGGCGTCACGCGCCACGGCAAGCTGACGGCCGTGGTGATCAGTGTCGATGATCTCGAGCTGCTCGAAGAACTCGAGGCGGCTCGAGACGTTGCCGAGTTCGCCGCCGCTCGGGCGGCCGATGACGGTGAACGCGTGTCGCTGGATGAGCTGCGCGCGGAAGTCGCGTGACGCGCTTTCGGATCGAGTTCACGACTGCCGCTGCCAGAGAGATCCGCAAGCTCGACCCGCAGATCCGCCGACGGATACTTGGCGGGGTGGCCGATCTTGAGCACGACCCGCGTCCGCACGGGTGCCGCAAGCTGGCCGGGTACGACAACGCCTGGAGAATACGAGTCGGCGACTATCGGGTTCTCTATGAGGTGATCGACGAGCAGGTGCTCGTGACGGTCGTCCGGGTCGCGCACCGACGCTCCGTATACGACATCTGAGAGCCGCTGCGACACACCACCTCTCAGCGGAGAATGCCCTTCCGGCGTGCCGCCGAGACCGCGGCGGTGCGTGAGCTGACGTCGAGCTTCGAGAAGATGTGCGCGAGATGCGACTTCACGGTCGTCTCGCTGACGAAGAGCTGATCGGCGACCTCGCTGTTCGATCGTCCGGCGGCGACGAGCTCGAGGACCTCGATCTCGCGGCTGCTGAGGCTCACCCGTGGCGCGCGCATGCGGTCGAGCAGGCGGGAGGCGATCACGGGCGCGAGCGCGCTCTCTCCGGCAGCTGCCGCTCGCACAGCCGCGGTCAGTTCATGCGGCGGGGCGTCCTTCAGCAGATAACCGCTCGCGCCGGCTTCGACGGCGCCGAGGATGTCGGCATCCGAGTCGTAGTTCGTGAGCACGAGCACGTATGGCGGAGCCGCGAGTGCACGGATGCGTCGCGTCGCATCCACCCCTGTGGTCTGGGAGTGGGACCCGAACTGCAGATCCATCAGCACCACATCGGGATTCTCGCGCTCGGCGCAGGCGACGGCCTCCTCGGGTGTGCCTGCCTCTGCCACCACCTCGAGATCCGGTTCGAGGCTGAACAGGGCGGTGAGGCCTGCGCGGACGATGGGGTGATCGTCGGCGATCACGAGGCGGATCATGCGAACTCCGTCAGCGGGAGGTCGACGGTGAGTGTCGTTCCCCGTCCGGGTGCCGCATCGATCTCGAGTCGTCCGCCCAGCTGCTGCACTCGCTCGGCGGTGGCGCGCAGACCGAAGGAATCCGACTTCTCGGCGGTCCCCGGCGCAGGGAGCTCCGCATCGAATCCGGTTCCGTCGTCCTCGACGGTGAAGCGCAGGTGGTCGTTCTCGACGCTGATCGTGACCGTCGCCGTCGTCGCGTGAGCGTGCTGGAGGACGTTGGCGATCGCACCCTGCGTGATGCGCAGCAGCGCCGTCTGCAGATGCATGGGCAGGACGACCGCATCCGACACCCGCACCTGCACGTCGAGCCCCTGCGTCGCCCACTGCGTGCGGGCCAGTCGACGCAGCGCACCACCGAGCGTCTGATCATCGAGCTGGGGAGGCGTCAGCTCGCGGATGAACCGCCGCGCCTCGACGAGGTTCGCGGCAGCTGTCTCGCGCGCGAGTCGGATGTGCTCGATCCCTGGGCGCTCGGCGTCGGCGCGTTCCGCGGCATGCAGCAGCATCTGGATGCTGGAGAGTCCTTGCGCGAGCGTGTCGTGGATCTCACGGGCAAGGCGAGCGCGCTCCGCGAGAACACCCGATTCGTGCTCCTGCGCGGCCAGCTGTCCACGGGTCGCGAGCAGCTCGCGGACCAGCGCTTCGCGTTGCTCGGCCTCTCTCGCCAGAGCCTGGTATCCGAGGCCGATCAGGAGCGCGACGCCGGCGCCGACGAACGGGCCGACGACGCCGCCGACGCTCCACCCGCCGCGGATGCCGAGCGCGCACACCGCGACGATGGTCGACGCGAGTATCGCGGCGGACCCCGCCCACCGCCCCAACAGATGGAGGAACAGGAAGAACAGAGGGAAGACGAGGTAGGCGGCATCGGCGCTCACCCACAGCAGACCCAGCCACTCCAGGGACAGCAGCGCGAGCCACCCCAGAGACACGGGTCGTCGCCCGGGTGAGAGGCGAGCGAGCAGCACACCGGACGCGTACGTCGCTGCGACGATCAGAGCCAGCACGATCGCGGCGACGCTCGACTCCGACGGGTCGAGCACGGCACGGGCGATGACGACCCCTGTCAGGGCGAAGAAGAGAACGTGGAGGCCGGTCCGCAGACCCACGAACACCGGGGTCAGAGCGGTATGCGCCATAGCTCGAACTCTACGCCGCCGCCTCGAGCGCGGCATCGTCCGAAAGGACGATCGAGGCGTCCTCATCCCGGGCGCGGAATGCTCTCCGAGTGGCCGATGATCCTGACGACCAGGACGGCGAGAGTGGAATGGTCGCCGCATCGGAGACAGGAAAGGCACTCTCATGTTCGTCGCGTTACGCGATCTCCGCTTCGCCAAGGGGCGATTCATCCTCATCGGCTCCGTCGTCGCCCTCATCACCCTTCTCGTGGGGTTCCTCAGCGGACTCACGGGAGGACTCGCCATCCAGAACGTCTCGGGCGTGCTCGCGCTCCCCGCGGACCGCATCGTGTTCTCCGCGCCCTCGAGCGGAGACGGTGCGGCCAGCTTCGCCGATTCGGCGATCACCGAGCAGCAGGCGAACGAGTGGGCGGCGACGGCCGACGTGACCGAGGCGCGCCCACTCGGCATCAGCCAGACCCGCGCCGAGACCGACGACACCCGTGCCGCGATCGCGGTGTTCGGTGTCGAGCCCGGTTTCGACGCGAGTGCGCCGTCCGGCGACGGTCAGCTGCGCCTGTCGGTGCCCGCCGCGGATGCGCTCGACGTGGCGGTCGGAGACCAGGTCGAGATCGCCGGCGTCTCCTACGACGTCGAGACGGTCGAGGGAGACGCGTGGTACAGCCACACGCCGGTCGTGCAGATGACCCTGCACGACTGGCAGGCGTACTCGGCATCCACCGGAAACCCCGATGCCTACGCCACGGTGCTCGCTGTCACGGGTGACCCTGATTGGGATGCCGCGGATGCGGCGCATGACACGATCTCCGAGACGACGCTCGGGTCGCTGACGGCGCTGAGCGCCTTCCGCTCCGAGATCGGATCGCTCCTGCTCATGGTGGCCATGCTCTTCGGCATCTCGGGGCTCGTCATCGGGGCCTTCTTCACCGTCTGGACCATGCAGCGCAAGGGCGATGTCGCCGTGCTCAAAGCACTCGGCGCGAGCACCGGATCACTGATCCGCGACGCCTTGGGTCAGGCGCTGATCGTCCTGCTGGTGGGCATCGGCATCGGGCTGGGCCTGGTCACCGTGCTCGGCCTGCTCGCCGGCACCGCCCTTCCGTTCCTGCTGAGCCCTGTCACGACGATTCTTCCTGGAGGCATCATGATCGCCCTCGGCCTCGCGGGCGCCGCCTTCGCCCTGCGATCCGTCACCTCCGCCGACCCCCTCACCGCACTCGGGAGCAACCGATGATCCGCCTGAACGACATCACTCTGACCTTCCCCGACGGCGACTCCCGCGTGACCGCCGTGGATGGCGTGTCCCTCACCGCCCACCCCGGAACCGTCACCGGCATCACGGGGCCCAGCGGCTCGGGCAAGTCGAGCCTGCTCGCCGTCGCCGGCACTCTCCTGCGTCCGGATTCCGGACAGATCCTCATCGACGGAAGCGACGTCACCGCGCTCAGCCCGGCCGAGGCGACGCGCCTGAGGCGGGACCGGATCGGGATCGTCTTCCAGCAGGCCAACCTCATCCCGTCGCTGACCGCCCGCGAGCAGCTGAGCGTCATGAACGAGCTCGGTGCGCCGCGCAGCCGACGCCGCCGCGCCGAGGCATCCGCTCATGCGGATGAGCTGCTCTCGGCGGTCGGCCTCGCAGAGCACGGCCACAAGCGGCCGCACCAGCTCTCCGGAGGACAGCGTCAGCGAGTCAACATCGCTCGAGCCCTGATGAACGATCCGAGCGTGCTCCTGGTCGATGAGCCCACCAGCGCCCTCGATCAGGAACGCGGGGCGAAGATCATCGACCTCATCCTGCGACTGACGGACGAGCGGAACACCTCGACGCTGCTCGTCACGCACGACCTCGTGCACCTTCCGCGCATGCACGGGGTGCTGCACCTGGTGGACGGTCGCGTCGAGGACGCCGCAGTTCCGAGGCGCTGAGCGGAGGCCAGTCGCCGGAGCGTCACCGCTCGCTAGCAAAAGGACCAGCGCTGTAGGCGAGCGTGACCGTCCATCCGTCGCGCGACAGGTCTACGAGACGGTAGTGGATGCGTCGATCGGGCACCCACCCCGTGCTGCTGACGGGATCGAGTCGCACGTGCTCGGGCTGCACCCGCGCCCCGCGACCATCCGCCTCTCGGACGGCGGCCACGCGAGTCCAATGCTGCGTCAGCTCGTCGTCGTCGGCCTCCGGGAGCAGATGCGAGTGACGACGTATCTCGGACAGATCCCGCTCGGTCACCCTGCTGCTGCGGACGTCGAGGCCGAGCGGCACGCCGAGATCTGCGAGGCCGACGACGGTGGCATCGCCTCGGCTCGCCGCCTTGATGACGAAGGGCAGCTCGTCGTCGCCCACCATCGCGAAGAGGTGAGTCTGGTATCCGAACGGTCCGGGCTCCTCGCGCCGCAGACGGATGTCGCGATGAGCGGCTTCGAGACGCATCGCGATCAGCTCGCGCGCGAGGAAGTGCCTGCGTTCGTGTTCGCTGCGTCCGGCGTCCACGCCGAGCAGCGTGTCGATGCCGTCCGGAGCACTGAGCCGTGTGGTCTCCATCGCCTACCTCTCCCGCGCCGTGGGTCGACGCCCGTTCCATCTTCTCGGTCGGCAGCGGTGCGCTGCCAGTGCGATCTGCTCGGCGGGCATGCTCAGGCGACGCCGGGGATGACGAGGGAGAGCACGAAGACCCAGACGCAGACGAACGCGAGCATCCCGAGGCTGTAGACGATCGAAGCCCGCAGGATCTCGCCTTCGCGTCCGGTCAGTCCGACGGCGCCCGCCGCGATCGCGATCGACTGCGGGGAGACGACCTTGGCGACCGTGCCGCCCGCCGTGTTCGCGGCTACGAGCAGGGTCGGGTCGACCCCGATGTTCTGCGCGGTCACGGTCTGCAGGTGGGCGAAGAGAGTGTTGTTGTTGACCACGGAACCGGTGACGAAGACCCCGAACCAGCCGATCACGGGCGCCAGCAGCGGGAAGACGAGTCCGACGGCGGTGAGTGCATTCGCGATGCTCGCCGAACCACCCGAGAAGTTGGCGATGTTGGCGATCATCAGCACGAGGGCGATCAGCACGATGGGCCGCCAGAGGTCGAGCACGGTGACGCGCAGTTGTCGCCACAGGTCCGGTGCCCGCAGCTGCGGCGTCGTCCAGAACGTGATCAGCACGGCGAGGAGGATCGCGGTGCCGGTCGCGTTCACAGGGGTGAAAGCCCACGTCGTCGCCACCGGGTCGGTGGCGCCCGCGGGCACGACGACCCCGGTGATCCCGGGGATCGGCACCGCGGCCACGAGGCCAGCGAGCGCGCCGTCCTGAGCGAAGAGCGCCTTGAATGCGGGGATGCTCCAGACGAAGATCACGCCCGTGAGGATGTAGAACGGACTCCACGCCACGACCACGTCTCCGAAGTCCTGGCGCACGGGGGCGGGGGCCTCGCCGCCGTCTTCGCGGTAGACCCGCTTCGGCTGCCAGATGCGACCGACGACGAAGATGACGACCATCCCGAGCAGACCGGGCACGATGTCGGCGAGTTCGGGACCCAGGAAGATCAGGATTGCCGCCTGCGCGGCACTGTACGCGACACTCGTCGCGAGCAGGATCGGCCAGGTCTCGCGCACGCCGCGCCAGCCGTCGAGGATCATCACGAGCAGGAACGGCACGAACAGCGTGAGTGCCTGCAGCACCAAGACCATGTCGGCGGTGAGGTCGGCGAGCGGAACCTCTCCGACCTGCGCTCCGACGACCACCGGGATGCCGATCGCGCCGTAGGCGCCGGCGGCGACGTTCGCGACCAGGCAGAGCATCGCGGCCTTGATCGGCGCGAAGCCGAGCTGCACGAGAAGCGCGGCGCAGATCGCGATCGGGACCCCGAATCCCGCGGCTCCCTCGAGGAACGCGCCGAAGCAGAAGCTGATCAACAGCACCTGGATGCGCTGGTCGGGGGAGATTCCCGAGATGCTGGCGCGGATCACATCGAAGCGACCACTGGCGACCGCGAGTTTGTAGAGCCAGACCGCCATCACGATGATGTAGGCGATCGGCCAGAGGGCGGTGAGCACCCCGGCGAGCCCTGCGCCGGCGATCGAGGCGAACGGCATGCCGAACGGCCACGCCGCGACGATGATCTGCACCACGGTGGCGATCGCTCCCGCGACGAGTCCGCTGAGCTTGAACGCCATCAGACAGAGCAGGAAGACGATGATCGGCACGATCGCGATGATCGCCGAGAGCCACAGCTGACCGGTCGGGTCGAGCGGACCCGGAGTACGCTCGCTGGTGTGGGGCGGATCACGACGCGGAGACCGATTCTGAAGCTCACCCTCGGCGAGGGTGCGGTTCGCAGAGCCGACACGCTCGCCGTCGAGGAGCCGCTCGAGATACGGGTCGCGGGATCGCCGCTCGCTGTCACCATGCGCACCCCGGGGCACGACGTCGAGCTGGCGGCGGGGTTCCTCGTGTCCGAGGGGATCATCGCCGCGACCGCCGAGTTCCACTCGGCGATCCATTGCGGCGGCCCGGGCGCCGGCGGCCAGGAGAACACGTACAACGTGCTCGACATCAGCCTCGCTCACGGCGTCGCGCTTCCCGACCCCGACGCTGCCCGGCGCTTCTACACGACCAGTTCGTGCGGCGTCTGCGGCAAGGCCAGCATCGACGCGGTGCGTACGGTGTCGCGGCATCCGGTCTCCGACGACGACGTCCAGGTGGATGCCGAGCAGATCGCCGCCTTCCCCGATCGTCTGCGCGCCGAGCAGGCGGCGTTCGACAAGACCGGCGGGCTGCACGCCGCCGCTCTCTTCGACGCCGATTCGGGAGACCTGCTCGTGCTGCGCGAAGACGTGGGGCGTCATAACGCCGTCGACAAAGTCGTGGGGTGGGCGCTGTTGAACGATCGGCTGCCGCTGCACCGGCAGATCCTGCAGGTCTCCGGTCGAGCGAGCTTCGAGCTGGTGCAGAAGGCCGCGATGGCCGGCATCCCTCTGCTCAGCGCCGTCTCGGCGCCCTCGTCTCTGGCGGCGGAGCTCGCCGAAGAGTCGGGCGTGACGCTCGTCGGATTCGTCCGCGGGCGTTCGATGAACATCTACACGCACGCGCATCGGGTGCGCATCGACGGACTCGCGTCGTCTGCCCACCACCAAGAAGGGGCACACCATGCTCGATAACCAGGGAACCGCCGGAACGGCCGGAACCGCCTTCGGGCTGATGCCGGTCGAGCCGCGCCAGGGCGGCTACGGCCCTCGCACCGATCGGCCCTGGTCACGCAAGCCGTACGGTCACCCCGCTGCGGGCTGGGGCGCTGCGTTGTCGGTGGCGCGGGTGGTGCTGGATCAGCGAGAACCGATCGCCGGCCCGCTCTCGATGCTGCAGATGAACCACCCCGTCTCGGGCTATGACTGCCCGGGCTGCGCGTGGCCTGACGACCCGGGCAATCTGAAGCTCGACATCTGCGAGAACGGCATCAAGCACGTCACGTGGGAGATGACTCGCAAGCGCGTCGATCGGCGGTTCTTCGCCGAGCACACGGTCACCGAGCTCGCGACCTGGCCCGACTTCGACCTCGAAGACCAGGGGCGCCTGACCGAGCCGATGGTCTACGACGCAGCGACCGATCACTACGTGCCGATCACGTGGGACGACGCGTTCGCGCTGGTCGGCGACGAGCTGCAGGCGCTCGACAGCCCTGATGAGGCGTCGTTCTACACCTCTGGACGGCTCAGCAACGAGGCGACGTTCCTCTACCAGCTGATGGTGCGCGAATACGGCACGAACAACCTGCCCGACTGCTCGAACATGTGTCATGAGGCGTCCGGCCGCGCGCTCAAAGCCTCGATCGCCACCGGCAAGGGCACGGTCGACCTGCATGACTGGGACGACTGCGATGCACTCTTCGTGCTCGGCGTGAATGCGGCATCCAACGCTCCGCGCATGCTCACGGCGCTGTCGGATGCCGTGAAGCGTGGCGCCCAGGTCGTGCACGTCAACCCGCTCGTCGAGGCCGGTGCCACCCGAACGATCGTGCCGCACGACTTCGTCGACATGGCGCGCTTCACGGCGACCGGCACGAGCACCATGAATCTGCAGGTGCGTCCCGGCGGTGACCTCGCTCTCATCCGAGGCATGTCGAAGGCCGTCTTCGAAGCGGCAGCGGACGACCCGTCGGTGCTCGACACCGACTTCCTCGACGCTCTGACCCACGGGATGCACGAGTATCGCGCGCTGGTCGAGGCCACTTCGTGGACCGACCTGGTCATGCAGTCGGGGCTCACAGAGGAGCAGATCCGCGCGGCCGCTGCGGTGTACCTCGCGTCCGAGCGCACGATCATCAGCTGGTGCCTCGGCGTGAGTCAGCACGAGCACGGTGTGGACACCGTGCGAGAGATCGTCAACCTGCTGTTGCTCCGAGGCAACATCGGGCGCAAGGGCGCAGGTCCCTCACCCATCCGTGGGCACAGCAATGTGCAGGGCAACCGCACCTGCGGCATCGATCACCATCCCACCGGTGCCTGGCTCGACCGTCTCGCCGACGCATGCCGCATCGAGCCGCCGCGGCATCCGGGGCTCGACACCGTGCGCACGATCGAGGCGATGCACGACGGCCGCGTGAAGGTGTTCGTGGGCATGGGCGGCAACTTCGTGCTCGCGGCTCCCGACACCCCGTTCACGGCGCAGGGGCTCGAGAAGTGTCGCCTGACGGTGCAGGTGAGCACCAAACTCAACCGCAGTCACCTCGTGCACGGCGAGAAGGCGCTGATCCTGCCCTGCCTCGGTCGCACCGAGCGCGACCAGCAGGCTCAGGGGCCGCAGGGCATCACGGTCGAGGACGCGATGAGCATGGTGCACCTCTCGATGGGGCGCAAGCAGCCGGCATCCGCGTACCTGAGGTCGGAACCGGCGATCATCGCCGGGCTCGCCAAGGCGACCCTGCCGCACACCGCCACTCCCTGGGACTGGTACGTCGGCGACTACGACAACATCCGCGACGTGATGGCGAAGGTGCTGCCAGGGTTCGAGGGGTTCAACGACCTGATCCGCGACAGGCACGGCTTCCGCATCCCGCAGCCGGCGCGGGAGCGCGAGTTCGAGACCCCGTCGGGGCGTGCCGAGTTCTCGCACGCACCTCTGCCGAACGTCATCCCCGAGTCGGCCGAGACCCTGGTGCTGCAGACCATGCGCTCGCATGACCAGTGGAACACGACGATCTACTCGAACGACGACCGCTATCGCGGCGTGAAGAACCTGCGAGAGCTCGTGTTCCTGCACGAAGACGACATGCGCGACCGGGGACTCGTCGAAGGCGATCTGGTCGACATCGTGTCGACCTCGAAAGACGGATCGACGCGGATGCTGACCGCGTTCCGCGCCGTGCCCTACGACCTCCCTCGCGGCAGCGCCGCCGGCTACATGCCCGAGATGAACGTGCTGATCGGCCGCAAGGACTTCAGCGCGCAGAGCGATCAGCCGCTCATGAAGAGCATCCAGGTGACGGTCTCGCGCACGGTGGCCTGAGCGGGGGGCCGCGCTCGCCGCGGTCAGGCGTCGACGGTCACAGCCTGCAGCGCGTGCACGACGGGTGCGAGCTCGGGGTGCGTGACCGTCTTCCCGTGTCATACGGGTGGCGTGCTCACTGCGCCCGCATGAACTCCTCGGCCGCGGCCACCTGGCGAGGAGTCGGGCGGATGCCGGTGTAGAGCACGAACTGCTCGAGAGCCTGCAGGGTCGCGACCTCGGCGCCGGTGATGACGGTCTTGTCGGCTGCGCGTCCCGCCGCGATGAGCGGAGTCTCGGCAGGCAGGGCGACGACGTCGAACACGACGGATGCCGCCGCGATCTGCGCCTCGGTGAACGACAGGGCACGCTCGTCGGCCCCACCCGCCATGCCGATCGGCGTGATGTTCACGATGATGTCGGCCGTCGCGGCATCCGCGTCCGCCGTCCACGCGAATCCGTAGAGGTCGGCCAGCCCTCGACCGCGCTCTTCGTTGCGCGCCGCGATCGTGACTCGCGAGAACCCGGCGTCACGGAAGGCGGCGGCCGTGGCCTTGGCCATCCCGCCCGAGCCGCGCAGCAGCACGGATGCCGCAGGGTCGAGGGAGTTGCGCTCGATCAGCTGGGCGATCGCGCTGTAGTCGGTGTTGTAGGCCGTGAGCACTCCGTCATCGTTCACGATCGTGTTCACCGAGTCGATCGCTGTGGCAGAGGGGTCCATGCGGTCGACGAGCGCGATGACGTCCTCCTTGAAGGGCATCGAGATCGCGCAGCCGCGAATGCCGAGACCTCGCACGCCGGCGATCGCCTGGCCGAGGTCGGTCGGCGCGAACGCCTTGTAGATCCAGTTCAGACCCAGCTCCTCGTAGAGGAAGTTGTGGAATCGCGTGCCGTTGTTGCTCGGGCGTGCGGACAGCGAGATGCACAGGGTCATGTCCTTATTCAGCATGGTCACCGCACCAGGCTACTCGCGAGGCGGTGCGACCTCGGCGTCCCATCGATGTCACAGTGCCTCGAGCTGCCGTAGCGGGATCCGGCGACCTCCCCTAGTGTGAAAGTGCATGCACAGGGGATTGATCGTCTTCGTCTTCCCCAGAGACGGACTGCCTTCCCCAGAGGCAAAGGCGATTCGTGCATGCGATTGGGCCCTCTCGAGTAGTTCTGTCCCCAACGGATTGCTCGAGAGGGCCGCTATCGTTTGTGATCTCTTCACAAGTTTTCAAGTTTGTCCCCCAAATGGGGGACAAACGCGTGGCGGAGGGGTTAGGCTGGAATCTGACGCACCCTCCGGTCGTCTTCGGCCCTCATCGCTCCCCCCGCGGTGAGGGCCACACCATTTTCCGGCACGTCCGTCTGCGCTCCTCTGCGCCCGTCGTGTGACCGCAGATGACCGCTCATGCAACATTTGGGTTACGGGCTGACCTCGGGACTTCCGCTCAGCGCGTGCTCCACTAGCGTGGAGCACGTCGGGGCATCCTGCGTCGGCTTCTTTCCAGCAGAACAGGCAGTACATGAGCACCCAGGGCACGGTTAAGTGGTTCAACTCGGAGAAGGGCTTCGGCTTCATCTCCCCCGACGACGGCGGCGCTGACGTTTTCGCGCACTACTCCGCCATCGAGTCATCCGGCTACCGCTCTCTTGAAGAGAACCAGCGAGTCGAGTTCGACGTGGCGCAGGGCCCCAAGGGCCTGCAGGCTGAGAACATCCGTCCGCTCTGAGAGCGGACGTCATAGAACTCCCCGACCGGAGGTCCGCACTCGTTGCGACCCTCCGGCGGGGAGTTCTGTGCTGTGCGGGCTGATTCCGAGGGGATCCTCCTGCCCGACGGGCACGGGTCTGCCTCTCGGGAGGAGGACTGCGCCTCGGGAGGAGTGTTTCGGACCGAGGCTCCTGCCCAAGGGAAGTTCTCCTCCCGAGGGGCGGGCCCGCAGCCCGGCAGTCAGCTCAGCAGCAGCGCGCGAAGCTCGTCGGCGGATGCTGCGCGGAACGCGGCTTCGTCACCTTCGTGCGAGTCGCTGAAGCCCCACTCGACGAAGACCACGGGGACGCCGTTCGCGTTTCCGCCCTCGACATCGTGGTGACGGTCGCCGATGAGCACCGGCCGCGAGACGTCAGCGCCGCGATCGGCCAGACGGCGCAGCGCCTCGGCCACGATGTCGGTCTTCGACGCGAGGGTGGACTCGTCTTGAGTCGCGCCGACGGTCGTGAGGAAGTACGGGCGCAGCTCGAAGAAGTCGACGATCGCGTCGACCTGGATCTCGGGCTTCGAGCTCGCGGTCGCCTGCGGGATGCCGGCGGCGTGCAGGTCACGGATGATCTCGGGCACGCCCGGGTAGGTCGCGACGTCGGTCGTGTAGCCGTCGGCCTTGCCGAGCGTGCGGTAGAACGCGACGGCCTCGGCGGACTGCTCGGGAGTCATCCCCGCCTGCTCCTGGAAGGACTGGAACATCGGCGGCCCGATCCAGTGCACCAGCTGCTCACGCGTGGGAGCGGGGTGACCGAAGTGCGTGAGGGCGACGTTCAGGCGGCGGAGGATGCCGACCGACGCGTCGGCGATGGTGCCGTCGACGTCCCAGAGCACGCACGAGTAGGGGGAAGAAGCCATGTCTTCCAGCCTATGGGCAGTGCGCGAAGCGACCGAACACGGTGAACATCTGTGCAGCTCGCCTCAGAAGAGGCGGGGGATGCCGGACTCGATGCCCTTCATGTCGTCGTAGTCGAGCACGAGGCAGCGGATGCCGCGGTCTTCGGCCAGCACGCGCGCCTGCGGCTTGATCTCCTGCGCGGCGAAGACGCCCTGCACGGGGGCGAGGTGCGGGTCGCGTCCTAGCAGCTCGAGGTAGCGGGTGAGCTGCTCGACGCCGTCGATGTCGCCGCGGCGCTTGATCTCGACCGCGATGGCCGCGCCGTCGGCATCCCGCACGAGAAGATCGACGGGCCCGATCGCCGTCGGGTACTCGCGCCGCACCAGGGTCGCGCCGTCGGAGATGCGCTCGACCTGCTCGGCGAGCAGGCGCTGCAGGTCGGCTTCGACGCCGTCCTTCTGCAGCCCGGGGTCGACGCCCAGGTCGTGGTTGGTGTCGTGCAGGATCTCGTAGATCTGCACGCGAAGCGCGTCGCCGGTCTTCTTGTGCGTGACACGCCAGACCTCGGTGACGCCGGCGATCGACTCCTCTTCACCCGGCTCCTCGGAGGCGAGAGAGCAGGGAGGGCTCATCCAGTTCAGCGGCTTGTAGCTGCCGCCGTCGGAGTGCACGAGCAGACTCCCGTCTCCCTTGTGCACGAGCAGACGCGTGGCAAGCGGGAGGTGGGCATTGAGCCGGCCCGTGTAATCCACGGAGCAGCGGGCGATGACGAGACGCACCCGTCGAGCCTACTTCGTCGGGCGCACTCCTTCTGCGGTGACGGATACCGTCGCGCGTGCGGATGCGGTCAGACCGTCGTCGTCGTCGCGGCTGGTGCTGCGGACATCTCGTCCTTGCGCAGGGGGCGGGCGGCACCCGAGAACAGGCCTGACAGCACGACCAGGCCGACCAGGATGTAGAGCGTGTTGAGCAGGCCGATGTGCTCGCTGATGAAGCCCAGCACGGGCGGGCCGCCGAGGAATGAGATGTAGCCGATCGTCGCCGCGGCGCTCACGCGCGCAGCCGCCTTGGCCGGGTCGTCTGCCGCGGCCGACATTCCGAGCGGGAAGCCGAGCGATGCGCCGACGCCCCACAGCGCCGCACCCACGAAGACCAGAAGAAGGCTCGGCGCCAGGATGAACAGCAGGATGCCGGATGCCGCCGCCACCGAGAGGATGCGCAGCACCGCGACGCGTCCGAACCGGTCGACGAGCGGTCCGCCGAACACGCGCACCACCGTCATCGCGACGGAGAAGGTGGCGAGGGCGGCGGCGCCGAGCGCGGTTCCGGCGCCGTGGTCCTCTGCGACGCCGAGGGCCAGCCAATCGTTGGCGCCGCCCTCTGCGAACGACATGCCGAGCATCACCACACCGATCGCATAGGTGCGCGGTTCTCGCCAGGCCGACATGGCGACGTGCATCCGCTCTCGCCAGTGCACCTTCTCGCCGTCGTCCGTCGTCGGGTCGAGCGCTTCGGCACGGCGGGGGACGCTGGCGATGCTGACGACGCCGATGGCGGCGATCGCGATCGCGACGACGAGCGTGTGCGTGAAGACGGTGATCTGCAGCTGAGCGGCCAGTGCGCCCAGGCCGGCGCCGATCACGGTGCCGAAACTGAAGAAGGCGTGGAAGAGCGGAAGGATCGTCTTGCCCGAGTGCTGCTCGATCGCGGTGGCCTCGACGTTCATCATGACGTCGACGCAGCCGTTGCCGAGTCCGAACAGCACGAGACCGATGAGCACCACCGAGTACGAACCCAGCACGTTGGCTCCGATGCCGATCAGGGCGACGCCGGAGGCGAACGTGAAGATCGACACCATCATTCCCAGGCGCGCGCCGGTGCGCGCCATGATCGCCGGGCTGGTCGAGATTCCGATGATCGAGGCGATTCCCGCACCGAGCAGCAGCATGCCGACCTGCGCCTTGTCGACCTCGAGCGCGAGCTTGATGTCGGGGACGCGCGAGGCCCAGGTCGCGATCGACAGACCGCTGGCGAGGAAGATCGCGAAGATCGCCGTGCGCCAGCGCACATACTGCGATCGAGAGAGAGCCGTGTCCATGTCGCACAGCATATCGAATCGATTCGATGATCGGGAACCCGGGCAGCTATCCTCGGAGTATGACGAGCCACGACAGCCCGCGCCGAGCGACGATCGCCGACGTCGCACGAGAGGCAGGAGTGGCGACGTCGACGGCATCCGTGGTCTTCAGCGGCAAGGCCAACGTCGCGCCGGCGACCCGCGAGCGAGTGCTCGCCGCAGCGGCGGACCTCGGATACGCCGGGCCCGACCCGCGTGCGGCCTCGCTGCGCCGAGGTCGCAGCGGCATCGTGGCCGTGGTGCTCGAGGGTCACCTGCGCGCGGCCTTCCTCGACCCGGTGACCACCGCCATGATGGACGGGCTCACCGACGGGATGGCCGAACTGAGCGCGGGCATCCTGCTGATGCGCGACGAGCCGGGCGATGACGGATCGTCACTGTCGAACGCCCCGGTCGATGCGGTCGTGCTGATCGGATGCTCCGGGCGTGCCAAGGCATCGCTCGACATCGTCCGCAGCCGAGGGCTTCCGGTGGTCGTGATCGAAGGAGACGCCGGAGAGGGCATCCCGAAGATCATGCTCGACAACACCGCGGCCGCGGCGGATGTCGCTCGGCATCTGCGCGATCTCGGACACCGTGACGTGGCGCTCGTCACCCTGCCGCTCGACACGCGACGCGAGCGGGGGCCGGTCACGCAGGAGCGCATCGACGCGGCGACGGTCGATGTGACGATCGATCGCCTCGCCGGCATGCGCGAGATCTTCCCCGACGCACCGGCGATCTCGGCGGGAGGGAGCTTCATCGATGAGGGCCTCCTCGCGGGTCGACGGCTGTTGGCGGATGCCGCGACGAGGCCGACGGCGATCCTCGCGCAGAGCGACCTGATCGCGGTGGGCGTCATCCGTGCGGCGGAGGAGCTGGGGCTGCGCGTGCCTGAGGATCTGTCGGTCGCAGGCTTCGACGGCATCGCGGCCGATGGACTCGGTGACCTCGTGCTCACGACCAGCGTGCAGCCGGCCGTCGAGAAGGGGCGAGCTGCAGGAGAGCAGGTCGCGCGCATGCTGCAGGGGGAGCCGGGCCGCACCCTGCACCTCACCTGTCGGTTCCGTGAGGGAACGACCACGGCGGCGCCCGCCCGCTGACGGATCCGGCGTCAGGAGCGCTGCGGACCCAACGGCAGTGTCTCGCTTCCGAAGTCCAGGATCGAATATCGACCGCAGTCGACGATGGTCTCGGGAAGCACACCCTCGGGCAGGTCCCACGGCACGGTCTGTGAATCCTCGACGAGGAACGACACCTCGCCGACCAGGAAGTCCGTGCGATTCACCAGCCAGGCGTACGCGTTGAGCTGATGATCGACCTGCACGAGTCGTGAGGCATCGGCCAGATGCAGTGCGGGCAGCCGTACGGTCCAGAACTGGCCGGCACCGGTGCGACCGGCGGCGTCGACCCAGTCGGTGACACAGGCGAGGTCGGCGTCGGGCCGGGTGGCGGCATCCGCGAGTCGAGGGATGCTGAGGCCCCCGACGATGAGGAGCAGAGTCGCGGCGATCGCTGCCGTGGCCCTCCGCGCACTCTCGCTGATCCGCAGGGTGTGCGGAGCGGCCACGAGCGCGAGCACCGGAGCGAAGACGACCGGCTGCAGGTACCGTGCGGCGTGCGTCCCCAGCGCGATGGCGCCGACGACGACCACGACCGGCGCGACCCAGGCCATCGCGGCGACCAGCCGGGAGCCGGGGTCGCGAGGCCGCACGGTTCGCGCGACGGCGACGACGAGCAGTGCGGCGGCGATCAGCAGCCCGATCACCCCGGGGGGACTCTGCGACCGGTCGCCGACGAGCCGCGCATAGTGGTCGATCGACTCGTGCCACTGCGCGGGCTGCACGTAGCCGACGCCGGTCTTCGTGATCCATGCCGCGAGCGGAATACGTGACAGGAACCCGAGCGCGGTGCCGGCGAGCAGCACGATGATGAGGACCGGCGTCTGCGATCGCACCTCCGGCCGGCGGGCGGCGATGGCCAGGACGATCACCAGCGGAATCGTCGCCCACGCCGCGTAGAGGGGATTCGAGAGGGTCGACACGAACGCCACGAGGCCGAGGGTGAGCGAGAGCCACGGTGTGAGCGTTCGACGGTCGATCGTGCGCCGCACGACGCCGATCGTGACGATGACGCCGACGACGGTCGCGGAGTAGTACGTCGTCGTCAACTGCAGCGACGCGAGGTCCAGCGCTTCGCGGGACGCGGAGACGTCGGTCATCGCGAGCGCGCCGAACACCGAGAGCGCGACTACGGACCAGGCCACAGGAGACCTGCCTGTGCGGGCGCGACCGGCAACCAGGCGGATCGCTCCGTAGACGGCGAGCAGGTTGACGACCGCGCTGATCGCGAAGAGACCGTTCGCATCCACGGACGTTCCCGCGTCGAGCGCGGTGAAGGCGGCGGACTCGGGAAGGAACAGCACACTCGACATCGCCCAATCGAGTGATTCTCCGGAGAGCACCGAGCGGGCCAGCATCGCGACGACCAGGGAGTCGCCGTCGCGGAAGAGCAGATCGGCTCGGGCTGACGACGCGACCGCACCGGCGGTGACGAGCGCCACAGCGGCAGCGCTCAGCCACCCGGCCAGCTCCCGCACCCACGCCCGCGTCACGGGGCTACTCTGTCACGGACCCCGGGCGCATTCCGGACTCCGCGCAGGTCACGCGATCTGTGACCTCAGGTCCCAGACCTGTTCGAGAGGAGCGGTCGCCTCATAGCCCTCGGCATCGCGGAAGAGCTCGACGAAGCGGCCGATGTCGGCCTGCCACGCGTGATCGGCCGGGTCGTCCTGGAGGGCGGCGACGGCGGCATCCCAGTCGTCGCATTCGACCAGGTGGAAGAGGCGATGACCGGATCTCCAGATCGTCCAGTCGTGGATGCCGATGCGCGAGAAGGTCGCGGCGAGAGCATCGGGGATGCGGGCGTGGTTCGTGCGGTAGTCGTCGATCGCGCCGTCGCGGATCTCGGAGTGCAGGGCGATTCGCATGAGTTCTTCCTTCGTCCGACGGGGCGGTTCGACACGGCGACGGTCGTCACGGCATCGGCCCCTCCCGACCAGGATGCACCACGAGCGATGCCACGATCGACGCATCCGAATGATCTGATTTCGCGATCCCCATCGCGCAAAGTGCCCGGATTGCGGGAAAAACCGGCCATTTGGACGATTCGGCGTCGGCATGATCGACCCTGAAGAGCGAAATATCAAGGTAAACTCGAGATCGACACCCGCCCGCCCGCCTGCGCCGCCCCCGGCCGACGAGCTTTGAGGAGCCGCGTATATGCTGACTCTCCTCGCCGTGTTCCTCCTCGGGTCGATCCTGATGCCCGTCCTGGTGCGCTGGCTGGGGTCTCAGGCATTCGCCATCGCGGCTCTCATTCCCGCTGCGGCATTCATCCACGCCCTCGTGCTCACCCCCCAGGTGCTCGACGGTCCGACGCCCTTCGTCTCGGTCGCGTGGATCCCGCAGCTCGGACTGAACCTGTCGATGAACATGGACGTCCTCGGCTGGGTTCTCACACTGATCGTCACCGGTGTCGGCGCCCTCGTGCTGCTGTACTGCCGTTGGTACTTCCACGACGACTCCGCGGGTATCGGCCAGTTCGCCGGGGTCCTGCTCGGCTTCGCGGGTGCTATGTACGGTCTCGTCCTGACCGACGACCTGGTCATGCTCGTCATGTTCTGGGAGGTGACGAGCATTCTCTCGTACCTCCTCATCGGCCACTACCGACGCCGAGCGGCCAGCCGACGAGCTGCCCTCCAGGCGCTCCTGGTCACCACGCTCGGCGGACTCGTGATGTTCGTCGGAGTCGTGCTGCTGGTCGTCGATGCCGGCACGTCGAGCATTCGCGAGATCCTCGAGATCGCGCCGACAGGGGCCATCGTCGATGCCGCCGTGGTCATGCTGCTCGTCGGCGCCATCAGCAAGTCCGCGATCTTCCCGTTCCACTTCTGGCTCCCCGGGGCGATGGCGGCGCCGACTCCCGTGAGCGCGTACCTGCACGCTGCGGCGATGGTGAAGGCGGGCATCTACCTGATCGCGCGCTTCGCCCCGATCTTCGCGTTCACCGGACCGTGGCGTCCGATCATCATCTCGCTGGGAATCGTGACGATGCTGCTCGGCGGCATCCAAGCGCTGCGAGAGACCGACCTCAAGCGCATCCTCGCCTTCGGCACCGTCAGCCAGCTCGGGTTCTTCTCGATCGTGATCGGCTACGGCACGCAGGCGAGCGCCCTGGCCGGTCTCGCACTCGTGATCGCGCACGCCCTGTTCAAGTCGGCGCTGTTCCTCATCGTCGGCGTAATCGACCGGCAGCTGTCGACCCGAGACATCGATGAGCTGAGCGGCGTGGGGCGCCAGGCTCCGGTCATGGCGACTGCGGCATTCATATCCATCGCGTCGATGGCGGGCATCGCGCCGACCCTCGGTTTCGTCGCGAAGGAGTCCACTCTCACGGCCCTCCTCGATGACGCGCTGCATGGATCACCGTGGGGACTGGTCGCCATCATCGGCGTCAGCGTCGGATCCATTCTCACCGCGGCATATGGCATCCGCTTCCTCTGGGGTGCCTTCTGGACCAAGCGCGACGCGGCGGGCGATCGCCTGCCGGACACGGCGTGGCCCGATCCGCCCGTCGGGTTCCTGTCGGCGCCGATCATCCTCGCCGGCCTCACCCTCGCGGCGGGCATCGGAGCCCCTGCTCTCGACGTCGCTCTGCAGGGATACGCCCTCACCGCGACGCCCGGGCTCGACGCCGAGGGGGTCCCCGCCGAGGGGCCAGGGCATCTCGCCCTTTGGCATGGTCTCGAGCCTGCCCTCGGCATCTCGATCCTGTCGATCCTGCTGGGCGCCGCGGTCTTCCTGCTCACGCTGCGCACAGGGTGGGATCGCAAGGCCCGGTTGATCCGATTCACCGCGGCAGACGTCTACTACCTGGTCATGCGCGGCGTCGACCGCCTCTCGGTGCTGAGCACGACGCTCACGCAGCGAGGCTCGCTTCCGGTCTACGTCGGCACGATCTTCGTCGTCTTCGTCGCGGCCGAGATCACCGCCCTCGTCGCCAGCGACATCGACCGCTTCCAGCTCTCGGCGTGGCACACTCCCACGCAGATCGTGGTCGCACCCTTGATGGCCGCCGCCGGCGTCATGGCCGTGCGGGCTCAGAAGAGGTACACCGGCGTCGTGCTCGTCTCGATCACCGGCCTCGGCATGGTCGCTCTCTTCGCGACCAGCGGCGCCCCCGACCTCGCGCTCACGCAGATCCTCATCGAGACCGTGACGATGGTGACCTTCGCACTCGTCCTTCGTCGCCTGCCTGCGCGGATGGGCGAGCACAACGCGTCGGTCGGTCGCATCCCGCGAGCGCTGCTGGGAGTCGGAGTCGGCCTGACGATGGCCCTGGTCGCGATCGTGGCGACCCAGTCGCGCGTCGCCGACCCCATCTCCGCGACCTTCCCGAAGCTCGCGTACGAGATCGGCCACGGGAAGAACGTCGTGAACGTCGCACTGGTCGACCTGCGCGGCTGGGACACGATGGGCGAGCTCTCCGTGCTCGTGCTGGCCGCGACCGGTGTCGCATCACTGGTCTTCGTGACGCATCGCGCCGACATGCTGTCGGCGACCAAGACGCTTCCCAAAGCCCGTCGCCGACGGACCCTCAGCCGTCCCCTGGTCGAGACGACCGAGGGTGTGCGCTTCCAGACCGATGAGAACGAGAGCAGCCCCCGCGCCTGGCTCGTCGGAGGCCCGAAGATGAAGCCCGAGAACAGGTCGATCCTGCTCGAGGTGATCGTCCGCATCCTCTTCCACACGATCATCGTCGTATCGATCTTCCTGCTCTTCTCCGGCCACAACCTCCCGGGTGGCGGCTTCGCCGGCGGACTCGTCGCGGGCATGGCGCTCGTCATGCGCTACGTCGCCGGCGGACGCTGGGAACTCGGCGCGGCTGCGCCCACGGACGCGGGCCGGCTGCTGGGTGCCGGTCTGATCCTCGCGGTGGGCACCGCGGTCGTGCCGCTGTTCTTCGGCATGGCCCCTCTCACCAGCACCTTCTGGGAGTGGGAGATCCCCGGGATCGGCCACATGGAGTTCGTGACCTCGACCGTCTTCGACGTCGGCGTCTACCTCGTCGTGATCGGACTCGTGCTCGACGTCCTGCGGAGCCTCGGTGCCGAGGTCGACCGTCAGGCGCAGGAGTTCCGCGAGCGGGGGGTGAGCGTCTGATGGATGTCTCGTTGACCCTGATCGTGATCATGGCCGTGCTGTTCGCGTGCGGTGTCTATGCGATGCTCGAGCGCAGTCTCACCCGCGTGCTGATCGGCTTCCTGTTGCTCGGCAACGCCACGAACCTCCTGCTCCTCATCGTGATGGGTGTGCCGGGCAGCGCGCCGTTCTACGGCGTCGAGGGCGAGGTCAGCGACCCGCTGCCGCAGGCGCTCACCCTGACGGCCATCGTCATCACCTTCGCCGTCTCCGCCTTCCTCCTCGCACTCATCTACCGCTCGTGGCAGCTGGGCCAGGCAGACACCGTCGAGGACGACGAGGCCGACATCGCTCTCCGCGAGCGCACCGACGCCGACGAGGACCTCATGGACGACGAGGCCGACGCAGCCGACGACGAGGCGACCACCGACTTCGTCGGCGTGCAGACATCGCCGATCACGGTGCTGCACATGCGCGACCACCCTTCGATCCACGACGACGCCCCGACCGACAGGCCCACGGCCGCCCGTGCCCCCGAGCGCGATGGCGACGGGGAGGACGCGGATGACGCGGATGCCGCAGCATCCGTCCTCACGGCCGAATCGGCCCCGTCCGACGATGACGACTCAGCCGACGCGCCGCCCTCCGACGACTTCCGAACGGATGCCGACACGCACGCGGCCGAGGCTCACGAGACCGACGCGGCCGATGCCGCCCGAGACACGGCGGCCGACACGGCATCCGAAGACAGCGCACCCGAGCACACCGACGACGAGGAGGACCGCCGATGAGCGCCCTCGTCCCCCTGCTCGTCGCCCTTCCGCTGCTCGGCGCTGCGGTGACCCTGATCTTCGGTCGCAACCCGCGCCTGCAGGCCTTCGTCACGGTCGCGACGCTCGCGACCGTGTCGGTGATCGCCGCCGTGCTGCTGGTCGTCGTCGACGCAGGCGAGCCGCTGGCGGTCTCGGTCGGCGGGTGGCCGGTGCCGTTCGGCATCGTGCTCTACGTCGACAGGCTCGCGGCTCTCCTCGTGCTCGTCTCGAGCATCGTGCTGCTCGCGGTGCTGCTCTTCTCGATCGGTCAGGGCGCGGCCGACGGCACCGACGAGACCCCGATCTCGATCTTCAACCCGTCGTACCTGATCCTCGCCGCGGGAATCTTCAACGCCTTCATCGCGGGTGACCTGTTCAATCTGTATGTCGGGTTCGAGATCCTGCTCGTGGCGTCGTACGTGCTGATAACCCTGGGGAGCACTGAGTCGCGCATCCGCACCGGTGCCGTCTACATCGTCGTCTCCCTGGTGTCGTCTATCCTCTTCCTCGCCTCGATCGCGATGATCTACGGCGCGCTCGGCACCGTGAACATGGCGCAGATCGCCGAACGCATGACCGAGCTCCCGCAGGAGACGCAGCTCGTGCTGCACCTCATGCTCGTGATCGCGTTCGGCATCAAGGCCGCGATCTTCCCGGTGTCGTTCTGGCTGCCCGACTCGTACCCGACCGCACCCGCGCCCGTCACCGCCGTGTTCGCAGGCCTGCTGACGAAGGTCGGCGTCTACGCGCTGATCCGCACCGAGACGCAGCTCTTCGCCGACAACAGCATCGACACCGTGCTGCTGATCATCGCTCTCGCGACCATGATCGTCGGCGTGCTCGGCGCCGTGGCGCAGGCCGAGCTCAAACGGATCCTGTCGTTCACGCTCGTGAGCCACGTCGGGTACATGATCTTCGGCCTCGCGATAGCGACCCCGGCGGCGATCGGTGCGACGGTGTACTACATCGTCCACCACATCGTCGTGCAGACGACCCTGTTCCTCGCCGTCGGTCTCATCGAGCGCCGAGCGGGAAGCACCTCGATCCTCCGCGTGAAGGGTCTGCTCAAGGTCGCGCCGGTGATCGCCGTGCTCTACTTCATCCCCGCGATCAACCTGGGCGGGCTCCCGCCGTTCTCCGGGTTCATCGGCAAGTTCGCGCTGTTCGAGGCGGCGGCATCCGTGGGCACCCCTCTGATGATCGTGCTGATCTTCGGCGGAATCGTCACCTCGCTGCTCACCCTCTACGCCCTGATGCGCGCGTGGAACCTCGCGTTCTGGCGCGAGGAGGACGACTCGACTGAGACCGAGGGTCGCATCTCGTATCTCGGCAACGCCCCGGCTGCCGACGAGCAGCAGGAGCGTCGCCGCATCCCTCGCATCATGACGATCGCCACCGCCGGCATGGTCGGAGTCACTCTCGCGCTCACCGTGTTCGCCGGGCCGCTCTACGCACTGTGCGACCGCATCGGTGCGGCTCTGCTCGACCCGGTCACCCTCGTGCAGCTGGAAGACGAGGTCGACGGATGAGCCCCACCGAGACCGGCCGCCACTTCTGGCGGGACATCCGGGTGCAGCTGCCGTTCCTGGCGTGGCTCGTCGTGCTCTGGATGCTGCTGTGGAGCCAGTTCACGGTGCTGGCCTTCATCTCGGGGCTCGTCGTGGCGGTGTTCGTCACGCGCGTCTTCCGGCTCCCGACCGTCGAGCTGTCCGGGCGCATCAACATCTGGTACGCCGCCCTCCTGATCGTGCAGTTCCTGTTCGCGGTGCTCCGAGGCGCGGTCGCGGTCACCATGCAGGTGTTCGACTTCCGGCATCAGCCCGGCGCAGCGATCATCGCGGTGCCCCTGCGCTACGCCGACGACCTGATGATGACGCACGTGGCGGTCATCTCCTCTCTGGTGCCGGGGTCGCTCGTGGTCGAGGCCGACCGCGACAGGCAGGTGCTCTACCTGCACGTGATCGGGGTTCGCAGCATGGCCGACGTCGAGAAGCAGCGCGAGGGCGTGCTGCAGTGGGAGCGACGGGTCGTGCGTGCGCTCGGTGCCCCGGCGCAGTACCGTGCCCTCAAGGCCGACGAACGCGCGGCGCGTGCCGGTGGTGCCGGCGGGCTGACCAGGGGAGGTGCCCGATGAACGTGCTGATGCTGGCGATCATGGTCGTCTTCGGGGTGGCCGCCATCCTGACGATCATCCGCATCGTGCGCGGACCCTCGATCCTCGACCGAGCCGTCGCCTCCGACGTGCTGCTGACCGAGGTCATGTGCGTGCTCGGCGCCGAGATGGCGATCAACGGTCACACCCGCAACATCCCGGTGCTGCTGATCATCGCCGCCGTGGGCGTCTTCGGTTCGATCTCGGTCGCCCGGTTCGTCGCCAGAAGGGACAACACGACCCCATGAACGTGTTCGGTCTCGCCATTCCCGACGCCGTCATAGACGTCGCCATCCTCGTGCTGATCCTGCTCGGCGCGATCCTCTGCCTGTCGGCCGCCGTCGGTCTGCTGCGCTTCCGTGACGTGCCGTCGCGACTGCACGCCGCGACGAAGCCCCAGGTGCTCGGCCTCATCCTCATCTGCCTCGCGATCGCCCTGTCGCAGCGCACCGTCGGCGGAATCCTCATCGGGCTCGCGCTCGTCTCGCCGATCGTCCTGATGCAGTTCGCCACAGCCCCCCTCTCGGCGCACATCGTCGGCCGGCAGGCCTATCGCAACGGCACGACCGACGAGCGCAGCCTTGTCGTCGACGAGCTCGCCGAGTCGAAGCAGACTCCGCCGGCCGCCGGCTGGGCGGAC
>NZ_JASDCU010000014.1 GCF_030407765.1 Microbacterium sp. APC 3901
TCGGGCCACGATGGATGACGGTGTTCACCCTCGCCTGGCTCGCTGTCTGGACGGTACAGCTCACGCCCGTGCAGCTCCTGCTGCCGCTCCAGCTCGACACCGCGGAGGACGACTGGATCAGCGGCGTCATCTCCTCGGGTCTCGTTCTCGGCATCGGCGGCCTCGCCGGCATCGTCGCAGGACCCGTGGCCGGCGCCCTGTCAGACCGTGCACGTCTCGGGCGTCGGCGCCGGCGCCCGTGGGCGATCGGCGGCGTGCTGGTCACCGCGGTGTTCCTGGTCGTCACCGGCTTCAGCGAGGGCCCCTGGGCTGTCGGGACTGCGTGGGTCGGCGTGTCGATCGGCGTCTCGGTGTCTTCTGCGGCCTTCACCGCACTGATCGCCGATCAGCTCCCGACGACGCAGCGGGGCGCGGCAGCCGCCGCCGTCGGATCGAGTCAGGCCGTGGGGATCGTTCTGGGCGTCGGTCTCGTTGTGCTCCTCGGGCTCGGGATCCGCGACGGTTACCTCCTGCTCGCCGCTGTGATCGCCGTCGTGGGGATCGCCGCGGCACTGCTCCTTCCCGATCCGCCTGCATCCGTCGTCTCCGCACCAGGCAGAAGCGATCGTCGCCTGCTGGCATCGCTGCGCGACCGGGACTTCGCCTGGATGCTGTCGGGCCGACTCGTGACCAACATCGGCAACGCGCTGGGCACCGCGCTGTTCCTCTTCTTCCTGCTGCACGGGCTCCACCAGGAGACGACGGTGGCGCAGGACAACCTGCTGCTCCTGATCGTGGTCTACACGCTCTTCGTGGTGCTCGCGTCGGTGTTCACGGGCGTGCTGTCCGACCGCACCGGCAACAGACGCACGCTCACGGTCCTGGCCACGTTCGTGCAGGCGTCCTCCGGTGTCGTGATCGCCGTCGTCCCGACGTTCGAGGCGACGTTGGTCGCGGCGGCTCTCATGGGGCTCGGCTATGGCGCGTTCTCCACCGTCGGACTCGCCTTCGCCGCGGATCTGCTGCCCGATGAGAAGGATCATGCCCGTGATCTCGGGATCGTCTACGTCACCGCCGCGCTCGGTCAGCTCATCGGCCCTGTGCTGGGCGCGGGGCTCGTGGCCCTGGTCGGCGGGTTCTGGCTCGTGTTCATCGCAGCTGCCGTGCTGTCGCTCGTCGGCGGTGGGCTCACTTCTCTCGCGAGGCAGCCCGCGAGGAATCCGCTGCCTCAGCCGTAGCGCCGGACTCGATGGTCGCGACGGCCAGACGGAGGACGGCGTTGAAGATCTGCGGGCGCATCGCGGTGACGAGATGGGTGGTGCGAGGCACGACCATCAGCTCGGCGTGCGGCGCGAGCCTGCGGAAGAGGGCTTCGTTGACCCGCAGCTGATCCCATTGCCCGTTCACGAACCACAGCGGCACGCGGATGCGAGCCACGGCCGTGGCGAGGTCGAGAGTCGCGAGGTCCCGGAGCGCGGTGTCCTGGGTGTCGAGGGCGTACCCTCCGGCTGCGAAGTCGGAGCGCGTCTCCTCGGGGATGGTCGCCTCGAGGATGCGCTTGGTGATCCACATCCCGCGGTCGGGCAGTCGGTCGACCGCCCGGGCGATCGCGCGATACGCCGCGAGCCCTGCGCCGCGGGGGAGCGAGGTGCACGACGCAGCGACCAGCCCGGCGATCTTCGGTGCCTCGGCGCCGCCGACATAGGCGAGCGAGAGCAGGCCGCCCATCGAGTGACCGACGAGCAGCACGGGCCCTCGCGTGGCGGCATCGCGCACGGCGACGTCGATCGTGTGGAGCGCCTCGTGCAGGGTGAAGTCCTCGTTCATGCGCGTGCCGTGACCGGGGAGGTCGACAGCGACCGCAGCCACTCCCTGTTCGTCGAGGAACTCCAGCTGCGAACGCCACATCGTCGCGGACGTGCGGATGCCGTGCACGAAGACGATCCGGACGCTCACGCCTTCAGCATAGAGAAAAGCGGGGCCGGTGGATGAACCACCGACCCCGCTGCGAAGCACTGACGAGTCAGGCTCCGAGGGAATTACTTCTCGTATCCCACGTTCTCCACCGGCGTGATGCCGAAGAGGTCGAGGCCCACGTAGGGCTCGGGCGTGAGGTTGGCGAGACCCGCCTTGACGGTCCAGATCTCCGGGCCGTTGAGGACCGGGATGATGCCCCAGGTCTTCGCGAAGATCTCGGACTCCATCTCCATGGCCTTCTTGGTCTGCTCGACCGGGTCGGAGATCGTCTCGAGCTCCTCGTGGATCATCTTGTCGATCTCCTCGGTGCCGGTGCCCGAGAGGTTCAGGCCGCTGTCCGAGCAGTACAGCTGGCAGAACCAGGCAGCACCGAACGGGTCGGACGACGTGAAGTTGAGGAAGAAGATGTCACCGTTCTGCGTGGTGTAGTCCTCGGCGAAGTCCGCAGACGGACGGGTGTCGATCGTCACCTCGACGCCGACCTCCTTCAGCTGCGCCTGCACTGCCAGCGAACGAGCACGTGCGGTCTCGGTGTCGGAGTGGACCGGGAAGACGAGCGACAGGCGCTGGCCGTCCTTCTCGCGGATGCCGTCGGCACCGGCGACCCAGCCGGCCTCGTCGAGGAGCTTGTTGGCACCCTCGGCGTCGCCGTCCTTGCGGCCGGCCTCTTCCAGCGCGTTGACGTAGTTCGGCTGGAACGAGAACAGCGTGAGCGAGCCGGCAGGCTCCTCGGTGTAGTTCAGACCGTTGAAGACGATGTCCTTGACCTGCTCGATGCTGATGGCCTCGAACACGGCCTTGCGGACCTCGAGGTCGGCCAGCACGGGGTTGGTCGAGTTCAGCGTGAAGATGGCGTTCGCGGTGGCCTGACCCTTGTAGGTCTCGACGCCCTCGAGGCCCTCGACCTGTGCGAGCAGCTCGGCGCTGCCGGTCTCGGCCATGTCGACCTCGCCGTTGCGCAGTGCGTTGACCGCCGCGGTCGGCTCCATCTGGATGAACGAGACCTTGTCGAGCAGCGGAGCGTTGCCCCACCACTTCTCGTTCGGGACGAGCGTGACGACGCCGCCGGTCTTGTCGTAGTCCTCGACCGTGTAGGGACCAGCAGCCCACTCCGGGTGCCAGTCGCCGAGGAACGCGGTGTTGAAGAGCTCAGGCGTGTTGACCGCCGGGTGCAGCAGCTGCGAGTAGACCATCTCGGGCCAGGCGAACTCGCCCTTGAAGGTCACGACGACGTCGCGGTCGTTCTCGCCGGCCTCGACGGACTCGATCTCCTTCCAGCCGTCGGTGGCGTTGGGCTGGTACTCCTCGTTCTCGCCGTTGTTCGCTTCCCAGGTGGCCTTGAATGCGGAGACGTCGATCGGGGTTCCGTCGTTCCAGACGGCCTTCTCGTTGACCTTGAAGTGCAGGACGGTCTTGCCGTCTTCGACACCGAACGAGTAGTCGTCGAGGTAGGCGTCGTTCTTCTTGACGGTGCCGTCGGGATCCATCAGCAGGATCTGCGGGCGGAACCACGTCGCGATCTGGGTGACGCGTGCGTCACCGTCGCTGTGGAAGTAGTTGAGCTGCTCGGCGATGTTCGAGACGGGGATGCGGAGCTCGCCGCCCTCTGCGAGGTTCTCGCGGGGCTGCGGGTTGTAGTCCGCGCCTTCGACCGTCTGAGCTTCGCCTTCGCCGCTGGTGCCGCCGCCGTTGCCTGCCGGTGCACACCCGCTCATGACGAGTGCGAAGGCGGCGCCGAGAGCAGCGATGCCCATCAGCTTCTGATGCCGTTTCATGGTACTCCTTAGTGCCTGTCGGCCTTACTTGGGATAGGGGCAGACTAACCCCGCATATGGCGGGCGAAACCCCAGGGACACGGAACCGTTACCGGACTGTGCACATCGATGCACGGGTCAGCTGGCGACGATCGCCTCGGCGTCGAAGCCCTCGACGGGGAGGATGATCCGCTCGCGGGTGCGCTCGATGTCGGGGTCGGGAATCGGGATCGCCGACAGCAGCGCCTTCGTGTACGGATGCTGCGGATCGTCGAACACCTGATCGACGTCACCGTGCTCGACGAACGAGCCCTTGTACATCACGGCGACCCGGTCGGCGATGTGTCGCACGACCGCCAGGTCGTGCGCGACGAACAGGTACGACAGGCCGAGCTTCGCCTTGAGCTCGTCGAGCAGGTTGATCACGCCCGCCTGGATCGAGACGTCGAGTGCCGAGACGGGCTCATCGAGCACGACGATCTTGGGGTTCGTCGACAGTGCTCGGGCGATCCCGATGCGCTGACGCTGACCGCCGGAGAAGGCCTGGGGGAAGCGATCGCTGTGCGCAGGATCGAGACCGACGAGCCCCATGAGCTCTTCGACACGGTCGAACACATCGTCCTTGCTCATCCCGATGGCGAACATCGGCTCGGCGATGATGTCCCAGACCGTCATGCGAGGGTCGAGAGCCCCCATCGGATCCTGGAACACGATCTGAAGGTCACGACGGAGCTTGCGCTCCTCCGCACGGTTCTTGATGTCGGAGACGCTCGTGCCGCCGATCCTGATGTCGCCGTCCTCCTGCTCGACCAGGTCCATGATCTGCAGCAGCGTCGTGGTCTTGCCGCTGCCGGACTCGCCGACGATCGCGAGGGTCTCGCCCTGGCGGATGTCGAAGCTGATGCCCTTGACGGCGTGCACCTCGCCGACCTTGCGCTTGAAGAAGGCTCCCTTCATCAGCGGGAAGATCTTGTTGAGGTTCACCGCCTCCAGTGTGATCGGACGATCCTGGCGGGGGACCTTGGCGAGCGTGCTCTCGGGGATCTCGGGGACCGGGAACACCGGCAGTCCGCCGATCTTCCCGTCGTCGTCGATGTCGTTCGCGCGGATGCAGGCGACAGAGTGGTCCGTGTGGCCGTCCGTGGTGATCGGCAGCAGGTCGGGCTCGCGCTCACGGCACGCGTCGATCGCGATGGGGCAGCGCGCCGCGAACGGGCAGGCATCCGGCAGGTCGATCAACAGAGGAGGGTTGCCCTTGATCGGGATCAGCGGCACCTTCTCGGTCTTGTCGACTCGCGGGATCGCTCCGAGGAGGCCGATCGAGTACGGCATCCGGGTGCGGTAGAACAGCTCGCGCACCGGCGCATGCTCGACCGGCTTGCCCGCGTACATCACGAGCACGTCGTCGGCGGTCTTGGCGACCACGCCCATGTCGTGCGTGATGATCATCATCGCGGCGCCGGTCTCCTGCTGCGCCTTCTCCATGAGCTCGAGGATCTGCGCCTGGATGGTGACGTCGAGCGCGGTGGTCGGCTCGTCGGCGATGATCAGCTTCGGGTCATTCGCCATGGCGATCGCGATCACGACGCGCTGACGCATGCCACCCGAGAACTCGTGCGGGAACGCCTTCATCCGACGCTCGGCCTCGGGGATCCCGACGAGCTTCAACAGCTCGACCGAGCGGTCCCACGCCTCTTTCTTCGACAGCCGACGGTGCACCGTGAGCGCCTCGATCAGCTGGTCGCCGATCGTGAAGACGGGAGTGAGCGACGTCAGCGGATCCTGGAAGACCATGGCCATGCCGTTGCCGCGGATGACCGAGAGCTGCTTGTCGGTCTTGCCGAGCAGCTCCTGGCCGTCGTAGACGATCGAGCCGGTGACCTTGGCGTTGTCGTCGAGCAGGCCCATGATCGCGAGCGAGGTGACGGACTTGCCCGAGCCGGACTCGCCGACGATGCCGAGCGTCTTGCCCGCGTCGAGATCGAAGGAGACGCCACGGACGGCATCTACGCGGCCAGCCTCGGACGGGAAGCTGACCTTGAGGTCACGGACGGAAAGGACAGTACTCATGCGCGACCTCCAGCCGCCGAGGTCGGATCGAGGGCGTCGCGCAGACCATCCGCGATGAGAGCCATCGAGACGGTGAGCAGCGTCAGCGCCGCCGCGGGGAAGTAGAACAGCCACGGGGCACTCACGAGTGTGCTCGAGCCGTAGCCGATGAGCGCGCCGAGCGAGACGTCGGGCAGCTTCACTCCGAACCCGAGGAACGACAGAGCGGTCTCGGTGAGCACGGCCGAGACGACGCCGAGCGTGAAGTTGATCACCAGCAGCGAGCCGATGTTCGGCAGCATGTGGCGGATCACGATCCGCATTCCGGAGAGGCCGGCGTAGCGTGCGGCGTGCACGTACTCGCGCTCGCGGATCGAGAGCGAGAGCGTCCAGATGATGCGAGCCGGGAAGAACCAGCCGACGACGAAGATCATCACGAGCGAGATCACGAGCCAGTTTCCGCCCGCGTCGTTGGAGATCATCGCGAGGATCAGGAAGTTGGGGACCACCATCATGAAGTGGATGATCGCCAGCATGATCCGCTCGTAGCGGCCGCCGAAATAGGCGGCGGTGGCGCCGATGAGCGCCGAGACGACGGTGGTGCCGATCGCGACCAGGGCGGCGATCATCATCGATCGCTGGAGGCCGACGGCGACCTGGGCGAAGTTGTCGTTGCCCGATCCGTTCGTCCCGAACCAGTGCTCGGCCGAGGGGGCCTGGCGCAGTGCGAGGAAGTCGAGGTCGGTGTGGGAATAGGGGGACATCAGCGGACCGACGATCGCGAACACCACCAGCAGGGCGAGGATCACCACACCGATGAGCGCGCCACGGTTGCGCATGAAGCGACGCGTGTAGAGCGTCAGCATCGAGGTCCGCTTGCGGTTCTTCGGCTTGTCTGCGATTTCGGGGGAGACCCCGATGCTGTCCAGAGCCATCAGCTCACCCGCACTCTCGGATCGAGGACGACCACGGCGATGTCGGCGAGGATCGCGCCGATCGCCGTCATCAGGGCGCCGAAAGCGGCGACCGCGACCACGCCGTGGATGTCGTTGTTGTTGAGGGTCTGGATGAAGTAGCGACCCATTCCGTTCCAGTTGAAGATCGTCTCCGTCAGCACCGCGCCGGTGAAGACCGCCGGGATCGTGAACGCGACCTGCGTCGTGACCGGGATCAGCGACGTCCGCAGCGCGTGCTTGCGGATCGCCTGCTGCTTGGTCAGGCCCTTCGCCCGAGCGGTGCGCACGTAGTCGGCCTTGATGTTGTCGAGCAGCAGCGAACGCTGCAGGAAGTGGATGCTCGCATACCCCGTGAGCACGAGGCCCAACGTGGGCAGCGTCAGATGCTGGAGAACATCTATGAGGACGGGGAAGAATCCCTCCACCCCCTGGCTGGACGAGCCCACCACATAGAAGACGGTCGTGCCGACGGCGTTGTTGAAGTTGATCGCCAGGAGCACCAGAGCGAAACCAGCGACGACGGTCGGGATGTTCATCGTGATGATGCTGGTGCCCTGACCGATCCGGTCGGCGAGCTTGTACTGCCTCGAGGCGGTGTACACGCCGAGGGCGATGCCGAGGATCGTCGTGATGATCGTCGCACCGAGCACGAGCTCGGCGCTGATCCAGACGCGGTAGGCGACCTGCTCGTTGACGGACTCACCTGTGGGGCTGAGACCCCAGTTCCAGTGGAAGAGGATGTTCGAGAACCACGTCCACCACCGCTCGATGAGAGGCACCGACTCGCTGAGGTTTCGAGGACCCAGCAGGTTGTCGATCTGATCGGCGGAGAGAGGAGGACGCCGCCCGACGTAGTTGTTCTCCGGGTCGAGGTACAGCCACGCGAGGAAGTAGGTGATGTTCGTCGCGATGACGATCATGAGCACCCAACCCAGCAGGCGGCGCAACAGATACTTGATCAAGGTGATGATTCTTTCTCTTTTACAGGCGCGCGCGGGATCCGCCGACGCAACGCTGAGCCGGGAAGACAGTCAATCACCATCAGCCGATCTGCGCGACACGACGCCTCCACGTGGTCTGTGACGGAGTCTTATCGCTCACGGGATCCGGTGTCACGGATGGCTCCCGGGCAACCTCGGCAGAATATCACCGGATCGGACGAAGTGAGCATTAGTCACGCCTCACCGTAGAATCGTCAGGACATGTCACCACGCGCTCTCACTCCGCTTCAGCCTGCCGCGACGCCTTCGGCGCAGATCCGCAATTTCTGCATCATCGCGCACATCGACCACGGCAAGTCGACCCTCGCCGACCGCATGCTCCAGATCACCGGCGTGGTCTCGGATCGAGACATGCGCGCGCAGTACCTCGACCGCATGGACATCGAGCGCGAGCGCGGCATCACGATCAAGAGCCAGGCCGTGCGGATGCCGTGGGAGATCGAGGGCGAGACTTTCGCGCTCAACATGATCGACACTCCGGGTCACGTCGACTTCACGTATGAGGTGTCGCGCTCTCTCGCCGCGTGCGAAGGAGCCATCCTGCTCGTCGACGCTGCTCAGGGCATCGAGGCCCAGACTCTCGCGAACCTCTACTTGGCGCTCGAGAACGATCTGCACATCATCCCGGTGCTGAACAAGATCGATCTTCCTGCCGCTGACCCCGAGAAGTACGCCAAGGAACTGGCATCCCTGATCGGCGGCAAGCCCGAAGACGTCCTGCGCGTCTCCGGCAAGACCGGTGTGGGTGTCGAGGAGCTGCTCGATCGCCTGGTCAAGGAGATCCCGGCACCGGTCGGCGACGCCGATGCGCCCGCGCGAGCCATGATCTTCGACTCCGTCTACGACGCCTACCGCGGTGTCGTCACCTACGTCCGCATGATCGACGGCAGCCTGTCGCCCCGCGAGCGCATCCAGATGATGTCCACGGGCGCCACCCATGAGGCGCTCGAGGTCGGCGTGTCGAGTCCGGAGCCGGTGCCCACCAAGGGTCTCGGCGTCGGCGAGGTCGGCTACCTCATCACCGGCGTGAAGGATGTCCGCCTGTCGAAGGTCGGCGACACCGTGACGACGGCACGGAAGCCCTCGACCCAGGCGCTTCCGGGGTACACGGATCCGAAGCCCATGGTCTTCTCGGGCATCTATCCGATCGACGGCAGCGACTACGCCGACCTTCGCGAGGCGCTCGACAAGCTCAAGCTCTCCGACGCCTCTCTCCAGTACGAGCCGGAGACCTCGGTCGCCCTCGGATTCGGGTTCCGCTGCGGATTCCTCGGTCTGCTGCACCTCGAGATCATCACCGAGCGCCTCGAGCGCGAGTTCGGTCTCGACCTCATCACGACCGCACCCAGCGTGATCTACAAAGTGCTCACCTCAGACACCGGCGAGACCGTGACGGTCACGAATCCGAGCGAGTACCCCGACGGGCGCATCGGCTCGGTGTCGGAGCCCATGGTCAAGACGGCCATCCTGCTGCCGAAGGACTACGTCGGCACCGTGATGGAGCTCTGCCAGTCGCGTCGCGGCGCGCTGCTGGGCATGGAGTACTTCTCCGAGGAGCGCGTCGAGCTCCGCTACATGATGCCGCTCGGTGAGATCGTCTTCGACTTCTTCGATCAGCTCAAGTCCAAGACCCAGGGCTATGCCTCGCTCGACTACGAACCCGCCGGACAGCAGGAGGCCGACCTCGTGAAGGTCGACATCCTCCTGCAGGGCGACAAGGTCGACGCATTCAGTTCGATCGTGCACCGCGACAAGGCCTACGCCTACGGCACGCTGATGACGGAGCGACTGCGCAAGCTGATCCCTCGCCAGAACTTCGAGGTGCCGATCCAGGCCGCCATCGGTGCCAGGATCATCGCCCGCGAGACGATCAGGGCGCTGCGCAAGGACGTGCTCGCCAAGTGCTACGGCGGAGACATCAGCCGCAAGCGCAAGCTCCTCGAGAAGCAGAAGGAGGGCAAGAAGCGCATGAAGATGGTCGGTCGGGTCGAGGTCCCGCAGGAGGCGTTCATCGCCGCGCTCTCCGGCGACGTCGAAGGCAAGGACAAGAAGTAGAGGCCCACGAGCCGGGCACGCTCGGCGCGTGGGGGTGATCGTCCAGGGAACGGGAAGTAGGCTGGAACTCATGCGGCGCGGGACTTTCCGAGACGACACGGTTGACTATGCGGCCGTGGGTGCAACCCACGCGCCCGATCTGATGCAGTACCCGCCGGAGCGCAGCATCCCGGCGGAGAACTCCTGGCGGATCGGCAGCGGCCTCGAGCGCTTCCAGTCCGCGGGAGAGGCACTGCTCACCTGGACAGCGCAGCGCGCGTCAGGGCTCAGCATCGAAGACGTGCGTCCTGCTCCGGGCCCTGCCTACGCGGGCGTGAGCTTCGACGCGGAGGGAAATCCGATCGCCCCGAGCAAGCACGACGTCGAACAGCGTTTCGACGCAGAGGGCACTCCGTTCGCGGGCCCGGGGATGACCTTGCGCCTGCACGGCCGGGTCGCGGGCATGCGAGCGGATGCCGAGCTTCGAGTGATCTCCGTGACCGAGGAGAAGCGCCGGATCGGTTTCGTGCTCGGCACCGTGGGCGGGTCCGTCGTGCGGGGCGAGGAGTCCTTCGACATCGACTGGCGTGAGGACAACGACGAGGTCTGGTTCTCCGTGCGAGCGTTCGACGCGCCGAGCTCCCTGCTCTACCGTGTCATCCCGCCTCTCGTGAAGCGGCGCCGCCGTGAGCTGTTCGCGCGCTATCTACGAGCGATCTCGCCGCTCTACGCGACTCCGGTCTGATGGCCGCACCTCTCTGATGGCCGGTCCGCTTCCTCTCGGCGACCCGGCACCGGCCGACGGCCGTCTTCCCTCCGACCTGTCGATCGACCCCACGGTGCCCTTCTCCGTGTACCTGCACGTCCCGTTCTGCCGGGTGCGCTGCGGCTACTGCGACTTCAACACGTACACCTCGGGAGAGCTCCGCGGCGCGAAGCAGGAGGACTACGCCTCGACGCTGATCACGGAGATCGACCTTGCGACGCGCGTTCTCGCGGATGCGGGCGCGCTGCGACCCATGGACACGGTGTTCTTCGGCGGAGGGACGCCCACACTGTTGCCGGCGGGCGACCTCGCCCGGATGCTCGACGCGGCGACTGACGCGTTCGGGCTCGTCGACGGCGCCGAGGTCACTGTGGAGGCCAACCCCGATACGGTGACGCCCGAGGTCGCTCGGATCCTGGCCGATGCCGGAGTCACGCGGCTGTCGATCGGCATGCAATCGGCCGTTCCTCACGTTCTCGCGGCCCTCGATCGCACCCATCGCCCGGAGAACGTGACGACCGCCGTCGCAGCGGCCAAGGATGCGGGTCTCGCGGTCAGCGTCGACCTCATCTACGGAGCGCCGGGGGAGTCGCTGGCCGACTGGGAGGCGTCGCTCGATGCGGCGCTCGCACTCGAGTCGGACCACGTCTCGGCCTACGCGTTGATCATCGAGGACGGCACGAAGCTCGCGCGGCAGATCCGCCGAGGTGAGGTGCCGATGCCGGACGACGACCTGCAGGCCGACATGTACGAGCTCGCCGATGCGCGTCTCGCAGCGGCGGGCTTCGAATGGTACGAGATCAGTAACTGGTCGCGCAGCGTCGAGCAGCGCTCGCGACACAACCTCGCGTACTGGCGGGGGAGCGACTGGTGGGGGTTCGGACCCGGCGCCCACAGCCATGTCGCCGGCCTGCGCTGGTGGAACGTCAAGCATCCGGCGGCCTACGCTCAGCGCCTCGCGGCCTCGGAGTCTCCGGCGGCAGGCACCGAGCGGCCAGATGAGGAATCTGCGACGCTGGAGCGGATCCTGCTCCTGAGCCGGATCCGCGAGGGGATCGCCGTCGCCGACCTCCCGGCTGACAAGCGCACCAGGGTCGCGGGCCTGATCGCGGACGGACTCGTCGATGCCGTCGCCGCCGTGCGCGGACGCGTCCAGCTCACTCTCCGCGGTCGGCTGCTCGCCGACGCCGTGGTGCGCGAACTGACCGACTGAGCGGGGACGAGCGCGAGGGAAGCAGGTCGAGCGCGCCCGCACGACGCTGCGGCACCGTGGCGCTCTCCGCGTCGAACACCCGCGTGCTCCGCTTCGTGCCGAAGGCCGGCCACCCGGGGTCGCCGGTCTTGATGAAGGAGATCCACGCGGTGTGCATCTCGTCGGCGAGTCGCTGCGGTGCATCTGCACCCGCGAGGCGCTGCGCCTCGGGGTCGCCGAGACGATCGAAGACGAAGCCCAGCTCGAGTGCGTGTGCCGCACGCAGATCACGAACCGGACTCCGCCACGCGAACTCGTAGACGTAGGTCGGCGCCGTGCGCGCCTCGGCGAGCGTGGTCAGTGGGCCTCGCAGCATGATGTCTGTCGCGAGTTGGCCGAAGATCTCACCCGTGGCGGCGCCGGGGAAGGCCGACCGATAGGCGGCGACAGCTCGGCGCGGGATCCGCAGAGCGAGTCGTCCGAGCAGCAGTTTCATCCTGGTGATGTCTGCGAGCGCAGCAGGCGGGAACCAGAGCCGGTACTCGTCGGTGTTGCTGCCGATCAGAAGCGGCACATCGGCGCCTGCGAGGACCTCGTGCGGTGACCGGGGCAGAGACCCGACATCCACCGCGAACTGGAACCCGGGGGTTCCGCCGAGCGGAGACGACCCTGCGGCCTGCTCGCGCCGGGCCTCGAGCAGCCGCTCGGAGGAGACCGTGGCGAAACCAGCTCGGTCGGCTGCGACCCCGAGTCGCCTCGCGAGCTGGGCGGTCACGCGGCCGGCCTTCTTCGCCGTCTGCGCGTCGAGGGGCCCGGACTCGATGATGGCCCGAGCGATGTGCGCCCGAGACGACTCGTTCGCGACGAGTCCCGCGACGATCGCTCCGCCTGCGGACTCGCCCATGATCGTGATCTGCCGGGGGTCTCCGCCGAAGGCGGCGATCTCGCTGTGCACCCAGGAGAGGCCCGCCGCGGCATCCTGCAGTCCGAGGTTCCTGGGAGCGTCGGCGAGCACCGAGAATCCTTCGGAGCCCAGGCGGTAGTTGATCGAGGCGAAGATGATGCCGGCGCGTGCGAATCCGGCGCCATCGTAGAGCGGGATCGCAGCGGTGCCGCGTTCGAGAGCGCCGCCATGGATCCAGAGGACTACCGGGGCGGTGTCGGCACTCTGCGGGGCCCAGATGTTGACGGACAGGATGTCTTCGCCGGGGATCTCGACAGAGCCCAACAGCTCGCCGATCGCACCGGGGTACGGAAGCTGGGGTGCGGTCGGGCCGAATGCCGTGGCATCTCTGACGCCCTCCCACGTCGGCGGGGTCTGCGGAGCGCGGAAGCGGTTCGGCCCGAAGGGTGCTGCCGCGTACGGGATGCCGAGGAAGCGGCGGACGCCGTCGACCACCTCGCCGCGCAGGATTCCGGTGGACACGGTGACCTGTGGGGCGACACTCATGGGCTCATCGTATGGCGATCAGCTCGTGGTCGGCGTCGGTGGGTAGAATTGGCACTCGTAGCCAGTGAGTGCCAAAGGGAGGGAGTTGCGATGGTCAGTGAAAGAGGCCTCCAGGTTCTCCGCGCGATCGTTCAGGACTACGTCGAGACCCACGAACCCGTCGGCAGCAGGTCGATCGTCGACCGCTACTCGTTCGGAGTGTCGGCCGCGACGATCCGCAACGACATGGCGCTTCTCGAAGACGAAGAGCTGATCGCCGCCCCGCACACGTCCTCCGGCCGAGTGCCCACCGACAAGGGGTATCGCGTCTTCGTCGACCACCTCGCACAGCTGCGGCCTCTCTCGGTCGCGCAGCGCACCGCGATCGAGTCGTTCCTCACCGCTCCCTCCGACCTCGACGACCTGATGGTGCGCACCGTCCGGGTGCTGACCCAGCTCACGGGGCAGGTCGCGCTCGCGCAGTACCCGTCGTTCGCCCGGGCGCACCTGACGCACCTCGAACTCGTCGCGCTCGCGCCGAATCGACTGCTCATCGTCCTCGTCACCGATGCGGGGGGCGTCTCGCAGCGCATCGCCCCGTTGCCCGTCGACGTCGATGACGCCGACATGGCCGTGCTCCGGGCGCGCCTGTCGGCTCTGATCACCGGGCGGGCGGTGAGCGATGCGGCTGAGCGTCTGCAGACCCTGCTCGCCGAGGATGAGCATTCGAACGACATCGTGCTCCGCGCACTCGCGACGATCGTCATCGATGAACTCGGGGCGTTCCGCCAGGAGCGTCTTGTCATGGCGGGAGCTGCGACCCTGGCGCGGCGCGAGCAGGACTTCCGCGGGAGTATCCATCCCATTCTCGAGGCGATCGAGGAGCAGGTGACGCTCCTGCGCCTGATGAGCGAGATGGAGGCCGACTCGCATGGCCTCGCAGCCAGCATCGGCACCGAGAACGCGTCGTTCGGACTCGGTGAGGCGTCGATCGTCGCCAGCAACTACGCCGCCCCCAGCGGCACGGCGCGCGTCGGCGTGATGGGTCCGACCCGCATGGACTATCCGAGCAACCTCGCGGCGGCACGGGCTGTTGCCCGCTACCTGTCGCGGATGCTCGACGAAGACGAGGCGGCCCGCTGACGCGGCCGCCCAGATGACAGCACACGCAGAAGGGCCATTGTGGCAGACCACTACGAGGTACTCGGCGTCTCTCGCGACGCCTCCACGGACGAGATCAAGAAGGCGTACCGACGCCTCGCGCGTCAGCTCCACCCCGACGTGAACCCGGGTGAAGACGCCGCTGAGCGCTTCAAGCTCGTGACGCACGCGTACGACGTGCTGAGCGACGACGACTCCCGTCGCCGCTACGACATGGGTGGCGGAGACGGAGCGGCGAACGACTTCGGCGGCTTCGGCGGCTTCGGAGACATCTTCGAGACCTTCTTCGGCGCGGGCCAGGGCGGCGGGCGCGGAGCGCGTCCGCGTTCTCGGCGCGAACGCGGCCAGGACGCGCTGGTTCGCGTGACCCTCGATCTCGGCGATGTCGTCTTCGGTGCGCACCGCGACATCGAGGTCGACACGGCCGTGCTGTGCGAGACGTGCAACGGGTCGTGCTGCCAGGAGGGCACATCGCCCGTCACCTGCGACATCTGCGGCGGCTCCGGCCACGTGCAGCGTCAGGTGCGGAGCCTGCTCGGCAACGTCGTGACGTCTCAGCCCTGCGGCACCTGCGAGGGCTACGGCACCACCATCCCGTACCCGTGCGGCACCTGCGGCGGACAGGGGCGGGTCCGTTCGCGACGCACCGTCTCGCTCGACATCCCCGCAGGCGTCGAGACCGGACTCCGTCTGCAGCTGCCGGGGTCGGGAGAGGTCGGCAAGGCCGGTGGCCCGAACGGCGACCTGTATGTCGAGGTCACCGTCAACCCGCACCCGTCGTTCAGCCGTGACGGCGACGACCTGCTCGCGACGCTCGAGGTGTCGATGCCGGATGCCGTCCTCGGCACCGAGACCACCATCCAGGGGCTCGACGGCGAGGTCGATCTCGAGATCCGCTCGGGCGTCCAGTCGGGCGATGTCCTGACGATCAAGGGCCGCGGCATCACCCCGCTGCGGGGAAACCAGCGCGGTGATCTGCGCGTCGGCGTGCAGGTGGTCACCCCGACGAAGCTGGACTCGGCGCAGCGCGCGCTGATCGAGGACTTCGCGAAGAAGACGAAGGCGCCGGGGCCGCAGCTGGCGCAGTTCCAGCAGGGACTGTTCTCGAAGCTCCGCGACCGCTTCCGTTCGCACTGATCCGGGCAGCGCTCATGGCACTCCACTTCCTCGTCGAGAACTCGGCGGATGCCGCAACCGGAGACCTCGTGTCGCTCATCGGCGCCGAGGCGAAGCACGCCGCGGTGGTCCGCAGGCTCCGTGTCGGTGAGGTGGTCACCGTCGGCGACGGCGCAGGGGTGTGGCTCACCGGTGTCGCCGAAGAGGTGTCGCCGTCTCGTGTCGACGTGCGCGTGTCGTCCCGCTCGGAAGAACCCGCACCGAGTCCACGGATCATCCTCGCGCAGGCTCTGGCCAAGGGAGACCGCGACGAGCTGGCGGTGCAGGCGGCGTGCGAGCTCGGGGTCGATGAGATCGTTCCGTGGCAGGCCAGCCGCAGCGTGTCGCGCTGGGAGGGGCCGAAGGCCGTGAAAGGCCGTGAACGCTGGTCGACGATCGTTCGGGAGGCCGCGAAACAGGCGCACCGAGCCTGGGTGCCCGATGTCTCGCCTCCGGCGACGACTGCGGATCTCGCGTCACGTGCATCGTCTCAGCGATTGCTCCTGCTCGACCCGAGTGCGTCGACGCGATTGTCGGATCTCGAACCGGACGGGCGCGACCTCGTGTTGGTCGTCGGCCCGGAGGGTGGCATCTCCGACGACGAACTCAGGAGGCTCTCCGACGCCGGTGCCGAGCGGGTGCTCCTCGGCAACACGGTGCTGCGCACCTCCACTGCGGGTCCTGCGGCCATCGCCGTGCTGTCGGTGACGCTCGGTCGCTGGTGAACACGGCTACGGACCCGACCGTGCTGCGGTCAGTAGACTGAGAGCATGTCCGATCCCTCGATCTTCACGCGCATTCTCAACGGTGACATCCCCGGTGAGATCCTGATCGACACCGGTCGGGTGTTCGCGATTCGCGACATCAACCCGCAGGCGCCTCTCCACGCTCTCGTGATCCCCAAGACCGAAGACTACCGAGACGTGACCGAGCTCGCTCAGGGCGACCCGGGGCTTCTCGCTGAGATGGTCGCCGCGGCCAAGCAGCTCGCGGCAGAGCACGCGAACGGCGAGTACCGCCTCATCTTCAACAACGGCGCGAGCGCCGCCCAATCCGTCTTCCACGTGCACGCTCATGTGCTCGGCAATATCGAGGAGAACAAGCTCGTTGGCTTCTGACGAAAACGACCCTGTCACCGCATCCGACACCGCTGTCGAGAAGATCTATGCCGACGGCGTCGCCATGGTGCAGCTGCTCGGCCCGCAGGACCGCCTGCTGCGGATGCTCGAGAAGGAGCACCGCGACGTGCAGGTGCTCGTTCGAGGCAACGAGATCACGCTCACCGGTTCGGCGGATGCCGTCGCACAGGCGAAGAGCCTCGTCGACGAGCTGATGACCATGACGAAGGCTGGCCATGACCTCGCTCCGAGCGACGTCACGAGTTCGGCGCGCCTGCTGCGCAACGACGGGGGACCTCGCCCGAGCGAAGTGCTCGGCGAGGCGATCCTGTCGACCCGCGGCAAGGTCATCCGACCGAAGACCCTGGGCCAGAAGGAATACGTCGACGCGATCGAGGAGAACACGATCGTGTTCGGAATCGGTCCCGCCGGAACGGGCAAGACCTACCTGGCGATGGCGAAGGCCGTTCAGGCGCTTCAGCGCAAAGAGGTCACGCGGATCATCCTCACGCGCCCCGCGGTCGAAGCGGGGGAGCGGCTCGGCTTCCTCCCCGGGACTCTGACCGACAAGATCGACCCCTATCTGCGTCCGCTCTACGACGCGCTGAACGAGATGATGGACCCCGAGATCGTCCCCCGTCTGATGGCGACGGGGACCATCGAGGTCGCGCCTCTCGCGTACATGCGCGGACGCACGCTGAACGACTCGTTCGTGGTCCTCGACGAGGCGCAGAACACGACGCCCGAGCAGATGAAGATGTTCCTCACGCGTCTCGGCTTCGGCTCGAAGATGGTCGTGACCGGTGACATCACCCAGGTCGACCTCCCGCAGGGATCCTCAGGGCTCCGCCTCGTGACCCGCGTGCTCGACGGCATCGACGACATCCACTTCGCGCGACTCACGAGCGACGACGTCGTGCGGCATTCGCTCGTGGGACGCATCGTCGACGCCTACAGCGAATACGACGAGCGCCGCACGGCTCAGCGCTTCGAGCGGGAGCAGGCGGCCGAGTTCGCCAACCGTGCAGAGCGACGCGGAGCACAGCGGCCAGGTCCCCGGGACCGGACGCCCAAACGAGGCCTCTCCTGATGAAACGAGCACAGCCATGATCGAGATCAACAACGAGTCGGCGATCGATGTCGACGAGACCGTGCTGCAGCGCCTGACCGACTTCAACCTGGCGCAGATGAACGTGAGCCCGGACGCCGAGGTCGCGATCGTCCTCGTCGACGAGGCCGCGATGGAGGCCCTCCACGTGCAGTGGATGGACGAGCCCGGTCCGACGGACGTGCTCAGCTTCCCGATGGATGAGCTGCGCCCCGGCACCGAAGACCGCCCCACGGCCCCCGGGCTGCTCGGAGACATCGTCCTGTGCCCTCAGGTCGCTGAGGCGCAGGCGCAGGCGGCCGGCCACACGCTGATGGACGAGTTGATTCTGCTCACCACGCACGGATTGCTGCACCTTCTCGGCTTCGACCATGCCGAGCCCGACGAGGAGCGCGAGATGTTCGGGCTGCAGAAGGAGCTCATCCAGGGCTTCGCCGCGGCTGAACGTCGACGATGACCGCCGCCCTCCTGCTCGCGGGCGCAGTCCTGCTCGTCGCGTTCGGCGGCCTCATGGCGGCCATCGACGCCGCATTCGGGGTCACGTCGCGTTCGGACATCGAAGAGATGGGCGCCGAAGGGCGCAACAGTCGTCAACTCGCGCGTATCGCGGCCGATCCGGACGCACACGTCAACGCCGTCGCGTTCATCCGCGTGCTCGCCGAGACTGCGGCCGCCGTGCTCGTCACGGTCGCGTTCAGCATCCTGTTCGACAACATCTGGTGGGCGATGCTCGCCGCGGCCCTGCTGATGACGGGTATCAGCTTCGTGCTGGTGGGGGCGAGCCCCCGTTCCTTCGGCCGGCACCACGCAGAGGGCATGCTCCGCGTGAATGCGCGGATCGTCCGCGGACTGCGCATCATCCTCGGACCGCTCGCCCAGGGACTGGTGGTGCTCGGCAACCGGGTGACCCCAGGACGCGGTCGCAGCTCCTTCACCTCGGAGGAGCAGCTGCTCAGCATGGTCGACGAGGCTGCATCGAACGACCTGATCGAGGCCGATGATCGCGACCTCATCCACTCGGTGTTCGACTTCACCGATCAGTTCGTCCGGGCGGTGATGGTGCCCCGCACCGAGATGGTGACGGTCGATGCGACCGCGACGACGAGCGAGGCCATGACGCTGTTCCTCCAGCGTGGTGTGTCGCGTATGCCGGTCGTGGACGACGACGCCGATGACGTCGTCGGAGTGCTGTATCTGAAGGACCTGGTGCTGTTCGCCTTCCGTGATGAGAACGCCTGGCGCGCCGCGTCCATCCGTCCGATCTCGCGGCCCGCGACGTTCGTGCCCGAGTCCATGCGCGCCGAGACGCTGCTTCAGCAGATGAAGCGCGACGCCGTGCACGTGTGCCTGGTGATCGACGAGCACGGCGGGATCTCCGGTCTCGTGACCCTCGAGGATCTCATCGAGGAACTCGTGGGCGAGATCTCCGACGAGTACGATCAGGTATCGGCGGAAGTCGTCGAACTCGGCGACGGACGCTACCGCGTGAGTTCCCGACTCTCGCTGGAGGACGTCGGCGATCTGTTCGGCCTCGAACTCGAGGACGAGGACGTGGACTCCATCGGCGGTCTGCTGGGCAAGGCACTCGGCCAGGTCCCGCAACCGGGATCGACAGCGACGGTGGAGGGGTTGACCCTCACCGGCGGCGCGTCTCGAGGGCGAGGTCGCGGAATCGCGACCGTGTTCGTCGAGCGCGCGGCACACGACGCGGGAGACGCCGCAGATGAGAGAGACGAAAACGATGACTGAGCAGACACGGAGCGGGTTCGTGACCTTCGTGGGGCGGCCGAACGTCGGAAAGTCCACTCTCACGAACGCGCTGGTGGGCGAGAAGATCGCGATCACCAGCGAGAAGCCGCAGACGACCCGACGGGCGATCCGCGGAATCATGAATCGCCCGCAGGGGCAGCTCGTCATCGTCGACACCCCCGGCATCCACAAGCCCCGGACGCTTCTCGGCGAGCGCTTGAACGACCTCGTCGAGCAGGTGCTCGGCGACGTCGACGTGATCGGCTTCTGCGTACCGGCGACCGAGAAGGTCGGACCGGGCGATCGCCGCATCGCGGCCTCGCTCGACGGATATCGTCGAGCCAAGAAGATCGCCATCGTCACGAAGACGGACGCGGCAGGGCGCGACGAGATCACCGAACGACTCATGGAGGTCGACGCGCTGCGCGAGGACTGGGACGCTGTCATTCCGATCTCGGCCGTGACGCACGACCAGCTCGAGGTCCTCGCAGACGAGGTCCTCGCTCTCATGCCGGTAGGGCCCGCGCTCTACGGTGAAGGGGTGAGGACCGATGAGTCGGAGGAGGATCGCATCGCCGAGATGATCCGCGAGGCGGCGCTCGACGGTGTCCGCGACGAGCTTCCGCACTCGATCGCGGTCATGATCGATGACATCGCTCCCCGTGAGGGAACCGACCTGACTGATGTCCATGCCTCGATCGTCGTCGAGCGAGACAGTCAGAAGGCGATCATCATCGGCCACAAGGGCAAGCGTCTGGCTGACGTCGGACGCCGCGCCCGCGTCGGCATCGAAGAGCTCCTGGGCACGAGGGTGTTCCTGGGGCTGCACGTCAAGGTCGCGAAGGAATGGCAGCGGGACCCGAAGCAGCTCGGACGCCTCGGCTTCTGACATGCGACACCGAGACGCGACGCGGATCGGTTGCTCCGGCGGACGAGAGAGATGAGCGCCCGCGGTGAGAACCGCGAGACCCAGAGGAACGAAGCCTTCACTCGGCTCTTCGACGCCAACTGGGCAGCGGTCAGACATCATGTCGAAGGTGTCGTCGAAGACCCCGCGGAGGTCACCGAGATAGTCTCGGAGATCTTCCTCGTGGCGTGGTCCCGACTCATCCCGACGAAGCCGATGGATCGGATCTGGTTGATCCGCGCGGCGGACCGGGTTCTCAGCGGTCGATCGGGCCGCTCGACTTTCAGACGTACGGCCATCGATGCCGTGCATGGCGGAGTGTCGGGCGACGAGGCGCCTCCCGATCTGACGATGCGCGCGAGAGTTCTCGCAGCACTGGCCACCCTCACCGGGCGTGAGCGGCGTATCATCATGCTGAAGTACTGGGATGGGCTCGCGGTGGGGGAGATCGCTGAGTTGCTGCGCAGTCCGCGTGTCCGAGTACGGAGAAGGCTGTTGCGCGCCGAAATGAAGCTGCGCTCGGAGCTCGGACTGGAGGGGCGGGAGGATCATGTCGACTGACGACCTGCTGCTTGAACGTGTCCTCACGCAGGCGGATCCTGCACGGACGCCACGCGATGCGAAGCCGGATGCTGCAGCGGAGCGGACTCGGGACCGGATCCTCCGGAACGCTGCGAAGCCTCGGCCTCGACGCAGGCGCGCACTGGGGTGGGCTTCGGGCATCGTGATGGCGGCAGCAGCGACGGTCGTCGCCGTCGCCGTCCTGGTTCCCCAGGGCGCGGCGGTCGCAGGCTCACCTGCACCGCTGGACTTCTCGGGCGGTCAGAGCGCTGCCGAGACGTTGGACACGGCGCGGACGACGCTGAGCGCGGCGCCTGGCCCCGCCGATCCGGAGCGTGTCGTGCGGTCGGCGACGTGGGGACTGGACATCAACGGCAGCACCGGAGCGACGAAGGTCGTGCCGCAGCTCACGACTCTTCGCTGGGAGCCCGACCTCTCGGGCCGGATGGTCTCGGTGAGGGGAGTGCCGTACGACCCCACGGACGCGTCGGCGAACATCGGCGCCGAGATCAGCAGCTCCGGTGAGGTCATCGTCGATCTGCCGATCGAGCCAGGCCAGTTCGCGACCCCCGTTCCCGACGTCTTCGGCGACTCCCGCGAGGACGTATCCGCCGCCCTCATGGCGTTCGGTATGCCGTCCGATCCGACCGGGTCCGAGGTCGTCGCTGCCGCGACATCGGTGCTCGACCAGTGGACCCTCACGAACGCCCAGGAGTCGCACGTGCTCGACGTCCTCGCGGATGCCGACGGGGTGGAGGCGCTCGGCACCACCACCGACCGCCTGGGACGCCAGGTCGCAGGGCTGCGAGTCATCACGTCGGACGGCGCTGCGAGCGACGTCGTGCTCCTGTCCCTCGACACGGGGAGGATCGTCGGTGTGGAGCGGACCAACCTCATCGCGAACGACCTGATAGCCGGCGGTGCGATCATCTCGTACACGATGTGGGACGTCGATGAGGATCTCGTGGGATGAGACGGCGAAGGATGCTCGCAGCCGCAGCCGCAGTCGGCGGTCTGCTCACCGCGCTCATGCTGGGGACTCCTGCATTCGCGGATGCCGGAGCAGACACACGCGACCGCGTCGACCCGCTGATCCTCGAAGTGATGGCCGAGGTTCCCGGCGGTGTGATCATCGACGCGCAGCATGCCGTATGGTTCCGGCTGGGGATGGAGCTCGTCGCCGCCGAGCAGCCCCGCGCCGAGTCGACGGCTTCGGTGGGCAGTTGCGCGACCGGCACCGTGTGCGTCTACACCGGATCGTCGTTGGGCGGCGCCAAGCTGAGCTGGAGCGCCTGCGGGGTGCTCCCGATCCCGTCGTCATTCTCGGCGAAGTCGATCGCGGACGCACGGTCGGGGGGATACGCGCAGGCGCGCAACGGCACGACGGTGCTCGCCACCGCCCTCGCAGGCGGCTGGGCCAACGTCGGTGGGACGTCGACCAACGTCCGCTGCGTGCTCTGAGGATAGAGTCGCGGCATGACACTCGCACAGCACTGGATCGCGTCGTCGTGGGGTGCCCCTGAGACGTGGGATTTCGTCGAGCACGAGGTGTCGCCACCGGGCCCCGGTGAGGTCGTCATCCGTGTGCACGCGGCCGGCGTGAACCCGGCGGACGCCAAGCACGTGGCGTCCGCGCGCTCGGGAGCGCAGCTCCCGGTGCCTATCGGCTACGAGGTCTCCGGTCGGATCAGCGCGATCGGACCGGACACCCGGATCGGATCCGGCGAGGCGGCCGTGGGCGACGAGGTCATCGCCTTCCGCGTCCGCGGAGGATATGCGACCGAGCTGGCCGTCCCCGCAGAGAAGGTCTTCGCGAAGCCGACGCCCCTGTCGCACCCCGAGGCGGCGAACCTGTTGCTGGCCGGCACCACGGCGGCTGAGATGCTCTGGGTCACCGGTGCCGCACCGGGCGAGACGATCCTGCTGCACGGCGCATCAGGCGCCGTCGGCGTGAGCGTGCTGCAGCAGGCCGCTCTCCGCGGGATCCGGGTGATCGGCACGGCGAGCCCTGAGCGATTCGATGTCGTCCGGCGGTTCGGCGGAGTGCCCGTGCGTTATGGTTCCGGTCTGTCGGAGCGCGTCCGAGAGGCAGCGGGAGCGGCAGGCGTGTCGGCTGCCCTCGACACCGTCGGCACGGACGAGGCGATAGACGTCTCCCTGGGACTCGTCGGGGAACGCTCGCGGATCGTCACGATCGCGGCCTTCGGGCGAGCGGACTCTGACGGCCTCCTCGCGATCGCGGGTTCGATGCCCGCGAGCGCCCGCTTCCGCGACGGCGTCCGTCGTGAGCTGGTTGCGCTCGCGCAGAACGGGGACCTCGTCGTTCCGGTCGCGCGCACCTTTCCGCTGGAGGACGCGCCGGCCGCGCTCTCGCTGCTTGCAGGCGGGCACCCCGGAGGCAAACTCGCTCTGATCCCGTCGCTGTGATCGCGCCGCAGGACCGGGCCGACGGAGCCCAGCGATCCTGCTAGCATGGCCGCATGCCTTTCGGCGGTCTGCTTCTTCTTAGCTGCCGCGACGAGTCCTAAAGCTAGGGCCTTCCTCGTCGCGGCGCTTGTGTTGGCCCGTTCACATTTCTGACGAAGAGAAGAAGCCCCATCATGCAGAACACTCAGCGCCCGTCCGCGATGCCGATCCACAAGTACCGGCCGTACCACGAGCAGATCTCCGTCCACCTGCCCGACCGCACCTGGCCTGACGCCCGGATCACCGAGGCGCCCCGTTGGTGCGCGGTCGATCTCCGCGACGGAAACCAGGCGCTCATCGATCCGATGTCGCCGGAGCGCAAGCGCGTGATGTTCGAGCTTCTCGTCAGCATGGGCTACAAGGAGATCGAGGTCGGGTTCCCCTCGGCGAGCCAGACCGACTTCGACTTCGTCCGTCAGCTCATCGAAGAGAACCTGATTCCGGATGACGTCACGATCCAGGTGCTGACGCAGGCGCGTGAGCACCTGATCGCCCGTACATACGAGTCGATCGCGGGCGCGAAGCAGGCGATCGTGCATCTGTACAACTCGACGAGCGTGCTGCAGCGCGAGGTCGTGTTCCGCACCGACAAGCAGGGCATCATCGACATCGCGCTCGAGGGTGCGCGCCTGTGCCGTCAGTACGAGAAGACCATTCCCGACACGAAGGTGTACTACGAGTACTCGCCCGAGAGCTACACGGGCACCGAGCTCGAGTTCGCCGTCGATGTCTGCAACCAGGTGATCGAGGTCTTCGAGCCGACTCCCGATCGCAAGGTCATCATCAACCTGCCCGCGACCGTCGAGATGGCCTCGCCGAACGTCTACGCAGACTCGATCGAGTGGATGAGCCGCAACCTCGCTCACCGCGAGAACGTCATCCTGTCGCTGCACCCGCACAACGACCGCGGCACCGCGATCGCCGCCGCCGAGCTCGGGTACATGGCCGGCGCCGATCGCATCGAAGGCTGCCTGTTCGGCAACGGCGAGCGCACCGGCAACGTCGACATCGTGGCGTTGGGCATCAACCTCTTCACGCAGGGCATCGACCCCCAGATCGACTTCAGCGACATCGACCAGGTCAAGCGCACGGTCGAGTACTGCAACCAGCTGCCGGTGCCAGAGCGCAGCCCGTGGGCCGGCGACCTGGTGTTCACCGCCTTCAGCGGATCGCACCAGGACGCGATCAAGAAGGGCTTCGAGGCCATGGCCGCGCGGGCCGAGGCCGAGGGGGTCACGGTCGACGACATCGAATGGGCCGTGCCGTACCTGCCGGTCGACCCGAAGGACCTCGGCCGTTCGTACGAAGCGGTGATCCGCGTCAACTCGCAGTCGGGCAAGGGCGGCGTCGCCTACCTGCTCAAGGCCGATCACGCGATCGACCTGCCTCGCAAGCTCCAGATCGAGTTCTCGGGTGTCGTCCAGACCAAGACCGATGCCGAGGGCGGCGAGGTGACCAGCGAGCAGATCTGGTCGATCTTCAACGACGAATACCTGCCCGCGACCGATGAGGCGGCCAAGTGGGGCCGCTTCGAGCTGCTGGCGACGCAGACCCGCAGCGACATGTCGGGTGACGTCGTCCTCGACGTCGTCCTGCGCGATGACGACCAGCAGGTCGCGGTCGCAGGCAACGGCAATGGTCCCGTCGCCGCGTTCGTCGAGGTGCTGCGCGGTCAGGGCTTCGACATCACGGTCTACGACTACGTCGAACATGCTCTCAGCGCCGGCGGCGACGCACAGGCCGCGGCCTATGTCGAGCTGCAGGTCGGCGACCAGCGACTGTGGGGCGTCGGCATCGACGGCGACATCTCGACCGCATCTCTCAAGGCGATCGTCTCGGGCGTCAACCGCTCGATCCGTACCCGCGAGCAGGAGCTGGCAGCGGTCTGACATGAGCGCGCAGGAACGCCCCGTCCGATCTCATCATCGGACGGGGCGTTTCGTCTGCGGTCACTCGGCGCTGGGCTTGATGATCGGGATCACACCGGTCTCGGCAGCGACCTTGCGGCGGTAGATGCGCCGCTGCTCGGGAAGTGAGACGTCGAAGGTGACAGCGAGGATGCGGATGACGGTGGTCACGGCGATGCCGATCACTGCGGCGATCGTTATGGGCATGCCCAACGCCACGGCGATCACGATGAACGTGCAGCCGGCTCCGGCGGCGACCGCGTAGAGCGAGCCGACGTGCATGATCGCGGTCGGGAGCCCCATGAGCATGTCACGCAGCACGCTGCCACCCACGGCCGCGCACACGCCGATGAAGACGGCGGGAACCTCGGGGATGCCGAAAGCGAGCGCCTTGCTGGTCCCGAAGGCGCCGAACATGCCGATCACCACGGCGTCGAGTACGACGATCGCCGTGTTCAGACGGCTGAACAGTCCCGCCAGCAGCATGCCCAGGAGAGCTGCGCCGCCCGCGGTCACCAGATACCACTGGTTCTGCAGCGTGGCCGGGGTCTGCCCGAGCAGGATGTCGCGGATGAGACCGCCGCCCATGCCGATCATGATGCCGATGATCGCGACACCGAGCCAGTCGAGGCGTCGTTGCCCCTGGAATCCCGAGGCGAACATCGCTCCCTGGACCCCGCCGAGGCCGACGCCGAGCAGGTCCGCCCAGAGCGGAATGATGAAGAGCGGTTCGGTCACGCCTCTATTCTCCTGCACGGAGGATAATCGAACGGTGCCCACCTACCGAGACGAAGCGGTGATCCTGCGCACCCACAAGCTGGGTGAGGCCGATCGCATCGTCACCATGCTCTCTCGACGGCACGGCAAGATCCGCGCGGTCGCGAAGGGCGTGCGACGCACGTCGTCGAAGTTCGGCTCGCGTCTCGAGCCGTTCATGGTCGCCGACGTACAGCTGTATCAGGGGCGCACCCTCGATATCGTGCAGCAGGCGGAGTCGCTCGGGTCTTACGGGTCCGACATCGCTGCGCACTACGACCGATTCACCTCGGCGAACGCGATGGTCGAGACCGCTGATCGACTCAGTGATTCCGAGGCGACGCCCGATCAGTACCTGCTGCTGGTGGGTGGGCTGCGTGCACTGTCGCGGGGCGAGCATTCCCCTCGCAGCATCCTCGACTCCTATCTTCTGCGCGTCATGGCGTTGTCCGGATGGGCTCCATCCCTCGGTGACTGCGCGCGGTGCGCCACTCCCGGGCCTCATGCGCACTTCGTCGGGCAGCTCGGTGGAGCCGTGTGCCCGAACTGTGCGCCCGCGGGCAGCCCGAAGGTCGCGGAGAAGACCCTGTCGCTGCTGCGGTCGCTCATGGCCGGTGAGTGGGAGACGATCGATGCGGCTCCGCACGCCGACAACGCCGCCGCATCCGGTCTCGTCGCCGCGTACGCCCAATGGCACCTGGAGCGTGGTATCCGCTCCCTCGAGCACCTCGTGGCCGACATCCCCCGAGAAGGAGCACGGTGAGTCCCAAGCCCTACACGCACAAGGATGCCGTGGCGTATCGCCCGCTCGACTGGACGGGAGTCCATCCACCGACCTTCCGATCGGTGCCCGAGCACGTCGCGATCGTCATGGACGGCAACGGCAGGTGGGCGAATCGTCGTGGCCTCAGCCGCGTCGAAGGACACAAGGCCGGGGAGGAGGTGCTTCTCGACGTCGTCGCCGGTGCGATCCAGGCAGGGGTCAAGCACCTCTCCGTCTACGCGTTCTCGACCGAGAACTGGGCGCGCTCTCCCGAAGAGGTGCGATTCCTCATGGGATACAACCGCGATGTCCTGCATCGTCGACGAGATCAACTGAACGAGTGGGGCGTGAGGGTCCGATGGGCCGGCCGCAAGCCGCGACTGTGGGGCAGCGTCATCAAGGAGCTGCAGTACGCCGAGCAGCTCACGAAGGACAATGGCGTCCTCACGCTCACGATGTGCGTGAACTACGGCGGACGTGTCGAGCTGGTCGACGCGATGCGGTCGATCGCCGCCGATGTCGCAGCCGGCCGGGTGAAGCCGAACGCGATCTCCGAGAAGATGATCCGCCGCAACCTCTATGTGCCGGACATGCCGGACGTCGACCTGTTCCTGCGCAGCTCGGGCGAGCAGCGCACCTCCAACTTCCTGCTGTGGCAGGCGGCCTACGCCGAGATGGTGTTCCTCGACACGCTCTGGCCCGACTTCTCGCGTGAGGAGCTGTGGCGTGCGATCGAGATCTATCTGTCGCGCGATCGCCGTTTCGGTGGGGCGATCGACACCCCTGACGCTTCCGCCTGAGCTCGCAGCCATCTCTCCGTCTCGCGGGGGTGCCGCAGGCGCACGATCGTGAGGTGCGGGTGGTCGCCGGTGACCTCCGGCATCCGTTCCGCCCATTTATACAGAGTCTTCGTCTGCCAGGCGATGATGTTCTCCTCGGGATCACCCCGGAACATCTTCCAGATCGGCTTCTCGACGTTGTCGTTCCACATCCGGGTGCGCAGGACACTGCGCCCGATCGTCCGCCGCAGCAGACGCGTGCGCACCACGCGGTAGGGATAGTCCAGCCAGAGCACGACGTGGGCGCGTGGAGCGAGGATCTCGTCGGTGCCCTTGCTCGTGTACTGCCACTCGGTGACCCAGCGATCCTCGGCGGCGAAGGCTCGAACGTCGTGGAGGAAGGACGGACGCGGGGTCCAGTTCTCGCCGTGGAACAGCCCGTCGATCTCGACATGCCGAAGCTGCCACAGTTCTGCCACGCGCCGCGCGAGCGTCGTCTTGCCGGATCCGGTCACGCCAGCGATCAACACCCGCTCGGGCCGCATCGGCAACGGATCGTCGGCAGTGAGCATCCGAGAATCCTACCGACGGAATAGCGCATAGGTGCATACGGTTGGATGTCAGTGTGAGTGAAGCCATCTCGATTGACATCTGGTCCGACATCGCCTGCCCGTGGTGCTACATCGGCAAGCGCAACCTCGAGAAGGGACTCGAAGCCGTCGCCGGCGACGACGACGCCCCGCAGGTGAACATCACCTTCCACTCGTTCGAGCTCTCGCCCGACACCCCCGTCGACTTCGACGGCGATGAGATCGACTTCCTCGCCGGTCACAAGGGCATGCCTCGTGAGCAGGTCGAGCAGATGCTCTCGCACGTCACCGGGGTCGCCGAGAACGCCGGGCTCGCGTACCGTTTCGACCTGCTGCAGCACACGAACACGGTGAAGGCGCATGAGCTTCTGCACTTCGCGAAGGAGCAGGGCGTGCAGCACGAGATGGAGGAGCGGCTCATGTCCGCATACTTCACGGAGGGCAAGCACGTCGGTCGCATCGACGACCTCGTCGAGCTCGCGGTCGAGGTGGGGCTGAATCCCGACGACACGCGTGAGGCGCTCGTCTCGGCGCGTCACCTGGCCGATGTCCGTCAGGATCAGGCCCAGGCCCAGGCTTACGGCATCCAGGGCGTCCCGTTCTTCGTGATCGACGGACAGTACGGCATCAGCGGCGCGCAGCCGCCCGCCGCGTTCGAGAACGTTCTTCGCGACCTCTGGTCGAAGCGCGGCGAGGCCGAGCCCGAGGCCGCGGCGGTCTAGCGGTCGCGCTCCGCCGGAGAAGAAGCGGGCGGCGGCGCGGTCAACGCGTCGACCCAGGTCTGCTGATTCGTCCCGACATAGTCGACCACTGCAGCCCAGTGCGAGCCGTGGCCATCCGCGAACATGGATGACCACGGCTCACGGCTCTGTGCATGCGCGGTGGTCAGCAGCTCGAGCATCGCGGCGGCGCGTCGGTGCATCATCGCGGGCAGCCGGGTCCTGAGCTCGCCGGAGGCGCCGTAACCGTCGACGAACGCACGAAGGCGCCCGGCCGCGAGTTCCGGGGCGATGTCGACCGCCGAGAGCGTGAACGCCTGAGCCGCATAGGCGAGATCCCAGACGCGGGTGCTCGGGGCCGCAGCATCCCAGTCGATGAAGACCCACCGGTCCCCGATGACGAGGTTCCACGGCGCGAGGTCGTTATGGCAGATGATCTCCGCATCCGGTGCAGGGATGGCGGTATCCCAGCGCGCATCGGCCGGGGGAGAGAACGTCTCGCTCGCGTCGTGTATCGCCCGCACGATCGCGCCGACGCGTCGCAACCCGTCGGCGCTCAGCGTTCCGGCGTCGATCGCAAGCGGACCCGGTATGAACTCGATGCGCTGGCGTCCTCGTTCGTCCTGACCGAGCGGCGTCGGAACATCGACACCGCGCTCTCGCACATGCGACATGAAGGCATGAACGCTCGGCGTCGAGGCGGTCCACTTCTTGCGGACGGTGTCGCCGGCCCGCGTGACGGTGCCGCTCGCATTCCCGCCGGACAGCGTCTGCTCGTCGCCCATTCACCGACACTATCGAGTCGACGGGAACGACGCGGCGGTCTAGCGGGTCAGCGCGCCCTCGATCGCTGCGACGATCTCGGGGTCGTTCGGCTTCTGCTTCGGGCGGAAGCGCACGACCTCCCCATCCGGCAGCACGAGGAACTTCTCGAAGTTCCACTCGACGCGGCCGGCCTTGCCGCCGGCATCCGGAGTCTCCTTCAGCGTCTTGTAGAGCTCGGTGGCGTTCTTGCCGTTGACCTTCACCTTGTCGTTGATGGGGAACGTCACACCGTAGGTGGTGGAGCAGAACTCCATGATCTGATCGACCGATCCCGGCTCCTGACCGAAGAACTGGTTGCAGGGGAATCCGACGACGCTGAACCCGCGGTCGCCGTAGAGACGCTGCAGTTCTTCGAGCTGCTCGTACTGGGGGGTGAGGCCGCACTTCGACGCGACGTTCACGACAAGCACCACGTCGGCACCCAGATCGTCGATCGTCTTCTCGTTGCCTTCGGCGTCTGTGAAGGGGATGGAGCGCACTGCAGGATCGGTCATATTCACAGCTTAGGTCGATGCGCCGATACCGGCTCCGTGTCTGGGAGAATGGAAGGGCCATGACTCTCGCCACCTCCTCTGCTCGCACTCTCGACATCGGTCCGATCGCTCTCGACGTGCCGGTCGTGCTCGCACCCATGGCGGGCATCACGAACACCGCTTTCCGTCGCCTCTGCCGCGAGTACGGTGCGGGGCTGTATGTGAGCGAGATGATCACGTCTCGAGCGCTGGTCGAGCGCAACGAGACGACGATGCGACTGATCCGCCATCACGAGTCCGAGACCCCGCGGTCGATCCAGCTCTACGGCGTCGACCCGCACACCATCTCCGAGGCCGTCCGCATCATCGTCGCGGAAGACCACGCCGACCACATCGATCTGAACTTCGGCTGCCCGGTGCCCAAGGTCACGCGCAAGGGTGGGGGAGCGGCGCTGCCGTGGAAGAGCACGCTGTTCTCGCAGATCGTCACGCAGGCGGTCAAGGCCGCGGGCGACGTGCCGCTGACCATCAAGATGCGCAAGGGCATCGATCCCGATCATCTGACGTACCTCGATGCGGGTCGCGCCGCCGAAGACGCGGGAGTCTCGGCGATCGCGCTGCACGCACGCACGGCGAGCGAGTTCTACTCGGGCTTCGCCGACTGGAACGCGATCGGCGAGCTCAAGCAGGCGGTGACGAGTGTCCCCGTGCTCGGCAACGGCGACATCTGGTCGGCCGACGATGCTGTGCGCATGATGCAGCAGACCGACTGCGACGGTGTGGTGGTCGGACGCGGGTGCCTCGGTCGCCCGTGGCTCTTCGGCGAGCTCGCCGCGGCGTTCGGCGCCGAGTCCCACCCGGTCGACGCGACTCTCGGCTTCGTGGCGGATGCGTTCCGTCGCCATGCCGAACTGCTGGTCGAGTTCTTCGAAGACGAGGACCGCGGATGCCGCGATGTGCGCAAGCACGTCGCGTGGTACTTCAAGGGCTACCCGGTCGGCGGCGACATCCGCACCGGGCTCGCGACCGCATCGAGCCTGGCTGAGATCGACGATCTGCTCGGCCAGCTCGATCACACGGCTCCCTATCCCGGTGCCGACGCCGAAGGCCAGCGGGGCCGATCAGGACGCCCGAAGCGACCGGCGCTGCCGGACAAGTGGCTGGAGTCGCGCGAGCTCGCGGCATCGGCATCCGAGATGATGCGAGGGGCGGAGATCGAGAACAGTGGCGGCTGATCCTCAGGCATACCCGGCGCGCGGTCGCTCGGACGGATACGACCCGCGCGACGCCGAGCGATTCTTCGCCGAGACCCATCGATCCGAACGCGACGACTTCGCGCGCGATCGCGCGCGCGTGCTGCACTCCGCGGCTCTTCGACGCCTGGCGGCCAAGACGCAGGTGCTCAGCCCCGCGAGCACCGCGGACTTCGCTCGCAACCGCCTGACGCACTCGCTCGAGGTCGCTCAGGTCGGACGCGAACTCGCGACTGCGCTCGGTGTCTCTGCCGATGTCGTCGACACCGCCTGCCTCAGCCACGACCTCGGGCACCCTCCGTTCGGTCACAACGGCGAACGTGCGCTCAACGAATGGGCAGAGCCCATCGGCGGCTTCGAAGGCAACGCCCAGTCACTGCGCATCCTGACGAGACTCGAAGCCAAGGCCATCGACGACGACGGTCAGTCGGTCGGTCTCAACCTCACCAGGGCGAGCCTCGACGCGACCTGCAAGTACCCGTGGACCGTCGACAGCCCGGTGCCAGACCCCGGTGGGCGTCTCAAGTTCGGCGTGTATCCCGAAGACGAAGCCGTCTTCCGCTGGATGCGCGACGGTGTCCCGGGGCGGCGGCGCTGCATCGAGGCCGAGATCATGGATCTCTCCGATGACATCGGCTACTCCGTGCACGACTTCGAGGATGCGATCCTCAACGGATACGTCGACGTCTCGCAGCTCGCCGATCCGCAGGCGCATGAGGCGCTGATCGACCGCATCCAGCAGTGGGTCGGTTACGACTTCACTCGCGATGAGCTCGCCGACGCTCTCTACCGGCTGTCGTCTCAGCCGATGTGGCTGCAGTCGTTCGACCGCTCGCGCCGGGATCTCGCGCGACTCAAGAACCTCACGAGTGACTTCATCGGTCGTTTCGCACGCGCAGCAGTCTCCGCCACGCGCGAGGCCTATGCGGGCCCGGCCCTCGTGCGTTACAACGCGCACGTCGTCGTGCCGCGCGTCATCGAGGCTGAGATCGCCGTGCTCAAGGGCATCATGGGACAGGCGATCGTCACGATCGAGGCGCGCAAGGGTGTCTACAAAGAACAGCGCCGCGTGCTCAAGAGACTCGCTGATGCACTGTGGTCGACCGACACTCTCTGGTCGGCAGGCGCGGACGTGCTCGAGCCCGCCTTCTCCGCCGACTTCGTCGCCGCGACGACGGACGCGGAACGAGCACGGGTGATCGTCGACCAGATCGCGAGCCTCACGGATCAGAGCGCGATCGATTGGCACAACAGGCTGGTCGGCGAGATCGACCCCGCAGAGGTCGGCATCTGGACGCCACGTCACGCGCGGCCGGGTGCGCGGGAGCACACGCCGCGGCAGGCGGTCGTCGAAGGGGCAGGCTGATGCCCCGCATCCGCCAGGCCGATGTCGACGAGGTCAAGGCCCGCACCAACATCGCCGACATCGTCGGGGAGCGCGTCGCCCTGAAGTCCGCTGGCGTCGGCTCGCTCAAGGGTCTGTGCCCCTTCCATGATGAGAAGAGCCCGAGCTTCCACGTGCGGCCGCAGGTCGGCTACTACCACTGCTTCGGCTGCGGTGAATCGGGCGACGTCTACTCGTTCCTCCGTGAGATGGACCACGTCAGCTTCACCGAGGCCGTCGAGCGTCTCGCGGGCCGCATCGGATACGCGCTGCACTATGAGGACGGCGGGTCTGCTCCGGAGACGAGCGGGCGCAGTCGCCTCTATGCCGCCAACACCGCCGCCGCGGAGTACTTCCGGGCGCAGCTGCTCACCGCCGACGCGGAGGCCGGACGACGATTCCTCGGCGAGCGGGGATTCGACGCGGGTGCTGCCGCGCATTTCGGCGTCGGCTTCGCGCCGCGCGGGTGGGACAAGATGCTGAAGGCCCTCACCGCGCAGGGGTTCACCCGCGATGAGCTGAGTGCCGCCGGTCTGGTGTCGACGGGGCAGCGCGGCGTCTACGATCGCTTCCGTGGCCGTCTCGTCTGGCCGATCCGCGACGTATCCGGTCAGACCATCGGTTTCGGTGCGCGCAAGCTGTTCGACGATGATCAGGGCCCGAAGTACCTGAACACCCCCGAGACTCCGATCTACAAGAAGGCCCAGGTTCTCTACGGTCTCGATCTCGCCAAGCGCGACATCTCCCGTGGGGACCCTCGTCGCGTCGTGGTGGTCGAGGGGTACACCGATGTCATGGCTTGCCACCTCGCCGGGCTCACGACCGCGATCGCGACGTGCGGCACCGCGTTCGGAACCGACCACATCAAGGTGCTGCGTCGCGTCATGGGCGACGACAACGCCTCGGGAGAAGTCGTCTTCACCTTCGACGGCGATGAGGCGGGGCAGAAGGCGGCTCTTCGGGCCTTCACAGAGGACGACCGCTTCAACGCCCAGACTTTCGTCGCGGTGGCACCTGACGGGCTCGACCCGTGCGACCTCAGGCTGCAGCGCGGTGATGCCGCCGTGCGCTCGCTCATGGAGACGAAGCAGCCGATGTTCGAGTTCGCCATCGACAGGAAACTCAGCGGCTTCGACCTCTCGACGGTCGAAGGCCGGGTGGGTGCCCTCCGCGCGGCAGCGCCGATCGTGGCCGAGATCCGCGATCGTCTGCTGCGACCCGGCTATGAGCGCGTGCTGGCCCGGCGGCTGGGGATGGACCCCACCGAGGTGCGCAACGAGGTCGAACGCGCAGCACGCGGAGGATCGCAGACATCGAGACACGAGCCGGCCAGGCACGAGAGCGCCGGTGACTCCGCTTCCGGCACCCCGGGCGTGGCGCCGGTCACCCTTGCGAGCCTGCCGCGCACGGCGGATGCGGCCGTGGAGAGAGACGCCCTGATGGGGGCTCTGCAATACGGACATCAGATCGATCAGGCGCTGCTCACCCGGGCGCTCAGCGCGCCGTTCCGCACACCCGGACTGGACGCCGTCCGCGAGGCCGTCGCGTCCGCATCCGATCGGACGAGAGCCGGGTGGGTGACGGATACGGTCAACTCGGTGCGAGAGCCCTACCGGTCGCTCGCTGGCGAACTGCTGATGACTCCGTTCCCGGCCCGCAACGAAGAGGGTGCCGTCGCGTCGACGACCGATCTCGCCAAGCGACTCATCATGCGCATTCTGGAACATGAGAAGCAGGAGCTTCTCGGAGCGGTGCAGCGGGTTCCGGCGGACTCCGACGGCGGGCGCGCACTGCGGATGCGGCTGCGTGACATCGATGTCGAGCGTCAGAGGTTCGCCGAGTCGTAACGGCGGCTGTCAGGCGCGGCAGGGCAGGATGGAAGAATGTTCTCTCGGCCCGAATCGACCAATGCGATCGACAGCTCAGATCTGGTGATCGACCGCATCGGGCACAGCGGCCCGACCCGCGCCATCGACGGGGTCAGCTTCGCGCTCGCGCCGGGTGACCTCATCTGCGTCGCCGGCCCGACCGGCTCGGGCAAGTCCACTCTGGTCGCCGCGTTGGCGGGTTCGACCGATCCGTCCGTCCGGGTGGTAGGCGGCAGCGCACAGGTCTGCGGGGTCGACATCCGCCGGCCGGGTCGCAAGCATCGCCTTCTGACCTACCGCACCGGTTTCGTGCCGCAGGGGGCCGGCGCCGATCTTCCTCCCCAGCTCACGGTCAGCGAGGTCATCGCCGAGCCGATCCTGATCCGCGAGAAGCGGGTCAACACCAAGGCACTGTCCATCCGGGTCGCGACGCTCCTCGATGAGCTGCACCTGCCCCTGGGGACGGCCTCGAAGTTTCCCTACGAGTTGAGCGCAGGCATGCGCCAGCGCGTCGCGATCGCGAGGTCGTTCGTGCTCGAGCCCCGCGTGCTCATCGCCGACGAGATCCTCGCCAACCTCGACCTCGAGGTCCGGCCCGTGGTGTTCGATGCGATCACCCGACGCCGCAAGGAGCAGGGCATGGGCGCGCTGCTGGTCACGAACGACGCCGATTTCATCCGCGAGCTGAACGCCGAGACGCTGATGCTGCGCGGTGGCCATGTGGTCGCGCGCGGCGTCGGCAAGGACCTGCTGTGGGCACCGAACGCCGAGGCCGATTCCGGGCACTGACAGAGTTCTCGACGACACGCCCGACCTGCGCCACGTGTCACGACCACGCTCTGTAGTTTGCTAGGATTGACGAGTTGCCCGCGCAGCGGAGCACATTCCTCGGTAGCTCAATTGGCAGAGCAGCCGGCTGTTAACCGGCAGGTTCTTGGTTCGAGTCCAAGCCGGGGAGCCAATGAAAAGCCCCTCTTCGGAGGGGCTTTTCCCTTGTGCTCATCACAGCTCTCGAAGCCGCCGCAGCGCATCATCCGCGCACCTGACGAGCATGTCCTCGACGCACACGAACGAGGCCCCGTCGACGGACGGGGCCTCGTTCTGCGAATCAGAGTCAGATCAGCGTGCAGCGCCCTTGAGCGAGCCCTCGACCTGGCCCGCAGGGTCGGAGATGACGCACTGCACGACACGGTCGTTCAGCTCATCCCAGGTCTGCTGAGTCGGGGTGATCGGGTAGACCTCGAGCGTGGAGGCGTCGTAGGCAACGCCGACGAAGCTCGTGTACGCCTCGCCGATGCACTCCTGTGTAGCGGTGTCGATGCTCTCTTCCGAGTACTCGCCATCGTCCATCGTGATCTCGTAGAACACTTCCTGGTCGTGCGGTTCAGCGCACGGCACGACGTCGATGTCCTCGAGGAGGCCGCTGGGAGCCTCCATCATGCAGTCTCCGAGCTTCAGCGAGAAGATGTCGATGTTCGCGCTCTCAGTGACCTGTCCGGTCTCCTCGTCGCGGTCTGCGTCTCCGGCGCCTCCGCCCAGGATGCCGTTCAGCGCGCTACAGCCGGTCAGTGCGACCGACAGCGCCAAGGCAGAACCTGCCAGCGCCAGTGCGCGTCGCGTGCGCATTCTCATCATTTCGTCCCCTCCAGAGCCTCTTGGTGAACGGGCATATCGATATCCCGCCTCAAGCACGCTATCCGGCACGGAGTCTGTGATGCAACTCAGAGAAGGCTTTGATTGGGCTGAAAGGTTAGGTCAACCTTCCAGGTCGTCGATACCCGGCACCCAGCTGGCGCCGGGCTTGCCCCATCCGCGCTTCTTGGCGATCTTCTGCACGGTCTTCCAGTCGCCGTCCGAGAGGCGATCGATGTACAGGATGCCGTCGAGGTGGTCGAACTCGTGCTGCATGATGCGTGCGCGCCACCCGTCGACCGCGATCTCGACGCGTGTGCCGTCGAGATCGGTGCCTGTGACGCGCACCCGCTCGGAGCGACGCAGCGGGAATCGCTCGCCGGGGAACGAGAGGCATCCTTCGGACTCGAGTTCGTCGTCGGGCTCGCCCGGCTCCAGCGGCACCATCCAGAGCTCAGGATTGATGATGACCCCGCGCCACGGCCGCTCTTCGTCGTCCACGTAGGCGTACGTGTAGATGCGCAGCGGCACGCCGACCTGAGGAGCGGCCAGGCCGACACCGGGTGCGGTGTCCATCGTCTCGAACATGTCGGCGACGAGCGTGCGGATGTCGTCGGTGATCTCTTCGACGACGGATGCGGGGGAGTGCAGGACGGGATCGCCCATGATGCGAATAGGAAGAACAGCCACGCCATAACCCTACTCGGCGCGGATCGCCGGGTAGGGTCGTACCGTGAGCATCTCCGTATGGATGATTGGGGCGGAAGACGTCACCGAGCAGCTGGTCGGTGTCTTCCAGAACCCGAAACTGCTCCTCGGCATCCCTCTCGCGCTCGCGGGCGCTGTCTTCATGTCGCTCGGTGCCCAGTATCAGCATCGCGGCGTCGAGAAGGTGGAGCGGCTCAGCGGATCCGACGGAGCCAGCGGTCTGAGCATGGGCCAGATGAAGGGCCTGTTCACTCGACCCTCCTGGATCGCCGGCACGCTCATGCTCGGTCTCGCGATCGTCTGTCAACTCGCCGCGCTCTCGCAAGCTCCGTTGATGGTGGTGCAGCCGCTCGGCGCGATCGCTCTCGTCATCACCACGCTGCTGAACGCTCGGATCTCCGGACATTCGCCGACCAGGAAGTCGATCATCGCGATCGGCTGCTGTGTGGGAGGCATCTTCCTCTTCGTCTTCTTCGCGGCGATCTACGCCACCGAGAAGCAGATCACCGACACCGAGCTGTTCACGATCCTGGCGATCCTGCTCGTCGTCATCATCGTGCTCGGCGCATGCTGGCTGGTGCTGCGTCAGCGCATGCGCGCTCTGTTCTACGTGATCGGAGCCGGAATCCTCTACGGTTTCGTCGCAACTCTCGCCAAGGCCGTGATCAGCCGCATCGGAGCCGGCGACTTCGACTGGATCACCCTGATATGCGTCATCGCGCTGATCGCGGCCGGCGCGGTCGGCGCCTACTTCGTGCAGACCGCGTACAGTTCCGGCCCCCCCGACCTCGTCATCGCCGGGCTCACTGTGGTCGACCCGATGATCGCCGTCCTCATCGGAATGGTCGTCCTCGGCGAGGCGGCAGCTGCACCGCCGTGGGTCCTGGTGATCTTCGCGGTCGCCGGAGCCGTTGCGATCTGGGGCGTCGTCAATCTCGCGCGCTACCACCCGCAGGTTCTGAGCGACAGCCAGGATCTCGGGATCCCACGCGGAAGTGACGAGAAGCCGAAGGACGCCGGGGCCTGACCAAGCGGTCTCAGTACGCCGGATCGATGAGATCGGGCGACACCTCTGAGGCGGCAGCCTCGTCGACGAAGAACACCGTGCGCTTACGACCCTTGGCACCGGCCGCAGGAACGTTCGTATAGCTCGCACCGGCGAGGGCGAGGCCGAGCGCCGACGCCTTGTCTGCGCCCGTGAGAACGAGCCAGACGCGCTTCGAGGCGTTGAGAACCGGGCGTGTCAGGGTGACTCGCTCGGGTGGCGGCTTGGGCGAGTCCCGCACCGGCAGCGCGGCGGCATCCGTCACCGTGACCTCAGGGCGATCGGGGAAGAGCGAGGCGATGTGGCCGTCAGGCCCCACGCCGAGGAAGCAGACGGCGAAGGACGGCCACGGATGGTCCTCGCTGCCGTAGCGAGCGAGCTCTGCCGCGTAGGCGACGGCCGCCTCGTCGAGGGTCAGACCCTCACCCGCGGCGGCGACCTCGTGCACGTTCTCGGCAGGAACGGGGATGTGATCGAGAAGAGCCTCGCGCGACTGCACCGCGTTGCGATCGGCGTCGTCACGAGCGACGAATCGCTCATCGCCCCACCAGAAGTGCACCAGCGACCAGTCGATCTGAGCCGACCGAGGGTCGTCGCGCGTCGCTCGCAGCACCGCGCCGCCCATCGAACCGCCCGTGAGGGCGATATGAGCGATGCGGCCGTTTCGCGTACGGGCACGCAGGCGCGTCAGGAACCGATCGGCCACGCTCGCGGCAAGTGACGCGGGCGTGGACTCGACCACGACCCGCTTCTCCGCGGATGCTGTCTGCGTCGACATCATTCTCCTGTCTCGGGCGGACCCAGCTTCTCCCAGCCCTCGGTGATCACTCGACCGTACAGGACGTCGGGGTCGAGGCGACGCAGCTCCTCGGCGAGGCACTCACGCAGCGTGCGGCGGGGGAGGTGCAGGTCGTGATCGGGCTGATCGGGCTGCGTCAGCACTGCCACGCCGGGGGTCGGGCGCTCGAGCAGGATGTCACCGGACGAGCGGTGAAGCCTCACAGACTTGATGCCCTCCTGCCAGTGCTCCGGGTCTTCGTACGACCACTTGACCGGAACATCGAGGGCCATCTGCAGCCATGCGGCGAGCAAGGCCGTCGACGGCGAGGCAGACCCTCCGCGTACCTCGACGGCGGTGACCTCTTCGAACGGGGGCTGGTCGAGCACTGCCGCCAGCTGTTCCCGCCAATGAGTGAGTCGCGTCCACGCGAGGTCCGTGTCTCCGGGAGCATGCGTCCCCCCGAGCTGCGCGAGGCGATCGCGCACGTCGGGTGCCGTCGCCGCATCCGTGATGCGTCGCTGCGCGATCTTGCCGAGCGGCGACGCGGCCGGCGAGGTCGGTGCCTCTTCGGGCCACCAGGCGACGACCGGTGCGTCGGGCAGAAGCAGCCCCGTGACCAGGCTCTCTTCGTTGCTTGCGGCGTCTCCGTAGGCGCGGAGGACGACCACCTCAGAGGCTCCGGCGTCGCCGCCGACGCGGATCTGCGCATCGAGTCTGGCGTCACCCTCGCCCGTGGTGAGCACGATGACGCGCATGGGGTGCTCGCGCGACGCGTCGTTGGCCGCGTCGATCGCTGCTTCGGCGACACCGTTGCGGGCCGAGATGATCAGCGTCAGCACACGGCCGAGCGCGACAGCGCCGCCGTCTTCGCGCACCTTGACGAGCTGCTTGGCGACCTGGCTGACGGTCGTGTCGGGAAGGTCGATGATCATGGGCGTCTCCAGACTCGTCCGTCACGGGCAAGGAGGTCATCGGCGGATGCCGGACCCCATGAACCGGGTGCGTACTGGTCGACCGGGCCGCCCTCGGCTGCCCAGTACTTCTCCACGGGATCGAGGATCTTCCAGGAGAGCTCGACCTCTTCATGCCGCGGGAACAGCGGCGGATCGCCCAGCAGGACATCGAGGATCAACCGCTCGTACGCCTCCGGGCTGGCCTCGGTGAACGCGTGGCCGTAGCCGAAGTCCATCGTGACGTCGCGCACGTTGGTTCCGTTGCCGGGCACCTTCGATCCGAAGCGGATCGTGACACCCTCATCGGGCTGCACGCGGATCACGAGCGCGTTCTGGCCGAGCTCCGATGTGTTCGAGCGGCCGAACAGGTGCTCCGGCGCCTTCTTGAAGACGACGGCGACCTCGGTCACGCGACGCCCCAGGCGTTTTCCGGTGCGCAGGTAGAACGGCACACCTGCCCAGCGACGGGTGTCGATCTCGAGCTTGATCGCGGCATAGGTCTCGGTGGCCGACTCAGGGTTCATGCCCTCCTCGTCGAGGAAGCCGGTGACCTGCTCGCCGCCCTGCCAACCGCCGGCGTACTGCCCGCGCGCGGTCGCGAGGGAGAGGTCGTCTGGCACGTGCACTGCGGCGAGCACCTTCTCCTTCTCGGCACGCAGATGCTCGGCGGACAGGCTGATCGGCTCCTCCATCGCGGTGAGCGCGAGGAGCTGCAGAAGGTGGTTCTGAATGACGTCGCGCGCGGCGCCGACGCCGTCGTAGTAGCCGGCACGGCCCCCGACGCCGATGTCCTCGGCCATCGTGATCTGCACGTGATCGACGTAGTTGCGGTTCCAGATCGGCTCGTACAGCTCGTTCGCGAAGCGCAGGGCCAGGATGTTCTGCACTGTCTCCTTGCCGAGGTAGTGATCGATGCGGAAGATCGAGTCGGCCGAGAACGCCACCTCGAGGGCGGCGTTGAGCTCGCGCGCGGATTCGAGATCGTGTCCGAAGGGCTTCTCGATCACGACACGGCGCCAGCGCTCATCGTCATCGTCGTTCGCTCCGACCAGCCCCGAGTCCTTCAGCTGCTTCGCGACGAGCGGGAAGTCCTTCGGCGGGATCGACAGGTAGAACGCGTGATTGCCCATCGTGCCGCGTTCGACGTCGAGCTGGTCGACGGTCTCACGGAGCTTGCGGAACGACTCCGGGTTGTCGAACTCGCCCGAGACGAATCGGATGCCCTGGAGGAGCTGCGCCCAGGTCTCCTCGCGGAACGGCGTGCGAGCGTGCTGCTTGACCGCGTCGTACACGACCTGCGCGAAGTCCTGGTCCTCCCAATCGCGTCGAGCGAAGCCGACGAGGGCGAATCCGGGTGGCAGGAGCCCGCGGTTGGCGAGGTCGTAGACAGCGGGCATGAGCTTCTTGCGTGACAGGTCTCCGGTCACACCGAAGATCACGAGAGCACTGGGCCCCGCGATCCGGTTGAGGCGGCGATCATCGGGGTCACGCAGCGGGTTGTGCCCGCGCGAGATGGGAACAGACATCAGTGGGGGATTCTCCTGGCTGTTACTTCTGTGCGGCTTCGAAGAGGGTGAGGACGTCAGCCGATGAATCGGTGATCGTCAGGGAGACGACCGGACGGCCGTGCTCGGCCAGGACGGCGGCATCGCCGGCCGCCTGCGCCTCGATGAGCTGGCCGAACGTGAACGGTCGCTCAGGGATCTCGAGATCGACGTCGGTGCGCTCCAGGATCTGCAGGAACACGCCCTGCGCAGGCCCGCCCTTGTGATACTGGCCGGTGGAGTGCAGGAACCGGGGTCCCCATCCGAACGTGGTCGGCCGACCGGAGTCTGCGGCGACGAGCTCGCGGAGACCCTGCAGCTGCGGGACGTCGAGCCGGTTGACGTAGGCCTGGATCGACACGTAGCCGTCTCCCGGCAGTGCGGCCCACAGCGCGTCGAGCACGCCCTCGACGGTTCCGGATGCCGCCAGAGCGGGGTCGGACACACGCACCTCGACGCCGTTCTCGACGAATGCGGGAGCGGTCGGCGCAGGTCGGGCATCGAGCAGACCTCGCGCAGCGACCTTGGCAGACTCGACGTCCGGCTGATCGAAGGGGTTGATGCCGAGCAGGTATCCGGCGATCGCGGTCGCGTACTCCCAGACGATGAGCTGTGCACCCAGCGAACCGCTGACGAGGATCTCGCCTTCGTGTCGCTCGCGCAGGTGGAACTCGTTGGCGTCGTCGACGAGCCGCACGATCTGCAGATCGGACGGCGTCGAGTCGAGCTCGGGCGATACGGGCAGCAGCACGACGGGCAGGATGCCGGTGCCGTCCTTGCCGGTGGACTCGGCGATGAGCTGCTCGATCCAGTCGGGCAGCCCGTTGATGTGCGTGCCGTCGGTGATCAGGCCCAGCTTGTCGCGGCGAGGCGACGTGGCGGAGATCGCCGCGGCCAGGCGCAGTGCGGGGTTGTCGGCGGAATCGATCGCGACCTCGAGGAGTGAGGCCTCTGCCTCGTCGAGCAGCTCATCGATGTCAGCGCCGGCGAGGCCGGTCGGCACGAGCCCGAACGCAGTGAGCGCCGAGTATCGTCCGCCGACGTTGGGGTCGGCGTTGAACACGCGGTAGCCGGCCTCGCGAGCAGAGACGTCGAGGGGCGAGCCCGGGTCGGTGACCACGATGATGCGCTCGAGCGGATCGATGCCCACGTCGCGGAACGCGGCTTCGAACGTGCGTCGCTGCGAGTCGGTCTCGACGGTCGAGCCCGACTTCGACGACACCACGAGCACTGTGCTCTGCAGGCCTTCGTCGAGCGCGGCGAGCACCTGTCCGGGAGCGGTGGAGTCGAGGATCGTCAGCGGAACGCCGGCGGTCTGCGCGATGACCTCGGGGGCGAGCGACGAGCCGCCCATGCCCGCGAGCACGACGCGCGTCACACCCTTCGCATGCAGATCGGCGCGCAGCGCGACGATCTCAGCGACCAGAGGGCGTGAGACGGATACCGCCTCGACCCAGCCGAGGCGGATCGACGCCTCGGACTCGGCTGCCGGGCCCCACAGGGCCGCGTCGCCACCGGTCACTCGCGAGGCGACGAGGTCGTGGACGAGAGCGGGAACCGTCTCGTCGATCGCGACCCGAGCCGCGCCAGAGGCGTGGATCGCGAAAGTCATCGCTGCGCCTCGAGGCCCTCGGCCACCTGCGTCAGCAGATCGTGCCACGAGTCGATGAACTTGGCGACGCCCTCGTCTTCGAGCACCTGCGTGACGTCGGTGAAGTCGATCCCGAGAGCGTCGAGGCCGGCGAACACCGCGCGAGCATCCTCGTAGCCGCCCGTGATGGTGTCCCCGGTGACGACGCCGTGGTCGAAGGTCGCCTCGAGCGTCTTCTCGGGCATCGTGTTGACGACGTCCTTCGCGACGAGCTCGGTGACGTAGAGGGTGTCCGGCAGCGCCGGGTCCTTGACGCCGGTCGACGCCCACAGCGGGCGCTGCGCGTTCGCACCGGCCGCGATGAGGTCCTGAGCGCGCTTCTCGGCGAACTTCTGCTCGAAGAGCTCGTAGGCGAGACGCGCGTTCGCGAGTCCGGCCTTGCTCTTGAGCGCTTCGGCCTCGTCGGTGCCGATCGCCGAGAGACGCTTGTCGGTCTCGGTGTCGACGCGCGAGACGAAGAACGACGCGACCGAGTGGATGCTCGACAGGTCGACGTCGGCGCTGTGCGCGCGCTCGAGTCCGGTCAGATATGCGTCGATGACCTCGGCGTAGCGCTCCAGGCTGAAGATCAGGGTCACGTTGACGCTGATGCCTGCGGCGATCGCCTCGGTGATCGCGGGCAGGCCGGCCTTCGTCGCGGGGATCTTGACGAGCAGGTTCGGTCGGTCGACCTTGGCCCACAGCTTCTTGGCCTGGTCGACGGTGCCCTCGGTGTCGTGCGCGAGGTCGGGGGAGACCTCGATCGACACGCGGCCGTCGACGTGGCCCGACTTCTCCCATACGGGGCGGAAGATGTCGAGAGCGGCGGCGACGTCCTGCGTGGTCGCGGCGAAGACGGCCTCTTCGGCCGTGGCGCCCGATGCGGCGAGTTCGGTGACCTGCGCGTCGTACGACGTGTTGTTCTTGTCGGTGATCGCGTTGGCGAAGATCGTCGGGTTGGTCGTGACGCCGACGACGTTGCGGGTCTCGATCAGCTCGGCGAGGTTGCCGGAGGAGATGCGGGTGCGTGACAGGTCGTCGAGCCAGATGCTGACACCGGCTGCGGCGAGGTCTGCGGTGGGGGTGCTCATGCGTTCTCCTTGATGGTCTCGCGTGCGGCCGCGATGACGGCCTCGGTGGTGATGCCGAACTTCTGGAACAGGGTCTTGTAGTCGGCGGAGGCGCCGAAGTGGTCGATGCCGACCGAACGGCCGCGGTCGCCCACGATGCCGCGCCAGCTGAGCACCGAACCGGCCTCGACCGAGACGCGGGCGGTGACGGCCTGGGGAAGGACCGACTCGCGGTAGGCCTCGTCCTGCTCGTCGAACCACTCGAGCGACGGAGCGGAGACGACGCGCACGTTCACGCCTTCTTCCGCGAGGGCTGCGCGTGCGTCGACCGCGAGCTGCACCTCGGAACCGGTCGCGATGATGATCACATCCGGCGTGCCGTTCGGAGCCTCGGCGAGCACGTACGCGCCCTTCGCGACGCCGTCGGTCGAGGCGAAGACATCGCCCTCAGCCGAGCCCTGTCCGCGCTCGAACACCGGGATGTTCTGACGCGTCAGGGCGATACCGGCGGGACCCTCGTGACGGCGGAGGATCTCGAGCCAGGCGGCCGAGGTCTCGTTGGCGTCAGCGGGGCGCACCAGGGTGAAGTTCGGGATGGCGCGCAATGTGGCGATCTGCTCGACCGGCTGATGGGTCGGACCGTCTTCGCCGAGGGCCACCGAGTCGTGCGTCCAGACGAAGATGCTGGGCACGTTCATCAGCGCGGCCAGACGCACCGGCGGGCGCATGTAGTCGCTGAAGATGAGGAACGTGCCGCCGAAGGCACGAGTCGGCCCGTGCAGCACGATGCCGTTGATGATCGCGCCCATGGCGTGCTCGCGGATGCCGAAGTGCAGCACACGGCCGTAGGGGTCACCCGACCACTCGTGGGTCGACCACTCTGCGGGGATGAAGGACTTCGAATCCTTGATCGTGGTGAGGTTCGATTCGGCGAGGTCGGCGGATCCGCCCCAGAGCTCGGGAAGCTCGGCAGCGAGAGCGTTGATGACCTGGCCGGACGCCGCACGGGTCGATACATCCTTTCCGCTCTCGAAGACGGGGAGAGCGGAGGTGATGTCCGCGGGCAGTTCCTGGGCCTCGAGGCGATCGAGGAGGGCCTTGCGCTCGGGGTTGGCCGCGGCCCATGCGTCGAACGACTCCTGCCACGCGGAACGCGCCTCGGCGGCGCGCTCGGCGAGACCACGGGTGTGGGCGATCACATCGTCGGCGATCGCGAAGTGCTCGTCGGCGTCGAATCCGAGGACCTTCTTGGTCGCGGCGAGCTCGTCGCCGCCCAGGGCGGATCCGTGGATCTTGCCGGAGTTCTGCTTGCCGGGCGACGGCCAGCCGATGATCGTCTTCAGGATGATGAGCGACGGCTTCGAGGTCTCGCCCTGGGCGGCCTCGATCGCGGCGTGCAGCTCGGCGACGTCTTCGACGTACTCGCCCGTCTTCTTCCAGTCGACGGTCTGCACCTGCCAGCCATAGGCCTCGTAGCGCTTCGCGACGTCTTCGGTGAAGGCGACGTTGGTGTCGTCCTCGATGGAGATCTGGTTGGAGTCGTAGATCGCGATGAGGTTGCCGAGCTCCTGGTGGCCGGCGAGCGAGGAGGCCTCGCTGGTCACGCCCTCCTGGAGGTCGCCGTCGCCCGCGATCACGTAGACGAAGTGGTCGAACGGGCTGGTGCCGGCCTCTGCCTCGGGGTCGAAGAGACCGCGCTCGTAGCGAGCGGCGTAGGCGAAGCCCACCGCGGAGGCGAGTCCCTGGCCGAGCGGGCCGGTGGTGATCTCGACGCCCTTGGTGTGGCCGTACTCAGGGTGGCCGGGGGTGAGCGAGCCCCAGGTGCGGAGCGCCTTGAGATCGTCGAGCTCGAGGCCGAAGCCGCCCAGGTACAGCTGCACGTACTGGGTGAGCGAGGAGTGTCCGACCGAGAGGATGAAACGGTCGCGACCGAGCCAGTCGGTGTCGGTCGGGTCGTGACGCAGCACCCGCTGGTAGAGGAGATACGCGGCCGGAGCCAGGCTCATCGCGGTGCCGGGGTGGCCGTTGCCGACCTTCTCCACGGCATCCGCAGCCAGTAGACGCGCGGTGTCCACCGCGCGTCGGTCGATCTCATCCCACTGCAATTCCGACACTGTGAAGCCCTTCTGCAACTGTTCGAGAGCGCCCGAATTGCACGATCGCAGTCCGCAACGCAGAGGAAGGGTTTGTGATGTGCGCTGGGCGCGCGAGTCATTTCAGCATAGCGCCGAGGTCTGACCCATTACCCCCCTTTACAACGCTCCACGCTTCCAGTAATTCCATGGATCTCTCGCGGATTCCGCACCTCGGTGGGACCGCGGATCATCGTTCGTGGAACGCGATTCCGTGACGCCCGGGCGAGGCGTATGCAGGTCATGAAAGCGGGCTCAAGACCCGAGCGCGGGCGAGCCGCTCGCCTCGCGTGCCCTAGACTGGGAAACGCTGTCGTGACGCGTGTGGAGGAGGCGATCGAGATCTCGACGATGTCTGATCAGACCGTTGTGAAGAAGTCCATCGGTCGCACCGTGAAGGCGTATGTCGCCCTCACCAAACCGCGCGTCCTCGAACTGCTGCTGGTGTCGACCGTCCCGGTGATGTTCCTCGCACAGGGCGGTCTGCCCGACCTGTGGCTGGTGCTGGCCACCGTGATCGGAGGATCGTTGAGCGCGGGCTCCGCCGCGGCATTCAACATGTATCTCGACCGCGATATCGACGCGCACATGCATCGCACCGAGAACCGTCCGCTCGTGACAGGTGAGATCACCCCGAGGGGCGCTCTGATCTTCTCGTGGACCCTGGCCGTGGTCTCGACCGTATGGCTGTGGTTCACGACGAACTGGCTGGCGGCGACCCTGTCGGCCACCGCGATCTTCTTCTACGTCGTGATCTACACGATGATCCTCAAGCGTCGTACCGAACAGAACATCATCTGGGGCGGCATCGCCGGATGCTTCCCCGTGCTCATCGGCTGGGCCGCGGTCACAGAGTCGCTCGACTGGCCGGCGTTCATCCTCTTCGCGCTCATCTTCCTGTGGACGCCGCCCCACTACTGGCCGCTGTCGATGAAGTACAAGGACGACTACGAAGACGTCGACGTGCCCATGCTCGGTGTCACCCGCAACGCCTCGCAGGTCGGACTCCAGGTCATTCTGTATGCCTGGGCCACCGTCGCCTGCTCGCTGCTGCTGATCCCGATCGCGAACATGGGCCTCGTCTACGGCGTCTCCGCCGCCGTGTTCGGCGGCTGGTTCATCTACGAGTCGCACCGTCTGTACAACCAGGCGGTGCGAGGTAACGAGGCGCGGCCGATGCGAGTCTTCCACGCCTCGATCACCTACTTGACGCTGATCTTCGTGGCCGTCGCGGTCGACCCGCTGCTGCCGTTCTGAGCCTCGTCGTCTTCAGCGATCTGCTCGGCCTGCACGTCGGTCGCGTCGTTCTCGACCGTCGTGGACTCATTGTGATCGACGGTGTCTGATCCGGCGTTCCATTCGATCGGCTCGACGACCACGGGGGCGGGGGAGGGCAGAAGCGCCTGCACCGCGCTCAGCGCCACCGCGACGAGGATTCCGATGACGCCTGCGCCCAGCAGTGCGGCGCCGACGACGACGAGTGACTGCCCGACGTAGACCTCGATGCCGGTGGCGGTGCCGTCGAGCAGAGTGCTCGTCATGGTGCCGATCTGACCGGCGATGAGCCACCCGCCGACGCCCGCGGAGGCGAGCGAGAGCACGAGGAGGAGCCAGAAGCCGATGCTGCGTGTCAGTGACTTGTTCATGTCGGCCACGTTGCACGACGAACTGATGAGCCTCTGATGCCGCAGCTATGCGTTCACTGTGCCGAGGCTCCGGAGCGCGCCGACCGATCGGCGTCCTCCGTCACTCCTGGGGCGCGACCGGCTTCTTGAGGTGCAGCACGACGACCGTGTACGCCGCGGCCGAGAGCGACGCGAGCACCATGTGGATGCCGACGAGCAGGGGCGGGAGGCCCTCACGTGCCTGCCAGATGCCGACACCGACCTGCACGAGGATCGCGATCACGAGCACGAGCAGCCACTTGCGGGGCTCGAGGCGCAGCACCCACGCGGAGATCGTGAGCGTGGCGACGAGCGCGGCGAGGATGTATCCGGGCCAGGCGTGCACGTGTGCCAGCACGGTGGCGTCGAACCCGTGACGCAGCACGTCGGCATCACCCGAATGCGGGCCTGAACCGGTGGTGAGCACACCGAAGACGATCGTGACGGCGAGAGCCAGGCCGGTGACGTGGCTCAGGATCGCGAACCACTTCGGGACCGCGCGCTCCCTCGGGCCCGGCTGCCCGTGCAGACGCACCAGGAACGCCGCGGTGACGCACACCAGCAGGAGGGAGGACACGTAGTGGAACCCGACGATGAAGGGGTTCAGACCGGTGAGCACGGTGATGCCGCCGACGAGGGCCTGCGCGACCACTCCGAGCAGGACGATCCAGGCGAGGACGACGAGATCTCGTCGCTCGGTCGTCAACCGGACCGATCGCACCATCGCTGCGACCACGGCGATCAGCAGGGCGCCCATGGCGAACGGCGTCGCGGGAAGCGAGAACAGCGACACCATCACGAAGGTGATGACGGCCGCGACGATGCCGGCAGCCGCGAAACGCAGGGCGGAGAAGACCAGAAAACGGCCGCCGACGCGCGCCAGCACGAGCAGCAGCACGGCGAGAGCGATGATGCCGACGACACCCGTCATGACGCGGTTGCCGAACTCGATGATGCCGTGGATTCCCTGGTCGGCATAGATCGGCACGAGTGACTCGGGGGTGCAGAGCGGCCACTCCGAGCATCCGAGGCCGGATCCGGTGAGGCGTACTGCGCCTCCGGTGCCGATGATGATCGTCTGAGCCAGGAAAGACAGCCAGGCGAACACGCGGAGCGCTCGTCCCCAGAGGATCGCAGGCGTCGATGTCGGAGCGATCGCGGGGGAGGAGATCGTGGGCTGGGGCATAAGTCTTCTCCGAACCGCCCGGACACGGCGAGCGGCCCTGTCTTCAGGCGGAACCTGTAGAATCGGATTGTTGTGATGAGCGCTTACCGCGCTGAAGCATCACCAACAGTTTAGGCGCGATGGATGCGCCGGTGATGAGGGCCCACCAACGGCACCCGCTCCCGCAGACTCGACGGGGATCAGGTGTGTCGGGGCGGATGACACCGTTTTGGGACCTGTGAGGAGAGTGTGTGATGTCGGATGTACTGATCGACCGCCCGGAGCTTGACGGCCTGGGGGTGTACGAATTCGGATGGCATGACGAAGATGCTGCCGGGGCGATCGCCAAGCGTGGAATCTCCGAAGAGGTGGTACGCGGGATCTCGGCGCTCAAGCACGAACCCGAATGGATGCTGAAGACCCGTCTCAAGGGTTACCAGCTCTTCGGACGCAAGCCGATGCCGACGTGGGGTGCAGACCTCAGCGAGATCGACTTCGACAACATCAAATACTTCGTGCGCTCCACGGAGAAGCAGGCTCAGTCCTGGGAAGACCTCCCCGCGGAGATCCGCGAGACCTACGAACGCCTCGGCATCCCCGAGGCGGAGCGCCAGCGCCTCGTCGCGGGTGTCGCCGCTCAGTACGAGTCCGAGGTCGTCTACCACCAGATCCGCGAGGACCTGGAGGAGCAGGGCGTCATCTTCATGGACACCGACACCGCCCTGCGTGAGCACCCCGAGTTCTTCGAGGAGTACTTCGGCTCGGTGATCCCGGCGGGCGACAACAAGTTCGCCGCGCTGAACACCGCCGTCTGGTCCGGCGGCTCGTTCGTCTACGTCCCCAAGGGCGTGCACGTCGAGATCCCGCTGCAGGCCTACTTCCGCATCAACACCGAGAACATGGGCCAGTTCGAGCGGACCCTGATCATCGCCGATGAAGACAGCTACGTCCACTACATCGAGGGCTGCACGGCTCCGATCTACAAGTCGGACTCGCTGCACTCGGCCGTGGTCGAGATCATCGTGAAGAAGAACGCCCGCGTTCGGTACACGACGATCCAGAACTGGTCGAACAACGTCTACAACCTCGTCACCAAGCGTGCGGTCGCGCACGAGGGCGCGACGATGGAGTGGGTCGACGGCAACATCGGCTCCAAGGTGACGATGAAGTACCCGTCGATCTACCTGATGGGCGAGCATGCCAAGGGTGAGACGCTCTCGGTCGCCTTCGCGGGCCCCGGCCAGCACCAGGACGCCGGCGCGAAGATGATCCACATGGCGCCGTACACCCAGTCGTCGATCGTCTCGAAGTCGATCGCCCGTGGTGGTGGTCGTGCCGGGTACCGCGGTGAGGTCCGGGTGGACGCCAATGCGCACCACTCGGCGAACACCGTGCGCTGCGACGCTCTTCTGGTCGACACGAAGTCGCGCTCCGACACATATCCGGCGATCGACATCCGCGTCGACGACGTGCAGCTCGGCCACGAGGCGACTGTCTCGAAGGTCAGCGAGGAGCAGCTCTTCTACCTGCAGTCTCGCGGCATGCCCGAGGACGAGGCGATGGCGATGATCGTGCGCGGCTTCATCGAGCCGATCGCGCGGGAACTGCCCATGGAGTACGCGATGGAACTGAACAAGCTCATCGAAATGGGCATGGAAGGATCGGTCGGCTAAATGGCGGCCTCGACGACAGCGCCCAGCGAGGCGCAGCACACGAACGCGCACATCGACCCCGCAGCACAGGTCTCGGAAGCCGGATTCGTCCCGGTGCAGACCCGCTCGGAGCGCCCCCACTCGTTCGACCCCGACGACTTCGGTGCTCCCACCGGGCGCGAGGTCAACTGGAAGCACACCCCGGTCGCCAAGCTCTCGCCTCTCTTCGAGGTCGCCGGCTCGGGCGACGGCGTGAGCTACTCGTTCGGCTCGGGAGAGCAGTACGTGTCGGCGCCGCTGGCCGCGGGCGATGCGCCGCGCGGAGAGGTCTTCCTCGCGGAGGACATCACCGCCGCGATCGCATGGCAGGGCGCGTCTGAGGCGCTGCACATCCGCATCCCACGTGAAGAAGAGGTCTCTGAGCCCGTCTTCATCGCGATCGACGGACTCGGCGCAGAACGTCGCGCCGACGCGCACATCGTGATCGAGGCGCTCGAGCACAGCTCCGCCACCGTCGTGCTCCAGCACACGGGCGCTGCGCAGTATTCGCAGAACGTCGAGATCATCGTGCGCGACGGAGCGAAGCTCACCGTGATCAGCCTGCAGCAGTGGCAGGACGAGGCCGTGCACACGTCTGCGCACCAGGCCAGGGTCGACGCGGATGCCACGCTCAAGCACTTCGTCATCAGCTTCGGCGGCGGCGTCGTACGTGTGAACCCCAGCGTGGAGCTCGCCGGCGCAGGCTCGGAGGGCTACCTCTACGGCCTGTCCTACGCGGACGCGGGGCAGCACCTCGAGAGCCAGGTCTTCCTGCACCACAAGGGGCCCCACACCAAGGGCGACGTGCTCTACAAGGGTGCTCTCCAGGGCCAGGGCGCGCACAGCGTCTGGATCGGCGACGTGCTGATCGGCGCCGACGCGAACGGCACCGATTCGTACGAGGCCAACCGCAACCTGGTGCTCACCGAAGGCGCTCGCGCCGACTCGATCCCGAATCTCGAGATCGAGACCGGCGACATCCTCGGAGCGGGCCACGCCAGCGCCACCGGTCGTTTCGACGACGAGCAGCTGTTCTACCTGCAGGCCCGAGGCATCAGCGAAGAGGAAGCCCGCCGTCTCGTCGTGCTCGGATTCCTCACCGACATCGTCCAGCGTCTGGGGATCCCCGCGCTGGAGGCCGAGCTTCTCGCCGCGATCGAGACGGAGCTCGCCGAGGTGAACGCATGACCGCGGAGCGTGTCTGCGGTGTGGCCGAACTCGAGCAGGACATGCCACTGCGTGTCGAGCCGAACGGCGTGCCGATCACCGTCATCAAGGATTCCGAAGGCGTGATCCACGCCATCGGAGACACCTGCACCCACGGTGACATCTCCCTCTCCGAGGGCTTCGTCGAAGGAGAGACGGTGGAATGCTGGGCCCACGGCTCCGCATTCTCGCTGCTCACCGGCAAGCCCCAGAACCTCCCCGCTTATGAGCCCGTTCCGGTCTACGTCGTCGAGATCGACGGCGACGACGTGCTCATCGACCCGACCGTGACGAAGGAAGTCTGAATGTCTGTTCTCGAAATCCGCGACCTCTACGTGACGGTCGAGACCGAGGCGGGAATCACCCCGATCCTCAACGGAATCACCCTCACGATGAACACGGGTGAGACGCACGCGATCATGGGCCCCAACGGCTCCGGCAAGTCGACGCTCGCCTACACGATCGCCGGTCACCCGAAGTACACGGTGGCGTCCGGCTCGATCACGTTCGACGGTCAGGACGTCCTCGCGATGAGCGTCGACGAGCGTGCTCGTGCGGGTCTCTTCCTCGCCATGCAGTACCCGGTCGAGATCCCCGGTGTGACGGTGACGAACTTCCTGCGCACGGCCAAGACCGCGATCGACGGCGAGGCGCCGGCGATCCGTGGGTGGACCAAGGACGTCAAGACGGCCATGTCCAACCTGCGCATGGACCCGAAGTTCGCTCAGCGCAACGTCAACGAGGGCTTCTCCGGCGGCGAGAAGAAGCGCCACGAGATCCTTCAGCTCGAGGTGCTCAAGCCCAAGTTCGCCGTCCTCGACGAGACTGACTCCGGTCTCGACGTCGACGCACTGAAGATCGTCTCCGAGGGCGTCAACCGCGCCAAGGAGTCGACGGGCCTCGGCGTGCTGCTCATCACGCACTACACCCGCATCCTCCGCTACATCCGCCCCGACTTCGTGCACGTGATCGTCGCGGGCAAGATCGTCGAAGAGGGTGGCCCGGAGCTCGCCGACCGGCTCGAGGACGAGGGATACGACCGTTTCCTCGACCCCGCAGCCCCCATCGAGGCGTAGGCTGATTCGCATGACAGCCACCCTCACCGACGAGAAGTACGACGAGGTCACCGAGGCTCTCAAAGACGTCATGGACCCGGAGCTCGGGATCAACGTCGTCGACCTCGGTCTCATCTACGATCTCGCATGGGATGACGAGAACGATGCTCTCGTCATCCACATGACGCTCACCAGCGCAGGCTGCCCGCTGACCGACGTTCTCGAAGACCAGACCGCGCAGGCTCTGGACAGCGTCGTCGATCGCTTCCGCATCAACTGGGTGTGGATGCCGCCGTGGGGTCCGGAGAAGATCACGGACGACGGGCGCGACATGATGCGCGCTCTCGGCTTCGCCATCTGAGAATGCTCGAGGTCACGGCTCTGCCTCTGGCAGAGCTCCGCGAGCGCAGCAGCGAGAAGTGGCGGGAGTACCCCGCCGACGTGCTACCGCTGTTCGTCGCGGAAACCGACTTCCCGTTGGCGCCGGCGATCTCGTCGGCTCTCCGACGTGCTGTCGACATCGGCGATACGGGGTATATAGCCTCGCGTACGCCTCTTCCTGAGACGTACGCGGACTTCGCGCTTCGTCGCTTCGGTTGGCGCGTCGACCCCTCGAAGATGCGCACGACCGCCGACGTGAGCATGGGGATCGTCGAGATCCTGCGGCGCGTGACGCAGCCGGGGGAGCGCGTGGTCGTCACTCCGCCCGTGTATCCGCCGTTCTTCGACCTGGTCTCCGAAGCAGGCGCCGAGGTCGTGCGGGTACCGCTGGTCGAGACCGGCGCGCAGTGGGAACTCGATCTGGACGGCATCCGAGCGGCGTTCGAAGACGGTGCCACCGCGCTGCTGCTCTGCAACCCGCACAACCCGACCGGCACGGTGCACACCCGCGACTCGCTGGCCGCTCTCGCCGAGATCGCCCACGAGTACGGTGCTGCGGTGATCTCGGATGAGATCCATGCACCGCTCGCGCAGCCGGGCACCGGGTTCACGCCTTTCCTCGACACGGGCGAAGCTGCGGAGCGCGTGGGCTACGCCGTCGTGAGTGCGAGCAAGGCCTTCAATCTCGCGGGTCTCAAGTGCGCGCTCATGGTGACCGCATCTGATCGCACCAGCGCCGTCGTTCGCGGGCTTCCTATCGAGGTCGAGTGGCGCACCGGTCAATTCGGACTCCTCGCGGCCGTGGCCGCATTCTCGGAGGAGAGCGACGCCTGGCTCGACGGGCTGCTCAGGACGCTCGATGCGAATCGCCTGCTGCTCGAAGATCAGCTGGCGTCGAAGCTCCCTGCCGCGCGCTATCGGATCCCTGATGCCGGATATCTGGCCTGGATCGATCTCTCGGGTCTGGGCTGGGGAGACAACCCCGCTCGGCGGATCCTCAAGGAGGCGAAAGTCGCCCTGCACTTCGGTCCCGCCTTCGGCGAGCAGGGCAGGGGATTCGTGCGACTGAACTTCGGCACGAGTCCGGAGATCATCACCGAGGCCATCGAGCGCATCGCGTCGCTCGTGGACCGATGAGCACGAGACCGCAGCCGACCGCATCGATCTGGGACCGGGAACGACTCTGGGTCACCGCCGGTGCGGTGGCGCTGATCTTCCTCGCCGCGATCGAGGCGCTGGCGGTCACGACCGTGATGCCGATCGTCGCGGAATCGCTCGACGGCCGGGAGCTGTATGCCGTGGCCTTCGCCGGAACGCTTGCGACGAGCGTGATCGGCATGGTCGCAGCGGGCGCCTGGGCCGATTCTCGGGGACCCCGCGGCCCTCTGTACGCCGCGGTCTCGTTGTTCATCGCCGGACTGCTGCTGTCAGGTCTCGCCGTGACGATGGACCAGTTCCTCGTCGGGCGGCTGGTTCAGGGGCTCGGTGCTGGTGGGCAGACCGTGGCGCTGTACGTCGTCGTGGCTCGGCTGTACCCACCGCAGCTTCATGGCAGGATCTTCGCTGCGTTCGCAGCCGCATGGGTCGTGCCGTCGATGATCGGTCCGTTCCTCGCCGGGGCGGTAGCGGAGTACCTCGACTGGCGCTGGGCCTTCCTCGGCGTCGCCGTGCTGACGACAGTCGCCTTCGTGACTGTCGCGGCCCGGTTGCGAGGGGTCGACCTCGGACGAGGTGAACCACAGGATCGCCGCTCTCTCGTCATCCGTCTTCTTCTCGCGGTGGTCGTCGCGGTCTCCGCGGTGCTTGTCGGTCTCACGGCGGAGATGGCCGTGCTCCTCGCATGGCCGGTGGCGCTCGGGTCCGTCGTCGTGATCGCGGCCGCCCTGTTGCCGCTGCTTCCTCGGGGTGCGCTCCGCGCCGGGCGTGGTCTGCCGAGCGTCGTTCTCATGCGCGGGATCGCCGCAGGCGCGTTCTTCGCGGCAGAGGCATACATCCCGTACCTGCTGATGGAGCGCTTCGACTTCACCGCGACCTGGGCGGGGATCGCACTCATGCTCGCTGCCTTCGCGTGGGCCGGCGCTTCGCAGTTGCAGGGGATCTTCGGCGAACGTCTCGGCAACACCCGCATCACCGTGATCAGCCTGTCGCTTCTCCTCGTGGCGCTCGTGCTCGTGTTCGCGGCGGCGCAGTGGGGCGTGTCGCCTGTGTTCGTGGTCGTCGGCTGGGGCTTCGCCGGCGGTGGCATGGGGCTGCTGTATCCACGCCTCACGGTGCTCACGTTGGCGTACTCGAACGGGGGCAACCAGGGGTTCAACTCGTCGGCGCTGTCGATCTCCGACGCCGCGGGATCAGCAGTGACGATCGCCCTGGCCGGGCTGCTCGTCGCGACGTTGGGCGGTGACGCCGCGTCATTCGGGGTGGTGTTCGCGTTCTGCTTCTGTCTGGTGCTGTGTGCGTTCGTGCCGGGACTCAGACTGGGTCACGCCGCAGAGTCGCCCGAGGGCTGAGGTCGGCGCTGGCAGGCTCTCCGGCGAGCGCGCTGACGCCCAGGTCGAAGACGCGATCGAGTCCGGCGGTGACGTCGACCGTGCCGTCGGCGCGAGCCGCTCCGTGGCTGTCGGCATGCATGCGCTGCTGCACGAGCGTCGCATGGCCGAGCACGAAGTGCAGGAGTGCCGCTGCGCGCTCGGCGGCATCTGTGTGACCGTGACGCGCGAGTGCGGCCTCGAGGGCGGTCTGGGCGGAGGACGAGCCGAGACGCAGGGCGTAGGTGCTGAGCACCAGCTCCGCGCCGTCGCGGTAGGTGAAGAGCGCGTCGCGGATGCCGCGCGCGGTGGTCAGCACGTCAGCATCGTCGCGGGGGATGCCTGCGGTGATCCGGTCGGCCAGCTCGGCCAGGAGCTCCTGCTTGCTCGAGAAATGCCAGTAGAGCGCGCTCGGCTGGACTTCGAGCCTGCCGGCGATCCGTCGCATCGACAGATCGGCGAGACCGACCTCGTCGAGGAGGGTCAGCGCCGCGCGCGCGACGCCGCCGCGGTCGTGGCGCGCGGAGTTGTGCTCGGGGGTCATGCGATCAGTATAGTGAACACCGTTCAGGTGAACGGTGTTCAGGAAGGTATCGGAACTATGACTCGGCAACGCGATGACCTCGGTCGTGATCTGGCAAGAGCGGCGATCTTCGCCGCGCTCATCATCGTCCTCGGTATGGTGACGATACCGATTCCCGGCGGAGTGCCGATCACCGCACAGACCCTGGGGGTCATGCTCGCCGGTGCTGTGCTCGGGCCCCGACTGGCTCCGCTCGCGGTGCTCCTGGTGCTCGTTCTCGCCGCGATCGGACTTCCCGTCCTCGCCGGCGGGCGGGGCGGCCTCGGCGTCTTCGTCGGTCCGACCGCCGGATACCTGCTCGGGTGGGTGGCGGGCGTCGTCGTGATCGGTCTGGTGGTGGGGAGCGGTCGGCGCAGCTGGTGGCGGATCGCCCTCGGTGTCGTCGTCGGCGGCATCCTGGTCGTGTATCTGTGCGGGATCCCTGTGACTGCACTGGTACTCGGGCTCGACCTCGGCCCGACGGCGCTCGCGAGTCTGGTGTTCCTGCCGGGCGATCTGCTGAAGGCGGCCGCAGCGACGGCGCTGGTTCTCGCGCTGCGGCGCGCGTACCCCCGGGCGTTCGGCGGCCGACACGCGGCAGCGCCCGCGTCCGTCCATGCGGCCTGAGACTGCGGTCGGATCGATCTCGCTCGACGGTGTCACCGTCGAGCGGGAGGGGCGGTCGATCCTGCGCGATGTGACTGTCGAGCTCACCGAGCCGAGGATCGCGGTGATCGGCGCGAACGGTTCGGGAAAGTCGACCTTCGCGCGCCTGCTGAACGGCCTCGTGCTGCCGGATGCGGGGCGCGTCACGGTTCATGGTCTCGACTCGCGGCGCGACACGAAGGCCCTTCGGCGCCGTGTCGGATTCGTCTTCTCCGACCCGCAGTCGCAGATCCTGATGCCGACGCCAGCGGAGGACCTCGCGCTCTCGCTGCGCGGCGCTCCTCGGACCGAGGTCGCCGGTCGGGTGGCCGCCGCACTCGCCGACCACGGCCTGACCGACAGGGCGGACATCCCCGCGTCTGAGCTGTCGGGCGGTCAGACGCAGCTGCTCGCTCTCGCCTCGGTTCTGATCACTGAACCGCGGCTCATCGTGGCCGACGAGCCGACGACGCTGCTGGACCTGCGCAACTCGCGAAAGATCTCCGAGCTGCTGCTGGCGCTGCCGTCGCAGGTCGTCATCGTCACCCATGACCTCGATCTTGCAGCGAGATGCGACCGTGCGGTGCTCTTCGAGGCAGGGTCGGTCATCGCAGCCGGCAACCCGCGCGACGTGGTCGCCGAGTATCGCGGGCTGTGCGGATGATCCAGTCATATCGGTCGGGAGCGAGCATCGTCCACAGGATGCCGGCCGGGCTCAAGCTCGCCCTCTTCGCAGCGCTCGCACTCGTGTCGTCGGCGTACCCGCATGACGGATGGAGCGTCACGGTCTCTCTCCTCGTCGTGTGCATGCTGTATCTCGTCGCCGGGCTGCCGGTGAAGGTCGTGTCCGTCGAGATGTGGCGGCTGCGCTGGCTCGTGCTGGTGCTCGGCTCGGCGCTGTGGATCTTCGTGTCACCGCTCACCGCATGGATCAGCACGGCCAGGGTGGTGTCGCTGCTTCTGCTCGCTGCGCTCCTCACGATCACCACCCGGATGGGTGATCTGCTCGCGGTGCTTCATCGGATGCTGCGTCCGCTGCGTCGGCTGGGTGTCGACGCCGATGCGATCGCGATGACGATCTCGCTGACGCTCACGATGGTTCCGGTGGTAGCCGGATTCGCGCAGGCGGTAGGCGACGCCCAACGGGCACGCGGCATCCGTCTCGGGCCCCGAACCGCCGTGCCGCTCATGGTCAGGACGTTACGCCACGCGGACGAGGTCGGCGACGCTCTCGCCGCGCGCGGTCTGGTGTGATCGGCGGGCCAGACGCAGTGCGGACAGCATTCCGCCGACGACGAGCGCGGCCGTCAAAACCGTCGTACCCGCGACGAGAAGCACGACGACCGAGGTGATGCCGAGTGCCGCTGCGGTCGCGACCCGGGGAGCCGAGTCAGCAGATTGCGGGGACGACTGCGTCTCGATGCGCGTGAGCGCGACCGCGATCAGCGCGGTGAGGGTCAGCGCGGTCGCGAGCCAGAGCGGTCGAGACACCCACCATGCGAAGGTGCTCCGCTCCGGCAGCGCGATCCCGCTGCTGAGCGAGGCCACCGCGCAGACCCCTGCCATGGTGAGCAGCGCCGGCATGTGCCACAGGTAGATCGTCATGGTGCGTCTGTTGATGAACGCCGCGAAGGCGGCCGGGAGCGGGCGGCGACTGAACGCGCTGATGCGATCGCGGAGCAGCGAGACGGCGCTCAGGTGCACGACCCCGACGAGAAGCAGGGCTGCGGTGGGTGGGTTGATGTTGGCGATGAGATCGGGGGAGTAGACGCCGCCCGTGAAAGCGACGATGAGTGTGGTCAAGGCCGCAGCTCCTGCGATCGCCCGTGCTCGTCGGCTCAGTCGGTCGATCGTGCCATCGGCGAGGAAGAAGCCGATCTGCTGTAGCGCGAGCCAGACGAACGCGAGATTCAGGAAGCCCACTCCCTCGAGCCCGGTGATCGCCCGGACCATATCGACGGAGATCGATGCCGCGACCAGCGCGGCCACTGTGATCAGCGGTCTCCGCGCGTGAGCCTTCGCGAGGGCAGGAAGAAGCGCCTGGCATCCCAGGAAGACCGCGAGGAACCAGAGCGGCTGGCTGTAGCGGAAGTCGGCGACGGCGATGATGTCCGCCGGGATGCCGACGGCGCTCAGCGTCGCTAGTGCCGCGCCGACGATCCCGATCGCGAACAGCGCCGGCCGCAGCAGCCGGTGCACCCGGGCCGCGATGAAGGCGGTCGGTGTGCCGCCGCGCGCGTGCGTGCGCCGGAAGGAGATGTAACCCGCGAAGCCGCCGATGACGAAGAAGAGCGGCATCACCTGGAGAACCCAGCTGATGGGCACTATCCACCACGTTCCTTCGCTGGCATTCGCGAACACCGGGCCACCGTCGACGACCGTGACCCCGACCATGATGGCGTGGAGCAGTACGACTCCCGCGACGCAGATCGCCCGCAGGAGGTCGATCGCGGTGTCGCGACCGGCCGACAGCGGATCTCGGAGAGCGGGGCGGCGTGTTGCCTCGACGGTGGCCATGGAGTCCTCCTCGGATGGGGTGTCCGAGGATCGTATGGACGCGGTGTCGTCCGAGGGATCACTCCCAGGAGCGGTTCGCACCCCTACCAGGGTGTGATCCTGGCGCGGCTCAGGACGCGGGTTCGACCAGGCCGGTGTCGTACGCGAGAATCACGGCGTGCACGCGGTCGCGGAGTCGGAGTTTTGCCAGGACCTTGCCGACGTGGGTCTTCACGGTCTGCTCTGCGATGAACAGATCGGCAGCGATCTCGCTGTTCGACCGGCCTCGCCCGATGAGCACCAGCACCTCTCGCTCTCGGTCGGTCAGCTCTGCCAGCGAGGTCGCGGCTCGCGGCGTGTGCGGTCGCCGACCGGCGAACTGCTCGATCATCCGCCTGGTCACGCTGGGAGCGAGCAGCGCGTCGCCGCCGGCGACCACGCGCACGGCGTGGACGAGCTCTTCAGGAAGAGCGTCTTTCAGCAGGAACCCGCTCGCGCCCGCCTCGAGCGCGTCATAGACGTAGTCATCGATGTCGAAGGTCGTGAGCATGAGGATCCTTGGCACATGGGCGGCAGGATAGCCGGGGCCGAGGATGCGACGGGTCGCCTCGATGCCGTCCACCTCAGGCATCCGCACGTCCATCAGGATCACGTCCGGATCGAGGCGGGTGGCGAGAGCGACCGCCTCGGCGCCGTTCGCGGCCTGACCGGCCACCCGGATCCCTTCGTGAGCATCGAGCAGGGCGGCGAATCCGGCGCGCACCATGGCCTGATCGTCGGCGATGAGGACGCTGATCGTCACGGGGTCTCCTGGGTGATCGGGGCGATGGGCGGGGTCGACGGACTCTCGTGCAGGGGGAGCGAAGCCGCGACCTCCCACCCGCCGTCCGCGGTCGGGCTCGCGGTGAACGATCCGCCGAGCAGCTCGATGCGTTCGCGCATTCCGCGCAGACCGTATCCGCCGCCGATGGACGTGGTCGGGGTCGTGGCGGGGCTGTTGCGGACGCGGATGCCGATGATGTCGGCATCCGCCTGGACACGTACGGTGACGGCGGCGCCTGACGCATGCCTCACTGCGTTGCTGAGCGCCTCCTGCGCGATACGGAAGGCGGCGATCTGCACGGCCTGCGGAGCGTCCGCGACTGCACCGGTGATCTCCAGGCCGACGGTCACACCCGCTCGACGGATGGTGTCGACAAGAGCGGGGATGTCGTCGATGCCCTGCTGGGGTGCGAGCTCGGCTGTCTGGTCTTCGGTGCGCAGCACTCCGAGCATTCGTCGCATCTCGGTCAGCGAGGTCCGCGCTGTGGCCGCGATGCTGTCGAACTCCACGGACGCGGCATCGCCGATCTCGGGGAGTCGGTAGCGTGCGGTCGACGCCTGCACCTGGATCACGGACATGCTGTGCGCGATCACGTCGTGCAGCTCGCGGGCGATGCGGGTGCGCTCCTCGACGAGGGCCCGTCGCGACTCCTCGAGTGCGGAGTGCGCGCGCTCCCGAGTGAGCTCGGCAGACACCCTCACCCGTCCGGCGACCAGGATGGAAACCAGGAACATCGCCGCAGCCAGCGACGTCGTGACGATGAGGTCGGCGGTGACGCTGCCGGCCGTCGCGGGAGTCGCGACGATCTCGGGGCGCAGCAGCGGCGCGGTGAGGGAGAGCAGTGCTCCGATGGCCAGGGGGAAGACGCCCGCTCTCGCCCCGTGGATGAAGGTCACGATGCCGACCAGGAGCACGAAGCTCAGCAGGGCGGGCACCGACCACGGCCAGGGCGCCTCGGTCGCGAGAGTCGGGACGACGAGCAGCGGAAGCGTGAACGCCGCAGCGCAGAACATCGCGACCGCCCACCGCGGGTGACGCAACGACAGCAGAGGCGCAGCGCAGAGCGCGCCACCGAGGATGAAGGAGAGCGGCAGCGATGTGCCGTACAGCACGGTGTGAATCGGCACGAGCACCGAGAACAGCGCGAGGCTCGCAGCGCCGAGCGCCGTGAGCGCGGCGGTGCGACGGCTGATGCGGGGAGCACGCTCGATGCGCGGCCGACGACGTGCCATGTCTGTCATCCTGCCAGTTGCACCACACGGGCGCGTCTCCGGCCGGATGCCGTGACGCGATCGATCACCACGCCGATGATGAGCGCCACGGCGATGCCGATGCCAGCGCTCACGAGCGGCTGCTCCTTGATCCACGACCCCGCGAGCAATCCGATGGCGAGGCTCAGAGCACTCCAGCTGATGCCGGCCACGATGCTCAGTGGGAAGAACCTCCGCCACGGAAAGCGCAGAGCACCGGCGGACATGTTGACCGCGACGCGGCCGACGGGGATATAGCGGGCGCCCAGGATGAGCGCCGCACTGCGGTGCCTGAGCGCTTTCTGTGCGTGGACGAATGCCGAGGTGACTCGCGGACGACGCATCCACGCCCACCGGGTCGTGCCCAGCCGGCGACCGAGGGTGAATGCGATGTTGTCGCCGGTCGTCGCGCCCACAGCGGCGATGAGACCGAGAGGCAGCAGCGCCCAGAACTCACCCGTCGACACGAGTACAGCCGCCGCTGCCACGAGCACGGTCTCGCTCGGAACCGGCGGGAAGAAGCCGTCGATGATCGTCACCGCAAGCAGCACGGCGTACAACCAGGGCGACGCGACGGTCTGCAGAATGAGCTCGTTGATAACATCCACCTCAGAAGGCTAGGAAGCAGGTGGCAGGTGGGGCATCACCCTGAGGTATCGACCGCATCCCCCCGGAGAGGTAGATCCGCCGACCGTCCGACCGAGGTCGGGGCGACCACCGTGCACGGCCTGCTGGTCGACGACCAGACCCGGTGCGAGCACTATCAGGGGCCGCTCGATGTGATCGCGCTCAAGTTCGCCTGCTGCGGCGAGTGGTACCCGTGCCATCTGTGTCACGCGGAGCGGGCTGATCACGAGACGCGGCAGTGGTCGACGAAAGACCGTGCGACGCAGGCGGTGCTCTGCGGCGTCTGCGGTTCGCTGCTGCGCATCGACGCATACCTCGAGAAATCCGAGTGTCCGACGTGTGCGGCAGGCTTCAATCCGGGCTGCCGGCTGCATCACGATCTGTACTTCGACTGAACACTCAGTAGGGCGATCTATACTGGGAGTTTGGCCCCTCGGCCTGAATCCCCTTGAAAGAACGGACATCCCGCCTGTGCTTGCCGTGCACGAACTCGAGATCCGCGTGGGCGCACGCCTCCTGATGGAGAACGTGTCGTTCCGTGTGAGCGACGGAGACAAGATCGGTCTCGTCGGCCGCAACGGTGCAGGCAAGACCACGCTCACCAAGGTGCTCGCCGGTGACGTCCTGCCGTCCGGCGGAAGCGTGACCCGTTCCGGTCAACTCGGCTATCTGCCGCAGGATCCGCGGTCGGGCAATCCCGAAGACCTCGCTCGCACGCGCATCCTCGACGCCCGGGGACTCGGCCAGCTCAACCTCGGCATGAGCGAAGCGGCACTCGCGATGGGGTCCGACGACCCCGCGGTCGCCGACAAGGCGATGAAGCGCTACGCGCGCCTCACCGAGGAGTTCGAGGGACAGGGCGGCTACGCGGCCGAGGCCGAGGCCGCCTCCATCGCGAACAACCTCTCGCTGCCCGACCGCATCCTCGACCAGCCGCTCTCGACGCTGTCGGGTGGTCAGCGCCGTCGTATCGAGTTGGCTCGCATCCTCTTCTCGGATGCTGAGACGATGATCCTCGACGAGCCGACCAACCACCTCGACGCCGACAGTGTCGTGTGGCTGCGCGAGTTCCTCAAGAACTACAAGGGCGGGCTGATCGTGATCAGCCACGACGTCGAGCTGGTCGGCGAGACCGTCAACCGGGTGTTCTACCTCGACGCGAACCGTCAGATCATCGACACCTACAACATGAACTGGAAGAACTACCTGCGTCAGCGCGTGGCTGACGAGGAGCGCCGCAAGAAGGAGCGCGCGAACGCCGAGAAGAAGGCGACGACCCTGCAGCTGCAGGCAGCCCGCTTCGGCGCGAAGGCCTCGAAGGCCGCCGCGGCCCATCAGATGATCGCGCGTGCCGACAAGCTGCTCGCCGGACTCGACGACGTCCGCCAGGAAGAGCGCGTCGCGAAGCTGCGCTTCCCGAAACCCGCCCCCTGCGGCAAGACCCCGATGATGGCGACCGGACTGTCGAAGTCCTACGGCTCACTCGAGATCTTCACCGACGTCGACCTCGCGATCGACCGCGGCTCCAAGGTCGTCGTGCTCGGACTCAACGGTGCAGGAAAGACGACCCTGTTGCGCATGCTCGCGGGGGTAGACCAGCCCGACACCGGTCAGCTCGAGCCCGGACACGGTCTCAAGGTCGGGTACTACGCGCAGGAGCACGAGAACCTCGATGTGAATCGATCGGTGCTCGAGAACATGGTGTCGGCCGCTCCGCACATCACCGAGATGGAAGCGCGCAGAGTGCTCGGCTCGTTCCTGTTCACGGGAGATGATGTGCTCAAGCCCGCCGGGGTGCTCTCCGGCGGTGAGAAGACGCGTCTCTCGCTGGCGACGCTCGTGGTCTCGTCCGCGAACCTGCTGCTGCTCGACGAGCCCACCAACAACCTCGACCCCGCCTCGCGCGAAGAGATCCTCGGTGCGCTCGCGCACTACGAGGGGGCAGTCGTGCTCGTCTCGCACGACCCGGGTGCGGTGCAGTCTCTCAACCCCGAGCGCGTGCTGATCCTCCCGGACGGCGTCGAGGACCTCTGGAGCCAGGAGTACCAAGACCTCATCGAGCTCGCCTGATCCTTCGCCCCTCGTGGCATAGTCGGATGTGTGACGCATGACGAACAGCACCTCGACACCACCCCGCTCAACGAGTGGCTGAAGGGCCGGCACGCTCTCACCGGGCTCGCCCCCGACTGGGATCTCGGCGCGATTCCCGACGATCCGCGCACACTCTTCGCCACGTGGTTGCGCGCGGCGGCTGCGGACCGAGTGCCTGAGCCGCACACGGTGACGCTCGCGACGGTCGATGCCGACGGACTGCCCGATGCTCGGACACTCATCCTGAAGCGGATCGATGAGCGAGGGTGGGCGTTCGCCAGCACGAGGTCGTCCCGCAAGGGAGCGCAGCTGGCTGCATCGCCGGCCGCTGCGCTGAACTTCTGGTGGCAGCCGCAGGTGCGTGCTGTGCGGGTGCGCGGACGGGTGGAGGAAGCGACTCGCGAAGAGAGCGCCGCCGATCTCGCCGCGCGATCCCCGGCTGCGCGCGCGGAGGTCGCGGACGGCGACTGGGTGCTGTGGCGGATCGTCCCCACCCGGATCGAGTTCTGGCAGGGGTCGAGAGACCGCCGTCACACGCGGGTGATCTTCGACGCCGCCGCCGGCGGATGGTCTCGAACGATCGTCGGCGGTCGTGCTGATCTGACGTCGGAGGACGGGGCGACATGAGCGTTCTGACGGGCCTGCGCTAGGGCGCCCTGGCGTCACGAGGTGGGTCAGCGTGCGTCGAGGAGCTCGTCTTCGACGTCGGCATCCCTGTCGCGCCGTCGGGACTTCTTCACCGGTGCCGGCATGCCCTCGACCTCTTCACGGTGCTTCACTATCTCGGTGCGGATGATGTACCCGATGAAGATGAAGCCCATCAGCGCGAACAGGATCCACTGGATCGCGTACGACAGGTGCGGGCCGGGGTCGTCTGTGGGTGAGCCGAAGCCGCCGAGGGTCCCTTCGCCGGGCGGGTCTTCGCTGACGATCTGTCCGTACGCGCTCGTGATGACGTCTCCGTCGACCAACTCGGCGATAGACGGGAGGTTGATCGTGGGCACCTGCCCCTCGGGAGCCCCACGACCAGAGGCCGGAAGCTGCTCGCCCGGACGCAGACGCACGATGACCTCGACCTCACCGGTCGGAGGTGCCGGAACGGAGTCCGGGGAGTCGCCGTCGCCCGGCGGCACCCATCCGCGATCGACGATGAACACACGACCGTCGACGTCGCGAAACGGCACCAGGACTTCGAATGCGGCGGTCCCGCCGTGCGGCCGATTTCGCACCAACAGCTGTTCTTCGACGATGTACTCGCCGTTCAGCACCACGGGATGCCAGACGTCACCGGGATCGAGCGTTCCGTCGGGGCCGATGAGGTCGGAGAGCGGCACGGGATCCGCATCGTAGTTCTTCTCGACGAGTGCGATCTGCTCGGATCGCGTCTCGTTGCGCTCGAACTGCCAGTTCGACAGGAACGCGCACGCGATCGCGAATCCGATCGCGACCAGCACGTATACGGTCCATCTACCCATCCGCGCACTCACGAGGGCACACCAGCTCTCACTGTCACGGGGAAGTCCCTGGCCGCCAGATAGTCGTGGAGGAAGCCGACGTGCTCATCGCATGCGAGCCAGACCTTCTCACGGTCAGCGGCGTGGATACGCGGATTGCGCCACACCACCTGCGTGGTCGCCGCGTTCCGGCATCCGGCACGCGAGCACTCCAGTCCACTCACTCGCGATCCTGGCGGCTCTCGTGGATGGTGATGACGCCAGGAGCGGAGTCCTGTTCGACCGGCAGAGTCGGGGCCGGAGTCGAGGCCTCCAGCTGCTGCACGGGAGACTCAGCCGTCGTCTCGGTGCTGTCGCTCCCCGCGTTCGCGAACACGACCGCGATGTAGGGCAGGAGCGCGGCGGCGAGCGCGAACACCCAGGTGTACCAGCCGTACGGCTGGACGAACATCATCAGCCCGAAGCAGACGATGCGGATGGTCATGGTAAGTGCATATCGGCGCACGCGGTGGTCTGCCTCGTCCTTCGGCGACTGCGGAAGCGAGGTGACAGCAGGGACCAGGGGCTTGCTCTTCACGATGAGTCCAGCCTACGCCGGTGCGGGCACGACGGCGCGCTCGTCTGCAGCTCAGACCGAGAAGAGGAACGGCAGCGTGAAGGCGCCGAAGAACACGGCACTGATCACCGTCACGACGATGCCGACGACCAGGAAGCCGACCATGATGTAGCCCATGATCAGCCCGGCGAAGGCCATCCCGCGGCCGCCGATCGCCGGGTTCTGCTTCGTCTGCCGCAGCGCCATGTGACCCGTGATGACGGCGACGATCGAGGCGAGCAGGGGCACGACCGCCCAGAAGAGCACGACCCCGGCGATTCCGCAGATCAGCGACGTGATCGCGAGTCCGCTGGCGGGGCGGGGCGCGGGATAGGGCGTCGCCCCGTAACTCGCATAGCCGGCAACGGGCTGACCCGGTGCGGACGCGGCCTAGTAGGGCGGTTGTGCCGCGGAGCCGTAGGGCTGAGCTGCAGCAGCGCCGTAGGGCTGCTGCGGGGCGTACTGCGGCGGTTGCGGCGACGGCGTCGCGTACCCCTGCGAGGGGGCGACCGACGGGGCCGCGCCGGGATACGCCTGGTACGGCTGCGCGGGGGGAGCCGGGGGCGCCGGCGGAGGAGTCGAGTGTGCGTCAGGCGGAGTGGGGATGCTGTCGTCGCTCACGGTGAAGCCTTTCGTCGGGTTCAGCGTTCCAGTCGCGGCGCTGTTCTGTCAAACGTCGCCCCGATCGAGTCACGACATCATCGGTAGGATCGATGACGACCCGGCCGCCACACCCGCACCGGCCAGATCAGGAGTGGAAATGAGTTCTCGCGTCGTCCTCGTCACCGGCGGAAACCGCGGCATCGGTCGCGCGATCGCCGAACGATTCGTCAGGGACGGCTACCGCGTCGCCGTCACGGCTCGCAGCGGCGAAGGCCCCGAGGGCACTCTCACCGTGCGTGCAGACGTCACGGATGCCGCAGCGCTCGATGCGGCCTTCACCGAGGTCGAGCAGCAGCTCGGACCCGTCGAGGTCGTCGTGGCGAATGCCGGAATCACCAAGGACACCCTGCTGCTGAGAATGAGCGAGGACGACTTCGACAGCGTGGTCGCGACGAACCTCGGCGGCACCTTCCGAGTGGTGAAGCGCGCGTCGAAGGGCATGCTGAGGGCCCGGTTCGGCCGGGTCATCCTCATCTCCAGCGTGGTGGGCCTCTACGGCTCGGCCGGGCAGGTGAACTACTCCGCATCGAAGAGCGCGCTCGTCGGCTTCGCACGTTCGCTGACCCGTGAGCTCGGCGGGCGCGGTATCACCGCGAACGTCGTCGCGCCGGGGTTCATCGAGACCGACATGACGGCTGAGCTCCCCGAAGAGACTCAGAAGCAGTACAAGGCGAACATCCCGGCCGGACGCTTCGCGACGCCCGACGAGGTGGCGGGCGTCGTCACGTGGCTCGCCGGGGATGACGCCGGGTACATCTCGGGCGCAGTCATCCCTGTCGACGGCGGCCTCGGCATGGGCCACTGACGCTCGGGCGTCAACGCACCGTCATCAGCGGGTGATCGCGGCGTCGAGCAGCATGGCGAGCCTGCTCGGCATCGAGAACTGAGGCCAGTGGCCTGAGCCGATACGCACCACCTCGGCATCGTCGATCGCGCGGAACTCCTCGGCGTACGGCCCCCACTGCTCGAGTTCGGACTCGAGCGTCTCGCTATCGAGACCGCCCATCAGCAGCGTCACCGGCACCCGGTGGCGTGCCTCCGAGCCGAGCTCTATCGGATCAGTGGGCACGCGCGCGGGCACGCTGCGCATGAGCGGCGCGGTGCGCGCACGAGTCGCGTCGTCGAGGTCGTCGACGTCTTCAGCCGGGAAGAAGTCCCACCCCGGGAAGGGGATGACGCCATCGACGATCTCGAACTCGCTGATGCCGAAACCGGGCGGTGGTGGCGCGGTGTCGACGAAGACGACCCGCGATATGCGGTCGGGCCGGGCATCGGCGACACCCCAGGCGACGTTGCCGCCGCCGCTGTGACCGACGACGACCACTCGCCCGTCGACGGCGTCCACCGCGTCGACGGCAGCGTCGACCCACTCGGCGATCCCGATGTCAGCGGACTCGGCGGCGGGACGACCCACCCCCGGCAAGGTCAGCGGGTGCACCGTGTGCCCTGCACGTTCGAGATCAGTGGTCACGTCGCTCCAGCTGGACGCATCGAGCCAGAGACCGGGGATGAGGATGATGTCCATGCGCCCGAGGTTAGACGGAGCCTCGGACATCCGCTAGGGCAACAGTGCGATGACCTCGGAGAGGTCCTGCGGTCCGATGACCAGGCTCGCGGCAGCGCGCACGGCGGGCTTCGCGTTGAACGCCAGACCGAGCCCGGCGACCGCCATCATCTGCAGATCGTTGGCGCCGTCTCCGATGGCGATCGTGGCGTGACGGGGCACACCGAGTTCGTCCGCCCACTCGCACAGCGAGGTCGCTTTGGCCGCCGCGTCGACGATCTCGCCGTCCACGCGGCCGGAGAGCGCTCCGTCGACGACATCGAGCCGGTTCGCACGCCACCGGTCCACGCCGAGTCCGGGAGCCACGTCGTCGAGGATCTCGTGGAACCCTCCGGACACCACCCCGACCACGCCGCCGCGCTCATGCACAGCTGCAGTGAGCTCTCGCACGCCGGGGGTCGGCTCGATCCGGGCGAGCACGCGTTCGAACGCGGACACGGGAACGCCTTCGAGCTCGGCCACTCGCGACCGCAGACTGGTCGCGAAGTCGATCTCGCCCCGCATCGCCGCCTCGGTCGCCGCCTGCACCTCGTCGCGGCGGCCGGCCTCATCGGCGATCAACTCGATCACCTCGTTGCGGATGAGGGTGGAATCGGCATCGAGGACGACAAGGAAGCGCGCGGCGGTCACGCCTCCGAGCCTATCGATCGGAGACCGTCTGTCCGTGCATCGCGGTCTTCGGTCGGCATCCTCAACGCTCGATGAAGAGACCCTTGCCCACCACGGTGATGCCCGATTCGGTCACGGTGAAGCCCCGGGCGAGATCGCGTTCGCGGTCGACGCCGACGGTCGCACCATCTGCGAGGACGACGTTCTTGTCGAGGATGGCTCGATGCACGCGGGAACCGGCCCCGATTCTCACGCCGTCGAAGACGACGGAGTCGGTGATGGTCGAACCACCGCCGGCGAGCGTCCACGGGCCCACGACACTGCGCTCGAGATGGGTGCCCGAGAGCACGGAGCCGAGGGACACGATCGAGTCGATCGCGTTGCCGATGCGCCCGACGGAGTCTCGCACGAACTTGGCGGGAGGCGAGTTCACGGCCTGCGAGTGGATGGGCCACTCCATGTTGTAGAGGTTGAAGATGGGGAGCGTGGAGATCAGATCCATGTGCGCGTCGAAGAAGGAGTCGATCGTACCCACGTCACGCCAGTACGAACGGTCGCGCGGGGAGGAACCCGGCACGTCGTTGCGCTTCATGTCGTAGTAGCCGGCCTCGCCCCGATCGACGAAGTACGGCACGATGTCTCCGCCCATGTCATGCCCGGAGGTGGGGGATTCGCCGTCTGCCTCGACGGCGGCGATCAGCGCATCGGCGTCGAAGATGTAGTTGCCCATCGAGGCGAGCACCTCGTGAGGGGAGTCCTCGAGACCGGCGATGTCAGTGGGCTTCTCGAGGAACTGCTTGATGCGACCCGACTCGGTGTCGGCGTCGATCACGCCGAACTGGGACGCCATCGCGAGCGGCTGACGGATTCCTGCGACGGTGGCCTTCGCACCCGACTCGATGTGCGCGTCGAGCATCTGCCGGAAGTCCATGCGATAGACGTGATCGGCACCGATCACGACGACGATGTCGGGCTTCTCGTCGTTGATGAGGTTGAGGCTCTGCAGGATCGCGTCGGCCGAGCCCGAGAACCAGCGCTTTCCGAGACGCTGCTGCGCGGGCACGGAGGTGACGTACGAGTCGAGCAGCGCCGACATGCGCCACGTCTGCGAGATGTGGCGGTCGAGGCTGTGAGACTTGTACTGCGTGAGGACGACGATCTGGCGTAGGCCCGAGTTGATGAGGTTCGAGATCGCGAAATCGATCAGGCGATACTGTCCGCCGAAAGGCACTGCAGGTTTTGCTCGGTCGGCCGTGAGGGGCATGAGACGCTTTCCCTCGCCGCCGGCGAGGATGATGCCGAAGATCTTCTTTGGTGCGGACATGCACCCACCATAGATGTGATTCGGCCCGGCTAACTAGCATCTGGACAAGTGAGTCACTACCGTCTAGACATGCGCGTCGAGATGATCACGAAGGAATACCCGCCGGAGATCTACGGAGGTGCCGGTGTGCACGTCGCAGAGCTCGTCACAGCCCTGCGGCAGAATATCGATGTACGGGTGAGAGCCTTCGGGTCCCCGCGGGAGGAGGCCGGTACTTTCTCGTACCAGGCGCCCTCAGAACTCGCCTCCGCCAATGCCGCTCTGCAGACGCTCGGCACCGATCTCGAGATCGTGGCGGCGATCTCCGACGCCGATCTCGTGCACAGCCACACCTGGTACGCGAACTTCGCGGGACACCTCGCCTCGCAGCTGCACGGCATCCCGCACGTGCTCACCGCGCACAGTCTCGAGCCCCTGCGTCCGTGGAAGGCCGAGCAGCTCGGCGGCGGGTACGCGGTGTCGAGCGGCATCGAGAAGCTCGCATACGAGAATGCGGCGGCGGTGATCGCGGTCAGTGCCGGCATGCGCGAGGACATCCTGCGCAGCTATCCCTCCGTCGACCCCGCTCGGGTGCGTGTGATCCACAACGGCATCGACGTCGAGCGGTGGCGACCGGTGCAGAACCCCGCGTTCCTCGAGTCGGTCGGCATGGACCCTGCTCGACCGTCTGTCGTGTTCGTCGGCCGGATCACGCGCCAGAAGGGGCTGCCGTACCTGCTGCAGGCCGCTCGTCTGCTGCCTCCGGACGTTCAGCTCATCCTCTGCGCCGGGGCCCCCGACACTCCGGAGATCATGGCGGAGGTGCAGGAGGGCGTGCGACTTCTCCAGCAGACCCGCGAAGGTGTCATCTGGATCGATCGGATGCTGCCGCGCGACGAGCTCTCCGCGATCCTCACGGCGGCCACGACGTTCGTATGCCCGTCGGTGTATGAACCGCTGGGCATCGTGAACCTCGAGGCGATGGCGTGCGGTGCCGCCGTCGTCGGCACGGCCACCGGCGGCATCCCCGAGGTCGTCGACGACGGCGTGACAGGGCGTCTCGTGCCGATCGAGCAGCTGCAGGACGGCACAGGGACGCCGGTCGACCCCGAGCGCTATGTCGCCGACCTCGCGAGCGTGCTCACCGAGGTGACATCCGATCCGGAGCAGGCTCGCGCCTACGGTGCGGCCGGTCGGGAGCGCGCGCGCGACGAGTTCAGCTGGGATGCGATCGCCGACACCACGCGCGCGCTCTACGCGGAGCTGACCGCCTGAGCCGATAGGCTGGAGGCATGTCGATCGCCTTGGAATTCACCGACGTCGTCGTGCGCCGCGAGGGGCGCGACATCATCGATCACGTGACCTGGCAGGTCGATGATGATCAGCGGTGGGTGATCCTCGGACCCAACGGCGCCGGCAAGACCACACTGCTCCAGCTGGCGGACACGCTGATGCACCCGACCTCCGGAGCCGTCACCGTGCTGGGGGAGACCCTCGGTCGCACCGACGTGTTCGAACTGCGGCCCCGCATCGGATTCGCCTCCTCCGCCATGGCGAAGCGCGTGCCGCGCGACGAGACCGTCCTGAACACGGTGCTCACGGCGGCGTACTCCGTTCTGGGGCGCTGGAACGAGAGCTACGAGGACATCGACGAGCGCCGCGCGCTGCGTGTGCTCGGCGACTGGCGTCTCGACCACCTGGCTGATCGCACGTTCGGGACTCTGAGCGACGGCGAGCAGAAGCGCGTCCAGATCGCCCGGGCCGTGATGACCGACCCCGAGCTGCTGCTGCTCGACGAGCCGACGGCCTCGCTCGACCTCGGTTCGCGCGAGGAGCTGCTCGCGCTCCTGAGCGGCTATGCCTCGTCGCCGACGACACCCGCGATGCTGATGGTCACGCATCACGTCGAGGAGATCCCGGTCGGTTTCACGCACGTACTGCTCATGCGCGAGGGGCGCATCGTGGCAGCCGGGCCCATCGCCGAGACCCTGACCGAAGACTCGCTGTCGGACACGTTCGGCATGCCGATCGTCCTGAGCAGCGAAGAGGGACGCTACGCGGCCCGCGCGGCATCCTGACGCGGATCTGATAGAATCGATCCTTGGTGCACTCTGCACCGCAGACTTCCCTCGTCCCTGGCACAATCCAGGGCAGCAACTAAGGAATCCCATGAAGACTGACATTCACCCCGTGTACAAGGCAGTCGTGTTCCGCGACCTCGGCTCGGGCGAGACGTTCCTCACCCGTTCGACTGTCTCGAGCGACAAGACGATCGAGCTCGACGGCGTCGAGTACCCCGTCATCGACGTCGAGATCTCGTCGGCATCGCACCCGTTCTACACGGGCAAGCAGCGCATCATGGACTCGGCCGGCCGCGTCGAGAAGTTCAACCAGCGCTTCAAGGGCTTCGGCGGATCGAGCAAGTAACGACCACCGCCTTCGAAGGCCCCGTGTTCCTCGGAACACGGGGCCTTCGTCGTCTCATCCCGGTGGATCGCGGGGTCAGATGTCGATGATGATGCGTTCCCCGTCGATCCTGCTGGGCGGGTCGCCGGGAGCGGGCGCCGGTGCGGTGCGCTTCGTCTGGCGATCGCGCTCCATCCCGGCCTCGTGCGCCGACGGCATCCAGACCGCGTCGAAGGAACCACCCAGTCCGCCGCCTGCGCTCTCGTATTTCCGCTCGAGCGGCGCCTTCGCGTAGACGGCCACGATCACCACGACGATCGCGATCACGACGACGAGGAGGATCGCGATCGTGAGGAGCATTCCGAGTGTGTCGGCCATGGAACCAGGCTATGCGGCTCCTGCCGCCTCGGCATCCGTCTGCAGGAGGATTCCGGCGGCGATCCTCAGCGGATGCGCCGCCCGTGCGCGAGGTCGATCAGGTGCGTCAGGACGGGGCCGGATCGCACGCCGTTGTGCTCGTGCTCGCTCGTGACCCACAGCTCGACGCCAGGAATCAGTCGAGCGGTCTCGAGCGAGAACTCCATCGGGACGTAGACGTCGTTCACATAGACGGCCGCGGCACCTGTCGCACCAGACGCGGCGATGGCGACCTCGTTGTAGATCTGGGGCCATTCGAAGTCTGCCAGCGCGAGTGCGACGTCACGCCACGGCCGGAAGGCGGGCACCGTCTCGGTCCATTCGCGGCGGATGTGCTCACCTGTGAACAGGGTGACGTCATCGCGGAAGTCCTGAGGCTCTGTACGCTCTGCCGACCACCGAGTGGCGTGCCCGTTCGCATAGCTCGACTCGTGGAACGCGAAGTAGAGCGGGTTGCGGCCGCCGTACGGCATCGCGTGCATCAGATCGTGACGGAAGGCGTTCGACGCAGGGTCGCGCTCGAGCAGCGACCACACGGTCTGCCACCCGTCGTTCGTGCCGAGCGCCGAGCCTACGGACCGCAGTCGCGACGGCGAGACCACTTCGCCGTCCGGCAGCACGATGTCGCCCGCCGCGGCCCGATCGACCAGGCGGCGCATCACCACGCGGTGCTCGGGGAACCTGCGGTAGTACTTCTCGGACGCGGCGCGCATCTTGTCGTAGCAGAGGGCGTAGACCTCGTCGGGGTGCCGGTTCACGGTGCTGAGCCCGCCCGTGATGAAGACATCGGCGAGCGAGTCCGCATCGGTCGACAGGTAGGCCAGGGTCGTGAATCCACCGAAGGACTGACCGAGGACGCTCCACGTCTCTGCGCTGAGGTGCTCACGCATGGCCTCGCAGTCGCGGACGATCGAGTCGGCGCGCAGATGCGTCAGGTGCTCGGCGACCTCGTCGGAGCCGCGCTCGAGATCGGCATCGCCGACCGGTGTCGAGAGTCCGGTGCCTCGCTGGTCGAGCATCACGACCCGATAGTGCGCGAGCGCCTCGTCGAGCCACGCGGGGGAGGACGAGGCATGGAACGGCCGAGGCGCCTCGTGTCCGGGACCGCCCTGCAGGAAGACCAGATAGGGGAGACGTTCACCCCCTTCGCGTGTCACGACGCGCGCGAAGATGTCGATTGTGCGGCTGTCGGCCGCATCTCCCCAGACGAGCGGGACGGTCAGCGTGTGCTCTTCGACGGTCAGATCGAGGAGGCGGCGGATGGTCGTCGTCATGTCACATCACATTCCCGATGTAGGAGTACTTGACGAAGACCTCCGAGGCGATGTCCGCCTCCTGGAGCACGCCCTGCACTGCGTTCATCATGTAGTTCGAATCCCAGCCCATGTAGAGATGGTGTGTCGCGTCGAGCTGATCCCATTGACCCTTCCAGGCCATCGATCGGTAGATCGGGCCGCCGTGGGCGGCGCAGTACGACACGGCGGCGTCGCGGGTGTCCGTCCACGCGCGACGGAAGACGCGGTTGAAGAGATGCTTGACATCGAAGACCTCCCAGCGCTCTCCGCGGTACTCGACGTACTCGAACTCGCGCTCCCACCCGGCGGGCCAGCCGCGCCGGCGTACCGCATCGAGGATGGGGGTGAGCCCGTCGTCGTCGATCTCGGGCAGCGCGGGGCGTGCCCAGATGCTCAACAGATCGGATGTGAGTCGGATCGTGCGCTGAGAGATGGCCGCTGTTCCCCACACCTCCGTGTCTGCGAGAGCCCTGGTCTCGGCGACGGTGCTGCGTGCGTACGCAGCGTCGCGTTTCACGGGGTAGGACTCTCCGAAGACGCGCTCTGCGAGCGTCTGCTCGAGCAGGGTGAGATTGCCGAGCGTCGGGGCGAGTGCGCGATGTGCGTTGCGCTCGTCGTCCGAGTAGTCGATCCACGGCCGCCGGCCGTCGCCCGACCAGCTGTCGCTGGGGACGGTGGGCACGATGTGCTCCACATCGAACTCGTCCGGGTCGTCGACGCCCTCGAGTCGCCCGAGGACATAAGCCGGATGCGGTAGCTCGCTGTACTTCAGGACGGCGCTGACACGCTCGTCCGACGGCGTGATCCGGGCGAACGCGCGCGCCAGAGCCTCTCGACCGTTCACCCTGGCGCGACAGAGTCTCGCGACCAGTCGCTCGTTGGGCAGGTTCACGAGCGTGCGGCGGAGGTACATCGTCTGGATCCACTCGAGCGTCTCGATGAGCTCGTCGCGACCGATGATCCCGCGGGAGTGATCGCTGCAGACGCTGAGGACCAGCGGGTACGAGGCGCGACCGAAGGTGTTCACGTAGCGCAGCTGCCGCGCGATCTCGGGGTCCTTCTCGAGCGAGGGATCGAGCAGGATGCCGTAGATCTCGGCGTAGTGTCGCCAGACCTCGGCATCCGCCTGCAGATGATCGATGTCGACGCGAGGGAAGGAGTGGCGGAACGCGCTGTAGACGCCGTGCTCGCCGTTGGCTGCCACCTCGCGGCCCGTCGTCATCACGAGATAGTGCCGCCAGAACGCGCCGATGGCCTCGCCGGTGTGCTGTTCGATCGGCAGCCAGAACCGCGCCTCGACGTCGAGCTGCTCTGCGTGGGTCAGCCCCATCAGCATGTAGTTGTGGATGAGCTCGTGATCGCGCAGCGGCTCGCCCGTGGAGTTGAGACTCTCGAAGATCTGCTGCGCGTTGGCGGCGGCGCCGAGGGTGATCGAGACGTGCTCGAGCTTCTTCAGCCCGGCCCAGATCTGCGGCGCCTCGTCGGCGTGCACCTGGCTGCGGAAGAACGCGTAGTTGTCATCGAATCGCGACTCACGTTCGGCGCGGACGTCGCGCTCGAGCACCACGGATTCATACAGCTCAGCCCACGCGTCGTGAGGGCGCAGCTTGGTGCGCATGGGGTCTTCCGGTCGCACGAGCACTCGATCGAGGTCGGCGGCGAGCAGGGGATCGGAGTCCTGAACCGCATGCCGGAGCGCTGCGACCAGCAGCATCAAGGTCGTGATGCGCTGCTGACCGTCGATCAGCACGAGGTCGGTGTCGGCCTCGCTGTCGTCGGCAGCCGAGAGGATTGACCCGATGAAGTGACGGTGCGACGAGTCTTCGCGGGCGACCGCACGGACGTCGGAGAGCAGCTGCTCGCAGCCGCCGATGTCCCACCGGTACTGACGCTGATACACCGGGACGACGATGGTCGTGGAGTCCTCTGCGAGCCACTCGATCGTGTTGACAGCTGTCGCCTCGACGTTGGTCGCAGTGCTCATGCTGGTGTCTCGTCCTCCCGTAACGCCCGGCGCCGAGGAGTCGCCAGGCGCCCGGTTCAGTCTATTCGCTTATTCACGGCGCCCCGCGGCGGCGCTCCAGAGGTGCCCTGTTAGGCTTGCCTTATCAGGGCCTGTTAAAACGTGCTGGCCCCCGATGAAAGGATCTGGTTCAGATCATGGGATACATCAAGTCCGCCGCGCTCGAAGACAAGGGCTTCGTCGTTCTCGACAGCTACAACCAGGAGCTCGACCCCAAAGAGTGGCTCGACATCGAGTACAACGACTGGAAGTCGTCGGGTGACACCCGCTTCGCGCCGCTCGCCAGCGCCAAGGGTGAGATCGAGTGCAACGGCTTCTGGAACCACAAGCCGCCGCGCACCGACAAGGACGGCGTCTGGATCGACTCGCAGACCGCGAAGGCTCCGAACCTGACGCGTCGTGCGCAGGAGCCCGGCGCCAATGTCGGTCGCTGCCGCGTGATCGAGCTGCAGCCGACCCCGTACGGCGAGTGCCTCTACAACCTCCACCAGGACGACAACAACCGTCTGAACCCCGACGGCACCGGCTGGGTCGTACGTGGCTTCTTCAACCTCAGCGACGACAAGGACAGCTTCTTCGTCCTGCGCGAGAACCGCACCGACCCCAGCATCGAGTACCGCATCGCGCTGCCGGCAGGCGCTCAGCTCATCGTCGACACGCAGCGTCTCTGGCACGCGGCGACCCACGTGGGCACCGAGCCGCGCTACTGCCTCATCACGTCCTGGACGTCCGGCCCGGAGCTCGACGCCTACATCGAGAAGTACAACGGCACGCAGGATGTCCCCAACGTCGACGTGCCTCAGGACGTTCTCGAGGCGGGTTACGCCGAGCAGGCGCGCCGCGACGCCGCTCGCGCCGCCTACTACGCCGCGAAGGGTCAGCAGGTCAAGCAGGCCATGAGCGAGGCGTGATCCTCGCCTGATCCACGGCCGTTCACGGTCTGAAGGCCCCGGTCCTGTGACCGGGGCCTTCATCGTGTGAATCACATGCTTGTTATTTCGCCTGGTCTGGGCGAGAATAGCCCCACAACCGCATATTCACGCCAGTTCTCGTTGTTTCAGGTCGTTGGGGAAGACGCACCTGATGAAACGGAGAGATCATGGCGACGGCTTACGCACGCGGAGTGGTGTTCATCCACTCTGCACCTCGCGCGCTCTGCCCGCACCTCGAATGGGCGGTAGGACGCGCTATCGGTCGTGCAGTGAACTTCGACTGGAGCGACCAGCCGGTGCTCGACGGTGCTCGTCGCGCCGAGTTCTACTGGGACGGCCCGGTCGGCACGGGCGCGGCTCTCGCGACCGCCATCCGGGGCTGGGAGCATCTCCGCTTCGAGGTGACCGAGGACCCGACACCGCGCAGCGACGGCGGTCGCTGGCTTCACACACCCGACCTCGGCATCCACTATGCGCAGACGGATGCTGCGGGCAACATCGTCATCGGCGAGGATCGCATCCGCTACGCCATGGAGATCGCCGCCGGCAGTGCGACCGAGTTGCAGCGCGAGCTCGACATCGCCCTGGGCTCCGCCTGGGACGAGGAGCTGGAGCCGTTCCGGCATGCGAGCGACGACGCTCGTGTGGTCTGGCTGCACAAGGTCGGCTAGGCGGCCACACAGACCTGGAGCGGGAAGGCGCGAGTATCGGATGCCGGTGAGCGATCCCGGACGCTGAGAAGGCGTATTCCCGTTCCACACATGACGAAGACCCCGTTCCGCACTTCAGGGACGGGGTCTTCGTCTGTCAGATGACGGCCGAACGGGGCATCTCGGCACGGGCCGCGGTGCCCCCGGACATGACGTCGTCCCAGGCGAGCCGCAGTCGATCCATCGCCTCGGCCGTGCGCTCCGGTGGCAGGGCGATCGGGATCCGCAGGCGCCTCTCGAGCACGCCACCCGTCGAAAACCGTGGCCCCGGCGGGAGGATCAGCCCGTGATCGCGCGCGGCCAGCGACAGCGCGGTCGATACCGGGGCGCCCAGGTCGAGCCAGGCGGAGAGGCCGCCGCTCGTCTGAGGCATGGAGATCGCCTCGAACGATCTCAGCCCCGACGCCACGGCGTCACGACCGGTCTGCAGACGTGCCGCGACGTGCGCGGTCAGCGCCGGCATCTCCGTCAGCAGTTCGACGGCGATGCACTGTTCGAGCAGTGCCGTGCCCAGTTCGAACGACGGACGGGTGGCGAGCAGGCGGGCCATCACCGAGCGGTCGGCCCGGATCCAGCCGATGCGCATGCCTCCCCAGGCGATCTTCGACATCGAGCCCAGGGTGATGATCTGCGGGCTGAACGCCGAGAACGGAAGCGGGGCCCAGCCTCGATCGATGTCGAGCTCCGCGGTCGTCTCATCGACGATCAGATGCGTGCCGACGCTGCGCGCCGTCGCGGCGATGCGTGACCGCTCTGGGTCCGAGAGCGTGGCCCCTGTGGGATTGTGGAAGTCGGGGATGAGGTACGCCAGATGAGGGCGCCCGCGCAGCAGTGTCTCGGTGAGATGACGCTCATCCCATCCGGTCACGTCCACCGGACTCGGCAGCAGCCGATAGCCGTGGCGGTGGAGCGCCTCGAGCGCGTGGGGGAAGGTCGGCTGCTCGACGAGTGCGCGCTCTCCTCGGCGGCCGATGGTGGCGAGTACCAGGTTCAACGCGTTGAGGGCGCCGGAGGTGATCATGATCTCGTCGGCATCCGTCGGCACTCCCCGCTCCCTGAAGCGCTGCGCGACGGACTCTCGCAGCTCGGGAAGGCCGCGCAGTGAATAGCCACTGGTGCCGCGCATGGCCGCGAGCCGGGGGAGCGAACGCACTGTCGCGTCGTACAGCCCCGGCGTCGAGTCCATCGACGCGATCGACAGGTCGATCGCCGACTCGTCTGGTGAGCCGTCCGTTGCGGTGGCCGCGTGCGGCAGAGTCACGCGGGTGCCGCCCCCGTGCAGGCGCGAGACGTAACCGTCGGCCTCGAGGAGGTCGTAGACGCGGGTGGTCGTGGAGCGTGAGCGTCGCAGCTCGAGTGCGAGTGCTCGCTCGCTCGGCAGCCGTTCGCCCACGGTGAGTCGACCGTCGAGGATCAACGCGCGGACATGCTCTGCGAGGGCCTTGGCTGTGGCGCCCGCGGCGTTGTGGGCACCGAGCTGTTGGACGAGCCGTGAGGTCATGTCTCCAGCATGCCGCAAAGTGGCCTGAAGAAAGCAGGCCACTTCTCGCCGAGTGGTCTCGTCGACTGGACGCATGACTGGGCCAGCATGGAGAGATGCAGCTTCGTTCCCTCTTCCTCCCGATCAGTGCCACCAGTCGACGCGACGTCGTCGAGCGTGTCGCGCAGCTGCTGGTCGGGCTCTTCCTCTACGGCGTCGCTCTCGGTCTGATGGTGCGTGGCGGCATCGGCGTCGCGCCGTGGGACGTCCTCGCGCTCGGCGTCTCCGGGCAGACGGGGATCGGATACGGCGTCGTCACCGTGCTGGTCTCGGTGCTCGTGCTGCTGCTGTGGATCCCGCTGCGGCAGCGTGTCGGTCTCGGCACCGTGCTCAATGCACTGCTCGTCGGACCCAGCGCCGACCTGGCTCTCGCCGTCATTCCCGCGCCGCCGTCGATCTGGGTCGGCGCTCCGATGCTCGTGGCCGGGCTCGTGCTGCTCGCGTTCGCCACCGGGCTCTACATCGCAGCGGACTTCGGCCCCGGCCCGAGGGACGGCCTGATGACCGGGCTCGTCGGCCGTACCGGCTGGCCGGTATGGCTCGTTCGCACACTGATCGAGGGGAGTGTCCTGCTGGTCGGCTTCCTGCTCGGCGGGCCGGTGGGCGTCGGAACCGTGCTCTTCGCCTTCGGCGTGGGTCCGCTGATCGGCTGGTTCCTGCCGTGGACCACCCGCGTCCGCGCGGCGAGGTCACGGCAGCTCTCGCAGGTGACCGCACACTAGACCTAGACCGGCAGAGACGAGAGCGGCCCCCGGGTAGTACCCGGGGGCCGCTCTCTGTCGTCGCTGCGTCTCAGTCAGCGCTCGCGAAGACGGCGACGGCGTTGTGGCCGCCGAAACCGAAGGAGTTGCTGATCGCGTAGAGCTGGCCGTCGCCGAGGGGCTGCGCCTCGCCGGAGAGGCGGAACGGCACCGCCGGGTCAGGCTCCGTCATGTTGATCGTCGGCGGGGCGATCCGGTCGCGCAGCGCGAGCAGCGCGAAGATGGCCTCGAGCGCGCCCGTGCCGCCGAGCAGATGGCCGGTCGACGCCTTGGTGGCCGAGACGGGGATCTCATCGATCCGCTCGCCGAAGACCTTCTTGAGCGCGACGTATTCGTTGGGGTCTCCCACGGGCGTCGACGTCGCGTGCGCGTTGATGTGGGCGATCTGGTCGGCGGTGATGCCGGCCTCATCGAGCGCCTGCGTGACGGCGCGTGCGGCGCCGGTGCCCTCGGGGTCGTTGCCCGTGATGTGATACGCGTCGGCGGTGACGCCACCGCCGAGCACGTAGCCGTAGATCTTGGCACCGCGTGCCTTGGCGTGCTCCTCGGTCTCGAGGATGAGAGCGGCTGCACCCTCGCCCATGACGAAGCCGTCACGGTCGATCGCGCCGGGACGCGACGCGGTGGCCGGGTCGTCATTGCGGCGGGACAGAGCCTGGGCCGAAGCGAACGATGCCATCGTGATCGGGTGGATGGCAGATTCGGTGCCACCGGCGATCACGACGTCGGCAAGACCGTCCTGCAGGTGGTGGAAGGCATGGATGATCGACTCGGTGCTGGACGCGCAGGCGCTGACGACGGTCTGCGCGTATGCGCGAGCCTGGAACTGCAGCGACAGGTTGCCGGCCGCGGCGTTCGGCATCAGCATCGGGACGGTCAGTGGCATCACACGGCGGGGGCCCTTCTCACGCAGGGTGTCCCACGCGTCGAGCAGGGTCCAGAGGCCGCCGATGCCGGTGGCGAAGTCGACTCCGAGGCGCTCGGGAGCGACCTCGGGAGAACCGGCATCCGCCCAGGCCTCGCGTGCCGCGATGAGCGCGAACTGGGAGGAGGGGTCGAGCCGCTTCGCCTCGTGGCGGGGCAGGACCTCTTCGGGGCGGACGATCGCCTCGGCGGCGAAGGTGACGGGCAGTTCGTACTGCTGCACCCAGTCGTGCTCGAGGGTACGGGTGCCGGACTTTCCTGCGAGCAGGTTCGTCCAGTTCTCGGGAGCTGTCCCGCCGATGGCGGACGTGGCGCCGATGCCGGTGACGACGATGCGCTTGGTCATGTGTGGTTCCTTGTCAGGCGGGTCGAGCAGAGAGCGGGCAAGGCGGAGGATGCCACCCCCCGACGGTGCGGGGGTGGCATCCTTCGAGGATTACTCCTGGCCTGCGACGATGAAGTTGACAGCGTCGCCGACGGTCTTGAGGTTCTTGACCTCGTCGTCGGGGATGGTGACGCCGAACTTCTCTTCTGCGTTGACGACGATCGTCATCATCGAGATCGAGTCGATGTCGAGGTCGTCGGTGAACGACTTCTCGAGGGCGACCTCGGATGCGTTGATGCCGGTCTCGTCGGTGATGAGCTCTGCGAGGCCTGCGAGGACCTCATCGTTGGTGAAAGCCATGTGGTCTTCCTCTTTCTTGCGGGTTGTATTCGGAACCGTGGAACAGTCTAGGGAAAGTCGGCGCGTTCTCAGGGGAGGACGACGACCTGAGCGGCGAACACGAGTCCGGCGCCGAAGCCGATCTGCAGGGCGAGACCGCCCGAGAGCTCGGGGTGCTCGGCCATCAGACGGTGGCTAGCGAGCGGGATGGACGCCGCCGATGTGTTGCCGGTGGTCTCGATGTCGCGCGCGATCACAGTGGACTCCGGCAGCTTCAGCTGCTTGGCGAACTCGTCGATGATGCGCATGTTCGCCTGGTGCGGGATGAACGCGGCGATGTCACCCGGCTCGACGCCTGCCTTGTCGAGTGCCTCGCGGGCGACCTTCGCCATCTCCCAGACAGCCCAGCGGAAGACCGTCTGTCCTTCCTGGCGCAGGGTCGGCCACGGCACCTCGCCGTCGCGGAACTCGGTGAGGGTCGCGTTCATGCCGACCGCGTCGGCCTTCGACCCGTCGGATCCCCACACCGCAGGGGCGATGCCCGGCGTGTCGCTCGGTCCGATGAGGGCTGCTCCCGCGCCGTCGCCGAGCAGGAACGAGATGCTCCGGTCGGCCGGGTCGACGACGTCCGACAGCTTCTCGGTGCCGATCACGAGTGCGTAGCGTGCCGCTCCCGACCTGATCAGCGCGTCTGCCTGCGTGATCGCATAGGCGTAGCCGGCGCAGGCCGCGTTGACGTCATAGGCGGCAGCGGGGTTGGCACCGACGCGGTCGGCCACGATCGCCGAGACCGACGGCGACTGCTTCGGGTTGCTGATGGTGGCGACGATCACGAGATCGACCTGGTCGGCGGGGATGCCGGACTTCGCGATGGCCTCCGCGCCGGCGATCGCGGCGAGGTCGATCGCATCCGTTCCCTTGTCTGCCCGCACGCGGGTGACGATGCCGGTGCGCTGACGGATCCACTCGTCGCTCGAGTCGATCGGCCCGATCAGGTCGTCGTTCGGCACGGCGTTCTCGCCGCGGGCTGCACCGAAGGAGTAGATCCGCGTGTAGGCGGGACCGGTGATCTGGTTCAGGATGGGGCTCATGCGGCTTCTCCGTTCAGCAGCGCGACGGCCGCATCGAGATCTTCGGGGGTCTTCACGGCCACGGACGGGATTCCGCGCAGTCCGCGCTTGGCGAGACCCGTGAGAGCGCCGGCGGGCGCGAGTTCGATCAGACCGGTGATGCCGTGGTCGGCGAACGAGGTCATGCAGAGGTCCCACCGCACGGGCGATGACACCTGGTCGACGAGGTAGCTCAGGGCCTGTGCTCCGTCGGTGACGACGGATCCGTCGCGGTTGGACCACAGCGTGATCTCGGGGTCGGCCGGAGCCACCGTCGCGACCGCGTCGCGCAGGGCGGCGACGGCTGGCGCCATGTACGACGTGTGGAACGCGCCGGCCACCTGCAGCGGGATCACGCGCGTGCCCTTGACGGGTTCGGAGGAGAGGGCGTCGAGCCCTGCGAGCTCACCGGCGACGACGAGCTGGCCGCCGCCGTTGTAGTTGGCGGGGGAGAGGCCGAGCTCGGTGAGACGTGTGAGGACCGTCTCCTCATCGCCCCCCAACACAGCGCTCATGCCTGTGGGGGTCTGTGCCGCCGCGTCGGCCATGGCGCGACCTCGGATTCCCACGAGTCGCATGCCGGTCTCGGCGTCGATCACGCCGCTGCCGACGAGTGCGGCGATCTCGCCGACCGAGTGTCCGGCGATTCCGTCGGCTCGACGACCGGCACGTCCGCTGAGGGCGTCGGCCGCGATCAGGGATGCGGCGACGATCAGAGGCTGAGCGATGCGCGTGTCGCGGATCGTGTCTGCATCCGACACCGTGCCGTGCTGCTGGAGGTCGACCTCTGCCGCCTCGGAGAACGCGGCGAGGGTGTCTGCCACACCGTCGAGCTCGAGCCAGGGGGAGAGGAAACCGGGGGTCTGCGAGCCCTGTCCAGGGCATACGACGACAATCACAACCCCAGTCTGCCAACGATCTGCCCTGAGTGGTGGATGATCCATCACAAGATTCGAGAAAACCCTTGTGTGTGGCGTACAGCTGATCGGTGCACGGAGTGTCGAGGGCTGATCAGCGCGACGGACGTCGCAGGGGAGCCCGACGGCGGACCTGCTCTGCTGCGCCGATCGAGCCGAGGATGAGCGCGGTCTGAAGGATCAGAGCCTCGCGAGGACCCGTGGCGTCCCAGCCGATGACCTCGCTGACGCGCTTCAGGCGATAGCGCACCGTGTTCGGGTGCACGAACAGCTCGCGGGCGGTCGCCTCGAGGGAACGGCCGTTGTCGAGGTAGCTCCAGAGGGTGGTCACGAGATCGGTGGAGTGCGCCTGCAGCGGTCGGTAGATGCGCTCGATCAGTGTCTGCTTGGCGAGCGGGTCGCCCGCGAGCGCGCGCTCGGGAAGGAGATCGTCTGCGTCGACCGGGCGAGGAGCACTGCGCCAGGCACGGGCGACGGCGAACCCCGCAAGGGCCGCGCGAGCACTCTGGCTCGCGTCGACGAGCGCGGCGACCGCAGGGCCGAGCACGACGTAGCCGGGGCCGAACGACGGCTCGAGACGCGTGGCGATCTCTTCGAAGCCGAGTTCTTCCTCTTCACCTTCGACGGGCTCCTGGCCTGCGACACGCGCACGGCCGATCACGAGCACGAGTCGGGATCCCTGCACGCCGATGAGCACATCGACCGCGAGCTTGCGCGCTGTGCGACGTACGAGATCGACGTCGAACTGAGGGGGTGTCGTGCCGACCAGCACAGCGACCTCTCCATGACCGTGCCAGCCCAGGGCGGCGATCCGGCTCGGCAGCTCTTCGTCCGCTTCGCCGGTGAGGATGGAGTCGACGACGAGTGCTTCGAGCCTGGCATCCCACAGGCCGCGCGCTTCAGCGGCTCTGGCGTAGACGTCGGCCGCGGCGAAGGCCACGTCGCGTGAGTAGAGCAGGATCGCCTCTCGGAGATCCGCGCCCCGTCCGGCGACGCGCTCTTCGGTCACCTCGACGGTGACCCGGATGAGCTGCAAGGTCTGCTGCAGACTGACGCTGCGCAGCAGCTCTCTGGGTGCGGCCGCGAAGATGTCGGCGGCGATCCATGGCGTCGACGTCGGATCCTCGTACCACTGGATGAACGACGTGATGCCCGCCTGAGCCACCAGCCCGACCGCAGAGCGGCGGGCTGGTGGCATGTCGGCGTACCACGGGAGGGTGTCCTCGAGCCGCTTGATGGTCACCGAGGCGATGTCGCCCGAGATCCTGCGCAGCCAGGTGAGCGTGGCGGACTTGTCCATGCCGCGCGAAGAGGAACCCGTCACCGATGGCTCAGCTTTCGCCGCCCGCATTGCCGCTGGTGCCGGCGTTCACGTCGTGCAGGCTGTACTTCTGGATGGCCTGCGCGGCGAGCGAACGGTCGACGACCCCGTCTTCGGCGAGCGACTGCAGCGTGCGGACGACGATCGACGGGCCGTCGATCTTGAAGAAGCGACGAGCGGCTGCACGCGTGTCGGAGAAGCCGAAGCCGTCGGCGCCCAGCGTGGCGAAACGCTGCGGGACCCACGGACGGATCTGGTCCTGCACGGCGTGCATGAAATCACTCACGGCGACGACCGGACCCTCGGCGCCCTGCAGCTTCTGCGTGAGGTACGCGGTGCGGGGCTCCTCTTCGGGGTGGAGGAAGTTGTGCTCGTCGGCGGCGAGGCCGTCGCGGCGCAGCTCGGTCCAGGATGTGACCGACCAGACATCGGCGATCACGCCCCAGTCGTTCTTCAGCAGCTCCTGTGCCTCGAGTGCCCAGGCGAGTCCGACACCCGACGCGAAGAGCTGTGCGCGGGGGCCGTCTCCTTCGCCGACCGACACGCGGTGGATGCCGCGCACGATGCCGTCGACGTCGACATTCTCCGGCTCCGCGGGCATCACCATCGGCTCGTTGTAGAGCGTGATGTAGTACATGACGTTCGGGTCTTCGTGGTTGCCGCCGTACATGCGCTCGAGACCGGAGCGCATGATGTGCGCGATCTCGTAGCCGTAGGCAGGGTCGTACGAGACCGTCGCCGGGTTGGTGGCCGCGAGCAGGTGCGAGTGGCCGTCGGCGTGCTGCAGGCCCTCACCCGTGAGGGTGGTGCGGCCGGCCGTGGCTCCCATGATGAACCCGCGGGCCATCTGGTCGCCGGCGGCCCACTGGGCGTCACCCGTGCGCTGGAATCCGAACATCGAGTAGAAGAGGTAGACCGGGATCAGCGGCTCGCCGTGCGTGGCATACGAGGTGCCCGCCGCGGTGAACGCCGCGAGTGCGCCGGCCTCGTTGATGCCGACGTGCACGATCTGACCCTGCGGGCTCTCCTTGTAGGCCAGGAGGAGCTCACGGTCGACCGACGTGTAGTGCTGGCCGTTCGGGTTGTAGATCTTCGCCGAGGGGAAGTACGCGTCCATGCCGAACGTGCGGGCCTCGTCGGGGATGATCGGCACGATGCGGTGGCCGAAGTCCTTCGAGCGCAGCAGATCCTTGAGCAGACGGACGAAAGCCATCGTCGTCGCGATCTCCTGGGTGCCCGAGCCCTTCTTGGGCAGCGCGTACGCCGCGTCGTCGGGGAGCGACAGGCCGACGTGCGTCGAGCGACGCTCCGGCAGGAAGCCACCGAGGGCGTTGCGACGTTCGAGCATGTACTGGATCGTCTCGTCCTGGGGACCCGGGTTGTAGTACGGGGGCAGGTACGGGTTCTCCTCTAGCTGCGCATCCGTGATCGGGATGTGCATCGCGTCACGGAACGTCTTGAGGTTGTCGAGCGTCATCTTCTTCATCTGGTGGGTCGCATTGCGGCCCTCGAAGTGCGGACCCAGGCCGTAGCCCTTGACGGTCTTGGCGAGGATGACGGTGGGCTTGCCCTTGTGCTCGGTCGCGGCCTTGAACGCGGCGTAGACCTTGCGGTAGTCGTGTCCACCGCGCTTGAGGTTCCAGATGTCGTCGTCGGAGTAGTCCTTGACCAGGGCAGCTGCGCGCTCGTCGCGGCCGAAGAAGTGCTCGCGGACGTAGGCGCCGGACTCGGCCTTGTAGGTCTGGTAGTCACCGTCAGGGGTGACGTTCATCAGGTTGAGCAGAGCGCCCTCGGTGTCGCGGGCGAGCAGGTCGTCCCACTCGCGGCCCCAGACGACCTTGATGACGTTCCAGCCGGCGCCGCGGAAGAACGACTCGAGCTCCTGGACGATCTTGCCGTTGCCTCGCACCGGTCCGTCGAGACGCTGCAGGTTGCAGTTGACGATGAAGGTGAGGTTGTCGAGGCCCTCGTTGGCTGCGACCTGCAGCTGACCGCGGCTCTCGACCTCGTCCATCTCGCCGTCGCCGAGGAACGCCCAGACGTGGGATTCGGAGGTGTCCTTGATGCCGCGGTTCTCGAGGTACTTGTTCGACATCGCCTGGTAGATGGCGTTGATCGGACCGAGGCCCATCGAGACGGTCGGGAACTGCCAGTACTCCGGCATCAGACGCGGGTGCGGGTACGAGGGGATGCCGTACGGCGCGTGCGACTTCTCCTGGCGGAATCCGTCGAGCTGGTCTTCGCTCAGGCGGCCCTCGAGGTAGGAACGGGCGTACGTGCCGGGGGAGGCGTGGCCCTGCACGAAGATCTGGTCTCCGCCGCCCGGGTTGTCGAGACCCTTGAAGAAGTGGTTGAAGCCCACCTCGTAGAGGGCGGCCGACGACGCGTAGGTCGAGATGTGTCCGCCGACGCCGATGCCGGGGCGCTGTGCGCGGTGCACCGTGACGGCCGCATTCCAGCGGATCCACGCGCGGTAGCGGCGCTCGACCTCTTCGTCGCCCGGGAACTCGGGCTCGTTCTCGGGAGCGATCGTGTTGATGTAGTCCGTGGTCGGGACCATCGGCACGCCCAGGTGCAGCTCCTTCGAGCGCTTGAGCAGGCTGAGCATGATCTCGCGGCCACGGCCGTGACCCTTCGCGTCGACGAGCTCGTCGAGCGACTGCTGCCACTCGCCCGTCTCCTCCGGATCGCTGTCGAGGGGGCCCTGGGAATACGGATCCTGGTCGTGCACAGTCACGGGGGAGCCTTTCGTCAAGCTGGCAGGTCATGCCATTGAAACGGGAAGCGACGCGGGCAACCTTGTCGGTTGTACACAACGCGTGCCGCCCTCAGCCTATCCCCCTTCAACGACATCGGTGCGCATCGGGTCATCTGTAGACTGGAGGGCACCAGGGCCTTTAGCTCAGCTGGTAGAGCGCCACGTTTACACCGTGGATGTCGTCGGTTCGATCCCGGCAGGGCCCACCCCCCAAGAGTCGCGATGTCAACTCATCGCGACTCCGGTACTCTCGGCGCATGGCCACCGCAACGACGCAGACCCCGAAACGCGAGGCCTTCGGCTCGCGCAATGTCTTCATCCTCTCTGCGATCGGCTCTGCCGTCGGACTGGGAAACATCTGGCGATTCCCCTACGTGGCGTACGAGGGCGGTGGCGGAGCGTTCCTCATCCCGTATCTCTGCGCGCTGCTGACCGCCGGCATCCCGCTGCTGTTCTTCGACTACGCGATCGGTCACCGGTTCCGTGGCTCGGCGCCGCTGGCCTTCCGTCGGATGCACCGGCGGGCGGAGCCGCTCGGCTGGTGGCAGGTTCTCATCTGCGTGATCATCGCGGTCTACTATGCGGTCATCATCGCGTGGGCCGCGATGTACACCTGGTTCTCCGCTCAGCTGACCTGGGGGCCGGGCAACGAGAACGACTTCTTCTTCATCGACTTCCTGCGCTCGGCCGACGTCGCCGAGGTCGGAGTCTCGACCGAGTTCGTGCCTCAGGTCGGGCTGCCCCTCGTCGCGGTCTGGCTGATCGTCATCGTGATCATGGCCCTGGGCGTCAAGCGGGGCATCGGCCGGGCCAACATGATCCTGATGCCGCTGCTGACGGTGATGTTCGCGATCCTCGTGGTGCAGTCGCTGTTCCTGCCGGGCGCCATGGACGGCCTGAACGCGTTCTTCACCCCGAACTGGGAGGCCCTCGGTGATCCCGCGGTATGGGCCTCGGCCTACGGGCACATCTTCTTCTCGCTCTCGGTCGCCTTCGGCATCATGGTGACGTACTCGTCGTACCTGAAGCGCAAGACCGACCTCACCGGCTCCGGCCTGGTGGTCGCCTTCGCGAACTCGGGCTTCGAGATCCTCGCGGGAATCGGCGTGTTCGCCGCACTCGGCTTCATGGCACAGGCGCAGGGCACCGAGGTCGCCGGCGTCGCGTCGTCGGGTATCGGCCTGGCGTTCATCGCGTTCCCGACGATCGTCTCGCAGGCGGCCGGCGGATCGATCATCGGCGTCCTGTTCTTCGGAGCGCTGGTGTTCGCAGGCATCACCTCGCTCATCTCGATCCTCGAGGTCATCGTCGCAGCCCTCCAGGACAAGCTCGGCTGGGCGCGCATCCGCACGACCCTCACGGTGTCGATCCCCCTGGCGATCGTCTCGATGGCGCTCTTCTCGACGACCACCGCGCTGTCGGTGCTCGATACGGCGGATGCGTTCGTCAACGCCTTCGGCATCATGGCGGTCGCCCTCGTGGCCGTGATCGTCGTCGCCTGGCTGCTGCACAAGCTGCCGGCGCTCGTCGATCACCTCGATCGCCGGTCGAGCTTCCGCGTCGGCCGAGTATGGATGCTGCTCGTCGGGGCGCTCGCACCGCTTGTGCTCGGCTACCTGCTCGTCACCGAACTGATCTCGAAGATCTCCGAGCCGTACGGCGGTTACCCGGGATGGTTCCTCGCCGTCTTCGGATGGGGCATGGTGATCGCGCTCGTCGCGCTCGCACTGCTGCTGTCGGCGCTGCCCTGGAGCGGTCGCTCGCACGCCAAGGATGATCCCGAATACGACGAGTTCCTCACCGAGGAAGACTACGAACCGGATGCCGAGACGTCGTCGATCCCGATGATCACGACTCCGGAATCGGGTGCGACGGAGAAGGGAGCGGGCGCATGACCACGACAGCGATCGTCATGATGATCATCGCGATGGTCACGATCTGGGGTGGACTCGTCACCGCGATCGTGAACCTCGCTCGTCACCCCGAGGCCGCGGACTCGGAGCCCTCTCCGCCCGTCGAGCTCTGACCGGCGCGGGGGACACTGCCCCGTGCATCGTGTCTATTCATCGCCGGCCGCCCATCGAAGGCGAGCCAGGGCGCCGATGGCGAGGGTGATCCTCCCGTCGTCGCGCAGACAGGTCAGCAGCGTGCGACCGCATCCGCGGCAGAGGAGGATGACTCCGGTCGGGTCGAGCTCGGCGATCGCATCGGCGAGCTCGGCTTCCCGGTCGCAGTGCGCGCATGCCGCTCGCGCCGTGGTCATGTCCCTGCCGAAGAGTTCGAGCAGCATTCCGCCGGCGGCATTGCCGTCGACTCTCGTGCGATGACCGGGATGGGCAGCGTTCATCATGCACCTCCGAAGCGCTCTGTGCGGATCCGTTCGGGCGGATGCCCTGCCGCGACGAGCAGGTCTGCGACCGCCTCGACGAAGCCCGTCGGCCCGCAGACGTAGACCGAAGGGCTCTCCGTGGCGGGGATGGTGGAGGCCGCTATCGTCGCCGCATCCACTCTGCCCGCCGGTCGGGCGGAGCCGACCGGAGCCGACCGGCTGTAGGCCCAGTCGACGAGGAACGCGTCGTCCGAGAGACCGTCGAGTTCATCTGCGTAGAACGCGTCGTCGGCCGAACGCACGGCATACAGCAACCGCATCTGAGCCGAGCTGCGTGCGCGCGCATGCTGCCTCGCCATCGCGACGAGCGGAACGATCCCGGACCCTCCGGCGATCAGCTGCGCAGGCTCTGCTTGAGTGGGAGTCCACACGAAGTAGGCGCCGATCGGACCGCGAACCTCCAGCTCGTCTCCCGCGCGCACATCCTCGACGAGATACGGAGAGACCTCTCCTTCCGGCACTTCGTCGACGGCGAGCTCGATGATGTCGGTGTCTCCGGAGGATGCGAGTGAGTACGATCTGACCGCCTGATATCCGTCTTCTGCGGTCAAGCGCACATCGACGTGCTGACCCGCCAGATTCCCCGGCCACCCGTCGACCCGCAGCCGAAGCACGCGACCGTGGGGCGTGGGGTTTCGGGTCTCGATGACTCTGGCGACCAGCCACAGCGGTGCGGTGGTCACCAGTAGCGCTCCTCTTTCCACGGGTCTCCGTACATGTTGTAGCCGTTCTGCTCCCAGAATCCGGGTTCGTCGTTCTCGAGCAGATCCAGCCCATGCACCCACTTCGCGGATTTCCAGAAGTAGAGGTGGGGAACGAGCAGCCGCGCGGGTCCGCCGTGCTCTGCCTCGAGCGGCTGGCCGTCGAACTCGAACGCGATCCATGCCTTGCCGCCGGTGAGATCGGCGCGGGGGACGTTGGTGGTGTACCCGCCGTAGGAGAAGACCCGCGTGAAATCGCCGTCACCGGCGTCCTCGAGCAGATGGTCGAGCGAGACCCCGCGCCAGCGGGTGCCGAGCTTCGACCAACGGGTCACGCAGTGGATGTCTGTGGTGATCGTGTCGACAGGGAGCGCCTGCAGGTCGGCCCACGACCAGGTGCGACGGATGCCGTCGAGACCGACGACGGCGAACTCCCACGTGTCGGTGGACACGCGCGGCGTCGGCCCTGCCGAGAGCACAGGGAAGTCCTCGGTGAGGTACTGGCCCGGGGGGAGACGGACGTCCGATTCGCGCCGCCGTGCTCCGAAACCGCGGGAGATCACGCCCATGATCGTCTTCTTTCGTTCGATCGGAGCGGGGCCACCGATGCTCTCGCGGGAGGCTCCTGCCGTGTGGACCGATTCTAAGGCGCGTCTGCTGCGACGCGCCCTGATCATTTTTTACTCATAAACGTGCGCTTCGTGCTAGCTTCACTCGTAAAACAGTCGTTCAAGCCACGGAGTCACATTGCTGAGTAGTTTCGCTGTTTCTGCTGATTCCCCTCAGCCTGATGACCCCCCTGCCTCGCCGGAGAGACTCGCGCGCGACAACATGCCGCTCGCCACCTTCCTGGCTGTGGAGAAGGCGCGGTCGGCGACGCACGTGGACCTCGACGATCTGCTCTCCGCGGCACGTCTGGGGCTCGCCCGCGCCGCGCTGTCGTACGACCCCGCGCGCGGCATCCCTTTCGGCGCCTTCGCGAGCAGTCAGATCAACTGGGCGATGCTGTCGGAGATGCGTCGAGCAGACCCGGCCGGCGAACGCAGTCGCGACAAGATCGAACGCGTGCGAGTCGCCGCCGAGACGGTGCTCGCTCGCACCGGCCGCGTCGCGACCACCGCGGAGCTCGCGCGGGAGTCGGGACTCACCGTCGAGGTGGTGGCCGAGATGATGAAGCTCGATGAGATGGTGCGGACCGCGACCAGCTTCGAGGAGCACTTCGACGTCGAGACCGGGCGTCAGGCAGTCGATCTCACCGACAGCGTCATCCTGCCCGAGCATGCGGTCGAGCAGTCGGAGATGCGCGCGATGGTGAACCGCGTCATCGACGCGCTGCCGGCGGCGATGCGGCAGGTCGTCCGCGGGATCTACCTCGAGGACAGGATGGTGAAGGACATCGCCGAAGAGCTCGAGGTCAGCCACGCGTATGTGTCGAAGGTCCGCTCGCGCGGTCTCGCGTTGATGCGCGAAGCCATGGAGGCCTGGGAGAACGGCACGACAGGCGACCGATCGACCAAGGCGCGCGCGGAGTTCTTCGAGGCCCTGTTCGGTCCGATCCGCGTCGAGACGCGCGACCGGTCGAGCGAACTCCTCGCCGCCGTCTGACCCGACCGATGGATTCTTCCGGCTGCGTGGTTACGTCGGCGGCGCATGTCGCGAATATCGGTTGTGCAGGCCCACGGATGGGCCCGCGTCCAGCCCCATAACCACGGAGGAATTCTCATGGGTCTTCAGATCGCAACCAACGTCGGTGCACTCAACGCGTACCGCAACCTCTCTGTCAACCAGAACGACGTCTCGAAGTCGCTCGAGAAGCTCTCGAGCGGTCTGCGCATCAACCGCGCAGCCGATGACGCCGCCGGCCTCGCCATCTCCGAGGGCCTGCGCTCGCAGGTCAACGGTCTGAACGTCGCAGCCCGCAACGCTCAGGACGGCATCTCGGTCATCCAGACCGCAGAAGGCGCCCTCACCGAGGTGCACTCGATCCTGCAGCGTGTGCGCGACCTGGCCGTCCAGGCCGGCAACGACTCGAACAACACCGACTCGCGCGACGCCATCAAGACCGAGATCGACTCGCTGGGCGAGGAGCTGACGCGTGTCGCGGCCAGCACCAACTTCAACGGCATCAAGCTGCTCGACGGCACGTCGGCCTCGCTGACCTTCCAGGTCGGTGCAGGCTCCGAGGCACTCGAGGACCAGATCGCGGTCACGCTGACCGACTTCTCGGGCCTGGGTGCGACGATCGGCGCGCTGACCGTCGACACCGCAGCCAACGCGCTGACGTCGATCGCCTCGATCGACGACGAGATCACCGCTGTCTCGACCGCTCGTGCCGGTCTCGGTGCCTCGCAGAACCGCTTCGAGTCGACGATCAACTCGCTGCAGGTCTCGGCCGAGAACCTGGCCGCTGCCAAGAGCCGCATCGCCGACACCGACATGGCGGCCGAGATGGTCAAGTACACCGCCTCGAACATCCTGCAGCAGGCCGGAACCGCCATGCTCGCTCAGGCGAACCAGTCGGGCCAGGGCGTCCTGCAGCTTCTCCGTTGAGTCGCTGCGCCTGAGGCGCATCGGGCGCCCGGGCGGAGTCACCTCCGTTCGGGCGCCTTCCTGTAGGACACACCCGACCACACCGCACGGAAGACGACCGGGATGAAACTCGACGGACTCGTATCAGGGCTCAAGACACAAGAGCTCATCAAGGCGCTCATGGACGTCTCGGCCATTCCGAAGACGCTCATCACGAACAAGATCACGGACCGCAACTCGATCATCACGAACCTGCAGTCGCTGAACACCACGCTGCAGGAGCTCGTCACCAAGGCCAAGACGGCTGCGGCGCCCTCCTCCCTCGCCTCGTTCACTGCGACGTCGTCATCCGAGACCGTCACCGTCACCGCCGGCGCGAAAGCGTCGGCGTTCTCGACCGACATCGTCGTCGACGCCGTCGCCACAGCGCACTCGATCGTCACGGCGTCCGCTGGGGCGACGGAGTGGGGCGGCGCGTTCACCCTCGTCGGCTCGGACGGGGAATCGATCGAGGTGACACCGCTCGGCACCGGGCCGCAGGATCTCGCGAAAGCGATCAACGCTTCGAAGGCCGGTGTGAGTGCGACGGTCGTCCCTGCGGGCACGGATGCCGACGGCAAGCCCCTCTCACGTATTCAGCTGACGTCGATCGAGACCGGCGCAGCCGGCGAGTTCGCCGTGCACCGGGGTACGGCAGCGGATGTCGCAGGGGGAACCTCGACGGATCTCGGTGCCGAACCCGGAGCCGCCGTCATCATGCAGGGCGCGGACGCCCGAATCCGCCTGTTCGCCGGAACCAGCGCCGAGCAGACGCTGAACAGTGCCAGCAACACGATCAGCGTGGGGGAGGGCATCGACGTCACGGTCACGAAGCCCAGTGCTGATCCCGTGACGGTGACTGTGGCCAGGGATGACAAGAAGCAGACGACGACGGCCGAGACGTACGTCAAGGAGATCGCCGCACTGCTGACCCGTATCGACAACGGATCGAAGGCGACGGTCGGAGAAGTGGGTGAGTCGACCACGCTCGGTGTCTTCACCGGCGACAGCACCGTTCGCAACCTCCGCGGGGCTCTCGCGAACGCGATGCAGCATCCCGTCGACGGAGTGTCGCCGTCGACGATCGGAATCTCGATCAGCGACAAGGGTGTGCTCTCGTTCGACGCGGAGAAGTTCGCGAAGGCCCTCGCCGAGGATCCGCAGAAGACTCAGGAGCTCTTCTCATCGATCGCCGGCCGTGTCGAGGGCGTCACCGACCAGTACTCCGACAAGTACGACGGGTTGCTCACTCAGCGCATCACGGGTCAGGAGTCCGAGGTCAAGACGCTCAAGACCCAGGTCGAGCGCTGGGATGTCCGGCTGGAGCAGAGACAGGCGACGCTCGAGCGCACCTATGCGCAGCTCGAGGTCCAGCTCTCCAAGCTGCAGTCGCAGTCGTCGTGGCTCACCTCGCAGCTCGCAGGCCTCAACGGCACGACGACGTCGTGACCTGAGCACCGTCACCACCACCGCATCGGAGACCAGAACCATGCCCATCACCTCCCTCGACCGCGCCAAGCAGCAGTACCTCGAGCAGCAGGTCGCTTCGGCCACGCCCGAACGCCTTCTCGTGCTGCTCTACGACCGCCTGCTGGTCGACATCGAGCGTGCGGGTGCCGCGCAGGAGTCCGGAGATTGGCCGGCGGCGGGCAACCACCTCGTGCACGCTCAGCAGATCGTCGCCGAGCTGAACGGCTCACTCACGGATGAATGGGATGGGTCCGCAGAGCTGCGTGGTGTGTACACCTACCTCACGGGCCGTCTGATCACTGCGAACATCGCTCGGGATCGCGTCGCCACCGCGGAATGCCGCGACCTCGTCGTTCCGCTGCGCGAGGCCTGGCACGCGGCGGCCGCGGCGATCGTGTCCGGCACGCACGCGCCCGTCACGGCACTGGCCTGAGCGCCCGTGGCTGACAACCTCACGGCCTGGCTCACGGTGCTCGACCAGTTCGAGCGGGCTCTCGACGCTGCCGACGAGCAGCTCGATGATCAGTCCTTCGAGGCGCCTTCCGGCCCGGTGCCCGAGGAGCTGCGCGAGCGCGCAGAAGCGGTGCTCGCGCGCCAGCAGCTCATGATCGGTGGACTCGTCGCCTCCCGCGCCCATGTCGCCCGCGAGATCGCGGCTCTGCGGCGGGTGCCGACCTCCCACACCGGCGTGCCCGCGTACCTCGACGTCGAGGGTTGAGCATCACGGTTACGTGAGCGGTCGACTGTCGCGATAGTCCACACAGAGCACGGATCGCTCGACGATTGGCCAGGGATCGGCCTCTCCACCAACGTCCGGAGTGCCCCCGTGCTCGAATCCGTCACATCCTCCGCGCTGATCAGCGCCCTCGATGGGCTGGCCTTGCGCCAGCGCTCGATCGCCGAGAACATCGCCAACGTCAACACGCCCGGCTACCAGGCCCAGCGCGTCCGGTTCGAGGACGAGCTGCGATCCGCCGTCGACAGCGGTTCCGGCACCGTCGGTGCGACGGTCGAGCGGTCTCTCGAGCCGACCAGGGTGAACGGCAACAACGTCAACCTCGACACCGAGACCCTGTCGAACATCGACACGGTGCTGCGGTTCCAGTTCGCGAGTCAGGCGATCGGCGGCCAGGCGTCGTCGATCACCAAGGCGATCGGCCAGGCCTCCGCATGACCTTCGACGCGATCGGAATCGCCGGTACCGGCCTGACCGCGCACCGCAAGTGGCTCGACGCGCTCAGCGACAACATCGCGAACGTGAACACGGCCACCCCTGCGGGCCAGGAGGCTTTTCGGGAGAAGTTCGTCACCGTGCAGGCCGGCACCGAGAGCCCGGGCGTGTATGTCGCAGGCGTCGTCGAATCCGACGCCGACGCCAAGCTCGTGTACGACCCCGAGCACCCCTACGCGAACGAGGACGGCTACGTGCAGTACCCGAACGTCGAGCTCGGCGACCAGATGAGCATGCTGATCCTCGCTCAGCGCGGGTACGAGGCGAACGCGGCGGTCGTCGATCGCGCGAAGACGACCTATGAGGCCGCGCTGCAGATCGGCCGCAACTGATGTCGGGCATCGAGGCCGTCACCGCGGCGGGCGTCACGCCACTCGCACCGCTCAGCTTCGAGACGGGTCCGGAGGCAGCAGGTGCCTCCGCCTCGGGGAACTCCTTCGCGACCTCGCTCTCGGGTGCCGTGGAGAACCTCCAGCAGCTGCAGTCGTCATCGAACGAGCTGGCCGTGCAGGCTGTGACCGGCGATCTGCAGGACATCCATCAGGCCATGATCGCCTCGACACGCGCCTCCGTGACGCTCGACCTGGTGGTCGCCGTGCGTGACCGCAGCGTCTCGGCGTTCAACGAGATCATGAGGATGCAGGCCTGACGATGCCCAAGATGCTCACGAGCTACTACGACCGCGCGAAGCTGGTCGTCTCAGGATTCACGCTCGCACAGCGCACGATCGCCATCATCGGCGTCGCGCTGCTCGTGATGGGAGCCATCGCGCTCGGCGCGTGGCTCACCAAGCCGCAGATGAGTCCGCTGTTCACCGGCCTGAGCGCGGGCGACGCGTCGGCCGTGGTCGAGCAGCTGAAGTCGGCGGGCGTGGGCTACGAGCTCACGGAAGGCGGCGCGACCATCCTGGTGCCCGACGATCAGGTGTACCCGCAGCGTCTCGCAGCGGCGTCCGCAGGTCTTCCCGGCGATACGAGCGAGGGCTACACGCTGCTCGACGACATGGGTGTGACCGCGAGCGAGTTCCAGCAGTCGGTCACCTACAAGCGCGCCATCGAGGGCGAGCTGGCCGGCACGATCGGCGCCATGGAGGGCATCTCCACCGCGTCGGTACAGCTCGCGATCCCCGAGGAGAGCGTGTTCGTGTCGGAGCGGCAGAGTCCGACCGCGTCCGTGTTCGTGAAGACCCGCAACGGATCCGCCCTCAGCGACGAGAAGATCCAGGCCATCGTGCACCTGACGAGCGCCGCCGTGCCGGGGATGACCCCCGAAGACGTCGCTGTCACCGATCAGGACGGCCGAGTGCTCTCGGCCGTCGGCGCCGGCCTCACCGGCAACTCGTCGAAGCAGGCGACGGAGCATGAGTCGAAAGTCGCCGCATCGGTCAGCAAGATGCTCGAGACGATCGTCGGGCCCGGCAACGCCACTGTGTCGGTGTCGGCCGACGTCGCGAATTCCACGTCAGAGCGCATGGACGAGACGTACTCTGCACCCGAAGGCGAACTGAGCGCGTCGGAGGAGACCAAGACGGAGACCTACAACGGCGGTCAGGCCGGCGGCACCGGCGTGCTCGGCCCCGACAACATCGCCGTTCCGAACAACGCAGCAGGCACGGGCGCCTACGAGTTCGAGGAGACGTCGCGCAACAACGCGGTGAACAAGTCGACGGAAAAGACCATCACTCCGGCTGGAGATGTGACGAGGCAGACTGTCAGCATCGCGCTGAACCGGGGAACCGTCACAGGGGTGACGGCGAACCAGATCGAATCGCTCGTGGCATCGGCGGCGGGCATCGATCTCGAGCGCGGCGACGAGATCGCCGTCGAGTTCGTCGAGTTCAACGAGGCGGGTGCGACGGCTGCGGCGACCGCCCTCGCGGCGGCGGAGGCCGAGCGCGAGGCGCAGCTGCAGCAGGAGCTGCTGCGTTCGGCGATCATCGGCGGATCGATCCTGCTGGCCGTGATCATCCTGATCGTCTTCCTCGTCGTGCGCCGCAAGATGAAGCGCCGCGTGCTCTACACCGAGGACGGCCCGATCGAGTATTTCGCCACGGTCACCGAGAACGAGGAGCAGAAGCTCCGCTCGCTCAGAGGGTTGAAGGAATCGGAGGCGATCGTCGCGCCGGCGCCCACCACGCTGCTGCCGTCGGCATCGGTGGACCTCGACGACGAGCCGGAGCCCGACAAGGTCCTCGTCGAGCGCAGACGGCGCGAGATCGATGATCTGGCGAAGCGCGAACCCGACACCATCGCCAGCGCGCTGGCCGATCTCATGGACGAGGCGACTGTATGAGCGCACTGACCGAGCTGCTGGATGCGCAGGCGGACACCGTCGAGGTCTCGACGGCCGTCTCGCCCGCTGTTCCCACGCCGGAGATGAGCGGCCTCCGCAAGGCCGCGATCGTGCTGATGAACATGGACCGCGCTGCCAGCGCAGAGGTGTTGCGTCATCTCGGTGAGGAGCGCTCGGAGATGCTCGCGGCCGAGCTGACGCAGCTCGGGGGAGTGGATGTCGCGTCGACCGCCCGCGCTCTCGCGGAGTTCCGGCGCATCGCCACGGGCGGCTCGGTGCCGTCGCGCGGGGGCCAGGAACTCGCCACCGGACTGCTCGAGACGGCATTCGGACGCGAGAAGGCCGTAGGGATGGTCGGCCGGGTGATGTCGCAGGGTTCGGTGTCGTTCGACTTCCTCAACGCTGCCGACCCGGCTCAGCTCGCGACGATCATCGAGGGCGAGCTCCCGACCACGGTCGCCGTGGTGCTGGCGAACCTGCGTGCCGATCGTGCGGCGGCGGTGCTCGCGGCTCTGCAGGACCCGTTGCGCACGGATGTCGCGCAGGCGATCGCGACGATGGGCACCGCGACCCAGGAGGCGATCTCGATCGTCGCCGAGTCCCTGCGCTCTCGCACCGGCGTCTTCGCGATGCGCGAGAACCACGAATCGATCGGAGGCGTGCAGCCTCTCGTCGAGATCATCAACAGGTCGGACACCGCCCTCGAGAAGTCGCTGCTCGCGAGCCTCGAGGGGCGCGACCTGGCACTGGCCGAGGACATCCGCAGCCGCATGGTCACGTTCGCCGACATCGCTCGTCTCGAGGACCGCGATGCGCAGCGTGTGCTGCGCGGAATCGACCTTCGCATGCTCGCGCTGGCGCTGAAGGGCGCCGACGAGCAGATCACCGACAAGGTCAAGAGCAACATGACCGAGCGCAACCAGGAGAACCTCGCTGAGGAGACCCGGGTTCTGGGCCCCGTGCGCATGCGTCAGGTCGACGAGGCCCGTGCCGAGATCGTGCGCATCATCCGCGACCTGGAGGCCGCGGAGGAGATCACGATCTCGCGCGAAGACGAGGATGAGCTCATCGAGTGATCCCTCTCACGGCAGGTGATTCAGCCGCGGCGGTTACGGCTGCAGACGAGCGTCGCGATAGTGAGCGAGGAGCACGGATCGCTCGACCTACGGGCCACGGACAGGCCTCGCCCTTCGATTCCGAGGTGTCCGCCGTGCTCGATTCCGCCTTCACGCCGCTGGTCGTGCCGCGTGTCGGCGAGACTCCGATCGACCTCCGAGGCGAGGCCGATCGTGCTCGCACCCGGGGATACGCCGACGGCTTCGCCGAGGGGCGCAGACTCGCGCTCGACGAGGCCGAGGCGCAGCGTGCGGCGCAGCAGCAGCGGATGCAGGAGCTCCAGGAGCTCTATCTGCACGAACGAGGCTCCGGCCTGCGCGCGTTGGAGGCCGCGCAGGCGGCACTCGACAGGCGCATCGACGAGCTGAGTACGCTCGCTGCCGATCGAGTCGAAGAGCTCGCGGTCGTGCTCGCCACGACGATCCTCGGAGCGGAGCTGTCGGATCCTGCGCGATCCGCCGCTCACGCGCTTCGACGCGCCCTGCACGAGATGCCCGCCGACCGGTGGACCGGCGTCGCGTTCAGCGTGCACGATGCCGATGTCCTGCAGGAGGAGGCATCGATGCTCGACGTGCTCCGCGGCATCCGGATCTCGGCCTCTCCTGCTGTGGACAACGGCGGCGCGATCGTGGAGATCGAGAACGGTGCGGTCGACACGCGCATCTCCACAGCGCTCACCCGCGCGGCTGCAGCACTCGCCGGCGATGACCAGGACGCCGGGGGGACACTGTGATCACCGGGACGCGGTCGTGGCAGCGCGCACTCGCGGCAGCGCGCCCTGAGCGCTCCGGCACGGTGAAGGCGGTGCGTGGACTCGGCGTGGAGGTGCTCGGCATCGACGGCGCGGTCGGCGACCGCGTCCGCATCGACGCCGCGGACGGCCGCCCGGTCGACGCCGAGATCGTCGCCGTCGACGGAGCCTCTGCGCGCTGCATGCCGCTCGGCAGGCTCGACGGGATCACCGCCCGTGCGCGGGTGCGACACGGCGGAGCGCCGCTGCAGGTGCCGACCGGACGCGCGCTGCTCGGACGCGTGCTCGACGGGCTCGGACGGCCGATCGACGGCAAGGGCCCGCTCGGCGGACGCACAGCGCTTGTCGCACTCGACCACGATGCGCCGAGCGTGATGGACCGACAGCGCATCGACAGGCAGCTCGGACTCGGCGTGCGCGTGCTCGACACGATGACACCCGTGGGCTTGGGGCAGCGCCTCGGCCTCTTCGCGGGGTCGGGCGTGGGCAAATCGTCGCTGATGTCGATGATCGCTCGTGGGTCGACGGCTGATGTGAACGTCATCGCGCTCGTCGGCGAGCGCGGTCGCGAGGTGCGGGAGTTCCTCGAAGACGACCTGGGGCCCGAGGGTCTTGCACGGTCGGTGGTGATCGTCGCCACCTCGGACCAGCCTGCCATGGCACGGCTGCGCTCGGCCTTCGTCGCCACACGGATCGCAGAGGGCTTCCGCGATGACGGCCTCGACGTGGTGCTGATGATGGACTCGTTGACACGCGTGGCCATGGCGCAGCGTGAGATCGGGTTGAGCGCCGGCGAACCGCCGGCCACTCGGGGATATCCGCCATCGACCTTCTCGGTGCTGGCCCGGCTGCTCGAGCGAGCCGGAACCGGACCCGTCGGTTCGATCACCGGTCTCTACACGGTTCTCGTCGACGGCGACGATCACAACGAGCCGATCGCGGATGCCGCCAGAGGAATCCTCGACGGGCATGTGGTGCTCGACAGGGCGCTCGCGATCCGCGGGCATTTCCCTGCGGTCGACGTGCTCGGGTCGGTGTCTCGCGTCGTGTCGAAGATCACCACGCCGGAGCAGCGTCGGGACGCAGTCGTACTGCGCAGCGTGCTGGCGGCCCGGCGCAGCGCGAACGACCTGATCGAGATCGGCGCCTATCGACAGGGGGCCAACCCCATGGTCGACGCCGCGCTCGCTCATGAGGGCGCCATCTCTCGCTTCCTCACCCAGAGCATGGACGACTTCGCGTCGTCCGACGAGTCCTGGAAACAGCTCGCCACCCTCACCACCGATTTCGGAGGACTCACCCCATGACCTTCCCACTGGCTGGTCTGCTGCGCGTGCGCGGCGCCCAGGAGCGTGTCGCCGCCGAACATCTCTCGCGTGCGAGCGCAGAACGGGTGCAGGCCGAGAGTGCCGAGCAGACGGCGATCACGAGCCTCGCCGACATCAGCGCGCAGATCGATGATCCGCGGGCGCTGATGGCGATGGCCGCGGCCCGAGCGGCGGGGCGCAGCACGCTCAGCGATCTGCAGGCGCTGGTCGAGATGAGGCGTAGCGCAGAGTCCGAGGCACGATCAGCGCACATCGAAGCGCGACGCGATCTGAAGGGGCTCGAACGTCTCGAGACCACCCATCGTGTCGAGACCGCGAAGGCCGAGCTCGCGGCCGAGCAGAACGCGCTCGACGAGATCGCCGTCGTGCGCACCTCACGACGTGAGGGAAGCGCCGCATGACCGGGCTTGCAGCGGTGATCGCCCGCGTCGATGCGATCGAGACCCAGATCGTGTCGCTGGATCCGGCGGGGCGTGCGGCTGCAGCGGCTGCCACGGAGGCGACGGCTGAGACATCGGCGGCCAGTTCCGCGACGTTCGCCGGAGTGCTGGAGGCGGCCAAGGCCGCCTCGACCGCCGATGCCGCGTCGAGCACTGCAGCGGCCGAGGCGACATCGGCGCCGGCTGCTGTGGGCACCGGTGCGTCCGGCGGAGAGGACGCCGACGTCATCGCGGCGCTCCAGACCCTGTTCTCGGCGAACGCCTCGGGCGCCGGCGGATCGGTTCCGTCGATGCAGAAGATCATGGAGATGCTCGGATGACCGCGGTGGGACTGCTCGCGACCGTTCCCGGCGTCGGCGCGGGATCCGGCTCCGGCGAGGCTGACACGGGTGGTCGAGCGTCGGCGGACTCCGGTTCACTGTTCGGCGATGCCCTCACCGCAGCGGGTCGGACGCTCGACGGCACGTCGGGGTCGGGCCCGGCGATGCCCGACGCGGCTTCGCAGGGTTGGCCGACGGTGGAGGCGTCGGTGGCACCCGACCGCACAATCGACCCACAGGCCGCGATCGCGGCCATGACTCACCTGGTCGCGTGGTCTGCTCCGGTGACGCCGGAACCCTCCGCGATGACGCCCCAGGCGGCGGCACCGCTGGCGACGGCGTCCGAGACGACGGCTCCGAGTGCGCCGCATCCGGAGGCGACGCCGGAGACGACACCGGGGGCGGCCGAGGCGACTCCTGCTTATCCGGTGGATGCGGTCGCCGAAGCGGATGCCGCAGATGCGGTTCCGGCTGATGCCGAGGCGGCGCCGCAGACGACTCGGGCTTCAGAGACTGCCGCAGCGTCGGCCCCGGCCCCGACACCCGCGTCTGCGCCCGCGTCTGCATCGGCTGCTGCGTCGGCGAGCGCGACAGACGTCGTCGGTGAGCGTGGCGAAGTCCGGACGCAGCAGGGAGGACCCACGGGCGACGTCCGCGAGGGCGGCGTCCGCGAGGGCGGCGTCCACACGGCGGCGATCCCACGAGAGCCCGACAGCGGCGGTACCGATCCCGTGCGCTCCGATGCTGCCGCGGCCGTGCTTCGGCCCGAGCCGCTCTCTCGGCAGCCCCTGAATGCGATCCCGTCGGTGGTCGGCGCCCCTGCGCCCGGGGTCGGGGGTTCTTTCGAGCAGCATCCGGCGAGCGATGTGGGGGACCACCCGCAGGGGGCACAGCCTGTGACGGCGACGGCCCCCCTCGCCCCGGTCGCTCCCTCGGTCGCCACGATCGCCCCCGCTCCGTCGCCCGACGCAGCCACTGCCGCGAATCGTGCGGTGGCCGCCCAGGTCGCTCCGGTGGTCGTGAGCATCGCCCAGCGCCCGACGGGCACCCACCAGCTCACGATGACGGTGAACCCCGACAGTCTCGGCCCCGTCACGGTGCGCGCGCACATCACGGCATCCGGAGAGGTGCAGGTCGAGCTCAGCGGTGCGACCGATGCCGGGCGCGACGTGCTGCGCACCATGCTCGTCGAGCTGCGCCGCGACCTCGCCGCGGTGATGCCGCACGCCACTCTGAGCGTCAACCACGGCACGTCCGCGGATCCCTCAGCCTCCGGTGAGCGAGGCCAGCAGGCTGCGGGCGATGCACCGACAGGACAGGGTGCAGGCGATCGCGAAGCGAACCGCGGCCGACCCGACCACCGCCGCGGAGTCGAGCAGGTCTCCGATCTTCCCCGCACCATCCAGACCACGCCCTCTGCCGCCTCCGGTGCGGGGCTCGACATCTTCGCCTGAGAGGACGACCGAATGACTGTCGACGCCGTGAGCGCCCCGAGCTCGATCCACACGGGAGGCACCACCGACCCCGCTGCCCGCAAGCAGGTGCTCGACGGAGAGGTGTTCCTCAAACTCCTGGTTACCCAGCTGACGCACCAGGATCCGTCGAGTCCGATGGACACCAACGAGATGATCTCGCAGACCACTCAGCTCGCCATGATGGAGCAGCTGACGGCACTCGCCGACAGCGGCGCCGAGACCTTCGCGCTGAACATGCGTCAGGCGGCGAGCGCGCTCATCGGCCAGGAGGCGAGCTACAAGGATGCCGAGGGCAAGACCGTCTCGGGCATCGTGACGAAGGTCTCGTTCGACGGCCCCATCCCGCAGGTGACGATCGGCGACAAGACCGTCGCGCTCGACGTCATCACGGGCGTCACCACCGCAACGAGCA
>NZ_JASDCU010000015.1 GCF_030407765.1 Microbacterium sp. APC 3901
GCTGTCGCGTGCGCCACCGCCCAGGTGAGCGCGTAGTCCGCGATCTCCTCCCAGCCGTCCTGGCTGACGAGGCGGTGGGTGCGGCCGGCGTACTCCTTGTACTCGACGACGGCGGGGCTGCCCGATGAGCGGTACTTCTTGACGATCGCGCGGCCGATGGCCGGCGGCACGACGTGGTCGATCTCGCCCGTGATCACGAGGAGCGGAGCGCGGTCGGCGCGTGCGTAATCGACGTGGGTGACGCCGCCCTTCTCGTTGAGCACCGAGGTCACGCCCTCGAAGAAGACCCTGTTGTAGGAGTTCACGGCGTATTCCTCCCAGAGGGCGTCGGATGCTGCACGCGAGAGGTCGTTGCCGAACGTGAAGTGGAAGTGGCGCTTCGACAGCGGCTTGGCGCCGTTGCGTCCGAAGGGGTGCGAGAGGATCGGCGTTCCCGTCCACAGGGTCGAGAGGGGGAGTGCGGTGACGCCGGCGGTCTGCCCGGGGGCGACCCCGACATAGGCGGCGCCGAGGCCGCGGTCGGCGAGCATCTGCGTGAGAACGCCGCCGAACGAGTGGCCCATGACGATCGGCTTCACCGGAAGCGCGCGGATGATGCGCTCGTAGTTGTCGGCGATCTGCGTCAGGCCGATGCCTTCGAGGGCGGACGGATCGCGGCGGATGTCATCGACCGAGCGATCGTCGATTCCGGGCCACCCCGGGATGATCACCTCGTGGCCCTGTGCGCGGAAGCGCTCGGCCCAGGTGTCCCAGCTCTTCGGGGTCATCCAGAGTCCGTGGATCAGGACGATCGGGGTCTTCTCGGTGCTGTTCATTTTCTCTTCTCCTGTCTCTGCTCCCGCTTAGTGCGGATGCGTTACGCTGATAGTAGACCGAACGTTCTATCTACCGCAACCTATTCCCGAAAGTCGCTTTCGGGTGACACGATGAGAGGGATCACCATGAAGACCATGACTCCTACCCCGGCCCCGACGACGACTCCGAAGCGGCCGAGTGCCGCGCGCACCCGACTCATCGACAGCGCCACCAGGCTCTTCTACGAGGAGGGGATCCATGCGGTGGGCGTCGACCGCATCATCGACGAGGCCGCGGTCACCAGGGCGACGCTCTACAAGCAGTTCGGCGGCAAGGAGAACCTGGTCCTCGCGTACCTGCGCAACGAAGACGAGATGCTGCGCGCGATGTTCGCCGACGCCGCAGAAGCGGTGACCGAGCCGTCGCAGCTGGTCGACGCCGTGATCGAGGGCATCACCGCCGACATCCGGCTCAGGCACACGCGCGGCTGCCCGTTCATCAACGCGGCGGCGGAGTATCCGGATGCCGACGGCGCCGTGCGACGGCTCATCGACGAGCACCGCGAGTGGTTCCGCTCCACCCTGCAGGCCGTCGCCGAGCAGGCTGGTCTCGAGCATCCTGCCGATGTCGCGGCATCCCTCGTCCTGCTGCGCGACGCAGCCCTCGTCGGCGGCTACCTCGACGGAGACGAGCGCGTCACCCCGGCGTTCGCGCGCACTGCGCGCTCGGTCGTCGGATCGCACCGCCCGCGCTGACCCGAGCAGCCCTCTCCCTGCCCGCATCCCCTTCCCTGCCCGCATCCCTCTCCCTGCCCGCATCCCCTTCCCTGCCCGCATCCCCGGGGAGGAAGACTGCGCCTTGGGAGGACCGAATCCGCAGATCTCTCCTCCCGAGGCGCAGTTCTCCTCCCGAGGCGCAGCGCGATGCAGAGGCGCAGCGCGATGCAGAGGCGCAGCGCGATGCAGAGGCGAGGCGCAGCGCGATCCCGGGCGAGGCGCAGCGCGATGCAGAGGCGAGGCGCAGCGTGATCCCGGGCGACGCGCAGCGTGATCCCGGGCGGGGCGCCGCGCGAGCGTGGAACGGCGGCGCTCAGCCGTCTGACAAGGCACCACAGGGGTCACATTCGTCACTTCTGCACCACGACACGCCGCCGAATACCCCAAAACCCGCGAAATGACGCGGAAATGTGGGTGGCGGTTGGTACATTCAAGGCGGTCACTCGACCAACGGAGGGCAGTCGCCCTTCGAACACCAACGATGCGACGGGAACCTCGTCGCTGGAGGATGACATGGCTGACAAGTCCATCACCAAGACCGAGCTCGTCGCGAGCATCGCTTCTGCCACCGGCCAGAGCCAGGCCACCGTCTCGGGTGTCCTCGACGCGCTGTTCTCCTCGGTCTCCGACGCTGTTGCCAAGGGCAGCAAGGTCTCGATCCCGGGCTGGATCTCGTTCGAGCAGGTCGCAACCGCAGCTCGCACGGGCCGCAACCCGCAGACCGGCGCCGAGATCAAGATCCCGGCCGGCCACCGCGTCAAGGTGACCGCTGGTTCCAAGCTCAAGGCTGCCGTCAAGTAAGACCGCACCTCTTCGAAGGCCGCTCCCGATCCGTCGGGGGCGGCCTTCGTGCTCCCTCCCCGGTTGCGCGGCTTAGGCTTGAGGGGTGAGTGCCCGCGCCGTGCAGACCCCGAACCGCTCCGCGTATCGCGCGGCCGGAGTCGGAATCCTGCTCGCGACCGGCTTGATCGGCGTGCTCCTCGCCCTCGTGATCGGCGGAGGGGCGGCGCCACTGCTGCTGCAGGATCCGGGTCCGTTCGTACGCTGGGCCACCCCGATCGTCAAGCTCGTGATGAACATCGCGGCTGCGGCGATGCTGGGTTCACTCGTGCTGGCGCTGTTCGCGCTGCGCAGCGAGGAGAAGTCGTTCGACACGGCCCTCAACACGGCCTCAGCGGGTGCGGCGGTCTTCACGGTCACCGCGGGCATCAGCGGATTCTTCACCTTCATGGCCGCCTTCAATCCGCAGCTGAGTGCCGAGCGCGAATTCGGCGAGCAGCTCGGACGATTCCTCTTGCAGCTGCCGCTCGGTCAATCGTGGCTGATCACCACGATCATGGGCTCGGTGATCACCGTGCTCGCGTTCGCGTGGCGCACGTGGACACCCACCCTGATCACGGCGATCCTCGCCGCGGCATCCTTCCTCCCGCTGGCGACCCAGGGCCACTCCGGCGAGCTCGCCGGGCACAACATCGCCGTGAACTCGATCCTGCTGCACACGATCGGCGCGGCGGTGTGGCTCGGCGGTCTGCTGCTCGTCGTGATCCTGCGCGACCGCTCGGGCGTGGGCACCGCCCGGCTGGTCAGCCGCTACTCGAGCCTCGCGATCGCCGCGTTCGCGGTCGTCGCCATCTCGGGCCTGGCGCGTTCCATCGTCTCCTTCGGTGACATCTCGCAGCTCTGGACGCCCTACGGCACGATCCTGCTCGCCAAGGTCGTGCTCCTGGTGGGCATGGGTCTGCTCGGCGCCTGGTATCGCCTCCGCCTGATCCCCCGTCTCGAAGGGGCTGGAGCGGCCCGCTGGTTCTGGATGCTGGTGCTCTGCGAGGTCGCGCTGATGGGCCTCGCCTCGGGTGCCGCCGCCGCGCTCGCGCGCACGCCTCCGCCGACCGGCGAGGAAGCCGCGTTCGTGCAGACACCGGCCGAGAACCTCACCCGTTCACCGCTGCCTCCCGAGTTCACGATCGACCGCTGGTTCACGGCGTGGGACATCGACGTGCTCTGGTTGGTGGCCGCCGGATTCGGCCTCTTCCTCTACCTCGCGGGGGTGCGCCGTCTGCGCCTGCGGGGCGACCGCTGGCCGATCCATCGCACCGCCTTCTGGGTCCTGGGCATGCTGATGCTGCTGTGGGTCACCGGCGGCCCGATCAACGCCTACCAGGAGTATCTCTTCAGTGTGCACATGCTGGGGCACATGATGCTGTCGATGGCGATCCCGCTGCTGCTGGTCTCCGGGGCGCCGGTCACGCTGGCCCTCCGCGCGATCCACAAGCGCGACGACGGCACCCGTGGCGGCCGCGAATGGATCATGTGGGCGGTGCACTCGCCGTTCTCGAAGGTCGTCACCCACCCGTTCGTCGCGGCGGGCATCTTCATCCTGTCGCTGTGGGCCTTCTACTTCACCGACCTCGTGCGCTGGTCGATGTTCGAGCACCTCGGTCACGAGTGGATGGTCGCCCACTTCCTCATCTCCGGATACCTGTTCGTGCTGAGCCTGATCGGCGCCGATCCCGTGCCGTACCGCCTGCCCTACCCCGGACGCCTCATCACACTGATCGCGATCATGGCCATGCACGCCTTCTTCGGTGTCGCCATCATGATGCAGGAGGGGCTCATGGTCGCCGACTGGTTCGGGTCGATGGGGCGCACGTGGGGTCCCTCGCCGATGGAAGACCAGTACATCGGCGGCGGCATCGCGTGGTCGATCGGTGAGATCCCGACCCTGATCCTCGCGATCACGGTGGCGATCCAGTGGAGTCGCAGCGACACGAAGCTGCAGAAGCGCCGCGATCGGCATGCCGACCGCACGGGCGAGGCGGAGCTCGAGGAGTACAACGAGAAGCTCGCGGCCCTCGCCGAGCGCGACCTCCGTCAGGCTCAGCGCGAAGCGCGCTGAACCCTGCAACAGGCGATCAGCCCGTCGACTCCTCGTCCGGAGAGCCGACGCGGATCGACACCTTTCCGTCGGGCAGGATCGTGATCGACCCGTTGACCTGGAACGGGACGTCTTCCGAGACCTCTTGCACGGATCCGTCGAACAGCGACCTGATCTCCACGTCGACGTGTGCGACCGCATCCGTCGGGGGAATCCTCCAGTGCCCGCCGTCAGGGGCCACGGTCACCTGGGGCTGAGCCGTGATCGACCACTTCGGCAGCGAGGCGAGACGGTTGGAGACCTCGATGCCGAACGGGCACGCTGTCGGCTGCAGCACCTCCTGTGTGGTGCACGCCGTGAGGAACTCCTCGACTCGCTGCTGCACCACGGCGACGAAGTCGGGGGTGGGCTCGGTCTGCACGTCGACGGGCGTGGTGGCGAGCGGTGTGTCTGCCAGGACGCCGACACCGTCGGAGTCGGCGATCGCCGTGTCGACGGTGACCGAGTACAGCCCCGGCGTGAAGACCAGCAGCGGCAGCGGATCGAGGGGAGCGGCCTGCGCACCCGCCGCCGACACCTGGCGGCGGTCCATCTCGAAGCCGTTGACGGCGAACTGATCGGCGCCCCGCAGCGTGAGCTCGACCACGGCCAGAGGGCTCGTCGTGAAGCGCCAGTTCGGGGTGACGCCCGCCCAGCCGTCCTGCTCGACGGTGAACGTGGTCGTGCCGGCATAACCGCTCGCCGTGTACGAGACGGTCACCTCGGTCTTGCCGGCGTCGTCGAGCTCCTCCGACATCACCTCGACGTCGGAGAGCGGGGCGAGGGCCGCGTGGCGCAGCAGAGCCTCCGACGCCGTGGCTCCGATGCCCGCGACCTCGAGCGTCTCCCGATCGATCGCGACACCCGGCACGCGAAGGGCATCGGCCGCTCGGCCTTCGGCGAGCAGATCGAGGTACCGCACGACGAAGGCCGATGGACCGTAGAACTGCTGATAGAGGGTGGCCCCGCCTGCGCCGAGAGCGGCGACGAGCACGAGGCCGACCACTGCGAGCATCGCGAGGTCGGCAGCGAGGCGCGAGCGCCGGGGCGCCTTCGTCTCGACCTGCTGCATGGCGCCAGTCTAGAAGCGCGGCCTGGGACGATGCCGTGCGCGGGCCTCCATGCGTCGACCACGATCGCTGTGTCCCTCGGATGCCGGGTGTGCGCCGCCACGTAGCATGGGGAGGCACGATCTCAACGTGCACTCCCGCCCCCAGCCGTGTGAGAGAACCGTGTCGCTTCCCGCCCTGTCCGAAGAGCAGCAAGAGCTGTTCCGGCTGATCGAGGACACCAGCGAGCACGTCTTCATCACCGGCCGCGCCGGCACCGGCAAGTCGACCCTGTTGCAGTACTTCTCGTGGAACACGAAGAAGCAGATCGCGATCTGCGCACCCACCGGTGTCGCCGCGCTGAACGTCGAGGGGCAGACGATCCACTCGCTGTTCCGGCTGCCGATCGGTCTGATCGGTGATTCGGACATCGATCAGAACGACAACACACGACGGATCCTCAACGCGATCGAGACGCTTGTGATCGACGAGATCTCGATGGTCAACGCCGACCTGATGGACGCGATCGACCGTTCGCTCCGTCAGGCGCGGGGCAAGCGCGGCATCCCGTTCGGCGGGGTGCAGATCGTGATGTTCGGCGATCCGTACCAGCTGGCTCCCGTGCCGCCACGCGGCGACGAGCTGCGCTACGTGAAGGACCACTACCGCTCGTTCTGGTTCTTCGACGCCAAGGTCTGGGCCGGCGCCGCCGGCGGCGAGGCGCCGGAAGAGGAAGAGGGGCTCTTCGCCGTCGACACCCGTGCCGAGCTGCACGTGCGCGAGCTCGTGCAGATCCACCGGCAGTCGGATGACGGCTTCAAGGCCATGCTGAACGCGGTGCGGTACGGCCGGGTCACCGCCGAGGTCGCCGGGGTGCTCAACACGCAAGGCGCGCGCACGCCCCCCGACCCGGAGCCGGGCGAGGTTCCGATGATCACGCTCGCCACGCGCAACGACATCGTGAACACCATCAACAGTCGACACCTCGCGGCGCTTGCGGGCAAGGAGCAGACCGCGAAGGCCGAGGTCAGCGGAGAGTTCGGCAGGGGCGAGGCATCGCTGCCCGCAGAGTCGGAGCTCAAGCTGAAGATCGGCGCGCAGGTGATGTTCCTCCGCAACGACACCTCGATGTCGGGTGAGCCGCCGCGGTGGGTGAACGGCACGATCGGCACGGTCGTGCGCATCCTCGGCGAGACCGTACGCGTCGAGATCGACGGAGACGAGGTCGACGTCGAGCCCGCGGTGTGGGAGCGGTTCCGCTATTCCTACGAGCCCAGCACCAAGAAGCTGTCGCGTGACGTCGTCGCGGAGTTCACGCAGTTCCCGCTGCGTCTCGCGTGGGCCGTCACGATCCACAAGTCCCAGGGCAAGACCTACGACCGCGCCATCATCGACCTCGGATCCGGCGCGTTCGCACCGGGACAGACCTACGTCGCGCTCTCACGGCTCACGTCCCTCGACGGGCTCTACCTCTCGAGGGCGCTGCGCCCGAGCGACATCCGCGTCGACGAGGATGTGCGCCGCTTCATGCGCGACGCGTGGCTCGCGGCGTCCACGCCCGAGGTGGGCAAGGGCTGAGCCTGCTGGTCGTCAGGCGGCGACGCGTGCGCGGTCGAGGTCCTCGAACAGCTCGGTGTTGAAGCGGTAGGCGAGGAGCACCTCGTCGATCACGCGCTCGCGCTCGGCGTCGTCCCACGGCGCCGCGTCCAGCTGCTCGCGGTAGACGTCCTTGAACGCGGACGGGTCGGCGATGTCGTCGAACAGGTAGAAGCCGATGCCGTTGGTCTCGAAGCCGAAGCGGCGGGCCATCACTCGTCCGATGAAGATGCCACCGGACAGGTCGCCGAGGTAGCGCGTGTAGTGGTGCGCGACGAAGCCGCCGACCCAGGTCGCGCCCACCTGACGGATGCGCTCGACGTAGCGCTGCGTGGTGGGCAGCGCGACGATCTCGTCGCGCCAGCCGGGGCCGAGCAGGAACTCGAGGTCGGCCTCCAGTGCAGGAAGACGGGTCAGCTTGTCGCTGATGAAGACGGATGCCACGGGGTCGCGGCGCATGCGCTCGCCCGCGCCTTCGAGGGCCTCGTAGATGAAGTAGTGCTGCGCGACGAGCGCGATGTAGTCCTCGCGCGAGCCCTCGCCCTTGAGCAGGTCTGACATGAAGCCGGCACCCTCACTGCGCGAGTGCGAACCGGAGGAGCGCTCACGGAGGGCTGCGGAGAAGGAGAGGATCTCGGACATGTGCCAAGTGTAAGGGTGACCTAACCTGAAGTGGAAGCCCGATATCTCAGGGAGTCACGCGTGCGGACGCGGCTCGACCCCGAGCTTCTCGCACGCGAGATCGTAGAGCGCGACGACTTCGCGGCGCACGGCGGGCCGCTCGTCGATGGGGCCGGAGGGCCAGGCGATGCGCATCTCGGAGGGGATGCCTGCGCGCGTGACCTTCCAGACGCCGCCGTCGCCGTCGAGGTCCGTCATCACGGCATCCGTGATCTCGTCGTCCTCGACGGCTGAGAAGGCTCGCGTGATGAGCAGGTTGTCGTCGGTGTGGTCGCCGTTCATGTGGCGCAGAATGGCGGAGACGACGTCGGCCTCGAAGATGTGGGGCATGCTGATCACCCTAAAGGGGCCCCGGCGATGCCTTCTTTCAGGAACGGCGTTCTAGACTCGGGAGACACGTCTTCCGGGGGTCCCCTTTCATGCAGCTTCTCTCGTCGCGCACGTTCCGCGCAGCAGCGGCCGGCGTCGCCGCGCTCGGACTCTTCCTCACCGGCTGCACCGCCGAGCCGGAGTTCAGCTACGAACCGCCGTCTCAGGTCGAAGGCGCACTGCCCGCCGACACCGTCGCCGCCATGGAAGCGGCCGTCGACAATGCGCTCGCCGCCTCAGGGGCGTCGGGTGCCGTCGTCGGCGTGTGGGCTCCCTGGAGCGGCAGCTGGGTCGTCGGGCGAGGCACGCAGGGCCCCGGTTCCGATGAGGAGATCAGCACGGACATGGCCTTCCGCGTCGCGGACATGACGCGGCTCATGACGTGCGATGTGCTCTACGGCCTCGTCGATCAGGGCGTGGTCGACCTCGACGACTCCGTGAGCGACTACGTCTCGGGCGTCGCCGACATGACGGACACCACGCTTCTCGACCTGTGCAACAGCACCAGCGGAGCCGGCTCGTCCGAGGCGACCGCTCGGACCGCATGGTTCACCACTCCCGAGCGCGTCTGGGCGCCGCTCGAGCTCGCCGCCTACGGCCTCGGCGCCCCGCGCGCCACGCCGAAGACGACCTACACCAACTCCGACGCCGGCTACCTGCTGCTGGGACTCGCCCTCGAGCGGGCATCGGGCCTGACGGCATCCGAGCTGATCTCCGAGTACGTGAGCCAGCCGCTCGGCCTCTCTGAGACGCGGCTGCCCTCGCCGGCCGCAGCCGCGCCCTCGACGGGTCCGGTCATGAACGGGTACTACCTGACGCCTATCGAAGGCGGGTACGACTGTGCGGCCCCGACCGACATCACCACGCTGTCGTCGAGCACCGGGTACACCGACTCTGGCGTCGTGTCGACGATCGAGGACCTCGGTCGGTACACCCAGGCCGAGGCCGCACAGAAGCTGCGGACGAAGGATGAGCCGAACCGCTTCGCAGCCCCGCTGCCGCAGAGCCCCGAGGCGCCCTCGTGGTTCCAGGCCACCGGCGGAGCGCTGCTCGTCGGCTCGATGGTCGGACAGTCGGGATGGACGCCCGGATATCAGACGTCCGCGTTCTCCGATCCGGAGTCCGGATTCACGGTCGCCGTCTCGTTGAACGACTCGACGACCGGCGGAACGACCGCGATGTACCTGGCATGGGAGCTCGCCGCGATCGCATCGAAGGCTCCGGCAGCCGCAGGAGAGACGGCGCCGGAATTCGGGCTCCCGTTCACGGCCGAGCAGTACCACCAGGAGATCACGGCCTCGGCGATCCCCTGCGTCGCGCCTCCCGCCGGCTGACCTCGGACGCGGACGACGGGTCCGCGGCTCGACCTATCGAGGGAGCGCCGATGGCGATCATCGACAACGCGATCTATGTCGACGGCATCCGCACCGAGAATCCGCGGAGCCTCAGCGAGACGTTCGAGGTGCTGCGCGAGCGCGGTGGAATGAGCTGGATCGGCCTGTATCGTCCGAGTGAGGCCGAGATCCGCGAGGTCGCCGACGAGTTCGGCATCCACGCGCTCGTCGTCGAGGATGCCCTCTCCGGTCACCAGCGCTCGAAGCTCGAGCGCTATGGCGAGGTGCTGTTCATGGTGCTGCGCTCGGCCCGGTATCTGGATGCTGCGGAAGAGGTCGAGTTCGGTGAGATCCACGTGCTCGTGGGTCCGGATTTCGTGGTGACGATCCGTCACGCGGAGTCGCCCGACCTCGGACGTGTCCGGCGCCGCCTCGAAGACGACCCGGCACTCCTGAAACTCGGCCCCGAGGCCGTGCTCTACGCGATCCTCGACGAGGTCGTCGACGAGTACGCACCCGTGCTCGCCGGGCTCGAGAACGACATCGACGAGATCGAGAGCCAGCTCTTCGAAGAGGGAGCCGACGCGACGCAGCGCATCTACGAGCTGGGCCGAGAGGTGATCGACTTCCAACGCGCAGTGCAGCCTCTGGCCGGAATGCTCGACGCTCTGCTGCGCGGGTCTGCGAAGTACGAGGTCGATGAGGAGCTGCAGCGGTATCTGCGAGACGTGCTCGACCATACGCTGCGCGTGTCGGAGCGGGCGAACACCTTCCGCACCGTGCTCGACAACGCCCTGACCGTCGAGTCGACGATCGTCGCGCGGCGGCAGAACGAGGAGATGCGGCGGATGACCGAGCTGAGCATCCGCCAGAACGACGAGGTGAAGAAGATCTCGGGCTGGGCGGCGATCCTGTTCGCCCCGACCCTCGTGGGCACGGTCTACGGCATGAACTTCGACCACATGCCCGAGCTGCACTGGGCGCTCGGCTACCCCATGGCGGTCGCTCTCATGGTGGGGATGGGTTTCGGGCTGTACTGGGCGTTCAAGCGCAAGGGCTGGCTGTAGCCGCGCGCGTCTGACGCCACTGCTACCCCCGGTCGCTCACCGCTGGGGTTGGTCGTCGGTCTCGGCCCCGGGCCCGGGGCCCGGGCGCACCGCAGCATCGGGGGCGATGTCGATGCGGGTGTTGCCGTCGTGCTCGGAGACCTCGATGCGGGGTGCGGCGTCGGCTTCGGTCGCGTCCGGTGCCGCGGTCAGCTGATCGTGGCGCTTCTCTTCGCTGGTCATGTCGGAGCTCATCCACGAAACCTATGGAGTCGGTGCGCGCACGGCGACGGGGTTGACATCCCGCGTCATATCGATATCCGCTCCTCGGGCGTCCGCGCGGTGAGCAGGTGGTCCTGGTCGTCATCGCTAGATTCGGCGCGTCACCATCCGACGGTGGGTCGGCCGGAGCGCCAGCCGGACGCCGTTGTCCTTCCTTCACTTCTCAGAAAAGAGCGGTTCTCATGTCCGGCACCCCACGCAAGGCACTCGCCGAAGCGATCGCCACGTTCCTCTTCGTCCTCACGATCATCGCGGCGATCAACAGCGAGAGCCCGCTGACCCCGCTCGCGATCGGCTTCACCCTCGCCGTGCTCGTCTTCTCCACCGGCCACATCTCGGGTGCTCACCTCAACCCGGCGGTCTCCGTCGGCGTCTTCCTCCGTGGCGGCCTCAGCGTCGTCGACTTCATCTCCTATCTCGTGGCGCAGTTCGTCGGTGGCGCGCTCGCCGCGCTGGTCAGTTTCGCCGTGTGGCCCGCCGGTGGCGAGGCCCTGGTCGTCGAGGTGGGACCAGCCTTCTTCGTCGAGGCGCTGTTCACGCTGATCCTCGTCTGGGTCGTGCTCAACACCGCGACCTCGAAGGACACCGAGGGCAACTCGTTCTACGGCCTCGCGATCGGTGCGACGGTGTTCGTCGGCGCGGCGACCGTGGGCTCGATCTCGGGCGGCGGCTTCAACCCTGCGGTGGCGCTGGGCCTTTCTGTCGGTGGCTACTTCGACTGGTCCTCCCTGTGGCTCTACATCGTCGCCCCCGCGGTCGGAGCGGTCATCGCGGCGCTGCTCTTCCGCCTGCTCAACGCCGATGACGCGAAGAAGATCGGGGCGTAAACCCCGTCATCGAATGCCGCGTCCGCCACTGTTCCGGAATCATCCGTCCGGGGGATGCCGGGGGGAGAAGGCTCGTCATAGCGTGGGTGCATGCTGATCGTCGAAGAACTCCACATGCTGCTCCTCCGGCCTGATGGCCGCGTCGAGAGCGCGGTGAGCGTGAACCGCCTCTACGGCGAGGTCGCCGCCGTCATCGTCGACCTCGCTCTGCACGGACGCATCTCGGTGTCGGACGAGAAGAACCCCGTCATCGACATCGTGTCGACCGAGCCGACCGGCAACCCGATCCTCGACACGACTCTGCAGCGCCTCGTGCCGCTGCGCGGCAAACGACTGCAGTCTCTCGTCGTGCGACCCAAGCTCGATCCGCTCGAAGTCGTGGTCGAGTCGCTCGTCGTGCAGGGCGTGCTCGTGCGCGGGGAGCGCGGATTCTTCGGATGGGGCTCGGCACGCACTCCCGAATCCGACTCGGCACCCGAGCAGATGCTGCGCTCCCGCCTCGCCGCCGTGCTGGCCGGAACCGCTGCTCCGACGCAGGCCGATCTGGCGCTGCTGTCGATTCTGCAGAACCTGAACTCGGCGCACGCGATCCTGCGCGACGAATGCGGCGGAATGTCGGCGCGCGACCTCAAGAAGCGGATCGAAGAGCTGACGGCAGGGTCGCCGGCGGGGGATGCCGTCGCCAAGGCCGTCAACGACGCGATCGCCGCGGCGATGGTGGCCATCATGACCCCGACCATCGTGGCGGCGACCATCACCTGACCCCGCCTGACGTCGCTCAGCGCAGCACGGCCACGCGCTCTGCGAGCTCGTCGATCACGGGGTTCGCGTCGGTGGGGTCGACGACCACGCCGGCGACGGCCTCGAGGTCGAGCACGGGGTAGCGTGACGTCGCGCCGATCTTCTCTTCGCTGCCGAGCACGTAGGTCTGCGCGCAGCGGGCGGCGATCGCGCGTTTGGTGACGGCGTCGTCGAGGTGGCCGGTGGTCAGGCCGCGCACCGGGTCGATGCCGGTCGCGCCGAGGAAGAAGACGTCGGCGTGGAGGTGCTGCACCGCTTCCATGGCGAGGGGGCCGCTCGCGACCATCGAGAAGCGAGCGAGCTCGCCGCCGATGATCACGATGCGCGCGTCGGAGTGCTCGGCGACCGTGAGGGCGATCGACGGGCTGGGTGTGATCACGGTCAGGTCGGCGCCGTGCGGCAGCATCCGGGCCATCGCGAGGGTCGTCGTGCCGGCGTCCAGCACGATCGTCGACGCGGGGGCGATCAGTTCGACGGCGCGGCGGGCGACGCGCTCCTTGCTCTCGGTCGCGAGCAGCGCCCGCTGGTCGACGGGGCGGTCCGCCGGCGGAACCGGCAGAGCCCCACCGTAGACCCGCACCATCTCCCCGGCGTCGGCGAGCTCGCGGAGGTCGCGACGGATCGAGTCCTCTGAGACGCCCAGATCGGCGGCGACGTCCTTCGCCACGACGCGGCCGTCCCTGCGCAGGATCTCTCGCAGGTGGTCCTTGCGCTGTGCGCCCAGCATCCGACTCTCCGAATCTTGTTCATTCACGAATTTGCACGTTCTTGCACGGTTAACGTTACAGTCTTCTCCATGACGACTCCACTCCTGATTCTGATCGCCGGCCCCTACCGCTCGGGCACCGGTGGCGACCCCGCGCTCATCGCCCGCAACCTCGAACGACTGGAAGAGGCCGCGGCGCCGATCCACCGCCTCGGTCACGTGCCGATGATCGGCGAATGGGTCGCCCTGCCCATCCTCCGGGGGATGGATGAGGCGGATGCCGCCGACGGCGACGTCATGTACGAGACCGCGCACCGACTGCTGCAGCACTGCGACGCGGTGCTGCGCCTGCCGGGCGACTCGGCGGGTGCCGACAAGGACGTCGAGATCGCCCTCGAGCGCGGCCTGCCCGTGTATCGGTCGATCGAAGAGATCCCGGCGGTCTCGATCGCTGCGGCGTAGGAGATCCACGTGGTCGGTGCGGCACGCGCACCGGACGCGCCGCGCGTCAGATCCTGAACCGCACGCCGGCCATCTGCTCGGCGACGGCCCACAGCTCAGTCCCCACGTCGACCGAGCGCACCTGCGCGCTCGCGGCGACGCGTGTCGGTGCCCCGCGGAACTCCAGCAGGCCGCCGGGTCCCCAGTAGTCGCCGCCGGTGGCATCGGCGGCGACCGCCGCATGCACGACGGGCGCCGCGCCCGCATCCTTGCCCTGCACGAGCGGGCGGCTGAGTGAGGCGAGAGCGCGCGTCGCCGCCGACACCTCGGTCAGGCCGTCGCGGTGCGGGGTCAGCGGGTCGACCGCGTAGCCCGGGTGTGCACACAGCGCGGACCGCGCTGAGCCCCTCCAACGCCGGTTCAGCTCGAACGTGAAGGCCATCAGCGCGGCCTTCGATCGGCCGTACTGCCGCAGCGACGGTCCGGTCCACGGCTGCGCGAGCGTGGCGGGGTCGATCTCGGCGAAGCGATGGGCGAGCGAACCCACCGCGACGACCCGGGCCTCGTCTGCGAGCACGTCGCCGAGCTGGGCGAGCAGGGCGAAGTGCCCGACGAAGTTCGTGCCGACCATCAGGTCGAGGCCATCCCCGGTGCGGTCGCCACGATCCGCCGCTTTCACTCCGGCGTTGCAGATCACGGCGTCGATGCGCTCGTCGACGGATGCCGCGGCCTCGGTGATGCTCGCGAGCGAACCGAGATCCATCGGGAGGATGCCGAGGTCGGCGCCGGGCGCGTGCGCGCGGATCGAGGATGCCGCGACCTCCGCCCGTTCGGTCGAACGGCATCCGAGCAGCACCCTGGCGCCATGCCCGGCGAGGATCTCGGCGCACCAGTAGCCGATGCCCGCGTTCGCGCCGGTGACGAGGATCGTGCGGCCGGCGAGATCGGGAAGCGCGAGCGAGAGGGACATGCCCTCCAACCTAGGCGGAGATTCCGACCCGATCGGCCGTGCGGATCACGGTCGCGAATCCGCGCGCGGCGAGGATGCTCTCGGTGCGCCGCATGATCTCGTCGCCCGAGACGGCCGCGAGCCGGTCGTTCGCCTCGATCGCCGAGGTCGTCGTGGCATCGGTCACGAACTCCACCGCGAAGCCCAGGTCGGACGCCATCCGAGCCGTCGTCTCACAGCACTGCTCGGTGCGGATGCCGCACACGATCACCCGCCCGACGCCGAGGCGCTGCAGCTGCTCTTCGAGGTCTGTCGACGTGAAGGCGTTGACTGTGGTCTTCGTCACGGCGATCTCGTCGCCCCGTGGATCGAGGTCGGAGATCACTCGGACGAAGCCGTTGACCGGGTCGAACACTCCGCCGCTGCCCGGCTCTGAATGCGTGACCCAGACGACATGATCGCCGACCTCGCGAGAGTGATCGACCAGCCGCGAGATGTTGCCGACGGCATCCGGGTTGGCGGTGGACGCCCACTCGTCCGGCCGCTGGCGGAAGGATTCCTGGGCGTCGATGACGAGCAGAGCGGTGGCGGGCGAGTCGCGGTTCATCCGATCATCTTCGCGGCCCAGGGCGGCGTCGGCCAGTCCGGGAGCGGCCAACGATCGCGCGATTCCCGCCGACGTCATCCTGCTCGTCTGATTCTCTGCGACGAGTTTGTGACGAATGCGCACCCCCGCACGTCCTATCTGTGAGCGACCGACACGCTCCCGGTGAGGCCGGAACGGTCTCGCAGCCGGCATCCGCTTTCAGGCAAAGGAATCGACATGGCAAACCAGGACCAGAACTCATCCACCAGCCCCGCCGAGAAGGAGCTGGCTCAGACTTCCGCAGCGCCGAAGCCGGCCGCATCCGCCTCGCGCGTCGACCGCAGCTCGAGCTTCTCGACCTCGCGGATCCCCGCCGACGCGGACGCCGCAGGCAAGACCACCATCGCCGACGGCGTGGTGGCCAAGGTCGCCGGCATCGCCGCCCGTGAGGTTCCCGGCGTGTACGCACTCGGCGGCGGTGGAGCGCGAGCCTTCGGCGCGATCCGTGACGCCGTCAACGCGACCGACCTCTCTCAGGGCGTCAAGGTCGAGGTCGGCGAGACGCAGGCCGCCGCAGACCTGACGATCGTCGTCGAGTACCCCGCCCCCATTCAGGAGGTCGCGGGCAACGTACGCGCCGCCGTCGCCGGTGCGATCAGCCGCCTCGTCGGTCTCGAGGTCGTCGAGGTCAACGTCGAGGTCAACGACGTGCACGTGCCCGGCGACGACAGCAACGAGAACGAGGAGTCGCGAGTCTCATGACCCCCACCACCACCGGCGCCCTGATCGGGGCGCTCCTCGCCCTCGCAGCTCTGCTGTTCGGGTTCTGGGGATTCCTCCTCATGGCCCTGTTCGCAGGCATCGGAGCGATCATCGGCCGGATCGCCTCCGGCAAGCTCGACGTCCGCGGACTCGCAGACGCGTTCACGGGGCGGCGCACCTCCTGATGCGCATCGACCAGAACCTCGCCACCGGTGGCGGCTCCTCGCGAGCCGCCACCGGAGAGACCACCGTCCCTGGGCGCATCGACGTGAAAGAGCGCGTCTACCGCACGGTCACCGAACAGGCGTCCGCAACCCTGATCGGTGTGCCACGCGGTGACGTGAAGGTCGATGTCGCCGAACACCCCGGAGGACTGGCGGTGCGCATCGCGACGCCGCTTCCGGTCCCCGATCTCGACGACACCGTCGCGATCTCCCAGAGCGTCCCCGTACTCGATCGGGCCCGTCAGCTGCAGGAGCAGTTGCAGCAGCGTCTGACGGGAATCATCGGCCGGGACGTCACCCGAATCACCCTCACCATCACCGGTGCCACCATCCCAGAGAGGAGACGAGTGCGATGAGCACCCCTGTTCTTCGTCGCGTCGTCCGACGCGAGACGCATTCACCGCGCACCGTCGCGATGTTCGTCGCGGTCATCCTCCTCGTCCTCGCCCTCACTTACATCGGGCTCGAGATCGTGCTGAGCCTCGCGGCGCAGCCCGCGCTCCTGCTCGGACCGGCCGCGGCGGGCGGATGGCTCGTGGGCCTGCCCACCGCGCAGCCCGCAGGCCTGGTGATCGCGGGCAGCGTCGTGCTGGCGCTGATCGGGATCGTCTTCGTGGTGCTCGCCCTCACACCGGGGCGCCTGTCGAAGCACACCCTCGAATCCGGCGACCGCGCCGTCGTCGTCGACAACGGCGTGATCGCCAGCGCCCTCGCACAGCACCTCTCGGAGGAGACGGGCCTGGCACGCGAGAGCATCACCGTGGGGGTCGGACACCGCAGCGTCGACGTCACCGTGCGTCCGGGCGTCGGCATCCCCCTCGACAAGAACGAGGTGCAGTCGGCCGCCGAGGCCGAGCTGCAGACCTACCGGCTCACACGCAGCGTCCGCACCCGCGTGCGCGTCGAGCGTCCGAGCGAGAAGGAAGACGAGCTGTGAACAACACGAATCGTGCGCTGAACCGCACTCTGCTGCTCATCATCGGCCTGCTCTTCCTCGGTCTCGGAGCCCTCGGCATCGCGATCATGAGCTGGCCCACCGCGACCGACATCTGGACGGCGGGCGGTGAGGACGCCCGCTCGTGGCTCGACCAGGCGATCGCGGCCACTGCGATCGCGGGCGGAAGCCTGTCGTGGATCGGCATCGGTGCGGTCGTGGCGATCCTCGTCGTGATCGTGCTGCTGATCCTCGCGCTCACCAGCGTCGCGGGCCGTCGGTCGAAGACGGCTCTCCGCTCGTCGGGAGCGCAGAACCCGCTCGGCCGTGTCACCGTCACCGAGTCGTTCGTGTCTGACGCCGTCAAGAACTCGCTCGCCACCCGCGACGAGATCCTCTCGGCCCAGGTCACGGCGAACGACATCCGCACCACGCCGGTGCTGCACGTGTCGGTCACGCCTCGGCAGAACACCGACCCCCGCGAGCTGATCGATCACCTCGACCGACTGCTCACCAACCTCGCCACCCTGACCGGGCGCGACACCGAGACGTACGTCTCGATCCACACCGGTCTGCGGGCGCGGCTCGCTCACGACCAGCGTCGGCTGTCGTGAACGCGGGCCGTCGCAGCCAACTCCAGGAAGCAGGAACCAGCATCATGCGAAACAAGATCCTCCTCATCGGCGCCGTCGCCTTCGTCGCCTACATCCTGGGCAGCCGCGCAGCGACCGTGCAGGTGAACAAGGGCGAGTCGGTGCGGCACCAGCTCGTGCGCATGTGGAACGACCCCAAGGCCAAGAAGGAACGCCAGAAGGCGGCCAAGAAGGCGGCGAAGGCCGCCGAGAAGGCTCTCGACAAGGTGCGCCGCTGACCACCCACACAGACTTATCGTCGGTCGCGCAGAGCAACGACGGTAAGACGCCGGGAATCCCCCGTCGTCACGATCACCCCTCACGAAAGGAGCTCCTCATGGGACTCGATGACAAGATCAAGAACGCCGCCCAGGACATCGCGGGCAAGGCGAAGGAAGCGATCGGCAACGCGACCGACAACGACAAGCTGGCTGCCGAAGGCAAGGCCGACCAGGTCAAGGCCGACGCGAAGAAGGCCGGCGAGAACGTCAAGGACGCGTTCAACAAGTAAGACCCCCGGCGCGGGCGGGGGGAGCGGAATCACGCTCCCCCCGCCCGTTGCTGTGCGCTGGTCGGATGCTGCCGCATCCGTCGTTCTCTCCAGCCATCCCGTCGCATCACCCCTGTCGCTCTCTCGGCGTCGGTGCGTACGGTCGAGTGATGACCTCCGCGACGACGACTTCGACCGGGGCGCGATATCGCGTCGAGCTCCCCCGACCGACGGATCCGGTGCCCGCGGCTCTCGACCTGGGCGACGGGGCGGACACCGCTCGACGCATCGAGGTGACCGACCGGTACCTGAGCCGCGACGGTCGCCCCTGGATCCCGGTGATGGGGGAGTACCACTTCGTGCGCGATCGTCGCGAGGTGTGGGAGCGCGAACTGCGCAAGATGCGCGCCGGCGGTATCGACGTGCTCGCGACATACGTCTTCTGGCTGGCGCATGAAGAGATCGAGGGCGAGTACCGCTGGGACGGCGATCGCGATCTGCGGGCGTTCGTGCAGACGGCAGCGCGCGTCGGACTCGACGTCATCGTCCGGATCGGCCCGTGGGCGCACGGCGAGACGCGGAACGGCGGCTTCCCCGACTGGCTGCAGGCTCGCGACATCGCGCTCCGCACCGACGACCCCGTGTATCTCGAGCTCGTGCGGCGCTGGTACTCGGCGGTCGCGGGGCAGGTGGCCGACCTCATGCATCGGCCCGATGATCCGGACGCGCCGATCATCGGCATCCAGATCGAGAACGAGCTGTACGACCAGCCCCAGCACCTGTCGACCCTGCGCACGATCGCCGAGTCGGTCGGACTCGCGGCGAGCCTGTTCACGGCCACGGGGTGGGGCGGCGCGCAGCTGCCACCAGGGCGCTTCCTGCCCGTGTATGCGGGATATGCCGACGGATTCTGGGAGGAGTCCGACACGGGGTGGCCGGAATTCGGGCGCCAGCACTTCACGTTCAGCGATGTGCGAGACGACCTCTCGGTCGGGGCCGACCTGCGCGCCACCCCGGCCGAGGTGTCCCCCGCCGCCGACCGGGGCACGGATGACGGCTGGCCGTATGCGACCTGCGAGCTGGGCAGCGGCATGGCGACCGCCTATCACCGGCGACCGCTCGTCGACGCGGAGGATGTCGCGGCGCTCGCGCTGACCAAGCTCGGCAGCGGATCGGCCTGGCAGGGCTACTACATGTTCCATGGCGGACTCCACTTCGAGGGGGCGCTCTCGACGACGCAGGAGTCGCAGGAGACCGGATATCCGAACGACGTCCCGGTGCGCGACTACGACTTCTTCGCGCCGATCGGAGCCGCAGGCACGCAACGCCGGCACTTCCACCAGCTGCGTCGTCAGCATCTGTTCCTCTCGGCGTTCGGCGACCGGCTCGCGACCTACCCGGCGCGAATCGGGTCGCAGGAAACCGGCGAGCTGCGCTGGTCGGTGAGAGGCGACGGCGACCGTGGATTCCTGTTCGTGAACACCCATCAACCGGCGCTGGCACCACTCGATGCCGTAGAGGATGTGCGCTTCGAGATCGAGGGTCCGGATGCCGTGGTGCGGATCCCGAGCGACCCGATCACCGTGCCCGTCGGCTCCTCCTTCTCCTGGCCGATCCGGCAGCCCCTCGGCGATCTGTCTGCCGTGAGCGCTACGGCGCAGCTGATCACCGAGATCCGTGTCGGCGACCAGCAGGTGGTGCTCCTGGCTACGAGCGAGGGGATCGAGGCGGAGATCCAGATCGACGGAGTGCGATCGCCTGTCGTCCGAGGCGCGCGCGCGGCCGTGAACGGCGAAGGGCGACTCGTGATCCGCCCCGACGCGGCTCCGGGAGTCGACTGCCGGGTGCGGGTCGGTCGTACGACCTTCGTGATCCTCGACGGCGACGCGGCGGATGCCGTCTGGCGCGGACCCGTGAACGGGATCGACAGCGTGGTGATCTGGCCGCACGGCGGCTGGTTCGACGACGGCGGCTTCATGGCTGAGAGGCAGGACGCTGACGCAGAAGTGCTCGTCCTGATCGACCGCGGCGATGGACGCGGCGTCGAGTTCGAACGCCGGATCGTCGAGGGGACAGACGCCCGTCATGGCCTGGAGACGCCGGTCTTCCGGACCGCGCCGGTGGTCGCGCCGAGGGTCGGTGGGCCCGCATCGCGCTTCGCCGCCCCGACGGAGGACGACTTCGTCGACGCCGCGACGGCCGAGATCCGCATCCCGAGCGGGATCGGCGACGGCGCCGACCAGGTCGTGCTGCGTCTCGATTGGGTCGGCGACGTGATCCGCCTGCACATCGGCGAAGAGCTGATCGCGGATCAGTTCTGGTCGGGGCGCCCGCTCGAAGTCGACCTCAGCGACCGTCGCGACGTGCTGGCCGAGCAGCCGATCCGGCTCACGGCATTCGCCTGGGATCCTGCGACAGGCGTGCACGTCGACCCTCGAGTCAGACCGACGGCCGACGATCCTGTGCTGCGGGTGGATGCGGCAGCACTGCTCGTGCGCCGATATGCGCGAGTGTCATGACGCGGATGCGAGTGCGTGCGATGCCGTGACGGCGCGCTCAGCCCTTGTGCTGGGCGCGGTAGGCCGTCGGACTCACGTCGTGCACCCGGCGGAACTGACGCGAGAAGTACAGCGGATCGACGTACCCCACCGACGCGGCGATCTCGGCGATCGACAGGTTGGTGGCGTCGAGCAGTGCGCGCGCCCTGCCCATCTTGAGCGAGGTGTGGAACGCTGCCGGCCCGCCGCCGGTCGCCTGACGGAACAGCGCGCTCAGGTGCGAGGGCGAGAGGCCGACGAGGGCGGCGAGATCGGCCACCTGGATGGTGCCGTCGATGCGCGTCTCGAGGTACCGCATCGCCCGCTCCAGTGGCGACCCCTCGGCGGGCAGCGTGCTGTCGACCGTGATGCGCGTGAGCAGGTTCCAGGCGATCCCCGAGGCCGCCAGCAGGTGCGCGGGCGAGATGCGACGCTCGAGCAGCGTGACGAGCTCGTCGAACAGCGCCACCACCCGATCGACCGCGCGCAGCCGCACCAGACGAGAGGCGCTCGCCGGCGTCGTCAGCTCTGCCGCATCGGTGCCTCGCACGTGCAGCCACCAGATCGTCCATGGATCGCGGTCGGAGCTGCGATACTCGTGCGGCGTGCCGGAGGGGATGGCGATGCTCGCGCCGGGGCTGAGCGCGTACTCGTCGTCGTCGAACGCCACCACTCCTGTGCCACCGACGCAGACCAGCACGATGGTCTCGGACGCCCCGTGCGGACGCCGGCGCAGGTGACCTTCGGCGTGGGGGAACAGCCCTGCATCGGTCACGGTGAGGCGCCGGGTGACGGGCGCGGCGAGCGCGAGCTCGACCTGGGGCCGCGGCACCACGCAGAGTCGCTGATCGGCGAAGCCTTCCGCCCGGTGCCCGTGGTCCGGTGACGGCGTACCGATGCCGCGATTCGTTGTTTCGTCCATGTCACCCCTCGTTCTCACCATACCGAGAGTCTCCGGGTGCTCCTAGCCTGGACGAGCGGCTGACGTGGGCCGCCGAGTCCGAGGAGAACCATGACGGTCGATCTTCCCGCGGTGCCGCAGAGCCTTCGCGGCACGCTCGACGACGGCCGACCCGTCGCCTGGCGCGAACCGCTCACCATCGCGACCTACGAGGCCGGGGCGCCGAGCCCGTACCCGATGTTCCTCGACCACCGGGTCTATCAGGGGTCGAGTGGAGCGGTGTATCCGATTCCGTTCATCGAGAGCGTCGATCATGAGGCCAGCCCGCGCGAGTGGGACGCGATCCACCTCGAGAACGAGTACGTGCGCCTCGTCGTGCTGCCCGAGCTCGGCGGGCGGATCCACGTCGGGTACGACAAGGTCACCGGCTACGACTTCTTCTACCGCAACAACGTCATCAAGCCGGCGCTCGTCGGGCTCGCCGGCCCGTGGATCAGCGGCGGCGTCGAGTTCAACTGGCCTCAGCACCACCGCCCCGCGACCCACCTGCCGGTCGAGACCCGCATCGACACCGACGCGGACGGCACCGTCACGGTCTGGTGCCACGACCACGACCCGTTCGCCCGCATGTCGGCGCAGCACGGCGTGCGCCTGCGTCCGGGCAGCTCGGTGGTCGAACTCGCGGTGCGGCTGCACAACCGCACGAAGGAGCGGCAGAGCTTCCTCTGGTGGGCGAACGTCGCCGCGCGGGTGCACGACGACTACCAGGCGTTCTTCCCCGAAGACGTCCGCTTCGTCGCCGACCACGCCCGACGCGCTCTCACCTCGTTCCCGGCGGCGGACCGCCCGTATTACGGCGTCGACTACCCCCTGCGCGCCGCCGAGACCCCGGGCGCCGATCGGATCGACTGGTATCGCAACATCCCCGTGCCGACGTCGTACATGATCGTCGACTCGCACCAGGACTTCTTCGGGGGGTACGACCATGCGGCAGGCGCAGGATTCGTGCACTGGGCCGAGCATCGCGTCTCTCCCGGCAAGAAGATGTGGACCTGGGGCGATGCGCCGTTCGGCCACGCGTGGGATGCGCAGCTGACCGACGCCGACGGCCCGTACGTCGAGCTGATGGCCGGCGTCTACACCGACAACCAGCCGGACTTCTCGTGGCTTCTGCCCGGGGAGACGAAGACCTTCACGCAGTACTGGTATCCGGTGCCCGCGATCGGAGCGGTGCACCAGGCGACACCGGATGCCGCAGTGCACATCGATCGCGAGGGCGAAGACCTGGTCGTCTCGGTGGCGGCGACCGCCTGCCGCCGGGGCGCGCGGGTACTGGTCTTATCGGCCGGCGAGACGATCGGATCTCACCCTGTCGACCTCGATCCGGGCGTGCCCGCGGTCGTGCGCACGCGGGGACGCGTTCTCGACGACGACCTCGAGGTGCGGGTGCTCGACGCCGACGGGCGCGTGCTGGTGCGATGGGCTCCGGTGGTCGTGGCGTCGGCAGAGCCCTGGGTCGCGGAGGAACCGCCGGCGCCGGACGCGACCGAATCGGTCGAAGAGCTGTACCTCACCGGCCTGCACCTCAGCCAGTACCGGCATCCGACGCGGTCGCCGATGCCCTACTGGCGCACCGCGCTGCAGCGGGATCCCGGCGATGTCCGCACCAACCTGGCCGTGGCCGATCGGCTGTATCGGCAGGGGCGCTACGAGGAGGCGCTCGCGCACGTGCGCACCGCCGTCGCCCGCCTGACCCGACGCAACGCGAACCCGGCCGATGCCGAGGCGTTCTATCTGCTCGGGCTCGTGCACTCGCGCCTCGGCCACGTCGTCGAGGCGCAGCAGGCGTTCGGCAAGGCCGGGTGGGATGGCGCGTGGTCCGCGGCCGCCGGATTCGCGCTCGCCCAGTCCCTCGCGCACCAGGGCCAGGATCGCTCCGCGATGCGCGTGCTCGACGAGCTCGACGCCGTCGCCGCGCACGATCAGCGCCGCATCGCACTGCGGGCGATCCTCCTCCGTCGTTCCGGGCGAGACGGCGAGGCGCAGCAGGTGCTCGACGACGCCCTCCGCGCAGACCCTCTCGCGGCCACCATCCGGTTCCTCGCCGGACACGCGATCGGCGACGCAGGCATCCTGCTCGACGTGGCGCTCGAGCTGAGAGACGCCGGTGACACGGCATCCGCCCTGCTGCTGCTCGACCGGGTGCAGTCGGCAGCGGTGACGCCGAGTGGGAACCTCGGACCGATCGCCCACTATCTCGCGGCGGGGATCCACGACGCGGAGGGCCGGCCGGCCGAGGCCGCCGCACACAGACGCAGCGCACGCCGAGCCGATCTCACCTGGGCCTTCCCCGCAGGACTCGACGCGCTCGACGCGCTCACCCTCGCGGTCGCCGCGGAACCCGACGACGCGACCGCCCGGATGCTGCGCGGAGCCCTGCTCTACGCATCGGGCAGACGCGTGGACGCCGCGTCCGAGTGGAACGCGGCGATCGAGCTGGGCCTGCGGCACCCCGTTCTCCTGCGCGATGCGGCGCTCGCCGCCTACTCCGTGGCGCACGACGACGACCGTGCCTGGACCCTGTACCGGCAGGCGGTCGAGGCAGCGCCCGGCGACGCCCGTCTGCGATACGAGCAGGATCAGCTGGCCGTGCGTCTGGGGCACGACGCCGCGTCGAGATACGAGCGACTGCGGTCGATCGAAACCCTCGTCCTGACCCGCGACGACTTCGCGATCGCCTATGTGCGACTGCTGCTGACCGTCGGCGAGACCACGCGGGCATACGCGATCCTCACCGAGCGCGAGTTCCGGCCGTGGGAGGGCGGTGAAGGCGAGGCGCTCGCCGCCTGGGACGCGACTCTCGCGGCGCTCGACCTGCCGATGGCCGACCCGCCGCCGAGCCTCGGCGAGGCCCGAAGCCCGTTCACGCCGCCCGCGGCACGTCACGATTCGGGTGAGACCGACTACTTCGCGACGAGCCTGCCCGAGCTGCTGCTGTTCACCCGGGGCACCGATGACGACTGACGAGGGAGCAGCGCGATGACCGAACGCTATCTGGGCACCGGACACGATTCGGATGTCGGGCGCCCGGTGCCGCTCGGAGTGCCCGCGCATCTGCCCGCACGGCTGTCGATCACGCTCTGGGACTTCTCCTGGTACACGCGGGCCGGGGAGGGTGAGCCCTACGACGACCTCGATCGTGCCTGCGCCGATGCTGCGGATCTGGGCTACAACTGCATCCGGATCTGCGCCGCCCCGCTGCTGCTCTTCGGCCACCCCGAGTTGTCGGGACTCGCGCGGGACCTCGAGATCGAGGGTCTCGGCGCAGCTCCCGACGGCGGGTACTACGGCCGGGGCACGCGCTGGTACGACGTGCCCGGCGGATACCGGATCGACGTGCTCGCGCGCCTGCATCAGCTGCTCGAGGCGGCGAAGCGCCACGGACTCGTCGTCATACTCGCCAGTTGGGAATATCAGCAGTCGACGAGCTTCGCCCGGTCGTCGAGATGGTTCGAGGCGATCGACGCCGTGCCTCTCGCCGAGCGGTACGACCACCTGGCCGCCGCATGGGGCCGGCTCGTCGACTGGGTGACGGAGCTCGGACTCCGCTCGCAGATCGCGATGGTCGAGTTGCACAACGAGGTGGACTTCTCGATCCTCCCGGCGCTCGCCGGGTCGGGGGAGCGCGCGCTGCGGGCTCTGCGCCGCAGGCACCCTGATCTCCTGATCACCGCGAGCTACGGCAAGCCACCGCATCTGGCGATGCACCAGGTGTCGGATGCCCTCGGCGCCGCGCAGTTCCACGTCTACAGCTACGGCGTGCTCGATGCGTTGCAGCAGCGCATCGACATCCGCTCCGAGCAGTCGGAGGGGTTCCCGAACGCGATGCTGCGGTCGCTGCTGGTCGACGATGCGCCCACGTTTGCCGAGTACGGCCGGCCCGCCGAGTGGAAGCTGCGCGCCACGGTCGTCACCGACCAGATGATCTACGGCTACGACTGGGTGGATCCGGGGCTGTGGGACGCGTGGCTCGACGAGCATTCCGGGCCGTATCGCCTGATGATGCGTCGAGAGATCGAGTCGCGGGTCGCGGCGGTCGCGGCCTGGGCGCACTGGCGACAGGTGCCCGCCGTGATCGGCGAGGGCTGGCTCGGCTACACGCCCCTCAACGCCTGGTATGAGGAGAGCGAGCACGGACTCGAGTTCGCGGAATGCGGAGTGGATGCCGCGCTGCGCGACGGCGTCTGGGGAGTGGTGCTGTGCTCGAACGCGGCGCCGCATCATCCGATGTGGCAGCTGCGCGACTGGCAGCGGAGCATGAACGAGAGGGTGCTCGCGAGCGGGGCGTGACGCGCAGGCGCGGTTCTCGGGCCTGTGCCGCGACGCCAGGCTCTGCTCTCGGCGTCATGGGTCGTCGTGTGACCGCGGGCACGGCGCTGGAGTTCGTGCTCGACGGCGACCGGGTCGGGGTGTTCCTCGACAGCGCCTCGGACTGGGCGCGAGGGCGGCGGTAGCAGCCGGGCCCCGTGGCCTCAGGCCGCGCCGCCGGTACGCACGACCGAGACGCCGAGTTCTTCGATGCCGTTCGCCGTGGCGTCGCTGAGACCGGCATCCGTCACGATCAGGTCGAGATCGGTGAGGTCGAGCACGCGGTACCGGCCGAAAGTGCCGTACTTCGAGCTGCCGGCGACGAGCACCGTCTCGCTGGCGCTCTCGAGAGCCGCCGTCTTGGGCGCGATCTTCGATTCGGTCGGAGTGGTGACACCGCGGCGCAGATCCCACGATGACGACGAGAGGAAGGCGATGTCGATCGACAGCTCGCGCAGGGTGAGGGCGGCGAGCCGACCGGTGGTCGATTGGTTGGCCTTCTCGACCCGCCCGCCGATCGCGATGATGTCGGCCGTGGGGTGATCGAGGAACGCCGCGATGATCGCCAGGTCGTTCGTCACGACGGTGAGATCCTGGATGCCCTCAAGGTGCGGGCGCATCGCCTGGATTGTCGTGCCCGCGTCGAGGTAGATCGTCATCGACTCGGTGACGAGGGACGCCGCGTGGCGGGCCATCCCGTCTTTCTCGGCGACGTCCTGGCGAGCCTTCTCGAAGCGCGAGGGCTCTGCGACCAGGCGCGAGGCGATCTTGGCGCCCCCTGGTGTGGCCAGCACGCGACCCGCCTCTTCGAGTACCGAGATATCGCGCCGGATCGTCATGTGACTCACGCCGAGCAGGTCTGTGAGCTGGCGATAGCTCAGCACCCCTTCGCGGCGGAGGTGCTTGACGATCAGCTCGCGACGCTGCTCGGGAATGAGCGGCGTCGATGCGGCAGAGGCGGGCTTCGTCATGTCGTGGTCAGCCTAGCGAACGAGGGCGGCGCTCTCGGTCCAGGGAGTGCCCCACCGCGCGGCCAGCGCGGCGACGTCCTCAGCGGGCAGCAGGCGCCGGGGCTTGCCGTCGGTGAGCAGGGTGATGCGGCACGCCTCTTCGAGCTCGATCGCGGCCTCCATCGCGGCATCCAGACCGGGCGCCGAGACGATCTGACCGTGGTTGGCGAGCAGTGCGCCGTGGAACGGATGCGGCAGCGCGAGCAGCTGTGCGGCGAGGTCGGGGTCTCCGGGCACGCGGAACGGGACCAGCGGGCTCTGCCCGACACGCATGACGAAGTACGGAGTGAGGGGCGGGATCGCGCTCGTGTCCGACCAGGGCTCGAGGCAGCTCGCCGCGACCGCGAACGGCGAGTGCAGATGCACGACCGCCGCGTGGGCGGCGTTCTTCTCGTAGAAGGCCAGGTGCAGGGCGAGTTCCTTCGAGGGCTTCGCGCCGCGTATGAACGCGCCGTCGCGCGTGAGGACCGCGATGTCCTCTTCCGACAGTCGGCTGAGATCGGTGCCCGTGCCCGTCATGTAGACCAGGTCGTCGGCGAGGATGCTGACGTTGCCGCTGCTTCCGGGGCTGATCCCCGCTGCCGCTACGCGGGCGCCCGCGGCGATCAGGTGGTCAATCGGTGAGGTCATCGAGCGCCCTCCAGGCGGTGGTGAACATGTCCTCGGAGCCGAAGTTCCCGGACTTGAGTGCGATGGTGAGCGGGCCGTGCGCCGTATCGGCGCCGCTCCAGCAGACGCCGGGCGCGATGCGAGGGCCGATGTGCAGGCGCTGGACGCCGAGGTGCTGGACGACCGCGCCCGAGGTCTCGCCGCCCGCGACGACCACCTGGGTGACGCCGAGGCTCTCGACGGCGCGGGAGACGATCTCCGAGAGCACTTCCTCGATGTGGCCCGCGACGGTGTGGCCTTCGGGCCCGCGGCGGATGTCGTCGAGCGAGCCGACCGAGTAGACGATCGGGATCTCGCCGGTGGCCAGGCTCTGCAGCCACGACACCGTCTCGGCGACGACACTGTCGGGGTCTGTCGCGACGGCTTCGATGTCGAGCTTGCGGGTGGGCAGGGTCTCGGAGGCATGGGCGATCTGCGCGCGGGTCTTCGCCGAGGCGCTCCCGCATACGATCAGGCGCCGTCCTGGCACCGGCTCGATCTGCGAGAGCATGCCGGGTCGTGGGCCGGTCATCCCGAGAGCCAGGCCCGCTCCTCCGCTCACCACGCGCCAGTCGGAGACGGCCGTGGCGATGGTCTCCAGGTCGGCGTCGGTGATCGCGTCGACGACGATGTAACCGGCGGGCGACGAGGCCAGGGCGCCGCGCAGCGCGGTCGAGCCAGCCCAGACGGTCGGGGCTGCGACCTCGTGGATCTCGCGGCCGGTCTGCGGGGTGAGGATGTCGCGCAGCCGCGACTGCGTCATCGGGGTGAGCGGGTGGTGGCGCATGGGGGAGTGCTCGAGCAGCTCCTCGCCTACGAACAGGTGACCGCGATAGACAGTGCGACCGTTGTCAGGGAAGGACGGCACGACGACGGTGCGCTGTTCGCCGAGCTCGTCCAGCACGGCGTCGAGGATCGGACCGATGTTGCCCTCGGGCGTGGAGTCGAAGGTCGAGCAGTATTTGACATAGAACTGCCGCGCATCGACCGCTTCGAGGGCCGCGACGGCGCGCGCGGTCTGCGCGACGGCAGTGGCGACCGGAGCGGTGCGGGTCTTGAGGGCGACGACGACGGCATCCGCATCGCCCAGCTCCTGCGGGTCGAGAGGGGCGTTCTCGATCGACACCACGGCGCGGAAGCCGCGCTCGCGCAGCGCGATGGCGAGATCCGTCGCGCCGGTGAAGTCGTCTGCGACTGCGCCGATTTCGATCACGCGTCCTCCTCGGGTAGGTGATCACCATTTGACCACGTGTGAATCCATGTGAACAAATTTGATAATTCTGTACGACTGTGGAAAAGTGATCGACGCCCACGGGAGAACCCGCTCCCCGGGCATCGCACGACCGCACGGAACGTCCCGTGCAGAGGGGACCACCGATGACCCGCACTCCCGTTCGCGTCGCTCTCACCGGCGCACGCGGAGGCTTCGGCCGCACCTTCCTCGCCCAGCTCCGGTCGATCGACCGCATGACGGCGACGCAGCTCATCGACCCCGACGTCGACGGGGTGCGCACCCTCATCGCCGATCTCGGCGGTCTTCCCGACGCCGAACCGATCCCCGGTCATGACGACGTCCGCTGGGACGAGATCGACGTGCTCGTCGAGGCTTCCGGCCGCGTCGAGGCCGGCTATCGGTATGCCGCAGAGGCGATCAGCCGCGGCATCCACGTCGTGATGGTCAGCAAGGAGATCGAGAGCGTCGCGGGCGTCTCGCTCGCGAAGGCCGCGCGAGAACGCGGTGTCGGCTACCTCCCCGGAGACGGTGACCAGCCCGCCAACCTGCTGCGCCTGCTCGACTGGGTCGAGAAGGTCGGGCTGCACGTGGTCGCCCTCGGCAAGTCCGGCGAGTACGACCTGGTGTTCGACCCCGCCACCGGCATCCTCGACCAGCAGGGCGAGCGGATCGACGCCTCGGGTCTCGGCGATCACCTGTTCCTTGCGGGCGACATCCACGAGACCCTCGCCGTGCGCGCCGCCATCGTCGCCCCGCTCAAGCGCGCTGCGGCTGCAGACTCGTGCGAGATGGCCGTCGTCTCGCTCTACTCCGGCGCCACCGCAGATACCGAGCGCATGCACTACCCGGTCGCGCGCCCCAGTGAGCTCGCCGACATCTACGCCCGCCGCTCCGACGGCGGTCTGATCGACACCGACCGCGCGGTCGACGTATTCTCGGCCCTGCGTCTGCCCGGTGAGACGAGCTTCGCCGGTGGCGTCTTCACGATCGTCACCACCGGAGACGACGAGGTCTGGGAGCTGCTCGCGGGCAAGGGGCACATCGTCTCGCGCTCGGGCGACTATGCCTGCATCTATTGGCCGTACCACTTCATGGGCGTCGAGACGCCGCTCACGATCGACGCCGTCGCCTCCGGCGCGACGCCGTTCGCCGAGCCGCGCCACCACACCGTGCTCGCCGCTCGCGCCTCCGAGCCGCTCGCGGCCGGTACGACGTTCGAGGTGCGGGGCCACCACCACGAGATCGACGGCGTGCGTCCCGTGATCATCGACCGCGCCGACGCCCTCAGTGACACCGACGATGCGCTCGCGGCCGCCTACTACCTGCTCTCCGGCGCGCGACTCGTGCGCGAGGTCGCCGAGGGCGAGCTCATCCGCATCTCCGATCTCGAGGGAGTCGCGGATGACGTGCGCGCCGCGTTCGTGGAGGGTGTGCGGCTGTGACCGTCGAGGCTGCTCGCCGCATCCGTGAGGCGCGTCTACCCGAGGGGTACGAGCTGCGGATCGTCGACGGGCATCACCACTTCTGGGATCTCGACGGCGATGGGCACTGGCCGTGGCTCCAGGAAGAGTACAACGAGGACTTCTTCCTCGGCGACTACAACGCGATGCGCCGCACCTTCCTGCCGCGTGAGTACCTCGCCGAGACCGCGGGCTGGAACATCGTCGGCACCGTGCATTGCGAGGCCGAGCGCAGCCGCAGCGAGCAGGTCGAGGAGGATGACTTCCTGCAGACGCTCAGCGACGCGACCGCCGGACGGTTCCCGCTCGCCGCCGTCGCGCACGTCGGATTCCTGCAGGCCGACCGCGACGAGGTGCTGGCCGCTCACGCACAGCGCTCGATCGTCCGCGGCATCCGCTCGAAGCCCGTGATCGCCGCTCGCGCCGACGAGCGTGCGACCGGTGAGGGCACGCTCCACGACCCGGAGTGGGTCGAGGGGATCGCCGCCCTTGCGGCGCACGGATTCTCGTGGGATCTGCGGGTTCCCTTCTACCACCTGGCCGAGGCGGCCGATGTGCTGGCCGACTTCGCCGATCTCCCCGTCGTCGTGAACCACTGCGGCCTGCCGCTCGATCGCTCCGCCGAGGGACTGCGTGTGTGGCGCGACGGCATGGAGCGCCTCGCCGCGCTGCCCGGCACCGCCGTCAAGGTGTCGGAGCTCGGCTTGTACCGCAACCGCTGGGATCGCCTGTCGAACGAGGTCGTCGTCAGAGACACCCTCTCGATCTTCGGCGCCGACCGCGCGCTTTTCGCCTCGAACCTGCCGGTCGCGACGCTCACCGCCCCCGACTTCGACGAGGTCATGGACACGATCCTCGCCGGTGCCGCGGGCCTCGACTCCGCGGGCCTCGATGCGCTGTTCCACGGCACCGCCGCGCGGGTCTACCGCCTCGATCTCTCTTCCCTTCCCTCCGACTCGCTCTCCAAGGACCACTGATGACCACCGTCGACCGGGGCACCGCCGCCCGCACCGCACGTCCCACGAAAATCCGCTGGTGGGTCATCGTCGTGCTGTTCGTCTTCTACACGATCAACTGCATCGACCGGGCCTCGCTCTCGGTCGCCCTGCCCACCATCAGCGCCGAGTTCCTGCTCGAACCCGCCGTGCAGGGCCTCATCCTCTCGGCGTTCTTCTGGACGTACTGCCTCTTCCAGATCCCCGGCGGCGCGGCCGCCGACAGGTTCGGACCGCGCAGGGTGATCGGCATCGCCGCCGTCATCTGGGGATCGTTCACCGCGCTGGCAGGGCTCGCGGTCAACGCGGTCATGCTCGTACTCAGCCGTCTCGGTCTCGGTGCCTTCGAGGCCCCGTACATGCCGTCGGCCAACAAGCTCGTCACCCGCTGGCTGCCGGCGAAGCACCGCGCCACCGGTGTCACCCTCATCGACTCCGGTGCACCGCTCGGGTCGGCCTTCGGCGCTCTCGTCGTCACCGGTCTGATCACGGCGACGGGGTCGTGGCGCTGGTCGTTCATCATCATCGGTCTCGCCACGGTCGTGATCGGCATCGGCGTCGCCCTGTTCATTCGCAACCACCCCTCGGAGCATCCGCTCGTCAACCGCGCCGAGGAGGAGCTGATCCGCTCCGGCGGCGTCGAGGAGCGTGTGGGCGAGGAACCGCCGGGCATGAGCCGGGCGACCGTCTTCTGGATGGTCGTCGGCCGCATCGGCTGGGCCATGGTCTTCTGGGGCTTGGTCACCTGGGGCCCGACATACCTCTCGCAGGCTCGAGGCCTCGACCTCGCGGCAATGGGATTCGCGACCTTCCTCATCTTCCTGTGCGGAGCCTTCGGCGAGATCCTCAGCGGCATCCTCGCCGACACCCTGCAGAAGCGCATGTCTCCCAACCGCGCCTTCAAGCTGCTGTTCGGCGGATCCGGCGCCCTCAGCCTGCTCGCACTCGCCGCGCTGCCGTTCGTGAGCGATGCGGCGACAGCGGTGACCCTGCTCTGCATCGGAGTCTTCTTCAACCTGTTCGGTGGCCTGTACTGGACGATCCCCGGTCGTCTGGCCAAGCCCGAGCGCGTCGGCATCGTCGGTGGCGTGATGAACTTCGCCGGCACCTCGGCGGGCATCGTCGTGCCGATCGTCGCGGGCCTCCTGGTGCAGTTCACCGGCGGCTACACCGCCGTGCTCGTCTACCTCGCGGTCTGCGCCGCGATCTATCTCGTCGGCTCGCTCTCGATCGACTTCGAGGGGCGCGGAGTGCGCAAGGCGGCCGTGCATGCCTGACCTCTACGGCGGGCCGATCATCGACTCGCATCACCACGTGTGGGATCTCGGCCTCGGCCGGCACCCGTGGCTGGCCGCGGGTGCGAGCGTCGCCCATCGCTACGGCGACTACGAGCCCATCAAGCGCGACTACCTACCGGCCGACTATCTGCGCGACATCGCGGGGACGGGCGTCGTCGCCTCGGTGTACATGGAGGCCGAGTGGACGCCGGGTGACGGCATGACTGAGGTGCGCACCGTCGAGCGGTATCGCGAGGAGTCGGGCGTACCAGGGTCGATGGTCGCGCAGGCCTGGCTCGACGCTCCGGATGTCGCCGATCGCCTGTCCGAGCTGGCAGCCGTGTCCGCCGTGAAGAGCGTTCGGCACAAGCCCGGTGGGGCGACGTCGCGCGCTGACGTCGAGGCGGGCGTGCGCTCGCTGCTGAGTGACGACTCCTGGCGTGCGGGCTATGCGCTCCTCGCCGAGCACGGTCTGCACTTCGACCTGCAGACGCCGTGGTGGAACCTCGACGAGGCGCACCGTCTCGCCGCCGACTTCCCCGGGACGACGATCGTGATCGATCACGCGGGCGTGCTCGCGTCTCGCGACGACGAGACGGTCGCCGCCTGGCGCGCCGCCCTCGAGCGGGTCGCCGAGGCACCCAACGTCGTGATCAAGGCGTCGGGGCTCTGCGTCGCCGGGACGCCATGGACCGTCGAAGCCAACCGCGCTCCGATCGAGGACCTCGTGCGAGTCTTCGGTGCCGAGCGCGTCATGTTCGGCAGCAACTTCCCCGTCGACGGCATGTTCATCGACTTCCGCGGCCTGGTCGACGGCTACCGCGAGATCCTCTCCGCCTTCGATTCCGACGAGCAGCGTGCGGTGTTCCACGACACGGCCCAGCGCGTGTACGACCCCAGGGCTCTCGCCGACCCGATCTCCTGACACAGACCCGATCCCGGACCAACGACCAAGGACCCCCATGAACGTCAACGACGACAAGCTCTTCCGCAAGGTGATGCTGCGCGTGCTCCCGCTCGCGATGCTCGGCTTCTTCCTCTCGTACCTCGACCGCGTGAACATCGGATACGCGCAGGCGACCATGAGTGCCGACCTCGGCTTCTCGAACGTCGTCTACGGCCTCGGTGCCGGGCTGTTCTTCATCGGATACTTCATCTTCGAGATCCCCTCGAACCTCATTCTCGCCAAGGTCGGCGCGCGTCGCTGGATCGCGCGCATCATGATCACCTGGGGCCTCATCTCGGGTCTCATGTTCATCGTCGACAGTGAGTGGATGTTCTACCTGCTGCGCTTCCTGCTGGGTGTCGCCGAGGCGGGGTTCATCCCCGGCATCCTCTTCTACATGGCGCACTGGTTCCCGGCCAGCCGGCGCGGCCGCGCCTGGGGCATCTTCTACATCGCCCTCGCATCGTCCGGCCTGATCGGCGGACCGGTCTCCGGGTTCATCCTCAGCGGTATGGACGGCGTCTGGGGCCACGCCGGATGGCAGTGGCTGTTCGTCATCGAGGCGATCCCGACCGTGCTGCTCGGCATCGTCATCCTGTTCTGCCTGCAGGAGGACTACCGCACCGTGACCTGGCTCACCGAACCCGAGCGCGATCGTCTCGGCGCCCTGCTCGCGGCCGAGCGCGTCGACGAGGCCGAGACCCCGCTGCGCAAGGTCTTCACGAGCAAGCTGATCTGGCTGCTCACCGCCGTCTACTTCTCATACAACTTCGCGCTCTACGGCATCAGTTTCTGGCTGCCGACTCTGATCGGCGACCTCGGCATCACCGACACCGTGCAGGTCGGTTTCCTCAGCGCCCTGCCGAGCCTCGCCGCGATCGTGTCGATGGTGACGTTCGGGTTCCTGTCGGACCGTGCGGGCGAGCGACGCAAGTTCATCGCCGCGGCATTCCTGCTCAGCGCCACCGGATTCGCGATCTGCATTATCGCGGGCACCGATCCGGTCTGGGGCATCATCGGACTCTGCCTGGCGAACGCCGGAGCTCTGTCGATACCCGCGATCTTCTGGAGCTTCCAGACGTCGATGCTCGCCGGAACCGCGCTCGCCGGAGGCATCGCGCTGATCAACTCGACCGGAAACCTCGCCGGTTTCGCGGCGCCGTACCTGATCGGCTTCGTGAAGGACACCACCGGAGTCGCGACGATCGCACTGTACATCACGGGCGCCATCATGATCATCGGTGCGATCCTCACCATGAGCGTGCGGCAGCATCGCGCGGTCAACAAGGCGGCGGATCTCCCCTCGGAGCTCGTCTCGAAGTAGTCCCCAGCTGCTCTCCCCCGGGACCGGTGAAGCCCCCGCACGCGACTGCGTGCGGGGGCTTCGTCGTGCGGTCGGGTGCAGGTCAGCGCCGGATCGGCAGCCCCAGCCGAACACCCGCGAGCTCTTCGAGCTGGTCCCACACGTCCTCAGCGAGCTCGGCAGAAGGCGTGCGAGTGCGGGCGAGGGGCTCGACCCGCACGGGCCGTCCGCGCAGTCGCCCGGCAGGAGAGTAGTACTCACCGCCCTGCGCTGCGGGATCCGTGAGCGCGCGGACCGCCGCCCAGGCGGCGGTGTCCTTGCCCTGCGTCCAGGGTGTGTAGGGATTGCGCTGGTACGGCGTCGACGCATCGCGGATGCCGGCTCGCTCGGGGGTCTTGGCGCCGACGCCCACTCGGGGCCGCACGACGAGTGAGGCGACCGGAAGGGCCGCGCCCCGCAGGCGGCGATCGAGTTCGAAGGCGAACTGGTGACGGCGAGGGTGGTCTGACGGCCTCTACCGTCTGCGACCGCCGCGGTTCGAGGACGCCCGGGGGATGAGCGTGGGCAGGATGCGTCGGATCTCGTTCCGCGCGGGGTCTCCGAGCAAGGACTCGGATCAGAGGGGCCGACCGGCATCACCGGTCGGCCCGTCCCGTCTGTCGTTCGTCAGCTGATCGCGGCGCGCAGCGCGGCCGCGGCGTCACCGACGTTGTCGGCGCTGTAGATCGCGCTGCCGGCGACGGCGACCTGCGCGCCGGACGCCTGCACTGCGGCGATGCTCGACGCGTTCACGCCACCGGCCACTGAGAACGCGACGCCGGACGCGGTGCCGTCGGTGAGCAGGCTGTCGAGCGAGTAGCCGTCCTGAGCCTGCTCGTCGAGACCGGCGTGCATCTCGACGAACTCTGCGCCGAGGCCGATGACCTGCTGGGCGCGGGCGGGCTTGTCGGCCACGCCGATCAGGTCGACGACGATGCCCTTGCCGTGCTTCTTCGCCGCCTTCACTGCGCCCGTGATCGTGCTGTCGTCGGCCACTCCCAGCACTGTCACGAGATCCGCTCCGGCGCCGAAGGCGATGTCGGCCTCGAGCTCCCCGGCATCCATGGTCTTGAGATCGGCGAAGATCACCTTGTCGGGGTGGGATTCTTTGAGGGCGGTGATCGCCGAGAGGCCCTCGCTCTTGATCAGCGGGGTGCCGAGCTCGAGGATGTCGACGTGCGCGGCCGCGGCGGCGGCCAGCTCCAGGGCCTTCTCGGTGCTGAGAGTGTCGATGGCGAACTGCAGTTTCATGGGTGTTCCGTTCGTTCTGCGGGGTGGATGGTGGGGCGGCAGCCGCTCATTCGAGGTTCGCGTGACGGGGCCACAGATCGTCGGCGCTGGTGCCCTCGCGCTGCCAGAGTGCGTGGAAGATCCCGTCGCCGATGACGACGACCGCCTGCTCGAACAGGCTCCCCGCGTACTGCTGCGAGGCATCGGCCGAGCGGTCGAGCTTCTGGGCGGCAGGCACCCGCACGACGACGTCAGCGAGCTCGGACAGCGGCGAGGTCTCGGCAGTGGTGATGGCGCCGATGCGCGCGCCGATCGCCGATGCGCGCTCCGCGGCGCGGACGATCGACTCGGTCGTCCCTGAACCGCTCGCGGTGAGCAGCAGGTCGCCGGCCGCGATCGCCGGGGTGGTGGTGTCGCCCACGACGTGCACGTCGAGCCCGAGGTGCATGAGGCGCATCGCTGTCATTCGCAGCGCGAGGCCTGAGCGTCCGGCTCCGAGCACGAAGACGCGGCGGGAATCGTCGACGAGATCTGCCAGATCGATGAGCTGATGCGCGTTCGCGACGCTGGTGCGCTCTGCGACGCGCAGCAGTTCGTTCGCGATGAGCGAGATGGCGGCGCCGGGCGACATGGTGGCGGTGAGGGGCATGAGTCCACACTTGCGGGCTTCTGCCCGCGGGGCGCTCCTGCCTCGGGACCGTTCCACCTATCCGAAAGGATGGGGCGGCTAGGGTAGGTGTCCATGAGCACTGAAGAGCATGCAGCGCAGGCGGCCTCACGTCGACTGGCCGCAGACCATGCGCTCGCTCTCGCCGAGCAGCGCGACCGCTACGCCCTCACCCTCGAATCGCTGCTTGCGACGCTGCGCTCGCAAAGGCTCGACGATCGGGCGGCTCGCACGATCGCGGTCGATGTCGCGGCCGGCGCCCTGGTCGGACTCCGAACGCTCAACGACGAGCAGGGAGCAGGACTCGAGCCGGTGACGGGCGCCTTCGAGCGTCTGCGCGGCGACCTGCGCCCGCTCGTGCGCTACAGCGAACTCGACGTGCAGTTCGTCGAGCCGCCGGCCAATGGACGGGCGCTCCCCGGGGTGATCGCACACTCGGCGCGGTCGATCGTCCGAAGCACCGTACTGGCGATCGTCGACCGCGGAGAGACGAGACGCGTGCGCATCCAATGGGATTGCGACGGACTGAACCTGCTGATCGCGATCCGCGATGACGGCCGGGGAGATCTGACGACGCATGACGATGCGCTGCGCCCGATCGCCGAGCAGGTCTCGGCACTGTCAGGCGACCTGTCGGTGGCATCGACGCCCGGATGGGGGTCGGAGGTCGGCATCCGCCTGCCTCTCGATCCGCCCGCCGAACCCGGCGAACTGCCGGATGCGATCGACGCGAGTCCCCGTGAGCGCGACGTTCTTCGTCTGGTGGCCGCGGGGCGTCGCAACCGCGAGATCGCCGAGACGCTCAACGTGAGCGAGAACACGGTCAAGTTCCACGTGTCGAACCTGCTGCGCAAGTCCGGAGTCGTGTCGCGCGTCGAACTGGCCGCCATCGCTCGTGGCTGACCACCCGGACGAGTAGGGGCGGGGCTGATCGAAAGGATGGGGCGGAGGTCGTCGTGCCGCCACAGCCTCTTGACTCCCGCGCTCAGCGATCTAGCCTGACAGTCATGTGCCGCAACATCATCCCGCTGAACAATCTCGAGCCGCCGGCGACCGACGTCGAGTGCCACGAGGCCGCCGTGCAGTTCGTGCGCAAGATCTCGGGCGCGAACGCACCGTCGCGGGCGAACCAGGATGTCTTCGACCGGGCTGTCGCCGAGATCGAGCGCTCCGTACGGCAGCTGCTCGACGGTCTCGTGACGACCGCACCTCCGAAGAACCGTGACGAGCAGCGCGAGAAGCGACAGGCGCGCTCGGCCGAGAGATACGAGGCGATCCGTGTCTTCCAGGAGGCGAAGCGCGCCGCGAGAGCAGAATGACGGGTCAGGAAGCGATCTGAGAAGAATCCTCATCCACCTGCATCCAAAACCCCGGTTCCCGGAGAACAACTCCTATGAAGGGCCGCGCAGGGCGGTCCGGGTATAGGAGGAACAGATGCGCAAGACAGTCGCCGCCGGCCTCGCCGTCGGAATGATCACCGCTCTCGGCCTGGCATTGCCGGCCAGCGCCGCCACCACCCAGTCAGCCCAGCTCTCGGTGCTGCACGCGATCCCCGACACCCCGGTCGACGTGTACGTCAACGGCGAGCTGACCCTCGACGACTTCACCCCCGGCGACCTGGCCGGTCCGCTCGAGCTGCCGGCCGGCTCATACGAGGTCGCCCTCACGGCTCCCGACGCCGCCGACGCGAGCGCTCCCATCCTCGGACCCGCGACGATCGCTCTCGACGCAGGCGCGAACTACACTGCGGTGGCGCACCTGACCGAAGCGGGCGAACCGGGCCTCAACCTCTTCACGAACGACATCTCGCAGACGGCACCCGGTCAGGGTCGACTGACGGTGCGCCACACGGCCGCAGCACCCGCGGTCGACATCCTCGCCGGCGGCTCGCCCGTGATCGAGAACCTCACGAACCCGAACGAGGCGAAGCTCGACCTTCCCGCGGGCACCGTGTCGGCCGCCGTGGCGCTCACGGGTACGACCGACCCGGTCATCGGCCCGGCTGACGTCGCGATCGAAGAGGGCGTCAACACGATCGTCTACGCCTGGGGCAGTGCCGAAGACGGCAACCTCGCGATCGCCGCGCAGACGATCTCGGGTCTGCACTCCAACCCCGACGGAGTGCCCTCGGGCACCGCGGGCTACCTCGCCCAGCAGGACGCATCGGTGACCACGCTTCTCTCGGCGGGTCTCGTCGCGCTGGCGATCTCGGCCGCCGTGGGTGCGGGCCTGATCGTCCGTCGTCGCCAGACGGTGCGCTGATGCTCCGAGGCACGCCGCGAGAGTCCGGTCTGCGCCGCGTCATCCTGACGCTCGGCGCCCTGGTCACCGCGGCGTGCCTCGTGGCATGCACACCGGGAGGGGCGGGCGCGGATCTCCCTCCTTCCACGGAGTCGCCCCCCACGACTCCACCGCCCGTCCCTCCCACTCCCACGAGAGACGTCGAGGTGCGGCCGGGTGCTCTCCCCACCCCGGTCGCGTCCGTCGCTCCCGTGAGTCTGGCCATCCCGTCGCTCGCCGTCGACATGCCGGTGACGGACGTCGGGGTGGCCGACACCGGACAGATGGAGCTGCCCGTCGACCCGGCCATCGCCGGGTGGTACAGATACGGGGCGGATGCCACGAGCACGAGTGGCCGGATTCTGATCGCAGCGCACGTCGACGCGGTCGACTATCCGATCGGACCGCTCGCTCGCCTGCGGGACGTGCCCGCAGGCGAGACCGTGCGCATCACCGCGGCCGACGGCACGAGTCGCGAGTTCGTGGTCGAGTCGCTGACCTATTACGAGAAGGCTGCGCTCCCGACTGCCGAGCTCTTCGAGCGCGGCGGGCCCTCCGCCCTGGTGCTCGTGACGTGCGGCGGCCCCTTCGACAGCCAGACGGGCCACTATCGCGATAACGTGGTGGCTGTGGCGGTCCCGCGATGAGGCGGGGTGATCACCATGGAGAGGAGACTCCGGGTGGATGAGACCACCGAAGCCGAGGCGGCGCTCGATCGCCGTTTCGTCGCGGGTGACGAGCAGGCGCTCGCGGAGCTCTACCGACGCTGGTCGCCCGTCGTCTTCACGCTTGCTCTGCGCTCGCTCGGCGACCGAGGAGATGCCGAGGATGTCACGCAGCGCACCTTCGTGTCGGCCTGGAACTCGCGCGCCGGCTACGACTCGTCGAAGGCGCGTCTGTCGACCTGGCTGATCACGATCGCCCGGCGCCGGATCGCCGACACGTTCGAGGCGCGGGCCAAGGTGCAGCAGCTGCAGGCCGAGATGGAGCGCCTCACCCCGCCGGACGCGCTCGTGTCCGAATCGATCGACCTGTCCGAGACCCTCCTGCTGTCCAGCGAGCTGCAGCAGCTCGCGCCCGATGCCCAGGCGGTCATGCGACTGGCCTTCTACGATGACCTGACCCACGAAGAGATCTCACGCAGAATGGGGATGCCGCTCGGCACCGTGAAGAGCCATATCCGCCGAAGCCTTGCCCGAATGCGCGACCGATTGGAGGTGAACCATGTCACATCTCGATGACGAGAAGATCGCCCTGATCGCGATGGGTGAACCCGCCGGCTCCGACGCTGACATGCAGCACCTCGTCGAGTGCGAGTCCTGCGCGGCAGAGGTCGCCGACATGTCCAGGGTCGCGCTGGTGGCGCGATCCAGCGTCGTCGAGGGCGACCTCGAGGCTCCGCCGGCGGACGTATGGTCGCGGATACACGGAGAGCTCAGGCTGAGCGATGCGGTCGAGGCCGATCCCGCGTCCGTGGGGGCCGAGTCAGAGTCCGAGTCGATCCCCGAGTCCGAGTCGATTCCCGAGCCCGAGCCGGTTTCCGAACCTGATGCGGTGGATGCCGAACCCCCGCGGCATCGCGCTCGCACACGCTCGCGTCGTCGCTCCTCCGCATCCGTCTGGATCCTCGCCGCGTCGATGGCGCTCGTCGTCGCGATCGGCGCCGGTGTCTGGATCGTCCGCTCGCTGACGCCGCCGTCGGCCGTGATCGCCTCGGCCGAGCTCGCGGCGTTCCCCGATCACCCCGACGCGGTCGGGCAGGCCGAGATCGACGACGACGGCGATGGCCGGCGCACGCTCACGGTGACGCTCGAAGGCGATGAGCTCGCAGACGGCGACTACCGCGAGGTGTGGCTGATCCGCGAAGACGGGCAGGCGCTGATCAGCCTCGGCGTGCTCGATGACGCATCCGGCACATTCCGTGTGCCCGACGGCGTCGACCTCGACGAGTACCGCCTGGTCGACATCTCCTTCGAGCCGGTGGACGGCGATCCGGCGCACTCGGGGGATTCGATCGTGCGGGGTGAGCTGGACTTCGCGTGAGGCGAGTGCTCGGCACGGCCGAGAGCGGATCAGTCCGCAGCAGGTGAGCTCGCGCCGGTGAACACGGCATCGACGGCCATCGTGAGCGTGTTCGTCTCCGATGTCAGGATCGACTCGTCCGACGGCAGCGCCCTCTCGAGCGCGAGCCCGGCGAGCACCGTGTTGAGGAAACGTGCGCGCCGCACATCGTCGCCCGGCGGCAGCGAGCCCTCCTCGCCGAGAACCGAGAGCCAGTGCTCGACGCGGCGCTGCCCCGCGCGCTCGTTCGCGAGATAGGCGTCGCGCAGCTCGCCGGTGAGCTCGGGTTCGATGAAGGTCTGGTGCAGCAGCGTCGCGGCGTGCCTGGCCTGTTCGCCGACTCCTGAGGGCGCGAGTACCTGACGCAGGCAGGCGAGAAGCCGTTCCCGAGGTGCGAGCGTCTCGTCGTGGATGGGGTCGTCTGGCGCGATGACCTCGTAGACGATGCGCAGCACCTCGTCGAGCAGCGCCCGCTGCGTGGGGAAGTGGAACCGCAGCGAGCCGGTACTCACCCCTGTGCGCGCTGCGACCGCGCGCACACTGAGTTTCGCGCCGGGATTCTCGCCGAACATCGTCAGGGCCGTCTGCAGGATGCGATCCCTGGTGTGCATGGTGCTCGGATCGACCGTCATCCTCCTATTCTCCCTCACACGCGCCAACACGGTGTGTTAGCGTGGTCGGCGTCCACAACTAACACGCCGTGTTAGTCGTCGAAAGGTATCGTTGTGAAGCTCTTCCGCAAGCCGGCCCAGATCGTCCGTGAGAATCTGCGCGTCTACCTGCTCCTGAACGCCCTTGCCTACGGCACGTTCGTGATCGGGTTCATCGTGGGGCTCCTCTTCCCGGATCTCGTCGCCGCGCGTGAGCAGGCGATGCAGGACGACGGCACGGCGGCTCTGGTCACCTCGCTGATCAGCAGCCCCTGGCTCTTCGCGCTCACGATCCTGGCGGTCAACACCCTTCGGCTCGGTGCGCTCACGATCCTGCTGCCATCACTCGCTGTGCCGTTCCTCGGACTCGCGACCTTCGCGATCTGGTCGGTCACCACGGGCGTGACCCTCGTCCCCGCCACGTCGGAGGGATGGGTCGCCCTGATCCCACACTCGCTGACCCTGGTGATCGAGCTGCAGGCGTACATCCTGCTGCTGCTCGGCGCGTTCCTCCTGGGCAAGTACTGGCTGCGCCCGCAGGCGGTCGAAGCGAAGAACCGGCGCCAGGGGTACCTGCGCGGCATCCAGCACATCGGCTGGCTCAGCATTCCCGCCCTCGCCCTGCTCATCATCGGAGCGATCTACGAGGCCTTCTCGCTTCTGTACTTCGTGTATCCGCTGCAGCAGTGGCTGCTCGGGTAGCGAGGGGTGAATCGGCGACGCAGGGTCACCGAGTGCTACTGCCCGTGGGGCGGTTACGCAGCTCGCTCCCGCACGGCGGGGCGAGTGAGGCGCGGTATCAATGAGGGAGTGTTCTCGCGGTATTCGACGTAGTCGGCACGGTCGCCCCACTTCTTCTCGGCGCGCGCCTCGAGCAGCGGGATGCCGCTGACGCGGGTGAGCAGCAGGATCACGAACAGCGGCGACAGGATCGCGACCCACTGCCACCCGGCGAGCACGGGTGCGGCGGTCAGGAAGACGCCCACCCAGATGACGATCTCGCCGAAGTAGTTGGGGTGCCGTGAGCGCGACCACAGTCCGGTGCGGATGAACTCGTCCTTGTTCTTCGGGTCGGCGCGGAACGCAGACTTCTGCGCGTCGGCGACGATCTCGATGGTCATGCCGAGCAGCCACACCACGATGCCCACGACGGTGAGCCACCCGAAGGGCGCGCGTGCCGCGGCATCCGTGCTGATCGCGATCCACGCGGCTGCCGCCGTGATCGACACCCACGCGCCCTGGATCACCCACACCTGCAGGAAGCGGACGGGGGAGCCCTTGATCTCGTCGAAGCGGCCGTCGGATCCGGCCTTGTGCACGCGCAGGGCGAGGAATGACCCGAGACGCACGGCCCACAGGATCACCATCGCGGCGAGGATCCAGCTGCGCGCGTCGGGCATGGGCGTCAGCAGCACGAGCGCGACCGAGATCGCCAGGAAGGTGAGGCTGCCGGTGAGGTCGAAGAACCGCTCGGTGCGCAGGATCATCGCCGGGATGAACGCGATCACCTGGATGGCGAACGCCGCGGCGACGGCGAGGGCGAACAGCGGGATGCCGCCGATCGTCGCGCCGCCCTGGCTGCCCGCGAGAGCCACGAGGGCTCCGATGACGAGCGCGACGATGATCGCGATCAGCGACGAGCGCGAAGACTTGGGGGTGGAGGAGGTGGGGGAGGACATCGTGTTCTTTCTGCTTCTCAGAGGTACAGGTCTTCGACGGTGACGGCGGCGCGATCGAGCACGACGCTCCGTTTGAGTTTCATGGTCGGCGTGACCAGCGCGCGGTCGTCGAGGTCGGCGAAGACCACGCTGAACCGGCGCACCTGCTCACTGCGAGCCACGAGCGCGTTGGCGGCGTCGACGGCCTGCTGCAAGCGGGTGCGCAGCGTCGGGTCGGTCACGGCGCGAAGGTCCGCGTCGGCGATCGGAGGGATGCTGACGCCCTGGGCGTCCGCCCACGTCAGGGTCTGCTCCGGGTCGAGCACGAGCAGAGCCGAGAGATACGGCTTGCCCTCACCCACCATCACCGCGTGCGAGATGAGCGGGTCGGATTCGACCGCGTTCTCCCACCGTGTCGGCACGATCGTCTTGCCGTTCGAGGTGACGATCACGTCTTTGAGGCGGCCGTCGAGAATCAGCCGTCCCTGATCGTCGAGTCGCCCGAGGTCACCGGTGCGGAAGAAGCCGTCGACGAAGGCCTCCTCGTCATGAGCCGGATTGCGGTAGCCGCTGAAGACGCCGATGCCGCGCGCGAGCACCTCTCCCTCGTCGCTGATGCGCACGGTGAGCCCGGGCAGCGGTGAGCCGACGCTCCCGGAGGCGATGCGACCGGGCAGGTTGCCGGTGAGGGGCGCCGTCGTCTCGGTGAGTCCGTAGCCCTCGATGACGGGAACCCCGATGCCGCGGAAGAACAGCGAGAGATCGGCATCGAGCGCTGCTCCGCCCGAGAGGATGTATCCGACCCGCCCGCCCATCACGGAGCGGAGGCGGCGGAAGAAGAGGGCGTCGAAGAAGCGGTGCCGCAGGCTGAGCCCCAGGTCTTTCGAGATACGGCGTCCGGCGTCGATCCGCTCGGCGCGGTGGCCCCAGGCGATCGCGGTCGAGCAGGCCTTCGCCCAGACTCCCGACAGGCCCTTGTCGGCAGCCTTGGCGGCCGCCGCCGCCTGGATCTTCTGCAGTACTCGGGGCACGACGACCAGGAACGTCGGGCGCAGCGTGTCGAGGGTTGCGACGACCGTCGAAGGATCGGAGAGGTGCGCGATGCGCATGCCGCTGGCGAGGCAGATCAGCTGGAGCCCGCGCGCGAGCACATGAGCGAGCGGCAGGAAGATGACGGTGTTGCCGTCTTCGTTCACGATCTCGCGATACGCGGCGGCGATGTTCAGCACCTGACCGAGGAAGTTCCGGTGGGTGAGCACGACGCCCTTGGGCTCGCCCGTGGTTCCCGAGGTGTAGACGATCGTCGCCGGGTCGTCCTGCGTGGCGGAGGTCCGTCGCGCCTCGACCTCGTCGTCGGTGACCTCGGCGCCGCGCGCCACCAGGTCCGAGAGGGTGCCGGATGCCGCGGCGTCCATCGTCCAGGCGCCGAGTGTGATCCGCTCGGTCTGCGCGAGCGCCGCCTGCAGGAGCACCGCGTGCGCCGTGGTGCCGCCGATCGCCAGACGCACGCCGGCATCGGCGACGATGGCGTTCACCTGCGACGGCGACGACGTCTCGTAGATCGGCACGACGACGGCGCCGGCGAACCAGGAGGCGAGGTCGGCGACCGCCCATTCGTAGCGCGTCGGCGCCATGATCGCGATCGCGTCACCGGCTCGCACACCCTGGGCGATGAAGCCCTTGGCCAGAGCGCGCACCTGGTCGAGGAACTCGCGCGTCGTGATCGGGCGCCACGCGTCACCGGCATTCGCTCCCGTGACCTCGAAGGCGACGTGGTCGGGAGCTGCGGCCGCGCGTGCGACCAGCAGGTCGGTGACGTTGCGATACCCGTCGAGGTCGGCATGCGGCGGGGTCGACGACTCGATCATCGGAACTCCTCTCGGGCGCGCGAGAACGGGCCCATCTGCATCTGTTCGGAGCCGAGGAGGAATCGGATGGCGCAGACACTGCTGTCTCGGCCAGCCGACGTCTCGGCAACCTCCCGTCGGTGTCCAGCCGAATGCGATGGGGGCGATGTCACCCGTCGATCCATCCCTGCATGTCGGTCCACACTGCCGTCAGGGCATTCTCGAGCGAGAGATCGGAGGGGCCTTCCAGCCATCGGTCCATCGCGAGGTCGAAACAGGTCACGGCGAGGGCGGCCAAAGTGTGTGCGTGCTCAGGGGCGATGCCGCGCTGGTCCAGTGACTGTTCGATGGCGCGCGCGAGGTAGTGACTGCGCAGAAGATCGCGTTCGTGCAGCGCGGGTTCGCTGCGGATGATGCTGCGTCGACGGGCGATCTGCTCTCGCCAGTCCTGGAGGCCTCGGCATGCGGCTGCGAGGCCGGCGCGCACGGTGGCCGTCCCGCCGCGTTCGTGCGGGATGGACTCCATGAAGTCGCTCACGGCGCGAGGGAACTCGCGATCTCGGAGGAACAGCACATCGCGTTTGTCGGAGAAGTGGCGGAAGAACGTCCGTGTGGTGAGTCCCGCCGCCTCGGCGATCTGGGGAACCGTGGTTCCCGAGTACCCCTGGTCGGTGAACAGGTTCATCGCCGCGGCTTCCAGCCGCAATGCGGCATCCGGTGACCAACGAGGCATAGAGCAATGATGACACGAACTGTCGTAAGCTCGAGCGTGATGACACGAGATGTCATCAGATTCGGAGAACAGAAGAATGAGCGACAACACTGCGGCGTGGATCGACTCCGCCTATGCGGACCTGACGATTCGAGATGCCCCGATGCCGAAGCCGGGGGCGGGGCAGCTGCTGCTCGCGGTGCACGCGGTAGCGGTGAATCCGCTCGACGCGATCATCCAGTCCAACGGCACTGTGATGTACGGATGGCTGCGCTACCCGGTGATCCTCGGGGAGGACGTCGCGGGCGTGGTCGTCGAGACCGGAGCGGGCGTGGACGACTTCGTCGTCGGAGACCGCGTCGTGGCGTATGCGATGGGATTGGAGAAGGGTCGGGATGCCGTCTCCGAGAGCGGCTTCCAGACCTACGTCGCCGTCGACGCGAGCCTGGCCGCGGCCCTGCCGGCCACCACCGCTTTCGAGGACGCTGCCGTCCTGCCGCTGGCGGTGTCCACAGCGGCGGCCGGGCTGTTCGAGAAGGAGCAGCTGGGACTGGACTGCTCCCGTCTCGGGGACGCGGCGCATCGCGATGAGGTCGTCGTGATCTGGGGCGGCGCGACAGCTGTCGGAGGCAATGCGATCCAGCTCGCCCGAGCAGCCGGTTATCGCGTCATCACGACAGCCTCGGTGAAGAACCATGACTGGATGAGGCGGCTGGGAGCAGAAGCCGCCTTCGACTATCGCGACCCGGAAGCGGCGAATCGGATCATCGAAGCGGTGGGCGGCTCCGCGGTGGCGGGGATACTCGCCGTCGCGGTGGGGTCGGCCGAGCCCTGCCTGAGGATCGCGCGCGCCACCGGCGCCACACGGATCGCGATGGCGAGCCCTCCCGTCTCGTTCTACGAACAACCCCGCCGTGGCGGCCTCTCCCTCGCCCGCATCCGCCTCTTCGTGACGCTCGGAACGCGAACGGCGCTCATGCAGGTGCGCAGTCGCACTCGCGGCATCAGGGCAACGTTCATCTGGGGAAGCGCCATCGCCACCTCTCCCGTGGGGCCGGCCGTCTGGGGCGGGTATCTTCCTGCCGCTCTCGCCTCGGGCAGCCACCAGCTCTACCCGGAGGCCCACATCGCAGGACACGGGCTTCCGGCCATCCAAGAAGCGATCGACACCCTTCGCCGCGGCGTATCGGCGAGGAAGCTCGTCATCACCCTCGATCACGCGCCGGCGAACCCGTGATGGATCCCTGAGGAGGTGTCCGAGCGCATCGCGGGAACAGTGAGCGTGGCGTCACATACGGAGGGGCTGACGGGAATCGAACCCGCGCTATCTGCTTGGGAAGCAGAAGTTCTGCCATTGAACTACAGCCCCGTACCCGCATCCGAAGAGCGGGTGAACGCAAGCCTACCCCGCCCCATCCGCCATGGCCAAAGTGCCGGCGGCGTGTGGTGACTAGGCTGGGGCCGTGCTTCTCAGCGACCGCGACATCAGAGCAGAACTCGCCTCCGGCCACATCGGTCTCGACCCGCACGAGCCGGAGATGATCCAGCCGTCGAGCATCGACGTGCGCCTCGACCGCTACTTCCGGCTGTTCGACAACCACAAGTACCCGTTCATCGACCCGTCGGTCGATCAGCCGGAGCTGACTCGACTGATCGAGGTCGATCCAGACGAGCCGTTCATCCTGCACCCGGGAGAGTTCGCGCTCGGCGCGACGTTCGAGCAGGTCTCGCTGGCCGATGACATCGCGGCCCGCCTCGAGGGCAAGTCGTCGCTCGGCCGTCTGGGGCTGATCACGCACTCGACCGCAGGGTTCATCGACCCCGGGTTCACGGGGCACGTGACGCTCGAGCTCGCGAACGTCGCGACGCTGCCGATCAAGCTGTGGCCCGGAATGAAGATCGGGCAGCTTTGCTTCTTCCGGCTGACCTCTCCGGCAGAGAACCCGTATGGCTCCGGGCCGTACGGCAACCGCTACCAGGGACAGCGCGGGCCCACGGCATCCCGCTCGTTCCAGAACTTCCACAAGACGGACGTCGGCACGACCGACGTCGGAGCCGTAGGGGGCTGACATGAGCGGTGACAGCAGAGATCCGTACATCCGACCGGAGGATGCTGTCATTCCCCCGCCTCCCGCTGAGTCTGCGATTCCGGATGCGGTGATCCCGCCGCCTCCGGCTGAGTCTGCGATTCCGGATGCGGTGATCCCGCCGCCTCCGCCGGAGGCGATGCTTCCGTCGACGCGCCGATCGCGGCCGAAGCCGGCGATCCTCACGGGCGACCAGCCTGCGCCGGTGGCAGACGACTGGGCGCAGCCGTCGGTCGCGCCCGAGGCGCCGACATCCGGCGGATACGGTGCGTTCTCGGTGGTGATCTTCGTGTTCCTCATCGTGCTGCTCGGGGCGGCGATCGCCGGAGCGATCTACCTCGGCACGAACGTGCCTTTCGCGTTGTCGGCCGGTGAGCCCGGCGCGATCGCCGTGTCGCTGTGGCATGCGTGAGCTGAGATACGACCCCGAGGTCGATGCCGCTTACGTGACGATCGGCGCACCGATCGTCGATGGTGGGGTCGCACGGACAGTCCCGGTCGACCTGCCGGATAGCATCGCGGGCGAGCTGTTCCTCGACTTCGACGAGCACGGTCATCTGCTCGGTGTCGAGGTCCTCGGCGCATCCGCACTGCTCCGACCGGAACTCCTGCGGGGTCGATAAAGCACCTGGAGTGTGGCGAGGTCGATAAAGCACCTGGAGCGTGGCGAGGTCGCTAAGCCTCCTGGGGCGTAGCGGGGTCAGAAAGGCACCCGCTTCCGCAGTTTCGGGTGCGTTTTCGACCCCGCAGCGGGATCGCTCGTGAAGGAATGCAGAAACGCCCCCCGACCGCAGTCGGAGGGGGCGTTTCGAGAGTCGGATGCCGTCAGGCGTCGCGACCCCGGGTGAAGCCGGCGTCGAAACCGCGCTCGTAGGCGTGCTGCGCCGCGCGGGCTACGCGGTGCTCGCCGTGGCGGGGCCCTGAGTGTCGGCCGTGCTGGTCGCCGTGGTCAGCGCGGCCGTGGTCTGGGCGACCGCCGTCTGCGTGACCGTGGTGTGCACGATCGTGCGCGCCCGCGAAGCGGTCGTGCCCCGAGTGCCCGCGGTGTCCGCAGTCGTGGTCGCGACGCTCGGCATCCGCTCCGTGCTCGTGTTCGTGTTCGGAGCCGAACCCGGGTGCGAAGCCGCGACCGCGTCCGAACGGGCGGCCGTGGCGGCGACCGAAGCCGCGTCCCGGGCCGAAGCCCGGACCGAACCCGTGGTCGGCGCCGAATCCGCGACCGAAGCCGCGGGGTTCGAATCCGTGGCGACGACCGCGTCCGCGGGGGAGCGTAGTCTCCTCGTCCCAGCCGAACGCGCGGGCGATCTGCTCGAGCGAGGTCAGCGTGGTGTCGAGGTCTTCGGGGCTCACGGCGTCGGTGACCTTGGCGCGGATGCCGTCGACGATGCCGCCGAGGCGCTCCTTGGCGGCACGGCCGTCGTCGGTCAGCGTCCAGCCGTCGCCGTCGGCGACGACCCAGCCGCGCTCGACCAGGCCGTGCAGCTTGTGGGCATTCAGGGGGCGACGGGCAGGTGCGGTGCCATCGACGATGTTGAGGATCCGCCAGTCGCGGCGGCTGGCGTGCTCGCTCTCGAATGCGGAGGCGAACTCGGCCGCCATCAGGCGGTCGACGGCCTTCAGCCAGTAGCCGAAGGGGCGGGAGGTGGTGTCTGTGTTCTGAGTGTCAGAGGTGTTCATGAGTGAAGTCCTTCGATGTCATGGGGCATGTGCTTGTCACTATGCATGTGTATGTAGTGTGACATGCAGTGACGATCCATGTCAAGTCGCATGTAAAATCGAACGGTGAGTGCCGAAGAGAACGACCCCGCCGAGGCCATAGCCCGCGCCCTGTCGCGCTTGCGGGGGCGACGTCCCGGCGAGCGTGGGCGCGATCCGAGAGGGATGGGGGGTCCGCATGGGTGGCACGGCGGGCCGCACTCCGATCATGCCGATCGCTCGGGCCATGTCGACCACCCTGACCACGCTGATCACGCCGACCACGCCGACCACGGGCATCGCGGTCACGGACGCCCTGGGCGCCCGGGGATGCCGCCGTGGATGAACGACCCGTCCGGACGCTTCGGCGGACCGGCTCGCCTGCGGATGCTCGAGGCGCTCGCCGCGGCATCCGCCCCGCTCAGCGTCAGCGATCTCGGCGCGGCGATCGGCGTCGACCAGCCCCGGGCGTCGAGGCTCGTGCAGCAGGGGGTCGCACACGGATTCGTGCGCCGCGAGGCGGACCCCGACGATGCGCGACGCACCCGCATCGCTCTGACCGACGACGGGCGCAAGGTCGCTCGCGGCATGCGGGGCGAGCGACGAGAGGCTCTCGGAAAGGCGCTGGCCTCATTCACCGACGATGAGCGCGATCAGCTCGCGACGCTGCTGAACAAGCTCGCTGACAACTGGGAGCGGTGAGCCCGGAGCGGTTCGAGTTCCTGGGGTGTGGTGACGGGGCTCGGTGGCTGATGCCTGATGCCCGGTGGCGAGGGCTGGTGACGAGGGCTGGTGCTGAGGGCTGGTGCCAAGGGGCTGGAGCCCGGCTCTGCTGCCCGGTGCGGATTCGCGCTCATCGGCATCCCGATACCTTGCATCAGTGTTCCGGAATATAGATCTGATCTGGGCTAAAAGAGCGGCAATTCGGGCTCGCAATGTCTGAGGCCGCGGGTTTGATGAAGGTATGTCATCCCGTAGCCGAGCTCTCCTCGATCAGGTCGTGTCCGACCTCGATCGAGCGCTCTCCGACGATGCTCTCGCGGGGCTGTCCGACTCCGAGCGCGTGGAGTTGCTGCAGGTGGCCGGAGCGGCATCGCGACGCGTAGAGGCTCTCCTCGTCGAGACGCTCGCGACCGGCGACGCGACGGACTTCCCACACGCTGCCGGCTGTCGCACGCAGAGCGAGCTGCTGCAGCGCACCGTCCTGACCGACGTGGCCGGTGCGACTCGAGTGGGCAAGGTCGTCGATCTGGTCCGCCGCGGTGTGAGTCTGGTTTCAGGAGAGCGGCTGCCGGCGAGGTGGCCGGCACTGCGCGAGGCGATGCTCGACGGCGCCCTGAGCTTGGCGGGCATGCTCGCGGCGACGCGACCGATCGAGAAGATCTCCGATCGCATCAGCGTCGACGAGCGGCTCCGTGCAGATCGGTGTCTCGCCGACGCGGCCCGGGGTATCCGGCACACAGCGGCCGGCGAAGAGATCCGCGGCCCGGCGCCGACCACTGACGAGCTGACGTTCCTCGCTGAGACGCTGGCGGCGCTGCTCGACCCCGACGGAGATGAGCCCGGCGATGAGCCGGCCCGCAGGCGCGGCATCACGATCGGTCGCCTGCGAGACGGGTTGCGGTCGATCAAGGGATGGCTCACGCCCGAGGTCGCGGCCCAGATCGAGCTGATCCTCGATGCCCAGAACAATCCGAAGGGCGATGGCCCGCCGAATCCGGGCGTGACGTTCTCCTGCTCCGAGGCCGGTAAAGAGTCCGAGGCGGGCGAAGAGTTCGAGGCGGGCAAAGAGCCCGAGGCGGGCGAAGAGTTCGATGCGGGCGGTGATCCCGGAGCGACGGAAGACGTCGACCCGTTCAACTCGGATCCTCGGTTCGTCATCGATGGTCGCACGGCGGCCCAGAAGCGGCACGACGCCCTCGCGGCTGCCGTCGCGATCGCCGCTCGGCACCGCGACATGCCGACTCTCGGCGGCGCGTCTCCGACCTTGGTCGTGACTGTCGAGGCGAAGGATCTCGCACAGGGCACCGGCCATGCGAGCGCCAGCGGAGCATGGCGGCAGGTGCCTCTCGGAGTCGCCGCTCATGTCGGATGCGTGGGCACGATCCAGCGTGTGCTGTTCGACGAGGGCCGCATCATCGGGATCACGACCACAGACCGGGTGTTCTCGGTGCATCAACGGCGCGCGATCGTCGCGCGCGACAAGGAGTGTCTGATTCCGGGGTGTCACGTTCCTGCGTCATGGTGCGAGATCCACCACGTCACCGAGCACTCCCGCGGTGGGCCGACGCATACGGACAACGGTGTTCCGTTGTGCTGGTGGCACCATCGCTCCCTAGGGACCTCGGGGTGGGAGATCCGGATGGACGGCGGTATCCCTCACGTGCGTGGGCCCCGGTGGTGGGACCCGGAACAACGGTGGCGCGCCCCGCGACTCAGCCTCGAACGAGCAGGAGTCGGCAGTGCGTCGGCGTTCGCTCGCGCCGGATGATCGGCCTACGACGTGCGCGGCGCGGGCGCGGACACGCCTGCGCCTGCGTCTGCTGGCGCGCCGAACTCCAGCGACTTCTCGTCGTCGACCGACAGCGACAGCACCCCTGTCTCGACGGCCGCGTGCGCTTCGATCTGCTGTTCGATCGCGCGCAGACTCCTGGCCACATCGTGTTCGCGGGCATCGCCGGTCAGATCGACCTCGGCGACGATGAAGAGCCGGTTCGGGCCCACGTACTCGATGTGCAGATAGGTGAGACGTTGGATCTGCGCCGACGAAAGCAGCGCGCGGCCGACCCGATCACGCAGTGCGGGCGACGCGTTCGACCCCACGAGAAAAGCGATGTTGCGGCGGATCAGGATGATCGCGACCACACCCAGCAGTACTCCGACGAGGATCGAGCCCACGGCATCCCACGTGGCGACCCCGGTGATCTGGTGCATCGCGATCGCACCGGCCGCGATCGCCAGCCCGATCAGCGCGGCCATGTCCTCGAAGAACACCGCCCTCAGTGTCGTATCGCTGGTTTCGAGCACATAGTCCCAGGTCGACGATCCGCGCTCGCGCGCCAGTCGCCGCGACTTCACCATCGCCTGCGTGAACGATGCCCCCTCGAGCACGAAGGCGATGCCGAGCACCGTGTATGCCACCGCGGGGCTCTCGACGGGCCCGGCCTCCGACAGCTCCTGCACGCCGTGCATGATCGACACGATCGAGCCGGCGGTGAAGATCCCGAACGCCGCGATCAACGACCACACGAACGCCGCGCGTCCGTACCCGAGCGGATGCCGCTCATCCTTCACCCTCGCGCCCCGCCGATCGGCGATGAGCAGGAACACCTCGTTGCCGGCGTCCGCCCACGAATGCGCAGCCTCCGCCACCATCGACGCCGAAGACGTGATCACCGCCGCGATCGTCTTGGCGATCGCGACGAGGATGTTGGCGAGAAAAGCGATGATGACCGTCACGCGGTCAGGCTACTCCCGCATCTGCGCTCAGCCCCGCTGCGTCGCCTTCACCGGCAGCAGCAACAGGAAGCCGGCGACCAGCACCAGCACGATGCCGAGGATCCCGTACGAGGTCGAGCCCGAGAGCACGATCAGCAGGGTCCACGCCCCCGATGCCATCCAACTCGCCGCGCGCCCTGTCGTCGCATAGAGGCCGAAGATCTCGCCCTCGCGCCCCGCAGGCGTGATGCGGGCGAGGAACGACCTCGACGCCGCCTGGGCGGGGCCGACGAAGGCGCACAGCACCAGGCCGCCGATCCAGAAGACGACCGTTCCGGCATCCACCAGGAAGAACACCGCGAGTCCGGCGATCACCATCGCGGCGAGCGAGAGGAGGATGATCCGCTTCGGCCCGAATCGGTCGTCGTAGCGGCCGGCGATGATCGTCGAGACGCCCGCGATGAGGTTGGCGGCGATGCCGAAGATCACGAGATCGAGGAAGCCGAAGTCGAACACCTGGCTGGCGATCACGGCACCGAAGGCGAACACGCCGCCGAGGCCGTCGCGGAACACGGCGCTCGACAGCAGGAACCAGAACGTCTGACGGGTGTCGGGGTTGCGGTAGAGGCCGACGACATCCTTGACGAGCAGGCCGTACGAGGCGAAGAAGCCCACCTTGCGCTCGGGGCGCCCGAGCGACGGCTCGGGCACGTTGAGGAAGATCGGGATCGAGAAGACGATCGCCCAGATCGCGCACGCGACAGCGATGATGCGGAACGGCAGACCCGCGTCATCGGGCAGGCCGAACCAGTCGAACATGTAGAAGATGACGACGAGCACCAGCGCGAGGATGCCCCCGATATAGCCGAACCCCCAGCCGAGTCCCGAGATGCGCCCCACGGTCTTCGGGTTCGCGATGCCGATCAGCATGGCGTTCGAGTTGACCGCGGCGATCTCCCCGAACACGGATCCCGCCGAGATCAGCGCGACGCCGAGCCAGAACAGCGTCGGCGTCGGCGTCGGTTCGACGAACCAGAGGCCGAACATGCAGGCGATGAGAGCTCCGGTGCCGATTCCGAGCCAGAGCTTCTGGCGGCCTGCAGCATCCGCGCGCTGGCCCAGCACCGGCGCGATCAGGAGGATCGCGATGCCGGCGATCGTCGACCCGAGCCCCAGACCCGAGGCGAGGTCTGCCTCGGCCGCCTCGCGGATCGGGTCTTTCGCATCGAGGCCCGCGATCTCCGCCGGAAGGAACGCCTCGGTCGTGAGGTACAGCGCCGTGAAGATGAAGGTGAGGATGACGGTGTTGAAGGGCTGCGTCGCCCAGTCCCACAGCGCCCACGAATAGACCTGCTTCTTCGGCGCGGGTGTCTCGCCCCGCAGGTCGAGGCCGATCACGCCTACTGCGCCGCTGTTCGCCGTCGCAGCGGGCTCGGGCACCTCGCTGCTCTGGGAGGAATCGCTCATGTTCGCAGTCTGGCGGCGCCCGGTGAACGGACGGTGACGGCGCGCCGCGCGGGGTGCCCTCCTCCGGGACACCTCCCTCATGCATATGACGCCGCGTGGTCCGGACGAATGGTCGGATGCCGAAGACGCCGCGTCGGGCGCCGATGCCCCTCACCTGCGAGCGTGGAACCATGACGACGACCGCGCCCGTACCCGTGACGACCGCCCGCACCGAGAGCATCCGCTATGGCGGCCTCATCGTGCTGATGCTGATGGGCTTCCTGCTCGTCACGGCCGAGTTCCTGCCCAACGGCGTGCTCACCGAGATGGCCGACGCTCTCGGCGTGACCCCCGGCCAGGCCGGTCAGACCGTCACGGTCACCGCGCTCGTCGGCCTGATCGTCGCGCCGACGGTGGGGCTGATCTTCCCCCGCCTCGACCGTCGCTCGCTTCTCGTCTGGATGGCGCTCGCAGCCGCCGTGTCGAACCTCATCGTCGCGGTCGCGCCCAACCTGATCATCGTGCTGCTCGCGCGCTTCCTGCTGGGGGCTGCGATCAGCGCCTTCTGGGCGATGTCGATCACCGTCGCCGCACGCCTGGCGGGTCCTGAGCACCTCGGGCGGGGCGTCATGTTCACCTCGGCCGGCGTCTCGCTCGCCACGGTCGCGGGCGTGCCGCTGGGCGTGATGCTCAGTGAGATCGTCGACTGGCAGACGGTGTTCGCGATCGCGGGCGTGCTCATGGTGCTGCTGGCCGTCGCGCTGCGGTTCATGCTCCCGTCGGTCCCGGCCGAGCAGGGGGCCAGCATCCGGCTCCTCGTCGACACCCTGCGTCGTCCGGGCATCGGGCTCGGCATGGTCGGGCACGTGCTCGTCGTGCTCGGCCACTTCCTCGCCTACACGTACGTGCGACTCGCGCTCGAACGCATCCCCGAGGTCGACGCCTCGACGATCATCCTGCTGCTCGCGCTCTTCGGTGTCGGAGGCCTCGCCGGCAACCTCGGGCTCGGATTCTTCATCGACCGCACGTTCGGGTTCTTCGCGGTGTTCGCCCCGTTGGTGATCGCCGCGTCGGTGCTGTCGATGATCTTCCTGTCGGGCTCGGTGCTCGGCATCGCGATCGTCGTGCTCGTCTGGGGCTTCTTCTTCTCGTCGTGGCTGCTCGTGATCAACACATGGGTGGGGCACCGCACGCCCGACCGCCTCGAAGCCGGAGGCAGCCTCGTCGTGGTGGGGTTCCAGGGCGCGATCACGATCGCCGCGGGCGTCGGCGGACTGCTCGTCGACACCCTCGACGTGGAGTTCGTCTACGTGCTCGGGGCGGCGTCGCTGCTGGTCGGCGCCGTGCTGTTCGGCATGTCGAACCGTAGGAGCATCGCTGCGGCGAAGCTCGCCTGACCGGGGCGTCTACGCCGGGACCGCGGTCAGCTGCGACGCCCGCCAGGTCGACGGAGTCATCCCGGTGCGGCGGCGGAAGGCGCGGCTGAACCCCTCGTCCGAGGCGTAGCCCAGCTCACGCGACGTCTCGCTGACCGAGCGCCCCTCACTCAGCATCCGCTTCGCCGCGTCGACGCGCACCTCGGTGACGTAGTCGGCGGGCGAGCGGCCGATCGCGCGGCGGAACCGCTCGGCGAACACCGAGCGGGACATCGCCCCGACGCTCGCGAGGCGCTCGACCGTCCAGTCGCGCCCTGGTTGCTCATGGATCGCCTCGACGACGCGATCGAGGAAAGGATCCTTCGACACCGAGGGCCAGCCGGCCGGCGCGCAGCCGTTCGCCGCCCACGCGCGGATCACCGAGAGCAGCACGGTCTGCGCCATCATCCGGCAGATCACCGGATCGCCCTGGCGTGAGGGGCACGTGGCGGGATCGGTGGGTCCCATGCTTCCGGCGAGTGCGGCTGCAGCGGGTTCGAGTGCCGCGAACGACATGACGGTGATCGGATCGGGAAGGAGCGCGGCGATCATCGCGGCGCTGTCGGAGAACTCGAGGTCGACGACGACGAGGTCGGTCACCTCGTCGGCCTCGAGGGCGATCGATGCACGGCCGAGCGTCAGGAATGCGTCTCCGGCGACCAGGTTCGCGTGCAGCGGGCGATCGTCCACGGTCACGATCTGCGCTGCGCGGTCGACGTCGAGTCGGCATCCGGTGGTCAGCGGCGGATGCCCGTGCACCGAGCCCGAGGCGATGTAGACGAGGGTGGCCGAGCCCGAGGGGATCGGCAGCAGGCCGCCGGCGGTGAGGGCGGCGCGGCGGGCTGTGCCGACGCGGAGGTCGACGGAGTCGAGCACGTGCCCGAGGGCTGCGGAGTCGACGGTCACCATGCCTTCGGCAACGCCCGGGAACGCATGGCTATTCCGGATACGCTGGACGGACCCCCACCCGAGGAGTCCCGTGTTCCGCACACCCGACCGCCTGTTCCGTGTTCTCGCGATCGCGGAGGCGATCACCTGGACCATCCTGATCTCAGCGATCATCGCCCGTGCCGTCGGCGCTCCCGGCGTGGTCGTCACCATCGGCGGTGGCATCCACGGTTTCGTGTTCCTCGCATACGCCGCGACCGCGGTGCTCGTCGCGCTCAATCAGCGCTGGCACCTCGGCGTCGCCGTCCTCGCCGTGGCGAGCGCCATCGTCCCCTACGCGACGATCCCGATGGAGATCTGGCTGCACCGCACCGGTCGCCTGGCGGGCGCGTGGCGACTGGAGCAGACGCAGGATCCGCGCGATGCGCGCTGGTACGACCGGCTCATGCGCTGGTTCCTGCGCCGACCGTGGGTTCTGGCCGTCCTGCTCGCCGTCGGCATCGTCGCGCTGTATGTGATCCTGCTGCTCGTGGGCCCGCCCGGCGGAAAGTGAGGCCCGTCCGGCGGCAGGTGAGGCCCGCCCGGCGGAAAGTGAGGCCCGTCCGGCGGCTGGTGAGTTCCGCGTGACCTCAACGGAGCGGGTTCCGGGCGCGCGGCGTCACTGGATGACGACGGCGTTCTTGTCGATGACCTCGGCCATCGTGGTCTGCATGTCGCCGCCGGTGCAGTCGACGATCACGTAGAGCCCGACCCCCGTCGCGGTGAAGGCTCGGGCGGCGATCGCCCATTGACGGTCGGCCTCTTCGCCGACGACCTGGCGATTCTCGACGTCGGTGTTGCCGCCGACCTGATAACTGAACGCCCCGGTCGTCGACAGCGGCGTGATCGCGGCGGCATCCGCCTCGCCGAGGATGACGGCGAGCATGGCATCCGAGCTGACGCTGTCATCGCCGGTCACCGTCGGCACATCCGGGATGAGACCCTGCCAGAACTGGGCCGTGCAGGTGTCGTCGAGCGTGCCGTAGGTCCAGCCTCCGTTGCCGTCGTCCGGCTTGACGATCTTCCAGCCGTCGTCGGCGATCAATCCGTCGCCCCACTGGATGTACGCCGCCGCGGGGATGTCGGCGCCGTCGGCGAAGGTCATGGTCGAGGGCAGATCGCCCGAGGGCTCCTCAGACGGCTCCTCAGACGGGATCGCGGTCGGGCAGGGATCGGGGCCGTCGCCGTCGGGAGCGTTCACGGGGATCTGCGCATACAGGCACCCGCTCAGCGGCAGCACTGCCAGGGCGACCGCCGACACGGCGGCGAGGCGGACCAGCGGAGAGACCTGCGAGGTGCGTGTCATGCCGGTCAGCCTAGTCGGCGGGTGGGGAGGCCGACTCAGTGCGCCGTGGCGATGCCGACCGCGTCGTGCACCATGACCGACGCGACCCTCGCGCCGGCGCCGGCTGCGACGATCAGCTGCTGGGGGCCGGGGATCGCGGCGTCGCCGGCGGCATACAGACCAGGGATGTCGGTGCGGCCCGACCGATCGGTGATGAGGTGCCCGTCGCGGTCGATCGCGGGTGCGAAGCCGTGCAGGAACGACAGATCGGTCTCCCATTCGGGCCTGACGAATCCGCCCTCGACGGTCACGACGGTGCCGTCGGTCAGTCTGATCGCCTCGATGCGCCCGCGGTCTCCGACGAGTTCGGCGATCGGAAGCCGCAGCACGGCGACTCCGGACGCGGCGAGCTCGGCCTCCTCCTCGGGCGTGACCGTTTCTGCGCCGAGGGTGAAGACGGTGAGACTCTCGGTCCACCGCGAGATGAGTCGGGCGCGGTCGGCGAGGTCAGTCGTCTCGCCGATGAGGGCGAGTCGCCGCCCCCGGAGCTCCCACGCGTCGCAGGCCGCGCAGCTGAAGAGGCTGATGCCGTAGAAGCCGCGCAGGTTGGGGACGTCGGGAAGGGTCTCGTGCAGACCCGTCGCAAGCAGCACGGATCGGGCGGCGACGACGTCGGTCGGGTCCTTGCGGCCGATGGATGCCGTGAATCCTGCATCCGCCCTGCTCAGCTCGAGCACTCTGACGCGTGTGCGCACCTCGATGTTGGGGTAGGCGGCGAGCTCGTCGCGGGCCATGCGGCGCAGTTCGTGCGGGGCCACCCCGTCACGGGTGAGGAAGCCGTGCGAGTTCAGGGTGGCGGCGTTGCGCGGACGATCGGCGTCGACCACCAGCACGCGCATGAGCGAACGCCCCAGGTTGAGAGCGGCGGACAGCCCCGCAGGACCACCGCCGATCACGAGCACATCGTAGGTGTCCGTGTCAGGCGTTCGCACAGCCTCAGTCTGCCACCTCGGATGGTCGAGGGATAAAGTTGAGCCAGTTCGTATCAACTTCATTTGACAGTCTCCGGAGGTCGGAGTACAGTTGAGTCATCGCGACTCAGGTTTCCCTGATCGCCCCGGATTTCCAGAACCACATCAACCTCAGCAACTAAGGAGAATCACATGGCACGTGCTGTTGGAATCGACCTCGGTACGACGAACTCCGTCGTCAGCGTCCTCGAGGGTGGCGAGCCGAAGGTCATCGCCAATGCCGAGGGCTTCCGCACCACCCCTTCGGTCGTCGCATTCACGAAGGACGGCGAGGTGCTCGTCGGCGAGACCGCGAAGCGCCAGGCCGTGACGAACGTCGACCGCACCATCGCATCCGTCAAGCGCCACATGGGCACCGACTGGACGTTCGACGTCGACGGCAAGAAGTGGACGCCGCAGGAGATCTCCGCGCGCATCCTCCAGAAGCTCAAGCGCGACGCCGAGTCGTACCTGGGCGACACGGTGACGGATGCCGTCATCACGGTCCCCGCGTACTTCAACGACGCCGAGCGTCAGGCCACCAAGGAGGCCGGCGAGATCGCGGGACTCAACGTCCTGCGCATCATCAACGAGCCCACCGCCGCAGCTCTGGCCTACGGCCTCGACAAGGGCAAGGAAGACGAGCTCATCCTGGTCTTCGACCTCGGTGGCGGAACGTTCGACGTCTCGCTGCTCGAGGTGGGCAAGGACGACGACTTCTCGACCATCCAGGTGCGCTCCACCGCAGGTGACAACCGCCTCGGCGGTGACGACTGGGACCAGCGCCTCGTCGACCACCTGATCAAGCAGTTCAAGGAGACCACCGGCGTCGACGTCTCGGGCGACAAGATCGCCCTGCAGCGTCTCAAGGAGGCTGCGGAGCAGGCCAAGAAGGAGCTCTCCTCCTCGACCAGCACCAGCATCAACCTCCCGTACCTGTCGCTGACCGAGTCGGGCCCGGTGTCGCTGAGCGAGACCATCACCCGCGCGAAGTTCGAGGACCTCACCAAGGACCTGCTCGACCGCACCAAGAAGCCCTTCGAGGATGTCATCCGCGAAGCCGGCATCAAGGTCGCCGACATCGATCACATCGTGCTCGTGGGTGGTTCGACCCGCATGCCCGCCGTCGCCGAGCTCGTCAAGCGCGAGACCGGCAAGGAAGCGAACAAGGGCGTCAACCCCGATGAGGTCGTCGCCGTGGGTGCCGCCCTTCAGGCCGGTGTCCTCAAGGGTGAGCGCAAGGACGTCCTGCTCATCGACGTCACCCCCCTCAGCCTCGGCATCGAGACCAAGGGCGGCATGATGACCAAGCTCATCGAGCGCAACACGGCCATCCCGACCAAGCGCAGCGAGACCTTCACCACGGCAGACGACAACCAGCCGTCCGTCGCGATCCAGGTCTTCCAGGGCGAGCGCGACTTCACCCGCGACAACAAGCCGCTGGGCACGTTCGAGCTCACCGGAATCGCCCCGGCTCCCCGTGGCATCCCGCAGATCGAGGTCACGTTCGACATCGACGCCAACGGCATCGTGCACGTGTCCGCCAAGGACAAGGGCACCGGCACCGAGAAGTCGATCGTCATCTCCGGCGGCTCGTCGCTGTCGAAGGAGGACATCGAGCGCATGGTGCGCGAGGCCGAGGAGCACGCGGCTGAGGACAAGGCGCGCCGTGAGGCCGCCGAGGTCCGCAACCAGGCCGAGACGCTCGCGTACTCGATCGACAAGCTGATCACCGAGAACGACGACAAGCTGCCTGAAGACGTGAAGACCGAGGTCAAGGCCGACGTCGACGCTCTCAAGACGGCACTGGCCGGCGAAGACGACGAGGCCGTGAAGACCGCGTTCGACAAGCTGAACCAGTCGCAGGGCAAGATCGGCGAGGCCATCTACGCACAGTCCCAGGCAGAGGGCGCCCCGAGCGCCGACGCCGCGGGCGAGGCTCCGGCCGATGACAGCTCCTCCGACGAGGACGTCATCGACGCCGAGGTCGTCGACGACGAGGACGAGAAGAAGTAATCATGACGGACAAGAACTTCGACGACAATCAGGTTCCTGAGCCCGCCGAAGGTCACAGCGAGGGGTCGGATGCTCAGGCATCCGGCCCCGCGCCGCACAACCCGGACTCTGACGAGGCCCGGGCTGCGGAAGGCTCTGACGACGCGGACTTCACGATCGACGACATCCTGAACGCCGACCAGACGGCCGAGGCCGCTGCGGGGGATGCAGCGATCGCCGACGCCGAGAACGCGCTGCTGAACGACCTCAAGCGCCTCCAGGCCGAGTACGCCAACTACCGCCGCCGCACCGAAGAGCAGCGGCAGGTCGAGATCGAGCGCGCGAAGGGCGAGGCCGCCAAGGGCCTCATCCCCGTGCTCGACGATCTCGATCGCGCCGCTCAGCACGGTGATCTGGTCGAGGGCACGCCCTTCGCCGTGATCGCCGGCAAGGTGCGCACGGTCGTCGAGCGTCTCGGTGTCGTCTCGTATGGCGAGAAGGGCGAGGAATTCGACCCCCAGCGCCACGAGGCGATCTTCCAGCAGCCCACCCCGGGCGCCGACAAGACCACGGTGCTCGAGGTCGTCGAGGTGGGTTACCGCCTCGGTGACGTCGAGCTGCGTCCCGCGAAGGTCGTCGTCGCCGTACCCGCAGAGTAGGTGATCGATGGCTAGCCAGGACTGGTTCGACAAGGACTTCTACAAGATCCTCGGGGTCTCGAAGGACGTCAGCGACGCCGATCTCAAGAAGACGTACCGCAAGCTCGCTCGCAAGTACCACCCCGACTCCAATCAGGGAGACGAGAAGGCGGAGGCGAAGTTCAAAGAGGTCAGCGAGGCGTACTCGGTGCTCTCGGATGCCGAACAGCGCAAGGAGTACGACGAGATCCGCGCCATGGGCTCGGGCGCACGCTTCACGGCGGGCGGTGCGGGAGCAGGCGGCTTCGAAGACGTCTTCAGCCGGTTCGGGCAGCAGGGGCGCGGGCAGCAGCAGTCCGCCGACTTCGAGGACATCTTCGCGATGTTCAATCAGGGTCAGGGCGGCACGTTCGGCTCCGGCCGATTCGGGCAGACCTCCGGCGGATACCGCGGCTTCGGCGGGCCCCAGAAGGGCGCCGACGTCACGGCGCGCACCACGCTCGACTTCGCCACCGCTGTGCAGGGTGAGACCATCAGCCTGCAGGGGGACGACGGCAAGCCGTTCAAGGTGAAGATCCCCGCCGGTGTGGCCGACGGGCAGAAGATCAGGCTTCGCGGACGCGGCCGCCCCTCGCCGGACGGCGGGGAGAACGGCGACGTCGTGGTGCAGATCGCGGTGCGACCGCATCCGGTGTTCACCCGTGAGGGGCTGAACCTGCGCGTGGTCGTTCCGGTGACCTTCACCGAGGCCGCACTCGGCGCGACGATCGAGGTTCCCACGCTCAGTGGCGACACGGTCAAGCTCCGGGTCGCACCCGGCACCCCCTCAGGGCGTGTCCTGCGGGTCAAGGGTCGCGGCGTCACCACCTCGAAGGGCACGGGCGACCTGCTCGCCGAGCTGCAGATCGCGGTGCCGTCGCACCTCGACGAGGCTGCTCGGGAGGCGCTGGAGAAGTTCCAGTCGCTCGAGCCGGCGGAGAACCCGCGTGCCGACCTCATGGCGAAGGCTCGGCGCTAGAAGATTATGACGAACGCGAACACCGAGGAGGAGGTGATCCACTGTGGCTGACCAGCGGATGGATGCCGACACCCCGGTGTTCGCGATCGCCGTCGCCGCCCAGCTCTCCGGGCTCCACCCGCAGACCCTGCGGCAGTACGACCGCATCGGGCTCGTGGTTCCGGGACGCACCTCGGGCGGCTCTCGTCGCTACTCGAGCCGCAACATCGAACAACTTCGCGAGGTCGCTCAGCTGTCATCCGAAGGCGTCAGCCTTCCGGCGATCGCGCGGCTGCTCGACCTCGAAGACGAGAACCGGATGCTGCACCTCCGCGTCGCCGAGCTCGACGCCGCTCTGCGCGCCGAGCGCGACAACCGTCCGGGCAGGCGCATCTTCGCCGCGGGATCCGCCGGCGTCATCCCGATGCCCAGCGGCCGCCGCATCCGTCGATCGGCCGAAGTCGTGCTGTGGCGCCCGGGTACCGGCCGCAGCTGAGACCCGCCCGCCGCGCGCGCCATTCATCCGCGCGCGGTATCGTTGCGACACGATGAGGATGACGCGTCGCACACTGCTGATGGGCGCCGGAGCCGGTGTCCTGGGAGTTCTTCTGGCCTCCTGCACACCCGAGCCGGCGCCGTCGCCCACGCCCGACCGCTCGCCCACTCCGAAGCCGACCGCCGGGGCGATCACGCCCGCCGCGTTCGCCCGCAGCTCATGGACGACCGACCCGTTCGCGCTCGGCGCTGCGAGCTTCACTCCGGTCGGCACGCAGGCCAGAGCCCGAGAGGCACTGGCCGAGCCGATCGACGGCCGGCTCTTCTTCTCGGGCGAAGCGACCGATGTCGAGGCGCCGGGAACGACCGCCGCCGCGCTCCGATCCGGAGATCGCGCCGCCGACGAGGTCCTGCGTGCCGCCGACAGCGGTGAGCGCGTGGCGATCGTCGGCGCGGGTCTCGCCGGTGCCGCCGCCGCCGCCCGACTCGTCGCAGAGGGGCTGCAGGTCACGGTGTTCGAGGCGCGCGACCGCGTCGGCGGACGCGTGCACTCGGTGGTCGACGACACGGCCTGGCCCTTCCCCGCGCAACTGGGCGGCTGGCTGCTCGGCTCCTCCGACGACGTCCTGCTCGAGACTTTCAACGCTCGCGACATCCGGACGGCTCCGATCGCCGGTGCGCTGTGGCGGTCGACCGACGGAGACGTCGAGCCGGTGCCGGTCGAACCGGTGCAGGCGGCGATCGCCACCGCCCAGCAGGGGCCGACCGACTCGTCTCTCGAGGAGGCGCTGACGGCAGCGGGCGCTGATCCTGAGGAGCCGGGACTCGCGGCGCTGCTCGCCTCGATCACGGCTGCGTCAGGGGCCGATGCCTCCGACGCGTCGACGTGGTTCCCCCCGCGGCTCCCTGCCTCCGAGATGGTGGCGCCTCTCGGCGACCTGACCCCGGCCGTCGACGAGCTGCTCGAGGGCGCGAAGCTGAGCCTGTCGTCGCCCGTCAGTCGCGTGGCCTACGACGAGGCGGGCGTCAGCCTCGGCATCGCCTCGGGGGAATCGCTGTCGTTCGACCGGGTCCTGATCACGGTGCCGCTCGGCGTGCTGCAGGGCGAGGGTCTGGAGTTCGCTCCCGCGCTGCCCTTCGGGCATCGGGGTGCCATCGCAGAGCTCGGTATGGGACTCATCGAGACGGTCTGGCTGCGTTTCGACGATCCCCTGATCGTGTCGGCACCCGCGCCCGATGCCGAAACCGATGCCGAAACGGAGCCGGAAGCCGAAGCCGATACGGAAGCCGAGTCCGCTGCGACGCTGTGGCACGTCGTCGGCGGCGATGCGCTGATCCGCACCTGGATCAATCTCGCCCCGGCCACCGGCGAGAACGTCGTGGTGGGCATCGTCGGCGGAGAAGCGGCCGGCACCTTCGCCGAGCTGAGCGAACAGAAGGCGCTCGAGGCGGCGATCGCCTCGCTCGCGCCGTTCCTCGCGGCACCGGCCTGACCCGCACCGGCCTGACCCGCACCGGCCTGACCCGCACGGGCCCGAACGGGACTCAGACCTCCGGGCGCTTCTGACCGCGTCGTCGCATCCGACTGACCAGCACGATGAATGTCGCGACGAGCGCGAAGATCGCCAGCGCCACCGCGCTGGTGAGCAGGAACTCGGGAGGACCGGACACCTGCCGGGGGTCGAGGAAGTAGTACGGATACCACCCCACAGACGGCCCGCGCCACATCGTGACGCCGCCCCAGGCGAGGGGGAAGGTGAGCGCCGTGGGAACCACCCACCACGGCACGCCGCGGTGTCCCGGTGTGAGCACCCAGGCGATGGCCGTGCACGCCGGCAGCCAGAAGTGCAGCACCTGATCAGACCAGGGAACATCTACCCGGATGCCGCGCAGCCCTGCCTGCCAGACGATCAGCGCGAAGGCGAGGCCTGCCGTGATGGTCCACGTGAGCACGAGCGCCAGGGCCACCGTGAACCAGCGAGGATCGCTCGCTCGGATGAAGGCGAGCACCGCGCCGATCAGCAGCACCACCACGAGCGCGCAGTTGGACTGCACCGTCAGATACGCGAAGAAGTTCTCGCCCGCGATCGATCGCGAGCTGAGGCCCCAGAACAGCCGGTGCACGAGCGCGACGGTGCACACTGCGGCCGTGGCCAAGCGCAGCACGCCGAACGCCGATCGTGCCCTCACTCTCGCCTCGTGCCCCTTCCCGGCTGAGCGCATCGTCGTCCAGACGGCGCATCTCCCATCCGGCGAGTCTACGGAAGGCGGCAGCGGTCGGGGCTACGACGACATGCGCACAGGAGAAGGAAAAGTGCTCTGAATAGCGTGGAGGCAGGGATAGCCCCTGCTCCGCGCCTGGCGCGCGGTGTCCTGCCACGAAGGAACATCTCCTCATGACGAACACCACCGCCCCCTCTGCCGCCGCCTCGCTGGGACTGCTCGTCCTGCGCATCGTGGTCGGCGCCGTCTTCGCCGCTCACGGAGCGCAGAAGATCTTCGAATACACGATCCCCGGCACCGTCGGCAGCTTCGCGGGCATGGGGGTTCCCATGCCCGAGATCGCCGCGCCCTTCGTCGCCTTCGTCGAGCTGATCGGCGGCATCCTGCTGGTGCTCGGCCTCTTCACCCGCCTCGCCGGCCTTCTGCTCGCGATCGACATGGTCGTGGCCCTCGTGCTCGTGCACCTCGCTGCCGGGCTCTGGGTGGGTGACGGCGGATACGAGTTCGTGGCCGTGCTCGGCGCGGCCGCGCTGGCTCTCGCGCTCACCGGCGCCGGGCGATTCTCGCTCGACCGTGCCTTCCTGCGCGGCCGGGTTCCCGCCTGGCTCAGCTGACGGAACGAGGGGGCGTCCCACGGGACGCCCCCTCTGTCGGTGTGTATCCTGTCAACAGTTAACAGGAGGTCACCGTGACACAGACCGTCAAGCGCGGAGAGTCCCTCGGCGCGCAGGTGGCGCAGGTCCTGCGTCAGCGCATCGTCCGAGGCGAGCTCTCACGCGGCGCACGCATCACCGAGGAGGCGCTCGCCGAGGAGTTCTCGGTGAGCAGGGGGCCGATCCGCGACGCCCTCACCCAGCTCAGCTTCGAGAAGCTCGTCGAGGTGCAGCGTCCGCGCGGTGTGTACATCACGGGTCTCTCGCAGGACGACGTGGATCAGCTCTACAGTCTGCGCGGCGCTCTCGAGCAGCTCGCGCTCTCGCGTGCCATGAGGGTCGACGACGACGCGCGGTGGGCGGCTATGGCGGCTGCGGTCGACCGCATGAGCGACGCCGCCGACAGGGGAGACCATGCGGCATTCGTCGCCGCCGACCTCGAGTTCCACTCGGAGATCTACGTCCTCGCCGACCATCCGCGTCTGCAGGGCGCGTGGAGCCAGTACCTGCCGACCTTCGCTTCGCTCCTCGAGGTGACGATCAACCATGACGACGACCTTCACGAGTCATCTGACGACCACATGAAGCTCATGGAGGTGATGCGCTCAGGCACGCCCGAGGAGGCGGCATCGGTGCTCACCGCTCACCTCGACGGCGCACGGGACCGGATGCTCAGCGAACTGGCCGACCGGCCGGCCTGACGGCGGCTGCCGACCGACTGCGGCTGCTGACCGACCGCGGCGATGGGCTCAGGCGGGAGGCGCGAGACGACGTCGCAGCACCCACGTGTTGCCGGTGGCGTCGCCGCTGTGCTCGAAGTCGTCGAGCACAGCGGTCGTCAGGGCCAGGCCGCGGCCGCTCTCGCTGTCGACACCGGGCATCGCCACCGCATCCCAGTCGATCCTGGCCGGATCGGCAGTGTCGACGAATGTGGCGACGAGCTCGTCGGCGCCCACCTCGATGTCGACCTCGACGGTGATGCCGGCATCCGGCTCGCCGTCCGCTTCACCGTGCGCGGCGATGTTCGTCGACACCTCGCTGACCGCCAGTGCGAACAGCGTGCGGTCCTCGGGGGTCACGTGCGGAGATGCCTCCCACAGTGCGTCGAGGGCGTCGAGGACATGCTCGACGAAGGCGGGCCCCGCGAGACCGGCGACGTGCGCGGTGCGCCGGTCAGCGCCCATCGAACGCCGTCTCGGGCGTGGGGTGGTCGAGCAGGACGCGGTCGAGGTTGGTCAGGTGCAGCACCGTCCGCACCGCCTCGGGTACTGCGGCGATGCGCAGATCGCCCCCCGCGACCCTGGCGCTCTTCAGCCCGCCGACGAGAGCTCCGAGACCCGACGAGTCGACGAACTGCAGTTCGGTCATGTCGATGACGATCCGGGAATCGCCACCGGCCACGAGGTCGTTGACCGCCTTGCGCAGCAGGGGTGCCCCCGTCGCCGTGAGGCGGCCGGACAGGGCGATCACGGCGAAGCCGTCTCTGATGTCAGTTCTGAGATCCATGGTTCTCCTCCTCGAGGGTTCGGGCCGGTCCGCGGTAGCGGGCGGCCTGGATGATGACGCTGAGCACGACGAGGTCGTACAGCACCCATACCGTGTTGACGAGAGTGCCCGTGCCGTCGCCCGTGCCGATGACGACCTTGGTCACACCGATCACGAGTGCGATGCCGAGCACGACCATCGCGGTCAGCTGCGGCCAGATCTGCCCCCACGGGACTCCGCGGGGATCCCGCCCGTCCTTGCGCGTCACGGCGAACGTGAGGGGGCGGTGGAACACGACGTTGGCGAACGCCGTCCAGCAGGCGCGGATCCAGACCGGGAAGAGCGCGAGCGAGTACTGCTGCCCGCGCCAGGTTCTGAGCCCCTTCGCCACCACGAGGAACAGCACCTGGTTGACGAGGAAGTAGGGCAGGAACCTCACGAAGAAGTCGACCGACCAGGCGGTGACCGGGAGCACGCCGAAGACGAGGTAGACGACCGGCGCCGTGAGGTAGACGACGGCGGCGAACCCGGACAGGTAGCTCCACATCGTCGCGAAGTACATCAACCGCTGTCCGATCGACAGTCCGCGCTTCGCGAGCGGGTTGTCGCGCAGCATGACCTGCAGGGTGCCCTGCGCCCAGCGCAGCCGCTGGGTCAGCATCGTACGAAGGTCCTCGGGGGCGAGACCCTTGGCCAGGATCTCGTGGTGGTAGACACTGCGCCAGCCCAGTGAGTGCAGTTGCATCGCCGTGGCCATGTCCTCCGTCACCGAGATCGTGGCGAGGGGGAGGATCGGCTGCGCCTCGCCACCTCGATCGAGCCGGAGCGCGTCGAGCAGCGCTCTGACGGCATCCAGCGCCGTGATGGGGGAGAGGTCGGAGTCGGCGAGCGCCGTGAGGCCCACTTCGTCGACGACGATCGCATCGAGCTGCGCGTCGTGAGCGATCGGAAGCGATCCCAGCTCCGCGAGATCGGATCGGATGCCGGCGAGGTCCTTGGCGACGAGGATCACCGAGGCGTTGTGCACTGCGGCCAGCACCGCATCCGCGACCTCCCTGACGGGGGTGCCGGCGGCGAGATCACGACGGCTCCGGCCGATCGCCACGTGCAGGGCGAAGAGTTCGCGTCGGAGCTCCGGGTCGGATGCCGAGCGCATCTCCTTCTCGATCAGGGTCTCGGAGGTGCGCAGCGCGCGGGCCGCGGTGTCGGTCACCTCGCGGACGTAGCCGATGATGCCCAACTGCATCAGGGCATCGCGCCGGAGCACCGCGTTCGAACCGCAGAAGAACGCCGCGTTCCATCCGTCCTTGCCCTGTTGGATCGGGCCGTAGAACAGCGGGGCCTGGCTGCCGAGAGGGTCGGCCTCGTCGACGTTGATGAACCACTGCGGCGTCTGCACCACGGCGACCTCTGGATCGTCGGCGAAGTAGCCCAGCGTGCGGTGCAGGATCAGCGGATCGGGGATCTGGTCGGCATCGAGGATGAGGAGGAACTCCCCGTCGGTCTCGAACAGCGCGCTGTTGAGGTTTCCGGCCTTGGCGTGGCGCGGCTTGCCCGTCCAGTCGTCCGAGCGCGTGAGGTAGCCGATGTCGGCCTCGCGGGCAGCCTGCTCGAGCTCAGGGCGGGCTCCGTCGTCGAGGATCCAGGTCGTGTGGGGGTACGCGATCCCGCGGGCGGCGCGAGCCGTCGTCATCACGAGCTCGATCGGCTCGTCGTAGGTAGCGATGAACACGTCGACGGTGCCCTGGGGCGGGGAGACGGGTGCCGGGCGTTCCTTGGCACGCCACATCGTCAGACAGAAGAAGAAGGTGTCGATCAGGCTGTAGGTCTCGGCGATCACGAGGGGCACGGCGATCCACCACGCCGACCAGTTGACCGATTCGAGCCACCGCCAGGCGACGTAGTTCACTCCCAGGAGCACGGAGAGGACGGCGATGACCCGGATGACGGCGAAGCGGGCGGTCATGCGTCGCGTCTCACCACGACCACGGTGATGTCGTCGGTCGCCCGGTCATCCGAGATGAGCCGCAGCGCCTCGTCGATCGCTCCGTCCGGGCCGAGCGTGTCGAGCACCCTGGCGACGTGGGCGAACGGGTCGTCGGCGTCGAGCACGTCGAGCAGGCCGTCGCTGCAGCAGACGAACGCGTCGCCGGGGTCGAGGCGGGTGCGCCGCGACTCGCGAGCACCCTGGTCCGGCAGTGCGGTGCCCATTCCGAGAGGCAGGCCGGTCGAACGAAGGTGCTCCCACGAGCCGTCGCTGCGCAGGATGAACGCCAGACTGTGACCGGCGTCGATCACCTCCAGATCGCCGGTCTCGGGCTGCAGCTCGGCGTGGACGGCGGTGACGAACATCGTCGTCTCCGAGAGGTCCTCCTCCAGCAGGCGGTCGGCCTCGGCGATCGCCTCGGCGATGCTGCGGTCGGGAGCCGTGCGCAGCGATGCGCGCACCCCGGCGGCGACGATGGCGGGGCCCGTGCCCTTGCCCATCGCGTCGGCGAGGGTGATTCGCAGAGCCCCGTCGTGCAGACGCAGATCGTAGAAGTCCCCTGCCAGGCGGCCGCGCGAGGCACCGCCGCCCGCGACCGTGTAACCGGCGATGGTGGGGATCGACTGCGGTCGCAGGGCGCTCTGGATCAGGGTGGCCTGATCGAGTTCGACGTCGGAGGCGATCTCGCTCTGCACCCAGAAGGCGAGGTCGCGGAGCAGGCCGCGCTGCGCCTCCGAGAACGAGTGGGGCTCCGTGTCGAGCACGCAGAGCGTCCCGACGGGCTCTCCGCCGGGTGCGTGGAGCGGGTGGCCGGCGTAGAACCGGAGGTGCGGGTCGCCGACCACGAACGGATTCGTGGCGAAGGTCTCGGTCGCGCTGGCATCCTCGATCACGACCGTACGGTCCTGGCCGACCGTGTAGTCGCAGAAAGAATCCTGCCTCGGGGCCTCGTCGCCACCGAGGCCGATCTCGGATTTGCGCCACTGGCGATCGCCGTCGAGAAGCGAGACGCTCACCATCGGCACGCCGAACATCTGCTTGGCCAGCCGGGCCACTCGATCGACTCGTTCATCCCGTGGGGTGTCGAGGATCCCGAGTTCCTCCAGCGCCTGCTGTCTTCTGAGCTCGTCGAACATGCTCCGCCTCCCTCGTCGCTGCTCTCATACTGGCATCTTGGGGAGGTGAAGACACCGTGTCGCGGACGATGTGGGGGTATCAGTGTTGACTGTTAACAGTCAACACTGATACGGTCAGTGGGTCGACAACAAGGTCGACCCACGTAGAGGAGCAAAGATGCCCCGCAAGCGCATCACCCGGGCGGCTGCCGCCCTCGCGGCCGTCGCCGCCACCGCTCTCGTCCTGTCGGCCTGCACGAAGGTCGAAGAGGGGGAGGAAGCCGCGTCGACCTTTCCGGAGAACGACATCCGCCTGATCATCCAGGCCAACCCGGGTGGCGGATCCGACCTGTCGTCGCGTGCCCTCGCGACCGAGCTCGAAGGCATCCTCGGTGTCAGCGTGATCCCCGAGAACATGCCGGGTGCCGCGGGTGCCCTCGCCATGGAGTACGTCGGATCGCAGGACCCCGACGGCTACGTCATCGGTTTCGCCCCGGTCGAGATCGCGATGCTCAACACCACCCAGAGCGCGAACGTGCTGCCCGAGGACTTCGACCTCCTCGGCCAGATCATGCTGGCACCCGGCGTCGTCACGGTCGGTGCCAACAGCGGGATCGAGACGCTGGAAGACCTGGTCGCCCAGGCGGAGTCCGGCGCGGTCACCGTGGCCAACTCCGGAGCCGGGTCGATCTGGGAGGCCGCGACGATCGGCCTCGGCGATGCGACCGGTGCCGCCTTCACCCCGGTGCCCTACGACGGCGGAGCCACGGCCGTCGCGGCCGCCGCCTCCGGCGAGACCGTCGCCGCGGTCTCCGGTCTGGGCGAGGCCCTCGCCCAGGGCGAAGCCGTGCGCATCCTCGCGGTCCTGAACGATGAGCGTCACCCCGACGCGGAGGACGTGCCGACGGCCGACGAGGCGATCGGTGAAGACGTGGTCTTCGGCGGATGGGGCGGCATCTACGCCCCGAAGGGTCTGCCGGACGACGTGAAGACCGAGCTCGAGGCAGCCGTCAAGGAAGCCGTCGAGTCCGACAGCTACCAGCAGTTCCAGAAGGACGCCGGAAACCTCGTGGTCTACCGCGACTCCGCCGAGTGGACGACGTTCGTCGACGAGCAGTTCGACCTGTTCAAGGAACTCCTGGGCTGACCGGCCCGGGCTGCGGGGTCGGCCGTACCGCCGACCCCGCAGCCGGACGCCGAACGCCAGACCAGGGAAGGAGCACCATGTCCCACGCCGATGCCACGTCGTCGATCGAGCAGGACGCTCACCAGGGAGCGAGCCCCTCACGACCGCTCGAGATCATCTTCGGGGCCGTCGCCCTGGCCTTCAGCTCCGGCTATCTCTTCCTGGCGACGCAGATCCCGCTGCGACGGGAGGCCCTCCCCGGCCAGATCGACGCCCGCTTCTGGCCCATGGTCATCGCGGTCACGGCGGTCGTCATCTCGCTCGCGATCCTGGCACTCGCCGTCACCCGGCCTGCGCCGGGGCGCGAGGATCTCGAGCGCATCCAGCCGGGCGGCATGGTCAGGGTCATCGCCACCCTCGTGATCACCGGTGCGTTCATCGCTCTGTGGTCGCTGGGTTCCGTCATCCTGTTCGGCTACCGCATCGAGGTCTTCCCGGTCGCCGCGGCCGTGCTGATGGCCGCTCTCATGCTGCTCTACGGCCACCGTCGCTGGGTCAGCCTGATCATCTACTCGATCTCCGTCACGGCGTTCGTCTACGTCGTGTTCGGGATGCTCCTGAGGATTCCGCTGTGAACGCGCTCATGGAGGGGCTGAACTCGCTCCTCGACATCTCGATCCTGCTCTACATGCTCGTCGGGCTCCTGCTCGGCTTCATGGTCGGAGCCTTCCCCGGCATCACCGCGACCATGGCCGTCGCGCTGGCCGCGGGATTCACACTCACGCTCGAGCCCGTTCAGGGTCTCGCCGTGCTCCTCACGATCTACGTGGCGGCGAACTTCGGCGATCGGGTGCCGTCGATCCTCATCAACACCCCAGGCACACCCGCGTCGATCGCCACGACCCTCGACGGCTATCCGATGGCCAAGCAGGGTCGGGCAGGGCTCGCCCTCACCATCTCGGCGATCGTCTCGGCCGTCGGCATCCTGGCCTCACTCGTGCTGTTCGCGGTGGCCGCAGTGCCGATCGCCAGCTTCGCCCGTGACTACTTCAAGTCGCCCGAGCTCTTCGCGCTGGTCGTCTTCGGCATCTCGATCATGATCGGCATCTCGTCGAAGTCGATGCTCAAGGGCATCCTCGCGGGCCTCTTCGGGCTCATGCTCGGCACCGTCGGCACGTACGCCGCGACGGCCGACCAGCGCTTCACCTTCGGGGTGCTCGAACTCGTCGAGGGCGTCAACTTCATCGCCGTGATCATCGGGCTCTTCGGCATCGCCGAGCTGTTCGACCAGCTGCTCACGTATCGCAAGAGCAACGTCCGCCCCATCTCGAGTCTCGGGCGCTGGTGGCCCAACCGCTCGGAGCTGAAGCAGAGCGGTCGGGCCACCGCGGTCGGCGGTGCCGTCGGACTCGGCGTCGGTCTCATCCCGGCGGCCGGCGGCGACATCGCCGGACTCATCGGATGGGAACGCGCCCGCAAGGTGTCGAAGCATCCCGAGCTGTTCGGCAAGGGCTCGATCGAGGGCGTCGCCGCCTCCGACACGGCCTCGAGCGCCACGCTCGGCGGCTCGCTCACGACCACGATGGCGCTCGGCATCCCCGGCGACTCGGTGATGGCCGTGATGATCGGCTCGATGATCATCTGGGGCATCACTCCGGGGCCCACCCTGTTCACGAACCGCCCCGACCTCGTCGTCTCGATCGTCGGCATCATGCTCGTCGCGACCCTGTTGTCGCTGGTGCTCAGCCTCGTGCGCATGAAGGGCATGGTGAAGCTGCTCGATGTGCCGCAGCCGTATCTGTGGAGCGGCATCCTGATCTTCTGCATCATCGGCACGTATGCGACCTCGAACAGCCTCTCTACGGTCGTCACCATGCTCGTCTTCGGCGTGATCGGTGTGCTGCTCAAGCGGATGCAGGTGCCAGCCGGCCCGATCGTGCTCGGCCTGCTTCTCGGGCCGCTCGCCGAAGAGAACCTGGCGCGCACCCTGGCGATCCTGCCGACGCGTCCGTTCTTCGAGGTGGTGAGCCCGATCGCGATCGTGCTGCTCGTGCTCGCCGTGCTCTCGATCGTCATGCCGGCGATCCGCGCCGCTCGCACGCCCCGTGGTGAGCGCGCCTCGCTCGAGGACTCGATCCTCCAGGCCGAGAGTCGCGAGCAGATCGAGAGGGCGCACGGCGAACTCGCCGCCGACCCCGACCTGCTCACGTCGACCGTCCGCAACGTCGACGCACCCGCGCGGCGTACGCGCAAGACCCGCAAGAACTCCAAGGAGAACGAGAAGTGACCCGCTACGACATCCTCACCGCCGTGCCCACCGCCTTCCACAGCGACGGTGCACTCGACCTCGAGGGATCGCGAGCGATCTTCCGCTTCGTCGCCCGATCGGGCAACGAGGGGGCGTTCATCCTCGGCACCACGGGTGAGTTCCCCGCCATCGACGCGACCGAGTTCGCCGCGATCGTCGAGGCGGCGCTGGCCGAGCTGAAGGATCGCATGCGCGTCGTCGTGCACGTGGGTCAGCCGAGCACGTTCGAGGCGCTGCGGCTGGTCGAGATCGCGAAGGGGCTGGGCGCGACCGAGTTCGCCGCCCTCACTCCGTACTACCTGAGGGCCACCGACGAGTCGATCTTCCGGTACTTCGAGGCGCTGTCGGGCGCGGTCGGCGATGGTCGGCTCTACGTCTACATCTACCCGGCGCGCAGCGGCAATCCGGTGTCGGTCGAGCTGCTGACGCGCCTGGCCGCGCTGCCGAACATCGTGGGTGCCAAGGTCAGCGAGCTGTCTCTCGACGAGATCGCCGCCTACCGAGCCGCGGTCCCCGCCGACTTCGAGCTGTACACCGGGGCTGACCGTGACCTGATCGCGGCGGTGCAGTCGGGTGCCCAGGGCGTCGTGTCGGGCGTCTCCTCGGTCACGCCGAAGCCGTTCCGAGCGCTGGCCGACGCCGGACGCTCCGGCGATGCCTCAGCGATCGCCGCTGCCCAGGCCGCCGTCGACGACGTCGTGTCGCTGATCGGCGGCGACATGGCGCGCATGAAGGAGGCCTACCGCGTGCTCGATGTCGTCGACACGCACTGCCGCATGGCGATCGCCGAGCCGACGGATGCCGAGCGCGAGGCCGTCGCGAGGGTCGTGGTGGCGCACAGCTAGACGACGAGCTGCGGCGCAGATCCGGGGCGGCTCACAGCCGTGGGAGGCAGGATGGGTTCATGTCCGTCAACCCGCATGAATCCCGGCCGTGGCTCGCCTCTTACGCAGACGACGTGCCTGCCGAGATCGAGGCTCCGACCCAGACACTGCCCGAGATGATGTCCGCGAGCATCGCGACGTTCGGCCGTCGGCCGGCGCTCGAGTTCTTCGGCGCGGTGACCACCTATCGTGAGCTCGGGGAGCAGATCCTGCGCGCGGCAGAGGGGCTCCGGCGCCTGGGGGTGCACAAGGGAGACCGGGTCGCACTGGTGCTGCCCAACTGCCCGCAGCATGTCGTTGCCTTCTATGCGGCGCTCCGTCTCGGCGCCATCGTCGTCGAGCACAACCCGCTCTACACGGCGCGGGAGCTGCGGCACCAGTTCGAGGATCACGGTGCGAAGGTCGCGATCGTCTGGGACAAGACGGTCGACACGATCGCGGACTTCCCTTCGGATCTGCGGGTCGAGCACATCGTGAGCGTCGACCTCACCGCCGCGATGCCCGCCTCGCAGCGCATGCTCCTGCGGCTGCCCATCCCGAAGGCGCGGGCGTCGAGGGCCAAGCTGACGGCCGCTCCGAAGGCGCGTCGCGCGCTGGCCTGGAAGAAGCTGGTCGACCATCGTCCGCTCTCGCGCCGCGTCGAGGGCCCCGCGCTCGGCGACACCGCCCTGCTGCAGTACACGAGCGGAACGACGGGTGACCCCAAGGGAGCGATCCTCACCCACGCGAACCTGCGCGCCAACGCGATGCAGGGTCGGGCATGGGTGCCCGGACTCGTCGACGGCGAGGAGACGTTCTACGGCGTGCTGCCGCTGTTCCACGCCTACGGGATGACGCTCTGCCTGACGTTCGCGATGAGCATCGGCGCGAAGCTCGTGCTGTTCCCCACCTTCGACCTCGGCCTCGTCACGAAGGCGGCGCGCACGAGTCCGCCCACCTTCCTCCCCGCCGTGCCGCCGATCTACGACCAGCTCGCGCGCGCCGCGTCGCGCGGAACCATCGACCTCTCCACGGTCCGCTTCGCGATCTCGGGTGCCATGAGTCTCCCGGTCGCGACCGTGCAGCGGTGGGAGGAGGCCACGGGGGGACTGCTCGTCGAGGGCTACGGCATGACCGAGAGCTCGCCCGTCGCGCTCGGCAACCCGATGGGTCGCAGCCGGCGCCCCGGCACGGTCGGCGTGCCGTTCCCGAGCACCGAGATCCGCGTCGTCGATCCTGCCGACACCGACGTCGACATGCCTGCGGGCGAACGGGGTGAGCTGCTCATCCGCGGCCCTCAGGTGTTCCAGGGCTACTGGGGTCGTTCGGGCGACACCGCCGATGTGCTGCTCGCCGACGGCTGGCTGCGTACCGGCGACATCGCCGAGGTGTCGGACGACGGCTTCGTGACGATCGTCGACCGCCTCAAGGAGCTCATCATCACCGGCGGGTTCAACGTCTCTCCCAGCGAGGTCGAGGATGCGCTCGAGGCGCATCCCGACGTCGTGGCTGCCGCCGTCGTGGGCCTGCCCCGGTCGAGCGGGGGCGAGGAGGTCGCCGCCGCCGTCGTGCTGCGTGACGGCGCGACACTCGACTCGGGTGCGCTGCGTGACTTCTGCCGCACTCGGCTGACCCCCTACAAGGTGCCCAAGCGGATCGTCGTCGTCGACGAGCTTCCTCGTTCGCTGATCGGCAAGGTGCTGCGCCGGCAGGTGCGGGATCGGATGCTCGCCGACTGACCGCGGGCCGGGTTCGTCGACTCGCGATCCGATCGAGGATGCTGAAATCGGTTACAGTATGCCGATGGCCACGATCTACGACGTCGCACGGCTCGCTCAGGTCTCACCGGCCACCGTCTCCCGCGTGTTCAACGGCACCACCGTCTCTGCGGCGAAGGTCGAGGCGGTGCGCCGAGCTGCCGAGCAGCTGCGCTTCACGCCGAACCGCACCGCGCGGAACCTGCGACGACAGAGCTCCGAGGTCATCGGGCTCGTGATCCCCGACATCGAGAACCCGTACTTCACCGAGATGGCGAGAGGTGTCGAGGACGTCGCGTCGGAGGCCGGGTTCTCGGTCGTGCTCTGCAACTCCGACTCGCAGGTCGAGAAGGAGGCGACGTACCTGCGGATCGCGATCGCCGAGCACATGTCCGGCGTGATCATCGCTCCCGCTTCCGAGCGGACGAGGCTCGACGTCATCCTCGACACGGGCCGTCCCGTCGTCGCCGTCGACCGTCATACGGTCTATGACATCGACGGCGTCATGATGGCCAATCGCGAGGCCGGGGCTTCGGCCACGGAGGGGCTGCTCGCCGCCGGATTCCGCAGGATCGCGTACATCGGCGGTCCGGAGGGGATCGACACGGCCGCCGAGCGTGCCGCGGGCTGGCGCACGGCGCTCGCCACCGGCGCTCCTGAGATCGCCGCCGACGAGCTGCTGCGGTTCGCCACCTTCCGCGTCGACGGGGGACGGGCTGCCATGGAGGAGCTGCTCGCGCTGCCGGAGCGTCCCGACGCGGTGGTGGCCGGCAACAACCTGATCGGCGTGGGGGCGATTCAGGTGCTGACCGAACACGGTCTGACCCCGCCTCAGGTCGGGGTCGCTGTGATCGGTTCGCTGCCCTTCACCACTCTGTCGCCCACCGCGGTGACGGTCGTGCGACTGCCGGCGCGCGAGATGGGAGTCACCGCGGCGCGGATGCTGCTCGAGCGCATCGGCGGCGACGATCAGCCGCCGCGCACGGTGGTTCTGCCGAGCGAGATCCTGCCGGCCGGCGCGATCAGGGCTTGACGGGGCGCTCCCATCCCTTGCGGGATGAAACCGATTTCACGTACAGTTGCAGAACACGTGCGATCAAGGAGGACGCGAGTCATGACCTACACCCTGCCGGCACCGGCACCCCGCCCGACATCCGCGCCGAAGACCGCGTACCTCATCGCGTCCGGTGACCTGCGAGAAGCGGCGAACACCGGCGGCTGGCCCGTGCAGGTCGAGCTCGAGGCCGGCGTCACACGCGTCTTCGAAGAGCTCGGCTGGACGGTCATCCGCGCCAACGACGTCGACCCCGCCACCGGCCACGGCTTCATCTCGAGCCAGCGCATGGGGCTCGAGGTCTTCAAGAACATCCCGACGGATGCTCCGCTCATCGTGGCGGAGGCGGTGTGGCAGTACTCGCACCACGTGCTCGCGGGGCTGCGGACGCACGAGGGCCCGATCCTCACCGTCGCGAACTTCGCGGGCGACTGGCCGGGCCTCGTCGGACTCCTCGGCCTGAACGCTGGCCTCACCAAGATGGACAAGCCGTATGCCACGATCTGGTCGGTCGACTTCACCGACGACTGGTTCAGGAGCGGCATCGAAGAGTGGACCGAGACCGGCTCGATCACGCACGACGCGTCACATGTGCGCCCCCTGCCCGAGCTCCCCGACAGCCCCGAGAAGCAGCTGGGTGAGGCGCTCGCCGCTGAGCTGCGCGCTGAGAAGGCCATCATCGGCGTCTTCGACGAGGGGTGCATGGGCATGTACAACGCCATCTTCGACGACGAGCTGCTCAACAGGACCGGCATCTACAAGGAGCGCCTCTCGCAGTCGGCTCTGTACGCCGAGATGCTCGAGGTCGGCGACGAGGAGGCGGATGCCGCCTATGACTGGCTCATCGACGCCGGCATGACGTTCCGCTACGGCGAGGATGCCGAGACCGAGCTGACCCGCGAGCAGGTGCAGTGGCAGCTGAAGATGTACATCGCCGCGCTCCGCATCGCCGATGACTTCGGGCTCGACGCCGTCGGCATCCAGTACCAGCAGGGCCTGAAGGACCTGGTGCCGGCATCCGATCTCGCCGAGGGCATCCTGAACTCGACCGAGCGCCCGCCCGTGACGTCGCGCGACGGCTCGCGCGTGCTGCACGAGGGGCGTGCGTTCCCGCACTTCAACGAGGCCGACGAGGGGGTCGCGGTCGACGCGCTCGTCACCGACCGGGTGTGGCGGGCGATGGGCCTGGTGCCCGACAACACGCTGCATGATGTGCGCTGGGGCGAGGACTTCGACGGAGAGTTCGTCTGGGTCTACGAGATCTCGGGCTCCGTGCCGGCCTCGCACCTCGGTGGATGGCAGAACGCCGAGGGGTGGCGCCAGGGTCATGTCTTCTTCCCCGCGGGCGGGGCCACGATCAACGGCGTCTCGAAGCCCGGAGAGATCGTGCTGTCGCGGGTGTTCATCGCCGACGGCATCCTGCAGGCCGACATCTTCCGCGCATCCGTCGTCGACCTGCCGGACGCAGAGACCCAGCGCCGAAAAGACGCGACGAACCCCGAGTGGCCGATCGCGCACGTGGTGCTGCACGGCGTCTCGCGCGACCAGTTCATGGCTCGCCACAAGGCCAATCACGCGCAGCTCGTCTACGCACCGGATGCCGAGACGGCCGACAGGGCGCTGATCGCCAAGGCCGCGATGTTCGCCGGCATGGGCATCAAGGTCAACGTGGTCGGAGACGTGAACATCTGACCGGGGACCGACTGCGGAGAGTCAGGGAGGGGCGGGTGCTGCGGGCTCCGCTCGGCAGGTCATTACAGTGAAGGGATGAGCCCGGCGAGACGCGTGACGATCAGCGACATCGCGCGCCTCGCCGGGGTCTCGCCCGGTGCGGTCTCGTTCGCTCTGAACGGTCGCCCGGGGGTGAGTGCAGAGACGCGCGCCCGCATCCTCGAGGTCGCGGCGCAGCACGATTGGCTGCCCAGCTCGACGGCTCGCGCGCTGGCGGGTGCACGTTCCGGGGTCATCGGATTCGCGGTGAACCGACCTGCCCGCACTCTCGGTGCCGAAGCGTTCTTCATCGATCTCACGGCCGGCGTGCAGTCGGCTCTCGCGCCGCACCACCTCGCGCTGCAGACGGCGCTCGTGCCCTCGATCGACGAAGAGATCGCGACCTATCGGCGCTGGCGCAGCTCGCACCAGGTCGACGGGGTGGTCGTGATCGATCCCCGGGACGATGATCCGCGGATGCCGGCGCTGCGCGATCTCGCGCTGCCTGCTGTCGTCATCGGCAGTCTCCGCTCCGAGCCCGACCATCCTGCGACTCTGCAGGTCGATGACGAGCGGGTCGCGCACACGCTGTTCGAGCACCTGGTCGGTCTCGGTCACCGCCGCATAGCGTACGTCTCGGGGCCGGCCGAGTTCCAGCACACCAGGCTGCGCGCCGAGGCTCTGTGGGAGCTGGCGGTCGAGGGTGTCGCCGGCACGGTGATCCCGACCGACTCATCACCGGCCGCAGCGTCCGCAGCACTCGCCCGGCTGCTCGCCGACGAGGTGTCGCCGAGCGCTGTCGTCTTCGACAGTGATGTGATGGCGATCGCCGGCCTACGCGCCGCGCAGGAGCGCCGTCTCGCCGTGCCCGCCGACCTGTCGATCGCGTCGTTCGACGATTCGACGGTGGCCGCGCTCGTGCGTCCCTCGATCACGGCCATGACGAGGGACACCTTCGGGCTCGGAGCAGCTGCCGCGAACTTCCTGATCGACCAGATCGCCGCATCCGCGCCGCTTCCCGACCGCAGCGGCTCGGCGCCTGTGCTGTCGGTGCGGGAGAGCACGGCGCGAGCGCACTGAGGCCCGCCCTCGAACCGAGGTGCGGGTCGCGGGCTCGGGCTACTGCGCCCGGTGCTCGACCACCGTGTTCTGCGACTCGTACGACCACGGTTCGACGGTGGGGCGCACGAGCTCCGTGATGCCGCGAGCCGTGAGTGCGGACGGATCCTCGGCATCCTTCGACGTGACGAATGCGGGGTCGACCCCGGCCTCGCACGCATCGACCCAGGCCTGGAAGATCGAGCCGCCGGGGCTCATGGCGCCGCGACTCACGGGAGTCTCGGCGTCGTCCACCTCGACCACGATCCCGAGAGTGCGCGGCGGCGTCGTGCGTCGTTCCCGCAACTCAGGGATCAGCTCGGCGAACCTGCGGCCGATCGGCTTCGCCTCGCCGTTCTGGTCGACCAGGCCCAGGGTGTACTCGAGCTCGGGGAAGTCCGCAAGACTCCGGCTCACGTCGTGCGAGCACCACCATGTGACACCCCAGAGGTCGTCGGTCCTCACGACCGATCGCAGGGTGGCTTCGAGGAAGTCGGGAGTCTGCTCCGGTGTCAGACAGTTCGACGGGGCGCCGACCTCCTGCAACCAGATCGGCTTTCCCGGTTCGGTCGTGAACGCACGGGCGAGTTCGATCATGTACTCGGCGTGACGGTCGGATGCCACGGAGCGGCCGCCGTACTTCTGGGCGGTGCCGTTGAAGATCCACGAGTGCACGGTCGTGATGTCGCCGAGGCGCGACGCGAGCGCCGGGGTGAACCCGTGGCCGTCCATGTACCAGGCCGCGTCGTACTCGCTGTGCACGTGTTGCTGCCGAGGCGCCGCACTGTGCGCGGCATCCAGAAGCGTGGTGATCCAGTTCGCCGCCTCGGTCTCGGTCACCGGCCACGGGGAGGGATGGGTCCGCGCCGAGAACTGATTCGTCTCGTTGCCGAGTGTGAATCCCAGGAAGTTGTCGGCGTCGCCGAGTCGTTCTCCCAGACGAGTGACGAGTTCGATCTGGCCGCTCAGGGCGTCCGGGTGCGTGAACATGTTCTTGTCGTGCCACGTGAACAGCCACGACGGGATGAAGTCGAAGCTCGACAGGTGACCCTGGATCACGTCGACGCTCGCGTCGAGCCCGAACTCGGCGGCGACGTCGACCACCGCACGCACGTCATCGACGGACTCGTCACGGATCAGCGTGCGGTTCGGTTGCAGCACGGTCCACAGGGGGAAGATCCGCAGGTGATCGAGCCCCAGTTCGGCGAGCGCGGCGAAGTCGCGGCGCACCTCATCGAGGTCGAGTGACATCCAGGCGTGCATCCACTGGGAGCGGGGCGTGTAGTTCGCGCCGAAGCGAAGTGGTGCGGCAGACGTCGGCATCGCTGTCCTTTCAGGGGTCGGTGCACAGACTCTAACGCGATTCTCCGAACGGTGCTATACCGCTTTAGTAAATTAGGCTGAGAAACCCGGCTTCGATGGAGATCACCGCATGCATGACGACACCTCGCTCACCGTCGGCCGCGTCAAGCGGGTGCTCGACGAGCGCATCCGCCCGGCGGTCCACTCCGCGTCCGTGCCCCTCACGATCGAGGTGAACCAGCTCCCGGGTGAGCCGGTCAGTCCTTCCGAGGGACTCGCTCTCGAGTTCACGCCGGCATCCGTGCCGAGCATGTGGGGCCCTGCCTGGTCGACGACCTGGTTCAAGATCACCGGACGGGTGCCCACCGAGTGGGCCGGCCGTCGGGTCGAGGCCGTCATCGACCTCGGATTCGACATCAACATGCCCGGCTTCCAGTGCGAGGCGCTCGTCTACCGGGCTGACGGCAGCCCGGTCAAGAGCATCAACCCGCGCAACCAGTGGCTGCCGATCACCGAGGATGCGCACGGCGACGAGCCCGTCGAGCTGTACCTCGAGGCGGCAGCCAACCCGGTGCTGCTCGACTACCACCCCTTCCTGCCGACGCAGGAGGGCGACATCCGGACGTCGTCCCGCGAGCCGCTCTATCGCACCCGCCGCATCGACCTCGCCGTCTTCGAGCAGGAGGTGTTCGAGCTGTCGCTCGACCTCGAGGTGCTGTTCGAGCTGCAGGCCGAGCTGCCGGCGACCTCGCCGCGACGCATGCAGATCCTGCAGGCCATGGACGACGCCCTCGACGTGCTCGATCTGCAGCGCATCGTGCAGACGGCATCCGATGCCCGCGCACGCCTCGCCGGTGTGCTCGCAGCGCCCGCCGAGGCCAGCGCTCACCGCATCTCGGCGATCGGCCACGCGCACATCGATTCCGCCTGGCTGTGGCCGGTGCGCGAGACGATCCGCAAGGTGGCCAGAACCACTTCGTCGATGACGACGCTGATCGACGAGCAGCCCGACTTCCTCTACGGCATGTCGAGCGCACAGCAGTACGCGTGGCTCAAGGAGCACCGTCCCGAGGTGTACACCAGGGTCAAGGCCGCCGTCGCCGAGGGGCGCTTCCTGCCGCTCGGCGGCATGTGGGTCGAGTCCGACACCGTGATGCCGACGGGGGAGTCGCTCGTGCGTCAGTTCTCCTACGGGCAGCGATTCTTCGAGCGCGAGTTCGGCATCCGCTCGAAGGGCGTGTGGCTGCCCGACAGCTTCGGCTACTCGCCGGCGCTGCCGCAGCTCATGCGCCGGGCCGGATTCGAGTGGTTCTTCACGCAGAAGATCTCGTGGAACCAGCAGAACGTCTTCCCGCACCACTCCTTCCTCTGGGAGGGCATCGACGGGTCGCGGGTGTTCACGCACTTCCCCTCGATGGACACCTACAACTCGCAGCTCAGCGGCATGGAGGTCGCCAAGGCCGCCCGCCAGTTCAAGGAGAACCGCGTGACCTCGCGGTCGATCGCCCCGGTGGGCTGGGGTGACGGCGGCGGCGGGACCACGCGTGAGATGACCGGCAAGGCGAAGCGCCTCGAGAATCTCGAGGGCAGCGCGCGGGTCGTGTGGGAGCACCCGGACACCTTCTTCGAGGCGGCCCGCGCCGAGCTGCCCGACCCGGCCGTGTGGGTCGGCGAGCTCTATCTCGAGCTGCACCGTGGAACCCTCACCAGCCAGCGCGCCACGAAGGCGCTGCACCGCTGGGCCGAGCACGCGCTCGTCGAGGCCGAGCTGTGGGCCGCGACGGATGCCGTGCGCACCGGCGCCGCGTATCCGCAGGCCGAGTTCGACCGACTGTGGGAGACCGTGCTGCTGCATGAGTTCCACGACATCCTGCCCGGCACGTCGATCGCCTGGGTGCACCGCGAGGCCGTCGAGGTTCTCACGAACGTGCTGTCGGATGCGGAGAAGATCTCCGTCGCCGCTCGGCGCTCGCTCGCGGGCGAGGGCGATCGCGAGCTGCGCTTCGTGCCGACCTCCGTCGGCGTCGGTGGCGGCGGCGGTGGCGTCGGCGGCTTCGGCGGCGGTGGCCGCGCGCTCGGGGCGGGCTTCGTCGAGGCGCCTGCCCCGGCATCCGTCCTGCTCTCCGGAGAAGACGGCGGGTGGCGCCTCGAGAACGAGCTGGTCTCCGTGCTGATCTCCGCCGAGGGGCTCATCGTCTCGGCGGTCGACAAGACGACGGGCCGAGAGGCGGTGGCCGAGGGGCGCGCGGCGAACCTGTTCCAGCTGCACCAGGACTTCCCCAACATGTGGGACGCGTGGGACATCGACAAGTACTACCGCAACCGGGTCGACGACCTCACCGCGGTCGACTCGATCTCGGCATCCGTGGTCGACGGCACCGCATCCGTCGTCGTGATCCGGTCGTTCTCGGAGTCGACGATCGAGCAGACCATCACCCTGGCGCCGGGACAGCGCACGGTGATGCTGCGGAACGACATCGACTGGCACGAGACCGAGAAGCTGCTCAAGCTCGCGTTCCCGCTCGACGTCCAGGCGACGCACACCGAGGCCGAGACGCAGTTCGGCTACCAGTCGCGGGTGACGCACACGAACACCAGCTGGGAGGCGGCGAAGTTCGAGACCTCGATGCACCGGTTCGTGCTGGTGCGGGAGCAGGACTTCGGCGTCGCGCTCGTGAACGACTCGATCTACGGCTACGACACCTCGCGGGAAGTGTCGGATGACGCCGTCACGACCACGGTGCGACTCTCGCTGCTGCGGGCGCCGCGGTTCCCCGACCCCGACACCGATCACGGCCACCACCAGATCGAGATCGGCTTCGTGGTCGGCGCGGATGCTGCGATCGCGACCGCCGAGGGCATCCGGCTCAACTCGCTGCCGACACTGGTGCGCGGCGCTCGTGAGGTCGCGCCGCTCGTGACCGTCGAGGGCGAGGGCATCGTGGTCTCGGGGGTGAAGCTCGCCGACGACGGCTCGGGCGACGTGATCGTGCGCCTCTATGAAGCGCTCGGGCGCCGTGCGGTCGGGTCGCTCGCCGCCGACTTCGAGCACAGTGAGATCCGCGAGGTCTCGCTGATCGAGGACGAACTGGACGACGGTCGCGTGGGTGAGGAGCTGCGTCTGCGGCCGTTCGAGGTGCGAACGCTGCGCATCGCGCGCTGAGGCCCGCACTCTCGAGACCCCGTGGCCGCGTCGGTCGGGTGCGGGGTCAGAACGGCCAGATGACAGGCACGAGCCCTGTCGCGACGACGAGGAACAGCGCCGCGAGGGGGAGGCCGAGCTTCCAGTAATCGCCGAATCGGTATCCGCCGGGCTCCATCACCATGAGGTTCGCGGGCGTTGCGACGGGGGTGAGGAACGACGCCGCACCGGCCACCGCGAGGGCCATCATGAACGGCTGCACGGAGGTGCCGAGGCTCGCCGCGACCGAGACCGCGATGGGCGCCACGATGAGCACCGTGGCGGTGTTGCTCACCATCTGCCCCAGCAGGATGGTGAGCAGGCAGATGGTCAGCAATGCCACGTGGGGGCCGAACCCGCCGACGAACCCGAGCAGCCAATCGGCGACGATGTCGGCCGTCCCCGTCGTGGTGAACGCGGTCGACAGCGGGATCATCCCTGCGATCAGCACGACGGTCGTCCAGGAGACCGAGCGATACGCCTGAGTCGCCGTCACCGTGCGGGTGACGACGAGGGCGGCTGCCGCGAGCAGAGCGGCGACGGCGGCTGGGACGACCCCGGTGGCGAGCAGCGCGACCATCGCGACCAGGATGACCACGGCGCGCACCCACCCTCGGCCGAGAGGGACGCCGCGCCGCAGCTCGTCGGTCGCATCGACGGCGAGCACGTCGCGGCCGCCCGTATGGCGAGCGAGGTCGTCCCACGCGCCCTGCAGCAGCAGCGCGTCGCCCGCACGCAGTGTGACGTCTGCTCCGTCGAGGTGATCCTCGCCGCGTCGTGCGCCGAGGATCACGAGATCGCCGCTGGGCGTGGTCATTCCGGCGAACACGTGCAGCCCGATCAATGCGGAACGAGGGGGCACGACCACCTCGGTGATGCCGCGCCCTGCGGCCAGCAGCGAGTCGGTGTCGGTGGTGACCCCGTACTGGGATCGCAGGGCGCTGGCGAGCAGGCGGAGGTCGGGAGGCATCGCTGCCGCCGTCCGGTGCGGCAGCAGCTTCGTGCCGAACAGCAGCATGATGACCACGACACCCATGACGAGCGGGATGCCGACGAGCCCGAACTCGAAGAAGCCGAACGCGCGGCCGCCGTTCTCGGAGGCCAGGTCAGACACGATGATGTTCACCGGGGTGCCGGTGAGAGCCAGCATCGAGCCCGCGTGCGCGGCGAACGCGAGCGGCAGGAGCAGCTGAGAGGGGGCGATCCTGGCGCGGGTCGCCACGACCACGACGAGGGGCAGCAGGGCGGCGACCGCGCCGTTGACGCTGATCAGGGCGGTGAGCACGGCGACGAGCAGGCACACCACGATGAGGAGCAGCGAGCGCCGCGTGCCCGCATGCGCGATCACCTTCTGCCCTGCCCAGGCGGTCACCCCCGTCGCGTCGAGCGAATCGCTCACGATGAACAGCGACGCGATGAAGATGACGGTCGGGTCTCCGAAGCCCGCGAGAGCCTCAGGCAGTGCCAGCACCCCGGTGAAGTACAGCGCGAGCGAGACGCCGATGGCCACGACGCCCAGCGGGACGCGGTTGCTGACGAAGGCCACCACGGCCAGAGCCAGGATGCCGAGCGTGGCGACCACGGGGTCCATGCGCGACCCCTAGCGTCCGTCGTAGGTCGTCGTCACGAGCCGCTCCTGAAGCCGGCGGCGGTGTCGAGCAGCAGGCGTGCCCCGAATCCTGTGGCGCCCTTCGACCGCCATGCGTCGTCGCCGTCGGACTGCATGGTGCCGGCGATGTCGATGTGCGCCCAGGGGGTGTCGTCGACGAAGTGCTCGAGGAAGAGCGCCGCGGTGGTGGCGCCGGCATAGGGGCCGCCGAGATTCGCGATGTCGGCGATGTCGGAGTCGAGCTGCGAGCGGTACTTCTGCTCGAGGGGCATGCGCCAGAGCGGCTCGCCTGTCGACGCCGATGCCGCGAGCACGGCCTCGACCAGATCGTCGTCGTTCGCGAACACGGGCGCCGTCGCGGTTCCCAGCGCCATGAGTGCCGCACCGGTGAGGGTCGCGATGTCGACGATGGCGTCCACTCCCGCCTCGTCTGCGAGGACGAACGCGTCGGACATCACCAGACGCCCCTCCGCGTCGGTGTTCTTCACCTCGATGGTCGTTCCCCCGCGCGCGGTGAGCACGTCGCCGAGTTTGTAGGACGTGCCGGAGGGCATGTTGTCGGTGCACATGAGCCATCCGGTCACCTCCGCAGTCACCCCTGTCTCCTGGAATCCGGTGAAGGCGCCGAGCACCACCGCTGCGCCGCCCATGTCCATCTTCATGAGCAGGTGCATGGGGTCGGAGGGCTTGAGGCTGATCCCGCCCGAGTCGTACATGATGCCCTTGCCGATGAGGCCGAGGTGGCCGGTTCGAGCGCCGGCGGGAACATAGTGCAGCCTGATCATGCGCGGCTCTTCGACGCTGCCCTGATTCACCCCGAGCAGCCCGCCGCAGCCGAGCTCGATCAGGGCGGCCTTGTCGAACAGCTGCACCTCGAAGCCGAAGCGCTCGCCGAGTCGCACCGCGATGTCGCCCATGTCAGTGGCGGTGAGATGCCCTGGTGGTGTGTTCGCGAGGTCCCGTGCGATCACGGCGGCCCTGACGGCGACCGCTGCGCGCGCGACGGCGCTCTCCGTGTGCTCTGCGGGGGTGTCGCCGATCACGACCGAGACGGCCGTCAGGGGGGCGTCCTTCGGCTTCGCCTTCAGTGGCGTGTAGCGGTAGCGCGCGAGCAGCATCCCCTCGTAGGCGGCCTGCAGGCCGTCGGCGTCGAGGGGGAGCCGCCCGGGAGGCAGGATGAGACGGAGGGATCCCCGTCTCGAGCTCGCCCTGGCGAACGCGGCGCTCGCGTCGCGCAGGACTGCCGGGGTGAGCCGCTCCGTCTCGCCCAATCCCACCACGATCACATCGGGGCCATCGGGCTGAGGCACGGTGAGCGTCTCGCCCACCTGCGAATCGAAGCCCGCGCGGACCAGCGCCTCGCGAGACAGCGCGACGCCGTCGGGCACCTCGGCGTCGGAGTGGACCCCGTACCCGATCACGTCGACGTCTCCGTCGGTTCCGAGGGTCACCCCCTCGAGCGCGTCGAGGCCGGGGAGGGTCGGGAAGTCGACGGGGATGAGCTTGTTCGGACTGCGAGTCATGTCGAGGGTCTTCCGTTCGCGTCGGTGCTGGTGCTGGTGCTGGTGCTGGTGCTGGTGCTGGTGCTGGAGCTGGCGCCGGTGCCGGTGCCGGTGCTGGTGGGGGGATGCTCAGCGAGCGGGTTGAGGGGCACGGTCTCGTCGATCAGGTCGTTGTCGTCCGGCTCGAGCCGCGTCGGCAGCTCGCCGGCGATACGCCCCGGCATCCGGGTGGCGGGCACGATGGCGAGCAGGGCGAGCCCGGCGAGCGCGAGCAGCGACAGCTGCAGTGCGCGCAGTCGGGCGGCCTCGTTGATCTCCATCGCCGCAGCGGTCTCGGCGTCGGTCGCCGAGGTGCCGGCGAGGACCTCCTCGAGCTGGGAGTTGGTGAGGAAATCGGCGTTGTCGATGTTGACCTCGCTGATCAGCTCCGCCGAGATCTCGGGGTGCTCATCCGCGGCCGTCGCCACTGACGAGGCGAGCAGAGCCACGGCGAAGGCGCTCGCGACGGCGATGCCGATCGATCCCGAGAGATTGTGCACCAGTCCGCGCCAGGCGCCCACGTCGCCCGCGAGCTCCTTCGGGGCGGACGAGAGCAGGGTGTTGAACACCAGGGCGACGATGGATCCCTGTCCGAGGCCGAGCAGCACCAGCCCGATGACGATGAAGACCTGGCCCCAGGAGCCGCCCACGGTGAAGGCGATGAGGGTCAGCGCGGCAGCCACCACCACGAACCCGGCGGCACCGAGGATCCGAGGCGGGAACGACTTGTACAGGTAGGCGACGAAGGTCGACGCGAGGAAGATCGAGATCGTGTACGGGATGATCGAGAAGGACGTCTGGATGCCCGTCAGCCCCTGTACGACCTGCATGTAGAGGGGGATGAGGAAGTTCGCGGCCGTGCCGACGAACAGCATGATGGCCATGCACGCGGTGATCGCCAGCTCGGTGCTGCTCGCGAGCACCCTCAGATCGAAGATACGAGCCTGCTTCTTCTGCTGGCGAGTGCGGATCCAGACGAAGAAGAGCTGGCCCGCGATCAGTCCGGCGATCACGAGCAGGGGAGCAGGCGAGACGCCGAGCACCGCGAACGGTGCCTGCTCGGTGGCCTCCCAGAGGCCCCAGGAGTTGAGACCGGAGAAGCCGAAGCTCAGGAGGATGACCGCGGTCGCGGCGATGGACGCACCTGCCCAGTCGATCGAGAGGTTCTTCTGTGCGGGCACCTTCGGCACCCGGAAGCTGAGCAGCAGGTTGAGCGCGCCGAGCGCCACCATCAGGGCGAACGACCAGCGCCATCCGATGGTCTCTGCGAACCAGCCGGCGAGCAGCAGGGCGAGGATGCCGGCGAGCGGGATGGCCGCCGCGAGCAGTCCGATCGCTTTCGCCTGGCGGTCGCCCTGGTAATTGGTCGCGATGAACACGGTGAGTGCGGGGGCGATGAGCGCGATCACCGCTCCGGATGACGCCTGAGCGATGAAGAGCATCGCGGGGCTCAGCGACAGGGCGACCCCGGCCATCGCGGCGGCATGCACGGCGACGGCGATCTGGAACACACCGCGCGTTCCGAAGCGGGCGCCGACCTTGGCTCCGAGGAGGATGAAGGCGGCCATGGCGAAGGTCCCCGCGGTGATCGCCGTGCCCACGGATGTGGCGGGGGTGTCGAGGTCGGTCGTGATTCCCGCCATCGACACGGTGAGGGCGTTGACGGCGAACGACGCCTGGATCTGGGTCAGCACGACCACGATGAGGGGCAGCCAGGAGGTCTTCGTCGATGTGGACGGTGCGGTACTCATCATGCGGTCCTCTCGGTCATGCACGACGGGTGAGCCGGCGATCCCTCACCTGTCCTCGGTCATCGCGCGCCTCGACGCACGTGATGCGCTCAAGATAGTCCCTCTCGGGTGCCGGGGGATAGATGCCGATGCGACCGGTTTCCAGGGCGCAAGAACCCCTGGCGCTCGGCGCCCTCCGGCTGCATACTCGGTTGCACGAGCGGCGATGGGGAGCCTCGACCGAAGGAGCACGAGATGGAACAGTACTTGTGGGTTCTGAAGGACAAAGAGCGCGACCTCATCCGCGAGCTCGAGCCGGATCGGCTCGCAGAGCTCGACGAGGATGGCCTGCTCGCGCTGCACAAACGGATCCGGCGGGCACGCAACAAGCACACGACGAACTATCGCCGCGGCGCGGCCGAGCGGGTCGAGCAGGCGGGTGGTCGTGGAGCCGCAGCCGCAGGCTCGGACAAGGCCAGAGGGCGCGCGTACGTGTTCGAGGAGGCGCTCTCTCTGATCAGCGCGGAGCTCGCGCGAGTGGCGCACGAAGAGGCGGAGGCGCTCAAGGACGAGCGACTGGCTCGAGCCCGTGAGGGCAAGTGGAGTGGTCCCGGATCAGACGCGCCGCTCGACCAAGGAGGGTCAGCGGGCCGCATGCGAGAGCACCAGCAGACGACCGGCGGTGTGAAGCGAGATGCCTCCAGTCGTGCGCAGGGCGCTCGCAGACAGGCGAAGCGCGACTCTCGCTGATCGGCTGACCTCCGACCCCGATGGACGTGTCCTCGGGTGTCGCAGCAGCGGTGCTCGCGGGTGCCGCGGTGCTTCTCCTGCTCGTGCGGCGCCGAGGTCATCGTGCTCCCGACGGCGATCATCGTCTCGTCGTGTTCTGGCTTCTCAACGTCGCCGCCATCGATACCGGAGCCGGCAGCCTCAACACCATCGTGGCGACCGTGTCGACGATGGTCGCCGTCGCGCTCGGTATCCTGGCCGGCAGTGTCGTGCCTCGCCGCAGCGCCGTGACGTCGTCGCCGATCTTCTGAGCTGCAACGGTGCTCGTCGCGAAGCAGTGGCTCGCCGAGCGCGGTCTCGACTGATCAGGTCGCTGTCAGAAACGGGCGAGCGGCGTCGAGGAAGGCGCGAGGATCATCGGCCCACAGCCGGATGCGGTCGACGCGGTGGGTCCCGCCCTTCGGCGCGAGACCCGGTAGCCGGATCGCGACCGGGCGCTCGAGCTCGATCTCGACGTTGGTCTCATCCTGCATCCGCTCGGCGTATTCCGAACCGGTGATGCGAGGTTGCTTGGGCTCGTCGACTCGGCGGTGGATCGCGATGGACGCGATATCGTCCCAGCCGATCGGCACGTCGAGTTCGAGTCCGCTGCGCACTCGGACGCCGTCGGGGCCCACGGCGTGCGGACGCATGAGCATCGCGCACAGCAGGCCGATCATCCAGGTGACACCCCAGATGCCGAGCACCAGCAGTGTGATGCGCACGGCCGGCCACTGGTGCACGATCAGGTCGAGGATCGGGATCTCGACCGCTGAGAGGCCGATGAAGATGAACAGCACCGTGAGCACGGGGCGGTGGTAGCCGATTCCGGTGCCGCCCTGCGGGACGGCAGGGCGGCGGGCGATCGCACGAGCGATGCTCGAGTAGACGCGCAGCTCGGCGATCCACGCGCGATGGAGGAGGTTGAGGATGCGGGCGATCGCGGTCGGTCTCAGAGCGGTCGTCTGCAGATGCTCGGTCATGGCGCATCCTCGGATTCGGCGGCCGCTGCCGTGACGAGGTGCTCGAGATGAGCGGCGACGGCGGACACTCCGCGCTCGACGGCGGCGCGGTCTGCCGGAGCGATCGCGGCCAGCAGCGTCGCGTTGAGCTGTTCGTGCTCCTCCTGCATCCGCGTCATCGTCTCGGTGGCGGCGCCGGTCAGCTCGACCAGGACGGCGCGTCGGTCGGTCGGGTGCGGAGTGCGGCGGACATGCCCCGACTTCTCGAGGGCATCGACGAGCCCGGTGATGTTGCGAGGGGTGACGTCGCAGAGCTGCGCGAGCGTCTGCTGGGTGGACGGCCCGGCGTGCTGGAGTGCCCACAGCAGGTGCACCCGCGCTGTCGTGAGGCCGGTGCCGGCGAAAGCCCGCACCATGTCTCTCTGGAAGAGATCTGCGATCAGCAGCAGGCGGTCGACGAACAGCGGTTGCATGTTTGTGAGGTTACTACATTGTTACCTCTGTTCACTAGTTGCTCGCTTCTCCCGCTTCTCGTTCTCGTTTTCGTCCTCCTTCTTTGGTCCTCTTCTGCCTCGCTCCTGCTTCCGGCTCGCGCGGTCATCCTTGACGCTGTCTGCGTGCGCCGGCTGGGCGACCGATCTGCGCTGTATCGGGAGATTGGAATATGGCGTTGATCTGGGGTAATCAGGGGCGGTTTTGGGGCGTGAATGTCGGTGGT
>NZ_JASDCU010000016.1 GCF_030407765.1 Microbacterium sp. APC 3901
CGCCCGGCATCCGCGATACACAACTGACCCCGCCCGGCATCCGCGATTCGAAGGCCGGACCGAAACGCCCACCCCGCGCGGGTGCGGTGGTCAAGAACGCACCCGAAGCAGCGATCTCGGATGCGCTTTTGACCACCGCTGACCGTGACTGTGCGCCGTCCGCGGTTGCACGGATGTGCGGGGTCGAAGAACCACCGGACACCGTGATTTCGGATGCGTTATTGGCCACCGCAGACGAGCGCGATCGGATGCTGCGCGCGGTCGGCGCCGGAGAGCGGACGCGGACGCGGCGGATGCGACGGATGCGGATGCGGACGCAGATGCGGCGGACGCGTATGCGCCGGAGAGCGGACGCGGACGCGGCGGATGCGGCGGAGAGCGGATGCGGCAGGCGGCGACCGGTCAGCGCGACCGGGCGAGCGCGGCTCCGGCCTCGCGCAACCAGCGGGCGGGGTCGGCGAGAGCGGATTCCGATGATCCCGCGATATCGGTGAGGGACGCGGATGCCGCGAACAGCGCCACATCGGAATCCTGGGTGATTCGCCCGGCCGCGAGCACTGCCGCTGCCCCGGCGGATGCCGCGAGGCCTGCGATGAACGAGGGCACCTTGCCGTCACCGGACTGCCCGTCGTACGATCCCTCGCCCGTGACGACGACGTCGGCGTGGGCGATCGCATCCGCGAGTCCGATGAGCTCTGCCACCTCGGCAGCACCGGGAGCGAGCGTTGCTCCCCACACGACGAGCGCACCGCCCGTGCCACCGGCGGCTCCTGTGCCGGGCAGAGCGGGGTCGAGGCCGAGCAGGTCGGCGAGTCGGGCGAGCGCGGCATCCACGTGTGTGATGTCGTCGCCGGAGAGCCCCTTCTGCGGACCGAACACCACTGCCGCCCCCCGCGGGCCGACGAGCGGGTTGGTGACGTCGGTGAGCACCCGCACCTGAGGCGCGGTGCGCAGAGCCGTCAGGTCGACCGATGCGATGTCGGCGAGGCCGCGCGCTCCGCGGACGACCGGCTCACCGGAGGCGTCGAGGAACCGCGCGCCCAGCGCTGACAGCATCCCGGTGCCGCCGTCGGTCGACGCGCTCGATCCGATGCCGACCACGAGCCGTGCGACCCCGTGGTCGAGGGCCGCGGCGATCGCCTGGCCGAAGCCTGTGGTGTCGGCGTCCCACGGGCGCAGCTCGTCGAGCAGTTCGATGCCCGACGTCGATGCGAGGTCGACGACTCCGGTGCCGCCGGGGGAAACTGCGGATGGAGGCAGCAGCAGCCAGCTGGTCTCGAGCGGCACGCCCGTGGGGCCATCGACGACGACCGGCATCCGTCGCGCCCCAGGCACGGCCGCGGCGAACGCGGCGACGGTGCCCTCGCCGCCGTCTGCCATGGGGCGGTGCACGAACGTCGCGGAGGGATCGACTGACGACCAGCCGTCGGCGAGGGCTGCCGCAGCATCGACTGCAGTGATCGTGCCCTTGAAGCTGTCGGGTGCCAGCACGACCCGGGTCATCGCGCGATACCGGGTGTGCTCGCACGCACGATGACCTCGAGCGGCAGCGCCGCCTGCTGCCAGTCGGCGTCGACCGTCGCGCGGAAGGCCTGGTAGCCGACCTCGCTGAGCGGCACGCGCACGGTCGTGAGCGCCGGGCTCACATCGCTCGACGAGGGCACATCGTCGAAACCGCAGACAGCGATGTCGGTGCCGATCTCGCGACCTGCGTCGCGGATCGCCGACATCGCGCCGATCGCGACGACATCGCTCATGCCGAACACGAGGGTGCCCGGCTCGACTCCCTCGGCGAGCGCCGACGACATTGCCTGCACCCCCGATTCGCGGCGGAAGTCGCCTCGGATCAGCCGATCGACCGACCCTCCACCTGACTCGAAGCCCGCACGGAATCCGGCGAGACGCTCGTCTGAGGTGAGCACTCCTTCGGCCGCACCGATCGCGATCGCCGAGCGATATCCGAGCGACGCCATGCGGCGGCCGAGCGCCTCGGCACCGGCGCGGTTGTCGATCTCGACATGCCGGTTCTCTGCGCTGCCTGCCCCGAACGTCACCACGCGCCCACCGAATCGGGCGTACTCGGCCAGCTCGCGCGAGGTGTCGGAGTCCGTCGGCTCGTCGGTGCGCGAGGCGGCGAGGATCAGGCCCTGGGGACGCTGTCCGCGCAGCGCGCGCACGATGCGCGCCTCGCGGGCGGGGTCGCGCTCGGTGATCGCGATCGTGACGACGAGACCCTGCTCGTCGGCTCCGCGCGCGACACCGGCGGCGATGAGTCCGAAGTAGGGGTCGGCGATGTCGGCGACGAGCAGCGCGATCACGGGCGAGCTGCCGCGAGCTGTGGCCTGCGCCGACGCGTTCGCCGTGTAGCCCAGCTCGGCCGCCGCCTGCTCGACGCGCTCACGGAAGGACTCGGCGACCTTGCGCTCGGATCCGTTGAGAACACGGGATGCCGTGGCGAGCGATACCCCGGCTTCACGGGCGACGTCGTGCAGCGTGGGGGCTGCACCCCGCGAGTGCCGCGGCTGACGCACCCGGGAAGGGCTTTCCTGCTGACTCATGCCCTGAGCTTACTGCGCGGAGCGAGATGCGCCGGGGAGCAGATCGCGGCGTCCTGAGTCGTGATGAGCATGTCGGCGTTAGAGCGAGAGGTACGAGCGGAGCGTCGCCGCCTCGCCGCGCAGCATCGCCGGGTCGTCGCCGGGCACGAACTCGAGCAGGGCGTCTCGCGGCGGGATGGGCGCAGACTGCGCCTCTCCGAAGAACCGGGTCCAGAGGGCATCGCGCGCCCGCAGCGGAAGCCTGTCGTGATCGGGCCACCACGAGAACACGTGCGCGGCGGTCACCTGGTCGGCGATCGCACGGTACTCGTCGAGCACCACGTCGACCGCGGCGCCGACAGTGGGCTGCCAGTAGGTGCTGAGCGTCGGCCTCGCGACTTCCTCGAGCACCCCGAGAGTCGTCGGCGCGGTGTCCGCGAGCGTGCCCGAGTGGAACTCGAGCGCAAGCGAGATGCTCCGTGCGTTCGCCTCGTCGACCGCATCCTGCAGCCGGGTGATCGTCGACGCCCGGTCCTGCGGTGAGGCCTCGTCGGATCCGACCGACCCCGCCCAGACGCGCACGCGGTCGACGCCGAGCGCCTCGGCGGTGTCGAGCACCGGGGTGATCGGCTCGTCGGCACCGGCCCGGAAGTATGAGCCGTACGAGCACGATGTCAGCCCGGCATCCGTCGTCAGCTTCGCCACTCTCGCCGCCTGCTCGACGTCGCCGGCCGGCACGTGCACGTCGGCGCCCCACTCGATGACCTCGAGCCTCGCCTCCGCAGCGAGCTCGACGACGCGTTCGGCGCTCAGCGATCGGAAGGTCACCGAGCAGAGTCCTGGGCGGATCTTCGTCATGGGTTCATCCTCTCAATGGGCTGCGCCGGTGTCTCGGGGTTTGCGCCCCGCTTGCTTCGTGCCCCGGGCCGCCCGGTGCCTGCGTGTTCCGAGCCGCCTGCCCTGTGCCGTCGACTCCGCACGATCTGCCCCGCACGATCTGCCCCGCACGATCCGCCCCGCACGATCCGCCCCGCACGATCCGCCCCGCGATCGACCCCTGCACCGTCGGCAGGACCGAGGCACGGATGCAAGACGAGAGACCGTGTTCCGGTCCGGCAACCGTGCCCGAGTCCTGCACGCTGCACGCGGCACGCGGCACGCGGCACTCAACACGCACGGGTCGCCGTGCCTACGTCCGTCAGCGCAGGTGCGGTGAGACCGCGGCGCCGAAGGTCTCAGCCGTGCGCCGCACGACGTTCTCGGGAGCATCCGCCCAGATGTCGGCGTTGAAGATCTCGACCTCGATGTCGCGGTCGTAGCCCGTGTCGATCACGGCCCGGGTGAGCGAGCCGAAGTCGATCACACCGTCGCCGGTGTAGTGCCGCGAGAGCAGCACGTCGGCCGCGAGCGGGGTCTTCCAGTCGCACACCTGGTAGGTCGCGATGCGGCCCTCGCGACCGGCGCGCGCGATCTGGTCGAGCACCTGCGGGTCCCACCAGATGTGGAACGTGTCGACGGCGGCTCCCACCACATCGGCGTCGAAGTCCGCCGCGATGTCGAGCGCCTGACCCAGCGTCGAGACGACGGCACGGTCGGAGGCGTACATCGGATGCAGCGGCTCGATCGCGAGCGTCACGCCCGCAGCCTTCGCGTCTGCGGCGAGCTCTCCGATCGCGTCGCGCACACGTTCACGCGCACCGATCAGATCGCGGGAACCGGCGGGGAGCCCCCCGGCGACCAGCACGAGCACGGCCGTCGACCCGTCGGCACCGGCCGCGGCGAGCGTCGCGGTCTCTTCGATGGCTCGGCGGTTGTCATCGAGTGCGGCGACGCGCTCCGGGCCCGCGGGAAGGGTGAAGAAGCCGCCACGGCAGTGCGTGGTGAACCGCAGACCGGAGTCGGCGAGCATCCGCGCGGCGACATCGAGTCCGACCTCGTTCACCGGTTCGCGCCAAAGACCGATCGCCTGGATGCCGGCATCCGCCGTCACCCGCAGCGCGGTCTCGAGGTCTGCGTGCTTGATGGTCGCCTGGTTGATCGACAGCCGGGGATCGACGGTCATGCGTCCACTCCGTTCAGGCGCAGCATTCCGTGCCAGCGCTCTCGCGCGAGCTCGGGGTGCTCGAGCGCGAGCGACGCGTTGGCGAGTTCGACGATGCGGCTGAGGTGCGGAAGGCTCCGCGCCGAATGCAGACCGCCCACCATCTGGAACGCGGGCTGGTGCCCGTTGAGCCAGGCGAGAAACGCGACGCCCGTCTTGTAGTAGAACGTCGGGGCGGCGAAGACCTGACGGCTGAGCTCTTCGGTCGGGCCGAGGATCTCGAGGTAGCGGGCGGGGTCACCGGCATCCAGTGCCTGGATCGCCGCGGACGCCACCGGCGTGATCGCCGCGAACGCACCGAGCAGCGCGTCGGAGTGCCCGTCGCCCTGGCCCACGGTGTCGCCGCCGATCAGGCCGACGTAGTTGAAGTCGTCACCCGTGAACATGCGCACGCCCTCAGGCAGACGTTCGCGCACCGAGATCTCGGACTCGGCGTTCAGCAGGCTCATCTTGACGCCGGCGATCTTGTCGGGCTGCTCGGCGATCACATCGAGCAGCACAGCGGATGCCGTCTGCCAGTCGTCCGCTCCGAAGTACCCGGCGAGCTCGGGGTCGAAGGCCGTTCCGAGCCAGTGCAGCACGACCGGCACCGTGGCCGACGCGAGCACTTCGCGGTAGACACGACGGTAGTCGTCGGCATCCGTCGCCACCCTTGCGAGGTGCCGTGAGGCCATGAGAACGGGCCCCGCTCCCTGTTCCTCGGTGAAGTGCAGCTGCTCCTTGTAGGCGTCGATCACCTGGTCGAGCGAGATGTGCGAATCGGCGATGTGGTCGGTGTTGACGCCGACCACGACCGAGCCGCCCTCCTCGCGGGCGACCTCGGCGCTGCGGGCGATGAGCTCGCGCGTCGCCGCGGCATCCAGACCCATGTTGCGCTGCGCGGTGTCCATGGCGTCCGCGACGCCGAGTCCCCACGAGTAGACGTTGCGGCGGAACGCGAGCGTCGACTCCCAGTCGATGTCGGCGGGCTGTCCCGGGGTGTTGTCGGCGTGCACCAGGGGCACGACGTGGGCGGCGGCGTAGGCGACGCGGCTCTGCAGCGGCGAGGACGGGCGGGAGTACCCGCCGCCCTCGTGCAGCTCGGCATCCGTCACCGCACCCGCGGCGTCGAGAAGTCGGAGAGTGCTCATGCTCAGTCCAGCGTCAGCGGTTCGAGCGCGACCTTGCGGCCCTCGGCACTCGAGGTCAGTCCAGCTTCGGCGAACTGCACCCCGCGAGCACCGGAGAGCAGGTCGAACGGGTACTTCGTGCCCTCGGCGAATGAGACCAGGTACTCCTCCCACTGCTGACGGAAGCCGTTGATGAAGACGTCGTTGGTCGGGACGTTCTGCCAGTCGGCGTCGTAGTCGTGGCTGTCTTCGAGGTCGGGGTTCCAGACCGGCTTCGGAGTCGCGTTGCGGGGCTGGATCTTGGCGCCGAAGAGTCCGACGACCGCGGATCCGTGGGTGCCGTCGACCTGGAACTCGACGAGCTCGTCGCGGTTGACGCGCACGGTCCAGCTCGAGTTGATCTCGGCGATGATGCCGCCCTCGATCTCGAAGATGCCGTATGCCGCGTCTTCGGCGGTGGCGGTGTAGTGCTCGCCGTTCTCGTCCCAGCGGTCCGCGATGTGCACGGCCGCCTGTGCGTAGACGCTCTTGACCTCGCCGAACAGGTTCTCGAGCACGTAGTTCCAGTGCGGGAACATGTCGACGATGATGCCGCCGCCGTCTTCGGCGCGGTAGTTCCAGCTGGGACGCTGCGCAGGCTGCCAGTCGCCCTCGAAGACCCAGTAGCCGAACTCGCCGCGCACCGACAGGATGCGGCCGAAGAAGCCCGAGTCGATGAGGCGCTTGAGCTTCTGCAGGCCGGGCAGATAGAGCTTGTCGTGCACGACGCCGGTCTTGACGCCCGCTGCGTCTGCGAGACGAGCGAGTTCGAGGGCCTCGTCGAGCGACTCGGCGGTGGGCTTCTCGGTGTAGATGGCCTTGCCTGCGGCGATCGCCTTGCGCAGGGCCGAGGCGCGGGCCTTGGTCACGAGGAAGTCGGCGTAGATCTCCCACTTCGGGTCGGCCAGCGCTGCGTCGAGGTCGGTCGTGTAGTCCTCGATGCCGTGCTTTGCCGCGAGCTCGGCGAGCTTGGCCTCGTTGCGGCCGACGAGCAGCGGCTTCACCGTGATGCGGGATCCGTCGGGCAGCTCGATGCCGCCCTCTTCGCGGATCGCGAGGATCGACCGCACGAGGTGCTGCCGGTAGCCCATGCGCCCGGAGACGCCGTTCATGATGATCCCGATCTCGCGGGTTGTCGTCTGCGACATTGCTGGTCCGTTCTGTGGGAAGCCGTTGCGCCGACCACGTATGCGGGTAAGCGCTTTCCGACAGCATGCCATGCCCGCGACCCATGTGCAAGCAGGGAGGGAAAACGCTCTCCTCGCTGCCGCCGGCGAGTTTCGCCGGGTTCTGCCGCGTGCGGGGTCACTTGCGCATCCGAAACGGCTGTTTGCGGTGCGTTTGTGACCCCGCATCGCGGACGCGAACAGTCGGGGTCAGTTGCGCATCTTCCCCGCCAGTCGGGGTCAGTTGCGCATCCTCCCCGCCAGGCAGGGTCAGTTGCGCATCCTCCCCGCCAGTCGGGGTCAGTTGTGCAGCCGAAACGGCTGTTTGCGGTGCGTTTGCGACCCCGCGGCGCGGAGAAAGCGACCGCAGCGGGGAGAAACCGATCGCCTCAGCGGGTGCTGGCGCGGTCGACCAGAAGCGTCGGCACGACAGCGGATGCCGCGGCGCCCGTCGCGCCCTCGATCTCGGCGACGAGCAGGCCGACGGCCCGGTGAGCGAGGGCGGTGAAATCCTGGCGGATCGTCGTCAGCGGCGGGCGGTAGTTCGCGGCATCCGGCACATCGTCGAAGCCGACGACGCTGACATCCTCAGGCACCCGGCGCCCCGCCTCGGCGAGCGCACGCAGCAGTCCCAGCGCCATCTGGTCATTGGCGCAGAAGACGGCGGATGCGGTGCGCAATGCGTCCCCGGCGCCGAATCCGGCCTCGGCACTCCAGTCGCCGCGCACGACCGTCGGCGGCTCGATGCCCGCAGCGCCGAGGGCGTCACGCCAGCCGCGCTCGCGTTCGGCAGCCGCGAAGGAGTCGGCCGGTCCGGCGAGATGGTGCACGGTCGCGTGCCCGAGCTCCAGCAGGTGCGTGGTGGCCGCGGCAGCTCCGCCGACGTGATCGCTGTGCACCACGGCGAGGTCGGCAGACGCCGGCGCGTCGATCACGACGAGGCGCAGACCGGGCGGTCGCTGCGCTTCGGGAACCAGAGCCGACGCCTCGTTCAGCACGATCGCTCCGTCGACCTCCTGCTCGGCGAGCCGCTCGAAGGCATCGGCGACGCTGTCACCCGCCGTCACGAGGGTGAGGGCGTAGCCGCGCTCCGCCGCAGCCTCGGCGGTGGCCTGCAGCATGCGGGAGTTGCCGACCGTCGCGAGAGTGGTGACGACGAGTCCGATGGTCTGCGAGCGTCCGGTGCGCAGCGCCCGCGCGGCACGGTGCGGGCGGTAGCCGAGTTCGACCATGGCCTTCTCCACGCGCTCGCGGGTGACGGGGTCGACGCGCGGGCTGTCGTTGACGACACGCGAGACGGTCTGCCCCGAGACCCCGGCACGTGCGGCGACCATCGCCATCGACACCCGGCCCGACGCCGGGCGGCGCCGTCGGGGGCGGTCGAGACCGCGCAGGAGATCGTCGTCCATCACCGACACCTCCGCTTCCCGTCCACAACTCCGGAATGTTGACGTTACCACGGCGATGTGCGTACCATGTTTACGTGAACACGCACGAATCTCCTGAGTTGCGAACCGAAACACTCTCCGCCGGAATCATCAAACGGGCCACCACGCTCGCCGACGGCCGTGAGCTGATCTACTTCGACGACCCCGGCACGACGCTCGGCGAAGAGCGCTCGGTCGACTCCCGCACCCTCGACCCGCGCGGCGAGACGGCCACGATGCGCCTCGACGTGCTGACGGGCGACTGGATCACCGTTGCGGCGAATCGCCAGAACCGGGTGATGATGCCGAGCGCCGACGCCGACCCCCTCGCTCCGCAGTCGCCGACCAACCCGTCTGAGGTGCCGTCGCTCTACGACGTCGCCGTGTTCGAGAACCGCTCGCCCGCGTTCGGCCCCGCTCTCGCCGAAGCCACCGGCACCGCCCCCGCAGCGAGCAACCCTCCGCGCGGGCTCGACGATCTCGCCGCTCTGGGCCTCGGTCGCACCCGCACCTCGGTCGGACGCTGCGAGGTCGTGTGCTTCAGCCCCGAGCACACCGGCTCGTTCGGCACACAGTCGGTGACCCGCGCCCGCACCGTGATCGAGGCCTGGGCCGACCGCACCGCAGCGCTCTCGACGCTGCCGGGAATCGAGCAGATCTTCCCGTTCGAGAACCGCGGTGAGGCGATCGGTGTCACGCTCCCCCACCCTCACGGCCAGATATACGCCTACCCCTACGTGACGCCGCGCACCACGCGCCTGCTCGACTCGATCGACCGCACCGCACCCGATCTGTTCCAGCACATCCTCGAGTCCGAGCAGGCGTCCGAACGCGTCGTGTTCCGGGGCGAGCACTGGACCGCATTCGTGCCCTTCGCCGCCCGCTGGCCGTTGGAGGTGCACCTGATGCCGCACCGACACGTGCCCGACTTCGCCGAGACTACGGATGCCGAGCGCGATGAGCTCGCTCCCCTCTACCTGCGTCTGCTCCGAGGCGTCGACGCCCTGTACGACACCCCGACCCCCTACATCGCCGCCTGGCATCAGGCTCCCGTCAACGTCGGCCGCGACAGCGTGCGACTGCACCTGCAGCTGACGAGTCCCCGTCGCGCGGCCGACAAGCTCAAGTTCCTCGCCGGCTCCGAGGCCGCGATGTGGGCCTGGGCGGCAGAGGTCACCCCCGAACAGGGCGCAGCCCGCATCCGCGAGGCCATCGCGAAGGCGGACGCAGTCCAGACAGACGCTGCCCAGGCAGACGCAGCCCAGACAGACATCGCAGACGAGGTATCCGCATGACCGCCACGACCCTTGAGGCCGCGACCGCCCTCTTCACCGACCTCACCGGCCGCGCACCCGACGGCGTCTGGTCGGCACCGGGCCGGGTGAACCTGATCGGCGAGCACACCGACTACAACGACGGCTTCGTGCTGCCGTTCGCGATCCCGCATCGCACATACGCAGCCGTCGGTGTCCGTGACGACGATCTCGGCCGAGTGCGCGTCGCCTCGACCTTCGCTGCCGAGCCGGTCGAGGTCTCCCTCGACGAGCTCGACGAGCTCTTCCCCACCCCCTCCGGCACCGCCCCGAGTGTGCCCGAATGGGCCGCGTACCCGCTCGGCGTCGCCTGGGCGCTGCGTCAGGCCGACGGCGTGGCCCCGTCGGCCGCCACCGGCACGGGCCTCGACATCGCGATCACCTCCGACGTGCCGGTGGGCGCGGGGCTCTCGTCATCCGCCGCGATCGAGAGCGCCACGGCATCCGCCCTCAACGACCTCTGGGCCGCCGGACTCGACCGCATCGAGCTCGCCCGCGTCGGCCGTCGAGCCGAGAACGAGGCCGTCGGCGCCCCGACCGGCATCATGGACCAGATGGCCTCGATGCTGGGCGAGCCCGACGCTGCGATCTTCCTCGACTGCCGCTCGCTCGACGCCAACCTCGTGCAGGTGGGCGTCGCCGAAGCCGGCCTCGCGATCCTCGTGATGGACACGCGCGTCAAGCACGCCCACTCGACCGGCGGCTACGGCGAGCGCCGCGCCGCCTGCGAGCGCGGCGCCGCGATCATGGGCGTGCCGAGCCTGCGCGACGTCTCGATCGACGACCTGCCCCGCGCCGAAGAGCTCATGGACGACGTGACGTTCCGTCGGGTGCGTCACGTCGTCACCGAGAACCAGCGCGTGCTCGACACCGTGAAGGTGCTGCGCGAAGAGGGCCCCCGGGCCATCGGCGACCTGCTCGTGGCCTCGCACACGTCGATGCGCGATGACTTCGAGATCTCGGTGCCCGAGCTCGACACGGCGGTCGAGGCCGCCCTCGAGGCCGGCGCGCTCGGCGCTCGCATGACCGGCGGCGGCTTCGGCGGAGCAGCGATCGCGCTCATCGAGCAGGATGCCGTGCAGCAGGTGTCGGATGCCGTGAACGCCGCGTTCGCCGCATCCGGGTTCGCGGCCCCGGTGATCTTCACCGTCATTCCGTCGGCCGGAGCGCACCGCGACGCGTGAACGACCGCCCGCAGTCCCGATCTGCGGACCCCGCCCCGATGCGCGGACGATTCCGGCCGATCCCTCCGCTGTTCGGGACCGGCTCCGCGGATCGGGTCAGGGCCCGCTGCCCTCGACCTGAGATACTGAACACTTCCCCACCCTGAGGAGCACAATGTCCTGGATCGTGACCGGCGGCGCCGGCTACATCGGCTCGCACGTCGTTCGCGCACTGGCGGATGCAGGGCTCACGCCCGTCATCCTCGACGACCTCTCGAGCGGCGTCGCATCGTTCGTGCCCGAGGGCGTGGCCTTCGTGCAGGGCAGCATCCTCGACCGCGAGCTCGTCGAGAAGACGCTGCGCGACCACCGCGCCGAGGGCGTCATCCACGTCGCCGGATACAAGTACGCCGGTGTCTCGGTGCAGCGTCCGCTGCACACCTACGCGCAGAACGTCGAGGGCACCCGCGTGATCCTCGAGGCGATGGAGGCCGCGGGCGTCACGAACATCGTGTTCTCGTCGTCGGCCGCGGTGTTCGGCACCCCCGATGTCGCACTCGTCGTCGAAGACACCGCCAAGAAGCCGGCGAGCCCCTACGGCGAGTCGAAGCTGATCGGCGAGTGGCTGCTGCGTGACCAGGCGATCGCGACCGCCGAGTCCGACAAGCCGCTGCGTCACACGTCGCTGCGCTACTTCAACGTGGTCGGCTCCGCAGACCCGACCGTCTACGACGTGAGCCCGCACAACCTCTTCCCGATCGTGTTCGAGAAGCTCATCGCTGGAGAGACCCCGCGCATCAACGGCGACGACTACGACACCGAAGACGGCACAAACGTGCGCGACTACGTGCACGTCGGCGACATCGCCGCAGCCCACGTCGCCGCGGCGCAGCGTCTCGCCGGGGGCGAGCCGATCGAAGCCGCCTACAACCTCGGGTCGGGCGACGGCCTCAGCGTGAAGCAGATCATGGATGCCGTCGCACGCGTCACCGGCATCGACTTCACCCCGGAGATCGGCCCCCGCCGCCCCGGCGACCCCGACCGCATCGTCGCGACCGGCGAGCTCGCCGCCCGCGACCTCGACTGGAAGATGCGGTACACGGTCGACGAGATGGTGCGGACGGGCTGGGAGGCGCGACGCGCCGCGTCCTGACGTCAGAGGTCTCGGGTGCGGCCTCAGAGGTCTCGGGTGCGGATCGGGTAGAGCCAGAAGCACAGCCACGCGAGGGCGGCGAAGCCCAGCGGAACCACGGCGACCATCACGCGGATGCCCCCGTCGACCGCCTCCGGCTGCGCATCGCCGAGCGACGCATCGAAGCCGGATGCCGTGAGCACGGCCGCTGCGACGACCGCCTGCAGCACGACCGAACCGCGCACCACGAAGCCGTTCACGCCGAAGTAGGCGCCCTCTCGGCGATGTCCGGTGCGGGCGGCATCCTCGTCGATGATCTGCGCGAGAACCACCTCGAGCAGCTGCAGCAGGCCGCCGACACCGACGCCCACCGCGACACCGACGAGTGCGGCGGCGAGCACGGTCGACGGCAGCAGGTACCCGAGCATGGCGATGCCGAAGACCGCCACGCTCCACAGCAGCGCCGCTCGAGGTGAGGTGCGTCGCACGATCGCGCTCCACAGCACGATCGACGGGATGGCGGTCACGAAGATCGCGCCCAGCAGCAGGCTGCCCTCACCCTCAGCGGCGCCCAGCGAGTAGCGCACGTAGAACGGCAGAGCGGCGAGCACGACGGCGATGGACGTCTGGATGAACAGCGAGCCGAGCACGTAGGGCACGAACGCGCGGTTCGCGAACGTGTACTTCAGCTGGTCGCCCCACCGCATCGCCTCGGATGCTGCTTCCGGCACCCGACGCTCGATCATGCCGCCGAAGAACGACCACACCAGCAGCACGAGGCAGACGGCCGAGAGCACGATCGCCATGCCCGGCCAGCCGATCGACCCGTAGAGTGCGGGTGCTCCCGCGGTGCCGAGCACGATGCCGAGGATGGCGAAGATCTGACGGGGCACGTTGCCGCGCGCCCGCTCGTCGGTCGTGCGGAAGATCTCTGGGAACAGCGCCGAGATGTTCAGCACGACCACGACGAACGCGATGTCGTACACCGCCACCACGATCAGGAACCACGCGATCAGTCCGGCCGTCGGCAGCTCCGGCGGCATCCACACCAGCGCGAAGGCGACCACGAGCGGCACGATGCCGAGACCGATCCAGGGGATGCGGCGACCCCACGGCGTGCGGATGCGGTCTGACAGCGCTCCCACGACCGGGTTGAGCACCGCGTTCAGGATGCCGTGCGCGATCATCGCCGCGGCCACCCACGTGGGCTCGACGCCGAGATGCGTGACGTAGAAGTAGACGACGAAGGCCGAGAACGTCTGCGCCATGAGCTGCGTGGGGAACCCGGAGGCTCCGAACGCGATCGCCTGAGCCCTCGTGGGAGCGTCGTCGAGTCGGCGGTCGCGCAACCGCGTCGTCATCGAGGTCATGCGCGCCGACTCCGCTGCAGATCGCGCAGGTCGCGCCATCCGACTCGCACGAGCCCTTCGTCGGCGATCGCCTGCAGCACCGCGGGATCGGAGAGCAGGCGAAGTTCGTGTCCGCGCTTGGCGGCTGCGAAGTCGACTGCGGCGCGCAGCTCATCGTCGTCGACCATCGGGTGCAGGTAGATCTCGGTCACGCCGGCGGGCACCGCGCGGAGCAGGGCGATGAAGCCGTCGCGGATCTGCTCGTACGATTCGCCGGGCACCTCTTCGAACGGGTGGCTCCACAGCCGGTCGATGATCTCGACGCCGAGGGAGTCGGCCGCGGCCGCCGCCTCGGCGAGCTTCGCCTGCAGCGCGGCGTCGTCGCCGGTGCCCTCCATGCTCCGAGGCAACCGGAACGGCAGCCCGCTGCGGGCCGCGAGTTCGAACACCGGGCCGAGGAAGTCCCGCCCGGTGAGCAGACCGTAGACCGATCCCATGTGGTTGTCGAGGTGCGTCACGTCGACGCCGCCATCCAGCGCCGCCTGCAGCTGCGCGGCGATCTCGGCGGTGACGTCGTCGACCGACGCGAGCTCTTCGATCGCGAGGACGTCAGCCGGAAAGTGCCCCGACCCGTCGACGAGCGTCGTGGCGGTGCCCGTGAGCGGACGCCAGCGGTAGTCGGTCCACTCGCTCGTGAGCACGAGGTGCACGCCGACGTCGAGGTCGGTCCGAGAAGCCGCGAATGCCATCGCCTCCGGCGCCCAGGCGCACGGCACCATCAGGGTCGTCGAGTCGATGCGGCCCGCATCCAGCAGCTGGGTGATCGCCGTGTTGGCCGCGTGGCACATGCCGAAGTCGTCGGCATTGATGATGACCGCCCTGGCTCCCGGCGCCAGGCCGAGTCGATCTGCGAGATCTGAGGTCACCGTCGGCTCCTGTCCGATGCGGGGAGCACCAGTGAGAACACCGATGCCCGGAGGGCGGATGCCGCCTCGCCGATCGCACCGACCAGCGGTGCCTCGGGACCGAACGACGAGACGACGAGCGTGAGCGGCAGCTGAGGGGCGAGCTCTTCGGCGAACCTGGCCGCCGCGCGGGCGAGTGCGGGGTGCGCTGCCGTGCCGCTGAGCAGAAACGCCTCCGGGTCGAGCACGAGCGCAATGCTGCCCGCGATCAGGGTGAGTCGGCGGCCCATCTCGGCCGCCATGTCGAGCGCGGCCGGATCACCGGCCCACGCGGCATCGAGGTGCTGGTCGATCGTCTCGTCGGGGTCGCGGCCGTGGGCGAGCGCGAGGTCGCGCACGACGGCGTCGCCGAGCACCGGTGCGCCGATCGGCAGCGGGCTCTGCGGCAGATACATGACCTCGCCGGCGACACCCGAGAATCCGCGGTGCAGCGATCCGTCGATGACGATGCCGGCTCCCAGACCGTCATCGAGAAGCAACAGAGCGAAACTGCTGAGTTCTGCGCCCGTGCCCTCCGACAGCTCCGCGAGAGCCGCGAGATTGACGTCGTTCTCGACTCGAACCGGGCAGTCGAGGCGCGCAGACAGCGCGTTCTTGAACGCTCCACCGTCGGGGCCCTGATCGTCACGGATGCCGCCGTCGGCGGTGACGATGCCGGGGATGCCGACGACGGTGAGCAGCAGCGGCCCCTGCACCGTGCGGCGGCAGGCGTCGACCAGCCCGGCGATGTGCTCCACCCGGTCACCGCGCGGCGGGAAGGCGGCATGGGTCTCTGCCCGCACCGCCCCGGTCGGGTCGACCAGCGCGACATGCGCGGCGTGGGCATCGACGTGCACGGCAGCGGCGAACCCGAGCTGCGGATGCAGTGCGACGCGCCCCGCTGCCGGTCCGCGCGTGTCACGATCGACACCGGCCGCGGCCACCGCCGACGATGCCTCGAGCATTCGCAGCACCTGCGTCACGGCTGTGCGCGACAGACCTGTCTCGGCGACGAGTTCAGCTCGGGTGAGCGGGCCGCGGCGCGCGAGAGTCTCGAGGATCGCGCGGCCGTTGAGCGTTCGAAGCAGGGTCTGGGGCCCCGCGAGTGGTCGTGCCAAGATGATCCCCCCGGATTCGACGTGCGGCCAGCTTGACACATCGCGTCATACGTGTCGAGGAATCGAGCCCGGATCTGTATCCCGCCGCATCGCAGATCCGGCTTCTAGAGTGGCCTGATGACGACTCTGGTGCTCCGTGACGGTGCCGTGGCCGATGCCGACCGGATCGCCGAAGTGCATGTGCGCTCCTGGCAAGCGGCGTACCGCGGACTCATCGACCAGGAGCTCCTGGACGGCCTGTCGATCTCGGATCGTGCTGACGGCTGGCGACGGAACATCTCCGCCCCGCTGCCCACGATCATCGGCATCCTGGTCGCGGAGCGCAAGGGCAGGATCGTCGGCTGGACATCGTTCGGCTCAGGACGCGAAGAGGAAGGCGCGTCTGACGGGGAGATCTACGGCATCTACGCCGACCCCGCGGAGTGGTCGACCGGTGTCGGGCGCGCGTTGCTCGCGGCGGCCGAACACCGGATCACGGCCGCCGGGCACACGCAGGCCTACCTGTGGGTACTCGACGGGAACGAGCGCGCCGATGCCTTCTACGCTCGCCACGGCTGGCAGCTCGACGGCGCGCGCAAGGTCGAGGAACGGCCGGACATGAGCCTGCGAGAGCACCGCCGGGTCAAGCGCTTCACCCACTCCTGACGCACTGGACGATCTGCTCACGCTGCCGCGCACCTGGATCAGTCGAGCGCCGACATCACGTGCTTGATGCGCGTGTAGTCGTCGAAGCCGTACTGCGAGAGGTCCTTGCCGTAGCCGGAGTGCTTGAAACCGCCGTGCGGCATGTCCGAGACGAACGGGATGTGCGTGTTGATCCACACACATCCGAAGTCGAGGTCGCGTGAGAAGCGCATCGCCCGGGCGTGGTCGGTCGTCCACACCGATGAGGCCAGCGCATAGGGCACGTCGTTGGCCATCTCGAGCGCCTGCTCCTCGGTGTCGAACGACTGCACGGTGAGCACCGGGCCGAAGATCTCGCCCTGCACGGCCTCGTCGTCCTGGTGCAGACCCGACACGATGGTCGCCTCGAAGAAATAGCCCTTCTCGCCCTGACGCGCGCCACCGGTCTCGATCGTTGCGTGCGCGGGCAGCCGGTCGACGAATCCCTGCACCTGGGCGAGCTGAGCCGCACTGCTGAGCGGGCCGTAGAGCACGCCCTCCTCATGCGGGCCGCCGGTGCGAGCATCCGCCTTCGCCGTCTCGACCAGCGCGGCGACGAACTCGTCGTGCACCGATGAGTGCACGAGCACGCGAGTCGCGGCGGTGCAGTCCTGCCCGGCATTGAAGAAGGCGCCGGCGACGATGCCGGATGCCGCCTTGTCGAGGTTCGCGTCGGGGAACACGATCGCCGGCGCCTTGCCGCCGAGCTCGAGGTGCACCCGCTTGACGTCGTCGGCCGCCGATCGCGCGACAGCCATGCCGGCGCGCACGGATCCGGTGATGGCGACCATCTGCGGGGTCGGATGCTCGACCAGCGCCACCCCTGTATCGCGGTCGCCCAGCACGACGTTGAGCGTGCCGGCGGGCGTGTGCAGCGCGACGATCTCGGCGAGCAGCAGGGTGGTCAGCGGGGTCGACTCGGCCGGCTTGAGCACGACCGTGTTGCCTGCGGCGAGCGCAGGTGCGATCTTCCACACCGCCATGTTGAGCGGGTAGTTCCAGGGAGTGACCTGACCGATCACGCCGATCGGCTCGCGTCGCACGAACGAGGTGTGGCCGGCGAGATACTCCCCCGCCGCCCGACCCTCGAGGCTGCGAGCGGCACCGGCGAAGAACCGCAGCTGATCGATCGACTGCACGATCTCGTCGGCGACGAGGCTGGCCCGGGGCTTGCCGGTGTCCTTCGACTCGAGGTCGGCGAACTCCTCGGCGCGCGCCTGCATCTCATCGGCGATGCGGAACAGCGCGAGCTGGCGATCGGCTGGGGTGGTGTCGCGCCAGAGCGGGAAGGCGGCGGACGCCGCGGCGTAGGCCGCATCGACATCGGAGGTGTCGGAGACCGGCAGCTCGCCATACGTCTCCTCGGTCACGGGGTCGATGAGCGGCATCCGCCCCTGACCGCTCACGGGAACGTACTGCCCGCCGATGAAGTTCTGAAGGAGTTCTGTGGCCATACTCGCCATGCTAGCGATCGGATTGCGAATACAGAAGAGTCAGCTGTCCGGAACGATGGAATCAGTTGCTTCGGTCGCAAGATCCTGTCAATATCGACACATGAGCGCCACAGTGAAGCAGCCCATGCTGGATGACATCTCGAAGCGGATCGTCGAGCTGCTGCAGGAGGACGGCCGTCGCCCCTACGCCGAGATCGGCCGAGAGGTGGGGCTCAGCGAAGCGGCGGCGCGCCAGCGGGTGCAGCGCATGACCGAAGCCGGCATCATCCAGATCGTCGCGGTGACCGACCCGATGCAGCTCGGCTTCAACCGCATGTCGATGATCGGCATCCGCGTCACCGGCGACCCGAGGCTCATCGCCGAGGAGCTGACGAAGATCACCGAGCTCGCCTACGTCGTCGTGACGCTGGGCACCTTCGACATCCTCGTCGAGGCCGTGTGCGAGAGCGACACCCACCTGCTCGACCTGATCGCCACCCGCATCCGCACGATCCCCGGCATCACCCACACCGAGAGCCTGCTCTACGCCGGCCTCTACAAAGACCTCTACAACTGGGGCACGCGCTGAGGCGCGGGTCCGGAAACCAGGAGCACACCATGGGAACCACGGTCTTCGAACGTCGCCGCCCCGCGGATGCCGTGATCGACGCCTCGCTGCGCGACACCGCCTTCGGCGTGTTCTGGCTCGATGACGTCGAGCGTGTGGCGCACCCCGCCCTGACCGGGAGCATCACCGCCGACCTCGCCATCGTCGGCGGCGGGTACGCCGGGCTCTGGACCGCCGTGCGCGCGAAGGAGCGCGACCCCGAGCGCCGCGTCGTGCTGCTCGAGGCCTCGCGCATCGCGTGGGCCGCCTCGGGGCGTAACGGCGGATTCTGCGAGGCGAGCCTCACGCACGGACACGAGAACGGCCTCACCCGCTGGCCCGACGAGATAGACCGCCTCGAAGAGCTGGGGGTCGAGAATCTCGACGGCATCGAGGAGACGGTGACGCGCTATGGCATGCACGTCGACTTCGAGCGCACCGGTCAGCTGGCCGTGGCCGTCGAGCCACACCAGGTCGAGTGGCTGCGTGAAGAGGAGGGCTTCCTCGACCGCGAGGCCGTGCAGGCCGAGGTGCACTCCGACACGTTCCTCGCCGGCGCCTGGGATCGCGACACGAGCGCTCTGGTGCATCCTGCGAAGCTCGGGCTCGAACTGGCCCGCGTCGCGGTCGAGCTCGGGGTCGAGATCTACGAGCACTCTCTCGTGCGCGAGGTGCTCGGCGACGGGTCGAGCGCGATCACACTCGTCACGCGTGACGGCGGGCGGGTGCGAGCGGATGCCGTGGCGCTCGCCACGAACGTCTTCCCCTCGCTGCTCAAGCGCAACCGCCTGATGACCGTGCCGGTCTACGACTACGTGCTGATGACCGAGCCGCTGACCGACGAGCAGCTCGCCTCGATCGGCTGGTCGAACCGACAGGGCCTTGCCGACAGCGCCAACCAGTTCCACTATTACCGGCTCACGGCCGACAACCGCATCCTCTTCGGCGGCTACGACGCGGTCTACCACTTCGGCGGCAAGGTGCGCCCCGAGTACGAGGACCGCGCCGAGAGTCACCGCAAGCTGGCATCGCACTTCTTCACGACGTTCCCTCAGCTCGAGGGTCTGCGCTTCACGCACCGGTGGGCAGGCGCGATCGACTCCTCGAGCCGCTTCTGCGCGTTCTTCGGCACCGCCCGAAAGGGCCGGGTCGCCTACGCGACCGGGTTCACCGGCCTCGGCGTCGGCGCAGCCCGCTTCGCCGCCGACGTCATGCTCGACAAGCTCTCCGGAGATCCGACCGAACGCACCGAACTCGCGATGGTGCGCGAGAAGCCGATCTCCTTCCCGCCCGAGCCCGTCGCCTCCATCGGCGTCAACCTCGTGCGCGCGGCGATGGACCGGGCCGATCACAACGAGGGCAAGCGCAACCTGTTCCTCAAGACACTCGATGCCGTCGGCATGGGGTTCGACTCGTGAGCGAGCTCGCTGCCGGCGAGCGGGCGGATGCCGCGGCGCTGCCGCTCTCGCACCGACCGCTGCCGGCCGACGAGGTGCTGATCGGCAGGCCGACCGCGGCGACCCACACGTTGGCGACGCTCGGCGGGGTCGAGATCGGCGTCTGGGAGATGACGCCCGGTACGGCATCCGACACCGAGGTCGATGAGGTGTTCGTCGTGCTCTCGGGCCACGCCCGCATCGAGTTCGTCGAGCCGGCGCTGCCCGCGATCGAGGTCGACGCCGGGTCGGTGGTGCGTCTGAACGCAGGGCAGCGCACCGTGTGGACGGTCACCGAGACCCTGCGCAAGATCTACATCGCCTGACGCGTCTCAGTGTCGCGCGGCGGCTGCGACTGTCGTCGCGGCGACCGGCCTCTCATCTGTGCCCTTGATCACCCAGTAGACGACGGCGACGGCGAGGATGCCGATGACGGGCCCGAGGAAGGTCGCCCAGGCTGTGCCGAGCGGGGCGAACCCGACGGAGAACACCGAGACGTCCCAGAGACCGTGCAGCGCCATGGCCCAGATGAGAGAACCCGTGACTCGCCGCACGATGTAGAAGCAGGTGCCCGACATCGCGGCGAGCACGACCTGGCCGAGGGTGGGGGCGAGCGGGGCACCGAGGGCGGCATTGACGATGTGCATCCCGCCGAAGAGGAGAGAGGTGAACAGCCACACCCACACTTCCGAGAGACGTGAGCGAAGGGCCGTCAGCAGGAGTCCTCGTGACATCAACTCTTCGCAGAATCCGACGGCGAGCCCGAGAGCGAGAAGCGACAGCAGAAAGGACCCGTCGAACTTCGACCAGTCGGTGTTGAACAGGTTCACCACGGCGACCACGAGCATGAGCGCGGGTACGAAGATCGGCCACTTGTGATGCGACCGCTTGCGCTCGAACAGCGCAGGCGTCCACCACCCCAGAATCCAGGTGGTGATGGCGAGCAGCACCGCGCCGACCGCGAGGTCGAGCACTGCTCCGCGCCACGTGAATTCGGCGGACTTGCCGATGTCGGTGTACGCCACCCCGCTCAGCTTCGAGACGACGAAGATGACGAGGACGTAGCCGACGTAGATCGCCAGCCCGATCCAGACCCGAGGGGTGACGCGCACGAGGTGGGGCCTTTCTGTCGGAGAGCGAGTTCAGATCACCAACATATCGGTCGGTGACGCCGCCACGTCGGACGCTTCGGCTTTTCGTCAGCCGCAGTCCTTGGAAGGTTCGCGCGCACCGCCCAAGGTGGGCAGCCAGAGCAGCAGGTCCGGAAGTGCGGCATACGCTGCGAGGCCGTGGGTCACGTCCGGGTACCGATGGAAGGTCACGTCCGCCTGCTGAGAGCAGAGGAGCGTGACGTACTTCTCCGTGGCACTGGGCAGCACCAGTTCGTCGGCTTCACCCTGACCGACGAACACCGGAACGGCCAGAGGCTGACCGCCTGCGCTGTTCTCCTGAAGCAGGGTCTTCCACGGCTCGGTGGTGGCCGGATCGCTGGTGACGTACCCGCCGACGAGGGGATCGGCGATCGCATGCAGCTCCTTGGTCTGCGTGAGCAGGCAGAGTTCGGCCATCTTCGGTGTGGCCTTCTCTCCGGCGGGGGTGAGGATCGCGGTGATCTCGTCTGAGGTGAAGCGATCCGCATAGGCCGCCGCGTAGGCGGGAATGGCGAGCGACGCGATCGTCACACCGGAGAGGTTCACGATGTCGTCGGTCATCAGCGCGTTCAGGTCGGCTGCGGGGGCGGCGACCGCCACTCCCTGGACCTCGAGTTCAGGGGCGTACGAGGCGGCTCGCTGCGCGGCGAAGAGAACTGCCTGACCTCCCTGCGAGTGACCCCACAGCACGACCCGACTGCTCGCATCGGCACCGTCGATCCGACGAGCCGCGCGCACGATGTCCAACACGCTGTTCGACTCGGGAACACCGAGGAGATACGACGATTCTCCTTCCACTCCCAGACCCGGATAGTCGGTCGCGGCGATCGCGTACCCCTCGGCCAGCAGCTCGTGCAGACCCTCGATGTATTGGAACGGATCGAGTCCGAGGGACGGCGCACATTTCGCGGCCGCTCCCGTCGTCGGATGGGCCCAGGCGATCACCGTCCGGCCACCAGCAGGCGCTGGACCGTCGGGGACGATCACGACACCGGAGACGGGGATGTCTTCACCCGCGAGATTCTGCGAGTGATAGATCACCCGCCACGCGCTCGACCCGGTCGGGGCGCTCGCGATGGGCTCGGAGCGGATGATCGCCCCTGGGTCACCGGAGGGAACGGGTGAGGGCAGGGTGTAGAACGCCGGATCCGTCTTCAGGTCGGCTTGACCCTCGACATACCGTCTGGCGAACTCCGCCGCGGCGAGCGCGAGCACGACGATGAGGACGATCCCGACGATCAGCAGGATTCGTCGAGTTCGTCGCGGACGACGGGCGTGCGCCGCGGGCGCTCCGGTTCGCATAGGGACTGTCTAGCGCACTGCGGTCGCGGGTGGGGCCGAAGTCCATATCGAGGTATCGCTGTCTGCTGCTCGCGGCGTCTCAGCACGTGGATCAGTGGCCGGCACCGAGGTTTCCGGTGAGCCGGCCATGAAACTCTGCCGCTGTGTCGTTCAGGCCCTGGATGGTGACGGTCTTTCCGTGGTTCTCGTACTTGGTGACGATGGCGTCGAGGGCTGCCACAGTGGAGGCGTCCCAGACGTGCGACCGGCTCATGTCGATGATCACGGTGCCGGGGTCGTCGACATACTCGAACTGTGTGGTGAGGTCGTTGCTGGAGGCGAAGAAGAGTTCCCCGTCGACGGCATAGTGCGCCGTCGCGCTGTAGGGGTTGACGGTGCGGGTGACGCTCACGAAGTGTGCGACCCGTCGAGCGAACATGATCATCGCGGCGATGACCCCGAGGATGACGCCGACTGCGAGATTATGGGTCCAGACGGTGGCGATGACGGTGATGAGCATGACGGCCGTCTCACTCTTCGGCATCCGCTTGAGGGTGTTCCAACGGATGCTGTGCCAGTCGAAGGTCGCGATCGAGACGAGGATCATGACGGCGACGAGCGCCGCCATGGGGATGATCGCCACCACGTCGCCGAGCGCGAGCACAAGGACGAGCAGGAAGACACCGGCGAGGAACGTCGAGATACGCGTGCGTGCGCCGGAGGCCTTGACGTTGATCATGGTCTGGCCGATCATCGCGCAGCCGCCCATGCCGCCGAACGCGCCGGAGAGAACGTTCGCGGCGCCCTGTCCGAGAGCCTCGCGGGTCTTGCGGGAGTGGGTGTCGGTGATGTCGTCGACGAGTTTCGCGGTCATCAGCGACTCGAGCAGGCCGACCACGGCCATCGCCAGAGCATAGGGGGCGAGGATCTGCAGCGTCTCGAAGGTGAGCGGCACATTCGGGATGAACAGCGCTGGGAGGCTCTCGGGGAGTTCTCCCTGGTCGCCGACGTTCGGGACGTTCCAGGCGAAGACCACGACTGCGGCGGTGAGCAGCACGATGGCGACCAGTGGCGCCGGGATGACCTTCGTGATCCGCGGCATGAGATACATCACCAGCAGCCCCACCGCGACGAGCGGGTAGACCAGCCAAGGAACCCCGATCAACTGAGGGAACTGCGAGGTGAAGATCAGGATCGCCAGAGCGTTCACGAATCCGACCATCACCGAGCGTGGGATGAACCGCATGAGCTTCGCCACACCGAGCAGAGCCAGCACGATCTGGATGAGACCGCCGAGGAGCACGGTGGCGATGAAGTAGTCCATGCCGTACTCGCGGGCCACCGGTGCGATGACGAGCGCGATCGCTCCGGTGGCGGCGGTGATCATGGCGGGGCGTCCGCCGAGGAAGGCGATCGCGACGGCCATGATGAAGGACGAGAACAGGCCGACGCGCGGGTCGACGCCAGCGATGATCGAGAACGCGATCGCCTCGGGAATCAAGGCGAGTGCGACGACGAGCCCGGCGAGCACTTCCCGGGTGAGCAGCCGCGGGCTGCGCAGCGCCTGCATGACGGTGGGTTCGATACGGTGACGCGACGCGGAGCCGCGGGTGGGGGTGACGGCAGCCATGTGCCCTCCGGGGTGTTGGGCTCTCTCGTGAGAGCGCGGGAAACGATGAGGAGCGCAGCAGTGCGCAGGCGTCGGTCAGGCCGACACGGGAAGATGAGGGGAGCAGGCGCGAGAACCGCGCCGATCTAGACTCTAACGTAATGTGAGTGTTGTGGGGAAAGCAATGGAAGACGAACACGCGAGCGTCGCGACGATGCGGATAGGCGAGGTGGCCGAGCGCACGGCGCTCTCATTCCGCTCGCTCCGACACTGGGACGACGTGGGGCTCGTGCAGCCGTCCGCACGCACGGAGGGCGGGTTCCGGCTCTACACCGAGAAGGACGTCGAACGCATCCTCATCATCCGCAGGATGAAGCCGCTGGGATACACCCTCGACGAGATGCGCGATCTCCTCGACGTCGTCGATGCCCTCACCGTCGACCCGAGCGATGTCGCGCTGCGCGCCCGGATCGACGACATCCGCGACGGCGCCGACCAGCGTCGCCAGAAGCTCACGGAGCATCTCGCCATGGCCGACGAGTTCGTGCAGCTGCTCGGTGAGCTCTAGAGCGACGGATCAGCCTGGGGGTCGTACCAGGCGCGAGGGACGTGGGACTATGGGGCCGTGCGGATCGTCGGCAGTGCCGTTTCCCGACGCCCCGCGTCAGACCAGGGCCCGGACCGACCCATACGCGTCGGCGACATCGCGGATGGGCTCGTCGTAGACGCGCACGATCCCGGCATCCCCCGAATGCCTCGTCCACCCCGGATCGCCCGTCGTGACGAACGCGACGGCAGCACCGTGCACGTCGTCAGCGAGTTCCTGCGGCGGATTCGGGCCGGCCAACGGCTCCATCGACGGACCGTCGAGGCAGTCGAAGAAGAACGGCACATCGAGGCAGTGTTCCGCGAAGCCGAAGTGCCCCGACGGCCACGAGAAGCGGTAGAGCCAGCTCGGGGCGTCGCCCCGGGCGGCGGCGATGCGCGGCACGGTGGCGCGGAACATCCGGTCGGTGAGCACGCGCCCTGCGAGCCGGGCCTTGCCGAGACGGGCGACGTCAGCGTTGGCTGCGAGGTACTCGGCGCGAACACCCTTGCGCAGTCCCAGCCGGTTCAGGAGGACGCCCTGCGGCACCCAGCGCAGCGCTTTCGCCGCGCTTCCCGTGAACGCCATCGTGAACTCGTCGTCTGCGGCACCGATCACGAGCGGCTTGTCAGCACCGACTCCGGCACGCAGCGACTCGCCCGTCGGCCGCGGCAGCAGGTCGCCGTCGATCATGGGCCCAAGCGGCAGGCCCTCATCGATCACGGTGGTCATCGAAGACGGCCCGAGCTGGGTCGCCTTCTTCTGCAGGGCGAGCAGACGATCCTCGCTCACGGTCGACAGACCGGCCACGGTGGGTTCGACACCCGCCGCCGCGGCGAGTGCCCGCCCGAATGCCTCGGCTCGCGCCATCGCGACATCGCCGAGAGCCCCAGAGATCGCGTACACGCCATGGAACAGATGCTGCGCATTCTCCATCCCGAGCAGGGTCAGCACGGCTCCCCCGCCCGCGGACTGCCCGGCGATGGTCACGCGACCAGGGTCGCCTCCGAACGCGGCGATGTTCTGCTGCACCCATTCGAGCGCGAGCAGCCAGTCACGCACGCCACGGTTCGACGGGGCGTCCTCGATCCACCCGAAGCCGTCGAAGCCGAGCCGGTACGAGATCGAGACGGTGACGACGCCGTCGCGGTTGAAGCTGCGGCCGTCGTACCAAGGGCTCGCGGGGGAACCGGCGAAGTACCCGCCGCCGTGGATCCAGACGAGCACAGGCATGCCGGATGCCGTGGGGTCGGGCGTGAAGACATTGACGTTCAGCGTCGAATCGCCCTCGACGCTCGGCTCGGGGATCAGCGTCACCCCGGGATCGCCACGCTGGGCGGTCGCCGCGAACTCGAGGGCGTCGAGCACGCCGTCCCACGGCGCCTTCGGCACGGGAGCCTGAAACCGCAGGTCGCCGACCGGCGCATCCGCGAACGGGATGCCGAGGAAAGCCGCCGATCGCGGAGCGCCGCCCGCTCCTGTAGTCGGGCGCCAGCGCCCGCGAACCCGCCCCGCGGCGGTCTGCACCTCGACGTACTCGGTCATGACTCTCACACTCTCACGCCGAGACTCTCTCCCGCCGAACGGCAGCCCGGGATGTGTCTCCTCCGCCGCTCCCTGTCCCGCATGTTCCCGTCACCGATCACGTCCGTCGCTTAGTGTCGAGACATGGTTCACCCCCGCGTCTACTTCTCCGCGACCCAGAGCGAGGCCGAATTCCTCGACGACTATGAGCCCTCGCTCGCGACGTGGGCGGACGACGACGGATTGACACTGCTCATGCGGGCGCTGCGCAACGGCGACCCCGCCAGCCGGGTCGCGATAGCCACGCGACTGCTCGACGACGGCGCTGATGCCGGCGCATCGACCGAGAGCCATGTGAACGTGTTGCACTTGTTGCTGAGCGCGACGGCCCACGATTTCACCGCCGAAGCACCTCTGCTCGCCCGCCTGATCGATGAAGGTGCGGATATCAATGCCGACAGCGGCAGTCGGTGGGGCACGCCGCTGCAGACCCTCAGTCGCACGCTCAAGTTCTCCGACGAGACTCTCGCTCCGTTCTACGACGTCCTGTTCGCCCGTCCCGATCTCGATGTGACCACCCCGAGCAGCGTGGGACGCAGCGTCACTGAGAGCGCGCAAGCCGCCATCAGACGCCGCGCCGACCTGCTCGCGCGCTGCCACGCTCACACGAAGGAGCACGGCTCGCGCTGACGGACGAAGCTCCGCGGCTACTCCCCGACCCGCGAGACCACGGCGTGCGGCATCCGCTCGGTCATGACCCGCACGGCCTCGGGATTGTCGTCGACGAGCACGGCGTCGCGGCCGAGGGCCGAGGCCACGGCGCCGGTCGTGCCGCTGCCGGCGAAGAGGTCGAGCACGCGGTCGCCCGGGCGGCTGGAAGCCCGCACGATGCGCCGCAGGATGCCCTCGGGCTTCTGCGTCGGGTAGCCGGTCTTCTCGCGCCCGGTCGTCGGCACGATCGTGTGCCACCAGACGTCGGTCGGCAACTTGCCCCGCGCGGCCTTCTCGGGTGTGACGAGACCCGGCGCCATATAGGGCTCGCGGTCGATGTCGTCGGCGTTGAACACGTACTCCCGCGGGTTCTTGACGTAGACGAGGATCGTGTCGTGCTTGGTGGGCCAGCGGCGGCGGGACTTCGCGCCGTAGTCGTACGCCCAGATGAGCTCGTTCAGGAAGCAGTCACGACCGAACACCGCATCGAGCATGACCTTGGCGTAGTGCGCCTCGCGGTAGTCGAGGTGCAGATACAGGGTGCCGTCGTCGGCGAGCAGCCGCCACGCCTCCTCGAGCCGCGGCATCAGGAAAGCGCCGTAGTCGTCGAAGCGGTCGTCGTAGGTGCGCAGCATGCCGCGCACCCGCTCATACGCGTGACCGTGGAACCCGTGCCGCACCTCGGCACCCGGCAGCGCCGGTTCAGAACTCAGGAAGGCTGGGTCGGCAGCGGCCACCGACCCGCGGGATTCCGGGGGCACCACCCCGACTGCGTCGGATTCATCCTGAGTTGTGAACGTGCGGCGGGCGGTGACCACCTGTCGCTCCTGCGTCCGCCCCGTGTTGAACGGCGGGTCGAGGTAGACGAGCGTGAACGACGCCGACGGCAGAGTCGCCGTGACCGCCAGATTGTCGCCCTGGATGACCGAGACGTCACCGGGGACGACGGGAGAGACGGGGACGACGGGAGCGACGGACCCCGGATCAGGCGCGGGGTCGGTCACGGAACCCGGTGCAGCCAGGTGTCGGTGGCGAACTTCGACTCGACCAGAGCCTCGGCGCCCGCGTACTCGTCGGCGGTGATCGCGCCGTCCTCGGCCGAGGTGAGCGAGCGGAACGTGTCCTTGAAGCGCTCGATGATCTCGGCCCGCGCGAGGCCGGTCTGACTGCGCAGCGGGTCCACCCGCTTCGCAGCCGAGGTCGTGCCCTTGTCGCTGAGCTTCTCGCGGCCGATGCGCAGCACCTCTGTCATCATCTGACCGTCGATGTCGTACGAGAGGGTCGCGTGGTGCAGCACTCCCCCGTTGGCGAGGCGCTTCTGCGCTGCTCCGCCGATCTTGCCCGACGAGCTCGCGATGTCGTTGAGCGGCTGGTAGATCGCGTCGATGCCGAGCGAGCGCAGCGCCTGCAGCACCCAGTCGTCGAGGAAGGCATAGGAGTCGGCGAAGGTCATGCCCTGCACGAGCGACGCCGGCACGTAGAGCGAGTACGTGATGATCTGCCCCGCGGCCATGAGCATCGCACCACCGCCGGAGATGCGGCGCACGACGTCGAAGCCGTGACGGGCAGCGCCCTCGGGGTCGACCTCGTTGCGGTACGACTGGAACGATCCGATCACGACGGCCGACTGGTCCCACTCCCAGATGCGCAGCGTCGGACGTCGCCGCCCCTCACCGACCCGAGAGGTGAGCACCTCGTCGAGCGCGAGGTTCATGCGCGGCGAGACCGCCTTCTCGTGCACGATCTCCCAGTCGAAGTCGTTCCATCCGGGAGCGGTGACGAGTGCTCGCCGCACAGCGGTGCCGACGGCTTCGGGAGTGAATCCGAGCAGCTGCGCGCCGTCGGGCAGAGCGCCGCGCACCGCCGCGGCGATGGCCGTGGCATCGGTCTCGACCGGCAGTCCGGTGACCGCCTGGTCGATGTCGTCGAGTGCGGTGTCGGGTTCGAGGAAGAAGTCGCCGGCGAGCCGGAAGCGGGCGATCCTGCCGTCTTCGACCTCGAGGTCGACGACGACGAGCTTTCCTCCTGGAACCTTGAATTCACCGTGCACGGTTACAGCTTAAGGCGAGGCCGTCGCCCGGGCGCGGTGCGCCGTGGATTCAGCGCCCGAGCACGACCGCGCGCTCGCCCGCACGGATCGGTGCCGAGAAGCGGTTGCCCGGCGGTGGCTGGGGGCATATGTACTGATCGGAGAAGGCGCACGGAGGCAGGTAGGCGCGATTGAAGTCGATGACGACGGAGCCGTCGGATGCCGGTTCTTCCACGGGCAGGAAGCGGAAGCGATAGGTCTCGGTGCCGTTGGTGCCGTCGGCGAAGACCGCGCTCAGGGCACCCTGAGGCGCGCGGGTCGCGGCGAGCGTCACCGCGACGCCGTCGAGCCTGAACCGCAGCCGTCCGGCGAGGTCGGACTCATACGAGCGGCCGTCGACCGAGGTCACGGTGATCGTCTCGCCCGGCGTCGGCTCGAACACGGCGTCGATGCGCCATCCCTTGCGAGGCGGATAGGCGTCGATGGCGCTGAACCGCTCCCGCTCCGGCCGCCTCGGGTTGAACACCCGCAGCGCGACGTCTCCGCGTCGGTCGAACACGCGCAGCTCACGCCGCCCGAGCCGCAGCGTGTCACGGCCCCTCAGCGTGACGACCGACCCGGCGGTGCCGAGATCGCTGCCGCGGATCCCTCCGTCTCCGGTGAGCGCCCAGAGTCCTGGCACCCCCTCGACGGCGGCGGGTTCGGTGATGAGCCAGTTCGTCGACTCGAGCGCGGTCGGGCCGTACTCGGCGCCGGCATAGCGCTCTCGCGACTCGTGCCATGCACGCCATTCGTCTTCGAAACCCACTCCGCACCTCCCTCTCGCCGCGAATCTATGCGGCGGAGTGGCAGGCGTGCCGAGATGACGTCATGCGGATTCACCCGCTGTAATGCGGGTTCACGGGGCGTAACACGCCGACGCGCGACGTGCGGGCGTCTCAGCGCGGCGGGATGCGGGTGTCGAGCCACGACAGGATGTCGGCCCGCACCTCGTCCTGCTGCAGCTCGTTGAAGATCTCGTGACGCGCATCGGGATAGACCAGCGTCGTGATGTCGGTGAGTCCCGATCGCGTGCGGTACTCGTCGGCGAGCTTGTGCACGCTGCGCGGACCGCCCACCGGGTCGTCGCGTCCGACGAGCAGCAGCAGCGGGATGTCGCGGCCGAGGTCCTTGCGCGGGCGGCCGTAGAGCTTGGCCGCTTCGACCGGGCCGAACAGCTTGAGAAGCGGCTGGTTCGTGGTGAGCGGATCCTCGTCGAACGACGTCCAGACGGCGGGGTCACGACTCAGCCATTCGAGGCCGGTGGCGTCGTCGGCCGCCCAGCGGGCGTTGAGCGGCGCGGCGTTGAGCGATCCGGGTGTGCGCAGAGCCGACCCCGAGAGGATCACGGCGTCCCACGCCTCGGGGTGGTCGTTCACGAGCATCTGCGCGAGGAAGGATCCCCACGAATGCCCGAGCAGCACGAGTGGCAGGTCGGGGTGATCGTCCTTGATGATGCCGGTGAGCTGCCAGACCGCGGCCTGCGCCGCACGCAGTCCGCCCTTGCCGAGGCGGCCGAGCTTCTCGGGACCCCCATGTTGACGGATGCCGGTGCGACCGTGCCCTCGGTGATCGTCGGCGTAGACGATGAATCCGGCCCCGGTCAGCGCGGCGATCAGCGCGCCGTAGCGACCGGCGTGTTCACCCACACCGTGCAGCAGCTGGACGACTCCTCGCGCATCGCCCACCGCGGGGTGCACGTCGTAGACGATGGCGATGCCGTCGGCATCCGTGAATTCGCGCGTATCGGTCACGCCCCCACCCTACTGAGAGTGGATGACAGGCGTCAGGGCGACTGCGCGATGAGCCTCAGCTCGCCAGCGCGGCGATGACGCCCTGGGCGATCTCGAGGTCGGTGACCTCGTATCCGCCGACGCCGTCGGACGCCGACCCCATGCGCACACCGCCGTCTTCGAGCACCGCGCGCTTCGCGGAGAAGTGCAGTGCGTCGACACCGGCCGCGACGAGCGCGGGGGCGCTGACGGCATCCACTCCGCTGCCCGCCATGATCTCGATCTCACCGGCGGCCTCGGCGACGAGCGCGCGCAGCATGTCGATGCCGTCGATCGCGACCGAGGCGCCACCCGAGGTGAGCACCCGGCGGAGGCCGAGATCCCGAGCGGCGACGAGTGTCGCGACGGGGTCGGGGGTCACGTCGATAGCACGGTGCAGGGTGACGGATGCCCCGTCGGCGGCGTCGCGCATTCGCCGCATGGCGGGGATGTCGAGCAGACCCGAGTCATCGAGGGCACCGATCACGACACCGTCGGCGCCCGCGTCGATCGCGCGTCGGACGTCGCTCTCGGCGATCGCGATCTCATCGGCGGAGTAGCGGAAACCGCCGGCTCGAGGCCGGACGAGCACATGCACCTCGACCCCGACGGCACGTGCCGCGTCGATGGACAGGTCGAGGGTCGCCGGCGACGGAGTGAGTCCACCGAGCGGCAGGGCCTGGGCGAGTTCGACGCGCGCGGCGCCGACAGCTCCGGCGATGCGCACTCCGGTGGGGTCCTGCACGGCGATTTCGATGGCGAGAGTTCGGGTCACCCGTCCATTCTGGCCTGTCGGCGACGGCCCCCCTGACGCGCGCTTCCCATCGTGAGCAAAATTACTTAGACTGTCTAAGTAATGTCTGCGACCGATGATTCCCTTCAGCTCACCGCGACAGACCTGCGCATGGCGACGTTCCGACTCGCACGGCGCCTCCGCTCGGCCCGTGCCGTAGATGCGATGAGCGACGCGCAACTCGCGGTGCTCGCGACGCTGCGCATGCACGGACGCCGCACGATCACTGCTCTCGCCGAGCGCGAACGGGTCACCGCGCCGTCGATGACGAGCATGATCAACGGGCTCGAGGAGCAGGGATTCGTGCTGCGCACTCCGGATGCCGAAGACCGCCGTCGCGTGCAGGTCGACATCACCGAAGCGGGCACCGAGATCGTCGCCCAGACGATCCGCCGCCGGGACGAGCTGCTCGCCGAGATGCTCGGCGAACTGGACTTCACGGAGGAGGAGCTGACGACGCTGCGAGAAGCGAGCGCCCTGATGCGAAAGGTGGTCGACCGATGAGCGCGATGTTCCGTTCCTTCTCGAACATCAACTACCGCATCTGGTTCGCCGGAGCCCTGGTCTCGAACATCGGCGGCTGGATGCAGGCGACCGCCCAGGACTGGGTCGTGCTCACCGAGCTCACCGACAACGACGCCGCCGCCATGGGATTCACCATGGCGCTGCAGTTCGGTCCACCGCTCGTGCTCGTGAGCCTCACCGGATGGGTCGCCGACCGCTTCGAACGCCGCCGCATCCTGCTCGCCACCCAGAGCGCCCTGCTGATGCTGGCCATCGCCGTCGGCGTGCTGCTGCTGAACGGCGTGATGACGCTGCCGATGATGTTCTGCTTCGCCGCCGCGTTCGGTGTCGTCAACGCCTTCGACGCGCCCGCACGGCAGGCCTTCGTCTCCGACATGGTCTCCGCCGGCGACACGTCGAACGCCGTCGCCCTCAACTCGGCATCCTTCAACCTGGCTCGCATGATCGGCCCGGCCGTCGGCGGCCTGCTGATCGTCGCGATCGGCTCGGGCTGGGTGTTCATCGCGAACGCCGTGACGTTCCTGGCGATGCTGGTCGCGCTGCTGCTGTTGCGCACGGGCCAGCTCGCGCCGCGCCCGAAGAACCGTCGGCCTGGAGGCCTCGCCGAGGGCTTCCGCTACGTATGGGGTCGCAGCGACCTGCGGGTCGTCTTCGTGACGGTGTTCCTGATCGGCGCGTTCGGCATGAACTTCCCGATCTTCGCCTCGACCATGGCGCTCGAATTCGGGGCCGGGGCCGACGGCTACGGCGTGCTGAGCTCGGTGCTCGCGATCGGCTCGCTCGCCGGGGCGCTGCTGGCGGCCCGACGCGATCGTGCTCGCGTGCGCGTCGTGATCTTCGCAGCGGGCGGTTTCGGGGTCGCGGCCTTCATCTCGGCCGCGATGCCGACGTATCTGACATACGCGATCACGCTGACCTTCACCGGCTTCATGATCGTCACTCTGCTCACGACCGCCAACGGGTACGTGCAGATGACCACGGCACCGGCGCTGCGCGGTCGCGTGCTCGCGCTGTACATGGCCGTCATCATGGGCTCGACGCCGGTCGGGGCGCCCATCGCCGGGTGGGTGGCCGACACGTTCGGCCCGCGCAGCGCGATCGTGCTCGGCGGCACAGCAGGCTTCGTCGCATGTGCGATCGGCGCGATCTGGGTGTTCACCTCGGGCCGACTGCACCGCTCGGAGGGCAGCCGGTTCCTGATGACGCTCGACGAGACACGGCCGCTGAACATCGTCGATGAGGCCGAGATCCGCGAGAAGGCAGATCCGGTCGAGTTCAGCGATGAGGCGGCCGTCACCACGCCGATCCGCACTTCCCAGAAGGACCGACCCGAGATCTGAGCGCGTCTCAGCGGTTTGTCAATGCCCTCCACGGGCGGCCACTGCGGACGTACCTTCGCCGCATGGACCAGAACACAGGACGCACCCCGCACGCAGAAGAGCCCGCCGAGGGCACCACCGCGCAGAACCCGGAGCACAACACGGCACCTGACGGCCAGCCGTCCGTCGAGCGTGACGAACTCCGCGGCAACGCGCAGGGCTCGAACCAGGGCGGCGCCATCCAGGGCGACAGCTCGCACGGCGACTCCCCTCGCGGAGCCATCCAGGGCGACGCCGACGAGGAGAACGCTCAAGGCGCGGCCCAGGGCGGCGCCATCCAGGGCGACAGCTCGCACGGCGAGTCACCCCGCGGAGCCATCCAGGGCGATGCCAGCCCCGACCGCGACGCCGCGCTCGGCGGCGACGAGCACACCGAAGACCAGCTGACCGCCGACAACGAGGTCGAGGAAGACGCGCTGCGCGCCCTCAACCCGGACGACGCTCCCGCCTGAACGCGGACTGGTCGCAGGCTGCAGGACAGATGAAGGGCGGATGCTGCGGCATCCGCCCTCTCCCTTCTGTTCGGCGAAGAGAAGAAGCGATGCGGCCGACGCGAGTCGGGTGTAGGTTGCGGAGATGGAGCCGATCCGAGTGGGCCTCGTGGCCGACCCGGCTTCGCCCACCGCCGTCGCGCGTCGGATGACCGACCTCACGCCACCGATCGCCGCCGCGGCCGACAGCTGGATCATCGAACTCGTCAGCGAGCCGTTCACTCTCGGGTCTGAAGACGTCGACGTCGCCCTGGAGCGGCTACGTGCGCACGCTGAGCAGAACGGGTGGGATCTCGTCATCGGTGTCACGGAGCTTCCGCTTCGCGACGACGACGGCCGCTACCTGCTGGCGGCGATCGATCCTCGTCGCCAGTCCGCGGTGCTGTCGCTGCCCGCGCTGGGCGGGTTCCGAGTGCGCAGCCGCGCCCGCCACGCGGTGCGGGGACTAGTCGACGGGATGGCCGAGCCCGCCTCGCCGGAGGAGCAGCGCCTGCCGCTGCCTGGACTCAGTGCACGCGGGCGCGTGCTTCTGGGGATGGTGCTGGCCAACCGTCCGTGGCTGCTCGCCGCCGGGCTCAAGTCCGCGCTGATCGCGGCGCTGGCGACCGGCGCGGTGGCGACGATCGAGCCGACCGTGTGGTCGCTCGCCAGCGCGCTGTCGGGCTGGCGTCTGGTGGCGGCGACTGTGGCCTCCATCACGATCATCATCGCCTGGATCGTGATCGACGGCAGGCTCTGGGATCGCCCGGACGACGACTCACTCCTGGCCCGTGAGAGGTCCCGTCTCTACAACACCTCGACTCTGCTGACCCTGACCATCGGCATCGTCATCTGCTATCTGGCGCTGTACGTCGTGAATCTGGCCTGGGCGCTGTTCGTGCTCGACACGGCGGTGATGAGCGAGTCCCTCGGCCGAACCGTCGAAGTCGGCGATCTGTTCGTGCTCACCTGGTTCGTCGCATCGGCGGCGACACTCGGCGGGGCGCTGGGCACGGGCTTGGAGTCCGACGACGCGATCCGCGCCGCCACCTACTCGAAACGGGAAGAGGAGCGCCGAGCCCGCCTGGCCGACGAGCGCACCTGAAGCGTCACATGACGAAGGGGGCGGATGCCGCAGCATCCGCCCCCTTCGTCATGTTCTGCAAGTGACTCAGAAGTCCCAGTCGTCGTCTTCCGTCGCCTCGGCCTTGCCGATGACGTAGGAGGAGCCCGACCCCGAGAAGAAGTCGTGGTTCTCGTCGGCGTTCGGCGAGAGCGCCGACAGGATCGCCGGGTTCACGTTCGTCACGGTCGAGGGGAACATCGCTTCGTAGCCGAGGTTCATCAGCGCCTTGTTGGCGTTGTAGTGCAGGAACTTCTTGACGTCCTCGGTCAGGCCGACGCCGTCGTAGAGGTCCTGCGTGTACTGCACCTCGTTGTCGTAGAGCTCGAACAGCAGGTTGAAGGTGTAGTCCTTCAGCTCCTGGCGGCGCTCTTCGGTCTCGTTCTCGAGACCCTTCTGGAACTTGTAGCCGATGTAGTACCCGTGCACGGCCTCGTCGCGGATGATGAGGCGGATCAGGTCGGCCGTGTTCGTGAGCTTCGCCTTGGACGACCAGTAGATCGGCAGGTAGAAGCCCGAGTAGAACAGGAAGGACTCGAGCAGGGTCGAGGCGACCTTGCGCTTGAGCGGGTCATCGCCCTGGTAGTAGTCCATGATGATCTGAGCCTTCTTCTGAAGGTTCGGGTTCTCGGTGGACCAGCGGAACGCCTCGTCGATCTCCTTCGTCGACGCGAGCGTCGAGAAGATGGAGGAGTAGCTCTTGGCGTGCACCGACTCCATGAACGCGATGTTCGTGTACACCGCCTCTTCGTGAGGGGTGATCGCGTCGGGGATCAGCGAGACAGCGCCGACGGTGCCCTGGATCGTGTCTAGCAGCGTCAGACCGGTGAAGACGCGCATGGTGAGCAGCTGCTCTTCGGGCGTCAGCGTGTTCCATGACTGGACGTCGTTCGACAGCGGCACCTTCTCGGGCAGCCAGAAGTTGTTCACCAGACGGTTCCAGACCTCGAGGTCCTTGTCGTCCTGGATGCGGTTCCAGTTGATCGCCTGAACGCTGTCGACCAGCTTGAGCGGGGGGTGAGGAGTCATTGTTCTTCGTCGTTTCTTGTGGTCAGAGCCGGATCAGAGCATGCACGAGACGCACTCGGTCATGTCGGTGCCCTCGAGCGCCATCTGACGCAGACGGATGTAGTAGATCGTCTTGATGCCCTTGCGCCATGCGTAGATCTGAGCCTTGTTGATGTCACGCGTCGTGGCGGTGTCCTTGAAGAACAGCGTCAGCGACAGGCCCTGGTCGACGTGCTGGGTGGCGGCGGCGTACGTGTCGATGACCTTCTCGTAGCCGATCTCGTACGCGTCCTGGTAGTACTCCAGGTTGTCGTTCGTCATGAACGGCGCCGGGTAGTAGACGCGGCCGAGCTTGCCTTCCTTGCGGATCTCGATCTTCGACGCGATCGGGTGGATCGACGACGTCGAGTTGTTGATGTACGAGATCGAGCCGGTCGGGGGCACCGCCTGCAGGTTCTGGTTGTAGATGCCGTGTTCCTGGATCGACGACTTCAGCGCCACCCAGTCGGCCTGCGTCGGGATGTGCTTGCCCGCGAAGAGCTCCTTGACCTTCTCGGTCTCGGGCACCCAGGCGCGCTCGATGTACTTGTCGAAGAACTCCCCCGACGCGTACGTCGAGTCCTCGAAGCCGTCGAAGGCCTGCTTGCGCTCGATCGCGATGTTGTTCGAGGCGCGCAGCGCGTGGAACAACACCGTGTAGAAGTAGATGTTCGTGAAGTCGATGCCCTCTTCGGACCCGTAGTGCACGTGCTCGCGAGCGAGGAAGCCGTGCAGGTTCATCTGGCCGAGGCCGATCGCGTGCGAACGGTCGTTGCCGTCTTCGATCGAGCGGACCGAGCGGATGTGGCTCTGGTCACTGACCGCGCTCAGCGCGCGGATCGCCGTCTCGACCGTCTGACCCAGGTCGTCGGCATCCATCGACAGCGCGATGTTCATCGAGCCGAGGTTGCAGGAGATGTCCTTGCCGATCTGGTCGTACGACAGGTCGTCGTTGTACGTGGTCGGCGTGTTCACCTGCAGGATCTCGCTGCAGAGGTTCGACATGTTGATGCGGCCCTTGATCGGGTTGGCCTTGTTCACCGTGTCCTCGAACATGATGTACGGGTAGCCCGACTCGAACTGGATCTCGGCGATCGTCTGGAAGAACTCGCGCGCGTTGATCTTGGTCTTCTTGATGCGCGGGTTGTCGACCATCTCGCGGTACTTCTCGGTGACCGAGATGTCGCCGAAGGGAACGCCGTAGACCTTCTCGACGTCGTACGGCGAGAAGAGGTACATGTCCTCGCCGTTCTTGGCGAGCTCGAACGTGATGTCGGGAACCACGACGCCGAGCGACAGCGTCTTGATGCGGATCTTCTCGTCGGCGTTCTCGCGCTTGGTGTCGAGGAAGCGCATGATGTCGGGGTGGTGCGCGTTGAGGTACACCGCTCCGGCACCCTGACGGGCACCGAGCTGGTTGGCGTAGCTGAAGCTGTCTTCGAGGAGCTTCATCACGGGGATGATGCCAGACGACTGGTTCTCGATCTGCTTGATCGGAGCGCCGGCCTCACGGATGTTCGAGAGCAGCAGAGCCACGCCGCCACCGCGCTTGGAGAGCTGGAGAGCGGAGTTGATGCCGCGGGCGATCGACTCCATGTTGTCTTCGATGCGCAGCAGGAAGCAGCTGACGAGTTCGCCGCGCTGGGCCTTGCCCGAGTTGAGGAAGGTCGGGGTCGCGGGCTGGAAGCGGCCGGAGATGATCTCCTCGACCAGAGCGACCGCCAGGTCCTCGTCGCCGCCGGCGAGGCCGAGGGCAGTCATCACGACGCGGTCTTCGAAGCGCTCGAGGTAGCGCTTGCCGTCGAACGTCTTGAGCGTGTAGCTCGTGTAGTACTTGAACGCGCCGAGGAACGTCTCGAAGCGGAACTTCTTGCCGTAGGCGAGGTCGTTGAGCTTCTGGATGAACTCGAGCGAGTACTGCTCGATCACGGCCGGCTCGTAGTACTCCTTCTCGACGAGGTAGTCGAGGCGCTCCTTGAGCGAGTGGAAGAACACCGTGTTCTGGTTGACGTGCTGCAGGAAGTACTCGCGTGCCGCCCGCTTGTCGGCGTCGAACTGGATCTTCCCGTTCGCGTCGTACAGGTTCAGCATCGCGTTGAGGGCGTGATAGTCGAGGCCCTCGTAGGTCGGGTTCATCTTGAACGCCACCGTGTCCGTCACTGAGTCTGATCCTGCCTGCTCGTCAACTGCGGTACCCACCGTCGCTCCAATCCGTCGCTCACGCGATCTACATCGTCTTGTGTGCCGAAGATCTCGAGCCGATACAAGTGAGGCACGTGGCACTTGCGGCTGATGATGTCACCGGCGAGACAGAATGAGTCGCCGAAGTTGGTGTTGCCCGCGGAGATGACTCCGCGGATGTGATTCCGGTTGCGCTCGTCGTTGAGGAACCGGATGACCTGCTTGGGCACCGCGCCTCGTTCGACGCCGCGCCCCTCACCCCCGCCGTAGGTGGGGGTGACCAGCACGAAGGGCTCGTCGACGACGAGATCTTCCTGCTGCCGGAGAAGGGGAATGCGTCGGGCCGGGAGCCCGAGCTTCTCGACGAAGCGCGCGGTGTTACCCGAGGCGCTCGAGAAGTAGACCAGGAGCGGCGCGGCGGTCGCGACGGCGCTCATGGCGGATCACGCCAGACGCGAGGCGAGCTCGTCGATCTTGTCGGGACGGAAGCCCGACCAGTGGCCCTCGTCGGTGACGACGACCGGCGCCTGCATGTAGCCGAGCGCCTTGACCTGCTCGAGTGCACTCGCGTCTTCCGACAGGTCGAGGATTTCGTACTCGATGCCCTTGGCGTCGAGCGCGCGGTAGGTGGCGTTGCACTGAACGCAGGACGGCTTCGTGTAGACCGTGATCGACATCTTTTCGCTTCCCCTCACATCTCTGGCCTGCTTCTGAATCAGGCTGTTTTCCGGTAGACCCTCACCGGGATCTCAATACTACATATAGGTACGGACATTCAGGGTGACCACTAGGGGTAGTAGTTACATACGTGTAGTTTTCCACCGCTCTCCACTGGTACAACACAGGTTCTCCACCGTTTCTTCCACAGGCCCGGGCCCCTCGAGCGCACCCCCGAACCGCGAGAAATCGCGGCTGGGAACGACCTGTGAGAGATCCATCCACAGGTCGGACGATACGACCCACCTCCGACATCGGATTTTCTGTGGAAACTCGGTTTGGGCGTGTCGCGGCGTGTCGGGGAGGAGCCGCTTCGACCGCTGTCGGGAGCTCCCGGTAGCGTTGACCCGTGGCGGGATATCAAGACCTTCTTCGCACGCCCGGAGTGGCGCGCATGATCGCTGCACAGCTGACCGCTCGCTTCCCCAACGGGATGACCTCGCTCGCGATCCTGCTGCACGTCGAACAGCAGACCGGCTCGTACGGCTCGGCGGGCCTGGTGCTCGCCGCGACCAGCGTCGGGCAGGCCGTCGCCGGCCCGATCACGAGTCGATGGATGGGCGCCTGGGGCATGCGCCGCGTGCTCACCCTCACTCTCACCGTGTGCGTGATCGCCGTGCTGGGCCTGGCGTTCCTCCCCCTGAACGTCCCCGGCTACATGATCCTGGGCATGATCGCCGGCCTCGCGACCCCGCCGGTGCAGGCCGCCGTCCGCACGATCTATCCGAAGCTCGTGAACTCGAAGCAGCTCACCCCGCTGTTCTCCCTCGACGCCTCGCTGCAGGAGATCATCTGGGTCATCGCGCCGGTCGTGATCACGCTCGTGTCGACCCAGGTCGGCACGGCCGAGGGACTCCTGCTCGTCGCCGTCGTGCTGGTGGGAGGCGGCGCCTGGTTCATCCTGTCGCCCGAAGTCGGCCGCGTGCGCATCCCGCGCAGTCGCAGCGCCCTCGGCAAGGTCGTGCTCAAGCCGCCGGTGCTGCTCGCCACCGTCATCGGGTTCCTGCTCATCGGAGCGTGCTCCGCGGTCGAGGTCGGCGTCGTCGCGACGTTCGAGCACGGCAGCCTGGCGGCCGGACTCGTGCTCGCGGTGTTCGCCGTCGGCAGTCTCGCCGGCGGACTCTCGTTCGGGCACATCCCGATCGGTCCGTGGGCGATGGCCCGCCGCCTCACCATCGTCACGGTCGGCCTGGCGCTGACCATGTTCTCCCTCAACGAGTTCTGGCTCGGCGGCACGCTCATCGTCGCCGGCATCGGCGTCGCGCCGGCACTCGCCGTGCTGTTCGCCATCACGACCGCGAGCGTCAAGTTCAGCGAGACGGCTGAAGCGTTCGGCTGGGCGGGCACCGGGCAGCTGATCGGCGCCGCAGCCGGGTCCGCCGTCGCCGGGTTCCTCGTCGACGCGACGGATCCTCGCGGCGCCTATCTCGCCGCGACGCTCTTCGCGGCGGCCGGACTCGTCGTCTCGATCGTCTTCGTCCGCTCCTTCCCCGATCTGCGTCATCGCGATGCGAGTCCGCACCCCGACACCGAACCCCTGGCGGTCACCCCTTCATGAGCTCTGCCCCCTCTCCCTCATCCGCCGCCCCCGAGGTCGTCTGCATCGGCGAGTCCATGGGCCTCGTCACCGCCGTCGGCGCTCCGCTCGCCGAGACCGAGACGGCGGCGCTGGGGCTGGCCGGCGCAGAGGGCAATGTCGCCGTCGGACTCGTCGCGGCGGGCCACCGGGCGGCCTGGGCCTCACGTCTGGGCGACGACCCGATCGGCGTGCGCATCTCGACCGAACTCGCGCGACGCGGCGTCGAGCTCTGGGCGACGACGGATGCCGATGCTCCGACCGGCGTCATGTTCAAGGACCCGGGCACGGAGTCGTCGTCCGTCTACTACTACCGGCGCGGGTCGGCCGCGTCGCTGATGGCGCCGGGGTTCCTCGATGCCGCTCGACTCGCGGGCGTGCGCATCGTGCACACGACGGGCATCACCCCCGCGCTCTCCCCCTCCTGCCGCGCGATGGTCGAGCAGCTGTTCGTCGACGCGCGCACAGCCGGCGCGCTCGTCTCGTTCGACGTGAACGACCGCAGGGCACTGTGGACGATGCAGGATGCAGCCGAGACGCTGACCCGCCTCGCGGATGCCGCCGACATCGCCTTCGTCGGGCGCGATGAGGCCGAGCGCATCTGGGGCACCGCGACTCCCGCCGAGATCCGCGCGCACCTTCCGCACTGCGGGCTGCTCATCGTCAAGGACGGCGACGTCGGTGCGACGGCGTTCCACGGTGACGACGCGCCGGTGTTCGTACCCGCCCCGCGAGTCGAGGTCGTCGAGCCGGTCGGCGCCGGTGACGCCTTCGCAGCCGGGTTCCTCGCCGCGACCCTCGAGGGCGCGGCGCTCGCCGAGCGTCTCTCCGCCGGGCACGCCGCCGCCGCGCTCGTGCTGACCACGCACGGTGACCTGCCGCCGCTGGCCTGAGCTCGGGAGGCCTCACCCGCACGACCCGGTCGTAGGCTTGCTGCATGCCCGAACCGCTCTCGCTGCCCCGCATCTCCTGGGGTGATCCGGCCTCCGATCGCCGGGTGCTCCTCGTGCACGGACTCGGATCATCCGGCGCCCTCATGTGGCGAGTGGGCGTCGCCTTCGCCGACGCCGGGTGGCATGCGACCGCCATCGACCTGCGCGGCCACGGCGATGCCCCTCGCGCCCTCGACTACTCGGTCGCGGCCTATGCGGCAGACCTCGTCGCGACCGCTCCCGACGACGGCGGGCCGTGGGACGCCGTCATCGGCCATTCGCTCGGCGGAGCTGCCGGCACCGCGGCGGCGGCATCCGCTCCCGAGTGGACCCGCCGCCTGGTGCTGCTCGACCCGGCGATCCTGGTCGACGGCCGAGACGCCGCGATCGTGCGCCGGAGCCAGGAGCGTGCCTTCGCCGACAACAGGGTCGAGCTCGTGCAGCAGGAGCATCCGCACTGGCATCCGCAGGACTGGGAGCTCAAGGTCGACGCCGTGCACCGAGCGAGCGCCTGGGCCGTCGAGCAGACGAGTGCGCAGAACACCCCCTGGGATGTCACGGCGGATGCCGCGCGACTGACCGTTCCCACCCATGTGATCGCGTCGGATCCCGCGGTCTACAGCATCTTCACCGGCGAGGTCGCCGCGTCCGTGCTCGCCTCGAATCCGCTCATCACGATGTCGGTCGTCGAGGGAGCCGGGCATTCGCTGCACCGCGACAAGCCGGAAGAGACCGTCCGACAGCTGAGAGAGGCCCTTGCGTGAGCACGTTCGACCCGACCGCGTACCTTCCCGACGACCTCCTCGAGCGTATCCGCGAGCGGGCGCCGATCCACGACCGCGAGAACACGTTCCCCGAACAGGATCTCGACGAGCTGCGCGATGCCGGATACCTGTCGATCCTCGTCCCCGCCGACCGCGGGGGCGCGGGGCTCGGCCTCGCCGAGGCCGCGATCCTCCAGCAGCGCCTCGCGACCGCCGCCCCCGCGACGGCGCTCGCGATCAACATGCATCTCGTGTGGACAGGAGTCGCCAAGGTCTTCTCCGACCGCGGAGTGCCCGGCCTCGAGTTCGTGCAGGACGGCGCGGTCGCCGGCGAGGTCTTCGCCTTCGGTATCAGCGAGGGCGGCAACGACCTGGTGCTGTTCGGCAGCGACACCGATGCCGTGCCCACCGCCGAGGGCGGCTACGCCTTCACCGGCACGAAGATCTTCACCTCGCTCGCGCCGGTCTGGACGAAGCTCGGACTGCACGGGCTCGACACCACGAGCGCCGACGCCCCGAAGCTCGTCTTCGCCTTCGTCGACCGCACCGATGCGGTCGTCACGGGCGACGACTGGGACACCCTCGGCATGCGGGGCACCCAGAGTCGCACGACCCGGCTCGACGGTGCCACGGCGGATGCCGCGCACGTGGTGCGCCGCATCGATCCGGGCCCGAACCCCGACCCCATCGTCTTCGGCATCTTCTCGGTCTTCGAGATCCTGCTCGCCTCGGTCTACACCGGCATCGCCCGGCGCGCGCTCGACCTCGCCGTCCTCACCGCGCAGAAGCGACGCTCGAAGAAGACCGGTGCCGCGTACAGCCAGGACCCCGATATCCGCTGGCGCATCGCCGACATGGGCCTCGCGTACGACGCCCTTCCTCCGCAGATCGCGTCTCTCGCCAGGGATGTCGACGAGAAGGTCGACAACGGCGCGCGGTGGTTCACCCTGCTCTCGGGCGTCAAGCACCGGGCCATCACGATGTCGAAGCACGTCGTCGACCAGGCCATGCTGGTCGCCGGCGGCGGCTCGTACTTCTCCTCGAACGAGCTGTCACGGCTCTACCGTGATGTTCTGGCGGGGGCCTTCCACCCCTCCGACCCCGAGTCGGCGCACTCCACCGCGGCGAGCGCCTGGCTGGGTCCACTCGAGTCCTGACCGCGATATTCTGCGGTTTGCCCGCTGGGGCTCTGAAGATTCTGCGGAATCGGTTGAACACAGCCCGCTCCGGTGCGAAGATCGCATCATGACGCCTTCGAAGAAGCACCCCCCGCTGGACGGTGTCGCCAAGACGATCATCGAGCTGCTGCAGGAGGACGGGCGGCGCTCGTACTCCGACATCGGAAGAGAGGTCGGCCTGAGCGAGGCCGCGGTGCGCCAGCGCGTGCAGCGTCTCACCGAGTCGGGCGTGATGCAGATCGTCGCGGTGACCGATCCGATGCAGCTGGGCTTCCCTCGGCAGGCGATGATCGGCATCCGCGTCTCGGGCGACACTCGCGTGGTCGCCGAGGCGATCGCCGAGATCGCCGCGATCGACTACGTGGTGATCACGGTCGGCTCGTTCGACATCCTCGCCGAGGTCGTCTGCGAGGACGACGAGGACCTCCTCGCCCTCATCAACGACCACATCCGCCCGATCGACGGAGTGCTGTCGACCGAGACCTTCATCTACGCCAAGCTGCAGAAGCAGCTCTACAACTGGGGGACCAGATGAGCACGCAACGCACGACTCCGTCCGAGGCCGAACTGCAGGCCATGGCCAAGGACCACCTGTGGATGCACTTCACACGGCAGTCCACGATGGAGAAGAGCGGTGTGCCGATCATCGTCAAGGGTGACGGTCACCGCATCTGGGATTCGAAGGGCAAGGAGTACTTCGACGGCCTCGCCGGGCTCTTCGTCGTGAACGCCGGGCACGGGCGTCGACGCCTCGCCGAGGCCGCCGCGAAGCAGGCATCCGAGCTGTCCTTCTTCCCGCTCTGGTCGTACGCGCACCCCGCAGCCATCGAACTCGCCGACCGGCTCGCGGCGGAGGCACCCGGAGACCTGAACCGCGTGTTCTTCTCCACCGGTGGCGGCGAGGCGGTCGAGACGGCCTTCAAGCTCGCGAAGCACTACTGGAAGCTGATGGGCAAGCCCACCAAGCACAAGGTCATCTCGCGTTCGGTCGCCTACCACGGCACCCCGCAGGGCGCACTCGCGATCACCGGCATCCCGGCCATGAAGTCCATGTTCGAACCCGTCACCCCCGGCGGCTTCCGGGTGCCCAACACCAACTTCTACCGCGCGGCCGAGATGGGCGGCCCGAGTGACGACCTCGAGGCCTTCGGCCGCTGGGCCGCCGACCGCATCGAGGAGATGATCCTGTTCGAGGGTGCAGACACGGTCGCCGCCGTGTTCCTCGAGCCGGTGCAGAACTCGGGCGGATGCTTCCCTCCGCCTCCCGGCTACTTCGCCCGCGTGCGCGAGATCTGCGACCGCCACGACGTGCTGCTCGTCTCAGACGAGGTCATCTGCGCGTTCGGCCGTCTCGGCCACACCTTCGCGTGCACCGGCCTCGGGTATGTGCCCGACATGATCACGTGCGCCAAGGGCATGACGAGCGGCTACTCGCCGATCGGCGCGACCGTGATCAGCGACCGGATCTACGAGCCGTTCTCGAAGGGCGACATCTCGTTCCCCCACGGCTACACCTTCGGCGGCCACCCCGTCTCGGCGGCGGTCGCTCTCGAGAACCTCGCCATCTTCGACGAGGAGGGCCTCAACGAGCGGGTGCGCGAGAACTCGCCCCTGTTCCGCGCAGAGCTCGAGACGCTGCTCGATCTGCCGATCGTCGGTGATGTGCGCGGCGACGGCTACTTCTTCGGCATCGAGCTCGTGAAGGACAAGGCCACGAGGGAGACGTTCGACGACGCCGAGTCCGAACGGCTGCTGCGCGGTTTCCTCTCCCCCGCGCTGTTCGAGGCCGGGCTCTACTGCCGCGCCGACGACCGCGGAGACCCCGTGATCCAGCTCGCACCGCCGCTCACGGTCGGCCCTGCCGAGTTCCGCGAGATCGGGCAGATCCTGCGCAGCGTGCTCACCGACGCGCAGTCGGTGCTCTGACGCCCGCTTCGGGGGCGATGTCGGGAGGGACTCAGGCGGATGCCGCGGTGCGCCGCCTCGCGAGCAGGGCGAGGTGCAACGCCGCGATCGTCTCACCGTCGTCGAGGTCGACCCCCAGCAGATCGCCGATCACCGTGATGCGCTGATAGAACACCGACCGCGACAGGTGACTCGCGGCCGCCGCCGCCGAGCGGTTGCCCGGGTGCGCGACGAGAGCCGCGAGCACGTCGAGCAGGTCGCCTCGACGCTCTCGGTCATGACGGATCAGTGGCGCCAGCATCCGCTCGCTGTGCTCGTGCAGCCGGTGGTCGTCGCGCAGCGTGGCGACCAGACGCTCGAGCGGGCGGTCATCGACCCGACGCACCCTCGCCCCGGCGTCGGCCCTGTCGCTGTCGGCGAGGTCGCGTGCGGCGCGCAGCGAGGCGAGCAGGCCGATCACGTCATCGGCGACCGGCCCCACGAAGACGGCGCGGTCGGGGCCGGCGATGCGCAGCAGCACCTCATCGGACAACGCCGCGGATGCCGGCAGCGACAGCAGCGCGACGTCGTCGTCGGCCACGCGGGCGGCGACCACGGCGAAGCCCGCCTGCCGTGCGCGATACGCGAGTTCGCTGATCGATGCCGAGCCGCGGGCGACGATCCCGTGGCACTGGCGCCCGGCGAGCGCGAATCCCCCTGCGCGCAGCCGGGCGTCGATGTCCTCGGCCCTGGCGAAACGCGCGCCGAGCAGGTCGTCGATCACCGCCCGCTGAGCCAGCAGCGACCACTCGGCGTCACCGCCGTCGGCGATGCAGCCGAACGCGAGCGCCGTCGCCCCCTGCTCGAGCACGGTGACGCGACCGGCGGGATGTGCCGGGCCGGGAAGCGCGAGAAGCGTGCCCCAGCGCATTCCTCTGGCCTGCACGGGCACCTGCTCGGCACCGTCTCTGCGATGGAGCGCCTCGGCGATCGACATCCCGAGCCCTTCGGCTGCGATCACCTCACGCGCGAGATTCTCGAGGATGACCGGTGCGCCGAGCGCCCTGGCGGTCTCGGCGACCACGACGTCGGCGGGCGCGCCCTGCAGGCTCAGCGCGGTGAACAGCTCATGCAGATGCTGCCTCTCGCGCAGCGCCTGCGTCTGCGCGGCGATCAGTGCGTGGTGCACGGCTTCGGTCACGGCGACGAACTTCACCTCGCGGGTCAGCGCGACGAGGGCGAGGCCGACCGTCGCACAGACGTCGACGACCGGCTGTGGCACGGCCGGGCGTGCCGCACTGAGCTCGAAGACGATCCCGGCGATGCCCGCTCCGTGCAGGCTCGACGCGAAGGCGCGCAGCTCTCCCTCGTCGAATGGCCATCCGGCGCCCGTCGTCAGCAGCAGCTCCCCGCCGTCGAGCAGACGCGCAACGCCGACGCCGTCGGACACGTGCACCCACCGCACCGCGGCATCCGATGCCGCACCCCCGACGATCACCTCGGGTTCGCCCGCCTGCACCGCGGGCTCGGCCAGCACGTCGGCGACCGTGAGATGGACGCCCAGCGCCGGACGATCTGTCCGGATGCCGCTGATCTCGCTACGTTCTGACACCAGATCAGCCCCTTGCGCTCTGTGATCATGGAAGAAAGCCAGCGTATCGAACCTCGGTCAGAGTGTTCGATGCGGATCACGCACTGCGAGGGAGTCCCGTGGACATCGTCCGTCACATCATCAATGGAGCAGAGACCGCCGAGGCGGCGCGCACGGGTCAGATCTTCGACCCCGCCACCGGACAGGTGACCACGCAGGTCGCCTTCGCGTCCACCGCAGAGGTCGAACAGGCGATCGCCGCCGCGGCATCCGCTCTGCCCGCATGGCGTGAGACGAGCCTCATCAAGCGCGCCGACGTGTTCTTCCGCCTGCGCCAGCTGCTCAAGGAGCGCACGCCCGAGCTCGCGGCGATCGTCACGTCGGAGCACGGCAAGGTGCTCTCGGATGCCGCGGGCGAGGTCTCGCGCGGCATCGAGAACGTCGAGTTCGCGGCGGGCCTCGTGCACCTGCTCAAGGGCGAGCGCAGCGAGCAGGTCTCGCGCGGCGTCGACGTGCACTCGGTCAAGCAGCCCGTCGGCGTCGTCGCCGCCATCACCCCGTTCAACTTCCCGGTGATGGTGCCGCTGTGGATGGTCGCCTCGGCGATCGCGTGCGGCAACACCGTGGTGCTCAAGCCCAGCGAGAAGGATCCGTCGGCCTCGGTCTGGCTCGCGAAGCTCTTCCAGGAGGCAGGTCTGCCCGACGGCGTGCTCAATGTCGTGCACGGCGACAAGGAGGCCGTCGATGCGCTGCTCGAGTCGCCGCGCGTGAACGCCGTCAGCTTCGTGGGCTCGACCCCGATCGCCCGCTCGATCTATCAGCGCGCTTCGACTGCGGGCAAGCGCGTGCAGGCGCTCGGCGGAGCGAAGAACCACATGGTGGTGATGCCGGACGCCGACCTCGACGCGGCCGCCGACGCCGCGATCTCGGCCGCCTACGGGTCGGCCGGCGAGCGCTGCATGGCCGTCTCGGTGCTCGTGGCGGTCGGCGACATCGCCGACGATCTGGTCGCCGCGATCGCGTCGCGCATCGAGGGTCTGACGATCGGCGCCGGCACCGATGCCGCGAGCGAGATGGGTCCGCTCATCACGCGCGAGCACCGCGACCGCGTCGCCTCGTACGTCACCGGAGCCGCCGCAGAGGGCGCGACGGTCGTGGTCGACGGCACGACGAAGGAGTTCGACTCTGAGGGCTTCTTCATCGGCGTCAGCCTGATCGATCAGGTCGCCCCCGGCATGAAGGTCTACGCCGACGAGATCTTCGGTCCGGTGCTCTCGGTGGTCCGCGTCGAGACCTACGCCGAGGCCGTCGAGCTCGTCAACGCGAACGCCTACGGAAACGGCACGGCGATCTTCACGCGAGACGGCGGCACCGCCCGTCAGTACGAGTTCGACATCGAGGTCGGCATGGTCGGCGTCAACGTGCCGATCCCCGTGCCGATCGGCGCATACTCTTTCGGCGGCTGGAAGGACTCGCTGTTCGGCGACTCGCACATCTACGGTCCCGAGTCGGTGCACTTCTACACTCGGTCGAAGGTGGTCACCACGCGCTGGCCCGACCACACGCCCTCGCAGATCGACCTGGGCTTCCCGAGCAACCACTGAGTCAGAGAGCGACACACGACATGACGACCTTCACCGATCGCCACGGCGCATCGCACCCGCTCCCCGCCCCCGAGGCCGAGGCGCAGGTGCGGGCGGACGACCGCGGCCACGTCTTCCACTCCTGGAGCGCTCAGGGACTCATCGACCCGCTGCCCGTCGCGGCGGGCGAGGGTGCGACGTTCTGGGACTACGCAGGCAACGCCTACCTCGACTTCTCGAGCCAGCTGGTGAACCTGAACCTCGGCCACCAGCATCCCGATCTCGTGGCGGCGATCCAGCAGCAGGCCGGGCGCCTGTCGACGATCCAGCCGGCCATGGCCAACGACGTGCGGGGCGAGCTCGCCCGGCTCATCGTCGAGGTCGCACCCGAGGGGTTCGAGAAGGTCTTCTTCACGAACGGCGGCGCCGAGGCCAACGAATACGCGGTGCGCATGGCCCGCCAGTCGACCGGCCGCCACAAGGTGCTCTCGATGTACCGCAGCTACCACGGCTCCACATCGACGGCGATCTCGCTGACGGGCGACCCCCGCCGATGGGCCAACGGCACGCCCGACTCGGGCGCCGTGCGCTTCTTCGGACCGTACCTCTACCGCTCGCCGTTCCACGCCGAGACGCCGGAGCAGGAATCCGAGCGCGCGCTCGCCCACCTCGAGCAGACGATCCAGCTCGAGGGGCCTCAGACGATCGCCGCGATCATCATCGAGACGGTCGTCGGCACGAACGGCGTGCTCGTGCCGCCGCCCGGCTATCTGCAGGGCGTGCGCGAACTGTGCGATCGCTACGGCATCGTCTACATCGCCGACGAGGTCATGGTCGGCTTCGGGCGGCTCGGCGAGTGGTTCGGCATCGACGCCTACGACGGGCGCCCCGACCTGATCACCTTCGCCAAGGGCGTGAACTCCGGCTATGTCCCGCTCGGCGGCGTCGTCATCTCCGAGCGGATCGCGCGCGCCTTCGACACCACGCCGTTCGCGGGCGGATTGACGTACTCGGGCCACCCGCTCGCGTGCGCCGCCGGTGTCGCGACCTTCGAGGTGTTCCGCCGAGACGGCATCCTCGAGCGCGTGCGCGACCTGGGCGAGCGCGTCGTCGAGCCGACCCTGCGCCGCTGGGTCGACACCCACCCGAGTGTCGGAGAGGTGCGCGGGCGCGGTCTCTTCTGGGCCGTCGAGCTCGTGCGCGACAAGCAGACGCGCGAGCCGCTCGTGCCGTTCAACGCGAGCGGATCGGATGCTGCGCCGGTCGCCGCATTCGCCGCCGCGGCGAAGAAGGCCGGCGTCTGGCCGTTCACGCACTTCAACCGTATGCACGTGGCTCCGCCGCTCGTGATCCGCGAGGACGATCTGGTGCGCGGTCTCGCCGTGCTCGACGAGGCCCTCGCCGTCGCCGACGAGCACGCCGCGAGCTGACTCTGCCGCTGCTGCGCGGGTTCAGACCAGGAATCCGCGCAGCAGCGCCTCGGAGCCCGCGAGATGATCACGCATCGCGGCCTCGGCGACGTCGGGGCGCCCGGCCAGGATCGCCGTGACGATGCGCTCGTGCTGCTCGCCCGAGTGCTGGATGTTGCGTGGCATCAGCGGGAACGTGTCGAGCCACGCGTTGACATCCGCCCGGTTCTCGGCGACCAGAGCGACGAGCGAGGGGATGCCGGCGGCCTCGGCGATCGCGAGGTGCAGCAGGGTGTCGAGACGGCGGTACTCCTCTGGTCCGGCCGGAAGCGCCGCCTCGTGCCGGGCCCACAGGTCGGCACGAGTCGCCGCATCCAGAGCGCGACCCGCAGCCGCACGCACCGCGCCGGTCTCGAGCACCCGGCGAAGCCCCAGAACGTCGTCGATCTCGGCGGCGGTCACCGCTCCGGCATCCGAGGGCTGCGGCAGCGGATCCGCGACGAACGTGCCGCCGTACCGACCACGCTTCGGAACCAGATAGCCGGTGTCGGCGAGCTCGCGGATCGCCTCGCGCACGGTGTCGCGGCTCACTCCGAAGGATGCCGCGAGCTCGCGCTCGGGAGGCAGGGACTCTCCCGGCGCGACCACGCCGAGACGGATGGTCTGCACGAGCCGAGCGACCGCATCCTCGAGGGCGTTTCCTCGGCGCAGCGGACGGTAGACCGCCCGGCGCACCCCGACGAGATCGCCGTCGGATGGGTGCTCGCTCATGCTTCTCAGCCTGTCACAGCGACATGGTCCCGCTTCACAGCGGGGTGACGTAGGCGTTGGTGATGCCGCCGTCGACGACGAAGGCGCTGGCCGTGATGAACGACGAGTCGTCCGAGGCGAGGAAGGCCACGGCCGCTGCCAGCTCCGACGGTTCGGCGAAGCGCCCCATCGGCACGTGCACGAGTCGGCGCTGCGCGCGCTCGGGATCTTTTGCGAAGAGCTCCTGCAGCAGCGGGGTGTTCACCGGTCCGGGGCACAGCGCGTTGACGCGCACACCCTGCCGGGCGAACTGCACGCCGAGCTCGCGCGACATCGCGAGCACGCCGCCCTTCGATGCGGTGTAGCTGATCTGCGAGGTCGCCGACCCCAGCAACGCCACGAACGAGGCCGTGTTGATGATCGACCCGCGGCCCACCGGCACCATGTGACGCAGCGCGGCGCGGCTGCACAAGTACACGCTCTTGAGGTTCACGTCCTGCACGCGATCCCAGGCCGGCAGCTCGGTCGTCTCGATCGAGTCGTCGTCGGCGGGCGAGATTCCCGCGTTGTTGAACGCGATGTCGATGCGGCCGAACTCCGCGGCGACCCCGTCGAACAGGGTGTTGACCATGGCCTCGTCGGCGACGTCGACCGGACGGAACACACCGCCCACCTCGGCCGCGGCCGCTTCGCCCGTGGCGGGGTCGACGTCGGCGATGACGACGAACGCGCCCTCGGCGGCGAAGCGCTGGGCTGTGGCGAAGCCGATTCCGCTCGCGCCGCCCGTGATGATGGCGACGCGGTCCTTGAGGCGCTGGGTCAGATCGATGGTCATGTGTGTTCTCCGTTGCAGGGTGTGTGAGCGGGTCAGGATTCGTCGGTCGCGAAGAAGACGTTCTTCGTCTCGGTGAAGTGCTCGGCGGCGTCGGGCCCGAGCTCACGCCCGAGGCCCGACGCCTTCATGCCGCCGAACGGCGTCGCGTACCGCACCGAAGAGTGCGAGTTCACCGACAGCACGCCGCTCTGCACCCCGCGGGACACACGCACGGCGCGGCCGAGGCTCTCGGTCCAGATCGAGCCGGCGAGACCGTAGGCGGTGTCGTTCGCCAGGCGGATCGCGTCGGCCTCGTCCTCGAACGGCATCACCGCGACGACCGGGCCGAACACCTCCTGCTGGGCGATCCGGTCTGAGGGATCGGCGAGCACCACGGCGGGAGCGAACCAGAATCCGTCGCCGCTCGGAGCGCTGCCGCGGAATGCGATGTTCGCATCGTCCAGGAACCCCGACACCGTGTCGCGGTGGGCGGCCGAGATGAGTGGCCCCATGTCGGTGTCGGCACTCGACGGGTCACCCACCCGCCAGGCGGCGACAGCCGGTTCGAGCATCTCGAGGAACCGGTCGTACACGGACCGCTGCACGAGAAGGCGACTGCGGGCGCAGCAGTCCTGGCCCGCATTGTCGAACACGGATCCGGGAACCGCAGCGACGGCCTTCTCGAGATCGGCGTCCGCGAAGACGATGTTGGCGCTCTTGCCGCCGAGCTCGAGGGTGACGGGTTTGAGCGCACGCGCGCAGCCGGCGGCGACCTCGATGCCGACCTCGGTCGATCCGGTGAAGACCACCTTGCGCACATCCGGATGCTCGACGAGCCGCTGCCCGACGACCGAACCCGATCCGGTGACGACCTCGAAGAGCCCTTCGGGCAGCCCGGCCTCGAGGGCCAGCTCTCCGAGTCGGATGGCCGTGAGCGGCGTGAGCTCCGCGGGCTTCAGCACCACGGCGTTGCCCGCGGCGAGCGCCGGCGCGAACGCCCACGCGGCGATCGTCATGGGGAAGTTCCACGGCACGATCACCCCGACGACTCCGTACGGGTCGTGGAAGGTGACATCGAGCCCGCCCGCCACCGGGATCTGACGGCCCGACAGCCGCTCGGGGTCGGCCGAGTAGTAGTTGAGCACCTGGGCGACATGGCCCGCCTCCCACCGGGCGGAGCCGATCGGATGCCCGGAGTTCCGCACCTCGAGCTGCGCCAGCTCCTCTGTGGCGGCCTCGACGGCACGAGCGAAGGCACGCAGCGCATCGGCTCGAGCGACGGGCGCGAGCGCGGCCCATCGGCGCTGCGCCGCGACGGCGCGCGCGATCGCGGCATCCGTCTCTCCGATGTCGGCGCGCGCGACCTCGCGGATCGCCGCGCCGGTCGACGGGTTGATGACTGTGAACGCGCTCATCGGGCGTCCTCCTTCCCCCGCGCGGCGAACGCGCGGGCCTGTGAGACGAGATCTGCGAAGAGCCGCCGGTCCTCGGCGTTCTCCTCGGGGTGCCATTGGACGCCGACGATGTGGGCACCAGAGGTGTCGACGAAGGCCTGCACGAGGCCGTCATCGGAGTGCGCCGCAGCCACGAGCCCCTCGCCGAGGCGGTCGACGCCCTGGTGGTGATAGCTGTGCACGCGCATCTCGGTCTCGCCGATGATCTCGGCGAGAGGCGTCTCGGTCGACACTTCGACGTCGTTCTCGGCGAAGACCCCTCCGCCGATGCGGTACTTCTCGGTGCCGAGCGATTCGGGCAGATGCTGCTGCAGGGTGCCGCCGCGCGCGACGTTCACGAGCTGCAGGCCTCGACAGATCGCGAGCACCGGGATGCCGCGGCGCTCCGCCGCGCGGAACAGCGCGAGCTCCCACGCATCGCGATCGACACGGGCGGGGTCGGTGAGCGGATGCCGGTCCTCGCCGTACAGCTCGGGGGCGACGTCCGCCCCGCCGGAGAGCACGAGGCCGTGCATGCCCGAGATCGCGGCACCTGCAGCATCCGGATCCTGCGGTGGGAGAAGAAGCGCGATGCCGCCGACCGAGGTCACGCTCGTGAGGTACTGCTCAGGCAGGAACGCCGCCCGCACATCCCACACCCCCTGCTGCGCGCGCTCGAGGTACGTGGTGACGCCGATCAGCGGCGCCGGGTCAGAGACGCTCGAAACCACGGATGCGCTCCCAGTCGGTGACGGCCGCGTCGTAGGCCTCGACCTCGATGCGGGCCTGGTTCAGGTAGTGCTCGACCACGTCGTCGCCGAAGGCCGCCCGCGCGACGGCCGACTCGCTGAAGAGCTTCGCCGCCTCGCGCAGTGTCGTCGGCAGATGATCGACGCCCGCTTCGTACGCATTGCCGGTGAACCGCTCGGGCAGCGGCAGCTCGTTCTCGATGCCGTGCAGACCGCCCGCGATGATCGCGGAGATCGCGAGGTAGGGGTTCACGTCGCCCCCGGGCACCCTGTTCTCGACGCGCAGCCCCGAGCCTGATCCGACCACTCGCAGCGCGCATGTGCGGTTGTCGATGCCCCACGCCACACCTGTCGGCGCGAAGCTGCCCTTCGCGAAGCGCTTGTACGAGTTGATGTTCGGGGCGAGCAGCAGGGTGAAATCGCGCAGAGTGGCGAGGATGCCGGCGATCCAGTGCTCCATCACGGGACTGAAGCCGTGCTCGCCGTCGCCCGCCATGACCGGAGCACCCGACTCGTCGCGCAGCGACAGGTGGATGTGACAGCTGTTGCCCTCCCGCTCATTGAACTTGGCCATGAAGGTGAGCGCCTTGCCGTGCTGTTCAGCGATCTCCTTCGCACCGTTCTTGTAGATCGCATGCTGGTCGGCGGTCTCGCGCACCTCCGCATACCGGAACGCGATCTCCTGCTGGCCGAAGTTGCATTCGCCCTTCACTCCCTCGCAGTACAGACCCGCACCGTCCATGCTGTTGCGGATGTCGCGCAGCAGCGGCTCCATGCGGGTCGAGGCGAGCAGGTTGTAGTCGACGTTGTAGTCGGTCGCCGGCGTGAGCCCTTCGTACTTGCGCGCCCACGCCTCGCGGTAGGTGTCGTCGAAGACGATGAACTCGAGCTCGGTGCCCGAGTAGGCGGTCCAGCCTCGCTCGGCGAGGCGATCGCGCTGGCGGTCGAGGATCGCACGCGGCGACGGCCCGACGGGCTCGCCGTTCTGCCAGACGAGATCGGCCATGACCAGCGCGGTGCCGTCGAGCCACGGGATGTTGCGCATCGTCTCGACATCGGGCTTCAGCACCATGTCGCCGTAGCCGCGATCCCAGCCCGACATCGCGTATCCGTCGACGGTGTTCATGTCGACGTCGACCGAGAGCAGGTAGTCGCAGGCCTCGGCACCGTGGGCCAGGATGTCCTCCTGGAACAGCCGCGCCGACACGCGCTTGCCGACCAGCCGACCCTGGGCGTCGGCGAAGGCCACGATCACCGTGTCGATCTCGCCGGCGGCGATGCCGGCATCCAGCTGTTCGATGCTCAGGTTGCCCGCCATCTGACGCTCCGTTCTCGTGCTGTGAAGCGATCGGCCGACCGGCTTCGCCCTCAGAGTAGATCACCTTGCCGTTTAAAGGTAGACGAAACCACCATTGACTGTCACAATCATCCGCAAGGTGCACGCGGCGCCTGCACGCATGCGAACGGAGAGCGGATGTCCCAGCAGAGCAATGAATCCCGCAAGGTCGCCGGAGCGACCTATACACGCGCCGGGAGTGACTATTTCGAGAAACGCACCCTGAAGAGGTCGGCCGGCGTCTGGGGCCTGTGGGGTCTCGCGGTCGCCGCCGTGATCTCGGGCGACTTCTCGGGGTGGAACTTCGGCATCGACTTCGCCGGCTTCGGCGGGATGCTCATCGCCTTCGCGATCCTCGTGGCGATGTACTACGGCATGATCTTCGCGATCGGCGAGATGGCGGCCGCGATGCCGCACACCGGCGGCGCCTACTCGTTCGCCCGCTCGGCCATGGGCCCGTGGGGCGGCCTCGTCACCGGCGCCGCCGAGACCATCGAGTACGTCGCGACCACGGCGGTGATCGTCTACTTCTCGGCGTCGTATGCCAACGGCATCACGAGCGAGCTGCTCGGGCTCGAACTACCCGGATGGGTCTGGTACCTCATCCTCTACATCGTCTTCATCGCCCTGAACTCCGCGGGCGCCGCGATCTCCTTCCGTTTCGCGATCATCGTGTCGGTGATCTCGATCGGCATCATCCTGGTCTTCTCGGCCATGGCGCTCTTCTCGGGTGCGTTCTCCTGGGATGCCCTGTGGGACATCGTCCCCGACGAGGGCCAGACCGCGTTCCTCCCTCACGGCGTCCTGCCGATCCTGTTCGCGCTGCCGTTCGCGATGTGGTTCTTCCTGGGGATCGAGGAGCTGCCGCTCGCGGCGGAGGAATCGCACAACCCGACGCGTGACATCCCCAAGGCGGGATTCTGGGCTCGCGGCACGCTCATCGTCACCGGCCTGCTGGTGCTCTTCCTGAACACCGGCGTGCTCGGCGCCGAGGCGACAGGCACCGCGGGCGAGCCGCTGCTCGACGGCTTCCGCGCGATCGTGGGCGACCAGCTCGCTGCCGTGCTCGCGCTGTTCGCGCTGATCGGTCTGCTCGCCTCGCTGCAGGGCATCATGTTCGCCTACGGACGCAACATGTACTCACTGTCTCGCGCCGGGTACTACCCGCGCTTCCTCTCGCTCACCGGCAAGCGCCAGACACCGTGGGTCGCACTCACCGTGGGTGCGGCGATCGGCTTCGTCGCCCTGATCGTGCTCGATGTGCTCACCGCCGTCGACTCCGAGGGTGCGGGAAACGTCGCGGGTGCGATCGTGCTGAACATCGCCGTCTGGGGAGCCGTCGTCGCTTACGCGCTTCAGCTCGTGTCGTTCATCATCCTGCGCAAGAAGTTCCCGAACGTCGACCGGCCGTACGTGAGCCCGTGGGGCATTCCGGGTGCCGTGATCGCCCTGGTGATCGCCGCACTGATCTTCGTCGGCTTCCTGCTCAACCCGACGTTCGGCCCGGCGATCATCGCGATCGCGATCGTCTACGCGATCATCCTGCTCGGGTTCGGCCTGTTCTTCCGCCACCGCCTCATCCTCTCCCCCGAGGAGGAGTACGCGCTGTCGGGCGGCTCGCACGGCGACCCGCAGGCCGAGGGCTACGACGCGATGGAGGGCGAGATCTTCGACGGCAAGCGGTGATGACGGAGGAGCGCGGCTCTACTTGCGGTCGAAGTCGAACGCCTTGAGCAGCTCGTCGACAGCCTTGTCGCGCTCCTCCCCGCCTTCGTCGAACATGTGCGTCACATGCGTGCGCAGGTGGTTCTCGAGCAGCAGGCGGTTGAGTGACTCCAGTGATCGCTGGATCGCGCGGGACTGCGTGATGATGTCCATGCAGTACTCCTCGTTCTCGATCATCCGCGCGACGCCGCGCATCTGACCTTCGAGGATGCTGGTGCGGTGCAGGGCACGCTTCTTGATGTCTTCGATCACGTTTCGAGGGTACTCGGGTCCTGCGCGTGTGGCGCTGGCCGAGCTCAGGGGGAACTCCCCGTGAAAGGATGACGTCATGCCGCGAACACCGATGGCGCTCCTGTCGCCCGCAGACCAGGCGCGGCTTCGCGCGCTTCGACGCATGAAGGCCGTCGCGCTGGGCGCACTGATCTTCATGGCCGTCGTCTTCGTCTTCGCGTTCGCGTTCCAGGAGCGGCAGCCCTGGCTGGGTTATGTCCGGGCAGCCGCAGAGGGCGGCATGGTCGGCGCCCTGGCCGACTGGTTCGCCGTGACCGCGCTGTTCCGCCGGCCGCTCGGCCTGCCGATCCCGCACACCGCGATCATCCCGAACCGCAAGGACGAGATCGGCCGCACACTGGGCGAGTTCGTCGAGACGAACTTCCTCGAGGCGAGCGTGGTGCGCACCAAGCTCGCCAGCACCGCGATCGCGAAGCGCGCCGGCGAATGGCTGAGCGAGCCCGCCCATGCAGAGCGCGTGGGCGCCGAGGGAGCGACGATCGCGACCGCCGTGCTCAACGCCCTCAGCGATGACGACGTGCGCGACCTCATCACCGACCTGGCCCGTGAGCACCTCGTCTCCCCCGAGTGGGGCCCGCCCGCCGGCGCCTGGCTCGAGAAGATCGTCGAGGCCGGCGCGCACCACGGAGCCGTCGACCTCGCCGCCGACAGCATCGGCCGATGGCTCGACGCGAACGCCGAGTCATTCTCGGGGCTCATCTCACGCAGGCTGCCCGGATGGGTGCCGAAGCTCGCGCACCGATTCGTCGACGACACCGCCTACAACGAAGCCGTCAAGTTCGTCCGCGCTGTGCAGGCTGATCCACAGCATCCGGCTCGTATCGCCGTCGATGGATACCTCGCCCGCCTCGCCGACAGCCTGCAGAACGACCCGGAGACCCGGGCCAAGCTCGAGAACGCCAAGTCGTCGCTGTTCGACAGCCCCCGCGTGGGCGCCCTCGCCGCCGAGGCGTGGAACACGGCCAAGAACGGACTGCTCGCCGCCCTCGCCGACCCCGAGAGCGGACTGCGCGTGCGCGCGGCCCAGGCTCTGCAGGAGGTCGGCCAACGGCTGACGACGGATGCCGCGCTGCAGCACCGCGTCGACACGTGGGTGTCGGATGCCGCCGTGTTCCTCGTCGACCGCTACCGCCACGACATCGCGTCGATCATCACCGACACCGTCGAACGCTGGGACCCGGTCGAGACCACCGAGAAGATCGAGCTCATGGTCGGCCGCGACCTGCAGTACATCCGCCTGAACGGCACGTTCGTCGGCGCACTCGCGGGCCTCGCGATCTTCACGATCGCGCACCTGGTCATTCCCGGGGTCTGACGCGTGCGGATCGTCGAGCTGGTCGAGACCTCCATGGCCGATGTCGATCTGATCGCCGTCGTGCCGCTGGACCCACGGCACGCGATCGCCGTGCCCGATGAGGAGGATCCCGAGCTCCGCGAGGCGATGGAGGATGCCCTCCTCGAAGCCCTCGACGACCTCGACCGCGACGGACTCGCGCCGTCGATCGTGACGCTCACCGGGAACCCCGAGCAGAGGCTCGCGCAGCTGGAGAGGGCTGCCGGCCTCTGAGGTCCGGCACGCTCGCGCTGTGAACCTCTTCCTTTGGGGCCCGGTCGCGCTCCTGACCGTCATGGCGGTCAGGTACCCTCGCGAGCGAGCATCACTGACGCTGCGCGGATAGAACCCTCCGTCAGCGGGTGGCGAGGGCCGCGAGCATCTCCAGCACGCACAGCGCGGCCAGTCGCACCGTGCGCAGGTCGTCGGTGTCGGCCGTCGAGTCGACCTCGGCGATGTCGGCGCTCACGACGCGTGGGTCCGCCGCGATCGAACGCACGAGGGCGCGCAGCTCCCACGCGGCGAACCCGCCGGGGACGGATGCCGGGCAGCCGGGCGCTGCGGCGCGATCGGCCGCATCGACGTCGACGTCGAGGTGGATGCGGGCGCCGGCGCCCGCTCCCGCGACGCGCGTGGCTTCGGCGACGACGTCGGCGATACCGCGACGGCGCACCTCGTCGAGCGTGATCACGCGGATGCCCCAGTCGGCCGCCCTCGCGGCATACGCGGCCGAGTTCGCGAAGTCCGCGATGCCGATCTGGACGATACGCGTGGGATCGATCCGCTCGCCGACCGGCGCATCCTCGACCAGCCGACGTACCGGGGAGCCGTTCGACACCCCGTCGCGCAGGTCGAAGTGCGCGTCGATCGTGATCAGTCCGGTGGCCCCCGCGCCGCGCGCGACCGGATAGGTCAGAGCGTTGTCGCCGCCGAGCGCGATGACGAGACGTGTGGCGTCGGCGAGCTCGCGCACCCGGGCGACCGTCGCGGCGATGCCGGGTTCGCCGTCCGGCTCGGCCACATCACCGGCGTCGAGCACGCGCAGCGCCTGGGCGAGATCGACCACCGGCGGGCCCATGAGGGTGGCGCTGTAGCGGGTGAGCGCATCGCGGATCGCGGCGGGTGTCGCGTGCGCGCCCGTCGGCGACAGCGACGTGCGCCATGTGGCAACGCCGAGCAGCACGGCATCGGCGTCGTCCCCCGCAGCGAACGCGGGCCAGGAGCCGGCACGCGGCCACAGGTCATCGTGCGACAGGGCCATGACTCTCCGTTCCTCGCGGCGTTCCGGGTGCCGTGAAGACCGCGACCCCGTCTTTCCAGACCTGCTCGACGAGCAGCACCCCCGGACGGTAGGCGAGATGGATGCGGGTGGGAGACTTCAGCAGCACGAGATCCGCCCGCGCCCCGGGTGCGATCACACCGACGTCGTCGCGCCGCAGCGCCAGGGCGCCACCAGCGGTCGCCGCCCACACGGCCTCGGCGGGTGTCATCCCCATGTCGCGCACGGCGAGAGCGATGCAGAACGACATCGATGACGTGAAGCTCGACCCCGGGTTCGTGTCGCACGCGATCGCGACCGTGACGCCCGCATCGATCAGTCGACGCGCATCGGGGTACGGCTGGCGGGTCGAGAACTCGACGCCGGGCAGCAGCGTGAGCACGGTGTCGGATGCCGCGAGCGCAGCGACATCCGCATCCGTCAGGTAGGTGCCGTGGTCGACCGACGCCGCGCCGAGCTCGACCGCGAGACCGACTCCCTCACCCGGACCGAGCTGGCTCGCGTGCACGCGGGGCAAGAGGCCCTTCGCGATGCCGGCTTCGAGCACGCGCCGGGACTGCTCGACCGAGAACGCCCCGGTCTCGCAGAACACGTCGATCCACTTCGCGTGCGGCGCGCATGCATCGAGCATCGGGCCGGTCACCAGGCCGACGTACTCGTCGGCGCGGTCGGCGTACTCGGCCGGAACGACATGCGCGCCGAGGAACGTGACTTCCTGTGTGACCTCGGCGGCGAGGCGCACCAGGCGCTCCTCGCCCTCGACGCTCAGCCCGTACCCGCTCTTGATCTCGACCGTCGTCGTGCCCTGCGCGAGCATCTCGTCGAGGAATCCACGCAGTCGCGCGCGCAGCTCGTCATCGCTCGCTGCCCGGGTCGCCGCGACCGTCGAGCGTATGCCGCCGGCCGCGTAATTCTGCCCGGCCATCCGTGCCTCGAACTCGGCGGCGCGATCGCCGCCGAACACGAGGTGGCTGTGACTGTCGACGAACCCCGGGATGACGGCGCGACCGGATGCATCCACGATCTCGCCGGCATCCGGCGCGTCGGCGGCGGACCCGACCCAGGCGATCCGCTCGCCGTCGATGAGAACGGCCGCATCGACCAGGGTCCCGAAACGGTCTCCCCCAGACGAGCCGACATTGGTCGTCAGCTCTCCGATGTTCGTGATCAACGTCGTGCTCATAGCATCGGCACCTTCAGGCCACGCTCCCGGGCGACGTCGCGAGCGTGCTCGTACCCGGCATCGACGTGTCGCATGACACCGGTGCCCGGGTCGTTCGTGAGCACACGTTCGAGCTTCTCGGCGGCGAGCGCCGAACCGTCGGCCACGGTGACCTGGCCTGCGTGGATCGAGCGGCCGATCCCGACGCCGCCGCCGTGGTGCAGCGACACCCACGAAGCGCCGGATGCCGTGTTGAGCAGCGCGTTCAGCAGCGGCCAGTCGGCGATGGCATCCGACCCGTCCTTCATGGCCTCGGTCTCGCGGTACGGCGACGCGACCGAACCCGAATCCAGGTGGTCGCGGCCGATCACGATCGGCGCCGCCAGCTCACCCGACGCGACCATCTCGTTGAACTTGAGGCCCGCCAGGTGACGCTCTTTGTAGCCGAGCCAGCAGATGCGGGCGGGCAGACCCTCGAAGTGCACCTTCTCGCCGGCCTTCTCGAGCCAGCGGTGCAGAGCCTTGTCTGCGGGGAACAGCTCGGCGATCGCGCGGTCGGTCTTGTAGATGTCCTCGGGGTCTCCCGAGAGCGCGGCCCAGCGGAAGGGTCCACGCCCCTCTTCGAACTGCGGGCGGATGTACGCCGGCACGAAACCGGGGAACTCGAAGGCACGGTCGAACCCGCCCAGCTGCGCCTCGGCGCGGATCGAGTTGCCGTAGTCGAACACCGCGGCGCCTGCGTCCTGGAACGCGACCATCGCGGCGACGTGCTGCGCCATCGATTCGCGGGAGCGGCGGGTGAACTCCTCGGCGTCCCGCTCGGCCTCGGCCTTCCACTCGGCGACCGTGATGCCGACCGGCAGGTACGCGAGCGGATCGTGGGCACTGGTCTGGTCGGTGACGATGTCGATCGGCACGCCCCGTCGCAGCAGCTCGGGGAAGACGTCCGCAGCGTTGCCGACGACACCGACCGACAGAGCCTCCCCGGCATCCTTCGCAGCGACGACGCGGACGACCGCCTCGTCGAGGTCGGTCGTGTACTCGTCGAGGTATCCGTGCTCGACCCGACGGGCGAGGCGCGACTCGTCGACGTCGACGATGAGCACCGCTCCGTCGTTGAGGGTGACGGCGAGCGGCTGCGCGCCACCCATTCCGCCGGCACCGCCGGTCAGCGTCAGCGTGCCCTTCAGCGATTCCCTGCCGAGAGATCGGGCGACGGCCGAGAACGTCTCGTAGGTTCCCTGCAGGATTCCCTGGGTTCCGATGTAGATCCATGACCCAGCGGTCATCTGGCCGTACATGATCAGGCCGAGCTCTTCGAGGCGGCGGAACTCAGGCCAGTTCGCCCAATCGCCCACGAGGTTCGAGTTGGCGATGAGCACCCGCGGCGCCCATTCGTGGGTGCGGAAGACGCCGACCGGCTTACCCGACTGCACGAGCAGCGTCTCATCGGGCTCGAGCTCGTCGAGGGTGCGGACGATCGCGTCGTACGCCTCCCAGCTTCGTGCCGCCTTGCCGGTGCCGCCGTAGACGACGAGGTCTTCGGGGTGCTCGGCGACCTCGGCGTCGAGGTTGTTCATCAGCATCCGCTTGGCGGCTTCGGCACCCCAGCTCTTGGCCGTGCGCTGGTTGCCGCGGGCGGCCCGGACCACGCGGGGTCCCGAGTTCGTCGACGCGGTGGTCCCTGAGCTTGTCGACGGGTCAGTCATGCGCGTGCTCCTTTGCGATGCGGGCGATGGTGCCGGACTGCACGAGTGCGGTCACGGCTTCGATGTCGGGAGAGAGGAATCGGTCGGGCCCCGGTCCTGCGGCGACGGTGCGCACCAGATCGCGCACGGCGCCGGTCGCGGGTCCCGCCTGCAGAGGGGCTCGGAGGTCGAGGGCGCGCGCCCCGGTGAGGATCTCGATCGCGATCACACGGCCGAGTCCGTCGATCGCCCGACGGAGCTTGCGGGCCGCGGCCCACCCCATCGACACGTGGTCCTCCTGCATCGCCGACGAGGGGATCGAATCGACGGATGCCGGCACAGCGAGTCGCTTCAGCTCCGAGACGATGCCCGCGGATGCGTATTGCGCGATCATCAGCCCTGAGTCGACGCCGACCTCGTCTGCCAGGAACGGAGGCAGGCCGTGGTTGCGTGCCGGGTCGAGCGCCCGGTCAGTGCGACGCTCCGAGATCGACGCGACGTCTGCCACGGAGATCGCGAGGAAGTCGAGCACCGCCGCCACCGGGGCACCGTGGAAATTGCCGTTCGACTCGATGCGGCCGTCGAGGGTGATGACCGGGTTGTCGATCACGCTCGCGAGCTCTCGCTCGGCGATGGTCGAGGCGTAGCCCATCGTGTCACGTGCGGTCCCATGCACCTGAGGCGAGCAGCGCAGCGAGTACGCGTCCTGCACTCGACCGTCCTCCGGGCCCTTGTGACTGTGCACGATGGGCGAGTCCCCCAGGAACGCCCGGAGGTTCGAGGCCGACTCCGCCTGACCCGACTGCGGACGCAGCGCCATGAGGTCGGCCGCGAAGACGGCATCCGTCCCCATCTGCGACTCGACCGACATCGCCGCCGCCATGTCTGCCGTGAGCAGCAGGGTCTCGAGGTCGTGCAGCGCGAGCACGAGCATGCCGAGCATCCCGTCGGTGCCGTTGATCAGCGCGAGCCCCTCTTTCTCGACGAGGGTGAGCGGCTCGATGCCAGCGGCCGAGAGCGCGTCGGATGCCGGAGCGAGTTCGCCATCGGCTGTGCGGACGTCGCCCTCGCCCATGGTGGCGAGGGCGATATGGGCCAGCGGTGCCAGGTCGCCCGAGCAGCCGAGGGAGCCGTACTCGCGGACGATCGGGGTGATGCCTGCGTTCAGCAGCGCCGCGTACGTCTCGACGACGACGGGGCGCACACCCGTTCGCCCCGAGACCAGCGTCTGGAGGCGCAGCAGCTGCAGCCCGCGCACGACCTCACGCTCGACCTCGGCGCCGGTTCCTGCCGCGTGCGAACGGATCAGGCTGGCTTGCAGCTGCAGGCGGCGATCCGGGGCGATGAACGTCGTGGCGAGCGCGCCGAACCCGGTGGACACTCCGTAATGCGGGTTCGGGTCGGCAGCGAGTCCGTCGATCACGCGGCGCGTGTCAGCCACTCGCGAGAGGGCTGCGGCACTGATCGTGACGGGGGCTCCGTGTCGGGCGACCGCGACGACATCGGCGTGGCTCAGGGGGGCGTCGCCGACGAGGACGGGGGGCAGTTCGGTCATGTCTCGATTCCACACCCGCCGGGTCGCGGGCGACAGCGGTTCGTGGCATCCTGTGTCTGTGATCCCAGACAAGACGGATACCGCGAGCCGTGTGCCGGCAGCAGACAATACGCTGCGGATCCTGCGCTATCTGGCTGGTCGCCCCGCGCCTGTCGCCGCGTCGGCGATCGCTCGGGAGCTCGAGCTGCCCCGGTCGACCGTGTACCACCTGCTCACCACCCTCGCGGCGCACGGCTTCGTGCTGCATATGAAGGAGGATCGACGCTGGGGCCTCGGCACTTCGGCGTTCGAACTCGCCGGCGGATACGCGCGACAGCAGCCGCTCGCTCGGATCGGTCGCCCCCTCGTCGCCGCGCTGTCGGACCGCCTCGGCGAGAGCACTCACCTCGCGGTGATGAGCGGTGGTGATGTGCTGTACATCGTGGAGGAGCGCGCGCCGCGGCGGCAGGCACTCGTCACGGACGTCGGAGTGCGCCTCCCCGCCCACCTCACGGCGTCCGGTCGCGCGATGCTCGCCGCGCTCCCGCGCGAGCAGGTGCGTGCGCTGTACCCGAACGCCTCGGCCTTCCCTGACCGCACGGGTCGCGGCCCGCGAAAGCCGAGCCAGCTGCGCGAACTGCTGCGCACAGTGCGCGAGCGCGGGTACGCGACTGAGGACAGCGAGGTCGCAGACGGACTGCGCAGTGTCGGCGCTGTCGTCCGCGATCACGCAGGGTGGCCTGTCGCCGCAGTCGCAGTGACCTGGGCAGGCGGAGAACTCGATGAGCGCTCGCTTGCAGACTCGGTGGTCGAGACGGCGGGGGTGCTCGAATCCCGACTCAAGAGATGACGTGAGAGGCACCCGTGGGTGCGCGGTTCGATCGCGAACATAAGTGCGCATCGATCGCGAACGCACGTTAACGCAGAAAAGCCACCCAACATTGGGTGGCTTTTCTGTATAAAAGAAGTCCGGCGGTGTCCTACTCTCCCACAGGGTCCCCCCTGCAGTACCATCGGCGCTGTGAGGCTTAGCTTC